>CAVZBX010000001.1:0-1708051 GCA_963773655.1 uncultured Actinomycetota bacterium
GCGTGGCATGAGCTCGCTCACCGCCACGCGAGGTCAGGTTCAGTTGGCTGGAGCGGCACCGCAACACCAGTCAGGCCAGCTCCACGAAGACGCTCTTCTCCTCATCGAGGATCCAGCGCGAGGCCGCGTCCTGTGCGATGGGCCAATCGACTAGCTCGGCACGGCTGCCGAAGCTGGAACCTAGCTGCGTGATGCGTGGCCACTCCCCATCCCATTCGCCGGTGTCGAGCCGCCACACCCCAGCCCACCGGTCGACGCCGGTCTCCAGCACCGTGATCACGACGTCACCGCGAGTGGCGGAGTCCGGTGAAGGTGGCACCACGACCTGCATCAGGAAGTCCACCGGATCTGGCTCCGTCCCGTCCAGATAGTGCGAATGGGGGTCCCTCGGCATACGTGCACGTTAGCGACCCCACACCGGCGGTTCGGCACCACCCCTAGGCAGCGCCAACTGTTGCATCGGCGAGGGTTCCGCGAAGCGATCCGTCCGGAACTGCCGCATTCCGCGCGGCCCCTAATGGCGTCGCAACCCTCAGCGCCGGGAGGGCCCCTGTGCCGCCGGCTGGTCAGTCTCGTGGACGCTCGGGGATGAGTGCCTGCGCGTCGTGCGTGACGTCCTCCAGCTTGGTGATTACGTCGAGTGCCTCCGCCCCGTATGCCTTGAGCGTCAGTTGGACCGCCTCCTCCGGGTCCACCTGCAGCACCGTTGCCAGGGCGGTGATGTCCGCGGCGTCGCGTGCTCGGCCTGCCGCCAGCTTCATGGCGAGCAACTGCTCGAGTGACGCCAACTGGACTCGCAGCCCTGGGGAGCTGGGTGGAGTGAGGGCGTCAGCGGGGATGGGTGGGAGGAAGGGGCGGGCGGCTCCGTTGAGCCACCCCTCGGGCAGGCCGAGCTCGTCGGCCATCTGCGCAACGATGTCGGCGACCCGGTCATCGGTCGTGATGCCATCGATGTCTTGAGTCCGGCGGTCTCCGTCGGGAAGGTGGAGTGAGATCGCAGCCCCTCCGACGACGTAGACAGTGGCCGCGACCCCAGCCGCGCTGAGGCGTCGGTCGAGTTCATCCAGTAGCTGGCGGATCTGTGCTGCGTCGAGGTCGAAGCTCACGCCGTGACCAGCTCACGCTCGTTGATCTCGATACCGAGCTTGGCAAGGCCATCGTCCAATGGTCGTCCCTGCCTCAACGGGATTGGGGCCCACGGCTCGCGTAGCGGCAGCGGGGCAGCGAGCCACCGGGGGATCGGCCGCCCGTCGCGGGCGCTCTCGCGGAGCAAGGTGTACGCCAGGGTCTTCCAAGGACCAGTCAAAGGCTGTCGTGGGGTTCCCGTGGCCCAGATCGCACGGCGAGCCGGCGTGCTTAGAGCGAGGGACTGGTCACGTCCTTGGAGCAGCATCCGCATCGCCCACATCGGATCAGACTCACAGTGGGTGGCGACCGCGTCGATGACATCCGAGGCTCGCATCCAACTGCGGTTGACTGCCTGCTCGGCTGCATCTTCGAGATCGAGCAGAACCATCGCTGAAGGGATGATGCGCCCGGCCAAGTAGTCCCCAAGTCGGGACGGCGTGCATCCGATGGCATGGGCCGCCTGGCTCCGGTTGAAACCGGCAGCCTCGATCAGCGCCGTCAGGCGCTCACGAAGACGATCCCGCGAACTCATGTTAGAGACTATATACCCAAATATGGGTACTTACACGCACGATACAGACACTTGCTGGTGCAGCAGAGGCGCCCAACCGCCGAAGTCATGGGCCGAGGAGACTGCAAGATCCGACGGACCGCCACGCGATGCCAAGCACGAGCGCTTTCCATTGCCTGGCCCGTCAGCTCGAGGGAATGACGAGGAGGAGGACGACGTGGACGAACAGGAACAGCAGGACGATGGCCACGAGCACGATGATGGCGCCGCACGTGGCGCGGTCACGAGATCTCGGTCTAGCCTTCGACCCTGCTCGGCAAGTCTGGTCGACAAGCCGCGCGCGAGATCGTGGCGGCCGCCCGAGAAGGCGAATTGACGACTACGCGGGCTCGCCTTCGGAGGCGAGCCCCAGCGAATCGCCGTGCCATAAGCGGGCATTCGCGCCCACTCGCATGGCACGTAGGCGGCAGGACCCGGTGTGCCTGCGCCGCGTGGACTGTGTCCTTGCAGGTCAGAGCCTTAAGGCGCGCGTACCGATTGGCTCTTGTAAACAGGTGCGTGGAGTCGCGGATCTGGCGCCGGGGTCCCTGCATCAGTCGCTCGCGTCGGGTGGCCCGTCGGGCAGGATGCGGCGCGCCTCCTCGCCGAGGAGCTGCTCCTGGACGGCTGCGGCGAGGAAACGGTAGGTCCACTCCTGGGCCAGGGCGCGGTTCTCGGCGAACACGACGGGGACCGAGGGCCAGCGGACCTGACACTCGCCGATGAGGTCGGCGACGAGCGCGGGCCGGACGTGGTCGAGCTTGAAGACGGCCGAGTACCGGTCCTCGACGACGACGGCCGCGCGCGGCACCTCGGCGAGTGCGCCCATCCGGTATGCCAGCCGGCCGCTGGTGAGCGACCCAGCGAGGTCAGCGAGAGTCTTGCGCTCGACGACGGCGACGACGTCGCCGTCCACCAGCGCCGCGTAGTCGCCGACAGGCAGCGCCCGCCGTGTGGTGGTGGCCTGCTGGTGGGTGAACTTCCACGGGTAGCGCTCGCGGGTGTCGACGACGATCTCGAGCTGCTCCAGGCCTGCGGCCCGGGCCGTGGGGAGCGCGATGTTCGGGCGAGCGGCCTTCGCGACGCGCGCGGACTGCCAGAAGATCATCTCGCGCCCGCGTGCCCGCGTGATGACGAACTGGCTGCGGGCCTCGCGGGTCCGGTCGGCGACGACGTCGATGGCAGCGCCGCGGCGCGACACGGAGGCCAGTGGTACCTCGTCGACGATCTCGGCATCTTCGGGCCACGGCTGGTCGTGGCGATGGCAGTAGACCTTCGAGGTGCGTGGCCACGTCTCTCGGGTGCGCAGCACGATGCCGGACCCGAGGGGGATGAGTACGAGGTAGGGGAGGCTCGAGTCCGGGTCGGGGTTGCGGGCGATGAGAAGCGCCTGGGCCACGGGCCAACGCTACGCGGAAGGTGATGGCCGGAGCCCCATCACGGTGCCGTCCACGGCTCCGCCCTGGTCGCGAGGGTGTAGTCGTTTGCCATACATTGGACGGTCTTGCCATTGGATGTCGACCCTCTTGATAACGGCCAGCGCCGGAGTGATCGATGAGCAACGAGCGTCAGATGACCCCCGAACAGGAGTACCAGTCCTACGCCCGGCCGGAGAACCAGGTCCCGCAGGGGCCGGGGCGTCGTCGGGCGGCTCGGCTGACGACGCCGATCCCCGTGCGTTTCCCGCCCGAGCTCCTCGAACGAATCCGGGTGGCCGCGGCTGCTGACGACCGGTCAGTCTCCGCGTCGATCCGCCGAGCGGTCGAGCACGAGCTCGACCAACGTAATGAGATGGGCAGTTGAGCCGCCTTCCTGTCGGCCGGGGCCGCCCGTCCTTGGGGGAGAAGACGGGACGGCCTCTCCTTTCATGAAAACGATGCTATCTTCGTTTTCATGAAAGGAGCGTCGCCGGTGCTGCTCCCGCTGCTGCGCTCGCGCACGCAGGGGGACATCATCGCGTGGATCCTGCTCCACCCGGAGGAGGGGTTCTCGCTGGCGGAGATCGGCCGGGCCGTGGGCGCGTCGGGGCCGACGGTCATGCGAGAGGTCGACCGCCTGGCTGAGGCGGGTTTGGTCCGTGAGGTGCGGCGTGGAAACCAGCGGCTGGTGAGCGCCGATACCGCGAACCCGGTGTTCGGACCGTTGGCCGGCCTGATGGCGGTGACGTTCGGCCCGGTGCCGGTGCTGCGCGAGCTCCTCACCGACGTGCCCGGGGTGCGGGATGCATGGATCTACGGATCGTGGGCCGCCCGCTACGCCCAGCAGCCCGGTCCGGTCCCCGGAGACATCGACGTGCTCGTCGTGGGGACCGCAGACCCGGACGTCCTGGACGACGTGGCGCAGAGGGCGGGGGAGCGGCTCGGTCGCGAGGTGAACATCCGCCGGATACGTCCCGCGGCCTGGGACGCCGCCGACGCCGCCGACGCCGCCGACCCGTTCAAGGCGACCGTCACGTCCCGGCCGATGGTCGGCCTGGTCGGCGGTGAGGGACCATGACCCGCTGGGATACCGAGCGGGGCGAGGTCGAAGCCATGCTCGCGGCCGGCGACCTCGAGCAGGTCGCCCCATCGGCGGAGAACGCGGCGCGCCTGCTCGCCGAGGCCGAGCGACACCTGTACTCCGCTGAGCTCGTCGCCGATGCCGACCCGGCGGGTGCGTACGACCTGCTGTACGCCGCCGCCCGCGAGTCCATGGCCGCGGCGCTGGCGGTCCAGGGGCTGCGTGCCACCAGCAAGGGCGGGCACATCGCGGTCCAGGAGGCGGTGACCGCGCAACTGGGCCGTAGTGGCGCTGTGGTGCGTCCGTTCGGCCGGCTCCGGCGCACTCGCAATGACGCCGACTACCCGCGACTGGACACCCCGGAGCTCAGCGCGGAGGACATCGCCGAGGACCTCCCGAAGGCCAGGGACATCGTCACCGCGATGCAGCGGCTCCTTCCTCACCTGCAGTCGTGGTGAGCGTCGGCGACGGGTCGTCGCACCAACCTGCACCTGGCTCGTTGGCACTGGAGGACAGCCCGGGCTGGTGGACAGGAGTGGACGTGAGCCTCCTCCGCGATGGCGCGTAGTGCGCACACCTCGCCATCTCCCGAGCCATCCAAGCGGCGTCACTTCAGTTCAGCAGTCCCGAGCCAGGTGATTCGCCGCTAGAGCTGGCACAGGCACTCAGGGCGCTCAAGGATTGCCCTTCGCGCTGGCTCTGCAGAGCACTCTCCTCACAGGCGGCACCGTCACACCGCGCGGAAGAGTGCTGCTGCTCGCCGAGCTCTGGCGACGGAACCGCTAGGCCAGCAGGGCCAGCGTCGGCGCGCCCAACGACCCGAGCCATCCGGCCAGCGCCTGAAGGGGTCCGACAAGCGCCACGCCCGCTGTCGTGACCGCTCCGGCCGCGGTGAGCAGACGAGTGAGCCGTTCGAGAATCCCCGCGACTTTCGCCCGGTCGGGTCCGGGATCGCGGCGGAGCCCCGACTCGATCGCGTCGACGTGCTCCTCAGCCGCGGCGGACGTCTGGCCGTCGAGGTCGAGCTGGTCGAGCGCCGCACGGAGCTCGCCGACCGTGCGCACTGCGTCCTCGGTGGTGACCAGCGTGCCGTGCTGACCGCCGGTGATCCTCTGGTCACCGGCCACGTTGTTGACGACTCCGGCGTTCTGGCTTCCGATGTTGAAGGTCATCTCGATCCCCAGGGGGTCGGGTACGGGTTGGGAAGCTCGCGGTCGAGGCGGCGGCGACGCGCCGACGCGACCACGTGCAGGATGATGCCGAAGAGGACGAGCGTGGACCCGATCCCGCCGAGACCGAAACCGACCAAACCGGACGGGATGCCGAAGATCGGCGTGCCGTAGAAGTCGCTGAAGTCCGGCGGAGCCGACGAGATGGGGCCGAACTGCTCGCTGATGCGCGCCAGGGTACGGATGATGGCGTAGGCGAACATGCCGAAGCCGACAGTGGCGATCACGAGCCCGATCCAGATCAAGGACCTCGCCCGGGTTCTGGTGGCCGCGATCTCCCGGAGGAAGCTCTCCCGCTCCTGCCGGACGTGCGCGACGTAGCTGACGTTCTGGTCACGTCCGACGTTGCTGATGACGCCCGCGCTCTGGTCGCGCAGCTCGAACCTGGCCGCGCCCGCGGAAGGGTGCTCCGGCTCGGGTGCCGGTGGGGGCAGGCCCGTGGCGGGGAGCAGCATGGTCTCCCCGGCCGGTTCCGCCTGGAACACCATCCGCACGTCGGCGAGCCCGACGACGTCGCCCGGTGCCAGCGGGACAGCGGCGCTCGCGGGTTGGCCGTTGACGGTCGTCCCGGCAGCCGACCCGAGGTCCTCGACGACGACGCCCGAGCCGAGTCGGCGAAGCACGGCGTGGGTCCGGCTGACGTACGGGTCGTCGAGGCGCACATCGGCGTCCTCGCCCCGGCCGACGACCACCGCGGTGCCCGACAGCGGGACCCGCTGGCCGCGCAGCCGGTCCGGCGCCTGCACGACGAGCCATGGATCGGTGGGTCGGGGCTCGTCGAGTGATGGGGAGCTGTTCACGGCGACGCTCACGCCCTTCCAGGGACAACGGGTGGGGTGCGCCGTCGGCGCGCCTCCTGTCGAGAAGGAGCACGACCAGAGGGGCCTGATACCCGGGTGGAGGTCCGGTGACCGGATGGGGGGCCACGCCGCAGGTGGGGGAGCACGGCCGGCTGCGCTCAGCGGACGTCCGGTGGAAGGTCCGGCTGCACGGAGAAGTCGATCCCGACCACCACGCCCGAGCCCGAGGGGTTCTGCCTGGCCGCGTTGATGACCTCCTGGTCGATGTGGTGTCGCTTCGCCTCGTCGGTGAGCTCGTGGATCACGGCGCCGGTCGACATCTTCTTCTTCCTGAGCGCCTCGGAGACGGCGTCGCCCCCCATCGCCCGATCGCGAATGGTCCCGTGGCGGACGGCGTCCCCGATGCCCTGGGCGACCTCGAGCCCGGCCGCGGGTCGCTGCACCGCCTGGCGGACCGCGACGTCGGGGCGGGCGTGGGTGACGTCGTGCACCTCCTTCGGCGGGAGCGGCTGAGGATTGAGGGCCACCTGGTCGACCGCGGACGCGTGCGCGGACAGGGCGTCCACGCGGAGCTTGGCGAGGTCGGCCAGGTGGGCCGGGGGGTGGACCGTCACGAACCCCTGCCAGCCGGCGCTCACGCCGGTCACCCGGCCATCGTGCGCCGTGAACCGGTAGCCCTCGGCGAGGTCGCACGTGAGGGCGAGCGGCGTGTCGGTCGCGACGTCGACCAGGCGGTAGTGCCGGCGGCCCGTGGTGTCGTCGTCGTCGCGCCAGAGCGCCCCCATCCGGCTCACGACACGGTCCGTGCCGAAGGGGGTGTCGTTGTCGACGTGGGTGCGAGCGATGACGACGAAGTCGTCCGTGCCGAGGAGGAACTCGGTCTGCAGCCGAGCGAAGGCGTCGGTCCCGACGAGGTCCACGAACCGGCTGGCGACGGCCGCCCGCAGGTCGGTGGCCGCCGAGGCGGCGGCCGCGGGCGCCAACGCGGCGAGCGCACCGGCGAGCGGCGAGCCGTCCCCGAACGCCGGACGGTCCGTACGCACGTGGTCGGCGCCATCGAGCACCTCACCGTGCTCGACGCCTGCCGGGGCCACCGGCGCGATGCCGATGGAGACCTGCGCCTGGCGGTCGAGCACCGACGCGGCGGCGACGGAGACGCTGTCGGCGTCGCGGAGCGCGCCGAGCACCGGGACGGCCGAGCTCGTCGGGTGCCCGAACCCCGCGGGCCAGGTGATCTCGCCCTCGATGACACCCGAGCGGTCGAAGCCGCGAGCGGTGAGGAGCACCTCGAGCGTGTCGGTGGGAGCCCCGGGCAGGCTCATGGTCCTCAACCCCCCACCACCCCCGTCGAGCCGGTTGACCAGGGACTCGAGGAACCAGTACCCGTCGGCGGCGAGCCGGGTGAGCTCCGCGTTCACCGGCCCCAGGGCCTTGTTCGCGTACGGGGCGAAGTCCGTCTTGTCGAGGAAGTCCCGGAAGACCTGGAGGTAGTCGTCCCCCGTGAGCCATGCCCAGATCGCGTTGACCACGAAGAGCACGTCGGCGACGAAGTTGCCCGGCTGGAGATCGGCGCCGAGCACGCGGATCGACTCGAACTTCGACGCCGTGATCGGCCCGGTCAACGGCGGGACGCGCAGTCGGTAGGTGAAGGCGAGCCCGAAGGTGAACCGGAACGCGGGGTCGGCCCAGTCGCCGAGGACGGTCGGCTGCGTCGCGTGGGCCGTGATGGTGTTCGTCATCGTGGTGACGCTGACGAGGATGTCGCCGTCGGGCGCCCGCGCGACGGTGAAGGAGAGGTCGGACGAGAGCTCGATACCGATGCGATACAGCGTGACGCCCTTGTAGATCACGTCGCCTCGCCCGAGAGCCTCCTCGAGGTGCTCGGTGAGCCGGGGCCGGTACTCGTCCCACGCCTCGTTGGCCGCTGCGTCGATGACGTGCGCGACGTAGGTCTCGGCCCGGGGTGCCGCGTCGCCCACCGCCGATGCAAGGCCGATGCCTCCGCCTACGGGAAAGGTCATGGTTGTCTCCTCGGATGGTGGGGCAGGGCCTAGTCGTCGATCCGCTGACCGACCCTCACCCCGTGGGCTCGCGTCCAGGTGATGTCGCCGCCCTGGAAACGGCTGCGTCGGCCGTCGGCCGCCGGCTCCTCGTCGCTGGTCGGATAGCCCAGGCGCCCACGCTCCCAGCCCAGTCGGGCCCACTCGTCGCGGATGGCCCCGTGGACCTCGTGGGCGCCCGTCCCGGGCGTCCAGTAGATGGAGCCGTGCTCGAAGTGGTTGAAACGGCCGACGCCGTCGGGGCAGCCCAGCTCGTCAGTGGTCGGGTATCCGATCCACGAGCCGAGCCGGGCCCACTTGACGCGGATGTCGCCGTGGACCTCGTGGGCCCCGGTCTGCGGAGTCCAGTAGATGGATCCGTTCTCGTAGTCCCGTGTCCGGCCCCGGCCGTCCGCGGTCGCCATCTCCGCCGACCCCGCCCCTTCGTCGACCGGGGCTCCGAGCCAGGCGAGCTCCTGTCGCTTGTCGTCGATCGTCGACATCTGGAGCACCTCCGGGCCACGGGCTTCGGGTGACGTCGCACCCCCGCCGCGCGCAGGGACGAGACCCTCCGGACCCTACGAGGACGGCGCGGCGGTCGAATCGGGTGTTTCCCTACCCTTGCGCGCCTGCCGGGCCATGGCCGCGCCGAGCTCGGCGCGGGAGTGGATGCCGAGCTTGCCGTAGACGTGCGCCAGGTTGGCCTCTACCGTCTTGGGGCTCACGAACAGCGTCGCGGCGATCTGTCGGTTCGTGCGGCCCCCGCCCGCCAGCTCCGCGACGCGACGCTCCGTCTCCGAGAGTTCGGCCCCGACTCGGCTGAGCCCGGTGCGCGCCAGTTCCTGACGGGTCCGCTCTGCATACCGTTCCGCGCCCAGGCGTTCGAAGGTGGCCAGCGAGGAGGCGAGGCAGGTGCGCGCCTGCTGCCGTCGGCGCGCGCGGCGGTGCGCGATCCCCAGCAGCAGCTCGGTGCGGGCGCGGGCGAAGGGCATCTCGATGCGGTCGTTCTCGGCGAGCGATCGCGTGAAGGACTCGACTGCGCCGTCCACCTCCCCTGCGGCTGCCCGCACCAAACCCTGCCCTCGGTAGCCGATGGCCAGTGCCCACGCCCGGCCGGTCGCGCGTCCGCGGTCGAGCAGGAGGTCGGCGAGGGCGTCCGCCCGCCCGATCTCGCCGCACGCGACGAGCGCCTCCAGGGCGTCGGGAAGGAAGAAGTACGGCACCGGCTCCGGCATCCCGCTCGCCTCGATGGTCTCCACGATCGGCCGGCACGCGTCCCAGGCCGCCCGAGGATGGCCGCAGGAGTTCTCGACCAGGGCCGTGGCCGCGGCGATCCACAGCATGGGCAGCCGCGTCCCGACCTGCTGCAGCGCCGAGCTCGCGCTGGCGCACGCGGCCAGGGTGCCGTCCCTGTCGCCGCGGTGGGCGTCGACGTACGCGCCCTGCGCGAGCACCCAGGCGAGGTTCGCCCGGCTGCCGGTCGCCTCGGCGACCCAGGCTCCCTCGTCCACCAGCCGGCGCGCCTCTTCGAGGTGTCCGAGCCGGGTCTCGAGCCAGCTCCACCACATCAGGACGAACGGGAGGTCGCTCTCGTCACCGCGCCTACGCGCGGCCTCGCACACCGCGGCCAGCTCGTCCCGGGCGGCGCCGTGGCGCCCGACGTACAGGTCCATGAGGGCCTGGACCAACCTGGGGCTCCGGTGGAGGGAGACGACCGCGTCGGGGTCCTCGAGCCGGACCGCGTCCGCGAGCAGGTCCCATTGCGCCGGGTGCCCACAGAGGAAGTCCATGACGACGACGAGGGCCGACATCTCGGCGGTCTGGGGCACGTGTTCGGCCACCGAGGCCTCCGCGAGCGCACGGTGGGCCCACGCGGCCCCGCCGGCGAAGTCCCCGGTGGTCGCCCCGACGAAGGCCAGCCCGCACATGCTCGTCGCCCGCGCCCCCGCGTCGCGCGCCGCGGCGAGGCTCGACGTGAAGTGGCTCATCGCCTCCTGGTGGCTCTCGTCGTTGTAGGCGATCTCCCCGAGCAGGAAGTGTGCGCGTGCCAGGAGCGCGCCCTCGGGCCGTCCGGCGACGACCTGCTCGACCAAGGCCCGTCCTCGAGCGCGGTCCCCAGCGTGCACCTGGTGCTCGGCGGCCTCGAGGAGCCGGGCCGTCCGCTCCTCCGGCCGGTCCAGAGGGGTCAACCGCGCAGCGTGCTCCCAGAGCTCGCCCGCGGAGTCCCACGCGCCGCGTCGTCGCGCCTGCCGCGCGGCGGCGTCCAGGGCGGTGGCCACCTCACCGTCGGGCACCACCTGCGACAGGGCGAGGTGGCGACCGCGCTCCTCGGGATCGGTCACCAGTGCGGCCAGCCTCGCGTGGACGCGCCGACGCCCGATCACCGGCACGGTGTCGTAGACCGCTGCGGCGTAGAGGGGATGGGTGAACCGCACCGCCCCGTCGTCCGCGACGGTGACGATGCCGGCCCGCTCGGCGGCCTCGAGCCTGACCTCGGACAGCGCGCGGGTGGTCGGTCGGGTGGACGCGGCGCACTGGAGGAGCGCGTCGCGGGTGTCGTCGTCGAGGTCGGCCAACCGGCGCTCGATGAGGACGCGGACGTCCTCCTCCCCGGGTGCCGCCGGGTCGCTCTGCGCCTCGAGGTTCGCTCGGGCGAGCTCGATGGCGTGCAGGGGGTTGCCGGCGCTCGCCTCGTGGATGCGGTGCAGCTGCGGCCTCGTGAGCGGGTGTCCGAAGTGCCGGGTGAGCAGCCGGTGCGTCGCCGCCGGGTCCAGGGGTCCGAGGACGACGGTCTCGGTGCGCTCGGCCGGCGCGAGGTCGAGGGTCACGGAGTGCTCGGTCGCACCGCGCCGCTCCGTCACCAGGCACCGGACCCGGTGGTTCCGCAGCCGGAAGAGGGCGTTGCGGAGGACGGAGAGCGAGGCCGTGTCGACCCCGGGGACGTCGTCGACGCCGATGAGGAGGGGGCGGAGCTCGGCCAGCCCGCCGAGGACGGACCTCGTGGCCGCGGTGATGGCGCGCGGCTCGACGCCGGCCGCGCCCGCGTCGGCCCGGAGCAGTGTCACGTCGACGGCCCGGCGCTGCGGCGACGGCAGGGCGGCGACGACCTCCGTCGGCACCCCCTCGAAGAGGTCCGCCAGCCCGGAGAGGGCGAGTCCCGACTCGAAGGGACCCCCTTGGCAGGAGAGGACCAGCGACCCAGTCGAGGAGGCGCGGTCCAATGCCGCGCGCCAGAGCGTCGACTTCCCGATCCCGGCGCCACCGAGGATTGCGAGCACACGCAGGCCGTCCGCGGCGGACCCGAGGAAGGCCTCGACGGACCGCAGCTCGCGGTCCCGACCGAAGACGAGCTCACTCGACATCCGCCGGTGACCTCCCTTCATCGGCGCAGCGTGGGTCACGGCGTTCGACGCCGGCGGCGAGCGATGGCCGAAACTCCAGCCTCCTCCTCATGAGGCGACCGGGCCATGACCCGAAGGGGTGGTCCCGCCGGGGGCGCGCCGCCCGGACAGGTGCGCGGGGTGCCGGATGACGTCCAGCCACCGTCGCCCAGTTCCTTCGGCCGGGGGTGCGACGTATCAGGCGACCGGCCCCGAGACTCCTTCGTCTGGACCATTCACGGAGGTGCGAGTATGAATGCCAGTGCGACCTCGACCCGGCCGCGCGTCAGCCGGGTCGTCCGCAGCCTCGATGCCGCCGGCTTCCCTGTCGCCGACGACGGCACTCACCCGATGATCGGCTGAGGGAGACCGAGATGGCCGGACTGAAACTGCCCCCGCCGAACCCGAACCCCGATCAGCCGGAGCGTGGGCCGGCCCGCTACGACCCCCGGTCGCAGGACCGGTCCGTTATCGCCATCCCGCTGCTGCAGCAGATCCAGGCGGCCAGGGAGAGAGGCGACGACACCCCGATCCCGGTCGTGATGGACCGCAACCTCGACCTCGAACCGGAGCAGCAGCACATCATCGAGCTCGTCGACCGGGCCGTCGAGGCGGCGGGCGATCCGACGGTCGCCCAGGGGGTGGCCGACCCCGACGCGGGAGGCTCCTACGTCGTCGGCCGGCTGCAGCCCGAGGTCATCGTCGAGCTGGCCCGCCAGAACGCCACCGCCGACCGGCCGATCTTCCGGATCTGGCCGGACTTCGAGGTGCATGCCCTGCTCGACCGGTCGATCTCGACCGTCAAGGCAGATGCGGCCCACGCGGCGTACGCGGCCTTCGGCGAGCGCATCTGCTGGGCGGTGCTCGACACCGGGGTCGCGGCCGACCACCCGCATTTCGCGGAGTTCGACAACCTCAACAGCTCCGAGCTCGAGCACATGGACTTCACCGCGGGGAAGGGTGAGGGCGACGCGACCGTTGACGTCAACGGTCACGGTACGCACGTCGCCGGCATCATCGCCGGTCACGCCAAGGCGCCCGAGGGCGGCCACCTGACCGCGGTGCGGATGGTGCGCGACGAGCAGGGCGAGGTCTCCGGCGAGCCCGAGCGGCTCTCCGAGCTGTCGGGGATCGCCCCCCGCTGCTCGATCGTCAGCTACAAGGTCCTGGACGACGACGGGGTCGGCGGCACCAGTGCCATCCTCTCCGCCCTCGACCACATCCAGCAGGTCAACAAGAACGGGCGCCGGCTGCGCATCCACGGGATCAACCTCAGCCTCGGCTACGACTTCAACCCCGAGTGGTTCGCCTGCGGGTACAGCCCGCTCTGCGTCGAGGTCGACCGGATGGTGCGCAGCGGGGTCGTCGTCGTGGTCGCCGCGGGGAACAGCGGCTACGCGTACGCCACCGACGCGCTGAAGATGCAGGCCGCCGCCGCCGGGCGGCCGCTGACCATCAACGACCCCGGGAACGCCGCGCGGGCGATCACCGTCGGCTCGACCCACCGCGACTCGCCCCACCTCTACGGCGTCTCCTACTTCTCGTCCAAGGGGCCAACGGGAGACGGTCGGGCGAAGCCCGACCTCGTCGCCCCGGGCGAGCGCATCCTCTCGGCCGCCACCGGAGCCATGGCGCAGAAGGCGGAGGGGCTCGTCGGCGAACCGGTCGGCTACGTGGAGGACAGCGGGACGAGCATGGCCGCGCCGCACGTCTCCGGCGTCATCGCGGCGTTCCTGTCGATCCGCCGCGAGTTCGTCGGCCAGCCGGACCGGATCAAGGAGATCTTCACCGGCAGCGCGACCGACCTGGGACGGGTCCACGACTTCCAGGGGCATGGGCTCATCGACGCCATGCGCGCCATCCAGTCGGTCTAGGAGGACACGATGTCGACACTTCCCGAGAGCTATCCCTACGAAGAGCTGGTCTTCGCCAAGGACGGCTCGCCGGTGGATCCGGGTCAGGCGGCGGCGGTGGGCCGGCTGGCCGACCGGGTGAGCGACCTCGTCGTCTTCTCCCACGGCTGGAACAACGACATCGACGAGGCGAGGAGGCTGTACCACGACTTCTTCACCAGCCTCGACAGCGTGCGTGCCGACACCTCCCCGGACCTCGCCGGACGCACCTTCGGGGTCGTCGGCGTTCTCTGGCCCTCCAAGCGGTTCGCGGACTCCGACCTCATCCCCGGCGGCGCGGCCGGGGCAGGACACGCCGACGGGGCGCTCGCGGGCGACCTGCGCCAGATGAGCGATGCCTTCGACAGCCCGGACGCCGAGGCGACCATGGAGCAGGCGGCCGCCCTCGTCGACAGCCTCGACGGCTCGCCGAAGGCTCAGCGGGAGTTCGCCGACCTGCTGCGCTCGCTCGTGACCCGTGATGCCGCGGAGCCGGCCGACGCGCCGAACCAGCTCTTCGACCTCACCGGTCCGGAGCTCATGGACCGACTGCACACCGCGCTGCTCACGTTGCTCGTGGAAGCCCCGCCCACACCCGGGGAGGGGGGCGGCATCTCCGCGGTGCCGACCGGCGGCACTGCCGGCCTCCGCACCTCGATCACCCGGCTGTGGTCCCGCGGGCGCTCGCTGCTCAACTACCTCACCTACTACGAGATGAAGGCGCGAGCCGGCACCATCGGGGCGACGTCGGTCGCACCCGTGCTCCACGCCCAGGTCGCGGGTCGGGCCCGGCTGCACCTGGTGGGGCATTCCTTCGGTGCCCGACTGGTCACCGCCGCTGCCGACGCGCTGCCGGACTCCTCCGAGGTCGCCTCGATGTCGTTGCTGCAGGCGGCGTTCTCGCACAACGCGTTCGCGGACGCGTGGGAGCCGAAGAAGCCCGGTGGGTTCCGCACGATGATCGACGCCCAGCGGGTCGCGGGCCCGATGGCAATCACCCACACCCGCAACGACAAGGCCGTCGGGATCGCTTACGCCATGGCCTCGAGCATCGCCGGCCAGGCCGCGTCCGCGATCGGCGACAAGAACAGCCCGTACGGGGGACTCGGCAGCAACGGTGCGCAGCACACCCCGGAGGCGGACAACTCCCAGGCCCTGCAGGACCTCGATGCCGACTACCGGTTCGAGCCGAGGCGGATTCACAACCTACGGGCCGACCCGTTCGTCTCCGGACACGGCGACGTGGCCAACCCGCAGGTGGCGAACGCCGTCCTCCACGCGATGCTGGCGGCGCCCCTCACTCGGTGAGGTCGGGCGCCCGGACAGGAACTGGCTCATGCTCGGCCGGTGCCCGCCGCTGATACGGGAAACCTCCGACTGGGTGATGCCGACGTCCGTCATCACCTGTTTGGGGATGTCACCGCGAGTGCTCACGCCGTCCGGCATAGCAACGGGTGCAATAGGGGGCTGAGGGACACGAGTGGCCAGGCGTGTCCTCCGGGATGGCACGTGGAGCGCATGTTTCGCCGCTCTCTTCCCACGCCCACGGCATCACCGCAGCTCAACGGCCTGTCTGGACTTCAAGGGGGCGTCGCTTGCAAACAGGTGGTTAGGGGTTCGAGTCCCTCGCCGGCTCTCGCTCCTGACCTTGTCAATCTGTCAGCAGACAGGTGCGCGGGGCTGCTGATCTCGCGCCCGACTCACCTCCATCAACCCATCCCCGCAACTGGCGGCATGAGACCTCGGGGCCCCTCGCCAAGGTGGGGCCGAGAGCTGGGGGAAGCCGACGGCACGACTTGAGCCGACCGCCCCGTCAGGGCTGGTCGGGGGGTCATCGGGGCCGGGGAACCCGCAATGTGCTCGTCGTCGGCCATGGTGCACTCCTCACGCGGGGCCTCGTGCCCCTTCCTCGACCATGGAGCCCGGTCGGTCCGGGGCCGAGAGCCGGGCGCCGGCCTCAGTCGAGGTCGGCGAGGTCGTCCGGGACGTCCACGGCGTTGGCGCGCAGCACCTCGAGCGGGACAACCTCCAGCGCGCGTTCATGCGTCGCAGCCAGGACCACGGGCGCGGCGACACCTTCGGCCTGCGCGCGCAGCCAGTTGACCGCGGTCACGCACCAGCGGTCACCGGGGACGAGCCCGGGGAACCGGTACTGGGGCATCGGGGTCGAGAGGTCGTTCCCGATGGAGCGCTGGTGCTCGAGGAACTCGCGCGTGACGACGGCACAGATGCTGTGGCTGCCGACGTCCTCGGGACCGGAACGGCAGGTGCCGTCGCGGTGGAAGCCGGTCACCGGGTCGATGCCGCACGGCTCCAGCTCGCTGCCCAGGACGTTACGCGCCATGCCAGGAGTATCGCGCGTACCCCCTCGACGGGATCCCTGCCGTACGGATGCTGGGCGATGGACCGGGCCGACGTGGAACCCCCAGGCGACGCATCGGTCCTCCGCAGCTCAGTCCCGGGCCGCCGCCTTGGTGTCGAGCAGGCGGAGCAACTCCATCGGCAAGGGGAAGGCGATCACGGAGTTCCGCTCCGACCCGATCTCGAGCAGGGTGCTGAGGATCCGCAGCTGGAGGGCCGCGGGGTGCTCCTCGAGGATCGCGGCGGCGTCGCCGAGGTTGTGGGCTGCCTCCTTCTCGCCCAGCGCGTGGATGACCTTGGCCCGCCGGTTCCGCTCGGCCTCGGCCTGGCTGGCCATGGCACGGCGCATCGACTCGGGGAGGATGACGTCCTTGACCTCGACGAGGGTGACCTTGACGCCCCACGGGTCGGTGACGGAGTCGATGATCCGCTGGAGCTGGAGGTTGATCTCGTCGCGCTTGGTGAGGAGGGCGTCGAGCGAGGTCTGGCCGAGCACGCTGCGCAGGGTCGTCTGGGCGACCTGCTGGGTGCCGTACCTGTAGTCGTCGATCGACAGGACCGACCGGATGGAGTCCACGACGTTGAAGTACGCGACGGCGTTGACGCGGACGGTGACGTTGTCCTCGGTGATGACGTCCTGCGGCGGGATGTCGTACGTCTGGGTGCGCAGGTTGACGCGGACGAGCTGGTCGATGACCGGGATGATGACGATCAGCCCGGGTCCCTTGAGTGGTTGGATGCGGCCCAGCCGGAAGATGACGCCGCGCTCGTACTCCGGCAGCACCTTGATCGCCGCCATCAGGATGATCGCGAGCAGGATCACGGCCAGCGCGATCCCGATGAGCAGGCTGGTACTCATTGGTCGTCCCTTCCCGTTGCGAGGTCTCGGTCGGCAGCGGACTCCGATGGGCCGGGCTCCGCGAGCAGGGTCAGCCCGTCCAGCCCGACGACCGTCGCGGTGCCGCCGTCGCGGAGCGGCCCGCCGGTGCTGCGCACCGTCCACCAGGTCCCGGCGGCGAACGTGCGTCCGGTGCTGCCCTCGACGTGCTGCGTGACGACGTCACGTCCCAGCAGCACGTCCGCGCCGGTCGTGGAGGACCGCTGGTGGCGCGTCCGGTGGGCCAGCCGCGCTGCGACGACCGCAGCCCCGAACATGACGACGGCCACGGGGACCGCCGTCCACAGGTCCACCGAGACACCGGACGCCTCGTCGAACAGGAAGGCCGAGGAGAGCAGCAGGACGGCGGCGCCGCCGAACGCGAAGCCGCCGATCCCGGGCACGAACAGCTCCGCGACGAAGAGCCCCATGGCGAGGGCCAGCAGCAGCACCCCCACGACGTTGACGGGCAGCACCGACAGGCTGAACAGAGCGAGGAGGAGGGCGGTGGCCCCGGTGGCCCCCGCCACCCCGACGCCCGGCGTCGACAGCTCGTAGATCAGGCCGAGGGTGCCGAGTGTGAGCAGGAGGAAGGCGATGTTCGGGTCGGCGAGGAACTGCAGGACCGACCGGACAAAGCCCATGTCCTCACGGACGACCGTCGCACCCGCGGTGTCGACGGTGACCTGGCGGTCACCCACCACGGTCACCGTTCGGCCGTCCGCCAGGTCGAGCGCACCGGCGAGGTCGGTGGCGAGGCCGTCGACGACGCCGAGGTCCACGGCCTCGCCCACGCTCACCGAGCGGCCCTCCGTCACCGACTCCACGGCGAAGTCGACGTCGCGCCCTCGGAGCTCGGCCAGGGCGCGGGCCTGGGACGCGGCGTCGTTGACGATCTTGTCGCCGAGGTCCTCGCCCTCCATCCCGACCGGGGTGGCGGCCCCGATCGTCGTGCCTGGGGCCATGACCGCGACGTGCGACGCATAGGTGATGACCGCCCCGGCGGATGCGGCCCGGGCCCCGGCCGGGCTGACGTAGACGATGACGGGCACCTCGCTGGCGAGGATGCCCTCGACGATGTCGCGCATCGCCGTCACGAGTCCACCGGGAGTGTCCAGCTCGATGACGTACGCGGTGAACCCACCGCCGTTGGCCCGCTCGAGCCCCGCGGCGACCTGGTCCGCGACGACGGGGGTGATCGCCGCCGACACCTCGGTGGCCAGGACTCGGGCGGGCTGCTCGGACACCGCCTCCGCCGGCGCTGCCAGCCCGACGCCGACCGCGGCCCACCCGAACAGCGCCAGCACGAACAGTCTGGCTGCGGCGATCAGGAAACGGCTCACGACGACCACGCCCTCCCGACAATCGTACGTCCGACGTCATCGACTCGGGTGAGGTGCACGAAACCGTCACGATGCTCGTCGGCACGGACTTCCGCCGCAGGTCACTCCGGCGATGACGCACCCGCTGCGTCGGGGCCGCTGCCCGTGCCGAGGAAGACCCCCAGCCGGTCGCATCACCTCGGCGGTCCGCTCGGCGGCGAAACGTCCAGTCGGCGGCGGACCACTCCGCGCAGTCGTTGCGCGCGTTGTCCACGGCCCGCAGCACACCGCCCCGATCGGGTGACGTCGCCCCGAGGTTCCGCGTCATCACAGTGATGTCGCGGATGTTCGGCCAAGTCGGGGCAATTGCAGCGTCGCCCTGGAGTACACGCGTCATCACGGTGATGACGCGGTTGGTTCGGCAACTGCTGCGGGGGCAGGCCGGGACGATTCTCCGCTCACCCGGCCTCTCCGGCGTTGAACCATGCCTGCTGAGGGCTGCGAGGCCGACCCGCGCACCCTGCACCACCCTCCGCTGATCACTCTCACGCCCTTGCAGTGCCCACCTCGTCCTCCGGCCACAGGTCGTTGGTGGACTTCTTCTGGCACTCCTTCGACCTGGCCGTCACGCGGGTCAGCGGACGCCGCGCCCCCGCCCTCGACACCATCGACCGGGCCCTCGAGGCGTCCTCCCACGAGGTCATCTCCTTCGGGTTCCGGCCCGGCGACGACCACGTCGGCGAACCCAGCTCCTACGCGTACACCGCCCCTGAGCGCGACGACCTGACGGCGACGGAGGTCGTGCCGTGAGCCCCGGGCTCGACGGCAATGCGGCCGCGGGTGCCCTGGCTGCAGCCTTCGGCACCGACATGACCACCGCTCGCGGTGTCTGCGGGGGCTGTGGTGCGGGCTTCGTGCTCGCCGAGGTCGCCGTGTTCATCGGACCGGCCACCGTGCTGCGGTGCCGGGCCTGCGGCGCCGTGCTCGCGATGCTCCTCGAACGGCGGGGCCTCGTGTGCGTCGACCTGCAGGGGCTGCGTGCCCTCGACCCGCCGGGCTGATCGGCAGCGCGCGCCGCCGACCTGGTCGTTCACCCCACGTGCGGGCGCGGGGGTTCCTCCTTCTTCGGTGCGCGGCGCCCCTGGATCCAGTCCCAGAGGAGCGTCACGGCCGCGGCGCCGAAGATCGAGCCGATGATCCCGCTCGGCCTGAGCTCGAGGCCGTCACCGGCCAGGAGGCTGAAGAAGAGCCCCCCGATGAAGGACCCGATGACACCGGTGACGAGCGCCATCGGCCAGTTGATGCCACTGCCGCGTTGGAGGACCAGCTGAGCCCCGGCACCGGCGATCATGCCGAGGAGGATGATTCCGATGATGAGCATGGCCGCAGCGTAGAGCAGGCCCGGCACGCTGGTCTCCCCCTTCGACGTCGGGCCCCGCCGGACCACGGCCGACGCCGGTGGCCGCGGTGCCCCGCGCCCGACGTCAGCGGCCGACCGGCACAGCAAGGAGGTCTAGCGTGTCGACATGGCGGACAACGAGGTGATGCGGTTCGAGGACGACGGGGCACGGGGGACTCGCTCGCCGCGGGCCGTGTTCGACGCCGGGGAGGAGCCGGACCCGCTCTACACCCTGGCCAACGAGCGCACCTACCTCGCGTGGCTGCGACTGGCGGTGACCCTGCTCGCTGCGGCCGTCGCGGTGGACCGGCTCTTCCTCGAGCGTCCGCGGTACGGGAGCGAGGCCATCGCGCTCGGCCTCGTCACGGTCGCCGTCGGAGCATGCGGGGTCGGGGTGCGCCGCTGGTGGGTCACCGAGCGGGCCCTGCGGCTCCGGCACCCGCTGCCCGGGTTCGCGAGCCCGTTGCTCGGGGCCCTGGCCGTCCTCCTCGTCGTGGCGGGGGTCGTGGTGCTCATCGTCACGCCACGGGGCTGAGAACCGTGCCGGCCGAGCCGGGGCGGGTCTGGGGCGAGCAGTACCCGTTCGAACGCAACCAGCTCCAGCGCAGCATCTCCCTGCTCGCCCTGGGCGGCGTCTTCTCGGTCTCGGTCATCCTCCTGGTCCACGGCGACCGGGACACGACCCTCGGCGTGGCGCTCGTCGCCGCCGGGGTCGTCACCGGCCTGGCCGCTGCCTCCCGACACCGGTACGTGCGCGAGGTGCGACACGGTGTCGACGCGCTCCGCGACCGCGGCGGAGGGTTCGTCCTCGCCTCCGCCCTCGCGCTCGTCGTCGTCGCGGGCTTCGTCGTCGCGCTCGTCCTCCAGTGAGTGGGACGGCCCGACACGTCGCCCCCCCGCCGCCGGGGCCGCCGCGACCGGGCCGGGCCTCAGCCCAGGCCGTGCCGGATGCGGCTCTGCTCCTCCTGCTTGCGGAACTGGCCGAACCGGGGGAGGAACTTGGCCCAGTCGATGATGTGGGCGTCGATCTCCGGGCCGTCGATGCAGGCGTGCTTGCGGATCGTCTTGCCGTCGATGGTCACCGGCACCATGCAGGCGCCGCACATCCCCGTGGCGTCGACCATGATCGAGTTCAGGCTCGCGACGGTGTGGACGCCGAACCGGCGGGTCAGGTCGGACACGGCCCTCATCATGAGCGGCGGCCCGATCGCGACGACCTCGGCGATGCCGCGCCCGGTCCCGGCGGCCGCCGCCTCGAGCATCCCCTCGAGCGGCGTCGTGACGAAGCCCTCCACCCCGAACGTCCCGTCGTTGGTCGTGTACACGACGTCGAGCCTGTCCCCGAACTGGCGCTGGAGGGCGGCGACCCGCTCGTCCTCCCCGGTCCAGAAGAGCAGCCCGGCGCTGCGGAACCCGGCGATGAGGGTGACGTGGTTACCGGCCCGCAGGTGCTCGCGCATGATCGGGTACACCGGCGGCAGCCCGAGCCCGCCCGCGGTGAACACCACCGTCTCGTCGGCGGGGTAGGACGTGATCTCGCTCGGGCGTCCGAGCGGTCCGGCGATGCCGGCGAACGAGGCCCCGACCTCCATCCGGTTGATCTCGACACTGCTCGTCCCGACCCCCTGCACCACGAGGCAGATCGTGCCCGCGTCGGCGTCCCAGTCGGCGAGGGTGAGCGGGATCAGCTCCCCGTCCTCCCAGGGCAGCACCCGGACGAACTGTCCGGCCCGCGCCGCGTGCGCGATGACTGGTGAGTGGACGGTGAACTCCTCGATCCCGTCGGCGAGGTGGGCCCGGGCGAGGATCGTCTGCTGGCTCGACGCGGTCTCGGTGAACTCGCCGGCCCGGGCCACCATGGCGGCGACCTCGTGCGCGGGCACGTCGACGGCCCCGATGATCTCTCGGGCCGCCGCCTGGCCGTCGCCCGCCGCGTTGATCGCGGTGGAGCCGCCGCGAGCCGCGTCGCCTCCCGTGAACACGCCGTGGATCGAGGTCTCCTGCGAGCCGGCGTGGTCGAGGTCGATGGTGCCCCACCTCGTCGTGTGCAGCCCCGGCTCGGAGTCCTTGATGATCGGGTTCGAGGCGTTGCCGAGGGCCATGATGACGAGGTCCGCCGCCATCGCCTCCGTCTCGCCGGTCGCCACCGGGCGGCGCCGGCCCGAGGCGTCCGGCTCGCCGAGCTCCATGACGTCCAGCACGGTCCCGGAGACGAAGCCGGTGGCGTCGTCGCCGAGGAACTCCCGCGGGGCGCGCAGCACCCGCAGCGCGATGCCCTCCTCGAGCGCGTGCTCGAGCTCCTCGACCCGGGCCGGCATCTCGCTCTGGGTGCGCCGGTAGACGATCGTCACGTGCCCGCCGAGGCGGTGGGCGGTGCGGGCGGCATCCATCGCGGTGTTGCCGCCGCCGATGACGAGCACCTCCTTGTCGACGGTCTCCGGCAGGGGGGTCTCGTAGTCCTCGCGCAGGCCCTGCATGAGGTTGACCCGGGTGAGGAACTCGTTGGCGGACATGACGTTCAGGTAGTGCTCCCCGGGCACGTCCATGAACCGCGGGAGGCCGGCACCCGTTCCGACGAAGACCCGCCAGAAACCGGCCTCCCGCAGCTCCTCGATCGTCGCGGTCTTGCCCACGACGAAGTTCGGGACGAAGCGGCCGCCGAGGAGCTTGATCTTCCCCACGACGTCGTCGATGAGGTCGTTGGGCAGTCGGAACTCCGGGATGCCGTAGCGCAGCACCCCACCGAGGGCGTGGAACGCCTCGAAGACGGTGACCGGGAAGCCGTCGGCCGCGAGGAGATACGCGTTGATCAACCCGGACGGGCCGGACCCGATGATCGCGACCGGCGGCTTCGCGGCCGCCTGCCAGGGGTCCACGTGCCCGGCGAAGCGCCGGACCTGGCCATCGGGGTCCACGAGCTTCTCCCGCTCGGGGAGGAACCACTCGAGCTGGCCGATCGCGATGGGCTGGTTCTTGAAGATGCACACCCCCTGGCACTGCAGCTCCTGGGGGCACACCCGGCCGGTGACGTCGGGCAGGGGGTTGCACGACTCGATGAGCTCGAACGCCTCGTGGAACCTGCCGGTGCCGACGAGCGCGAGCACCTGCGGGATGTGGATCTTCACCGGGCAGCCGCCCTGGGGCTCGGACTTCCCGGCGACCATGATCCCGACCTCGCAGTGCTTCTCCTCGCACTGCTTGTCGCGCAGCGCCTCGAGCCAGACGAGCAGGTCGACCTCGCGGCGCGTCAGCCCGACGTTGAGGTAGCCGAGGTAGCCCTCGTTGACGAGGCCGAAGTCCTTCTCGCGCTCGTTCGGTTCGCGGATGTGCGGTGGGATGGCGTTGCCGGCGGGCCAGCCCTCGCTGAGCCCGGCGAACATCGGGTAGCGGTCCGAGAGGTGGGCGTCGATGGCGCGGATGAACTTCCGCTTGCGGCTGAGCGGCAGCGCCCAGACGAAGCGCATGAACACGGTGCTCGCGTCGTCCTCGCGGAGCAGCACCTCCCACATCGCCCGGGTGAAGTCCTCGCCGAGCTCGGGCTGGGCGAACTCCCACACGACGGCGTTCATGCCGTCCTCGACGAACACCTCGCGGAAGGCGCTCGGGTCGGCCTCGAGGCGGCGGCGGAGCAGCTCGACCTGCTGCTCGACCGAGACGTCGATGCTCATTGGATGATCTCCGCGTCGCAGGTGTTCTTCACGCGCTCGGCCCGCTTGAGCAGCTCCGGAGTCATCTCGACCGTCTCGAGGGCGCCGGGGATCATCCGCGCCACCTTCTGCACCGCGCCGTTCACGACCATCGAGTGCGGCTCGAAGATCTGGGGCAGCTCCTGGTAGCAGGTGCCGCAGTCGTTGCACTTCGGGATGTCGACCTCGGCGAGGAAGATCGGCGCGTCCGCCGGGGCGCTGCCGACGGCGCCCACGGTGCCGAGCCCGCCCGATGACGGTGCCGGCTGCGCCGGTGTCGGCGCGGGGCCGGGCGCAGCGAGCGCACCAGGGACACCGGACGTGCCGGCCCGCCCCACGGCCGGCGACCCGGAACCCACCGGGGCCCGGCTCGACGTCGCGAGCGTGGACATCGCCTGGGCGATGTCGTCGATGCCGGACTCGCGGTCCCGCATCGCCTGCTCGTAGCGCTCCCGGAGCTCGGCGAGGTCGCTCGTGTGCAGCGCGGTGAGCTTCGCCTCGTGGACCCCGGAGAGGTACTGGAGGACCTGCCAGTAGCGGCGCCGGTCCTCGACGAGCGCCACGATCGCGGACGAGCACTGCACCTTGACGAGCCGCTGGTCCTCGTCGGTGGCGTGGACGAACGGCACCCGGGCCGCCTGCTCCTCGCGGGTGAGGTCGACGTACTCGTCCATCCGCACCGCGACCGGCTCGAGGTCGGCCGGCAGGCGCGTGAACTGCTTGCGGAACCTCGTCTCCCCGAGCGCGAACTCGGCGGGCGTCAGGGGCAGCCGCATCAGCTGGAGCTCGCCGTCGTCGTCGCGGTAGGCCAGGTCGGTGGAGGCCCACGGCTTGTCGACGTCGGGGTTGCCGTCGAGGCTGAACCAGTCGTGCAGCGTGGACCCGCGGCGCGGGTCGTGGACGAAGAGCGGGTTCATCCGGCTCTCGACCGCGAGCCGGGCCCGCCGCGCCGACGCCTCCTCCGGGATGCCGTGCTCCGAGCCGCAGGGGGTGTAGACGTCGAGGACCGCCGCGGCGTCCTGGTACCGCAGGAACTCCATCGTGCTCGTGAGGAAGTGACCCTGCATCGCGGTGCTCGTCGAGCACACGAAGACGTTCGGGTGGAAGGACGCGAGCAGGCCGAGCTCCTTGCGGGCCTCGTGCTTGCCGTCGTGGGCCGAGCCGAAGCGGGCGAGGTCGGAGTCCTGGCCGGTGACGCTCGCCGTCGAGGCCTGGCCGCCGGTGTTGGAGTAGACGCCCGAGTTGAGGACGAGCACCTTGACGGGGGTGTCGCTGGCGAGGATGCGCGACATCGCGCCGAAGCCGATGTCGTAGCTCGCGCCGTCGCCACCGATGGTGAGGACAGTGGGCAGCAGCTCCTTCTCGGCCGGGCTGTACCGGGCCCACGACAGCGTCGCGAGCTCGGTGTCGTGCACCTCCGGGTCGTACGCGTCGGCGAGCTCGAGCTCGGCCACCCGCAGCGCGCGCACGTCGGCGACGCTCTGCGCGGCGACCCCCTCGAAGATGCCCTTGGCCAGCGGCTGGGCGTCCTGGAAGAGGCTGTTCACCCACGGGTCGAGGTAGTTGTTGAACGGCATCGTCGAGGCGTAGACGCTGCTGCACCCCGTCGCGTTGGCGACGATCGTCGACGCCGGGCCGTTGCCGGTCGGGCCGCCCTCCTGCTCGTAGAGGCGCCGCTCCAGGGTGGCGATGGTCTCGGTGAGCCGCTGCTGACGCGCCTCGCCCTCGACCGTGGCCCGCTTGGCGTACAGCCGGTCGACGAGGTCGGTGAGCTCCTTGAGGTGCTGGCGCCGGCGGCGCTCGCCGACCGCGTGCGAGGTCGACATGACGAGCCGGATGGCGGTGACCTCCCCGCAGCCGCGGCAGCCACCGTGGCCGCCGGTCGTCGCGTAGAAGTTCTCGTGGTCGAGCATCAGCCGCTTGATGTCGCCGCCGGGGGCGTCGGAGCCCTCGATGAAGCGCTCGGGCGTGTTCGGCGTGGCGCTCATGAAGTCGAAGCGTTGCTGGAGACCGGCGAGCACGCCGGCGTCCTGCTCGACCTCCGTGAGCGCGCCCGGCCCGCAGACGTCGATGCACTCGAGGCAGCCGGTGCACTTCCACGGGTCGATGGTCGCGGCGAAGAGGCCGCCGGTGCCGGGCTGCTCCCTCTCCGGGGAGTCGAAGAACGGCCGGGTCCGCGCGACCGGGTAGGTCGCGAGCTCGGCGACGAGGCGCCCGACGACGTGCGCCATGACGGGGTCGTCACGCAGGTTCGCCGCGGCGGTCTCCACCACCTCGTGGAACGGCCGCTCGTCCCTGTGCCGCAGGGCCTCCCGGGTCCGCTCGGCGATGCCGTAGACGCCCTGGCGCAGGCTCTCCTTCTGGCCCGGGGTCGCCTCGATCCGGTCGACGGCGGTGAGGATCAGGTCGTGCACCTCGTGGACGGTGTTCGGGATGGCGGCGTCCGGGCACACGAGGGCGCAGTCCAGGCATCCGGTGCAGGCGTCCGCGTCGAACCGCGGCACCTCCCGTCGGAACAGCCCCTTGTCCTTCCCCGCGCCCGTGCCGGGCGGCATGAACAGGCCGATGCCCGGGAGCACCGGCGCCTCGGCGATGGTCCCCTCGCGGAACGGCCGGAGCATGAGGTCCTCGTAGTAGGCCGGGTCGAACAGGCCGCTCGTGCGCTCGGCCGTGGTGCTCGGGCACATCGACGCGGACAGGGCCACGGTGAGCAGCGGCGCGGCCGCCTTCTCCTCGCCCACCTTGACGAGCTCGGGTGCGTCGTAGTCGACGCGGCGGGTGGCCTCGATGCCGTCGACGATGACCGCCATGTTGCTCTCGACGACGCTCTCGCCCTTGCGGCCGAACTTCTTCTCGAGCTGGTGCCGGACGCGCTCGAGGATGTCCTCGCGGGGGGCTCCGGCGGCGACCCGGTCGACGTGGGCGGCAACCGCGCCGATGAACGCGATGCCCATCATCCGGGTCTCGAGGTCGGGGGTCGGGGCGTGCCGGCGGGCCACGGTGAAGGCGTCGACGGTGAAGAAGCGGACCTGCTTCTCCCGGATCGTCCTGCGGGCGTGCGCGGGCAGCTCGCGCCACAGCTCCTCCGCGGAGAGGCTGGTCTGGAGGATGAAGGTGCCGCCGGGGACCAGGCCCTTCAGCGGGTTGGTGTGGATGAACGCCTTGTGGTCGGGGGCGATGACGACCTCGACGTCCTCGAGCTCGGCGTTGGTCACCCAGATCGGCTCGGGGCTGAGGGTGATGTAGTAGTTCGTCGGCGCGCCGGACTTCTCGGAGCCGTACTTCGGCGCGGACTTGCTGTGCATGCCGAGCAGGCCCGCGAGGATGTCGGTGAGCAGCTTCCCGGTGGCGATGGTGCCGTAGCCGCCGACGGAGTGGAACCGGATGCGCATCGCGTCGGGCGGCAGCAGGGCCGGGTTGCCCTCGGTCCGCAGCGCCATGAGCTGGGTCTCCGGGTACGCGGCGCGCAGCCGGTCCTGCACCTCCGCGGTGCGCTCGGACGGGTGGTCCTCGAAGAACTGGGAGCCGAGGTAGACCAGCGGGGGCAGGGTCCCGGCATCCATCTCCCGGAAGGCTGCCACGAGGTGCCGCGGCTGGAGGTCGTGGCCGCCGAGCCCGAAGATCGCGGTGGTGAGGCGGGGGGTGTCGCCGAGCGCGGGGATGCCCTCGTGCCGGGGCTCGACGGCGTTCTCACGGGCCCGGAACAGGGCGGAGGTGACGAGGGACGTGAGCGCGGTCTGGTCGCTGCGCTCGAGCACCATGACCGCCTTCTTCCCGGCGAGGGCGGCGACGACCTCGGCCTCCGGGAAGGGCTGCAGCAGCTTGACCGAGACCAGCCCGGCCCGGATGCCCCGGTCCCGCAGGTGGGGCAGCACGGCGCGGACGTCGTCGCCGACCGAGCCGAGGCCGACCATGACGACGTCGGCGTCGTCGCAGTCGTAGGTGAGGATCGGCGCATACCGTCGGCCGGTGAGCTCGGAGTACTCCCTCATCGCCTGCCGGGCCAGCGCCGGGACGGCGGAGGCGAAGTGGGTGCGGTGGTCGACCGCGCCGGCCTGGAAGTCCGGCTGGTTCTGCACCGGTCCGGTCAGGCCGGGGTTGTTGACGTCGACGAGCGCGGGCACGAGCTGGCGGGTGCCCTTCTCCCACGAGTTGACCCACTGCCGCCGCCACGCGCCGTGCAGCTCCTCGGGCACCCACGGCGAGGGTGGCGCCGACGAGCGCACCGTCGTCGTCCGTCTCGACCTCGTCGGCCTTCGCCGCGAGGAAGGCCCGCAGGTCCGCGACGTCGCTCTCGGGGATGTCGCGGGAGTGGCGGGTGAGGAAGCCGCCGAGCTGGAAGAGGCGGCCCTTGGCGCCGAAGAGCATCTCCTGCGCGACGGTGGGGCAGGGGATCCGCCCGGCCGGGTCGCCGAGGTACTCGCGGAGCAGCTCGGGCTCGGGGAGCAGCGCCTCGCTGAGCATGTGGCTCGTGGAGAAGCCGTCCATCGCGTTGGCGACCGGGATGAGCGAGAGCGCCGAGGTGCGGTACGCGATCGCCGCGAGGTCAGCGGCCTCCTGCGGGTTGGACCCGAAGAGGATCGTGTACCCGGAGGCGAGCAGGGCGTAGACGTCGTCGTGCCCGGCCATGACGTTGAGGGAGTGCTTGGACACCACGCGTGCGGCGACCTGGAGGACGAAGCCGCCGATCTTCTTGCCCACCGTGACGTAGTGGGACTCCATCGCGTAGAGGATCCCCTGGCTCGAGGACGCGTTGGAGATGTACTGCCCGCCGGTGAGCGCGGCGCCGAGCGCGCCGCTCTGCGCGGAGTGCTCGCCCTCCGGCTCGAAGAAGAAGGCGTGCCTGCCCCAGACGTTGCGCTGGCCCTCGGCCCGGGCGGCCTCGTAGAGCTCGGAGATCTCCGTCGAGGGCGTGATGGGGTAGCCGATGACACCGCCGCAGACGTGGCTCATCACGTGGGCGACGGCTCCGTTGCCGTGGATGACGGTCGGGATGCCGGGGTACCTCGGCGCCGCGCCCAGGAGAGGGGCGGCATCGGGGGGCTCGTCGAGGTGCGGGAAGAACCCGTCGACCCCGAGCTCGGGCGACACGAAGGGCCGGTCGTCGCCCGTGGCGTCGGGCCGGGTCCGGGCGTCGACTGCCTCGCCGGCGGACCGCTCGTCGAGAGGGCCGTCTGGGGTGGTGGTCTGGCTGCTCATGGCGCTCCCGTCGTCTCGACCACGGTGAGCAGGGTCAGGACCCGACCAGTCGCGCGACAGCCCTTCGAGCCGTCCGGGAGGCCAGGGTGCATGGCCTCGCTGTGGACCCCTCCAGTCTGCGTCCGGGGGCGCCCCCTGCACAGGCCGAACGGGTGTGAACCGCGTCTCGGCCCGGCCCGCCGGTCACGCCGTCACAGCACGCGGAGGCCGTACATCTCGCCGAGCGGGTCGGCGATGAGCTCGATCCGGGCGCCGTTCGGATCGCGCAGGTAGACCGACGTGCCGCTCTCCTCCAGGTACTCGACCCCGGCCTCCTCGAGGCGGCCCTTGAGCCGCCGCCACTGCTCGGGTTCGACGGAGATGGCGATGTGGTGCAGCCCGCCGAGCACCTCCGCGTACGGCCCGACGTCGAGGCCGGGGAAGTCGAAGAACGCGAGCAGGTTGCCGTTGCCGATGTCGACGAAGAAGTGGTTCGAGCCCGGGTAGTCGCGGTTCTCGACGATCTCGGTCAGCGGGAACCCGAGGACGCCCTGGTAGAACCGGACGGTCTCCTCGACGTCCCTCGCGACGACGGCGACGTGGTGCAGCCCGCGAGCGGTGGACGCCGGCCGGCGCTCCGCGGGCTGGAGGTAGGCATCCCGTAACCGATCGCGCTCGGCGGCGATGGCGTCGAGGTCGATCTCGGTCATGGGGGCCTCGGATCCTGACGATGGTGCGCAGACGAGCACCGCGGGCTCTCGCCGGGGGCGGTGGTTGCGCCCTGCCGAGAGGCTAGCCCGGCGAGGTCATGCGTGGTAGTACGTGCCCTCGAGGGGCAGCCGGAACCGGGCCCGACGTCCTCGGCGAGGTGTAGGGCCGGGCCCCATACCCGTGGGTGACATGGCCGGCGGTCTCGTTCTGTCGACCCGATGGGGTCGGTCACCGAGGAGAGCTCGCCGGGAAACGCTCCCGTTGACAGCCCCAACGGGCGAGAGGACCGTCTCCGGTAGGAGGCGATGGGGATGGCAAAGAGGACCGAGAAGGCGCCCACGGAGGCGGAGGCACGCCCGATGCGGTTCGAGGCGACCGTCCATCCGGGCGAGAAGGAGCGGGCACTCGCGAGAGTCGCCGACCTCGACCTCGACCGCGTGCCTGACCCTCGCGGCGACGTGCGCCTGCTCGTCACCGCCGACGAGCTGGCGCAGCTGCTCGACGAGGGCTTCGAGGTGCGCCTCCACCGGACGATCCGGCCGCAACCCCTGAGCCCCGACCTCGTCGTCAGCGATGAGGAGGCGGTGGCCTGGCTCGAGGAGCGAGTACAGGGCATCCCGCGAGAGGAGGGGTCCTGATGTACCGCACGGTGGCCCAGCTGGACTCGCTGAGCAGCCTGCTCGCCTCCTGGTTCCCGACGTACTTCACCCGGTTCCAGCTGCCCCAGACCTCCGTACAGGGCCGTCCGGTCTTCGCCCTGAGGCTGCGTGCGGGCGGCGGCGGCGAGCGTCGTGGCGTCCTGGTGGTGGGTGGCACGCACGCTCGGGAGCTGATGAACCCCGACGCGATCATCGAGCTGGCGGTCGACCTCTTCGTGAGTCACGCGCGCGGGACCGACATCGTCTACGGGGGCAAGCGCTGGACGGCGTCGGAGATCAAGCTCATCCTCGAGTCGCTCGACCTCTGGCTCGTGCCCTGCATGAACCCGGACGGTCGTGTCCACGCCATGACGGTGGACCCGCTCTGGCGCAAGAACCGGCGCGACAACCCGCGCACGTCGTGCGACGGCGTGGACCTCAACCGGAACTTCGACCTCCTCTGGGGCGTGACGCAGGGCCAGACCTCATGCTCGCCGTGCAGCGAGGTGTACTGCGGGCCGTCCGCGTTCAGCGAGCCGGAGACGCGCAACATCAAGAGCCTGCTCGACACCCGACGCGTCGACTGCTTCGTCGACGTCCACTCCTACTCCGAGCTCATCCTCTGGCCCTGGGGGCACGCGCCGAACCAGACCGTCGACCCGAGCAAGCGGTTCACCACGCTCGCGAGCGGCACGTGCGCGGGCATCCCCGTTGCGGGCTACCAGGAGTACATCCCCGCACGCGACCTCCAGCGGTTCCAGACCGTGGGTTCCCGGATCCGCGACGCCATCGCCGCGGTGCGGGGCCGGCTCTACACCAGCGAGCCCGGCGTCGCGCTCTACCCGACCACGGGCACCCAGAGCGACTACGCGTACGGTCGGCACATCGCTGACGCCAAGCTGCGCAAGACCTACGGTTTCACCTTCGAGACCGGGCCGTGGTCCGGCACCGTCGAGGAGTCCTTCCACCCGACCGACCCGACGCTGGTCAAGCGCGACGCCAAGTCGGGGCTCATCGCGTTGATGCAGCAGTGCATCTGCGCGATCGAGCTGATCGGGGCTCGGGTCTTCCGGGCGGACGCCGAGGTCGGCGCGCTCCGGACGGTCCGCGACGAGCTCCTGGCCACCACGGACGCCGGACGCGAGTGGATCGCCCTCTTCGAGCGGGTGCAGACCCCGCTCCTCGGCGCCCTGATGGATGACGAGTCGATCCGTCCCGAGGCCGAGGCGTTGGTGAAGCGAGCGGCCGAGCTCGCCACGGACGAGGGCGGGGAGCTCACCGCCGATGACGTCGAGCGCGGTGCCCGCATGGTGCGGTCGCTGGCCAAGAGCACCGAGGCGCCCGAGGTGCGACGGGACCTGAGGGCGGTCGAGGCGCAGCTGGAGTCGCTGCGTGGCCAGTCGATGCGTGAAGCCGTCGAGCAGCTGATGAGCGAGAAGCCGCGCAGGCGCAGGTCCGCAGCCCGGAAGGGGGCCGCGAAGAAGACCGCGTCCCCGAAGACCGCCGACAGGAAGCCGCGCAAGTCCACCTGACGTCGAGGGCCACGAGCTGAGAAACGCCCGGGGTGCCCGCGTGGGTGACCGGTCCGCAGGCTGACTGGCCACCGATGCGGTGCGGCGTGGCCCCCACCGTGTCGTCGCCGGCCGCCGGGGGTCCGGTGGTGCTCAGGGCAGCAGCACGATGCCGGTCGCGTAGGCCTCCATGTCAGACGGGTGGGCGGTCCTCAGCCTGAACGTGATGCGCCGCCCGCGGCCGGAGAGGGCGCCCTGGTGCACGTTGGACGCGGTGTCGGGGGAACCGTAGTGGTCTCCGCCGGCCGCGCGCCAGGACGTCCGGACACCGTCGACCTGGAAGATGTCGACCGAGACGGCGTTGTCCCGGTCGAAGTCCGTGCGGGAGTCGAGCATGTTCATCTGGCACCACGCGTAGAAGGGCCTGCTGGTGCCGAGGTCGATGGTCGCCGTGTCCGTTCCGGTGTCCCCGTAGCAGTACAGGTCGACTCGGTAGGCGTTCATGAGCGCTCTCCTTCCCGTGGCGGGGCCTCTTCTCGTGGCGGGGCCTCGACCCGCATGAGGTCCTGCGTCATCGGGTCGACGTAGTGGTGGTAGCCGATGGCGTGGTGGAGCTGTTCGACGTGGGTGACTCCCGCGTCGCAGCCCTCGGGCAGCGAGTCCCCGGCCACGGACAGCACCTCGTCGTCGGACAGTTCCGATGGCGACTCGGCGTCCAGCAGGTACTCACGGTGGGTGTGGAGGATGCGACCGTCCTTGCGGTCGTAGATCACGTATGTCGGCATCTCGTGCACTCCTTTGCCTATGCCAGAACAAGGACCATCGCTTCGCCGAGGACCTCGAGGTCGTCGACGTGGCCCGCGGACAGCCGGAAGGTGACGCGTCGCCCGTACCCGACGTGCGCGCCCCGGTAGACGTTCGAGGGTGCGGTCGGTGAGCCGAAGTGGTCGCCGCCTGCTCCCCGCCAGCTCGTCCGCACACCGTCGACCTCGTAGACGTCGACGGCGTGCCAGTTGTCGCGGTCGTAGTCGGCCCGCGAGTCGATCATCGTGATCGAGCCCCACGCCAGGAAGTGCCGGGTCCGACCGAGGTCGATGGTGACGCTGTCGGTGCCGCCGTGGTTCTCGAAGCCGAAGAGGGTGTGGGACACGAACGGTCCGTCGTGTCGGTGGACGTGCGGGTAGAGGCTCCGGATACCTCGCACATCCGTCTCGTGCAGGGTGGCCTGGCCGGTGTCGTACCAGGGGTACATCGTCGCGGCCTCGACCGAGGTGTGGCCCAGGCCGAGCGCGTGCCCGATCTCGTGGGTGGCGACCGCCGGGAGGCTGGTGCTTCCCCAGTCCTCGTGGTCGTCGAACTCGACCGTTCCGTTCAGCGGGCCCCAGGCGTGTGCGAGGACGTTGCCGTCCTTGTCGCCGCCCTTGTCGAAGGGGTACCCCGCCTCCGACTGCCTCCTGAAGTCGAACTCCAGGTGCGAGAGGGAGGCTGAGGTGGTGGCGGAGAAGGAGAGGGCGCTGCGCTCGGCCCACCGGTCGAGAGCAGCGTCGACGAGGGGCCACTCGTTCGTGATGTCGCTGGTGCCGGTCATCCGGAGGTATCTCAGGCTCAGCGTGTCCCAGCGGTTGCCCATGAAGACGATGGGGTCGGCCTTGTCCACGCCGGTCGGCCCGGCGCTCGACTCCAACGGGTAGTCCGGGAAGCCGCACCGCGGCGCCTGCAGCAGCAACAGCGTCTCGATCGTCAGGGTCCCGGTGACCTCGAGTCCCCACCGCTCCTGGAAGAGTCCCAGCGCCTGCCCCAGGCCGTGGTCGAGTGCACGGTCGTCGGCGACGGCGGGTGGCTCGTGGCAACCCCCCATCGCCCGAACTGCCTCGTGGATGTAGCCGAACCGGCCCATGAAGCCTCGCACGTGCCTGATGTGGGGATGCGCCTCTCCGGCACGGACGAGGACCCGTTCCTCGAGCTTCCGAGCGCACGGGGAGCAGCGGAGGAGCGGGCAGCTCGACGCGCGTCCGGGTCGACGTGACGTCGATGAGCCAGGCGTAGGGGCGGAACCCCGAGAACTGGGCGACGACGAGGTGATGACCGGGCGGGACGTCCGTGAACACGGCACCGTCGGTCGGGTCCGAGGCCGCCGAGCGGCGCTGGGTGTGGGGGTGCTGCGCCTTGGGCGTGCGGTGGACCGACGCGATCCACAGGGTGCACGGCGGCCGCGGCCCCGAAGGGTCGGACGCGCCGACGCTGACGTGCAGGTCGACCAGGCGGTCCCCCGCCGGTGGCTGCCATCCCTCGGGGCGGGCGGCCTCGAGGACCCCGCGGTTCGAGCCCTGCGGGCCCTGCTCCGCGACGGGCGGGTTGTGCGTGAGCTCGGGCTTCCTCCTCGACGACCTCGTGACCATGACTCCTCCTCGGGCCGGTCGGGGTGACGCGCCCTTCGACGGGGGCGTCATCCGGTCATGTCCTGAGGAGTGCACTCGCTGCCCCGTGATACCGCCCGTGCGGTGCCGGCCCGTAGGTGACCGACCGTCGCAGGTTCCGGTCAGGTGAGCGAGCCACTCCGGTGGCCGCGTGACGTCGCCCTCGCCGCCGACGCGGCCGGGTTCGCCGGCATCGCGCTGATCGACCACTCCTCCAGATCCCCCACGTCGGGCGCGCGTGGAACCTGGCCCCGAAACCGGTCGGCGCAGCCGAGGCCGTCGCGGCGTAGCATCGAGAGCACGGTCGAGCAGCGGCCGTGACAGCTGAGGTGATGGTCATGACCGCACAGAAGCGTCCGAGGACCACGAAGGACTGGCGGGTGTTCCCCGCTCCGGCGGAGGGCTTCAGCCCGTTCGGCGCGGCCGCGCGTGACCTCACCCGACACGGGCTGCCCCAACGGCCCGACACCCGGACCGAGCCCCACCTCGCGGCGCTGTGGGACTCGGTGGCGCACCGGTACGTGGGCTTCACGCACCTCTCGCCCGACTTCACGGGAAGCGAGCCCGCGACGGCACCGGAGGTGGCCTCGCTGTCCCCGGTGGAGAACTGCGGGTACAGCGTGCCCACCACCAGCTCCGAGCCGTTCGTCGCGCTCTTCGTCCACTGGACCGTCCCGCACCTGGTCTACACCCCGGCACCGTTGAACAAGAACTGGTTCCACACGTTCGTGGGGGTCGGCTTCCTCGCCGACGTCCACGTCGAGATGACGGTCGACGCCGCCGCGGTCGTGACGAGCACGGTCACCGTCAACGGCGCCCCGGTCACGAACCTGCCCGTGGTGCCCGGCGACGCCATGAGCGCCGTGATCTGCGTGAACACGCAGTCCGCGGGCGGGGCGAAGGTCCTCATCGGCGTCGCCAACGAGACGCGAGGCCAGACCATCAACCTCAGCACGAACGCCCCGGACCTTCCGGCGCTCAGCGTCGATGCCGGGGTGACGTTGGAACTCGTGCAGAACAACCCGACCCTCAACAAGCTCGCCCGCTTCGGCGTCGTCTACTTCGACGAGATCTCCGCCTACACCACCGCCGGTCCCAGGACCCTTGCGGTGGGCAACCCGACGACGTTGACCGACTTCGGCGGGGCTGCCATCGCGCATCCCCACCGACTCAACGACTACGCGTTCAAGACCGTCTACGGGTAGGCGGTCGTGTGGTGAGCGGACCGGGCCCGCGGGCGGGGTCGCATCGGGCCATCAGCCGTGCCGGCGGCGGCAGTCCCGTCGCCGGTCTCCCTCCTGGGCCCGTCGTCGACCCACGTCGACGCCACCTCACGCGTGGTAGTACGTGCCCTCGAGGGGCAGCCGGAACCGGGCCCGGCCGTCGCGCCGGAGGTAGGCGTGCGCCACCGCCGGGGCGGTGGGGATGAGGCAGATCTCGCCGACCCCCTTGGCGCCGTACGCGTACGGCAGCACGCCGGGGCCCCGAACGGTGCGCACCTCCATGTCGGGGGCCGTCGTCGACCGGATCAGGCCGAGCTTGGCGAACTTCGTCTGCGGGCGGCCGTCGACGACGACGAACTCCTCGGTGAGGGCGTAGCCGAGGCCCATGACGATGCCGCCCTCGACCTGGCCCTGGAGCGCCTGCTGGTTGACGACGGTCCCGGCGTCGTAGGCCGCGACGACCTTGCGGACGCGGCCGTCCTCGGCGAGGTGGACGAGCTGGGCGCCGTACCCGTAGGTGACGTGGCTGACCGGGTTCGCCTTGTCGGACCCGATGGGGTCGGTCACCGGGGAGAACTCGCCGGAGAACACCCGTCCCTCGACGGACGCCAGGGCGGCGGCGGGGTCGGCCAGCCCGCCCTCGGGCCCCAGCGCCCCGGCCGCCTCGAGGGCCTCCCGGAGCGCGACCGCCGCGCGCCGCACGGCCTCGCCGGTGAAGAGCGTCTGGCGCGAGGCCGTCGACGTGCCGGCGTCGGGGGTGCGCTCGGTGTCCGGCGCCTCGACGACGACCCGGTCGGGGGGCACGTCGACGGTCTGGCAGAGCATGTGCACCGCCATCTGCGAGACGCCCTGCCCCATCCCGGCCGCCGAGGTGCGGATGTGGACGACCCCCTGCTCGACCGAGACGAGGCAGCGTCCGGTGTCGGGCACGCCCATCCCGAGGCCGCTGTTCTTGAAGGCGACGGCCAGTCCCGCGGTGGGGTCCGCGTCGTAGTCGGGCTTGAGCGCCTCGAGGCACTCGACGAGCCCGACGGCGTCGTCGGCGATCTGGCCGTTGGGCAGCTCCTGTCCGGGCCGGATGGCGTTGCGGTACCGGAACTCCCACGGGTCGATGCCCGCCTCCGCCGCGAGCAGGTTGACGCTGCTCTCGAGGGCGAACGCGCTCTGGGCCACCCCGAAGCCGCGGAAGGCGCCCGACACGGGGTTGTTCGTGTAGACCGCGAGGCCCTCGCAGTGGAAGTCCTGGTAGTCGTACGGCCCGCCGGCGTGGGTCACGGCCCGCTGGAGCACCGGCCCACCGAGCGAGGCGTAGGCCCCGGTGTCCGCGACGATCCGGGCCTTGAGCGCGGTGATCCGCCCGGTCTCGTCGCAGCCCAGCGTCATCTCGAGGTCCATCGGGTGCCGCTTGACGTGGTAGGCGAGGCTCTCGATCCGGGAGAACTTGACCTTGACCGGACGCCCGGTGTGCCAGGCCGCGAGGGCCGCGTGGTGCTGGACGCTCATGTCCTCCTTGCCGCCGAAGCCGCCGCCGACGAGCATCGAGTGGGCGTGCACCCGCTCGGGGGGAAGGCGGAGCATCCGGGCGATCTCGCGCTGCTCGTCGTACACCGACTGGCCGGAGGTGAACACCTCGACGCCGCCGTCGCCCCACGGGCGGGCGACGGCGCACTCCGGCTCGAGGAAGGCGTGCTCCTGCCACGAGGTGTGGAAGACGTTGGAGACGACGAACGCGGAGGCCGCGAGCGCCGCGTCCGCGTCGCCCCGGTCGACGACCTCGCGGGTGAGGACGTTGCCGCCGGGGTGCAGCCGTGGGGCACCGGGCGCCAGTGCCTGCTCGGGGCTGGTGACCGGCTCGAGCTCGGTGTACCTGACGTCGACGAGCCCGAGGACCTCGTCGAGCGCCTCCTCGTGCTCGCAGACGGCGAGCGCGAGCGCGTCCCCGACGTAGCGGGTGGTGGCGCCTTCGGCGACGAGGACGTCCCAGTCGTTCACGAGGTGGCCGATGACGTTCTCCGGCACGTCGGCCGCGGTGAGCACCGCGAGGCAGTCGGGATGGGCCCGGGCCCGGCTGACGTCGATGCTCTCGACCACCGCGCGTGGGTACGCCGACCGCAGGGCCCGGGCGTGCACCATCCCCTCGAGGCGGATGTCGTCGGTGTAGAGGCCGGCGCCGAGGACCTTCTCCGCGGCGTCCGGGCGCGGCGCCCGGTCGGACAGGTGGACGTGCTCGGGCGGCGGGACGATCTCCTCCTCGCCGCGCAGGATCCGCCCGGTGCGCAGGACGGCGTCCTCGACCATCCGGTACCCGCTGCACCGGCAGACGTTCGCCCGCAGCGCTCGGGTGACGTCGGCCCGGCTGGGGTCGGGGTCGGCGTCGAGGAGGGCCGTGGTCGTCATCGCGAACCCGGGCATGCAGAAGCCGCACTGCACCGCACCCTCCTGTTCGAAGGCGGAGACGATGGCGGACCGCTGCGGCTCCCCGAGCCCTTCGGCGGTGGTGACGTGCCGGCCCTCGAAGGCCGAGGCGTCACGGGTGCACGCCTTCACCGGCTTGCCGTCGACGACGACGATGCAGGTGCCGCAGGTGCCGTCGGCGCAGCCGTCCTTGACCGAGGTGAGCCCGAGGTCCTCACGCAGCCACGTCATCAGGGTCCTGCCGGCCGGGGCCTCGTGGGCCAGGCCGTTCACCGTGGTGGTCATCAGCGCACCTCCGTGTCGGGTGCCCCGCAGGGCAGGTAGTGCCCCGTGGGCAGGTCGTCGGCGAGCCGGCCGTCGACGACGGCGTGCCGGCCGCGCAGGAAGACGTCGCGCACCCGGCCGTGCACGTCGACGCCCTCGTAGGGCGTGTGGTCGACGTTCTCGTGCAGCTCGGTGTGGGTGACCCTCCACCGGGCGGCGGGGTCGAGGACGAGCACGTCGGCGTCGGCGCCGGGGACGAGGGCGCCCTTGCGCGGGTACAGCCCGAAGTAGCGGGCGGCGTTGGTGGCGGTCACCTCGGCGAACCGAGGGAGGTCCAGGCGGCCCGCCGCGACGCCGGCGGAGTACATCAGGGCCATCCGCAGCTCGATGCCGGGGATGCCGTTCGGGACGTGCGCGAAGTCGGTGGCCCGGTCCTTCTGCCCCACGAGGTCGAACGAGCAGTGGTCGGTGCCGACGAACTGGACGTCGCCGGCGGCGAGCCCGGCCCAGAGGGCCTCGCGGTCGGCCGCCGTGCGCAGGGGCGGGCTCATGACGAACGCCCGCCGGCCCAGGTCGTCGTCGTCGGGCCCGCCGTAGGCGCTGACGTCGAGGAGCAGGTACTGCGGGCAGGTCTCCGCGGCCACGGTGTTGCCGGAGGCGCGGCCTCGGCGCACGGCGTCGAGCCCGGCGGCCGAGGAGAGGTGGACGACGTAGTGGGGCGCCCTCGCCATCCGCGCGATGACCTCGAGGCGCTCGACCGCCTCGGCCTCGAGCACGGGGGGGCGGGTGGCGGCATGGAAGTGCGGCGTGGTGTGCCCCGCGGCGAGGGCCGCCCTCCGGAGGGCGTCGACGAGCAGCCCGTTCTCGCAGTGGAACCCGATGGTCGCGCCGAGTGCGCGGGACGCGGTGAGCGCGGCGAGGATCTCGTCGTCGGCCACCATCATCGTGTCGCGGTAGGCCATGTAGAGCTTGAACGAGGTGACCCCACGCTCGACCATCGCCGCCATCTGCCCCGGGAAGTCCTCGCGCCACTGCGTCATCGCGAGGTGGAAGGCGAAGTCGGTGACCGCCCGGCCGGTGGCCTTGGCGCTCCACCGGTCGAACCCGGTGGCGAGCGGCTGCCCGTGGAACTGGGTGGCGAAGTCGATGACCGTCGTCGTCCCGCCGGCGAGCGCGGCCCGCGTGCCGGTCGCGAAGTCGTCGGCGGTGACCTCGTCGCCGGCCTCGAGGTCGAGGTGGCAGTGCGACTCCACGCCCCCGGGAAGGACGACGCAGCCGGAGCAGTCGAGGAGGTCCTCGCGCGGCCCGGGCTCGAGCGCCCCGACCCCCTCGATGGTCTCGCCCTCGATGCGCACCGATGCGCCGTCGAGCACCCCGTCCGGGGTGACGACACGGCCGCCGCGCAGCAGGGTCACCTCACAGCTCCTTCCAGACCCGTTCGGTCCGCTCGGCCGAGTGGGCGAGCACCTCGGCCTCGTCGAGCCGGGTGAGCTCGCGGTCGCGCAGCACCCACTCGCCGTCGACCATGACGTCGGCCACCTGGGCGCCGCTCATCCCGAAGACGACGTGTCCCCAGACCGACCGGGAGTCCAGCGGGGTCGGGGGCCGGTAGTCGAGGGTGGCGAGGTCGGCGACGGCGCCGGGGCGGAGGACCCCGACGTCGCATCCGAACAGCGTCGAGGCGATCGTCGGGTTGTTCTCGACGAGCATGGCGACGGCCTCCCCGAACCCCACCGTCGGGTCGAGCCGGTGGCCGCTGGCGACGATCTTCGCCACCTGCATCGAGGCGAGCACGTCCGGCGTGTAGGCGTCGGTGCCGAGGCCGACCCGGATGCCGCGGCGCAGCATCTCGACGACCGGCGCGAACCCGACCGCGTTGCCGAGGTTGGAGTGCGGGTTGTGGACGACGAGGGCGCGCCGCTCGGCGAGGACGTCGATCTCCGCCGGGCTCGTGTGGACGCAGTGGGCCGCGAGGCTGTCCGGGCCGAGCATCCCGCGGGAGGCGAGCCGGTCGACGACGCCGCGGCCACACAGCTCCCGGGTGCGCGGCTGGTCGCCGGGGCCCTCGGCCACGTGGACGTGGTACCCGCCGGGGACGCCGGCCGCTTCGGCCGCGATGGTGTCGAGGCTCGCCTCGGAGAGGGTGAACGAGGCGTGCATCCCGAACAGGCCGCGGATGCGGTGCTGGCCGGCCGCGTTGGCGGTGCGCATGAAGGAGAGGTTCTCCGCGACCGCCTCGGCGAAGGCGCCGGGCCCGTCCCGGTCGGAGGTCTCGTAGCAGAGGCACGCGCGGACACCGACGAGCCGGGCGGCGTCGGCCATCGTCGCCAGCGACCCGGTGATCGCGTTCGGGCTCGAGTGGTGGTCGACGACGGTGGTGACGCCGCAGCGGACCGACTCCATGAACGTCGTCAGCGCGTTCAGCCGCACGTCCTCCGGCTCGAGCAGCCGGTCCAGGGCCCACCAGAGGTTGGCGAGGATCTCCTCGAAGTCGCGGGTGGGGGAGTGGACCGCCATGCCGCGTGCGTAGGCGCTGTAGGCGTGGGTGTGCGCGTTGACGAGACCGGGCAGGACGACGCGGCCGGTGTCGACGACCGGCTCGCCCGGGTGTGCGGCGCGCAGCTCGGCCTCGGGTCCGAGCGCCACCACGAGCCCGTCGCGGACGAGGACGCCGCCGCGGGCGACGACCGGTCGGGCGGGGTCCCCGGTGACGACGTGCGAGCCGGCGACGATCATCCGACCACCCCTGTCGCCGCGGCGAAGCCCGGCTCGACCAGCCACTCGTGCTCGGCCTCGATGACGGCGAGGACGCGACCGAGCCCGTCGGGGAGGTCGGCGCCCCCACGGCGGTGGGTGACGACCTCGCCGGACGCCAGCCGGACGAGGTAGCCCTCCCCGTGCCGGAGGAAGCCCACGTTCGGTGAGCCGTCGAAGTCCTCGCGGGTCCAGAAGACGGTGACCTTGTCGCGGTAGGGGAGGCCGGCGTGGGGGCAGAACGTGCCGCAGTCACCGCACTCGTTGCACAGGCCGTCGAGGTGCACGATCTGCCGCTCGTCGGCGAACCCGGGTACCCGGACGGCGACGTTCGCCCGGTTCGGGCACACCTCCGTGCAGATCTCGCAGACCTCGTCGCAGCGCAGGCAGCGCTCCGCCTCGGCTGCCCCGGTCGTTCGGCCGGCGAGGCGACCCCGGCGTCCGGCGAGGAGGTCCTCGGCGGTGAACACCGGTGCGGCGGAACGGTCGAAGTCAGCGCGCAGGCCGTGGCGGCGCAGGATGGCCCGCGCCACCACCTTCGCGTCGGCGATGGCCCGCACCACGGTGTCAGGGCCGATCCGGCCGTCGCCCGCGACGTACACCTCGTCGACGCCCCCGGCGACCTCGGCTCGGAAGTCGGGACCGAGCCGCGGCCTCCCGCGGTCGTCGACCGCGACCCGGTTGGCGAGGTAGCCGCCCGCGTCGATCGTGGCTCCCGTCGCACCGATGACGGTGTCGAACGGAAGGTCGACGAACGTGCCGGTGCCCCGGGTCGTGCGGCGACCGTCGGACGCGTAGGCGGCGAGCTCGGCGCGCTCGCAGTGCAGGACCGAGCCGTCGTAGGACACGGGGGCCATCAGCTCGAGGACCTCGACGCCCTCCGCCCGCACCACGTTCACGTCCTCCTGCGCGGCCGGCATGAACGGCTCGGTGCGGCGGTAGACAAGGGCGACGTGTTCGACGCCAGGCGTGCGCAGCACGGTGCGGGCGCAGTCCATCGCGACGTCACCGGCCCCGATGACGGCGACCCGCCGCCCGGCCACCGCCCCGCCCGGGGTCTGGGCGTCCCAGAGGAAGTCGAGGGCGTCGCGGACCAGCTCCCCGCCGCTCTCGACCGGGGTCACCCCACGCCCCCACGATCCCGTGGCCAGCACGACATGGCCGAAGCGGGTCCGCAGGTCGGCCACGTCGTAGTCGGGGTCGCAGCCGAAGTGGAAGACCACCCCGGTTGCCTCCGCGAGCCGGACGTCCCGGTCGACCTGCTCCCGGGTGATCCGGAACGTGGGGATGATCCGCCGGACGATGCCGTACGGGCCGTCCAGCTTCTCGAAGACCTCGACATGGATCCCGTTGCGGCGCAGGAACATCGCGACCGCGATGCCCGCCGGCCCGGCGCCCACGACGGCGACCCGGGCGCTGCACGCGAACGGCGCCGGGGTGGTGGATGCGATGAAGGACTCCTGGGCCGCGTTCGCCGCCGCCAGCTTGACGCCCCGGATGTCGATCCCGGTGTCGTAGTCGACCCGGGTGCAGTGCGCGCGGCAGGGCTCGGAGCACAGGACGCCGGTGACGGTGGGGGCGGTGTTGTCGCGCACGACGACCCGGAACGCGTCGGCGTGCCGGCCGGCGGCGGCGAGGGCGAGGTAGGTGGGGACCTGCTGCTCGATCGGGCATCCGTCGTGCTCGCAGGGCGCCGAGAAGCAGTCGGTGAGCGGCAGCGGGGAGGCGGTCTTGCGCGAGCCGACCTTCTCCCGGTGACGCTTGTGGGTGCGCGGGTCCGCGACGACGCGCGCGGCGAGGGCCGCGACCGCGTCGGCGTCGACCCGCCCCGGCTCGCCTCCGCCGTCCCCGCCCGTCACGGTGGTGGACAGCTCGGCCAGTTGGTTCAGCCGTGCGTACCCGCCGGGCTTGAGCAGGGTCGTGCACACCGTGACCGGTGCGATGCCGGTGCGCAGGAGGTCCGCGACGTTCGTCGCGTCCGCCCCGCCGGCGTAGGAGATCGGCAGCCGGCCGTCGAACGCCCGGGCCAGGGTGGCCGCGAGGGTGAGGGTGAGGGGGAGCAGGGCGCGCCCGGACACGTACATCTCGCTCGCGGGCAGCTCGCCGCGGGTCACGTCCGTGGGCAGGGTGTTGCTCAGCTTGACCCCGAAGACCAGGCCGGCGGCGCGCGCCCGCCGGTCCAGCCGGCCGAACATCGCGACGGCGTCGGCGAGCTGGAGGTCGGTGGTGAAGTGGTGGTCGTCGAAGGCGAGGTGCGCGTAGCCGAGGTCGTCGAGGGTGCGGCGGGTGAGGCCGTACCCGAGCAGCGTCGGGTTGCACTTGACGTAGGTGTGCAGGCCCCGGTCGAGGAGGTGCCCGGCCATCCGCTCGATCTCGTCCGGGGGGCAGCCGTGCAGCGTCGAGATCGTCACCGAGTCGGCGAGCCGCGGCGTGACGCGCTCGAGCCGGTCGCGGTCGAACCGGGTGAAGCGGCCGAGGTTCGCCTCGAGCCAGCCGCTGGCCTCGACGAAGGCCGGGGTCGCCGAGGCGTCGAGGAGTCCGTCGAGGAACGCGACCATCGCGGGCTCCCGGAGGCCGGCGAGGTCGTAGCCGACGGAGGCGTTGAACGCGACGTCGTCGCCGTCGCCGAGGCCCAGCTCCGCGGCGAGGACCCGGATGGCGAGGTGGGCGTGCACGTACTCCGCGTACGCCTGGCCGACGGTGAGCTCGGTGGACCACTCGCAGTTGAGGCCCTCGTCCTCGACGTTGATGCACGGCTTCGCCACGGCTGCGCGGATCGCCTCGCCGTCGAGCGCCTGCACGGTCTTCAGCTCGACGAACCGCGCGCCGGCGAGGTAGGCGGTGAGGATGTTCTGCGCGAGCTGGGTGTGCGGCCCCGCGGCGGGGCCGACGAGGGTGGCCACGGCGTGCCCCATCGGGTCACGGGCCGGGGGACCGCAGGGGTGGACGACGTGCTCCTGGCGGAGCCCGAAGACCGTGCCGTGGCGGCGGCGCTCGGCCAGCGCCCACCCGACGAGGTGCGCGAAGGGGAGCGGGCGCATGACGTCACCCATCGGCGCCTCCGGCGCCGTCCGCGGCCCGGTACCTCATACCCCGATGGTGGACCGCTGCGGCTCGTCCGGCGAGGGAACCGGGTGATGATCACAGTGGGGCGGCAGCGCCGCCCGTGGCTCACGCGCCCGGCAGCGACGCGACCCGGGCGTTGAAGTCGGAGATGAGCCCGTCCCACAGCGGCAGGTAGGCCCGCAGGTCGCGCCAGAAGTCCTGGTGGCGCCGGCGCTCGAAGAGCTCGACCGGGGTGCCCTGCTGCTCCACCCAGGTGTAGTAGCCGAGGTTGAAGATGCGGTTGCGGTCGCGTTCGGTGAGCTCGAGGGTCGCGTCGGTCGGCACTCCCGCGAGGTGCTCGCCCCAGACGGCCGCGGCGTCGAGCGTGGTGAACTCGCCGCCGAAGTCGCGCTCGAGGATCCGGGCCCGCTCGGAGCGGTACAGCTGCCCCCCGTCGGTCGCGACGGTGACGACGACGTCGTCCGGGCCCAGGTCGAGCACCTTCGCCGCCGAGATCGCCGCGAGGACGTTGCAGATCGAGGAGAACCCGAAGTCGGCGAGGGCGCCCAGGACCCGGTCGGGGACCCCCCGTCCGGCGAGGTGGGCCAGCCCGGCCGGCTCGTTGAACATCACCTCGAGGTGGTCGGTGGCCCGGTCGCTCACGGCCGCGACCAGGTCGTGCCGCATGACGTTGTGGATGAGGGGGACGTGCTTGTCGCCGATGCCCTGGATGTTGTGCTCGCCGAAGCCGTTCTGGAGCAGGGTCGGGCACTCGAGCGCCTCCGCGGCCAGCACCTTCGCGCCGTGGGTGTCCTTGAGGTACTCGCCCGCGGCGATGGTGCCCGCGGACCCGGTCGCGCTCACCATGAGCGCCAGCGCGAGGTCCCGGCCGGCCCGCTGACGGTGGTCCTCGACGGCGTGGGCGAGGGCCGGGCCGGTGACCGCGTAGTGGGCCAGGTGGTTGCCGAACTCCGCGAACTGGTTGAAGACGAAGTTCTCCGGCTCCCGGGCCAGCCGGTTGCACTCGTCGTAGATCTCCTTGACGTTCGACTCGCTGCCCGGGGTGCGGATGACGTCCTCCGCGGGGTCCTCGCACCACCGGTCGAGCCAGTCGAAGCGCTCCCGGCTCATCCCCTCCGGCAGGATCGCCACCCCGCGCGAGGCCATCAGCCGGCTGATCGCGATGCCGCCGCGGGCGTAGTTGCCGGTCGAGGGCCAGATCGCCCGGTGGTACGTCGGGTCGAACTGGCCGGTGACCACCCGGGGGGCGAGGCAGCCGTACGCCGCGAGCACCTTGTGCGTCGAGATCATCGGGAAGCGGTTGCCGAGGACGACCAGGACCGGGCTGTCGATGCCGGTCAGCTCACGGGGGAGGACGACGTGCTCGGGCGCCTCGACCCGCCGGCCGGCGAGGTCGTTGTACCAGTGGACCCGCCAGAGGTTGCGGGGGTCGGCCGCGTGCGGGTCGGCGTCGCCGACCAGGGCCGGGGAGGTGCCGTGGGGGTCGGCGAGCTGGGCGAAGGTCGGCAGCACGATGTGGCGGTCACGGAAGCGGCGGGCGCTGGAGTCGAGGACGGCCTCGTCGACGACCCGGTCGGCGAGCCCGAACTGGTTTCGCAGCGCGTGGTCGAGCTCGGGGACGGCCTCGGGGAACGCCATGCCGCCAGTATCGGGCCGAGGTGCGGTGCCGGGCCGCACGTGCGGCGCTCGTCACGGACCCTGCAGGTCAGGCCTGGGGCGCGCGTTCGACCGCTGACCCGCCGCAACTTTTCGGGGTTACCCCGAAACGTCGACGTCGCAGGGGTTGGCAAGCGGGGCCAGGTCGGCTTTTCGGGGTCACCCCGAAATGTCCAACGTCGCAGGGTTGGCGAGCCGTCAGCGCCCGACGATGCGTTCGAAGCGCAGCGGGTCGGTGGGCCGCTCGGTGAGGAGTACGAGCACGACGTCGTCGGTGGCGAGCCCGAGCCCGTCGCGCTCCGCGAGCAGCCCGGCCAGGCCGGCGGCGCCGCTCTCACCGGCCTCGATGCCGTCGGCGTGCAGGAGGCGCACGGCATCCTCCGCGAAGCCGTCGTCGACCGTGACGAACCGGTCGTAGCCCCGCAGGTTGCTCTCGAGGGCGGCCAGGGACGGTGTGCCGCAGTTCAGCCCGGCCATGCACGTGTCGCCCTCGGCCGGCACGGTGACGAGGTGCCCGGCGAGGGCGCTCTCGGTCACGCACGCCGCGTCGGTGGGCTCGACGCCGACGAGCATCCGGGCCGGGCGCGGTGCGAAGGCGCGCGCGACGGCGGCGCTCAGCGCCCCGACCCCGATCTGGGCCGCCACGACGGTCGGCTCGGGCACCTCTGCGCGCTCGATCGCGGCCACGACCTCGGCGAGCATCGTCCCGTAGCCGTCGAGGACCCAGCCGGGCACGTCGGTGTACCCCTGCCAGCTGGTGTCGTCGATGACGACGTGGGTCTCGTCGTCGAGGGCCGCGCTCGCGGTGATCGTGTCGTCGTAGCTGCCGGCGACGACCCGCACCTCGGCCCCCTCTGCGGTGATCCGCTCGATGCGGCTCTCGGCGGTCCCTGCGGGCACGAGGACGACCGCCGGCAGGTGGAGGAGGGCGGCCAGGTGCGCGACCGCGTGGCCGTGGTTGCCGTCGGTGGCCGCGACGAGCGTCAGCGGGCGGCCCGAGGCGGCGACCACCTCGCGCAGCTCGTCGAGCGAGGGCTCGGGCCCCGGTTCGCGGCCGAGCCTGGCCAGGATGCCGCGGTAGGTCGCCCAGGACGCGCCGAGGATCTTGAACGACGGCATCCCCATCCGGCGGCTCTCGTCCTTGACCAGCACCTGCGCGACGCCGAGCCGGTCGGCGGCGGTGGGAGCGGAGCGGATCGGCGTCGGGGCGAAGCCGGGCAGCGACGCGTGGAAGCCCGGTGGCGGGGGGTCGCCGGCCGGCACGTGCGTGCGGTCCACGTGGGGGTTCTCGACGAGCCGCGAGCCGGGCATGGGCCGAGCGTAGGGGGTGACCGGTTCCACGTCCGGGGGCCGGGTCGACGACCCTAGACTGGCGGCATCACCAGGACGGGACGCGCGACGGACTTCGCGTCGGCGGTCGGCCGGCTGGACGGCCTCGACCACCGATCCCTCCACCGCACCGACATCCTGCGCACCTGGGACGCCACCGACGACGGGGTCCGGGCCGTGCTCGCGGTCGCCGACGCGCTGCGGGCGCTGCGCGTGGCGAACCGGAGCGCTCGGATCGTCGACTCCGGCCTCGGTGTCTCGGTCTTCCGCGACAACTCGACGCGCACCCGCTTCTCCTTCGCCTCGGCCTGCAACCTGCTCGGCCTCGCGGTGCAGGACTTCGACGAGGGCAGCTCGCAGGTGGCGCACGGCGAGACGGTGCGTGAGACCGCGACGATGATCTCGTTCATGGCCGACGTCGTCGGCATCCGGGACGACCTGTACGTCGGGCACGGCCACCGCTTCATCACCGAGTTCGCGCAGTTCCTCACCGAGAGCCACGCCGAGGGTGCGCTCGAGCAGCGACCGACGGTGGTCAACCTCCAGAGCGACGTCGACCACCCCACCCAGGCCTTCGCCGACCTGCTGCACCTCGTCCACCGGTTCGGCGGCGTCGAGGAGCTGCGCGGGCGCCGGCTCGCGATGACGTGGGCGCACTCACCGAGCTACGGCAAGCCGCTCTCGGTGCCGCAGGGGATGGTCGCGCTCATGGCCCGCCTCGGGATGGACGTCGTGCTCGCCCACCCGCGCGGCTACGGCCTGCTGGACGAGCCGCTGGTGGCGGCCGCCCGCGGGGCCGAGCGCTCCGGCGGGTCGTTCACCGTCACGGACTCCCTGGGCGAGGCCGTCGACGGGGCCGACGTCGTGTGCGCGAAGAGCTGGGCGCCGTTCGAGCCGATGCTGGAGCGGGCGGCGCTGCACGAGCGAGGCGACACCGCCGGCATCCACGACCTCGAGCGGGCGATGCTGGCGCAGAACGCCGAGCACCGCGACTGGACCGTCACCCCCGATCTCATGCGCACGACCCGGGGCGGCGAGGGTCTCTACCTCCACCCGCTGCCCGCCGACATCACCGGCGTCGGCTGTGACGCGGGCGAGGTCGACGCCGACGTCTTCGACGCCCACCGGACCTCGCTCTACGAGCAGGCCGGCAACAAGCCCTACGCCATCGCCGCGATGGTCTTCCTCAGCCGGGTCGAGGACCCCGCCGCCCGGCTCCACGACCTCTGGGAGCGGGGCACCGCCCGCCGGAGCTAGCCACTCGGACCCTCAGGAAGGGGAACACCCGATGCCACAGATCGACTACGGCCGCGTCCGTGAGGCCGCCGAGGGCTACCGCGGCGAGATGGTCGCCTTCCTCCGGGCGCTGATCCGCAACCGGGGGACGAGCTGTCACGAGGAGGCGAAGGCCCGGCTCGTCGTCGCGGAGATGCAACGGCTCGGCTACACGAGCACGCGCATCGACGCCCTCGGCAGCGCGATCGGGTCGATGGGGACCGGTGGGACGCTCATCGCCTTCGACGGGCACATCGACACCGTCGGGGTCGGCAACCCCGAGAACTGGACCTTCGACCCCTTCGAGGGCTTCGAGGACGACGAGCTCGTCGGCGGCCGCGGCGCGTCCGACCAGCTCGGCGGGGTGGTGTCCGCGGTGTACGGCGCGCGGATCGCCAAGGACCTCGACCTGCTCTCGGACGCGTACACCTACCTCGTCACGGCGACCGTGCAGGAGGAGGACTGCGACGGGCTGTGCTGGCTGCACCTCATCGAGGAGGACGGCGTGCGGCCCGCCTTCGTGGTCTCCACCGAGTCGACCGACGGGGGCATCTACCGGGGCCACCGCGGCCGGATGGAGATCCGCGTCGACGTCTCCGGCGTCTCCTGCCACGGCTCGGCGCCGGAGCGGGGCGACAACGCGATCTACACGATGGCGGAGATCCTCCTCGACGTCCGCGACCTCAACGACCGGCTCCCCGCCGACGAGTTCCTCGGCAAGGGCACCGTGACGACCTCGGAGATCTTCTCCACGTCCCCGTCGCGCTGCGCCGTCGCCGACCACTGCTGGATCTCGCTCGACCGCCGGCTCACCGACGGCGAGACCTGGCAGGGCGCCCTCCGCGAGGTCGAGGAGCTGCCCTCGGTGCGCACACACGGGGCGACGGTGTCGTGCTACGAGTACCGGTCGACGGCCTGGACCGGGACCGAGTACGGCCAGCAGTGCTACTTCCCGACGTGGGTGGTGCCGGAGGACTCCCGCGAGGTGCGGGCCGCCGCACAGGCCCACCGCGAGCTCTTCGGGGAGCCGCGCATCGACAAGTGGACCTTCTCGACCAACGGCGTCGCGATCGCCGGCCGGCACGGCATTCCGGTCGTCGGCTTCGGGCCGGGTCGGGAGGAGCAGGCGCACGCCCCGGACGAGGTGCAGTGGAAGGACGACCTCGTCCGGTGCGCGGCCCTCTACAGCGTCCTCCCGACGGTGTACTGCGAGCTCGACGGCTGAGGGACGGGCAGGGACAGCAACGGACGTCACCCGGCGCTCGGCTCGGGGTTCGGCGCCCGGTGTTCCTACCTCGGCGCGTACGCCAGGTTCAGGTGGTCGTGGTGCCTGTCCCACGAGAGGTCGAGTGACCAGCAGCCCGGTGCGGGCAGGTCGACGACCGACGGGCCGGGTCCCTCCGCCAGGGAGCGGGTGACGCTCTCTCCGGATGCCCGCAGGGTCGCCCGGATCTCCAGCGGACCGCCCGAGCCGTCGCGGGTGACCCAGAGGATCTTGTTGTTGCGGTCCACGGGCGGCGGCACCTGCAGCGGGTGGTGCTCGGCCCAGAGGATGGCCACGATCTCGCTGCGGTCCCCGAGCACGTGCGGCATCGGCCGCGCGGGTGGGAAGAACCCGCCCTGCGCCCACTCCGGAAGGGGAGCGGCGGGGTGGTCGGTCGCGCAGCCGACGGTCGTCGGGCTGGGCGCCGCGGTCGGTGACGGGCGGGGACCGCCGGTGCACCCCGCCAGGGACACCGCCCCGAGCACCGCCAGTGCCGCTCGCCAGCCCACCGTCCGACGATACGTCCGCGGCGGGCAGGATGGCGGGGGTGCGCCGGCTGCGGGAGCTCGCCGGGCCTGAGCGGCCCGTCGGCGGGGACGTCAGAGCTCGGTGCGACCCAGCCCCCACGCCGCTCCGGCCAGGAACAGCGCGGTGAGGACGGCGGCCGACACCACCGGGCCCGTGGTGAGGAGCGAACCGTCGGCCAGGACCGCGCCGCTGAGGCGTCCGACGCTCCAGGGCAGCCGGTCCACGAGCTCGGGGAGCCCGGCGACGACCAGGTCGGCCCCGAAGATGCCGGCCAGCGGCAGCGCCACGACCAGCGCCCGGGACCACGTCGTGGCGCTGAGGGCCAGCACGAGCGCGAGGGTGAAGGCGACGAGCAGGGCGACGAGCAACGCGGCGCCGAGCGTCGGCCCGACCGGCCACGGTTCGCCGAGCGCCAGGGACAGCTGGGCCCAGACGCCGAGCCAGGGGATGACGACGACGACCACGAGCAGGGCCGTGAGGTGCGCGGTGAACTTCGCCGCCACCAGGGCGGTCCTCGACAGCGGCTTGGAGAGCATCCACTCCAGCACGCCCGTCCGGCGCTCGTCGATGAGGATGCCCTGCCCGGCGACCACCGCGGCGACCGACCCCAGCACCGCGGCCATCCCGCCGAACTGGGCGGCGATCTCCAGCGGCGTCGCCGGGGGTCCTTCCATGGCGACGCCCACCTCGGGGAGCACCCAGAGCGTGGCGGCGAGGAGACCGTTGACCACGACCGTCCAGGTGAGGGCGTGCACCCACCACCGGCGGGTGGACCACCAGGAGCCGGACTCGCGCCGGAGCTGGTTGGTGAACCCGGCGAAGGGCGCGGACCGCGGTCGGAGGGCGGACGTGGGCGCGGACGCGGTCATCGTGCACCTGCCTCGACGACGTCGAAGAAGACCTCTTCGAGCTCCGAGCGGGGCCGGCCGAACCCGAGCACCTCGACCTCCTCGTGCCCCAGGACCTGACGCAGCAGGTCCCGCCCGTCGGCCCGCCCGTCGGCGAGGGTGACCGTGAGCGACCACTCCTCGCCGTCGACCGGGGGCGGAGCGACGACGTCGGCCACCCACGGCTGCCGGCGCAGGTCCTCCACGACGCGCTGGCCACCGCCGGCGAGCGTCAGCCGGAAGGTGTGGTCGTCGCGGCCGGACAGGAGCTCGTCGAGGGGGGACTGCACCACCCGGCGGCCGCCCTCGAGGATCGCGACCTCGTCACTGACCTGCTGGACGTCATCGAGGATGTGGGTGGAGTAGAACACGGTGGCCGACTCCTTCAGGGCCCGCATCACCGCCAGGACGTCACGCCGGCCCAGCGGGTCGAGCGCCGCCGCCGGCTCGTCGAGGATGAGCAGCGGGGGCCGGTGGATCTGTGCCTGGGCGATGCCGAGCCGCTGGCGCTGGCCCCCCGACAGGTCGCCGGCGCGGCTGTCGGCCTTCGCGGTGAGCCCCACGAGGTCGAGCACGTCGGTGATCTCGTCCTCGACGTCGCCGTCGCGTGCACGGGGGAAGAACCCGGCGGCGTACCGCAGCACCTGCCGCGCCGTCAGCTCCTCGTGGAAGTGCGGCTGCTGGGGCAGGTACCCGACCAGGCTGCGGACGGTCAGGCCCTCGCGGCGGACGTCGTGCCCGAGCACCGTCGCCGTGCCACCCGTGGGGGCGGCGAGACCGAGGAGCACCCGCATCAGGGTCGTCTTCCCGGCACCGTTCGGGCCGAGGAAGCCGAAGAGCGAGCGCTGCGGAACCTGCAGGTCAAGCCCCTCCAGCGCCACGACGCGCCCGTAGTGCTTGGTCAACCCCTGACAGTCGATGGCGAATGGCTCCACCCACCCACCGTGCCACGGGGAGGATCGGCGGCCTTCGGCCTGAGGGCAATGCCACACGGCCACCGGGGCGCCTCGGTGGATGACGCGGTCCGCCGTTCCGAGGCCCGAGGTGCCCCCGACCGCGGTGCTGCTGCCCGCCTTGGCCTGTACGCGGAGCGGCGCGCCGTGGTGTGCTGGGGGCCGGACGGCGTCGCAGTTACGGAGGTGCGTGATGAGGCCGGAGGACATCCTCACCCGGGTCGGTGACCAGCTCGCCATCGAGCGGGTCTTCGGCGAGCCCATCGAGCGCGACGGGATCACCGTGGTCCCCGTCGCGGTCGCGGTCGGAGGCGGAGGTGGCGGCACCGGCCCCGACGACCAGGGCACCGGCGGTGGCTTCGGCGGCATGGTGCGGGGCATCGGCGTGTACACGATCCGCGACGGGCGGGTGCGCTTCATCCCGGCGGCGGACACCACCGTGCTCGCCGCGCTGTTCGTCCTGACCGTCGGGATCGTGGCGCGCCTCCGACGCCGCCGGTAGCGACACCCCCGCTCGCGCTCGACGTCGCGGACCCGCGGTGCCACACCCGAGGCCTGGTGACCGCACCGACTCCGGCTGTCCGGATCACTCGAACGTGTGATGTCCGGCGGCCGGACGCGGGGCAGCATCGACGGCATCGGACGCCGGCGGTACCGCCCCGGCGCACGGACGCCACGGAGGTGGGCTGCATGCCCCGAGTCATCATCACGCACGACATCCGCGAGGTCGACCGCTGGCTGGCCGGCAAGGACGAGCGGGCTGCGGCCATGCCGGGTGCCACCGGGGTCACCGACCTCGTCGCGCTCGACGGCAGCAAGCGTGCCGCCGTCACCTTCGAGACCGACGACCTGGCTGCGCTGAGGGCGCTGCTCGAGTCGATGCCGCCGGAGGTGGCCGCCCAGGCCGAGTCGCACGGCGTCATCCCGCCGTTCACCGTCTACGTCGAGAAGTAGCCGCCGACGGGCGGTGCCCGCTGCGGGCGCCGGCACCGTGCCCGCAGCGCTCTGGACGAGGGCCCCCGGGTGCGAGACCCTTGGGCGTGGCCGCTGCGCAGGGGGTCGTCGGGCGCGGGGTCGAGCTCGCGACGGCTGCCACGGCCCTCGGCGCGCTCGCCGGGGGACGGTTCTCGGCGCTCGTCGTCGAGGGCGAGGCCGGCATCGGCAAGACCCACCTCGTGCGGGCCCTCCTCGACACGGCGGTGCCCTCCGGCGTCTCGGTGCTGCAGGCGCAGGCCCACCCCTTCGAGCGCACCCGGCCGTTCGGCCTGGTCGCGGCGGCGCTCGGCCTGCGGCGCGGGGTCGCCGACCCCCGCAGGGCGGCCATCGGCGCACTCCTCGCCGGGGGGCCCGAGGCACCGGGGACCAGCGACCTCCAGTACCGGGTCGTCGAGGAGGTCGTCGACCTCGTCGAGGCCGGCTGCGCGGTGCAGCCCCTGCTCCTGGTGCTCGAGGACCTGCACTGGTCCGACGCGCCGAGCCTGATGACGGTCTCGGCGCTCGTTCGGCGGCTCCCCCTCTCGGCCTTCGCCGTCGTCGTGACGGTACGGCCGTCGCCCCTGACGGCCGACGTCGCCCGCCTCGTCGGCGACCTGACGGACGCGGGCGCACGCACCCTCCGGCTCGCGCCGCTCGCCCCCGAGGACCTCGTCACGCTGGCCGCCGGCAGGCTGGGTGCCCCGCCGGGTCCGACGCTCACCGCCATGCTCGCCGGCGCCGGCGGGAACCCGCTGTGGGCGCTGGCGCTCCTGCGATCCCTGTCCGACGAGGGGATGCTGCGGCGCACCGAGCACGGGGTCGACGCGACGACCACCGCGTTGCCGCCCTCGCTGGGCGAGCTGGTGGTCCGCCGCCTGCGCGACCTGCCGGAGGAGACGCTGGAGCTGCTCCGGGTCGCCGCGGTCCTCGGGGACGCCGTCCCGCTCCGCGACATCTCCGCCGTCGCCCGGCGGCCGGAGACGGAGGTGGCCGCACACCTGCGCCCCGCGTACGACGCCCACCTGCTCGACGGCACCGCCGACCGGGTGACGTTCCGGCACCAGCTGGTGCACGACGCCATCCACCAGCACATCCCGGCGGCCGACCGTCGAGCCCGACACCGCGAGGCCGCCGTCACGCTCATGGCCACGGGGGCGGAGCCGCTCGACGTGGCGGACCACCTGGTGCTCGGGGCCCAGCGGGGTGACGAGGAGGCGGTGGCCTGGCTGCGCGCCGCCGCGCAGGAGGCCGGCACCCGGTCGCCGTCCGTCGCGGTCGACCTGCTCCGACGGGCCGAGGCCCTCCTGCCCGGGGGCCACCCCGACGCCGATGCCGTGTCGGTGGAGATCGTCCAGGCGATGCTCCGGGCCGGGCTGGTGGCGGAGGCAGCCGCGCGAGCCGAGGCCGTCCTCGACCGGCGGCACGCTCCCGAGGCCGACACACCGCTGCGGCTCTCCCTCGTCGGCGCCCTGGCCCTGCAGAACCGGGCCGACGAGCTCATCGCCGTGGCGCGCAGCAGCCTCGACGGGCTCGGCCCCGCCGAGCAGGTCCCGGTGCTCGCTCAGCAGAGCTGGGCGCTCACCTACCGGGGCGAGCCGCAGGCGGGGGAGGAGACGGCCCGGCGCGCACTGGTCGCCGCCGAGGGGACCGGGCACGCGGGGATGACGGTCTGGGCACTGACCGCCCTGCTCGTCGCGGTGGGCCGTCAGGGCCGCTTCGGCGAGGCGCTCGCCCACGCCCGGCACGCCGACAGGCTCTCCGCAGGATCGGACGACCTGCTGTCCCTGCCGCTCCAGCCCAGGCTCTTCCTGGGGCTGGCCCGCTTCGATGCCGACCTCGTCGCCGAGGCGCGGGCGGCCTACCGTGGCGCCCTCGACGACGAGTTCCGCTCCGGCTGGTGGCTCGCGGACACGCTGATGGCCGATGCGGAGGCCTGCTTCGCCGTCGGCGAGTGGGGCGACGCCGTCCCCCGGCTGGTGGCGGGAGGGGAGGCGGCGCGGGAGAAGAGCCATCCGCTGCTGCTGTCCCAGTCGCTGGTGCACCGGGTCGTCATCGCGACGGCGACCGGCGCCCTGGAGTCCGCGTCCCAGCTCGCGGGCGGCCTCTCCACCGCGGTCACGGGGGAGGACCTCCCGTACAACGCCGGCGCGGTGGCCTTCGCGCTGGCCGGGCTCAAGGCGGCGACGGGGGACTCGCAGGGTGCCTACGACCTCCTGCTCCGGTGCTGGCGGGCCGAAACCGCACGGGGCAGCCGGTACTACCACCGCCGCCTCGCCCCCGACCTCGTCCGCCTCGCCCTCGCGCTGGGCCACCCCGACGTCGCCGCGGAGGTGGCAGACGCCCTCGCCGCGGACGTCGCCCTCGCCCCCGACGTCGGGTCGGTCCGAAGCGTCGCGCTCCGGTGCCGCGGGCTCGTCGACGACGACGTGGAGCCTGCCCTCGAGTCGGTGGCCCTGGCCCGGCACACCCCCCTCCTCCTCGAGCACACCGGAGCCTGCGAGGACGCCGCGACGCTGCTGGCCCGGCGACACCGCAGCGACGAGGCCGTCGGGCTGCTCCGTGAGGCGCTGGACCGCCACGAGCGGGCCGGCGCCGAGGCCTGGGCCGGACGGGTCCGCGCCCGGCTGCGACAGCTCGGCGTGAACCCCGGCGCACGGGGCGCCAGGGCCCGGCCGGTGTCGGGATGGGAGAGCCTGACCGCGACCGAGCGGGCCGTGTCCCTGCTCGTGGCGGAGGGGCTGACCAACGGGGCCGTCGCCAAGCAGCTGTACGTCTCGCCGCACACCGTGAACACCCACCTCCGACACGTCTTCGCCAAGCTCGGGGTGTCGAACCGGGTCGCGCTCGCCGGCGTGGTGCATCACTCGAACAGGTGATGTTCCGGGCGCCCACCGAGCGCAGGATCGGGGGGCAGCCGCAGCCGGGTACGCCGGCTCCGCCGGGCAGGTGGTGTCCCGGGTGCCCGGGCGAGCGGCCTCGCTGCGACGGAGGAGGACCGGTATGTCCATCAGGGTGGTCATCGAGTTCCAGGCCCGACCCGGGAGGCGGGAGGAGCTGAGGAGCGTGCTCGCCGGCATCTCCGCCTCCCACGGGCCGAGCGCGCCCGGATACCTGGGCAGCACCCTGTACGCCACCCTCGACGACGACGACGGGCTGGTCGAGATCGCCGACTGGGAGTCGGCGCAGTCGCAGGCCGAGGCGGTCCGGGCCGCCATGGACAGCGGCGTCTACGCGCCCGTCGTCGAGCTGGTCGCGGCACCGTTCCGCGCCACGAGGATCGGCTGACCGGCCAGCGCCGGCCGCCGGTGGCCCTCGTGCCCAGCCTCGCGTTCGCCCTCCCGTTGCTCCCCGGCCTGGTCGACGAGGAGCGAGCCGCCCTGACCTCGTGCTGGGTGGGTCCACGCCGGGAGGCCCACCGCGACGCCCGGCGGCGGGCGGGCATCACGCGTGAGGGCGTGTGGCTGCAGCGCACGGCCACCGGGGACCTCGCCGCCTGCTACCTCGAGGCCGACGACCTCACCCGGGCGACCGCGGTCCTCGCCGCCTCGCCCGACCCCTTCGACCGGTGGTTCCGCGGGCACGTGCGCCTCGTCCACGGCATCGCCCTGGAGCACGGCCTGCCGACGCCCGAGCAGGTCCTCGACTTCGACGTCGACCGCCCGTGACCACCGCGGACGAGGGGTCCCTCCCCGCCGACCCGTCGTCGGGGAGCCGCGGGCGGACGTCCGGCACCGACGTGCCGGTCGAGAAGTGGCAAGCGTCCGGAGGCATCCCGCCCCCGGCGACCGAGCCGGCGACCACCGCCGGCGTGACGAGAGGACGACCATGGACCACGCAGCGACGATGCGGCGCGCCTACGACCTGATCAACGCCGGGGACATCGACGGGTTCGGCGAGCTCGCCGCCGACGGCTTCGTCGAGCACGAGGAGCTGCCGGGCCTCGAACCGACCAGGGAGGGCGTGATCAGCCTGTTCAAGGGCTACCGGGCGGCCTTCCCGGACCTCCACATGGCGGTGGAGGACGTGATCGCCGAGGGGGACCGGGCGGTCGCGCGGGTCACCACCACCGGCACCCAGACGGGCGACTGGATGGGGATGCCCGCGTCGGGCAGGCGGGTCGAGGTGAAGCTCATCGACATCATGCGCTTCGACGACTCCGGGAAGATCAGCGAGCACTGGGGCGTCATGGACATGCTCTCGATGTTGCAGCAGCTCGGCGTCGTCCCCGAGATGCAGCCGGCGCCGTAGCGCCAGGAGGGTCAGCCGCTGCTCCTCGCGGCAGCGGCTCGTCCCTGCGCGAAGAAGGTGACGACGCCGTCGACGTCGGGCAGGTCGGTCGCGGCGCGGGTGGCCCCGAAGGACGCGTTCCAGAAGTCGCCCTCCCGACGCTGCCACGGGCCGACGTAGGCGTACGGCGCCTCGTGCCCGTCGTCGCCGGGCGAGACCCCGTAGTTCACCTCGTCCAGGGCGTAGCCGACGTCGAAGTGCTCCGGCCACAGCACCCGCTCGGCGGCCGGGGCGAAGGCGGCCAGCGCGGCGTCACCACGCTGGAACCAGCCGAGGACCAGGGCCAGCGCCTCGGGGTCGACCACCAGCTCGTCGTCGGGCTGGACGCCGGAGCCGTCGCGGTAGGCGTCCGGTGCACCCACCGGCGCCCCGACGGCCTCCGCCAGCCCACGGCAGGTGCCGGCGATCGGGGTGCGGCCCCCGGCCCACACCAGGTCGCGGCCGTCGACCCGCACGCCCGACGTCGCCCCGGCGAAGCCGCCGGGGACGACCCGCAGGCGCAGGGTCCCCGAGGCTGCGTACTGCGGGCCGGCGATGACCAGCTCGGCCACCCCGTGGAGGGCACGACGGGTCGCCACCAGCGCGTGGAGGTCCATGGTCACGTCGCCGTCTCAGCCGCGGGCGGCGGCGGTGAGGAGCTGTGCGACTTCCGCGGGTCGGGGCACGCGGCCGGAGACGAGGACCTTGCCGTCCACGACCAGGCCTGGGGTGGACATGACGCCGTACGAGGCGATGGTCGGGTAGTCCTCGACCTTCTCCACGGTGGCGTCCAGCCCCAGGTCCGCGATGGCCTCCCTCGTGCTGCGCTCCAGGCGCTGACAGTTGGCGCAGCCGGGTCCCAGGATCTTGACGATCATGAGGATCTCCTCTCGGTGGTGCTCAGGCGAGCATGACGTTGAACAGGTAACCCACGGCGACGATCGAGGCGCCGACGACGCCGACGTAGACGGCGAGCAGCCGGGGCTTGAGGACGCGGCGCAGCAGGATCATCTCCGGCAGGGAGAGCGCGACGACGGCCATCATGAAGGCGAGCAGGGTGCCCATGGGGAGGCCCTTGTCGTGCAGGGCCTCGACCAGGGGGAGGATGCCGGCCGCGTTCGAGTAGAGCGGGATCCCGAGGCCGACCGCCACCAGCACCCCGAAGGCGTTGTCCGGGCCGGCGTAGTCGGTGAAGAGGTCCTCGGGTGCCCATCCGTGGATCACCGCGCCGAGGCCGATGCCGACCAGCAGGTACGGCCAGATCCTCCGCAGGATGGTCCCGACCTCCTCGGCGGCCACCTGCACCCGCTCCGGGAAGGTCAACCGTGCGGCGGGGTCGACGGCCCGGCCGCCGAGCGTGGTCTCGAAGACGAACGGCTCGACGTAGCGCTCGAGCCGGAGCCGTCCGAGGGCCCAGCCGGCCACGACGGCGATCGACACGCCGGCCGCGATGTACGCGAGGGTGACCTGCCACCCGAACAGGGTGAGCAGCAGGCCGATGGCGACCTCGTTGACGAGCGGGCTGGCGATGAGGAAGCTCAACGTCACCCCCAGCGGGACCCCGGCGGCGACGAAGCCGATGAACGCGGGCACCGCGCTGCACGAGCAGAACGGGGTCACCACCCCCAGCCCCGCGGCCATGACGTTGCCGACCCCCTCGCGGCGCCCGCCGAGCAGCGCCCGGGTCCGCTCGATGCTCATGTAGGAGCGCAGGAGGGTGATCACGAAGATGATGCCCGACAGCAGGAGAGCGATCTTCACCGTGTCGTAGAAGAAGAAGTGCAGGGTCTCGGTGAGCCGGGCCCCGGGGTCCAGGCCCAGCAGGTCGTAGAACATCCGGTCCCACAGCCACCCGTTCACCCAGTAGGCCAGCGTCCACACCGCCGCCAGGCCGGTCAGGGCCACCCCACGGCCGGCCCGCGTGGTGGGCAGGTGCGCGGTGGCGGTCATGGCCGGCTGCCTGTCGTGCCCACGGGAAGGGCGTCGGCCAGGCGGTCGGCGGCGTCGGCGGAGAGCGTGTAGTCGATCCATCGGCCGCGCCGCGCCGTGGTGACCAGGCCTGCATCGCGGAGCACCTTCAGGTGGTAGCTCAGCAGGTTGGCAGCGACCGGCACACGCTCCTGCAGGTCGCAGACGCAGGTCGTGCCGTGACGGGCGAGGTGACGGACGACGGTCCACCGAACCGGGTCGGCCACGGCAGAGAGGAGAGCCGGTCCGACCTCGGTGCGGGCCGCATCCGATGCCGCCACCAGCTCGATCGGCCTCACTTCAGCCACATTTGAATCGTAGGCAGGACGTGACGGCGGCGGACCGGGTGTGTGACCGGGTGTACACGGAACCGGTCTCCCACCGGTGATGGGGCTTCGAGAGGTCCTCAGCGCGTGCGCAGCGCGTCGCGCAGGCTCACCCGGGCCCCGGTGCGCAGCACCGCGTTCGAGTAGATCCGGCCGGCCGCCCAGACGAGTACCGGCACGAGGGCGGCCGACAGGGCGAAGGAGGCGAGGACCTGCCAGGTCTCCACGGTGCCGAGTGCGATCCGCATCGGCATGACGAGGGGTGCGGCGAAGGGGACGTAGCTGAGCACCACGACGATGGTGTTCGTCGGGTCCCACGGCGCGATGCTGATCCCGATGACGTACGGGATGATCATGAGGAGGAGGACCGGCGCGGTCACCGACGCGACGTCCTCCTGGCGGGAGACCAGCGAGGCCAGGGCGGCGAGCGCCAGCGAGAAGGTGACGAACCCGAGCGCGAACCACGCGAGGGCCCAGACCACGGTGGTCCCCAGGTCGAGGCTGCTGGTGTCGAGCAGGCCGAGCGCCAGCGCGGTCCCCGCCGCCGCACCGATGACGACGACGACCTGGGCCAGCCCGATCGCACCGATGCCGAGGACCTTGCCGGCCATGAGCTGCCAGGGACGGATCGTGCTCAGCAGCAGCTCCACGACCCGGGTCGACTTCTCCTCCACCACGCCCTGGGCGACGAGCTGCGCCGTCGTCTGCAGGGCGAGGAACAGGAGGATGCCGGCCACGTAGCCGGCCGCGATCTGCCCGCCGTCCCGCTCGGGGGCCGGATCGAGGGCACGCACGTCCGGGGTGGCCGAGGCGAGCTGCTCGGACACGGCGGCCGGGTCCCCACCCAGCTCCGACACCACCGAGCCGAGCGCCGCCTGCTGGCGCAGCACCGTGAACATCGCGTACTGGGCCGGCTCGGGCTCGGTGCGCACGACGACGGTGAAGTCGGGTGGGTCGCCCGTGAGCGCGGCGTCCACGTCCTCGTCGCGCACCGCCGTCTCCGCGGCCGCGTCGTCAGGGACCCGGACGACGTCGACGCTCTGGCCGCTCCCCCGGGCGAGCTCCTGGATCGGCTGGGCGAGGGACTCGGTCTGCGGGGTCACGGCGACGGTGGTCGCGGAGGAAGAGCCGAGGGCGAGGTCGAGGACCACGCCTCCACCGACGATCGCGACGAGGAGGATCCCCGTGGTCCACAGGAAGGCGCGGGAGCGGATGCGAGTGGCCACCTCCCGGCCCGCGACCAGCCGGATCGTCTCGAGCGTGCTCACGCGACCTCCTCCGGTGCCGTGCCGGCGTCGGTCGCCGGGTGGCTGGTGTCGCTGACCGCGTCCCGGTACAGCTCGACGAGGTGCGGGCGGACCGGGCCGAACGCGGCGACGGGACCTGCCGCCAGCGCGGCCTGCAGCAGGCCCTGGCCCGACTGCTCCGACCCGTCCTCGACCTCGACGACGGTGAGGGTGCCCTCGCTGCTCACCACCCGGGCCCCGGGGACGCGGGTCGGGCCACCCGAGTGCCGCGGGCGGGCCGTCCACCTGCCAGCGCAGCCCGCCGCGGGTTCGCAGGTCGTCGATGGTGCCGACCGCGACCATCGAGCCCTCCTTGATGATGCCGACGCGGTCGCAGAGGCGCTCGACGAGGTCGAGCTGGTGCGAGGAGAACAGCACCGGGACGCCGGCGTCGGCGCGCTCCCTGAGCACCCGGCTCATGACGTCGACGGCGACCGGGTCCAGCCCGGAGAACGGCTCGTCGAGGATGAGGATGTCCGGGTCGGCGACCAGCGCCGCGCACAGCTGCACCCGCTGCTGGTTGCCCAGCGACAGCTTCTGCACCTCGTCGTCGACGCGTCCGGAGATGCCGAGCACCTCGGTCCAGCGCCGCACCGAGGCGTCGGCCTCGTCCGTGCTCCGGCCGTGCAGCCGGGCCAGGTAGGCGAGCTGGTGACCGACCCGCATCCGGGGGTACAGGCCCCGCTCCTCGGGCATGTACCCCATCCGGCGGCTGATCGACAGGTCGACCGGGCGCCCGTCCCAGCGAACCTCCCCGCCGTCCGCCGCCAGCACCCCCACGGCGATGCGCATCGCCGTCGTCTTGCCGGCGCCGTTGGAGCCGACGAAGCCGACGATCTCCCCGGCTGTCACCGTGAGGCTCATCTCGCGGAGCGCGTGGAGGTCACCGTAGGACTTGCTCAGCTCCAGCATCTCCAGCTCGGGCACGCAACCCCCTCCTCGTGGCCTCCGGACCGTCTCGACACTACCGCCCGGACGCCGGCCGCCTCCGCGCGCCCCGGGGCTGCGGTGGGTCACGCGACGCAACGGCACCTGCCCCCGGGTCGGACCGGAGGCAGGTGCGGCCGTCCGCCGGCAGGGCGGGGCGGGTCACCTCGGCGACCACCCGCTCCCGGCGGGCTTCTGGGATCAGGCGTGCCCGGGCGCGCTGGCGTGGCCGGGAACCCATCCCGCGTGGTCGGCCATCTCGGCCACCCACACGACCAGGATGGAGGCCATGAAGACGGCGAGCAGCACCTCGGCGGCCGCCGTCTCCGCGAACACGAGCGCGGCGAGCCCGAGGACGGCGGCCACCGCCGCCAGGATGTTCTCGGTCAGGCCGACCCGGTCCTTGGCGTTTCCACCGCGCAGGACGAGGAAGGCGCCGATCCCGAGGACCAAGCCGATCGCCGACATGCCCCGAGGGTCCTCGACGAACGGCATCTCGCCGTTCAACAGGTAGCCGATGTACGGCACACCGATGGCCGCGACCAGTACGGTCGCGATCAGGTCACGAATCGTGAGCTTCATGTGTGAACACTTCCTTCTTCTGTCGACGTGATGTCGGATGCAGTTGCCGGGCTTCGTGAGCGCGACCGCGCGCGAGAGGCCCGGAGGGCTGGCCCTTGCGGGTCAGCTCGTCGAGCGCCGGATCGCGGTGACGACGACCAGCGCCAGCCCCACGAGCAGGCCGCCCAGGACCAGGGCGACGATCCCCACCACCTGTGGGGCGTAGGCCCAGACCAGGTCGTCGCCGATCGCGATGGTGGTGCCGTCCTCGGCGTTCCCGACGGTGACCCGGTAGGTGCCCGGCTGGTCGGCCGGGAACGTCAGTACCGCGTCGCCGATCCGGTTCGCGACCTCGGGGACGTCGTAGCGCATCTCACCGCGGTACGCCGTCAGCCCCACCTCGGCGCCGGACGGGCCCTGCACAGTGACGACCGGCACCGGCGGGACGGCCGTCGACCGGTCGTGCTCGAGGTAGACGTACGCGGTTCCGGTGTCGGTCACCGTGACCACGGCGGTCCCCGGCGGCGTGACCCGGGTGAAGTCCTCGACGTGGCCGCGCCAGCCGAGGAAGGCGAACGCCGCCCAGACCAGTGCGCCGAGGACCGCGAGGACGGCGACCAGGGCGCCCACCCAGTAGCCCGCCGCGCTGACCCCCGCCCGGGGTGGGGCCCCCGGCGCTCCGGGTACCTGCGTCGGACGGTTCGTGTTCGTGTACGTACTCATGCTCCTCGCCCCCTGTGCGACGGATGACGCGTCGACATCGGTCGCCGACGCGACCTCGGGGGGAGAACGCGACCCCTCGGGCGCGCTCGGGCTCGGTACCGCAGTGGCTCGTCCGGAGCCGTTGCGGCGCGGGTCTCGGGCGAGCCATCTGGGCGTCCCGGTCCCTCCTGCGCCATTCACGCTAGGCGCTCGTGCACCAGGCGTCGCAGATCCGTGACCCAGGTCACCGGGTGTCGTCCCGGAGGGGGCACAGACGTCATCGGAGCCGGCCACGCTCGGCGGTGCTGCGACCTCCCGAACCCGAGGCCGTTGCTGGGCGTAGCGTGACGCGGCGTGGGCCCCCCTCCCGCCGACGTCCTCGACGAGCTCGTCGCCTCCGGCCGCGAGCCGGGTGGCGCCGTGGCCGTCGTGCGGCACGGGGTCGTCGAGGTCGACCACTGCGCCGGGACCCGGGACGGCGTGCGGCCCTGGGTGGCGGACACGCTCGTCATGACCTTCTCGGTCGCCAAGCCGTTCGCCGCGCTCGCGGTCCTCGACGCCGTGGCCGAGCGCCACCTGGACCTGGACCAGCCGGTCGCGGCGGTCTGGCCCGAGTTCGCACGGGCCGGCAAGGAGGCCACGACGACGCGGCACCTCCTGTGCCACCAGGCCGGGCTGCCCGCTTTCCCGGAGCAGGCGCGCAGCCTCGACTACGACGACCGGCAGGGCCTCGTGGACCTGCTGGCCGCGGCCGCTCCCGTCCACCCGCCCGGTGCGGGAGTCGCCGAGCACGCCCTGACCTACGGTCACCTGCTCGACGAGGTGCTGCGCCGCGCGACCGGTGAGCCGCTCGCCGACCGGTTCGCGCGCATCGCCACCGCGGCCGGCTGGGACCTGCACCTGCGCGTCGGGACGGCCGACCTCCGGCGGGTGGCGGAGCTGGTCGAGGTCACGCCCACATGGCGGTCGGGGTACCTGGAGGACCCGCGCTGGGGGCCGGCGCTGGGCCGCCCGCCGGGCCTGCTCGAGCCGGACCTGCTCAACTCCGACCGCTTCCGGGGCACGTCCTTCCCCGCCGTGGGCCTGCACGCCACCGCCCGCTCACTGGCCGCGTTCTACGACGACGTCATCGACCCCGACGGCGTCGTGGCGTCCCGCCTCGGACCCGGTCTGTGGCGTGCGTACGTCGAACCCGCCGCCTCCGGCCACGACCGGGTGCTCGACCGGCCGGTGACCTGGACGCTCGGCTTCCAGCTGGGCGAGGAGGACGGACGAGTGGAGCTCGGGATGGGCGGCGCGGGCGGGTGCTCCGCGTGGGCCGAGCCGGCGGCGGGCTACGGCGCCGCGTTCGTGACGCGGGGCCTCGGTGGCCACGACCGGGGCGACGCCGTCTGGCACGCGGTCGCCACCCGCTTCGGCGTGTCCGGCGAGTAGCGAACGGTTGCGCCGGACCGGGGGCGGTCCCGATGGGAGCCCCCGAGGCCCACTCGCGGCGCCGTCTGGGTGGACGAGGCGTCGTGCTCACCGTGCCGCCGGGGGAGGCGCGCCTTTCCCTTGACCTCGTCCCTCGATCGCGTCGAGGTCCTCGCCGATGTCGTCGGTCGCGTCGGCCGGGTGACCGGTGCGCGTGTGCGAGAGCGCCGACTGCCCGGCCATGTAGCCGATCGCCGTGGTGAGGGACCAGCCCCGGGCCTTCGTGCCGATGAGCCCCGACTCATCCAGTTGGTGTGACGCGCGGTTTCGGGTGCCGGCAGAGACTCGGTGGGACTCACCCGATCGCACGGGCGGGTCCCGCAGGAGAAGGGGTAGCCGTGGCCAGCACGTTCCAGGGCAAGGTCGAGCTCGACATCCGCGACTCCGTTCCCGACTGGGAGCCGTTCCTCGCCCCCAGGGCGCCGGAGGGGGCGCCCAACGTGGTGTTCGTCGTCTGGGACGACGTCGGCTACGGCACCATGGACTGCTTCGGCGGGCCGGTCCGGACCCCCACGATGAGCCGGATCGCGAACGCGGGCGTGCGGTACGGCAACTTCCACACCACGGCCCTGTGCTCCCCCACGCGGGCGTCGCTGCTCACCGGCCGGAACGCCACGTCGAACGGGATGGCCACGATCGCGGAGTTCAGCTCGGGGTTCCCGGGCATCTCGACCCGGATCCCGTTCGAGAACGGCTTCATCTCCGAGGTGCTGCTCGAGCACGGGTACAACACGTACTGCGTCGGCAAGTGGCACCTGACCCCCGGCGAGGAGACGGGGATGGCGGCGTGGAAGAAGCGCTGGCCGCTGGGCCGGGGCTTCGAGCGGTTCTACGGCTTCCTCGGCGGGGAGTCGAGCTGCTGGTACCCGGACCTCATCCACGACAACCACCCCGTCGACCCCCCGGCCACGCCCGAGGAGGGGTACCACATCGCGAAGGACCTGTCCGACAAGGCGATCGAGTTCATCCGTGACGCCAAGGTCATCGAACCGGACAAGCCGTTCTTCCTCTACTTCAGCCTGGATGCCGCGCACGCGCCGCACCACGTGTTCCTCGAGTGGGCCGACAGGTACAAGGGCACCTTCGACGACGGGCTACGAGGCGATCCGGGAGAGGATCCTGGCCCGCCAGAAGGAGCTCGGGCTGCTGCCCGAGGACACCGAGCTGAGCGGCATCAACCCGCACGGCGAGCCCGGCGCCACCGGCCCCGACGGGCAGCCCTGGCCGATGCTCGACACGGTGCGTCCCTGGGCGTCGCTGAGCGAGGACGAGAAGCGGCTCTTCGTCCGGATGGCCGAGGTCTTCGCCGGGTACGTCGAGTACACCGACGACCAGGTGGGCCGGGTGCTCGACTTCCTGGAGTCGTCGGGCGAGCTCGACAACACGATCATCGTCGTCGTCTCCGACAACGGGGCCAGTGGCGAGGGCGGCCCCAACGGCACGTTCAACGAGTGGCGCTTCTTCAACGGCGTCCCCACCCCCACCGAGCTGACCCTGCAGCACATCGACGAGCTCGGCAGCCCGGTCTCCTACAACCACTACAACACCGGCTGGGCGTGGGCGTTCGACACCCCGTTCCCGTACTGGAAGCGCTGGGCGGGGTACGAGGGCGGCATCGCCGACATGTGCCTGGTGTCGTGGCCGGCGAAGGTGCCCGCCGACGCGACGGTGCGGTCCCAGTACGTGCACGCCGTGGACGTCGTGCCGACGATCTACGACCTGATCGGCATCACCCCGCCGTCGACGCTGGGCGGCTTCGACCAGCGCGAGGTCGAGGGCGAGAGCTTCGCGGCCTCCCTCACCGACGCCGGGGCCCCCGGCAAGCGCACCCAGTTCTACGCGATGCTCGGCCAGCGCGCCCTCTACGAGGACGGATGGCTCGCGTGCACCCTGCACCCGCCGCTCAGCGGCTGGGGCGGGTTCGACCGGGACGTGTGGGAGCTGTACCACGTCGAGACCGACCGCTCGCAGTCGACGAACCTCGCCGACTCCGAGCCCGAGCGGCTGCGGGCCATGGTCGCGCGGTGGTTCGAGCTCGCCGAGCAGTACAACGGCCTACCGCTCGACGACCGCACGGCCCTGGAGCAGACGCTCGCCGAGCGGCCCAGCGGTTCGCCGGTGCGCGAGCGGTACGTGTACTACCCGGACTGCGCCTCCGTGCCGGAGCAGTCGGCCGTGCTCATCAGCGGTCGCTCGTACACCATCGCGGCGGGGGTCCAGGTGGACTCGCCCGACGCCGAGGGCGTCATCTTCGCCCACGGCGGCGTCGCGGGCGGGCACAGCCTCTTCCTCCAGGACGGCAGGCTCCGGTACGTCTTCAACTGGGTCGGGACCCACATCCAGACGGTCACGGCGGACCGCGAGGTCGGCCCGGGAGCACACGTCATCACCGCCGAGTTCACCGCACAGGGCCGCAGCGAGGACCCGATGATGGCGGGAGCGAGCGGCACGCTCACCCTGTACGTCGACGGCGACCCCGTGGGCAGCGGGTCGATCGTCACCCAGCCGGGCCTGTTCTGCGCCGTCGGGGACGGACTGTGCGTGGGCCGCGACGACGCCTCGCCGGTGTCGCCCACCTACACCGCGCCGTTCCGGTTCACCGGTGGCACCATCGACAAGGTGGTCGTCGACGTCTCCGGTGAGCGCTACGTCGACCACGAGGCCGAGGTCCGTGGCTGGTTCCTGCTCGACTGACCCGGGCCCCGACCGGGTCAGCCGGCCGACTCCGACGAGGGAGGGTGCGCGATGGCGGCACTGACGGCTCCGCGGGCCTTCCACGTCATGTCGAAACCGACCGGCGCCATCTGCAACCTCGACTGCGAGTACTGCTTCTTCCTCTCCAAGGAGGCGCTGTACCCGGGGAGCGGGTTCCGGATGCCGCCGGAGGTGCACGAGGCGTACATCGGCCAGCTGCTCGCCGCCCAGCGCGGGGCCGACGAGGTGGTGGTCGCCTTCCAGGGAGGCGAACCGACGCTCATGGGCCTGGACTTCTTCCGCCGAACGCTGGAGCTCGAGCGGCGGTTCGCGGCTCCCGGGCAGGCCGTCCTGAACACGGTGCAGACCAACGCGACGCTGCTCGACGACGAGTGGTGTGCGTTCTTCGCGGAGAACGACTTCCTCGTCGGCGTCTCGGTCGACGGCCCACGGGAGATGCACGACGCCTATCGCGTCGACAAGGGTGGCAAGCCCACCTTCGACCGGGTGCTGCGCGGCATCCAGGCACTGCGGCGGCACGCGGTCGACTGGAACGCGCTGACGACCGTGAACCGGGCCAACGGCGACAGCGGGCTCGAGGTGTACCGGTTCCTGCGCGACGAGCTCGGCGCCACGTTCGTCCAGCTCATCCCCATCGTGGAGCGCGTGACCGCCGAGCTGCTGCCGTTGGCGGAGTCGGGGTGGGGCACGCGGGCACGGGACCGGCCGCTGTACCGGCAGACGGGCGACCTCGTCACCCATCGCACCGTCTCCGCGCAGGCCTACGGCCAGTTCCTCGTCGAGGTCTTCGAGGAGTGGGCGCGCCACGACGTCGGGGACGTCTTCGTGTCGATGTTCGACACCGCCCTCGCCCACTGGATGGGCATGGACCAGGTCGGGCTGTGCGTCCACGCCCGCACCTGCGGGGACGCCCTCGCGCTGGAGCACAACGGCGACCTCTACTCGTGCGACCACTACGTCGAACCCGGCTATCTGCTCGGCAACATCGCGGAGGGCCGCACGATGCTCGAGCTGGTGGACCTGCCGCAGCAGCGGGCGTTCGGGCAGGCCAAGCTCGACACCCTGCCCGCGTACTGCCGGTCGTGCGACGTCCGGTTCGCGTGCAACGGCGGCTGCCCGAAGGACCGCTTCCTCACCACCCCCGACGGTGAGCCCGGGCTGCACTACCTCTGCGAGGGCTACCAGCGGTTCTTCCGCCACGTCGACGCGCCGATGCGGGTCATGGCCGACCTGCTGCGCCGGGGGCGGGACGCCACCGGCCTGCGCGACTGGTACGCCCGGGCCGATGCCCGCCGCGACCCGGCCGCCCCCTGCAGCTGCGGCAGGAACCTGCCGTTCGGCGAGTGCCACGGCCGCGCCCGCGCGCAGTGAGGGCCCGCGGTCTCGGTCGAAGAGGGCCCGACGCTTCAGTCGCCACGCATCGCGTCGATCGCGACGGTGGCCGCCAGCAGGAGGGGCACCTCGGCGCCGGGCTGCACCTCGACGCCGTACGTGTCACGCACGCGCACCCACCGCTTGGACACCTCCGCGATCTTCCGCCCGTCCTGCTCGAAGGTGTACTCGTGGTCGAGCACATTGCCCTGGACGGCGATCTCACCGACGTCGTCCGCGGCGATCGTCCAGCGCTCACGCAGCGGGCTGATCAGCGCCTTCTTGATGGTGGCCGCCGGCTTGCCGGGCCGCTCGATGGTCATGGTGTCACGGACGCTGACCATCCGTTCCCGGATCTCCGCGACCGTGGTCCCGGCGGCGTCCTCGATGACGAAGGTGTCGCGGACGCGCAGCACCTTGCCGTTGACCTTGAACGCGTGGTGGCCAGTGGTGGTGTCGATCCAGTAGTCGTCCCCGATGTCGAGCAGCCGCGCCTTGATCTGGAACACCTCCGCGGAGGAACCACCCCGCCGGTCCTCGCGCCGCGCCTCGCGTCGATCTCTCACACCCATGACCACTCCTCCTCTGGAACCTCCTCAACGGTAGGCAGGCCCGAGAAGGGGGTCGTCACCCTGACCGGATGAACGGCGTGCTCCGCCGTTCTGGTGCGGTCCGAGCCGGCCCCGGTGGGTACAGCGATGCCATGGACATACTCGGACAGCCCCTCGGACTGCTGGTCATCGGCAGCGGACCCGCCGGCGTGCACGCGGCCGCCGCCTACCTCCAGGCGGGAGGGGAGGGGCCCGTCTGTCTCGTGTCGGCCGATGCCGATCCCCCCTACCAGCGGCCACCGCTCTCCAAGGACGTCCTCGCCGGGATCGAGCCGCCCACGAGGACCCCGGTCCTCGAGGACGGCTCGGCCCTGACCGGGGTGGACGTCCGGCTGGCCACGCGAGTGGAGGCGCTCGACCTCGAGCGCCGCCGGGTGCGGGTGCAGGACGGTCAGGAGCTCGGGTACGAGCGGTTGGTGGTGGCCACCGGCTCGCACCCGGAGCCGCTGCCCGGCGTCGACCCCGAGGCGCCGGTGTTCGTGCTGCGCGAGCTCGCCGACGCCCGAACCCTGGTGGGTGCAGCGGAGGCCGCAGCGTCCGCCGTCGTCGTCGGTTCGGGCTTCATCGGCTGCGAGGGTGCGGCATCCCTCGCCCGCCGCGCCGTCCGGACCACGCTCGTGACTCCCGAGCCGGTACCCCAGGCGGCCCGGCTCGGCACGTGGGTCGGAGGGCGGATCGAGCAGTGGCTGCGAGACCTCGGGGTGGAGCTGCGGACCGGGGTGGAGGTCGAACGGGTGGAGGAAGGCGGCCGGGTGCGGCTCGACGACGGGTCCTGCCTGGAGGCCGACCTCGTGCTGGCCGCGGTGGGGGTCAGCCAGGCGCGTCCCTTCCTCGAGCGCTGCGGGCTGCGCACGTCCGACGACGGCCACGTCGTCGTGGACGAGCACCTCCGGACCAGCGACCCGCGGGTGTGGGCCGCGGGCGACGTGGCCGAGGCGCGTCACGCCGTCGCGCGCCGCCCGCTCCGCGTGGAGCACTGGGGCGACGCCGTGACGATGGGTCAGGTCGCCGGCCGCAACGCCGCCCGGGACGGCGACGGCGGGGAGCCCGAGCGGTGGTCCGACCCGCCGGGGTTCTGGAGCCAGATCGGGGAGCACGCCCTGAAGTACTCCGCCTGGGGGGACGGCCACGACGACGTGCGCGTCGTCGAGCACGGGGACGGCGCCTTCACCGCGTGGTACACGGACCGGGCCGGCGAGGTGGTCGGCGTCCTCACCCATGAGGCGGACGACGACTACGAGCGCGGCGCCGACCTGCTGGCCCGCCGGGCGTCGCTGGCCGAGGCGGTGGGGGAGGACCCGTCCCGGGGCGGCTGAGGGGCTCTCGGCACCCCCGGCCTCAGCGCGCGACGGCGGAGCCGGCCCGGTCGATCACCGCGTCGGCGACGTCGTCGGGGCGACGCTCGGGGAGCCAGTGCCCCTCGTCCAGCTCGACGAACCGGTACGGGCCGCACACGTGGGCCCGGGTGCGCTCCGCCGCCGCCCGGCCGAGGGCGGGGTCGCGGCGACCCCAGAGGTAGGTGGTCGGCACCTCGACCGGCGGGGTCGAACCCAGCCCCCGCCACGGCATCCGGCGGGCGGCAGCCCGGTACCACGCGAGCGGCGGGCCCAGGTCGGACGGCCGTCCCAGCCGGGCGGCGTAGCGGCGGGCTGCCGGCGCCGGCAGGCCTCCGGAGCGCAGCACCGGCTCGAGGACGGGGGAGAGCAGGAGCTCGGGCAGCAGCGGCACCTGGAACGCGGCCGTGTACCAGCTGAGCAGCGGCTGCCGCGAGTGCACCATCGACCAGGCGTACGCGGCCGGGTGCGGCGTCGAGAGCACGGTGAGGGTGGCGACACGGTCGGGGTGGTGGGCCGCCAGGTGCCACGCCACGGCGCCACCCCAGTCGTGGCCGACGACGTGGGCCCGGGCCAGGCCCGCGGCGTCCAGCACGGCGAGCACGTCGGCCGCGAGCTCCTCGATCCGGTAGGGGGCGGTGCCCGCCGGCCGGTCGGAGCCCCCGTACCCCCGCTGGTCGGGGGCGATCGTGCGCAGCCCCGCGGCCCGGAGCCGTGGAGCCACCTCGTCCCAGCACGAGGAGTCCTGCGGGAAGCCGTGGAGGAGCACCACCGCGCCCCCGGGCGCCGGCCCGGAGTCGGAGCCCCCCAGGCGCACACCGTCGCGCTCGGCCAGCAGCGTCGTCATCGTCCGTCCTCCGCCTCGTCGTGCGCCCCACCTACCCCGGGGGCAGGGCCCCCAACCAGCCCGGCCGCCGGTGCTGACGCGGTCACCGGTCGGCCTCCGCCGTCCGCCGCGCGGAGGCCAGTGCCTCGGCCGCGCGGTCGCGCCGGGCCCTGGCGGCATCCCGGGTCCGGCGGGTCCCCGACTCCCCGGAACGGGCTGCCGCCAGCTGCGTCTCGGCCTCCTCGACGCGTTGCCGGAGGTCGTCGAGCTCGCGCTCGGCCGCCCGGCGGGCACGGCCGGCGAGTCGGAGGGCCTGCTCTGCCTCGTCGAGCGCCGCCGAGGCGTGGTCGGCCACCTCCTGCGCCTCGTCCAGCCGCCGGCGGGCCGCCTCCCGGGCCCGGGCGGCCCGGTCGTCGGCCCGGGCCCGCGCGGTCCGGTCGTCGGCCTCCTCCACGAGGTCCGGTGCTGCGGCGTCGGGAACGGCGAGCACGTCGCCCAGCCGGACCGGCTCCAGCCCGGTGGTCGTGAAGGTGTCGAGGAGCAGACCGGTGAGCAGTGCCCGGCCCGCCGTGGCGTCGACCATCGCGGAGCGCAGTGACTCCTCGACGTCGGCGACCACCTGGGCGGACACGCGACGTCCGGCATCCGCGGCCAGCTCGGCCCCCCGGGCCGCCACCGCGCGGGTGAGCTCCCGCCGCCGACGGTCCAGCTCGTGCAGCTCCGTGGCGCCCAGCACGCCGACGGCGTCACGGAGGCGGCCGCCGAGCTCGACGACGGCCTCGAGCTCCTCGCGCCGCCGCCGGGCGAGGAGGTTGAGCACCCAGCCGCCGTTCGTCGGCCGGCGGAGCGCCTTGACGGCGGTGGCGAGCTCCGCGTCGCCCTCGGCCCTGGCCCGCGTGGCGATGTCGTTGCGCGTGGCGGTGAACCCGTCGGGGCGCAGACCGTACAGCTCGGCGGCCACGGTGGCGAGGTCCATCACCCCATGATGGCGGGCCGGGCCGTGGGCGCCGCGGACCGCGTCCCGGTCAGCGGCGGACCAGCTTGAAGAAGGTGCTGTCCTCGCCGCTGGCCTTGTGCTCCTGGTACAGGAAGGCCAGGTCGCTGTCGTCGAACGTCGCGAACCAGTCCTCCCAGCTCACGTGCTCGAGCTCGTCCTCGCCGGCACCACCGGGGAAGTCGATGCGCAGCACGCCCAGCCCGGGCCCGTCACCGGTGTCGCGCACCGTGGCGGGGATGCCGTCGTGCTCCTCGACCCAGGACCGGATCTCGTGGTGGTCCGTGGTCGTGTGGCTCTCTGATGCCATCCTCGTCTCCTCTCGAAGGCGGACCCTCGCGGGCCGTCAGGGCTCGTTGCGCCTGGTCTCGTACGTCGTGTGGCCGTTCGGGCACGTGGGGATCTCGTCACCCTGGGTGACGTGCGCCTTGGCGTCGCACGACGCGCAGTAGAAGTCGCCGGTCTTCTCGGCTCGCTCCCCGGCGTGGGCTGCCATGACGTGTCTCATCTCCTGTCGACGTCGGGCCCGGCTCCTACCCGTCGCTGCGGCGGGCATGCGTCCCCGGCAGCCGGCAGGCTGCCACGGAGGGCTGCCGCGTGTCAGGGCCGGTGACGGCGAGCGTCGGCACGTCGACCGGCTCGACGACCCCGCTGGCTACCCTCGGTGGATGGTTCCGCTCGGGCTGCCCCGCACGGGCACCTGCGAGGTGAGCACCGTGGGACACCGCAGCGGGGAGTGGCGTCGGGTGGAGATCTGGTACGTCGTCGTCGACGGCGAGATCGTGCTCACCGGTACACCGGGCGCGCGGCACTGGCTCGCCAACCTGCGGGCCCGCCCGACCGCGGTGCTGCACCTGCGCCGCCCGGACCGGGACGTGGAGGTCACCGCCACCGAGCTCACCGAGCGTGAACAGCGGCGACGGGTCGTCGAGGAGGCCTGGCGGCTGCAGCCGTGGTACGCCGACCAGCCGTTCACCGTCGAGGACTGGGTGGAGGGCTCACCCATGGTGCGGATGATGCCGACCACGGCAGCGCCGGGTCGCGGGCGTCCGTAGCGCGAGCTGCAGGGAGGCTGCCCTCCTCGGACCGCCGGCGCTAGATGCTGATGACCCAGGCAGCCGCGAGCGCGACGAGGTAGGCAGCCGCCGCCAGGAGAACACCGGCCTCCCCGGGGTCCTCCCCGTGGCCTGCTGGCCGAGGGTGGCGAAGTCCCACAGGGCGTGGAGCACCACGCCGGTGAGGAGGCTGCCGGTGGTCATCAGGGTGACGAAGAACGCGGTTCCGCCGAGGAACGACATGACGAGCTGGACGAGCATCGCCTGCGGGGGCAGCCCGAAGAGGGCGTTGACCGCATGGAGCAGCGCGAACAGGCCGGTGGAGGAGAGCCACACCGCGAGGAGCGGCCACCCGGCCTCCTGGGCACCGACGACGAGGACGCCGCGCGCGAGGAGCTCCTCGGCGGCGCCGATGACGAGGGTGGCCGCCGCGAGGGTGGCCACGCGGGTGCTCCCGAGGCCCCCGAAGTCGACCCCACGGCAGCCGGCCAGCGCGGCCAGGAGCAGCAGGTTCGGGACGACCCACGCCCACGCCGGACCGGTCCGCGGCTGGGAGAGGACGTCGGGCCACCAGCCGAGGGCGGTCGTGGCGAGCGCCAGGGCCACGAGGCCCGCTCCGATCGGCACGACGATGCCGCGCACCACCGTGGTGTTGCTCTGGGCCAGCCTCCGGTAGTCGACCCGGTTGACCCGCCACAGGGCGGTGACGACGAGCAGGTAGCCGACGAAGAGCCCGACCGCGAGGAGCGCCGGCTGTGCCATGGCGTGATTGTGGCCTCGCGCCACCGACCGTCGCGCCACCGACCGTCGCGCCACGACACGCGACGGTCCCGCCGCCGTCCGCGGCCGGTGGCGGCACCCCGTTGACCCGGGACGCACCCGGGGCCAGCATGGACCGGATGGAGACCGCGACGACGGCGGACTACCTCGTCGTCGGCGCCGGAGCCGCCGGGATGGCGTTCACCGACGCCCTTATCGACCACGCGGACGTCCGGGTGGTGCTGGTCGACCGACGCCACGGTGCGGGTGGACACTGGCTCGACGCCTACCCGTTCGTCCGGCTGCACCAGGCCTCCCTCTTCTACGGCGTGGCCTCGACGCCGCTCGGCGCCGGGCGCATCCAGCGCGACGGACCGGAGGCCGGGCTCCAGGAGCGGGCGAGCGCACCGGAGGTCCTGGCGTACTACGACCGCGTGCTGCGCGAACGACTGCTCGGGTCGGGACGCGTGACCTTCCTCCCGAGCTGTGAGTACGTGGGCGACGGTCGGGTGGTGTCCCGGGTCTCCGGCTCGGTGCACCGGGTGGACGCCCGCGTCGTCGACGCGCACTACCTCTCCCCGGAGATCCCCGTCGACACCCCGCCGCCGTTCGACGTCGGCGAAGGTGCCACCGTCGTGCCCGTGAACGGCCTGGTCCACCTGGCCGCCTCGCCGTCGCAGTTCGTCGTCGTGGGATCGGGCAAGACCGCCACCGACGCCTGCATCTGGCTGCTGGAGAACGGGGTCGAGCCGGACGCCATCTGCTGGGTGCGACCCCGCGAGCCGTGGATGCTCAACCGTGCGGTCGTGCAGCCGGACCCCGCCGTCGCGGCCCGACTGGTCGCCGACACGGTCGAGGCCGCCGCCGCGAGCGCGACGGTCGACGAGATGTTCCTCCGGCTCGAGGCCGCCGGGGTGATGTTGCGCATCGACCGGACCGTCGTGCCGACGATGGCGCGGACGCCCACCCTCGCCCAGTGGGAGCTGGACCGCCTGCGCGCCATCACGGACGTCGTGCGGCTCGGGCACCTGCGCCGCGTCGAGCGCGGGCGGCTCGTGCTCGACCTGGGGCAGGTGCGGGTGGCCGACGACGCCGTGGTCGTGCACGCCGCCGCGCCCGGGCTGCCGGTCCGGCCTCCGGTGCCCGTCTGGGGGGCTGCCGCGATCACCCTGCAACCCGTGCGTGCGGGGTTCCCCTGCTTCGGTGCGGCCCTGCTGGGGTACGTCGAGGCGACCGTCCGGGGCGACGACGAGAAGAACCGGCGCTGCCCGCCATCCGTCTACGCCAACACCCTCGCCGACTGGGCGCGGATGCAGGTGCTCGGGTCGCGGGCCGTGCGCGCGTTCACCGGGGACCCCGACGTCGGCTCCTGGGCCGAGGGCGTGGCGCTCAACCCGGCGCGCATCCCGACCGGTTCGCGCGACGACCCCGCGGTGTCGGAGGCACTGGAACGGGTCCGGCGCCACCAGGGGGCCGGGATGGCGAGGATGGAGAAGTTCGCCGGGATCGCGTAGCAGCCAGCCTGCCGCCGCAGCTCAACGCCGGTCCGGGGGTCGCCCGCCGTCCCCGTGCACCGGCAGGCGGACCGTGAAGGTGGTGCGGCCCGGTTCGGACGTGACGGTGAGCTCGCCCCCGTGCCTCCCGACGACGATGCCGTGGGCGATGTTGAGGCCGAGGCCGGTCCCCTGCCCAGGGGGCTTGGTGGTGACGAACGGGTCGAACACGTGGGGGAGCAGGTCGTCCGGGATGCCGGGGCCGTCGTCGGTGACCTCGACGACGACCCGGTCGGGGCCGTCGCGTCGGGTGACGACCTCGATCGTCCCGTGGTCGTCGACGGCGTCGATCGCGTTGTCCAGCACGTTGGTCCACACCTGGTTGAGCTGCCCCGGGTAACCCTCGACCCGGGGCAGGTCGCCGGCGTAGCGACGGTGGACGACGATCCCGTCGTGCAGCCGGCCGCGCAGGACGGCGAGGGTGCTGTCCAGCCCCGCGTGCAGGTCGGTGCTCTGCAGCGGGGCGCGGTCGAGGTTCGAGTACGTGCGCAGCGCCCCGACGAGCCCGACGATCCGCGCGGCCCCCTCCTCGAGGGTCTGCAGCAGGCTCGCCTCCTCGTACGAGGACGCGAGCGCCACGAGGGTCCCGACGAGGACCTCGGGCCGCAGCCGCGCCCGAAGCCGATCGACGTCGTCGGGCGTCATCCCCTGGCTGGCGAGGCGCGGGGCGTGCTCCCACGGGTCGGACACCTCGAGCCCCTCGAGCGCGCCCGCCAGCGCCTCCTCGCGGTCGCTGCGCTCCAGCGGGTCGAGGCGAGGCGGGTGCACGAGGCTGTCGGTGAGCCGGCGCAGGTACTCCTCCACCACCGCCCGCTCGCCGTCGTCCAGCCCCACGCCGGCGAGGACGGCCTCGGCGCGCCCGCGGCGCCATGCGTCCGAGAGCTGGCCCGCGGCCCGCTGCACCGCGGCGGTCGGGTTGTTCAGCTCGTGGGCGAGTCCGGCGCTGAGCCTGCCGAGCGTCGCCAGCTTCTCGTTCTGCCGCACGGTGACCTCCTCCTGGAGGTAGGCGGCCTCCAGGGCGCGGGCCCGACGCATCACGTCGAGCACCCGCTGCTGCTGCAGGGTGAAGTAGTAGAGCAGCCACACGACGACCGACATGAAGATGCCGAGGTTGAGCACGAAGAAGAAGGTGCGCAGCCACTCGGGCAGCTCGTTCGTGGTCCGCAGCCACGGCTGCGCCAGGCCGCTGCCCACGGCGGCGACGAGGAACGCCGCCACCCAGCCGAGCGCCTCGCGGGCGGTGCCACCCCACAGCGCCCCGAGGGGTGCGATGACGGCCCAGACCATCACCGCGCTGCCGAGAACGTAGCCGCCGAGGGTGAGCATCAGGGCGAACGGCAGGACGAAGATGAGCACCGTCTGGCTGACCCGGAAGGTCGACCACCCGCCCCACCGACGCACGACCGCGAACGCCACGAAGGTCACGATGCTGTAGATCCCGGGGATGAGACCCGCGGCGACCTCGCCGTTGAGGATGTAGAGGCCGGCCCAGATCGGCGACAGCGCCGCTACGCTCAGCGACCCGGCCGCGAACGCCCGGCGGACGGTGCGCTCGTCCTCGTCGAGGCCGCCGGTGCTGCCGACGTCGAGCAGCGCCGCGCCCATCGTCCGGATCCGGCCGTCAGCCACGGTGCACCACCTGACCAGCGCTGCCGACGTCGAGGGCTCGCGTGCCCGGGCTGGGCACGCAGCGGCGTCCGGACCGATGGTAGGGCCGGGGTCGCCGAGCCGTCACGGGCCGGCGCTCGGTCAGCCGGCGGGCGTCGTGGACCGGGGGACGGGCAGCACCCACGGGGTGTTCTCGACGAGGTGCCGGGCCTGCTCGGGGGAGAAGCCGTAGCCGTCCTCGCCGCCGCACGGCCCGTCGGACTCCCCGGGCCGCTTGACCCACAGCAGCGCCGCAACCCCCGGAAGGCCGGGGTCCGTCGTCGGCGGCAGGCCGAGGCCCTGGTGCTGGACGTTGCACCACTGCTGTCCGCCCGGCGGCCCGAGGCCGTTGCGCGAGGTGTCGATGACGAACTCCCGGCCGCCGAGGAGGTCGGAGAGCTCACGGCCCCACCGGAAGGACGCCCGTGTCGTCTGCCGGTTGGAGACGTTGACGGCGAAGCCCTCGGCCTCGGTGATCCCCGACTGGAGCAGGCGCTCCGCCGTCTCGCCGGTGCTGCGCCACGCGGGGTGCCCGGCGTCGAGGTACACGTGGTGGCCGGCGTCCTGGAGCCGCCTCGTCGCCTCGGCGAGGAGCTCACCCCGCGCCGCGTCGAAGCAGTCGGCGGAGACCGCGTCCGGCTCGAGCACGATGACGGAACCGGAGCGGCCGAGCGCCTCCACGAGGTCGTCGATCCACCTGAGGTAGGCCGCTCCGTCGGCGGCCCCGCCCGAGCCGGGGGCGCACCCACGGTCGGGCACGTAGTAGGCGACGAGCACGGGCAGGCGGTCACGCCGAGCGGCCGCACGGGCGTACTCGCCGGCGCCCTCGACGTCGGCGGGGCCGTTGACCCACCGCGCCTGCGGTGTCTGCGTGATGGGGTCGATCCAGTCGGCGCCGGTGCGGCGCTGCCAGTGGGCGGCGGCCGAGCCGCGGTCGACGGCCAGCCGTGCCCCGTCGAACGGGTGGTCCATCGGGGCGTAGTGGTACAGCGGGGGGCCGGGGTGCAGGGAGGTGTCGGGCGGCGGCGTGCAGCCGACGAGCACGGCCGCCACCGCGGCCGCTGCCACGAGCAGGGCGCGGCTCACCGGGGGTCCCACCATCGGCTCACGCGGTACACCGTCACCCCGTCGTCGCCGGAGCCGAAGCGGGCGGCGGCGACCGCGTGCTTGCGGGCCTCGAGGAGCGGTCGGGTAGTCGCCCTCGGCGCTCGGGGCCGTGTAGTACCAGTTGGGCACGACGAGGAAGTCGACCCGGGTCAGGCTCCCGCTCACCGCGGGGTCGGCGTCGAGCTTGCTCGTGATGATGGGCGAGGGGTCGAACCCGTACGTGAACTCGAGGTCGACCCAGATGGAGTCGTGGACCACGAGCACCCGGTCGCGGGGCACGTTGTCGGCCACCCACTGCTCCGCGGCCCGCATGGGCTGGACCTCGTCCGTCGTCATGAGCGGGCGCAGCCGCTCCGGCCAGGTGGTCGCGGCGAGCGCCGTGACCCCGGCCAGCGCGAGCACGGTGACCCCGCGCAGCACCCGGCCCCGGGCGAACCGCCGGAGCACCGCCTCACCGGCTCCGGCGACGAGCAGGGCACTCCAGGGCAGCAGGGTGAGCACGTGCATGTACGGCACGTAGCCGTTGCGCATCATCAGCGCCCACCCGATGGCGAGGACGAGGGCGATCGGCCGCAGCCGTGGCCGCAGCGCGACCGCCACCGGAAGCGCCACGAGCCCGCCGACGAGCAGGATCGGGTCGAGGGCGAGCCAGCCGTCGACGAGGTGGCGCACCTCGCTCGCCGAGTCCCACAGCCAGCCGCTGGGACGCCGCTCCGCCAGCTGCCACGCGGCCGTCCCCAGCAGGCTGGTGTGGCCCGGTCCCGGCACCAGCTCGCCCTTGATCAGCGCGTACACCGGGTAGAGGGCCATGAGCACGAGGCCGACGCCACCGGCGACGGTGAGCGTCTCCGGGCGGTTGCGACGGTCGCTGTTCTGCACCATGCTCCACACCACGGCGGGCAGCAGGACCAGGGCGGTCTCCTTAGTCAGCGCCGCCATGGCGAAGCAGGCGGCAGCCCCGGACGCGGCGCCGATGCTGCGCCGCGGCGACAGCGCGAGGACGAAGGCGCCCAGGAGCCACGGGGTCACGAGGTTGTCGAGGAGCGTCCACCGGCCGTAGGTGACGGCGAGCGGACTCAGACCGAACAGGAGCGCGGCGACGGTGGCGCCCACCCGGCTCATCCCCAGCCGCCTGGCCAGCACCCAGACCAGGGCGGTGGCCACGAGCGCCGCGATGAGCATCATCTCGGCGCCGAGGTCCATCGCCGTGTCGTGACGCACGAAGCCGTTCGTCAGCATCGACCACAGGGCCATCTGCACCCATCCGGCCGGGGCGTGGTCGTAGAAGTAGGAGTACGGGGACAGCTGGCCGAGGTACTGGACCGCCCAGGCCTGCGAGAGGTAGGTGCCCGGGTCGTCGATGTACCGCTGGCCGGTCGACATCCCGATGCCCCGGACCAGGCCGACGACCACGAGGACACCGCCGACGAGCAGGAGGTCGCCGGACCGCCGGACCGCCCACGCCCGGCACCGGGCGGCGGCCCGGTGCCGTAGGGAGGGCCGGGGCGGAGCCAGGACGGGCGGAGGCGCCGTTCCGGTGGCGGTCACGGCGCGGCCGTGGCGCCCTGTGCGGTGACCGGCGCCGGGACGGGCCTGGCGGTGAGGTGCGCGCCGCTGTGCCGGGTCTTGACCCAGTCCTGCTGCCCGCGCACGACCCGGACGACGGCGCGGACGGCCGCGACGGACAGCACCACCTGGTAGGGGTAGGCGCCGAGGACGACCCCGGCGTAGTCGCGCCACCGGGCCCGCGGACCGAAGGTGCGGCTGAAGTGGCGGAGCAGCACCACGTCGAGCGCGACGCTGATCAGGCCCAGGCCCAGCGGGATGGTGGACAGCAGCGCCACCGGGTCCGGGGCGTCGTGGTGCAGGGCGAGGGCGATCGCGACCGGGACCAGCACGAAGGCGGCCGTCTGGAAGAACTGGAACCCGAGCACGTAGACGGCGAGCACCCGCTGCCGGCGGGTCGGCAGCTGACGCCACTCGCCGGCCTGGAAGACCTGGATGAACCCCTGCATCCACCGGACCCGCTGCGCGACCAGGGCCCGCAGCGTGTCGGGCGTCTCCTCCCGGGTGACCAGCTCGGCGTCGTACACCACGTCGACGTCGTGCCCGATCACGGAGGCGGAGATGCCGATCTTGCAGTCCTCGGTGAGGCAGGTCTCGTCCCAGTACGCACCGTGCCGGCGCCGCAGGTCATCGAGCACCTGGCGTCGGAAGAACACCGTGTTCCCGCCGAGCGGCATCACGCCGAGGGCCGCCTGGAGCCGCAGGCGCGACTGGAACCACTTGAAGTACTCGAGGACGTTGGCGGCCCGCCACCAGCCGGAGGCGTTGCGGCGCCACCACTGGCCGAGCCGGTCACCGAGTCGCTCCGGACGCGGCCCGGCGGGCGGTGCGCCGCTGAAGTTCATGAGCTGGACACCGCACTGGACGATGCCGGCGCCGGTCGTGCGGAACCGGTGGTCGACCAGGCGCAGCAGGTCGGGGTGGAAGAGGTCCTCGGCGTCGGCGATGCCGAGCCACTCGGCGGGGATCCCCAGCTCGTCGATGAGCTGGACCGCCGCGTTGAGGCCGATCGGCTTGTTGTGCACGTCGGTGTCCTCCGGGTAGCGGCAGACGACGACGCGCCCCGGGTACCGCTCGGCGGCGGCGTGCGCGATCGCCGCGGTGCCGGGGTCGTCCGGGTGGTCGACGATCGGCATGACGACGTAGTCGGGGTGGTGCAGGTTCGCCAGCCGATCCAGCGTCTCCTCGGCGACGGCCTCCTCGTGCCGCATCGGCACGAGCACCACGCCGGGGAGCTGCGGCTCGCTGGGGCGGTCGGGCTCGCCGTCCTCGTGGTGGGCTGGCGTCCACCACTTGTACAGCTGGAACGCCAGGGTCGTCGTGGTGACGACGAGCATGAGCACGCTGAGCACGATGATGGCCCCGTCGAGCCAGAGCAGCGTGGCGGCGACCACCGCCACGACCCCGAGGCCCGCCCTCGCGGCCGCGCTGCCCCGGCGCGAGGTGCTCCGTCCCTCGAAGGACCAGTGCCGGTCGGAGAGGTAGTTCATGACCCCGCTGACGAGGAACAGGGCCCAGTACGCCCAGGTGACGCCGACCAGCGGCGCGAGCACCGGGAACGCCGCCACGTTGAGGACGAGGCCCGCCGACCTGGCGGCCTGGAACCGACGCCACCGGCGGAAGGCCCCGATGCTCGACCCCTCGATGTGCCGGCGCCAGGTCAGCCACCGGTTCAGGACGAAGTTGACCTGCAGGGTGAGGACCAGCGCCGTGGCATTGGCCAGCCACGGCTGCATACCGGCCTCGACGAGGGCGCGGAGCAGCTCGTGGCCCAGCACCGCCACCCCCGCGCCCACGAGCGCGAAGGCGACGAGTGGGTGCCGCTGCGGCTGGGCGGAGTCGGCGCGGCCGGGCCGTACCGGTCGTCGGCGGGGACGCCGGTGTCGCCCGGTCCGCTGGGACGGGCCCGTGGGTTGCGGGGTCGGTGCTGGTCGGGCACGGTCGATGACGGTGGGGGCTGAGCTGGTCATGGGTCTGTCGCCTGGGGTGGTGTGGGTGCCGGGGCGCCGTCGTCGGCGCCGGCACCGGGCGGAAGGACGCGGTGGTCCCTGCGGATCTGGCCGGCCCGCTACCCGCCGGGCGGGCCGGTATCCGGGCCGCAGCCGCCCCCCGGCTCAGCGTGATCTCAGGAAGGGTCCCGTGTCGTGCTTCCCACCGGCAGGTCGACGTCCTCGAGGGCGCTCCCGGAGCCGGCGGAGCGACGGGGCACGACGCTCAGGGTGCCGTCGGTCTCGAGCACGACCGCCTCGAGCTGCTCCAGGCCACCGATGCCCTGGGCCCGCGCCGCCTGGCGCACCTCACCGGCCGTCACCCGGTGCGTCGCCAGCCGGTCCTCGAGGATCCGGCCCCGGTGCAGGAGCAGGGTCGGGGACGCCTTGACCGCACGGCGCACCGAGCGCGACCGGCTCGAGAGCCACGCCACGACGAGCTGGAGGACGACGAGGAGGGCCATGGCGACGACCCCGCTGGCGAGGCTGACGTCGCTGCTGAGCAGGACGGTGGCCAGCGTGGAGCCCAGGGCCACCGTGACCACCAGGTCGAAGGCGTTGAGCTTGGCCAGCGTCCGCTTCCCCGACACGCGGAGGATGGCGACGAGCGCCAGGTAGGCCAACGAGCCGATGACGAGCACCCGCAGGACCTCGGCCCACTGGTCGACGAACATCGAAGCGGTCAGGGGGCATCCACCCCGGCGCTGCCCACCTTGCGGGCCGTCGTCAGGTGCCCGCCGAGCAGCGCGCCGACTCCCACGGCCGCGTCCCCGAACAAGGCCGTCGCCACGCCCAGGCGGTGCCGACCGCGCCGCCGGGCCGCCCACGACCCGGCGTGCAGGGCGAGGGCAGCGGTGTTGCTCGCGGCGTGGACCGAGCCGACCCTCCGGTCGGTCCCGTGCGTCACCGCCCACTCGGCCACCCCGGTGACGGCGGTCGCCAGGGCGGCGAGCACGCCGAGGCCCTCGAGGATGGTGGCGGCGTCCCGGTCGCCGGGTCGCCCGCGCAGGTCGAGCACGGCGGCCGCGCTCCAGAAGCCGATGGGCACGTCGGTGAGGGACGGGTGGAGCGCGTGGCCGAGGACGCGGTCACGGAGCAGGTCCCCGAGGTGGCCGGTGGCGAGCGGGCGCCCCACCGGCTCGAGCGCCTCGGTGATGCGGTCGGCCCCCTCCCACTCCTCGACGCGGTGCGCGAAGCGGGTGGGCGCCGGCGCCTGGAGCGCCCCCTTTGAGTGGGGCAGGACGTCGGGTGGGTGGGGCATGGGTCCGCGGTACCCGGATCGCCGACGGCCGAAACCGACGTCAACGGGTGGTTTGGGGGGTCGTGGCCCGGGTAACTCGGCGCATCTTCGCCGATGAGAGGACTGAAGACATGACAACTCGATCCACGACACCGCAGTCGAGCGCACCGAGCGCAACGGCATCCGGTGGTAGCACGGGACAGGCCGGTGACACGGCACACAAGGCCAAGGACTCCGCCGCCCACGAGGCCGACCGGGTCGGCCGCGAGGCGCGGGACCAAGCACGCAACCTCTGGGGGCAGACCCGTGAGGAGCTGACCGCACAGGCGGCCACGCAGCAGGACCGGGTGGCCTCCGGCCTTCGGGACCTCAGCGACCAGCTGCGCTCGATGGCCTCGTCCGGGGAGGAGTCCCCGGCGCGGGACCTCGTCGAGGACGTCGCCCGCCGGACGGGTACCGCCGCCTCCTGGCTCGAGGACCGCGAGCCCGGCTCGGTCGCCGACGAGGTCCGGGACTTCGCCCGCCGGCGTCCCGGGGCGTTCCTCGCTGTGGCGGCGGGCCTCGGCGTCGTCGCCGGGCGGCTGAGCCGTGGCATGGCCGACGAGTCCGGGGCCACTCCCGGCTCGGGCGGGGTTCACCGGACCCAGGGGTCCCACGCGTCGACGGGCGCCGGCACGGCAGCGGCGGCGACGCCGGACGTCGATTCGGGCCCGGGTCTCACGACGCCTGTGGCTCCGGCTCAGCCGGGCGTCGGTGCGACACGATCGGCTCACGCCGAGCCGGCGACCACCCACTCGCCCGCCACGGGTACCCCGCGCGGCACCGCACCCGCCGGTACCGCCTCCGCGGGGATGGTCCCCGGTGCCACGGACGACGACATCGTCGTGCGAGGCGAGCGGTGACCGACCGCCACCCTGACGAGACCCGGCCGGAGCCGTCGCTCCGTTCCGCCGGGGAGCTCCTCGGGGACATCGCCACGGACCTGACGACCCTGCTCCGGCAGGAGGTCGACCTGGCCAAGGCGGAAGTCCGTGAGAGCGCCGACCACGCCAAGGCCGGCGCCTCCATGTTCGGTGGGGCGGCGGTGGCCGGGCTGCTGGCGCTGATCTTCCTCACCGTCGCCCTGTGGTGGGCGCTCGCCGAGCTCATCGGCGGGGGGTGGTCCGCGCTCGTCGTGGGGCTCGCCTGGGCCGTGGTGGCAGCCGTGCTGGCCGTGGTCGGCCGCAACCGGATGCGACGCGTCGACCCGGTGCCCCACCGCACCGTCGAGACCAGCAGGTCAATTCCCGATGCACTGAGAGGACACGAGACAGCATGAGCACCAACGATCCCGAGGCCATCCGAGCGGACATCGACCGCACCCGCAACCGGCTCGGTGAGGACGTCGACGTCCTCACCGAGAGCGTCCGCCCGAGCAGCGTCGCCCGCCGTGGCGCCGACCGCGTGTCCGACCGGGCCGGCCGGCTCCGCGACACGGTGATGGGCAGCCACGACGGGTCGTCGGCGTCCGGCGCCCGCGAGCGGGGGGCGGAGGCCGTTCACGGCGCCACCGGCGCGGCTCGCCGCAACACCCGGGGCAACCCGCTGGCCGCCGGCGCCGTCGCGCTCGCGGCAGGGTGGCTCGTGGGCTCCCTCCTACCGGCCTCGTCCGCGGAGCGCCAGCTCGCCTCGCAGGCCAAGGAGAAGGCCGAGCCGCTCCTCGACGAGGCCAGGTCCACCGCGAGCGAGAGCGCGCACCGGCTCCAGGAGCCTGCCAAGGAGGCGGCCGGTGCCGTGACGGACCGGGCGAAGGAGGGCGCGCAGAACGTGCGGCACGAGGCAGGGTCGGGCTCCAGCGGGAGCCCGACCGGGCCGGGGGAGGCCGGCACGGCCTCGTCCGCGCGGCCCGGACCCGGTCGCTGATCCGGAACCGTCGGGCAACGGTTCTGCGGTCGGCGGACCGACCGGGCAGGGAGCCGGGGGTCGGGCGCACGCCCGGCCCCCGGTGCCGTTCCCGCGCCGTCAGCGCCGTCGGTGCGACGTGGAGGCCCCGTCGAGGGGTTGATGTGCCCACGGGGCAGTGATGTCGCGGGGGGCCGGTGCCACCTCGAGCCTCCGGCAGGTGCGTGGGACGATGACGAGGTGCGCACGGCTCGTCACCGGGGCGCGGTGTGGTCCGTGCTGACGGCCTCGCTGCTGGTCCTGGCTTCCTGCGCCGACGGGTCGTCCCCGGCGGACGGGCCCGCCGGCCCCCTCACGCACGACTACCTGCCGGGCCTGGCGGCCCACACCCACCTGCCGCAGGACGTCGACGCCGCTCCGGTCGTGGTGATGATCCCCGGCGGCGGCTGGGTGTCGGCCGACCCCAGCGGCCTCGGCGGCCTCGCCGACGCCCTCGCGGACTCCGGCATCGTCGCGGTGCGGGTGACGATCCGGGCGGGGGAGGACGGGGTGACCTACCCGGTGCCGGTGGAGGACGTGCTCTGCGCGCTGGCCGACGGAGCGGCCACGGCGCGGGACGAGGGCATCGAGCCGACGGCGCTCGTGCTGCTCGGTCACTCCTCGGGTGCGCACCTGTCGGCCGTGGCGACGCTCGCGCCGGACAGCGTCGAGCCCGACTGCGAGGACCCTCTCGTCGAGGCCGACGGGCTCGTCGGCCTCGCCGGTCCGTACGACATCCGCGACTTCGCCGGCAGCGTCGAGGTGCTCTTCGGCACGACGCCGCAGGAGGACCCGACCACGTGGGACGCCGCCGACCCGCTGCTCCTCGCCGAGCGCCGGCCCGAGGTGCCGGTGCTCCTCCTGCACGGTGAGGCGGACACCGTGGTCCCCGTCACGGCGACCAGGCTGTTCGCCGCAGCGCTGGAGGAGGGCGGCCACGACACGACCGTCGAGACCCTGCCCGGCGTCGACCACCAGGACGTCTACTCCGCCGAGGTGGCGGCCGCGCCCGTCAGCGCCTGGGTGGCGGCGCTCGCGGGCTGAGCGGGCTCCCGGGCTGGACCGGCTCACGCCTGAGTGGGGTGCCCCGACCGCGCGTGGCACCCGGCTCAGCCGGGCTGGCCGACCCCCGACCGCTCGCTCCAGCCGCGGTAGGTGTCGACGAACCAGTCCGGCACCTCCAGCATCGGCACGTGCCCGACCCCTTCGGCGACGTGGAGCTCCCAGTGCGGGTGGTCCACCGCCGCCCGTTGCGCGGCGGCGAGCGGGACCAGCCGGTCGCGGTCCCCCTGGAGGAGCAGCACGGGCACCGAGACGGCCCGCATCGCCTCCTGGAGGTGGGTGCGGCGCACGAGGTGCCGCAGCACCGAGCGCGCGGCCTCGAGGAACGCCGTGTCGATGCCGGGCACGCCCTGGCGGAGGGTGGCGAGCTCGACGGCGCGGTCGACGAGCTCGGCGGGCACCCGGCTCGGGTCGGCGCAGCACAGGTCGAGCACCTGGCGCACCTGCTCGGGGGGCGTGGTCCGCCGGCGCCGAGCCGCCAGCGCCACGGGGGCGAGCACCGGCAGGCTGTAGGTGAGGAAGTTCAGAGCCACCTGCGGGTCGGTGCGGCTGCGGGGCCCGGGAACCGCCGGGTCGACGAGGACGAGGGCGCGCACGGTGTCGGGGTGGCGGGCCGCCTGGAGGATGCTGATCATCCCTCCCATCGAGTTGCCGGCGAGCACCACGGGCTCCCCCACGACCTCGCGCAGGAAGCGGTCGAGCAGCCGCTGGTTGGCGGCGACGTCCGTGGCCCGGTGGTCCGGGAAGGTGAGCCCGTGGCCGGCCAGGTCGGGGGCGTACACCCGCTGGCGCTCGGCGAGCGAGGGCCCGACGGCGAGCCAGTTGGCGTGCGAGCCGCCCAGCCCGTGCACGAGGACGAGGGGCGGCGTGCCGTCGGGCCCGCCGAAGTCCAGGTAGTGGGTGGGGCCGTCGAGGTCGACGGTGCGCGAGAGCGTCGTGTCGGGCATGCTCCTCCTCCCGTGTCGCCGGCAGGGCGATGGTAGTCGGGCGCCGGCCGTCCCCGGTGCGGCGGGCATCTCCACGGAACCTCCACAGGTCGCTCCCACACCCCGCTCCATGGTGGCCCTAGCGTCGGCACATGATCAGCGTGCGAGGACTGACGAAGGACTACGGAGACCTGCGGGCGGTCGACGACCTCGAGTTCGACGTCGAGCCCGGCACCGTCACCGGCTTCCTCGGGCCCAACGGCGCGGGGAAGTCGACGACGATGCGGATGGTGCTCGGCCTCGACCGCCCGACGGCCGGCACCGCCACCGTCGGGGGCCGTCACTACCGCGAGCACCCGGCCCCGCTGCGGGAGGTCGGCGCGCTCCTCGACGCCGGGGCGGTGCACCCCGGGCGCAGCGGCCGCAGCCACCTGCGGATCGCCGCCCGTACCAACGGGATCCCGCTAGAGCGCGTCGACGAGGTTCTCGAGCGGGTCGGCCTCACCGGCGCCGCGCGCCGGCGGATCAAGGGCTACTCCCTCGGGATGCGGCAGCGGCTCGGCATCGCCGGGGCGCTGCTCGGCGACCCGCCCGTGCTCGTCTTCGACGAGCCGGTCAACGGCCTCGACCTCGAGGGCGTCCGCTGGGTGCGCTCGCTCTTCCGCGAGTGCGCCGACGAGGGCCGGACCGTCTTCGTGTCCAGCCACCTGATGAGCGAGGTGCAGCTGATCGCCGACCGCGTCGTCATCATCGGCCGCGGGCGGCTCGTCGCCGACTCCACGGTGAGCGCGCTGCTCGGCGCGGCGGGTCGCCGGGTGCGGGTGCGCACGCCCGAGGCCGACACCCTGGTCCGCGCCCTCGGCCCGGACCAGGACGTCTCCCGCGTCGCCCCCGACGTCGTCGAGGTCACCGGCCTGACCGCCGCCCGGGTGGGCGACATCGCCCACGAGCACGGGATCCGGCTCCACCACCTCGCGGAGGTCGAGGAGTCGCTGGAGAGCGCCTACTGGTCGCTGACCGAGGACGCCGTCGAGTACCGCGGCGCGCAGCCCGGCTCCGGCGCCGTGCCCCCTCACGGGCACAGACCTGCCGTCGCGGGGGAGGGGTCCCGATGAGCGCGCCCGCGGTCGTCGGCCGCACCGCCCGGGCCGAGTGGGCCCGGCTGTGGAGCGTCCGGTCGACGTGGTTCCTCGCCGCCGCCCTCACGCTGGCCGTGGTCGGGCTCGGCGTGGTCGCGGGGGTCGACGCGGCCCGGGGCTGGGGGGAGGACACGACCGCGTGGGAGGCAGCCCGGTTCACCACCTTGTTCGCCCTGTTCGGCGTCACCGCCCTGGCCGTCGTCGCCACCACCGGGGACTACTCCACCGGGGGCATCGTCCCGACCCTGCAGTGGACGCCGCGGCGTGGGCTGCTGCTGATCGCGCGGGCCGTGGTCGTCGGCGCCACCTGCGTGGTGCTCGGGGCCGCCCTCGTGGGGGCCGCGAGCGGCGTCGTGGCGCTGCTGGCGCCGGCCACGGACCTCCCGGCCGCGGGTGGCCTGGCCCTGCTCGGCGACGTCGCGGTCGTCCTCGGCAGCGGCGCCCTGCTCGCTGTCGGGCTCGGGCTGCTGCTGCGGAGCACCGCCGGTGCCCTGATCACCGCGCTCGCCCTGCTCCTCATCCTCCCGCTCGTGCTCGGGAACCTGCCCTACGAGACCGCCGTGACCATCGCCGCGAACCTGCCCGGCTCGGGCGCGATGTACCTCGTCTTCGGGGCCGGGCCGGACGAGTCGATGACCGAGGCCTCGGCGACGGTCGTGCTGCTCGGCTGGGCGTGCGGCGCCCTCGCGCTCGGCGGCTGGCGGCTGCTGCGCACCGACGCCTCGCGGTAGCCGGCGGCGTCAGCGCCGCTCCTCCGGCTGGGTCGTCGCGTGCAGCGCAATGAAGCCGGTGGCGACCATGCCGGCGACCGGGGCCACCAGCGCCGCCAACGGGATGCGCGTCGGGTCGGACCCGGTGACGAGGTCCGGGGCGAAGATGCCGGCGAGGGCCACCACCGCCCAGACGACGGCGACGGACAGCTCGACCCCGAGCCAGCGGGCCGGGTCGTCGTCGACGCGGCGCGAGCGGGCCGCCATCAGGACGTAGCCGGTGGCCGCGGCCGCCCAGACCCACGCGGTGAGGCCGGCGATGGGCAGGTGCTCCTGCTGGGCGCCGGAGACGAGGTCGGGGGCGAAGATCGAGAAGGCGAGGGTGGCCACCCAGATGGCGGCGACGGCGAGGGTGGGTGCGAGGGCGGCGAGGGCCTCGGGCGCGGAGCGGTGCCCGCTCTCGAGGTGGGGGACGTCCTGGACGACGTGGGACATGGGACACCTCCTGGCTGGGCCGGGTGCACGCAGCCCTCTCGGCCGGTGCCCCCCGGCCACCTCCATCGTCCTCCCGTGGCGACGGGCAGGCGCCGTCTCGTCGGTCACACGGCTCCGCGGCAGGGTCGGCTTCGGCGCCCTTCCCCGGGCGTGCCCTCGCGTCCTCGCGTCCGCCCTCCCGGCGCCGTGGTCAGGGCGCGCTGACGTCCATCGCCACGCCGGTCTCCCGCTCCGACACCTCCCAGAGGGTCCGGATCGCGGCGTCGTTGCCCCGGCGCAGGACGGGCAGCCGCACCGCCGGGCCGTTGTTGCCGAACCGCGGCCCGTAGAACTCCCCGCCGCGGGCCCGCGGGTCGGTGGCCGCGCGGATCTGGGGCAGGGCGCCCCGGTCGACCTCCATACCGGTGTGGGCTGCCAGCCAGGCGAACATCGGGCCCATCCAGCCGCCGCCTCCCTCCGCGACCGTGGTGGTCTGCAGGTCGCTGTGCGAGAGGCCGGGGTGCGCGACGAGGCTCTGCGTGGTGCGTCCCGCCCGCTCGAGCTCGCGCTGGAGCCCGAGGCCGAAGTGGTAGTTGGCCAGCTTCGACTGCCCGTAGGCACGCCAGGGGTCGTAGCGGCCGTGCAGGTGCGGGTTGTCGGGGTCGAGCGGACGCCCGAAGTGGTGGGCGGTGGACGTGACGGTGACGACGCGTGCCGCCGGCGCCCGGAACAGCGCCGGCAGGAGCAGGGCGGTGAGGGTCCAGTGCCCGAGGTGGTTGACGCCCAGCTGCATCTCGTAGCCGTCGACGGTCCGGCGCTCCGGCACCGCCATCACCCCGGCGTTGTTGACGAGCACGTCGACGCGGTCGTGGCCCGCGAGCACGGCCTCGGCCGCGGCCCGCACCGACCGCTGCGACGCCAGGTCCAGCTCCACCACCTCGAGGGACGCGTTCGGCGTCTGCGCGGTGATCTCGTCGACGGCTCGCTGCGCCTTGGCCTGGTCGCGCGCCGCCATGACGACGTGGGCTCCCTTGGCCGCGAGCACCCTGGCCGTCTCCAGGCCCAGGCCGCCGTTCGCGCCGGTGACCACCGCCGTCCGGCCGCTGAGGTCGGGCACGGAGTCGCGGGTGTAGCTCATGGGTCCTCCACGGGGGTCGCTCTGGGTCCTCGGTCCCCAGCCTGCGGCATCGGCGGGCGTGGCGGCACCTCCGGCGTGGGCGGTCAGGGGTCGTCCGGGTGTGGAGGCCCGGGTGCCTCCGGTGTGGCCGGTGGCGGACCGCTGCTGTCGAACCTTCCTGTCAAAACTTTGTCGAAGCATGTGCATCCATGGGGCGGGCGGGTCCGGAAGAACAGGTGTCAGCTTCCCCACCGAAAGGACTTGCCATGCGACGCACACTCTCCGTCGTGGCCGCCCTCACCCTCTCGCTCGGTCTGGCCGCCTGCGGCAGCGACGACACGACCGACGAGGCGGCTCCCGCCGAGACCACGAGCTCGGCCCCCGCGACCACCGAGGCCAGCCCTGCCGAGTCGGCCGGGCAGGACATCGTCGACACGGCGGTGGCCGCCGGCGACTTCACGACCCTCGCCACCGCGTTGGAGGCCGCCGGACTCGTCGAGACCCTGAAGGGGGAGGGCCCGTACACGGTCTTCGCCCCGACGGACGACGCCTTCGCGGCGCTGCCCGAGGGCACCCTCGACACCCTGCTCGAGGACCCGCAGGGCGACCTCACCGACATCCTCACCTACCACGTCGTGCCCGGCGAGGTGATGGCCGCCGACGTCGTCCAGCTCGACGGCCAGGAGGTCGAGACCGTGAACGGCGCGACCCTCACCGTGAACGTCGACGGCGACACCGTGACGCTCACCGACCAGGCGGGCAACACCGTGAACGTCACCCAGACCGACATCGAGGCCAGCAACGGCGTCATCCACGTCATCGACGCCGTGCTGATGCCCACCGGCTGAGCACCGTCCCGACCGACGGCCCCCGGCGCACCCTGCCGCCGGGGGCCGTCTTCGTGCCACCAGTCGTCCCCCTCAACACCGCGAACGTGGGTGACGACCGTCGCCAGGACGACGGTCACCACCCACGTTCGCGGGTGGGCGAGGGGTGGGGGCGTTGGCGGTCGGGCCGGTCAGACGGGGAGGGTGCCGCGGGCCAGGCTGTCGCCGGAGTGCGTGGCGTCCTCGTCGAACGGCTCCCGGGAGATGTCGACGATGACGTAGCCCTGCGCGACGAGCTCGGCGGGCACGGCGAAGGTCTGGTCGGGGCGGTCCGGCTCGAGGACACCGATCGAGACCATCCGCTCGCCGTCGCGGTTGATCAGCCAGACCTCGAGGTAGCCGTCGTCGCCGGCCGTCATTGCGTCGGTGTGCAGCGCGAGGTCGGTGACGCCGTTGTGCTCGACGAGGTCGGCGACGCCGAGGGGGGTGCCGGTGTCGAGGGTGTCGAGCTGGGCCTGGGCGACGACGGTCGTCTGCTGGGCCGGAGCCGGAGTCCGCTCGAGCGCGGCGACACCGACGCCCCCGAGCACCAGCCCGGCGGCGGCGGCGCCCACCAGCCACGCGGGACCGAAGCGCCGCGTCGAGGGAGCCGAGGTGGCGCGCTCGGCAGCCGACGCCCGGCGGGCGGCCAGCTCGTCGACGACGGGCGCACCCACCGACGGCCCCTGGCCGGCGGACGACGGGCCCACGGAGGGCGCCCCGCCGGCGGCGGGCGTGGCGGCGTTCCCGGCGACGGCTGCGGCGAGAACGGCGTCACGCAGTCCGGCCGGGGGCGCGACGAGCGGGGGGAGCGGTTCGCGCAGCGCACCGGCCGTGGCGGCCAGCGTCGAGACGTCGTGCTCGCAGGCGGGGCAGCCCGCGACGTGCTCGCGGACCTCGTCGGGGACGGGCTCGCCCAGGGCGAGGGCCGCGAGGAGCTCGGGGTCAGGATGTCTCACCGGTGACCTCCTCCATTCGGTTGCGGAGCTGGATCAGCCCGCGTCGTACGTGGCTCTTGACCGTGCCGAGCGGCATGCCCAGCCGGCCGGCGATCTCCTCGTGGGTGAGTTCGTCGACGAAGGCCATTCGGATGATGTGCCCGCGCGGCTCGCCGAGGCGGTCGAGCTCGTCGGCGAGCAGCAGGCGGGTGGCGAGGCGCTCGTCGGAAGGCGGGTCGTGCGCCACCGGGGCGGCCTCGGCGGCGACGGCCTCGGCATCGCGGGCCGACCTCGCCCGCTGGGCGTGCACGTCGGCGATGCGGTGCCGGGCGATGCCCACGAGCCACCCGGGCACCGACCCCCGCTCCGGACGGAGCGTGTGCCGGCTGCGCCAGGCCGAGACGAACACCTGCTGGGTGACGTCCTCGGCGTCGTGGTGGCTCCTCAGGGACCGCATGGCCAGGGTGTGTACCAGCGGGGCCCAGCGGTCGAACGCCTCGGCCAGCGCGTCCTCCGAGCCACCCCGCAGGCGCACCGCGAGATCGTGTGTATCGGTCCCGGCCTCCGTGTGCACGGGCACCAGAGTAGGTCTCCGCCGCGTCGGGTACACGGGGAGGGTCGCCACGAGCCCCGGTGCCGGGTGCACGCTGGGCGCTGCCAGCAGCATCGCCGGTCAGTCGCGCGGGGGCGCGGGGTGGCAGGGGCGGGGCACGGGAGGTCCTCTCGGTCGGGCGGCGCGGTCTGCAGCCACATCCCTTCTTCCGTCCGCACGGGGCCCCTGGATGCACCCCGTCCAAGGATGGGCGGCCCGGGCCCACGGGCCGGATCTGCACACAACCTCCAGACGGCTCCCCCACGCCGCCTGCGCAGGCCGTCCTAGCGTTCTGCCATGACCACGACCACCTCGTCGCACGCCGCGTCCGCGGCCCGTCGTTCCTACGCGCTCGGCGCCGTCCTGGCCCTGGGCACCGCGCTCGTCCTGGTCTGGATGGCCGGAGCGCTCGGCATCATCGGGTCGGGCGGTGCGCCGGACCGGATCTACCTCGTCGTGCTCGGGACCGGTCTGGTGGGCTCCCTCGTCGCCCGCCTGCGCGCGCGGGGAATGGCGTGGGCGATGGCGGCGACGTCGGCGGCGGCGGTCGTGGTCGGTCTCGTGGCACTCCTGCGCGGTGACGCCGACCTGCCGGGCGCGTCGGTGGCGGAGATCCTCGGCCTCACCCTGTTCTTCGCCGTGCCGTGGGCGGTCTCGGCGTGGTTCTTCCTGCGGTCCGCGGAGTGGAGTCGCCCGACCCGGGAGGGACCGGTCGCCTGACCCCGGCTACCCGCTTCCGCGAAGCCGGCGGCCGAGCTTCCGGAGCGGCAGGCGCTGCCAGGCCCGCCGGAACTCCGCCTCGGCCCGGTCCGCCCGCACCTCCTCGTGGGCGTGCAGCCGGCCGGCGCCGAACGCCGTGCCGGGGTTGCCGGCGGCGCGGTCGGCGAGCGCGGCCAGCCAGTTCCGGGACTCCACCGTGTCCTGGTGCGCCCCGAGCGCGTCCTGGACGTCCCTCGCCCGCTTCGCCAGCTTCTTGGCGCGCTTGCCGAGCACCGGCCGGGCCGACTCGGCCGCGTACCGGAGCCGCTTGGCCTTCTTCCGGATCTCGTGGAGGGCCAGGTCGCGCTCGGCGCCGGGAGCGACGGCCCGGGAGGCCTTCTCCGCCCGCCTGACCCGCTTGGCGTCACGCGACAGGAGCCGCGGGAGCTCGGTGCGTGCCGGCCGGGTCCCGCGGTCCCTTGCCGGCGGCCCGGCGGCCACCGCCTCGAGGGAGCGCACCAGCTGCGCGTACCGCTCGCTCCGGACGGCCTCCGCGGCCACGTCCCGACCGGCCCGGTGCGCCCGGTCGAGCTCGGCGTCGACCGTGGCGGTGAGCTCCCTCGTCCAGAGGCCGTCGGGTTCGTCGGACGCCACCCCCACGAGGTGGCGGCGGAGCACCTCGGCGTCGCGGGCGTCACCGAGAGCCCCGCCGAGCCAGCGAAGCTCGTCGCGCAGGTCGTCCACGGACCCCTTCTCGAGCACGGGCCGGTAGGTCGTCAGCGCCGACCGCAGCCGGCGCGCCGAGACGCGAAGTGTGTGCACGCGCTCACCCCCGAGCCCGGCGCCGTGCGTGCGCAGCACCTCGAGGTGCTCGCCGAGGTAGGCGCCGAGGGCGTCGGCGGCGGTTCCCTCCGGTCCGGGCTCCGAACCCGTCCGGGGGGCGGCTGGGCCCGGGGACTCGTGCGCCAGGGCGCGGGCCACCTTGGAGGACACGGCGGCCGGCGTGGCTCCGACGCGCAGCAGCGCGGCCTCGACCCGGTCGAGCAGGTCGCGGTCCCCGTCGACGAGCTCGACCTCCCACTCGCGCCAGTGCTGGCGGATCCGCGGGGGGAGCAGCCGCTCCGCGTGCACGTCGTCCTCCGCGAGGACGGCCAGCACCTTGTCGTCCGGGCCCACGAGCGCGTGCTCGGTGCGGCGGGTGGTGACGGTGGCGACCGGGACGAGCGGCACCCCCTTCCCGTCGGCCCCGGCCGCCTCGCGCAGCGGCTTCGGGACCGTGTGCACGGCCCGGCCGAGGGGCAGGTGGGTCTCGCGTCGGGTGTCCCGGCCGCCGGGCTGCTTCAGGTGCCACCCCTCGTCGGACCCGCCGACCCGCCGCCGCACGGTGCTGCCACGTCGCAGCAGCTCCAGGGACTCGGTGTCGAAGTAGGTGGCGACGAGCTCGTCGCCCTCCCCGCGACGGACCTCGGCCACGCCCTCGACCTCGCGGAGGTCGGGGACCGACGCCGTAATGCCCACCGCGTACTTGCGCTCGACCTCGTCATGCTGGGTGGCGGCCATCACCCCATCCTCACCGACGCCGGCGGGTCGCGGTGGCTGCGGGGCGGCCGGGCACGCCGGCCACGGCCAGAACCTAGGCTGGCACCCGATGTCCTCGACGCGCGCCGGCCTCACCCGGCTCATCGCCCTGGCGCTGGCCGTGCTGCTGGGCGGCCTGCTCGCCGCGGTGGTGCTCGGTGGCGACCTCGACGCCGTGAGGCGGGCCGTCGCCGCGAGCGGCGCCTGGGGGCCGGTGGTGTACGTCGTGCTCCACGTCCTCCTCACCCTCGTGCCCGTGCCGAAGAACCTCCTGGCCGGCATCGCGGGGGTGTTCTTCGGGCTCGGCGCCGGCATCGCGCTGTCGTGGTCGGCATCGGTGCTGAGCGCGATGGTGACCTTCTGCCTCGCCCGCCGCCTCGGCCGGGAGGCGGTCGAGGACCTCACCGGCCGTCGGGTCGACGGGGTGCGGCGGATCCTGCGCGAGCAGGGCGTGCTGAGCGTCGTCGTGGCCCGGCTCACCCCGGTCGTGCCCTTCACCGTCGTCAACTACGCGGCAGGGGTCAGCCCGGTCACCCGGCGCGACTACCTGGTCGGCACCGCCGTCGGAGTGGTCCCCGGGACGGTCGCCTACGTGGCCCTCGGGGCCTCGGCCGGGTCGGACCTCGCGACGATCGGCCTGGCCGTCGCCCTCGGTGCGGTGCTCCTCCTCGCCACGGCCCTGGTGTCGCGCCGGCTGGGCCGCGCAGCGCCCGACGGCCCGCCCCGCTGACGGGGAGAGCCGGGTCACGATCGCGGCACCCGGGCCGCCGGGGCGCCTACCGTCGACAGGGTCGGAGGTGACGGCGATGACGACGCAGGGAGGGCGTGGCGGCCGGTGACCGGCCTGCTCCGGGTCGTCGTCGGGGTGCTGCTCGTCGCCCACGGCCTGGTGCACCTGCTCTACCTCGCACCGGACGTCCGGGAGTTCTCCGTCGACACCTCGATCCTGCCGTCCGGCGTGCGCCGGCCGGTGGCGCTCGTGCTCATGACCACCACCGTCCTCGCCTTCCTGCTCGTCGCGTTCGCGGTGTGGCAGGTGCCGGGCCTCGTGGGGGCATGGCCGGCCCTCACCCTGGTCGCGGGCACCGTGTCGCTCGTGCTGCTCGTCCTCTTCTGGGACCGGCACCTGGTGCTCGGGGTCGCCATCGACGTCCTGCTCCTCGTGGCGGCCGTCGTCCGACCGGACTGGCTCCAGCGCTTCATGACGGGAGGGTGAGCCGCGTGCCGCCGGAACCGCAGGACTACTCGGCGCGTCGGCCACGCCGTGCTCCGTCGGGCGCCGGGCCCACCGGGTGCTGCTCGAGGAGCCGGAGGTGGAGGAGGGGCCTCCGGTCATCGCGGCGTACCTCGCGCAGGGCCGGCGGCGTGGTGGTGCCGGCACCGAGGCCGACCAGGTGCGGGCGTACGTCGGGCTCGCACCGGGTGCGTCACTCGGAGAGATCGCGGAGGTGGCGAACCGCTACCCGGTGCTGCGGGTGCGCTACCTCGGCTGACGCGTGGGCTTCAGCCGGCCTCGGCACGGTGGCGGGCGGCGAGGGCCACGTAGTGCTCCGCGTTGGCGACGACGTCGAGTCGCTGCTCCTCTCCCACCTCGCCGCGAACCCGGCCCGGCACCCCGAGGACGAGTGAGCCGGGCGGCACCTGGGTCCCCTCCGCGACGACGGCGCCGGCCCCGATGACGCTCCCCGTCCCCACGCGCGCGCCGTTGAGCACGACCGAGCCCATCCCGACGAGCACCTCGTCGCCGACGACGGCTCCGTGGACCACCGCCCGGTGACCGATGGTCACCCGCTCGCCGACGACGACGGGGCGCCCGGGGTCGGCATGGAGGACGCAGCCGTCCTGGACGTTGCTCGCCGCGCCGATGTCGATCCGCTCGAGGTCGGCCCGGACGACGCTGCCGTACCAGACGCTGGCCCCGGGGCCCAGGGACACGCGGCCGATGACCCTCGCGGTCGGAGCGACCCAGGACGAGGGGTCGACGCTGGGGGAGTCCTCGCCGAGGGGGACGAGCGGGCCGGTCGCAGGAGTCGTCACGCGGCCGATCCTCCCAGAGCCGACCGCGGGGCGGCGGGCGCCGGTCGGGCCGGAGCGCGAAGGCCGACGAGCACCGCAGCTGGGGCAGGATGGCGAGGGTCCAGCGACGGCCCGACCCGGGAGAGCCATGACCCTGCCCCAGTACCCGCTCGTCGACGGCACCGTGCTCCCCGCCATCGGCTTCGGCACCTACCCGTTGCGCGGTGAGGAGGGCGTGCGGGCCATGACGAGCGCACTCGAGAACGGCTACCGCTACCTCGACAGCGCGGTGAACTACGAGAACGAGGAGGAGGTGGGGGAGGCCCTGCGCCGCAGTGGCGTGCCCCGCGAGGAGGTGCTCGTCGCGACGAAGATCCCCGGCCGTTTCCACGCCCGCGACCTCGCCACCCGGTCGGTCGAGGACTCGCTGCGCCGGATGCGGCTTGACCACCTCGACGTCTGCCTCATCCACTGGCCCAACCCCAGCGTCGGTCTCTACCCGGAGGCCTGGCAGGCCCTCGTCGACGCTCGTGAGCGCGGCCTCGTCAGGACCATCGGCGTCAGCAACTTCACCGAGGAGCACCTGCGGCGCGTCGTCGACGACACCGGGGTGACCCCCGCGCTGAACCAGGTCGAGCTGTACCCGCTCTTCCCGCAGGAGCAGATGCGCGCCGTGCACGAGAGGCTCGGCATCCTCACCCAGTCGTGGAGCCCGCTCGGCAAGGATGCCGCTCCCTTCGACGCCGAGCCGGTGCGCGCGGCCGCCGAGCGGCTCGGTGCCTCACCGGCACAGGTCATCCTGCGCTGGCACCTGGAGATCGGGGCGATGCCGCTGCCCAAGTCGGCGACGCCGGAGCGTCAGCGGGAGAACCTCGAGGCGGCCGGGCTGTCGTTGACGGCGGACGAGGTGGCGGCGATCACCGGGCTGGGGCGTGCGGACGGCCGCCGGTTCGGCGGCGACCCGGACACCCATGAGGAGATGTAGCCCCGGCCTTCAGGCGGTGCGGCGCAGGACGAGTGCGGCGCGGTCGTCGTCGGACCCCTCGTCACTCACCCGGTGCACGAGCCGGGTGAGCCCGGTCCCGAGGTCGTCGGCGGTGAGCAGGCCGACGGCGCCCGCGAGCCGGTCGAGGCCGACGGCGATGTCCTCTCCGCGCCGCTCGACGACCCCGTCGGTCACCACGAGGAGCGTGTCCCCGACCTCGAGGCGGATCGTGTGGCTGGAGCGTCCCACCGCGAGGCCGAGCGGCGGCCCGTCGGCCCAGTCGAGCTGCTCGGCTCCGTCGCCGGCGCGCAGGACCAGCCCCGGCAGGTGCCCGGCGTTGACCAGCTGCACCGTGCCCTCTCGCGGGTCGGCGACGAGGACGGCGAGCGTCACCAGCTGCTCGGTCTCGAACTGCCGCACCATCCGGTCCAGGCCGTCGACGACCGACGCCGGCGAGGCGTCGACCGAGACGAAGGCCCGCACGGCCGAGCGCATCTGGGCCATCGCAGCCGCCGCGGTGACGCCGCGTCCCATGACGTCGCCGATGAACGCGACGAAGCGTCCGTCGGCGAGGGGGAACGCGTCGTAGAAGTCGCCGCCCACCTCGGTGCGCCCCGACGGCTCGTAGAGGCAGTGCACCTCCCACTCGGGGGTCCCGGAGACCCGCCCCGGCAGCACGGCGCGCTGGAGCTGCACGGCGACGTCGCGGGTCTGGCTGAACAGCTCGGCGTTGTCGATGGCGCTCGCGGCCCGCCGGGCGAGGTGCTCCGCGAAGTGGACGTCGTCCTCCGTGTAGCGGCGGTCCTCGTCGGTGGACACCCAGGTGAGCACCCCCGAGACCCGGCCGCGCACGAGCAGGGGGACGATCAGGGCGCTGCGCAGGCCCAGCTCGTGCGCCACTGCACGCTGCTCGGGGTCGGTGACCATCGCCCCGAGCGCCTCGTCGGTGATCTCCGGAAGCAGGAGGGGTCGGCCGGTGCGGACCACCTGCATCGCCCCGTGACGGCGCGAGGGGTCCGGCGGCCACCGGCGGTGGAGCTCCCAGGCCAGCTCGACCTTCGCCGGGTCGACGTGCGCGACGGCGAGCCGGTGCAGCAGGCCGTCCCGCACGACGTCGATGGCACACCAGTCGGCGAAGCGCGGCACCGCCAGGCGGGCCACCCGGTTCGTCGTCACCTCGAGGTCGAGGCTGCTCGCGAGGTTGATCGACGCCTCGGCGAGGAAGGTCAGGCGGGCGGTCTGGCGCTCGGCCACCTCGGACGCCTCGATCCGCTCGAAGGCCTGGGCGCACGCGTCGGCCAGCACGTCGAGGAACTCGAGCTCGGCGTCGGGCGGGGTCTGCGCCCCGGGCACGGACAGGTGGATGGCGCCGATGGTGCGGCCGGCGACCCGCAGGGGCACGGTGATCGTCGTCCGCTCACCACGAGTCGGGATGTCGAGGCCCGGGTAGCGGGCGGCGATGGCGTCGGCTCCCACGAGCACGAGCCGCCGGCCGGTGCCGATGACCTCGCTGACGGTGTTGGGCACGCTGAGCGGGAACACCTGCCAGTGCTCGGCCTCGGGCAGGTCCAGGCCCCGGGTGCCGAGCAGGCGCACCTCGTCCTCGCCCTGGCGCAGGGCCAGGGTCGCGATGGTCGCACCCACTGCGTCGGCCATCTGCTGGGTGACGATCTTGGTGACCTCGTCGACGGTGGTGGCGCGCGACAGCTCCGCAGTGACGCGAGCCAGCCGGGCCAGGGTCTCGCCGACCGGCAGCGGAACGGGTTGCCCCCGAGGGCGGCCGTGCTGCACCTTGACATCCTTGCAGGTCAGTCGGCTTCTGTCTCCATCGGCCGGGTCGCGGGTTCCGGCGGGTCCCGGAGCCCCCAGCCGATCACACCCGTGGCCCTGCCACCACCACCCCTGGGGGTGGGGCCACGCGACCCCGGCCGACCGTCGTCGCGGGCCGGCGGCGCCGCCGGTCAGGTGCGGGCGAGCGTCCCCTCGGCGGGCAGCTCCTCCTCGTCGGCCCGGTCGGGCCGGGCGCTCCGCACGCTGGCGTCGGCGTAGACGTACGCCGTCACCACTCCGACGAACGGCGACAGCAGCGCGTACGTGACGCCGGCGACGGCGTTGCCGACGACGAAGGGCACGTTGCCGGCGAGCAGCACGCCGAAGCCGAGCAGTGGTCCGATCGCGGACACGACGACGTTGGCGGTGCCGATGAGGAGGACCACCGGCACCCACCGGCGGCGGACCAGGGCGGTGCTGCGCCGCAGCGCCGCCAGGGGGCGGAGCCCGTCGAGCTGGACCGCCGGCAACCAGAGGGCCCACAGGACGGCGAGCACGATGCCGACCGGCGCGAGGATGACGGTGGCCACGAGGGGGACGACGACCACGAGGACGATGCCGCCGGCTGCCAGGGTGGCCGGCAGGCGCCGGAGGGCCGGTCGGAAGGCGGTCAGGGCCCGGACCGGGTTGCCGGTGTCCGCCTCGGCCACCGCCTGCATCGCGGCCGACTGCACGAGGAGGGCGGCGACGAGGCTGACCAGCGTCCCGACCAGCCCGCCGACGGCGAGCCAGGCCGAGGGGTCGGCCACGTCGGCGCCGGCGGAGGCACTCTCACCGACCTGGGTGGCCCAGCTGCCCAGCGCCGTGGCCGGCACGGCGAACACTCCGATCACGGTGAAGGGCCACAGGTGTCGTCGGTACATGCGGGCAGACGCCGTGAGCACCTGGCCGATGGTGCGGCGGCGCACCAGGCGCAGCGGGGTCGAGGGCCGCCAGTCGGTGAGCCGGGTCAGCAGCCAGAGGAGCAGCGCGCCCGCCGCGAGGGCGCCGAGCGCGAACAGCGGTTCGGCGGTGAGCACCCGGAAGGCGTCCGAGCCCGCCGCCACCCCGCTGCAGAAGAGGTCGGTGGCCCCGGTGCCGAAGAGGCTGCTCGCCGGGACGGCGTAGCTGTGGTCGCGGCCCTCCTCGTCGGCCCAGGTGAACGGCTGCTGCCACTGGGTCTTGGTCGCCGGGCCCGTGGGGCCGTTGTAGAACGACTCCTCCCGTTGGCCCCAGTGCCCCTCGTAGGCGATCCACGGGAAGTCGGCCCGGGCGGCAGCCGGGTCGACCGGGACGACCTGCACGGCGGGCCGGATCTGGCTCGACGGGCCGCGGGCGTCGTCGCAGCCGAAGCCCTGGCTGGCGGACCGCCCCAGGTAGAGGGCGTCCCCGAAGTAGTTGGCGTGCGAGCCGGCCGCCGGCCGGACGACCGGGTGGGTGCCGTCGACGACCTCGAGCCGCACGTCGTTCCACGGCGCGACCTCCGCCCCCTCGTGCTGGCTGTACGCCAGCCGCACCGGCTCGGTCGCCAGCGCGGTGCTCGCGTCGTCCGCGGCGAACTCGAGCTGGACCATCTCCCAGTCGCTCTCGTGCTTGTTGTTGTAGTCGTTGAACGGGTAGTAGAGCCAGTACTGCAGAGCCAGGCGTCCCGGGTGCTCGGGGTCGGTGGCGACGTGCGCGTAGACCGTGGGCTGGGTGCCGGCCGTGACCAGGTCGGACCACTCCTCGTACGAGCAGCCCGGGCGCAGGGGGTCGCCGGGAAGGTCCAGGTGGTAGCCGGGCCGGCCGCGCTCGAGGTCCTCGTCGGTCGGCGCCACCGTGACCAGGTCGTCGGTGGTCCAGGGACCGCGCAGCGCCACGTCGTCACGGCCGACGACGGCGTCGACGTCCGTGGGCAGGAAGGGCTCCCCGGGGCCGCACGGCTCCGGTTGGTCGACGAGGCTGACGACCGGCGCGAACCGCTCGGCCAGGGCGGTCTCCGCGTCGGTCGCCTCCGCCGCGGCGAGCGTCGGGGCGGCGAGGAAGGCGCCGAGGAACGCGAGCAGCAGCACGAGAGGACGTCGGTGTGCCGCAGGGCCCCGCGGGGGTGGTCGTCGGGGCACGGAGCCTCCTCTCGGCGGGATCAGGGTGCCAGTGCGGCGCCACCCCGACAACCGTTTCGTCGAAGGTGGCGTCGCGACGCGTCCCTAGACTCGGGGCATGCGTTTCCGGCTGGGGCTCCGCAGCCGCATCCTCGCGCTGACCATGCCGGTCGTGCTGCTCGTCGCCGTCGCCATCGCCGGCGTCGTCTACCTCTCGCTCGGTCAGGTGCTCGAGGCGTCCGCGCGCGACGTCGCCCGCGCCGAGTCCGCCGAGCTCGCCACCGAGGTCTCCCTGCATCGGATCGACGAGGTGCTGCAGGGCGGTGAAGGAGGGGTGGAGAACCGGGTGGCACAGATCGTCGACCCCCGCACCGGCGAGGTCCTGGCCAGCAGCGACCCGGCGGTGCAGGCGCCGATCGCCGACTGGCGCGTCGACGACGGTGAGCAGCGGCTCGTGACCGCGGACGGCATCGAGGGGCTGCCCGACGGGGCGTACGTCGTCGCCGTCAGCGACGCCGTCGCCGCCGACGACACCCACTACACGGTGCTCGTCGGGGTGGCCACGCAGGTCGAGGCGACGGCCCTGGGCCAGTCGGCCGAGTTCGCGCTCATCGGCGCGATCGGGCTGGTGGCGCTCCTCGGCGCGGTCACGACCTTCGCGGTCGGCATGGCCCTGCGTCCGGTGGAGCGGCTGCGCGACCAGGTCGAGGCGATCTCGAGCATGGGCCGCGACGCCCCCACCCAGCTCCAGGTTCCGGACGGGCGGGACGAGCTGGCCCGCCTCGCCGAGACGATGAACCGGGTGCTCCGCCGCCTCCAGCGCGCCGACGCCGCTCGCCGCGCCTTCGTCGCCGACGCCGGGCACGAGCTGCGCAGCCCGCTGGCGACGACGAACGTGCTCATCGAGATGCTCGGCGAGGACCGCCCCGCCGCAGAACGCCGCCAGCTCGCGGCGCGGGCCGAGGCGGAGGTGGAGCGGCTCACCGTGCTCGTCGAGGACCTGCTCACCCTCGCCTCGGCCGACGAGCGCGCGATGGTGCTCGACACCGGCGAGGTCGACCTCGACGACGTCGTGCTCGCCGAGACCGGCGCGCTCCGCACCCGCGGGATGCCGGTCGCGGTGTCGGTCGAGCCCCTCCGCATCGTGGGTGACCAGGCCCGGCTGGGCCGGGTGGTCCGCAACCTGCTCGAGAACGCGGAGCGGCACATGGAGAGCCGGGTGCGGGTCACGCTGCGCAAGGAGGGCGACGACGCGGTGCTCGAGGTCGACAACGACGGCCCGCCCGTCCCGGCCGAGGACCGCGACCGCGTCTTCGGCCGGTTCGTGCGCCTCGACGACTCGCGCACCCGCGGCACCGGCGGCACGGGCCTCGGCCTCGCCATCGTCGCCGAGGTGGCGTCGGCGCACGGCGGGACGGTGCTCGCGACCGAGACGCCGGAGGGCTGGTGCCGCTTCGCCGTCAGGATCCCTGCGGACCGGGAACCGGATTGAGCCGGTAGCCCATGCCGCGCACGGTCTCGATCGCCTTGGTGTCGAACGGGGCGTCGATCTTGCGCCGGAGGTAGCCGATGTAGACCTCGACGACGTTGTCGGCGCCGGGGTAGTCGGAGTCCCAGACGTTCTCGAGGATCTCCGCCTTGCTCTGCACCTGCCCCACCTTGCGCATCAGGTGGTGGAGCAGGGCGTACTCGCGGGCGGTCAGCTGGATCTCGCGGCCGGCCCGCGTGACCCGACGGGTCGTGGGGTCCAGGCTGAGGTTGCCGGCGGTGAGGGCCACCGGGCGCTCGGGGGCGCCGCGCCGGGCGAGGGCCTGGAGGCGGGCGAGGAGCACCGGCGTGCTGAACGGCTTGGTCACGTAGTCGTCGGCCCCGAGCTCGAAGGCGTCGGTCTGGTCGTACTCGCCGTCCTTGGCGGTGAGCATGAGCACCGGGGTCCACACCTTCTTCCTGCGCAGGTGCTTGAGCACGTCGTACCCGTTGAGCCCGGGCAGCATGATGTCGAGCACCACGACGTCGTACTGGCCCACCAGACCCAGCCGCAGCGCCTCCCGACCGTCGCCGGCGTGGTCGACGACCCACCCTGCCTCGCGCAGCGCCTCGCCGAGCGCCGCGGCCAGGGGGCGCTCGTCCTCCACCAGGAGCAGCCTCACGGGCTGTCCCGGGTTCGTCCGGCGTGTTGGCCGGTTCTCAGGGCGTACTCAGACATCTCCTTGTACATTACTCATCGTCACCGGCGCCGTTCGAGCGGTGCCGGTCCCGGAACCGGCGTCCGGGAGATGCGACCCCCCTGCACGCATCTCCCGGACGCCTTCCGCGTCTCCGGGCGGGTCGTGACCGCCGATCGACGGCACGCTCCGGCGCCGTCGTGCCGACGGACCCGGCCGGAGCGGGTCAGTGGTTCCTCAGGGCGTCGATGAGCTCGTCCTTCGACATCGACGAGCGCCCCTCGATGTCCAGCTCGCGGGCCCGGTCCATGAGGTCGTCCTTGGTCCAGTCCTCGTAGGCGGGAGAGGAGCCCCCTCGCTGACCCACCTCGGAGCGTGAGCTGTTGGCCGCCGCGTTGGCGATGCGGGCCGACTTCTCCTTGCTGTTGCCCTCGTCGCGCAGCTTCTCGTAGAGCTCGTCGTCCTTGACCGAGGGCCCGGGGTCCTTGCGTCCTGGCATGGTGTCCTCCTCCTGGTGGTGGTGGATCCGCCCATGATGACCCGCGGGCAGGGCCCTGCGGGGGCTCCGGTGCACTCCGATGGGCCCGCCGGCCCCGCAGGTCTCGCGGCCCGTGACGACGGATTCCGCGGTCCGGGGGCCGGTCGGCCGCCGATAGGATGCGCCGCGTGATCGAGCAGCGGCGGCGGGGATGACGCGCCCGCTCCCGCCCGCGTTCGATCTCACCGGCCGCACCGCCGTGGTCACCGGGGCCGGCTCCCCGACCGGCATCGGGATGGCGTGTGCCCGGTTGCTCGGTGCGTGCGGGGCCCGGGTGGTCCTCGCCTCGACCACCGGGCGGGTGGCCGACCGCGTGGCCGAGCTGCGGGAGGCGGGGGTCGACGCCGACGGGGTCGTGGCCGACCTCACCGAGGAGAGGGGGGCGCAGGCCGTCGTGGCGGCGGCGCTGGGCGCCGGGGGCGGTCTGGACGTGCTCGTGGCCAACGCCGGCATGGTCACGGTCGGCGACGGTGACTACCTCGAGGGCGACCTGCTGGCCACCACCCCGGCGCGCTGGACGGCCTCGCTGGCCCGCAACCTCGACACCGCCTACCACTCGGTGCGGGCGGCGCTGCCCGCCCTCCGGGACAGCGGGGCGGGGCGGGTGGTGCTCGTCGCGTCGGTGACCGGGGCGGTGATGGCGATGCGCGGCGAGGTCGCGTACGCCGCCGCCAAGGCCGGACTGGTCGGCTTCGCGCGGGCCCTGGCGGTCGACGAGGCGGCACACGGCATCACGGTGAACGTCGTCGCCCCGGGATGGGTCGCGACCGGGTCGCAGACCCCCGCCGAGCGGCAGGAGGGCCTCCTCACCCCGGTGGGCCGCTCGGGGACGGCCGAGGAGGTGGCGTCGGCGGTGGCCTGGCTGGCCTCGCCGGGGGCCTCGTACGTCACCGGGCAGGTCGTCGTCGTCGACGGGGGGAACGCCGTGGCCGAGGAGCGGGCCCTGCCCTGACCGCTGTCGGGGCGAGCCCGACCGCGGTCCGGCCGGCCGGGGAGGCGGTGGGCTCTCCCCTCCCGCCGGGCGCCGCCGGCGGCCGAGGTCACCCACCGAAACCTACACTCGGGCGGTGACCCGCACCGTCCTGCGCCAGGTGCACACGATCGGGCGCCGCCGTGCCTGGGCGATCTGGTGCGTCGGGCTGTCGGTCTACGTGCTCGCGGTCTTCCACCGGACCTCCCTGGGCGTCGCCGGCCTGCTCGCGGCCGAGCGCTTCGACATCACGGCGGCGCAGCTCGCGACCTTCACCGTCGTGCAGCTCGGGGTGTACGCGGGGATGCAGGTGCCGGTGGGCGTGCTCATCGACCGGTACGGCCCGAAGCGCCTGATGTTCACCGGACTGGTGCTGATGACCGCGGGCCAGCTGTGGTTCGCCGTCGCCGGGACCTTCCCCGTGGGGTTGGCCGCCCGCGTCCTGCTGGGGGCGGGCGACGCCATGGTGTTCACCTCGCTGCTGCGGCTGGTCGCGGCATGGTTCCGGGTCAAGCAGGCGCCCCTCGTCACCCAGCTGTCGGGCATGGTCGGCCAGCTGGGCGCGGTGGCGGCGGCGACCCCGCTCGCCGCGGCGCTCGCCACCTGGGGCTGGACCCGGTCGTTCGCGACGGCCGCGTCCGTGGGGGTGGTGCTGGGAGCGGCGTTGCTGCTCGTCGTCAAGGACTCCCCGTACCGGGGCGAGGCGGTGGAGCGGATCAAGCTGAGAGCGCTGCGCCGGACGCTCGCCGACGTGTGGGGCAACCCCGGCACCCGGCTGGGGCTGTGGGTGCACTTCACCTCCCAGTTCGGCTCCACCGTCTTCACGATGCTCTGGGGGTTCCCGTTCCTGCTCAGCGAGGGCCTGACGCCACGCACGGCGTCGCTGCTGCTCGTCGTCATGACCTTCACGGCGATGGGCGCCGGCCCGGTGGTCGCCATGTTCACGGCGCGGGTGCCGTACCGCCGCAGCCAGCTCGTCCTCGGCATCGTCGCGGTGATCGCGGGCACGTGGGCGGTCGTGCTGCTCTGGCCGGGCCCGGCTCCGCTGTGGCTGCTCGTCCTCCTCGTGGTCGTCACGGCGGTGGGCGGCCCGGGGTCGATGGTCGGCTTCGACCTCGCCCGCACCTTCCACCCGTCGAACCGGCTCGGCCGGGCGACGGGGGTCGTCAACATCGGCGGCTTCCTCGCCTCGCTGCTCACCATCGCCCTCATCGGTGTCGTCCTCGACCGCCTCGCTCCCGGCGGCCCGCAGGACTACACGCTCGACGACTTCCGGATCGCCATGTCGGTGCAGTTCCTCTTCTGGGGGCTGGGCGCCGCACAGCTCGTGCGCTACCGCCGCAAGGGCCTGGCCCACATCGACGCGGCCCACCCCGAGGCACTGGGCGCTCTGCGCGCCGGGGACACCCTCCTCCCGGGCCTCTCCCGGGACCCGGACGACTGACCGCCCTCGGACGTTCGGCCGGTCCTCGCGTGTCGATTCCCCGTCCGGTGCCCCGGTCCGCCTAGCCTCGTGGGGGACCGGGCCAGGTATGAGATGGCCCGGTCCCACCACGTCCGGGCCTGTTGCCACCTCCACCTCGCGGGCTCAGGATGCCCCCCGCGGGCTCACGATGCAGGGAAGCCGCCATCCGGCGGGAAGGACCAGAGCCGACCCGGCTGGGACCGCCCGACGGCGTCAGCCGTCGCGGACGGTGTAGCTGCCGTCGGGCTCGGCGCAGAACGCGTAGCTGCCGTCGGGACCGGCGTGGTAGGCCAGCAGGGTCATGTCGACGCGCAGCAGGAGGAACCAGCCGTCGACGAGGGCCTGCGGGTAGGCCCGACCCGGCTGCGGGCACCCGAGCGACCCGTCGTCCCACGTGACCGGTGACCACGCCGCCACCTGCACCCGCGCCTCCGACACCTGCTGCCGCGCGGCGGCGTCGGCGATCGCGTCGGCGACCTGCGGCCGCTGCCGCAGGTCAGGGGGGAGGGCGCCGGTGCCGGGGCTGCCCTCGGACCCACCGGCGTCGGGGGTGGGGGCGGCCGGCACCGAGGTGCCGGCGCCCGAGGTGGCCGGGGCCGACGTCGGCGACGTGGAAGGGCTGTCACCGCCGGTGCCGCACGCCGCCAGCAGCGCGGCGGCCAGGGCCGGCGCGAGAACGGACAACGGGCGCACGGCATCACTCCTCACGCGGCCCAGCGTAGGCAGGGCCGGTGCCGCGGCGCTCAGCGCAGGACGTGCCGGCTGATGACGAGCCGCTGGATCTGGTTGGTGCCCTCGAAGATCTGGGTGACCTTCGCCTCCCGCATGTACCGCTCGGCGGGGAAGTCCTGGGTGTAGCCGGCGCCGCCGAGCACCTGCACGGCGTCGGTGGTGACCTTCATCGCCGCGTCCGTCGCCACGAGCTTGGCCACGGCCGCCTCCTTCGAGAACGGCAGGCCGGCGTCCTTGAGCCGGGCGGCGTGGAGGTAGGTGGCGCGGGCGCTCGACACCGCGGCCTCCATGTCGGCGACGAGGAAGGCCAGGCCCTGGAACTGGCCGATGGCGCGGCCGAACTGCTGTCGCTCCCGGGCGTAGGAGGTGGCGAGGTCGAGCGCCGACTGGGCGAGCCCCGTCGCCGCCGCCGCGATGCCGAGCCGGCCGGCGTCGAGGGCGGACAGCGCGATCGCCATCCCCTGCCCCTCCTCGCCGACCCTCCGCGAGGCGTCGACGCGGACGTCGTCGAAGAGCACCTCGCGCACGGTGTCGCAGTGCAGGCCCATCTTCCTCTCGGGCGTGCCGAAGGACAGGCCCTCGGCGTCCGCCGGCACGACCACGCACGACAGGCCCCGGCCGCCGTCGTCGGACGTGCGCACGAAGGTCGTGTAGTAGTCGGCGTGGCCGGCGTGGCTGATCCACGACTTGGTGCCCCTGATGACGTACCCGTCGCCGTCGCGGGTGGCGCGGGTGCTCATCGAGGCGATGTCGGAGCCGGCCTGGGGCTCCGAGAGGCAGTACGCACCGAGCTGGTCGCCGGCGAGCATCGCGGGCAGGAGGGCCCGCCTCTGGGAGTCGGTGCCGAAGGCGACGAGGGGATAGGTGGTGAGCGAGTGCACGGAGACACCGACGGCGACGCTCATCCACGCGCTGGCGATCTCCTCGACGACCTGGAGGTAGACCTCGTAGGGCTGGCCGTGGCCGCCGTGCTCCTCCGGCTGCGGCAGGCTGAGCAGTCCCGCCTCGCCGAGGGTGCGGAAGACGCCCGTGGGGAAGGACTCGTCCGAGGCCGCCGCGCGCTCGGCGTCGTCGACCCGGGGCCGGAGCTCCTTGTCGCAGATCTCGCGGGTCAGGTCGATGAGGTCCTGGCCCTCCTCGGTCGGCATCACCCGGGTCACTCGCATGGCACCGAGGGTACGTGGACGTCCGAGTACACCGGCGCCGCCGGTGCCCACTCCCGGTGCTCCACCGGCTGCCCGGCGACCAGCTGGGCACACGGGGCGGCGAAGCGGGCGTCAGGAGGGGTAGGCGGCGACCTCGGTGGCCTTGACGCCGGCCCAGAGCCGGGTGCCCTGGTGGAGACGCAGGCTCGCGACCGACCCCGCGGTCACCTCCGCGACGAGCGGCGGTCCGCCCGGGTGGGCCTCCTGCGGCGCCCCCACGGCGGCGTCGCTCGGCCGGACGACGAGACGCACGCGCGCCGACTGCCCGACCAGCTCGACCGACTGCACGACGGCGGGCCAGACGTTGCGCACCGAGCTGTGCGGCATCTCCGGGTAGAGCGCGACGGCGCCGGGTGAGAAGGCGACCCATGAGGGCCCGCGGTGCTCGTGCCCGGCAGTGACGACGGTGCCGAGACCGGTGTCGACGCTCTGGCCGTCCACCGCCGTGCCGGGGTAGAGGTTGAGCCCGACGACGTGGGCCACGTAGGGGTCGCGCGGCCGGGCGACGACGTCGTCGGGCGTCCCCTCCTGCACGACCTGTCCGTCCTCGACGAAGACCAGGTGGTCGGCGAGGGTGAGGGCGTCCAGGGGGTCGTGGGTGACGACCACGGTGCTGCCTCGGTAGTCGCGCAGCCGCCCGGCGAGCGTGGCGCGGACGGTGGGGCGGACGGCCGGGTCGAGGGCCGAGAGCGGTTCGTCGAGGAGCAGCAGCCGCGGGTCGGTCGCGAGGGCGCGGGCCAGGGCCACGCGCTGGGCCTGTCCGTGCGAGAGCTGCGCCGGCCGGCGCCCGGCGAGGTCACCGATGCCGAGGGCCGCCAGCTCGCGGTCGGCCCGGGCGTGGGCCGCGGCCCGGCCGGCGCCGCGGCTGCGCGGGCCGAACGCGACGTTCGCCCGGGCCGTGAGGTGTGGGAAGAGCAGGTGGTCGGCGGACAGCATCCCCACGGCACGCTGCGACGGGTCGACGTGCCGGTGCGCGTCGGCCCAGGTGGCGCCGTCGACCCGGACGTGTCCGGAGTCGAGCCGAACCAGCCCGGCGAGGACGTGCAGCGCGGTGGTCTTGCCGGCGCCGTTGGGTCCGAGCACCGCCACGACCTCGCCGTCGTCGGCGCTCAGGCCCACGTCGGTGACGAAGCCGCCACGGTGGGCGCGCACGTGCGCGTCGAGGCTCATCGCATCCACCGACCGCGGAGGAGGCCGAGGACGAGCACCGAGACCACGAGCAGGGCCAGGCTGAGCGCCACCGCGGTCTGCGGGTCCTCCTGGAGCGAGACGTAGACGGCGAGCGGGGCGGTCTGGGTGCGACCGGGGAAGTTGCCTGCGAAGGTGATGGTGGCGCCGAACTCGCCGAGGGCGCGGGCCCAGGCGAGGGCCGCGCCGGACGCGATGCCCGGTGCCGCCAGCGGGAGCGCCACCCGGAGCAGCACCCGGGCGGGGGTGGCGCCGAGGGTGGCGGCGACGTCGAGGACCCGCCGGTCGATGCCCCGCATCGAGCCCTCCGCGGCCAGCACGAAGAACGGCAGCGAGACGAACACCTGGGCCAGGACCACTGCCACCGGCGTGAACGGGATGCGGACCCCGAAGACCTCGAACAGGGTGCCGCCCACCATCCCGTTGCGCCCGTAGGCGAGGAGCAGGGCCACCCCGCCGACGACCGGCGGCAGCACGACCGGGACGGTGAGCACCGCCCGCAGCCACGTCGCCCCGCGGCCGTCGGCCCGGGAGAGCAGCCACGCGAGGGGCGTGCCGAGGACGAGGCACACGGCGACGGTGGTGACGGTCGTGACGAGCGACAGCCACAGCGCCGGCCGCACCAGCGGGTCGGTGAGACGCGCCGGCAGCTCGGACCACTCGGTGCCGCCGAGCAGGCCGAGCAGCGGGACGACGACGAGCCCGACGGCGAGGACGGCGGGGACGAGAAGCAGGGCCCGGGAGGCGCGGGGTCGCCACGGACTCGGCGCGGGAGGTCGCCCGACGGGGGGCGGAGGGCCGAGGACGTCGCCCGCACCCCGGGCGGCCGGCGGGCTCACGGCGCGAGGAAGCCGGCGGCGGTGAGCACCCCGGTGCCCTCCGGCCCGGCGACGTAGGCGGCGAACGCCGCTGCGGCGGGGGACTCGCCGAGCAGGGCCAGCGGATAGGCGAGGGTGGTGTTGTCGGCCGCGGGGATCTCGACCCCCTCGACCGCTCCCGCGGCAGAGGCGACGTCGGAGTGGTAGACGACGGCCGCGTCGGCCTCTCCGAGGCGTACCTTCGCCAGGGTCGCCGCGACGTCGACCTCCCGGGAGACGACGTGGGCCGCCACGCCCGCGCGCGCCAGCACCTCGTCGGCGGCCTTGCCGCACGGCACCGTGGCGGCACAGAGCACGACGTCGAGGTCCGTGGAGGCAAGGTCCTCGAGGCCGCCCACGCCCCCCGGGTTGCCGGGCGGGGTGGCGATCTCGAGGGTGTTGCGGGCGATGGTGAGGGTCTCGCTCGGCTGGACGTCGCCGAGCAGGTCCAACGGCCCGGTGCCCGCGGTGGCGAGCAGGTCGGCTGGGGCGCCCTGCGCCACCTGCTGGGCCAGCGTCGTGCTCGACCCGAAGCTGAGCCGCACCTCCGTGCCGGGGTGGTCGGCCATGTACCGCTCGGCCAGCTCGGTGAACGGTGCGGTGAGCGACGCGGCGGCGAGCACGGTGACGGCCTCGTCCCCGGACGCGGTGTCCTCGCCGGCGGCACAGCCGGCGAGCAGCAGTGCCGTTGCGGCGAGCCCCGCTGCCCCCGTGCGCCGCACCCCGCGTCGGGGCGTCACCGCGAGACCCCGACGACGACGTTGGTCGACTTGATCGACGCGACGGCCACCGTGCCGACCTCGAGCCCCAGGGACTCCACCGCCTCGCGCGACATCAGCGACACGATCCGGAACGGACCGCACTGCAGCTCCACCTGCGCCATGACGGTGTCGGTGAGCACGCGGGTGACGATGCCGCGCATCCGGTTGCGCGCGGACTCGTCGGAGACCACGCCGACGGGGGCGGGCCGGGCGACCTCCTGGGCGACGGCGGCGAGGTCGGCGCCCTCGACGACGAGGCGGCCGGCGTCGTCGTGGCCGGCCGCCAGCCGCCCCGCGTCGACCATCCGGCGCACGGTGTCGTCGGAGACGCCGAGGAGCTCGGCGGCGTCTGATATCCGCAGTTGCGTCACGAACTGCATCGTAGCCCCGCATCTGCGAGCCCGGAGGTGATCGGATGCGGAGCCCGGCCATCCACGCCTGCCGCCGGCGCTCGGCTCGTCCGGGCGCCGGCGCTGCCCCCACGGGCAAGGGACTCCGGTGGGCTATGGACGCCCCATCCGGAGGGGTCCACAATCGCGGTAACCCAGGTCCCGGGGGAGGTCGTCATGACCGCAGCAGGCGGGCGCTCTGGCGTCGGCGACGGCGACCTCGCTCACGCCCTCGACGAGGCCCGGGACCAGCTCCTCGCCACCGACGAGGTGCTCCGCGCCCTCGGGCGCTCGGCCTCGGACCTCGACCACGTGATGCAGACGGTGACCGAGAGCGCGCGGCGCCTCACGCACGGGGACGCTGGCCTGGTCTACCTCCTCGACGGCGACGTGTTCCGCCTCGGGTGGTCCTCCGGGCTCACCGACGAGTTCCGGCGGTTCGTGCGGGACCACCCACTGACCGCCGACCGGACGTCACTGCTCGGGCGGGTGGGGCTCGACCGCCGCACCCAGCAGATCGACGACGTCCTGGCGGACCCCGGCTACGGCCGCACCGACCTGCAGCGGGTCGGGGGGTACCGCACCCTCATCGGCGCCCCGATGTTCGTCGACGACGAGGTCGTCGGCGTGCTCACCCTCTGGCGCACCTCCGTCGCACCCTTCACCGGGCGCGAGGCCGAGCTGCTCACGAGGTACGCCGCGCAGGCGGCCGTCGCCATCCGCACCGCCCGGTTGATGCGTGACCTCGAGGCGCACAAGGAGGACCTGACCCGGCGCCTGGCCCAGCTCGAGGCCCTCACCGCGGTCGGCGAGTCGGTCGGCTCCAGCCTCGACCTCGACGAGGTGCTGACGACGATCGTCACGCACGCCGTGGCGCTGGCCGGGGCCGAGGGCGGGTCGATCCTCGAGTTCGACCGCGAGCGCGAGCTCTTCCGCGTCCGCAACACGCCACGGGACGGGTCCCGAGCTGCTCGACGCGCTGCGCCGGGTGCGGGTCGGGCTGCACGACACCCTGGTCGGGCAGTCCGCGCTCGAGCGGCGGCCGGTCCAGGTGCCCGACCTCGTCGTGCGGTCCGACGACCCGCACCTGCGGATGCTGCGCGACGCCGGCTGGCGCTCGGTGGTGGCCGTGCCGATGCTGCGGCGCGACCGCGTCGTCGGGGCGCTGCTGATCCGGCGCCGCGAGCCGGGCGAGATCGACGCGGACACCTGCGAGCTGCTCGAGACCTTCGCCTCGCAGTCCGCCCTCGCGCTGACCAACGCCCAGCTGTACCGCCGGCTGGAACAGCAGAGCCAGGAGCTCGCCGTGGCCAGCCGGCACAAGTCGGAGTTCCTCGCGTCGATGTCCCACGAGCTGCGGACGCCGCTCAACGCGATCATCGGCTTCTCGGAGGTCCTCATCGAGCGGATGTTCGGAGAGGTGAACGAGCGCCAGGCGCGAGTACCTCGGTCACATCCACGAGTCGGGCCGGCACCTCCTCGCCCTCCTCAACGACATCCTCGACCTGTCGAAGATCGAGGCCGGGCAGATGGTGCTCGAGCCGGGACCGGTCGACGTGGCGACCCTCGTCGAGTCGACGGCGGGCCTGGTCCGCGAGCGGGCCCTGCGCCGAGGCCTGGCGCTCACCACGGACGTCCCCGCGGACCTCCCCGTCGTCCACGCCGACGAGCTCCGCGTCGCGCCAGGTCGTCCTCAACCTGCTGACCAACGCCGTGAAGTTCACCCCCGAGGGCGGGTCCGTCACGGTGCACGCGGCCCTCGAGGGCCCCGACGTCCACGTCGCCGTGGCCGACGACGGCATCGGCATCCCGCTCGCACGACCAGGAGCGGATCTTCGAGTCGTTCCAGCAGGGCGAGCGCGTCCTGGGGGCGCAGGAGGGGACCGGGCTCGGGCTGACCCTGAGCCGGCGCATCGTCGAGATGCACGGGGGGCGGCTCTGGGTCGAGAGCGAGCCGGGCCGGGGCAGCACCTTCCGGTTCACGCTGCCCGTCCACGAGCCGGCGACGCGCACGCTCGACCCCGGGGCGGGCGGCGCCGGCCCGTCGGTCCTGCTCGTGGAGGACGACCGGCGGTCGTCCGACCTGATGACGATCCTGCTCGCCGACCAGGGGTTCCACGTCGTCACGGCCTCTTCGGGAGAGGAGGCCCTGGAGGCGCTGGGCCGCGAGGTGCCCTCGGCGGTGGTCCTCGACATCCGCCTTCCCGGCATCGACGGCTGGGAGGTGCTGACCCGGATCAAGGGCGAGCCGGCGCTCGCCCACGTGCCGGTCATCGTCGTCTCGATCCTCGACGAGCGCGGCCGCGGGTACGCCCTCGGTGCCGACGACTACCTCGTCAAGCCCGTCGCTCGCGACCTGCTCGTCGACTCCCTCCGGCGCACCGGGCTGGTCTCGGGGCGGGACGGGCGGCTGGTCTGGGTCGTCGACCGGGACCCGGAGAGCCTCGCCGGGCTCACCGCGGACCTGGAGGCGGGGGGCTGGTCGGTCCTGCCCTCCGCCTCCGTGGACCAGGGAGTGGCTGCTGCCCGTGGCCGGGTGCCGCAGGTGGTGGTGGTGGACCTCGAGAGCGTCGCCGACGACGGGTACGCGGCCGTGCGGGCCCTGCACGGCGACACCACCCTGGGGCGGGTGCCGGTCGTGGCCCTGGTGCCGGACGGCGCCGACGGCGGGGCGACGTGGCAGCGCGTGGCCGAGCAGGTGGCGCTCGCCGCCACCACGGAGCCGGCGACCGTCGAGGAGCTGCTCGCGGTGCTGGACCGGGTGGCCGAGCCGACCCGCGGGGGTGCCCGGTGACCGGTGGACGGGTCCTCGTCGTCGAGGACAACGAGCGCAACATGGAGCTGGTCCGCGCCGTCCTCGAGCACGCCGGGTTCGAGGTCCGCGGCGCGGGCACCGCCGAGGACGCGCTCACCGAGGCCGTGCGGGACCCTCCCGACCTCGTCCTCATGGACCTGCAGCTGCCCGGTCAGGACGGCGTCGCGGGGCTGCACGCGCTGCGCGCCCACCCGGCCACGGAGGACGTGCCCGTCGTCGCGCTCACCGCACTGGCCATGCCCGAGGACCGGGAACGGGTGCAGCAGGCCGGCTTCGACGGGTACTGGGAGAAGCCGATCAGCGTCCGGGACCTGCCGCACCAGGTGCGCAGCGCCATCACCCGAGGAAGGCCGCCGCCATGACCGACACCGAGTCCCCAGCCGCCGTCGTCCTCGTCGTCGACGACCTCGAGGCCAACGTCGGCCCTGCTGGACGCGGTGCTCACGCCGCGCGGCCACGCGTCGTCGGGGCGTCGTCCGGCGCGGCCGCGCTGGACCACCTCGCCCGCGAGGACGTCGACCTCGTCCTGCTCGACATCCTGATGCCGGGGATGGACGGCTACGAGGTGTGCCGGCGGATCCGCGCCGACGAGCGCACCGCCTTCCTGCCCGTCGTCATGATCACCGCGAGCGGGGAGCAGGAGAAGCTCCGGGCCCTCGAGGCCGGGGCGGACGACTTCGTCACCAAGCCCTTCGACCAGCGCCGAGCTCCTGGCGCGGGTGCGCAGCCTGCTGCGGGTCAAGCGGTACCACGACACGATCGAGGCCCAGGCGGCCGAGCTGGCGTCGTGGAACCGCGAGCTGGAGAGCCGGGTGCCGGCGCAGGTCGAGGAGCTCGAGCGGATGGCGCGGCTGCGCCGCTTCCTCTCCCCGCAGGTGGCCGAGGTGGTCCTCGCCGCGGGGGAGGACTCGCTCGTCGGAGGGACACCGCCGCGAGATCACCGTGGTCTTCACCGACCTGCGCGGCTTCACGCCGTTCGCCGAGACCGCCGAGCCGGAGGAGGTCTGGGACGGTGCTCGCGGAGTACCACGCGGCCGTCGGCGACCTCGCGAACCGGTACGAGGCGACGCTCGAGCGGTTCATCGGGGACGGCGTCATGCTCTTCTTCAACGACCCGGTGCCCGTCGACGACGCACCGCAGCGTGCGGTGCGGTTCGCCGTGGCGCTGCGCGCGAGGGTCCGCGAGCTCGCGGAGGGGTGGGGTCGCCGTGGCCACGACCTGGGCCTCGGCGTCGGCATCGCCCAGGGGTTCGCGACGCTCGGCCGGATCGGGTTCGAGGGCCGGTTCGACTACGCGGCGATCGGCACCGTCACCAACGTCGCCGCGCGACTGTGCGACGCCGCGCAGGCGTGGCAGCTGCTCGTGAGCCAGCGGGTCCAGTCCGCCGTCGAGGACGTCGCGGTGGCCCGGCCGGTCGGTGACCTCGAGCTGCGCGGCCTCTCGAAACCGGTCCGCGCCTTCGACGTCGTCGGGCTCGACGCGGCGCGGGTGACGCCGTGAGCGCCGTGGCGCCGACCCTGGTGTCGCTGTCGGAGGAGGAGCGCAACGCCAGGTTCGACGAGCTGCAGACCCGCCTGGCCGGGGTCTGGCGCCTCATCGGGCTCAACGAGCCGGACGAGTCGGTCGTCGTCGTGCCCTCGGTGTCCCTCGACAAGGTCGAGGCGAGCACCGGGGCGTCGATGCAGGCGTACGAGGAGCGGTTCCTGTTCCTCCTCCTGCTCCTGCGCCAGCCCCGCCTCCGGCTCGTCTACGTGACGTCGATGCCGATCGCCCCCGCCGTCATGGAGTACTACCTCGCGCTGCTCCCGGGCGTCATCCCCAGCCACGCGCGGGCCCGGCTCCACCTCGTGCACGTCGGGGACGCCTCCGGCCGGCCGCTCACCGAGAAGCTGCTCGAGCGTCCGCGGCTGCTCGCGCGGATCGCGGACCTGGTCCCCGACCGGAGCCGCTCCCACCTCGTCCCGTACAACACCACGGAGCGGGAGCGCGACCTGGCGCTCGCGCTCGGCATCCCGATGTACGGCGCCGACCCCCGGCTCGCGCCGCTCGGCACGAAGACGGGCTGTCGCCGGATCTTCGCCGAGGAGGGCGTCCGGCATCCGCTCGGGTACGAGGACCTGCACTCCGTCGACGACGTCGTCGACGCCCTGACTCGGCTCCGGGCCGAACGGCCCGGGGCGCCCGAGGCCCTCGTGAAGCTCAACGAGGGCGTGTCCGGCGAGGGGAACGCCCTCGTCGACCTGCGGGGGGCCGGCGACCCCGGGGGTCCGGCCGAGCGCGAGCGGCTGCGGGCGGCCGTGGCCGCGATGGCGTTCGAGAGGCCGACGATCCGGTACGACGACTACGTCGCCAAGCTCGCCGAGCGCGGCGGCATCGTCGAGGAGCGGATCGGCGGGGTCGAGCTGCGCAGCCCCTCCGTGCAGCTTCGGGTGCTCCCGGACGGGGAGGTCGAGCTGCTCTCGACGCACGACCAGCTGCTCGGTGGGCCATCGGGGCAGAGCTACCTCGGCTGCCGGTTCCCGGCCGACCACGGCTACGCGAGGCTGATCAGCGGCGAGGCGCTCGCCGTCGGCCGACGCCTCGCCCGCGAGGGGGTCCTCGGCAGGTTCGCCCTCGACTTCGTGGTCGTCCGTGACGAGGCCGGCCGCTGGTCCAGCCACGCCATCGAGATCAACCTCCGCAGGGGCGGGACGACCCACCCCTTCCTCACCCTCCAGTTCCTCACCGACGGTCGGTACGACCCGGCCTCCGCGCTCTTCCTCACCCCGACCGGGCGCGAGCGCCACCTCGTGGCCACCGACCACCTCGAGTCGCCGGCGCTGCGGGGCCTCTCCCTCGACGACCTCTTCGACGTCGTGGCTCGGCACCGGCTCCACTACGACCAGGCGCGGGAGGTCGGCATCGTCTTCCACATGATCAGCGGCCTCACCGAGCTCGGGCAGGTCGGCCTCACCGCGGTGGGGGAGTCGCCCGCCGACGCCGACGCCCGGTACCGCCGGGCCGAGCAGGTGCTGCTCGCGGAGGCCGAGGCCTCGCTCCGGCCGCTCGCCGTCCGCACCGGCCCAGGAGGTGGCTGAGGACCACTGCCCGGCGGCGCCGGGTCACCGCACGTTCGCCCCGTGGCGCAGCATCGGCGGGGTGGCCTCAGCCCTCGGGAAGGGTTCCGTGTCTCGGCTCGGCCTCCGGATCGCGGAAGTGGGTGAGGCGCGGGCGCTTGGCGGCCAGTGCGTCACCGGACGAGGTGCCGCGCAACCGCCGCTGCACCCACGGCCCGGCGTGGGTGCGGGCCCACTCGGCGTGGCCGCGCAGCTCCTCGCGGCGGGTGGCGCGGCCGGCAGCCGGCAGGGGGCGGCGCCAGGCGTCGTCGTCCGCGGGGTGTCCGAGGGCCTCCAGGGCGGCGAGCGCGACCCGGCGGTGCCCCTCGCTCGTCAGGTGGATGCGGTCCTCTCCCCACATCCGCCAGTCGCGCAGCGCCGCCAGCCCCCAGAGGTTGAGCACCGAGCACCGGTGCCGCTGGGCGATGGTGAAGAGGTTGGCGGTGTGCACCGCGTGCCGGCCGCGCAGCGCCTTGAACAGCCCCGCGTCGCGGGTGTCGGTGGGGCTGGCGAGCAGGACGTCGGCGCCGGTGGCTCGGACGCGGACCACGGCCTGCTCCAGGCGCTCCGCGAGGCCGTCGAGGTCGACCGACGGCCGCAGCAGGTCGTTGCCGCCCCCGACCACCGAGACGAGGTCCGGCTGCATCGTCAGCGCCGCGTCGAGCTGGGGGCCCACGACGTCGTCGAGCCTGCGACCGCGCACCGCCAGGTTGGCGTAGCCGAAGGGCAGGTGCTCGGCGGCCGCGACGGCGTCGAGGTGGTGGGCGAGCCGGTCGGCCCAGCCGGCGAAGCGGTCGGGCACCTCGGGGTCGGGGTCGGAGAGGCCCTCGGTGAACGAGTCCCCGATCGCCACGAAGCGGGTCCAGACCCGCCGCTGTCCCGGGACGGCGCTCACGGCAGCCTCCAGTCGAGCGGCTCGGCGCCGGCCTGCTCGAGCAGGGCGTTCGCGCGCGAGAAGGGGCGGGAGCCGAAGAACCCGCTCCGCGCGGACAGGGGACTGGGGTGGGCTGACTCGATGCAGGGGATGCCGGGCAGGTGCGGCGCGAGGTCGCGGGCGTGGCGTCCCCAGAGGATGGCGACGAGCGGACCGCCGCGCTCGGCGAGCGCCTCGATGGCCCGACCGGTGACCTCCTCCCAGCCGCGGCCACGGTGGCTGGCAGGGGCGCCGGGCCGCACCGTGAGCACGCGGTTGAGCAGCAGCACCCCGCGGTCCGCCCACGGCGTGAGGTCGCCGGTGCTCGGGGCCGGGACGTCGAGGTCCTGCTGCAGCTCGGCGTAGATGTTGACCAGGCTCTTCGGGATGGGGCGCACGTCGGGGGCGACGCTGAACGAGAGCCCCGTCGCGTGGCCCGGCGTGGGGTACGGGTCCTGCCCGACGATGAGGACGCGCACGGAGTCCAGCGGCTGCTGGAACGCGCGCAGCACGTGCGGACCGCCCGGCAGGTAGCCCCGGCCCGCGGCCACCTCCGCCCGGAGGAAGGCGCCGAGCCGGCTCACGACCGGCTCCACGGGGGCGAGCGCCTCGGCCCACGAGGGATGGACGAGCTCGCGCAGCGGCCGGGCAGGGCCGGGCGCCGGCGCTGTCGGTGAGGCGGACATCGGCCCCACCGTATCCCCGTCAGGTGGACGGCGGGAGGGTGGCTCAGCGCAGGATGGCGCGGACGTCCTCGAGGCGGTCCGGCAGCAGGCGGTACCAGGCCCAGGTGCCGCGACGCTCCCGGCCCAGCAGGCCCGCCTCGACGAGCACCTTGAGGTGGTGCGAGACCGTCGGCTGGGCCAGCCCGACGAGCTCGGTGAGGTCGCAGACGCAGGCCTCGCCGGCCTCGGTGGCCCGGATGGCGCTGAGCAGGCGCAGCCGCACGGGGTCGGCGACCGCCTTGAGCAGGGTGGCGCTGCGCTCGGCCTCCTCGCGCGTCAGCCCGCCCTCGACGTCGATGCCGCAGCAGGATCCGGCGGCCCTGGCGACGGGGGCGACGGGAAGGTCTCGGACGGTCACGGCGGGCTCCTCGAAAATCGATGTGCATCTATATTGACACAGATCGATGTGATGTGGAAGTGTCATCATCGTTGCATCGACCACCGTCGATGCCCGTCCCTTTCGGAGGTCCCCATGAGCACCACCCCCACCACGGCCCGCGTCCAGCTCGCTCTCAACGTCGCCGACCTCGAGGCGTCGGTCGCGTTCTACAGCGCGATGTTCGGGGTCGAGCCGCACAAGCGCCGCCCGGGCTACGCCAACTTCGCCGTCGCCGAGCCCCCGCTCAAGCTCGTCCTCATCGAGACGAGCGAGGCCACCCGCGGCAGCGGTGCCGTCGGCGCGCTCAACCACCTCGGGGTCGAGGTCGCGAGCACCGCCGAGGTCGCCGAGGCGCGCGAGCGCTTCACCGCGGCCGGCCTCGCCGCCTTCGACGAGAACGACACCACGTGCTGCTACGCGCTGCAGGACAAGGTGTGGGTCCACGACCCGGCGGGCGCTCCGTGGGAGGTCTACACCGTCAAGGACGATGACCCGGTCGACGCCCGGCCCGCCACCGCCAGCCTCGAGGTCCTGGGCGACGGCGGCTGCTGCACCCCGGCCTCGGGCCACCCCCGGCGCGAGGCGGCGGAGGCCTGCTGCTCGTGAGCGCACCCACCGGGACGCCGGCGGCGGCATCCCAGGTCGCCGCCCGGCTCTCCGTGCTCGACCGCTACCTGCCGGTGTGGATCGGGCTGGCGATGGCCGCCGGGCTCCTCCTCGGGCGTGCCGCCCCCGGCCTCGGCACCGCGCTGTCGGCGGTCGAGGTCGAGGGCATCTCGCTGCCCATCGCCGTCGGGCTGCTCGTGATGATGTACCCGGTGCTCGCGAAGGTGCGCTACGACCGGCTCGACACCGTCACCGGTGACCGGCGGATGCTCCTCTCCAGCCTGGTCCTCAACTGGCTCGTCGGGCCCGCGCTGATGTTCACCCTCGCCTGGCTGCTCCTGCCCGACCTCCCCGAGTACCGCACCGGGCTGATCATCGTCGGGCTCGCGCGCTGCATCGCCATGGTGATCATCTGGAACGACCTGGCCTGCGGTGACCGCGAGGCGGCGGCGGTGCTCGTCGCGCTCAACTCGGTCTTCCAGGTCCTCGCGTTCGCCGGCCTCGGCTGGTTCTACCTGTCGGTCCTTCCCGGCTGGCTCGGGCTGGAGCAGACCACCCTCGACGTCTCGCCGTGGCAGATCGCCGCATCGGTCCTCGTCTTCCTCGGCATCCCGCTGCTCCTGGGGTACCTCTCCCGCACGGTCGGCGAGCGCCGATGGGGCAGGGAGGCCTACGAGCGCTCGTTCCTGCCGCGGGTGGGTCCGTGGGCGCTCTACGGGCTGCTCTTCACCGTCGTCGTGCTCTTCGCGCTCCAGGGCGACCGGATCACCAGCCGGCCCCTCGACATCGCCCGGATCGCCCTGCCGCTGCTCGCGTACTTCGCGATCATGTGGGGCGGAGGGTTCCTGCTCGGTCGCGCGCTGGGGATGACCTACGAGCGCACCACGACGCTCGCCTTCACGGCCGCAGGCAACAACTTCGAGCTGGCCATCGCCGTCGCCATCGCCACCTTCGGCGCCACCTCCGGCCAGGCGCTCGCGGGGGTCGTCGGCCCGCTCATCGAGGTGCCCGTGCTCGTCGCGCTCGTGTACGTCAGCCTCGCCCTCCGCCCGCGCTTCCCGCACCCCGCCGCGGCGCCGGCCGCCTCCCGGTCCGGGGATCCGCGCTGACCGACGCGACCGGCCGGGCGGGGGAACCGCTGACCGCCGCGGCCGCGGCAGGAACTCGCTGGTCGGCGCCACCCTGCCCTCCTGCTCGTCGGCGTCGACGCCCCGCGGTGCGGGCGGACGGCGCCCGGCCGCCCGGCCCCTGCGACGGGCTCTTGCGCTCACGACATATCGCGATATAACGTGTTCGTGTAACACGACATATCGCGAAAGGAACGGGTATGACGGACGAGACGTGGGTCGTCAGCGGCCCCCAGGTCATCGAGGTCGACGCCGTCCGGGCGCTGCGGGTGCAGCTCGTCCGGGGACGGGTCGACGTCGTCGCGCACGATGAGCCCGGCGCGCGGCTCGAGGTGCACTCGGTCGACGGCCGTCCCCTCGAGGTCCAGCTGCGCGACGGCGAGCTGCGCGTCGGCTACACCTTCACCCTCGGCGGTTGGGAGGGATGGCTCGAGAAGTTCCGCAACTTCCGCGACCGGGACCGGGCCGACGTCTCGATCGCCGTGCCGCGCAGCGCCGTCGCGAAGGTCGGCACGGTGAGCGCCGACGGGCTCGTCGCGGGCGTCGACGGCCAGGCATCGGTCTCGACCGTCTCCGGGTCGCTCGTCGTCGACGAGACCCGCGGGCGGCTCTCGGCCAACACCGTGTCCGGCGAGATCGTCGTGCGGGCCCACGAGGGCGACCTCTCGCTCAACACCGTCTCCGGGGAGCTGGCCGCCTCCGGAGCCCTGAGCTCGGTCAACGCCAACGCGGTCTCCGGGGCGCTCGCCCTCGACGTCACGGACGGGTCCACGTGGATCTCGGCGACCACGGTCTCCGGCGACGTCACGGTCCGTCTGCCCGCAGGGGAGGACGTCAACGTCAAGGCCAACGCGGTGAGCGGGCGGCTCGTCGTCGACGGCGAGGAGTACGGCTCCGGCACGCCGGGCACGCGCACGGTCGACCTGCGGCACGGCACCGGCGGCAGCACCATCTCGGTGAGCACCGTCTCCGGCGACGTGACCCTGCTCCGAGGGGCGCCGGCGTCCGCCGCGAGCCCGGGGGAGGATGGCTGAGCATGCCTCCCGTCTTCCAGCACGGCCAGCTGCGCCTGTACCTGCTCGCCCTCCTCGAACAGCGACCGATGCACGGCTACGAGGTCATCACCGCGCTGTCCGACCGCTTCGGCGGCACCTACCGACCGAGTGCCGGCACCGTCTACCCCCGGCTCGCGGCGCTCGAGGAGGAGGGTCGGGTGCGCCGCAGCGAGGCCGACCGGCGCAGCACCTACGAGCTGACCGACGCGGGACGCCGCGAGCTCGACGAGCGCCGCGGTGAGCTGGCGGCCCTCGAGGAGGACATCGCGGACACCGTCCGTGACCGTGCCGCCCGCGTGCGCGACGACGTCCGCGCCTCGATGCACGGCCTGCGCGCCGAGCTCGCGGCGGCGGCGCAGGAGGCCCGCGCCGGTGCCGTCCGGCACTCCGGCCCGGCCCACGACACCCGTTCGGCCTCGCACGCGCGCCAGGCCGAGGCCGAGGCCCTGCTCCGCCGGTTCCGCGACGAGGTGCGCACCGAGCTGCGGCGTGCCGACGCCCGGGGTGCGGTCGAGCAGCTCACGGTCGAGACGCTGCGCACGGTGCTCGACTCCGCCCTCGCGGCGGTGCGCCAGACCCTGCGCTGAGCCCCGCCGTTCTCGACGACGTGGGTGGTGATCGTCGCCCAGCCGACGATCACCACCCACGTTCGGAGGAGGTCGGCGGGTGGGGGCGCGCCGTGAGGGCTCGCTCCCGGCCCGGCACACTGACCCGGTGACCACGACCCCGCGCTGGCCAACCGTCCTGTTCGACCTCGACGGCACCCTCGCCGACACCATCCCGCTCATCGTCGCCTCGTACCAGCACGCCTTCCGGACCGTCGCCGGGGAGGAGGTCGACGAGGCGCGCGCCCGCGCGTGGATCGGCCGCCCCCTCCTCGACGCCCTGCTCGAGGAGTCACCGGAGCACGGGCACGAGCTCGACCGCGTCTACCGCGAGTGGAACCTCGCCAACACCGCCCGTCTCATCCGCCGCTACGACGGGGTCCCCGGGCTGCTGCAGCAGCTCCGGGACGCCGGCGTCGTCACCGGGGTGGTCACCTCGAAACGGCACGAGACCGCGCGGCTGGCGCTCGAGGCGGTCGGAGCCGAGTCCCTCGTCGGGGTCGTCGCCGCCCTCGAGGACACCGATCGCCACAAGCCCGAGCCGGAGCCGCTGCTCCACGGCGCGGCCGTGCTGGGCGCGGACCCCGGCTCCTGCGTCTACGTCGGCGACGCGGTCGTCGACGTGCTGGCGGCCCGGGCCGCCGGGATGGATGCCGTGGCCGTCACCTGGGGCGCGGGCGAGGCCGCTGCACTCGCCGCGGCCGGGCCGGTGGCGACGGTCCGGTCGGTCCCGGAACTGGCCGGCGTGCTGGTCCCCGGATCGCTCCGCTGAGCCGCTCGGGCGGGTGCCGGGGGGTGGCCGTGGTGCTGTTGTGACTCGTGGGTCAGGAGTAGGTCCGCGGTTCAGATCGACACGCGAGGCAGCGCGTCCGGGCGAATGACATCCGTGTCATTCCGCGGTTAGCATGGGCGCCAGTCGTCGTCCCCCGCAACGCAACGAAGGGTCCATCGGGAACCGTGAGCGCCGCCGAACACCTCAGCACGTCCACCCGGGTCGACGGGCTGTCCGAGCGCGACCAGGAGATCCTGGCGTTCGAGCGGCAGTGGTGGAAGTACGCGGGCTCGAAGGAGACCGCCATCAAGGAGCTCTTCGACATGAGCTCCACGCGCTACTACCAGGTGCTCAACGGACTCATCGACGACCCCACGGCGCTCGCGCACGACCCGATGCTCGTCAAGCGGCTGCGCCGGCTGCGGGCGAGCCGTCAGCGGGCCCGCTCGGCCCGCCGCCTCGGACTGGATCCCTGACCCGGCCGACCCCAGACCAGTGACGCCCGTCCGTGAGGGAAGCCGGACGGGCGTCTCTGCGTCCGCGGTCCGGCGGGTGGCCGGCTCGGTGCGGGCCGGCCGCTCGCCGCGGCCCGACCACGCCGTCAGGGCAGGTCGGGGTCGGGGAACTCGACCGGCCAGCCCTTCTTCGCGAGCTGGTCGCGGACCCGTCGCAGGTCCTGCTCGCTGGGCTCGACGTGGGTGTAGGACGTGATGGCCTCGGCGATGTCGTCGGGCCCGGCCGGGCTGACGTCGGCCCGGCGCAGCGCCTTGGCGATCTTCTTGACCTCCGAACGGGTCAGCCGCCGCTCGAGCAGGGCGAGGAGCGGCATGTAGTCGTGCTCCGGCACGCCGCCGGGGTAGCCCTCGCGCAGCCAGGCGACGATGCGCGCGAGCGGGCTGCCCTCGCGCGGAGGCGCGTCGTCCTCGCCCTCCTCGGGGCCGCCGAGCGGCCAGCCGCCGAGCACGAGCCTGGCCGAGACGCGGCGGACGTCGGCGTCCTCGGGGATCAGGGCCCTGGCCGCCGTCGGGGAGAGCAGGCCCTGGTCGGCCAGCCGGCGGAGGACGTCATGGGCGGCCTCCTGGCCGAGGCGCTCGTGGAGCACCGACCCGAGCGCGGCCGCCTCGGAGTCGGCGACGCCCTCCGGGAAGCCCTCCCGGATCCACTGGATGACGGAGGCGGACAGCTGCGGCATTCGACGATCACTCCTTGTCGACGACGGTGGGGAAGCCGTGCTCGAAGCTGACGCTCATGCCGGCGCCGCCCGCGACGATCATCGTCAGGCCGAGGACGACGCCGCCGACGACGACGGCGTAGCAGAGCCAGGCGAGGAAGCGGCCGGTGGGGTGCGGCCGGTCGTGGCTGAGCTCGGCGTCGCCACCGGTGCCCCAGGCCGAGGCCCGGATCCCGACGGCGAAGACCGCGGGCAGGCCGGCGCCGAAGACCAGGCCCACCAGGAGGACGCGCCACGAGGCGTCGAGGGCGAGGATGATGCTGTTCACGGGGGCTCCTCTCAGCGGACCTGGTCGGTGGGGTGCTCGGCGGGATGCTGGCTGCCCGGTCGACCCTCCCACTCGTCGTTGACGTTGTGGGCGCCGATCGGGGCGCGTCGGGCCCGGAACCACATCCAGCTGGCGAAACCCAGGAGGAGGAGGAAGACCACGATGGCGCCGAGCGCGCCACCGATGGCGTTGGCGACGACCCACGTGAGGGCACCCACCAGGGCGGCCGAGGGCAGGGTGATCGCCCACGCCGCCACCATCCGCCCGGCGACGTTCCACCGCACCGGTGCCCGGCGACCGACGCCCGAGCCGAGGATCGAGCCGGTCGCGACGTGCGTCGTCGAGAGGGCGAATCCGAGGTGGCTGGAGGACAGGATGACCGCGGCCGAGCTGCTCTCGGCGGCCATGCCCTGCGCCGGTGAGATCTCGATCAGCCCCTTGCCGAGCGTCCGGATGATCCGCCAGCCGCCGATCCACGTGCCGAGGGCGATCGCGACGGCGGCCGTCACCTTGACCCAGAACGGCACCGCCTCGGTGTCGGTCCAGTACCCGGCGGCGATGAGGGCGAGCGTCATCACACCCATGGTCTTCTGGGCGTCGTTGGTGCCGTGCGCCAGCGAGACGAGCGAGGCCGAGCCGACCTGGCCCCAGCGGAACCCGCGCTGGCGGTAGCGCTCGGTCACGCCCTGGGTGATCTTGAAGACCAGCCAGGTGCCGACGGCCGCGACGACGATCGCGATGACGGGGGAGAGCACCGCAGGGAGGAGGATCTTGCCGACCACGCCTCCGAGCTTGTCGCCCTCGCCGGTCCACTTCACGCCGGTGAACCCCAGGCCCGCGATCGTGGAGCCGACGAGGCCCCCGAGCAGCGCGTGGGACGAGCTGGACGGCAGGCCGTAGAGCCAGGTGAACAGGTTCCACACGATGCCGCCGACGAGGCCGGCGAGGATGATGAGGAGCAGCGCCTGACCACCGTCGGCGAGCAGCTCGGCCTTCGGTGCGCCGGACGGGTCCTGGATGTCGACGACGGCGTTCGTGATGGTCAGGGCCACCTGGACGGACAGGAACGCACCGACGAGGTTGAGGATCGCCGACAGCCCGACCGCCACCTTGGGCTTCAGGGCACCGGTGGCGATGGAGGTGGCCATCGCGTTGCCGGTGTCGTGGAACCCGTTGGTGAAGTCGAAGGCCAGCGCGGTGACGATGACCAGCACGAGGATGACGGTTGCTGCGTCCACGAGCGATCAGTGTGGGGTCGCCACCCCCGGTTCACCAACCCCCGGGGTGTCGTTCACCTGCCGTTCACCCGCCACCGACCTGACACCATGGCCCGATGACCGACCTCGACTGGAGCACCCCGGAGGGCCTGGCTGCGATCCGGGCGCACCTCGCCGACCGGATCGAGGGCTGGCGCCCGCCCGTGGCCCACGCGGTGGGCCTGAGCCCCGCCTCCTCCTCGCCCGAGTGGGTGTTCCCGCACGTGGGCGCCCCGGGGCGCGCGCACGCCCTGCCCGCCGTCGTCCTGGCGACGGTGGTCGGGCACGACGGCTCGACGGCGACGCTGGACCTCGCCCGGGCCGACCTCGCCGCCGCCGTCGACTCACTGGCGCCGGCGGAGGCCTGCCCGAGCGTGGAGCTCCCCGAGCTCGGGGCGTGGCGCGAGGTGCTCGCCGAGCTCGAGTCCAACCCGGCCCGCACCGCGGTCGCGGTCTTCGTCGCCGACCTCGCCGACCCGGTGAGCTCCGAGGCCGACGGCTCGATGAGGGTGACCTTCGAGGGGCACCACCCCTCGCTCTGACCACCGCCGCGCCGGCCGCCGGGCGGCCGACGTGGCCCGAACCGGTACCGGCCGGGGTCCGCCGTTTGCACTCTCCGGGTGAGAGTGCCAATAATGGCGTTAGCACTCTCATGCTGAGAGTGACAGCAGCCGACCGGTCCGGTGAGGGTCGGGGGTCGACGGTGACGTGAGCCGCGGCCACCCGGTCCGTCCGTCGCGGGCACCGCCCGGTCCCCCTTCGATTCGCGTGGGAGGAACCACCCGAATGGCCAAGTTGATCGCTTTCGACGAGGAGGCGCGCCGCGGACTCGAGCGAGGGATGAACACCCTCGCCGACGCCGTCAAGGTGACCCTCGGCCCCAAGGGCCGCAACGTCGTGCTGGAGAAGAAGTGGGGCGCACCCACCATCACCAACGACGGTGTCTCGATCGCCAAGGAGATCGAGCTCGAGGACCCCTACGAGAAGATCGGGGCCGAGCTCGTCAAGGAGGTCGCCAAGAAGACCGACGACGTCGCCGGTGACGGCACGACGACGGCCACCGTCCTCGCCCAGGCGCTGGTCCGCGAGGGCCTGCGCAACGTCGCTGCGGGTGCGAACCCGATGGCGCTCAAGCGCGGGATCGAGAAGGCCGTCGCGGCCGTCTCCGACGAGCTCCTCGCCGGCGCCAAGGACGTCGAGACCAAGGAGCAGATCGCCGCCACCGCGTCGATCTCCGCGGCCGACCCACAGATCGGCGAGATGATCGCCGAGGCCATGGACAAGGTCGGCAAGGAAGGTGTCATCACCGTCGAGGAGAGCAACACCTTCGGGCTCGAGCTCGAGCTCACCGAGGGCATGCGCTTCGACAAGGGCTACATCAGCCACTACTTCGTCACCGACACCGAGCGGATGGAGGCCGTGCTGGAGGACCCCTACGTCCTCATCGCGAACTCCAAGATCGGCACGATCAAGGACCTGCTGCCCCTCCTCGAGAAGGTCATGCAGTCCGGCAAGCCGCTCCTCATCATCGCCGAGGACACCGAGGGCGAGGCCCTGTCGACGCTCGTCGTCAACAAGATCCGTGGCACCTTCAAGTCGGTCGCCGTCAAGGCGCCGGGCTTCGGTGACCGCCGCAAGGCCATGCTCGGTGACATCGCCATCCTCACCGGCGGCCAGGTCATCTCGGAGGAGGTCGGGCTCAAGCTCGACACCGCCGAGCTCGACCTGCTCGGTCGCGCCCGCAAGGTCGTCGTCACCAAGGACGAGACGACCATCGTCGAGGGCGCCGGTGACGCCGACCAGATCCAGGGCCGGGTCAACCAGATCCGCGCCGAGATCGAGAAGTCGGACTCCGACTACGACCGCGAGAAGCTCCAGGAGCGCCTCGCCAAGCTCGCCGGCGGCGTCGCCGTCATCAAGGCGGGTGCGGCCACCGAGGTCGAGCTCAAGGAGCGCAAGCACCGCATCGAGGACGCCGTCCGCAACGCCAAGGCGGCCGTCGAGGAGGGCATCGTCGCCGGTGGCGGCGTCGCGCTCATCCAGGCCGGTGCCAAGGCGTTCGCGAACCTCTCGCTCGAGGGTGACGAGGCCACCGGGGCGAACATCGTCAAGGTGGCCATCGAGGCCCCGCTCAAGCAGATCGCGATCAACGCCGGCCTCGAGGGCGGCGTCGTCGCGGAGAAGGTCTCCAACCTCGACACCGGTCACGGCCTGAACGCCGCCACCGGCCAGTACGAGGACCTCGTGGCCGCGGGCGTCATCGACCCGGCCAAGGTGACCCGCTCGGCGCTGCAGAACGCCGCGTCGATCGCCGCGCTGTTCCTCACCACCGAGGCCGTCATCGCCGACAAGCCCGAGAAGGCCGCTCCGGCCATGCCGGGTGGCGACGACATGGGCGGCATGGGCTTCTGAGCCCACCCGCCGACGGTCGCCGACGGGCGCTCCTCCTCCGGGAGGGGCGCCCGTCGCCGTCTCCGCGGCACCGGCCGCTCCCGGTGCGTCGCTCCACAGCCGTGGCGCAGATCCGCGGGGCAGGATGGGGCGATGCAGCAGATCGGACCCGACCCCAGCGAGCCCCTCGTCCTCGGCCCCGTGCTGCGCTACGTCGACGAGACCTCCGCCACCGTCTGGGTGCGGACCCGGGACGCGACCGAGGTCACCGTCACCCGCGCCGGCCGGTCCTGGGCCGCGCCGACGTTCCGCTTCCACGACCACCACTACGCGCTCGTCGTCTGCGACGGCCTCGAGCCCGGCACCGACGACCCCTACCAGGTCCTCCTCGGTGACGCGCAGGTCTGGCCACGGCCGGGCATGCCCGAGAGCCGCCTGCGCACCCTCGACCCCGGCCGGCTGCCGCGCTTCGCGTTCGGCTCGTGCCGCACGACCGGCACCAACGACGCGGTCGGCACGAAGAAGCACGGCGTCGACGCGCTGCGGACCCTGGCCCTCGCCCTGCGCGACGACCCTCGTGCGCCGTGGCCCGACCTGCTGCTGCTCCTCGGCGACCAGGTGTACGCCGACACCACCCCGCACCCCGAGCTCGAGGCCTTCATGCGCTCCCGCCGGGACGTCTCCCAGCCGCCGTTCGAGGAGATCAAGGACCACGCGGAGTACGCCGAGCTCTACCGCCTCGCCTGGTGCGAGGACGTCATCCGGTGGGTGCTCTCGACCCTGCCGACCGCGATGATCTTCGACGACCACGACATCCGTGACGACTGGAACACCTCGTGGTCCTGGCGGCGGGACATCCGGGCGACGACCTGGTGGCAGGAGCGCATCGTCAGCGGTCTGGGCGCCTACTGGGTGCACCAGCACATCGGCAACCTCTCCCCGGCCGAGCTCGCCGAGGAGGTGCTCTGGCAGCGCGTGGCCGCCCATGCGGCGTCCGGGGCGGAGGGCGAGCTGGACGTCACCGAGGACCTCCAGGAGCTCGCGGCGCGTGCCGACGCCGAGCCGGAGAGCTACCGCTGGAGCTTCACCCGGACCCTCGGCGACAGCCTGCTCGTCGTCGTCGACTCGCGTGCCGCCCGCGACCTGCGCCCCGACGGCCGCTCCATGCTCGACCCGGTCGAGCTGGGCTGGCTCGACGACACGCTGCGCGGCGGGCACCGGCACGTCTTCGTCGGCACCTCGCTGCCGTTCCTCCTGCCACCGGGTCTGCACGACTTCGAGGCGCTGGACGAGGTGGCGGCGGAGGGCGCCTACGGCCAGCGGGCGGCGCGCGTCGCCGAACGGCTCCGGCGCGGCGTCGACCTCGAGCACTGGGCCGCCTTCAACGAGGGGTTCGACGAGGTGTTCGAGCTCGTCATGGACCTCGCCCGGGGCAACCGCGGGACCCCGCCGGCGACGGTCACCTTCCTCTCCGGTGACGTGCACAACTCCTACCTCGCCGAGGTGGGCGACCCGGAGCGGCACGGCGCCCGCTCGCACATCCTCCAGGCGGTCTGCTCGCCCATCCGCAACCCGATGCCGATGGGTGTGCGCGTGATGATGTCGCTCTTCGCCCAGTCACTGGTGCGTCCGATGCGCTTCCTCACCGCCCGCTCGTCGCGGGTGTCCGACCCCGCCTACCCGTGGGAGGTCACCGAGGGCCCGTGGTTCGACAACAACGTCGCCCTCTGCCGGGTCGAGGAGGAGGGGCTGCGCCTCACCTGGGTGACGGGCGAGGTCCTGGGCGGGGACCACGACCACCCGCGGCTGCGCGAGGTCCGCGGCGTCCGGGTCGACGCCCCGTGGACGCCCGACGCGGGCCCGGGGTTCGACAAGACCGGGCCCGGGCTTCGGAACCCGCACGAGGTCGCCTAGCGTTGTCGCAGTCCGAGCACCCACACCCGGAGGACGACACGCATGCAGGTCGCCGAGCCCACCGACGAGCAGGTCCCCACGCGGACGGCCGCCGCGCGCGTCGTCGGGCTCAGCAAGGTCTACGGCGCGGGTGAGACCCGGGTCGTGGCGCTCGACGACGTCACCCTGGACCTCGCCGCGGGGGAGTTCACCGCCGTCATGGGCAGGTCCGGGTCGGGCAAGTCGACCCTGATGCACTGCGCCGCCGGGCTCGACGACGCGACCTCCGGGCACGTCTACCTCGGCGACGTCGACCTCACCGGACTCAAGGAGCGGGCGCTCACCGAGCTGCGCCGCGACCGGATCGGCTTCGTCTTCCAGGCGTTCAACCTCGTGCCCACCCTCACCGCCCAGGAGAACATCCTCCTCCCGCTCGCCATCGCCGGCCGCCGGCCCGACCCCGGGTGGTTCGACGAGGTCGTCGACACCGTGAAGCTGCGCGACCGCCTGGGGCACCGCCCGGGTGAGCTCTCCGGTGGCCAGCAGCAGCGGGTGGCCTGTGCAAGGGCCCTCGTCGGGCGGCCCGACATCGTCTTCGCCGACGAGCCCACCGGCAACCTCGACTCGACCTCCGGCGCCGAGGTCCTCGGGTTCCTCCGCGCCGCCGTCGACCAGCACGACCAGACCGTCGTCATGGTCACCCATGATCCCGGCGCCGCCAGCTGGACCGACCGGGTGGTCTTCCTCGCCGACGGCAAGGTCGTCGACGAGCTGCGCGAGCCGACGCCCGAGCGCGTCCTCGAGCGGATGGCGGCGCTCGACCGCCCCACCGGGGCCTGAGGGTGCTCCGCGCGACGTGGCGAGGGATCCTCGCCCACAAGGTCCGCCTGCTCCTCAGCATGGTGGCGGTCGTGCTCGGCGTGGCCTTCGTCGCCGGGTCCTACGTCTTCACCGACACCCTCGGCCGCGCCTTCACCGGCCTCACCCAGGGGGCTGTCGGCGACGTCATCGTGCGGCCCGACGGCTCGGGTGGCCGCGGGGGGATCGGCGTCCCCACCGGCAGCACCGTGCCCGACTCGCTCGTCGCCGAGCTCGCCGCCGTCCCCGGTGCCGAGCGGGCCGACGGGCGGATCACCTCCTTCGGCACCTTCGTCGTCGCCGCCGACGGCCGGCTGCTCGGGGGTGGTGGCCCGCCGGGCATCGCGGTCAGCTACAGCCCCGGCCCGGCGGCCGACGGGCTCCCCACCGCGACCCTCGTCAGCGGCGACTGGCCCACCGAGGACGGCCAGGTGCTCATCGACGCCCGCACCGCCGCCGAGTCCGGCTACCGGATCGGTGACGAGGTCTCGCTGATCACCTCGACGGCCCAGCCGCGACTCGAACGCACCTTCGTCGGCACCGCGGAGTTCGGGGGCACCTCGCTCGTCGGCGCGAGCGTCGTCATGCTCAGCCCCGGCGACGCCCAGCAGGTCTACCTCGGCGGCGAGGACGCCTGGTCGCAGATCTGGGTCACGGCGGCCTCCGGGACGAGCCAGGACGAGCTCAAGGCGGCGGTCGACGAGGTGGTTCCCGAGGGCTTCGAGTCGACGACGGGGGCCGCCGCGGCCGAGCGTGCCGCGACCCGCATCGACGAGGCGCTGTCGTTCGTCACCACCTTCCTCCTCGTCTTCGCCGGCGTCGCGCTGACCGTCGGCGCCTTCCTCATCGTCAACACCTTCTCCATCCTCGTGGCGCAGCGCAGCCGCGAGCTGGCCCTGTTCCGGGCGATCGGCGCCAGCCGTCGGCAGGTGGCCGGCAGCGTGCTCCTCGAGGCAGGGGTCGTCGGGTTCGTGGGCTCGGCGATCGGCGTCGGGCTCGGCATCCTCCTCGCGATCGCGATCAAGGCGGTGTTCGCGCGGATCGGGCTCGACCTCAGCCAGAACGAGCTCGTGCTGCGTCCGCGCACCGTCCTGGTCGCGCTCGTCGTCGGCGTCGTCGTCACCCTCGTGGCCGCCTACCTGCCCGCCCGGCGCGCGGGGCGGGTGCCGCCGGTGGCGGCGATGCGCGACGACGCGGCGCTCGCCGAGGGCGGGATGCGCTGGCGCCTGGTCGTCGGCGGGGTGCTCCTCGTCGCCGGTGTCGTCGGGATGGCCGGCGGCCTCGCCGGATGGGGCAGCGAACCCACCTACGTGCTCGGCGTCGGCATCTTCGGCGTGCTCGTGGGCACGGCGCTGGTGAGCCCGGTGGTGGGGCGCCCGGTGCTCGCCTCGCTCGGATGGGCGTACCGGCGCAGCTTCGGGGCGGTGGGCCGGATGGCCGAGCAGAACTCGCGCCGCAACCCGCGCCGAACCGGCGCGACCGCCTCGGCCCTGATGATCGGGGTCTCGCTCGTCACCCTGATGGCGGTGCTCGGGGCCTCGGCCAAGGCCAGCATCGACAAGGCCCTGGCCGAGGACGTCATCGCCGACTTCGTCGTGTCCAACGTCGTGGGGCAGGGCTTCTCGGCGGCCATCGCGGACGGCATCGAGCAGGTGGACGGCGTCGGGGAGGTGCTGCGGGTGCGCGGCGCCCGCGTGGAGGTCGACGGCGACGGCGAGTTCGCCGGGGCCGTCGACCCCGCCGCGCTCGCGGCCGTCGCCGCCCCCACGGTGGTCGAGGGGTCGCTCGGCGACCTCGGCGCGGACGGCGTCGCGTTGTCGGCCGACTACGCGGCCGAGACCGGGCTGGGCGTCGGCTCCCCGGTGACGCTCGGCTACGCCGGCGACGAGGTCGAGGCGACGGTCGTGGCCGTGTACGAGCCGGACATCGTGCTCACCGGCGACGCGACGATGTCGCTCGACGGCTTCGACGCGCTCGGTGTGCCCCCGACCGACCGTGGGGTCTACGTGACCGCGGCCCCCGGCGCCGACAGGGACGCCTTGCGCGCCGGGATCGAGGCGACCGTCCAGGACCTGCCGACCGTGGGCGTCAACGACCAGGCGGAGTTCGCCGAGCAGCAGCGCGGCCCGATCGACCGGCTGCTCTTCATCGTCTACGCGCTGCTCGGTCTCGCCGTCGTCATCGCCGTGCTCGGCATCGTCAACACCCTGGCCCTCTCGGTGGTCGAGCGGGTCCGTGAGATCGGTCTGCTGCGCGCCGTGGGCCTCTCGCGCCGGCAGCTGCGCACCATGCTGCGCCTGGAGTCGGTCGCGATCGCGGTGCTCGGCGCGGTGCTCGGCATCGTGCTCGGGCTCGCCTTCGCCGTGGCGCTCCAGCGCTCGCTCGTCGACGACGGCATCGACGTGCTCGCGGTTCCGTGGGGTCAGCTGGCGCTGTTCATCGCCGTAGCGGCCCTGGTGGGCGTGCTCGCCGCGCTGTGGCCCGGCCGCCGGGCCGCTCGGCTCGACGTGCTGCGCGCCATCGCCACCGAGTAGCAGCGGCGACCGGACGGGCCGACCCCCGGCCGCTCAGGTGAACATCCGCACCGCCTGGGCCTCGGTCTCGGCGTACTGGGTGCCTGCCGCGGCGAGCACCCGGCCGATGCTGTCGAGCGACTCGCGCACCTGCTGCTGGGTGGCCCGCCACTGGGCGACCACACCCTGGAACTGCGCCGACGCCGAGCCGGTCCAGGCGTCCTGGAGGCCGGTGAGGCGCGCCAGCATCTGCGCCACCTCGCCCTCGATCTCGGCCGAGATGCGTGCGACGTCGCCCGCCGCGCACGCGATGCGGTCGGTGTCGACCTGGAACTGTGCTGCCATGTGAGGTCCCCCCTCGGGTCGAGGCCGCCCCGGCCGGGCGGCCACTGGGCACCGACGCTACGGCCGGGGCCGAGGCCGACCGTGGAGTTGTCCACAGGCGCGGGGCACCTACGATCGGGGCCGTGGCCATCCTCATCGACCCGCCGCGCGCCGAGGCGCACGGGCGACGGTGGTCCCACCTCGTCAGCGACACGAGCACCGACGAGCTGCACGCCTTCGCGCAGGCCCTCGGCATCCCCCGCCGGGCCTTCGAGGGCGACCACTACGACGTGCCGGAGGAGCGCTACACGGAGGTCGTTGCCGCCGGCGCCGCCGAGGTGGGCCCGCGCGAGCTGCTGCGGGCCCTCCAGGCGAGCGGCCTGCGCCTGCGGAAGCGGCGAGGCGACACCGGGGTGGCACGGGTGCTCGGCGTGAGCTTCCCCGACGGCACCACCGCGGACGTCGACCTGGTCCGCTCCGAGCGCGAGGTCGACGAGCGGCGGGTGTTCGCCGCCGTAGTGCTCGTCCGCGACGCCGCGGGCGACCACGTCGTGGTCCGGTCCGTGCGCCGCGACCAGTGGAGCGCACCTGGTGGGTGGAGGGAGCCACCGGAGTCGGTGCGCGCGAACGCGGTCCGCGAGGTGGCGGAGGAGTGCGGCCTGGTCGTGGACCCCGGGTGGCTGCGGCCGGTCGGGTACGAGCGCTTCCACCACGGGAACAGCGGGGGGCTGTGGCGCGCGGGGCAGGACCTGATGCAGGTCTACGCGGTCGACCTGCCCGGCGTCCGCCCCGGGCTGGGTTCGGTGCTCGACGACACCGACGACCGGCGCTGGGTCGGCTGGGACGAGCTCGTGGCGCTCCTCGGCGACCAGTTCCACTGGCCGCTCGTCGAGGCCGTCCTCAGGCCGCCAGCCGGGTGAGCTCGCGGGCCAGGTTCTCCCGGGCCGCCGGCTCCCACGCTCGCCGGGCGTGGCGGGTGCGGTAGACGTGCTCCCGGCCGAGGAGGGGGCGCAGGACCTGCGAGCGCGCCCGGGCGTAGTCGGCCGCCGGGACGTGGGAGTACTCCTCCCGGACCTGGCGGCAGTACTCGTCGAAGCGCGCCACGGGGGCCGACAGGACCCAGAGGTCGGCGTCGTGGAGGACCACCCGGGCGGGGTCGCGCACGCGAGGGCCGAGGTCGTGGTCGGCGGTGTCGAGCACGAGGGTCACGACGCGGTCGGTGAGGGCGGTCGGCGCCCCCAGCGCGGTGAGGGCGGTGGCTGCGAGGTCGGCGCTGCGACGCTCGTTGGTGTCGGGCGTGCCCACCGCGTAGACGGCGTCGTGGAACCAGGCGCCGAGGACGGCGACCGCGGATGCCGCGGGGCTCAGGCCCTCCGCCCGGGCCAGCGCGTCGACCCCGACGAGCACCTCGGCGAGGTGCCTCGTGCCGTGGTAGTGCCGGTGCGGCTCGCCCCACCGCCGCCAGAGGTCGTCACCGACCCTGCCGGCGGCCGCGCCGTCCACCCCCGGCAGCGCCCGCTCGACGTCGGAGGACCAGCGTCCTCGCACCGCGTCCATCCGACCACTGTCCCAGACGCGCCGGCCGGGGGAGCCCGATCGTGGCCGCGCCCCAGCAGGGCGTGGCCCGGCCTCAGCCGGGGGCCCGTCCCCGCTCGACGGCACGGGCGTACCGGCTCCCGATGGCGATGAGGAGCAGGCCGGTCGCGATGAAGGCCACCGAGCGCACCATCCCGGACAGCGCCGCGAGGTCGTAGAGGAACAGCTTCCCGACGGCCACCGCCGCGAGGCCCAGGCCACCCCGCAGCGCCGGCTCGGCGTACCGGCCCCGCGCCAGCGAGCGCAGCAGCAGCCAGCCGGCGGCGAGCATCCAGGTGACGGTGGCGAGCGCCTGCCCGACGAGGAAGCCGAGAGCCGGCTCGCCGCCGCGTGCTCCGACGAGGACACCGAGGGCCACGAGCGCCGTCGCCGAGGCCGCCAGGCCCACGACCCATGCGACGACGATGCCGAGCAGCCGCAGCTCGCGGCCCACCCCGCGCACCGAGGTGGTGGCGCCGGCCGCGAGGGCGACGACGCCGACGGCGAGCAGGCTGTCGAGCAGCGCAACGGTCATGTCGTGCCGCACCGCCGAGCGCTCGGTGAGGGCCGCCAGCGGGTGCTGGAGCCACGCGGCGAGGGCCAGGATGCCGGTGCCCACGCCGAGGCCGAGGGCCACCCGGGTCCGGGTCACCGCGGCCATGGCGAGGTGACCGGCGGCGAGCAGCAGCAGGCCGGTGGCGACGAAGCGCGTCGGGGCCCCGCTGACGACGGCGAGCACGGCCGAGGTGGACCCACCGACCGCCGTGACCACGACCAGATGGAGCGCGACCGGCCCGAACGGCGGGCGTCCGAGGGCGGTGGCGCCGAGGAGCAGCACGGCGGCCACCAGGGCGAACAGGGTGGGCCGGGCCGGGTCCGGGAGGGACGCGGTGGCGGCGAGCATCCCGAGGACGGCGGCGGCGACGGCCACCGACGCGGTGGCGTCGCCGGGGTCGCGCAGCACCGAGGCCGCCGACGTCGCCAGCGTGCCGAGCAGGACGACCAGGGCCACGGCGAGCAGCCCGACCCGCTCCGCCGTCGACCCGGCCGCGGCCGACCCCACGACGAGCGAGAGCGCGACCGGGGTGGCCCGGACCAGGGTGAGGACGGGGCGGGTCGCCTCGCCGCCGGCCCACCAGCCGGCGAGGGCGAGGACACCGAGGAAGCCCGAGAGCACCCAGCCGGTGCCGCCGGCGACGACGGGGGAGAAGGCGGCCGCCCCCGCGACCATGAGCACGGCGAGCAGCTCGCTGGACCAGCGCCGAGCCAGCCACAGCCCGGCCACTGCCACGCCCCCGGAGAGGGCCAGGCCTGCGAGGGGCGGGACCCAGCCGTAGCCGGCGGTCATCGCGACGACGTCGAGGTAGGCGGCGGCGCTGCCGGTGGCCACGAGGGCCACCGGGGCGGCACCGACCCGGTCGCTCCGGGTCAGCTCCGTGGCTCCCTGCCGGGCGCCGAGGACGGCGAGGACGGCCGCCAGCACGGCACCGGCGACGACGCGGGCCCCCGGGCCGAACCAGCCGTACCGCACGGCGATGACGAGGAGCATGGCGATCCCGGCCAGGGTGACGACCGCCCCGGCGACGGCGAGCACGCGGGTCACCGCGCCCTCGCGGCGGTACCACGGCCGGGGCCGAGCGGTGGGCGCCGGGGCGCCCGGCCCGGCCGGTGCCGTCACCGGTGAGGCGGAGGCCGGCGGAGCGGCGGGCGTGGGCCGGGGCGCGACCGACGGTGTGGACGGCAGCGGTGCCGCGGCGGGGGAGGGGCCGGCCGCGGTCCGGGAGGCCGGGGCTGGCGCGGTGCCGCGGTCGAGGTCGGTGCGGAGCCGGGCGAGCCCGTTGCCGACCGCGTACAGACGCTGCATGGCCTCGGCGAACTCGCCCTCGAGGCGGCGGACGTCGTCCTGGGTGCTCATGCGCCCAGCATCCGGCCGGACGCGGACGGGGCGCCTGAGCACGTCTACTCAGACGTGCACCAGGCGCCCCGTCGGCCGGACCGGGCCGGCCCGCGCGGTCAGCCGTTCTGGCTGCGCGCGGTGAGGGTGGCGTCGACCTCCATGGTGCCGCCGTCGCGGACGATGGTCAGCTTCACGGTGTTGCCGACGGCCTGCTCGCGGATGTGGGCGACCAGCGACAGCGCGGAGTCGACCGGCTCGCCGTCGACCGCGGTGATGAGGTCGCCGGCCCGCAGACCGGCCTGCTCGGCGGGGGTGCCGGGGCCGACCGAGGCGATCTCCGCGCCGGTGCGGGTGGCCGAGCCGTCGGAGGCGGTGCCGTTCTCCGGGGTGACCCCGAGGTAGGCGTGCTCGGCGACGCCCTTGTCGATGAGCTGCTTCGCGATCGCCTGCGCCTCGTTGACCGGGATCGCGAAGCCGATGCCGATGTTGCCGGACTGGCCGCCACCGGACGAGCCGAGCGAGGCGATCGAGGAGTTGATCCCGACGAGCTGGCCGCTCCCGTTGACGAGCGCCCCGCCGCTGTTGCCGGGGTTGATGGCGGCGCTGGTCTGGATGGCGTTGGTCACCACGGGGTCGGACTGGCTCTGCTGGAGCGGGTCACCGCTGCTCTCGGCCTGGGTCGTCACCGGCCGGTTCAGGGCGCTGACGATGCCGGTGGTCACCGTGCCGGCGAGGCCGAGCGGGTTGCCGACCGCCATCACCGGGTCACCGACCTCGAGGGCGTCGGAGTCGCCGAACGCGATCGGGGTGAGGTCGTCCGGCGCGTTCGGGATGGTCACGACCGCGAGGTCGGTGGAGGGGTCCGTGCCACGGACCTGCGCCTCGAAGGTGCGCCCGTCGGCCAGGGTCACGGTGAGCTGCTCCGCGCCGGCGACGACGTGGTTGTTCGTCAGTACGTGGCCGCTGCCGTCGATGATGACGCCGGAGCCGGCGCCCTCACCCTGGGCGCTGCGCGCGACGATCGCGACCACGCTCGGCGAGACCGCGTCGGCGGTGACGGTCCAGTTGGGGTTGGTGGCGTCGGCCTGGGCGACCGGGCCCTGGTCCGTGCCGCGGCCCAGCTGGGTGGACGACGTGGTCGCAGCGGAGGGGGTCTGCGTGTCGTCCCACAGCCGGGCCGCGGCGATGGTGCCGCCCGAGGACAGGAGGGCGGCGAGAACCGCGACGACGGTGATCTCCGCCGTGCGGCGACGTCCGGGACGCGGGGAGGGAGAGCCGCTGCCGGACGGCCCCGTCGGCCCCGAGGGTCCCGTCGGCCCGTTCGGGGCGTGCGGGATCGGGGTCGTCGGGGTGGACTGGTGGGGGGCCGACTGACCGTACGCGCCGCCGGGGCGCTGGGCCGTCTGCGTCCCGCCCTGGGGGGCGTACCACTGCGGGGTCGGGTGCTGGTCGGTCATGGTCCTGTGTGCTCCTTCGGTGGCTGACTACGACGAGTCAACCGCCCCGAGGTGGGCGAAGGCTGGTCAGACGCTGGGAGTCCCCTGTGGAAGCCGGACCACGAACGTGGCACCGCCCCCGGGGGTCTCGGCCACGCCGACCCGGCCGTGGTGGGCCGCGACGATCGCGGCGACGATGGCCAGCCCCAGCCCGCTCCCGCCGCTGCCCCGCCCGCGGGAGGGGTCGGCCCGGTAGAACCGCTCGAACACCTTGACGGAGATGTCCTGAGGCACCCCGGGGCCGTGGTCGCGCACCTCGAGCGCGACTCCCTCGTCGTCGGTGCCGACGGCCACCTCGACGGGCGTCCCCTCCGGGGTGTGCTGCAGCGCGTTGGCGACGAGGTTGGTGACCACCTGCCGCAGCCGGGCCTCGAAGCCGTGGGCCACCGTCGGCTCGACCGGTCCGTCCAGCCCGAGCAGGCTGATCCGTCGGTCGGGGGCCCGGACACGGGCGTCGGCCACCGCGTCCGCGGCGAGCACGGTGAGGTCCACCGGACCGGCCTGCGCGTCGGGGGCCTCGTCCATCCGGGCCAGGGTGAGCAGGTCCTCGACGAGCACGCTCATCCGCCCCGACTCGGCCTCGATCCGCTCCATCGCGGCGCCGACGGCCGCGGAGTCGGGCACCGCGCCCTGGCGGTACAGCTCGGCGTACCCGCGGACGGTGGCGAGGGGGGTGCGCAGCTCGTGCGAGGCGTCGGCGACGAACTGCCGCATCCGCTCCTCGCTCTGCTCGCGGACCGCGAACGAGGACTCGATCCGGGCGAGCATGACGTTGAGGCTGCGGGACAGGGAGGCCACCTCGTCGTCGGCCTGCCGCACCGGGACCCGTTGGGTGAGGTCGCCGGCGGCGATCGCCGCGGCGGTGTCCTCGATCCGCGTCAGCGGGCGCAACGCGCGCCGCACGACGAAGTACCCGAGGCCCAGGGTGAGGGCGAGCACGACGGTGCCGATCAGCCCGGTGGTGACCAGCAGCCGGGTGACGGTGTGGGTGACGGGCTGGAGCGGGAGCCCGATCGCGGCGGTCGCGGTCGACGAGCCGCCGACCTGCACCGCGACGAAGCGCCAGCGGGCCTTGGAGTTCGTCGACCCGACGGTGAACGGCTCCTGGGTGGTGACGCGCGGGTCCTCCGGCCTCAGGACGGGGAGGTCGGGCTGGTCCGTGACGTTGGTCGGGAGAAAGGTCACCTGCCGGCTGCCGTCCTGGAGGACGAACGCGTAGCCACGGGGCAGGGCGTCGTTCCCGATCAGTGGGGAAGTCGGTGATCGTCTGCCGCGCCACGGGGGCGGCGACGTTGCGCAGCTCGCTGTCGATGCCGTCGAGCAGGTCGGAGCGGGTGAGGTAGGCCGTGACCAGGCTGGTGGCGACGAGCGCGGCGCCGACGAGCACCCCGACGATGACGAGCAGCCGGCGGCGCAGCGGCACCCGCTCGAGCCGCCGCACGATCCCCGCGGCCGGCCCGGCCGGCTCCGCCATCAGGTGCCGGGCGGCATCCGGAGCACGTAGCCCACGCCGCGCTTGGTGTGGATGAGCGGCGGCAGCCCCTCGGTGTCGATCTTGCGGCGCAGGTAGGAGATGTAGGACTCGACGATGCCGGACTCGCCGCGGAAGTCGTAGTCCCAGACGTGGTCGAGGATCTGCGCCTTGGAGAGGACCCGGTTGGGGTTGAGCAGGAGGTAGCGCAGGAGCTTGAACTCGGTGGGGCTGGTCTCGATGACCCGGCCCGCCCGGCGGACCTCGTGCGAGTCCTCGTCGAGCTCGAGGTCCGCGAAGGCGAGGACGTGACGGTCCTCCTCGGCGTCGCCCCGGGTGCGGCGCAGCACCGCGCGGATGCGCGCGACGACCTCCTCGAGGCTGAACGGCTTGGTGACGTAGTCGTCGCCGCCGACGGTCAGGCCCTTGATCTTGTCGTCGACGGAGTCGCGGGCGGTGACGAAGACGATGGGCAGCTGGCGGCCCTGGTCGCGCAGCCTTCGGGTGACGGTGAAGCCGTCCATGTCGGGGAGCATGACGTCGAGCACGCAGAGGTCGGGCACGTGCTCGCCGGCCACGCGCAGCGCCTCGGAGCCGCTCGCGGCCGTCGCCACGTCGAAGCCCGCGTAGCGCAGGGACGTCGCGAGGAGCTCACGGATGTTGGGCTCGTCCTCGACGACGAGCAGTCGTGCCTCGGGGGTCTGGGTCGCGCTCACGCCGCCCAGTCTCGCGCAGGAGCCTGTGAGGTGGCTGGGTGCCGGCTGAGGAACTCGGCGCCGGGTCGTGGCCCGGTCGCTCCGGGCCGGGGCTCAGTAGCCGGAGTACGAGCTCGTGCTGCCAGCGGCGAAGAGGAACCCGATGAACGCGACGACGGCGATGATCGTGAGCGACGACCCCGCCGGCGTACGCCCACCAGCCGTACCGCGTCATGCGGCTGGAGCCCTCCGGGTCCTCGTACTGCTTGGTCAGGCCGATGATGCCGAGGATGAGTGCGGGGATGACGAGCAGGCCGGCGCAGAACACGACCGCGTCACGCCGGAGACGATGGTGAGGACGAGGGCGCCGGTGTTCTGGCGCGGGGCGGCGTACGCCGGGCGGCGCCGTACCCTCCGTAGCGCGCGGGGCAGGAGGCCGGACGGGTACGAGCCGGGCGGTAGCAGGGCCGCAGGCGGGGCGGTAGGGCGCCGGGGGGTACCCCGGTCCCGCGGTGACCGGATGCCCCGGGGCCGGCTGCCCGACGGGGAGGGCGGCTCCGGGGTCGCAGGGCCCCTGGCCGGCGGCAGTACGGCGGCCCGTGGCACGCGGCGGGCGCCGCCGAGAGGGCCCGGCGCGGGCGGCCGGGGACCCGGAGGCCGCCTCGGGACGGGCTCTCGGAGGGGGTGCGGTGGGGTCGCCGCTCGTCGTCGCGGCCTGCTCGTCGGTGCTTGCCCATCTCGTGCCTCCTCGTCCGGCCCGCCGGCACGGATCGTGCCCCGCCACTGCGCAGCTACTGGCGCGCGCGGCTCGCCCGTCGCGGGCCAGCGTGTCAGGATCGCGGGGTGAGACTCCCGCTGCCGCAGGTCGAGCCCGATCCTCCGCTCCCGCAGCGTCACGGTCTACGAGGTGGGCCCCCGCGACGGGCTGCAGAACGAGTCGGCGGTGGTTCCCGCCGAGGTGAAGGCCGAGTTCGTCCGCCGGCTGGAGGCCGCGGGGATCGGCACCATCGAGACGACCTCCTTCGTCGACCCGCGCTGGGTGCCGCAGCTGGCCGACGCCGAGGAGCTGCTCACCGAGCTCGGGGCGGACGGGCCGCGGGGCGCGCCGCCCCGTGCTCGTGCCCAACCTCCGTGGGCTCGACCGCGCGCTGGAGGCGGGCGTCGGTGCGGTGGCGGTCTTCGGCAGCGCCACCGAGACCTTCGCGCGGAAGAACCTCAACCGCTCGGTCGGCGGAGTCGGTCGAGATGTTCGCGCCGGTCGTCGAGCGGGCGCGGGCCGAGGGGCTGTGGGTGCGCGCGTACGTCTCGATGTGCTTCGGCGACCCGTGGGAGGGGCCGGTGCCGGTCTCCCAGGTGGTCGACGTGTGCGCGCGGCTGATGGACCTCGGCTGCGACCAGCTCTCGGTCGGCGACACCATCGGGGTCGGCACGACCGGGCACGTCCACCGGCTGCTCGACGCGCTCGGCGCGGCCGGCATCGGGCCCGAGCGCGTCGGCGTCCACTTCCACGACACCTACGGCCAGGCGCTGGCGAACACCATGGCCGCGCTGCGCGACGGCGTCACCGTCGTCGACGCGTCGGCGGGCGGGCTCGGCGGGTGCCCGTACGCCAAGTCCGCCACCGGGAACCTCGCCACCGAGGACCTCGTCTGGGCGCTGGACGGTGCGGGCGTCAGACCGGCGTCGACCTCGACGCCCTCGTCGAGACGAGCACGTGGATGGCCGGCCACCTCGGCAGGCCCTCGCCCTCGCGCGTCGTCCGGGCGCTCTCCGGCGGCTGACCCGCCGGGGCCCGCGCCGCTCACTCCCTGAGGTCCGGGGGCTGTGACCTCGATGTGAACGCCGCGATCCGGGCATGCGGACCGGACCCGGCGCGAGATCATGGGGCATGGCCGACCGACCCACCCCCGCGGACCCTCGCAGCGAGCCCCACCGGGGCGCCGACGCGGGTCCGCCGCCGTCGCCGACGGAGCCGCTCCCACCGAGCCGGGGCCCCGGCGCGGACCGGCGCCCGGTGCCACGGCGGCGGGCGCCACCTGAGCGGCCGGTGTGGCCGGCCGCGGGCGACGCCGCCACCGGGCGGTGCTCAGGGCTGGTCCGGTGCCGCGCCGGCGCGGCCCTCCGGCGCGGGGCGGCTCTGGGGCGAGGCCACCGCCACCACCGGCAGCCGGATCGCGCTCGCCGCGGCCGCCGTGCTCGGTGTCGTCGTCCTCCTCATGGGGATCGGGCTCGTCGGGCTCCTTCGTCGTGCACCGCATCGACCGCGCCGGCCTCGTCCTCGACGATGACGACGACCGCGGCCGGATGGGCGAGGACCGGGGACGCCGCGGCGACACCCCGTTCGGCAACAACGGGCGGCGGGAACGGGAACGGCAACGGGAACGGCCGGGCCGAGGACCGCGGCGACGGTGCGCCCAGGGACGGGGCCCGGCCGGGGTCGCGGGCCAGGGCGAGGGCCTCGGCGGGGCCGCGGGTGTGCTGCCGCTGGGCGCCGTGCTGCACGGGCAGTTCACGACCACCCTCACCGGCGAGCCGGCCGTGATGGTCGTTCCAGGTCGGGGAGGTCACCGACCTGACCGCGGGCGAGAGCCTCACCGTGCGCAGCACCGACGGCTTCGAGGCGACCTACCGCGTCGACGACGCGACGACCCGTGGCTCGGCGCCGGCGGCGGGGGACCGGGTGCGGGTGCTCGCGGCCAGGGACGGCATGCAGGCCGTCGTCGTGCAGGTGCTCGGGGCCGACGACTGAGGCTGCTCCCGCGCCCGGCCGCCGGTGGCCCCGACGGGCGGGCGCGGGAGGCGACCGGGCGCCCGTGGACCGGGTCAGCCGGCCGGCTCGGGCGCCGCCTCGGCAGCCCGGGCACGCGGCTGCGAGGTGGCGACCCCGTTGACCTGCGGGCTGATCGTGCGCTCGAGCGCCAGCGCAAGGACGGCGACGAGCCGCGAGCCCGACGAGGATCACGCCGATGAAGACGCCACCGAGCCGCCGGTCGAGCAGCCACCCGGCCACCACCGGCGCCGTGATCGCGCCGAGCTGGAACGCCCCCGCCGACACCGCGTTGAACCGTCCGCGGTCGCGGTCGGTGGCGAGGTCGTTGACGATGGCGGGGACCGTCGGCTGCAGCATCGTCTCGCCCAGCCCGAAGAGGACGTGGAAGGCGACGACGCCGACCGCGGCGAGCAGCGTGCCCGCCACCATCCCGGTGGCGCCGAGCAGCGCCCAGGCGGCGGCCCACAGGACGACCAGCCCGAGGAAGACGCGCGTGCGGCGGTGCCCGTCGATGACCCGGAGCACGAGGAACTGCAACCCGACGATGACCGCGGTGTTCGCCGCGAAGGCGAGCCCGATGGTGCGGGTGGACACCTCGCTGACCTGACGGGCGAACGCCGGGAAGCCCGGCCTCCATCTGGCCGTAGCCGACGAAGCTGGCGAGGAAGGTGAGCGCCGGTGATCCACAGCACCGCCGGCCGCCGGATGATCGCGAGGTAGCCGGCGCCGCCGGGCGCCCCGTCCTCGCTCGGCAGCGGACGCCCGGCGACCGAGCGCAGCGGGCCCGAGGAGCATCGCGATCGGGGACCAGGACGCACACCGCGTCGGCGAGGAAGATGGCGGTGAAGGTCCACGGCCGGGTGACGTCGGTGAGGAACCCGCTGACGACGCCGCCGAGCCCGATGCCGAGGTTGACGAGCGCGAAGTTGACGCCGAAGTACTGGGTGCGCAGCCGGCCGTCGACGAGGCTCGCGATCATCGCGTTGAACGCCGGCCAGCCGATGCCGAAGCTGACCCCCAGGAGGACGAACGCGACGACGAGGGCCGGCACCGTGGTGGCGAAGGCGATGACGACCGCGCCGAGCACCTGGGCGCACAGCCCGGCGACGACCACGCGGCGGGCACCGAGCCGGTCGGTGAGGGCGCCGACCGGGGCGGTGATGAGGACCGCGACGACGGCGATCAGGGCCATGAGGAGGCCGGCGACGTCGAGGTCGACCCCGCGGACCTCGTGCACGTAGATGACGGTGAACGGCAGGGTCATCCCGCGGCCGAGCGTGGAGATCGCGGTGGTCGAGAGCAGCCAGCGCCCGGGCGTGGGCAGCTCGTCCCAGAACGCGCGCAGCGTGAGCCGCCCCGGCGTGGTGTGGGGGTCGCTGAGGGTGTTCTCCGGCACCGGCCAACGGTGTCACGGACCACTGACACCGGGCCATCCGGTTTTCCGGCCCTGCGGTCCCGGCCGGGCGACGGAACCCGGCAGCGCGGGTGCGGCATCAGCGGTTAGCCTTGTGCGTGGTGCCCACGAGGGCTCCGACCACGCGAGCAGATCGACGAGGTGGACCGTGCCCACTGGCAAGGTGAAGTTCTTCGACACGGCGAAGGGCTTCGGATTCGTGTCCGGCGACGCCGGTGAGGGCGATGTGTTCGTGCCCGCCAGCGCGCTGCCGGCCGGGGTCGAGGGCCTCAAGAGCGGTCAGCGCATCGAGTTCAGCATCGCCGAGGGACGCCGCGGTGCCCAGGCCCTGTCGGTCCGCCTGCTCGACCCGGCCCCGTCCGTCGCCGCCGGCCGCAAGGTCCGCGACCGCAAGCCGCCGGAGGAGATGGTCGTCATCGTCGAGGACGTGATCAAGCTGCTCGACTCGGTCTCGGAGTCGCTGCGACGGGGCCACTACCCCGACCGGAACCACGGGAACAAGACCGCTCAGGTGCTGCGTGCGGTCGCGGAGGACCTCGAGCTGTGATGGCCACCGCGGTCCGCCCCGACACCACCCTGCGCGGGGCGGTCGACATCGCCCGTGCGGCCGCCCTCGAGGTGGCCGAGCCCGGCGCGGTGGGGGAGCACCTCGGGATGGAGATGGTCGAGGACCGCCTCGCCACCCACTACTTCGCCTGCGAGACCACGGCGTACCGGGGGTGGCGCTGGGCCGTCTCGGTCTCGCGGGTCCCCCGGTCGAAGACGGTCACCGTGTGCGAGGCCAACCTCGTTCCCGGCGACGACGCCCTGCTCTCAGCGGAGTGGGTGCCGTACAGCGCCCGCCTGGCCCCCGGCGACCTCGGCCCGGGCGACGTCACGCCGCTCGTCGAGGACGACCCGCTGCTCGAGCCCGGCTTCGAGGCCACCGGCGACGAGGACGTCGACGCGATGGCGTTCTGGGAGCTCGGCCTCGGTCGGCCCCGGGTGCTGTCCGCCGAGGGCCGCGAGGTCGCCGCCCAGCGCTGGTACGACGGCGAGGGCGGCCCATCCGCCCCGATCGCCGTCAAGGCGCCGCTGTCGTGCTCCTCGTGCGGCTACCTGGTGCCCATGGCCGGCGCGCTGCGCTCGGTCTTCGGCGTCTGCGCCAACGAGTGGTCGCCCTCCGACGGCCGGGTGGTGAGCCTGGACCACGGGTGCGGTGCGCACTCCGAGGCCGACGCCCCGGCACCGTCCCCGGAGCGGGTCGCTGCGCCCATCCTCGACGACTTCGAGGTCGACACCGACTGAGTGCCGGTCGTCGACCCGGCCGAGCCGGTCAGGCGCCGACGGCGTTGCCGCGTCCGCGCCGCACGTACCACCACGCGAACAGGCCGAGCCCGATGCCGGTCACGCACGTCCACGGCCACCACGAGCGCTCGCCGGTGTGCAGCGCCGGGACGGCCAGCGTGACGACGAGCGCGACCGCCCACATCGCCGTGCCGACGACGACGACCGCCCGGGTGGACACGGGCGGGGCGCCGACGGGGGCCGCCTCGCCGAGCAGCGATCCGTCGCGGGTCGGCTCGCGGGGCGTCACGGGCTCGTCGGTCACCGCTCCAGCCTAGCCACGAGCCCGCCGCCGACCGCCCACGTGGCCCCCCAGGGCCCACGTGGCCCCCGCCGGGGCCGCCACCGCGCACGTGGCCCCAGCCGGGGCCGCCACCGCGCAACCCACGTCGTCGGCGCCGCGCCCGTCGGCTCTGGAATAGTTAGCCAGGGTAATGACTTGACCTAACCACCTGTCCCGACCAGTGCCGGAGCACCGATGACCTCGAACAGCGCGACCACGACGCTGCAGCGTCGCCCGCTCACGCGTGCCGAGAAGGACCAGCTGACCAGCGACCTGCGCATCGCCTGCATGGTCATCGCCCGCCGCGTGCGCTTCGAGAGCACCAGCGAGGTCGCCCCGCACCAGTACTCGGTGCTGCTCCGGCTCAAGGACCGTCCCCGGACCCCCCGCGAGGTGGCCGACATCGAGCGGGTCAGCGCCCCGAGCATGTCTCGCACCGTGGGCTCGCTCGTCGAGGCGGGCCTGGTCGAGCGGTCCGACGACCCCGATGACGGCCGTCAGGTCATCCTCTCGCTCACCGACGCCGGCCGGAAGGTCATCCGCGACACCCGGCGCCGCCGTGACCAGTGGCTCGCGGTGCGCCTCGAGAACCTCGACGACGACGAGAAGGCCCTCCTGCGCGAGGCCACGGCGCTGCTCGAGAAGGTGGCCGCCGAATGAGCCCGACCTTCACCTCGTTCGAGGTGCGGAACTACCGCCTGTGGTTCGGGGGCGGGCTGGTCTCGAACATCGGGACGTGGATGGGTCGGGTCGGTCAGGACTGGCTGGTCCTCACCGTGCTCACCAGCGGCTCCGCCACCGCCCTCGGCATCGTCACGGGCCTGCAGTTCCTGCCCTTCCTCCTGCTCGCGCCCTGGGCGGGCCTGGTCGCCGACCGCTTCCCGCGCCGGCGGATCCTGTTCGTCACCCAGTCGATGCTCGCCGTCACCAGCCTGCTGCTCGGAGTGCTCGCGGTCACCGGCACGGCACAGCTGTGGCACGTCTACGTCATCGCGCTGCTCCAGGGCGTTGCGACCGCCGTCGACAACCCCGCCCGCCAGGCCTTCGTCTCCGACCTGGTGCCGCCGGACCGGCTGGCCAACGCGGTGGCGCTGAACTCGGCGTCGTTCAACCTCGGGCGCCTCGTCGGCCCCGGCCTCGCCGGGCTCGTCATCGCGCTGTGGGGTACCGGCCAGGCCCTCCTGCTCAACACCCTGACCTTCGTCTTCGTGCTCGCGGCGCTCGTGCTCATCCGCGGCCCGGAGCTGCGGGCATCGGCCGCGGGACGGGGCCGAGGCGGCATCCGCGAGGGCTTCGCCTACGTCCGGCACCGCCGCGACCTGCAGCTGGTGCTCGCCCTCGTGTTCGTCCTCGGCACCTTCGGGATGAACTTCCAGCTGACGATGGCGCTGATGGCCACGAAGGTCTTCGGCCACGGCGCCGAGGAGTTCGGACTGCTCGGCTCGATCATGGCGGTCGGGTCGCTGTCGGCCGCCCTGCTCGCGGCGCGGCGACAGGTACCGCGGCTCCGGGTGCTGCTCGGCTCCCTCGCCGGCTTCACCGTGGCGTCCGCGGTGGCGGCGGCGGCGCCGGGGTACTGGTTCTTCGCCGCCGCGCTCGTGCCGGTCGGCCTCACCGCGCTCACCGCCATCACGACGGCCAACGCCATGGTCCAGACGCGCGTGGCCCCGGAGATGCGCGGCCGGGTGATGGCGCTGTACATGGCGATCTTCATGGGTGGCACCCCCGTCGGGGCACCGATGATCGGGTGGGTCTCCGAGGTGCTCGGGCCGCGCTGGACCATCGGGGTCGGGTCGGTGGCCGTCGCGCTCTCGCTGGTCGGGGCGGCGCTGTGGCTGGCGAGGGCGGAGAATGTGCGGGTGAGCTACGAGTCGCAGCGGCGCCCGCGCCTGACGGTCAGCTCCTCGCCGGTGCCCGTCGACCGGCCGACGGTGCCGCTGCCGGAGCCCGCCCGATGACGCGGCGGTCGGTGGTCCGGGCCGGGAGCCCCGCGTGACGCCGCGCTTCCGGCGCCGGATGACCCTCGGCGTCCTGGCGCTGCTCCTCCTCGTCGCCGCGGTCTACGCCGTCACCCGCTGACCGGCGGTCAGAGCCGGTCGACGACGTACTCCACCGACGCGATGAGCGCACTGACGTCATCCGGCTCCACCGCGGGGAAGCACGCCACCCGCAGCTGGTTGCGTCCGAGCTTGCGGTACGGCTCGACGTCGACGACCCCGTTGGCCCGCAGCGTGCTGGCGACCGCTGCGGCGTCGACCGCGTCGTCGAAGTCGATGGTGGCCACCACCCGGCTGCGGTGGGAGGGGTCCGCCACGTACGGGGTGGTGTACTCCGTGGCCTCCGCCCAGGAGTAGAGGCGGCCCGAGGAGTCGGCCGTGCGGTCGGTGGCCCACTGGAGGCCCCCGTTGTCGTTGAGCCACCGCACCTGGTCGGCGAGCATGGCCAGAGTCGCGACGGCGGGGGTGTTGTACGTCTGGTCCTTGCGCGAGTTGTCGATGGCCGTCGGCAGGCTGAAGAAGTCCGGGACCCACCGGCCGCTGCCCGAGACCTCCTCGACGCGGGCGAGGGCGGCGGGGGAGAACAGCGCGAGCCAGAGCCCACCGTCCGAGGCGAACGACTTCTGCGGCGCGAAGTAGTACACGTCGGCCTCGGCCACGTCGACGGGCAGGCCGCCCGCACCGGACGTGGCGTCGACGAGCAGGAGCGCGTCGTCGTCGGCTCCTTCGACCCGCTTCACCGGGGCCATGACGCCCGTGCTCGTCTCGTTGTGGGCCCAGGCGTAGACGTCGATGCCGGCCTCGGCCCGCGGGTCGGGGCGGGTGCCGGGCTCCGAGGTGATCACCGTGGGCTCCCCGAGGAAGGGCGCGTTGCGGGTGACCGTGGCGAACTTGCTCGAGAACTCCCCGAAGGAGAGGTGCTGGGCGCGGTCGCGGACCAGTCCGAAGGCGGCGATGTCCCAGAAGGCGGTGGCGCCGCCGTTGCCGAGCACGACCTCGTACCCGTCGGGGAGGTCGAAGAAGGTGGCGAGGCCCTCGCGGACCGCCTTGACGAGGTTCTTGACGGGGGCCTGGCGGTGGGAGGTGCCGAGCACGGTGCGGCCGATGGCGGTGAGCGCCTCCACCTGGGCCGGACGGACCTTGGACGGTCCGGACCCGAAGCGGCCGTCCGCGGGGAGGAGGTCGGCGGGGATGCGGATCTGGGCGTCGCTCACGAGGGTCTCCGTGGTCGGTGGATGGCGCCGGACCGGCCGGTCCGGACGGGCGGCCCCGGCGCCGCGCCGGGGTGCCGGGCGTGGTGACCCCGACCGGCGCCGTCGACGGGGGGTCGACCGTCACCATCCTCACAGGTGCTGCCCGCATGCCGGACGTGAGGTCCACCACGCGAGCGCCCGGGCTGGGGTCGGACGGCCCGTCGGACGACGGTCGGCGCCCAGCGCACCCTGGTGCTGCTCAGCGCAGGCTCCAGCACGCCCTGAGCACCGCGGACCTGCGCTGAGCCGGGCAGATCTGGGTGGACCGACGGGCGGACGGGCCGGCAGACGCCGTCCGCCGAGCGAGGTGCTCCTGCCGGTGAGGTGCGGCCCCGGGCTCGCGCTGGAGGGGGACCACCGGCCCGGGAGCCGTGCGCGGACTCAGGCGCACCGCCGGGCCCACCGCTCGAGGGCGGCGTCGACCCGGCGGCCGAGCGTGACCAGGTCGTCCAGCTGGGGCCAGGTGACCCGCACGAACTCTGCGCCCGCCCCGGCCATCGCGTCCTGACGGACCTTCTCGGCGGCGAAGGCCCGTCGTGCCGCGAGCGCGTCGAGGGGCCCCTGGCCGGTGCCCAGGTACTTCATCATTCCGTCGAACTCCACGAGCACGCCCGTCCCCCGGATGCGCAGGTCGGCCCGGTACGCGACACCGTCGACCGGCCACGGGTACTGCGGGTCGGTTGTGTGGCCGAGCAGCCGCAGCCCGTGGGCCAGGCGGGTCTCGCCGACCGTCTCGTGCCGCCCGTCCGCATGGGCCAGGAGCTGACGGACGGCTCGGACGTGGGGATGGCCGCGCCTGCGCTGCACCGCGTCGGCCAGCTCCTCAGGGGTGATGATGCCGAGTCGGAGCGCGCTGTCGGCTGCGACGAGGCTCTCGAAGGGGAGGGGCGCGCCACCCGCGGCCTGCGGGCAGAGGCCGACGTCGACCACGGCGAGCGCCGGAGGCGTGCACGCGCATCCCTCGACGTCGACGGCCGGCCGGCCCGACGGTGGGTGGAGCACGCCGTCGCGCCGGCGCCGGGTGAGCGCATCCTCGGTGCGGGCGAGGTGGACGGTGTCGAGGTCGGAGCGCCAGGTCGAGACGCCGTGGAGGACGAGCGCGGAATGGTGGCTGGCGCAGACCCGGCCGCCGAAGGACCGGACGAGCGCGGTGGTGGCGAGTCGGTGGGCGCGGCGCGCCGTGTCCCAGACGTCGTCGCCCTCCCACGGTGGCCGGTCGGCGGCGGGGTCGCGGACGGCGTACCAGCCTCGGGCGAGCCTGCGCACCGTGCCGGCACGCACCATCCGGCGGAGGTCGGCGGCCGTGACCCCCAGCCTCGCGGCCCGGGCAGCGGAGATGATGCTGCCGTCGGCGTGGAGGTGCAGCTGGTCCATGGAGCCAGCGTGCCGGAGCGCCGGGAGTGCGCGCTGGGGGCCTGTGGACAACGCGGGCGGCGCGGGAGGACCCTGGCGCCTCAGCGCATCCCGGGTCGGCTCAGCGCAGGGTGCAGCGTGCGCTGAGCAGCACGAGCGTGCGCTGAGCCACGCGACCACCGCGCACCGAGGTCGACGGCAGACGGCACAGGGAGTGCCGCGTTCGGGCGCCGCGCGGGGTGCCGGGGAGGGCTTGGGCGGTCAGGAGGTGCGGAAGCCGCGGACGTCCTCCAGCGGCCGGGGGCCCGGCCCGACGTAGCGCGAGCTGGGGCGGATCAGCCGCCCGGTGCGCTTCTGCTCGAGGATGTGCGCTGACCAGCCGGCGGTCCGGGCGCAGACGAAGAGCGGCGTCATCATCTCGCCGGGCACCTCGGCGAAGTCGAGCAGCACGGCCGCCCAGAAGTCGACGTTGGTCTCCATCCGGCGGTTGGGGTACCGGTCGGCGAGCTCGGCGATGGCCGCCTTCTCGAGCTCGAGGGCCACCTCGTACCGGGGGGCGCCGAGCCGCTTGCAGGTGTCGCGCAGCACGGCGGCGCGCGGGTCGTACGCCCGGTAGACGCGGTGGCCGAACCCCATGAGCCGCTCGTGGCGGTCGAGCACCGACCGCACGTAGCGGGCGGCGTCGCCCATCTTCTCGACGCCCTCGATCATGTGCTGGGCCCGGGAGGGGGCGCCACCGTGCAGCGGGCCGGAGAGCGCGCCGATGGCGCCGGACAGGCAGGCCGCGACGTCGGCACCGGTCGAGGCGATCACCCGCGCCGTGAAGGTCGAGGCGTTGACCCCGTGCTCGGCGGCGGAGATGAAGTACGCGTCGATCGCCTCGACGTGCTTGGGGTCGGGCTCCCCGCGCCAGCGGATCATGAAGCGCTCGGGGATGGTGCGCCCCTTGTCGACCTCCGACTGCGGCACCATCGGGCGGCCGTTCCCGTGCGCCGCCTGCCCGATGAACGACAGCGCCATCACCGAGGCCCGGGCGAGGTTGTCGCGCACCTCCTCGTCGTCGATGTCGAGCAGCGGCCGGAAGCCCCACAGCGGGGCGAGCTGCGCGATCGCCGACTGCACGTCGACCCGGATGTCGCCGGTGTGGACGGGAAGGGGGAACGGCTCCGCCGGCGGCAGGCCGGGGTCGAGCTCGCCGTCGACGAGGAGGCCCCACACCTGGCCGTAGGACACCCGTCCGACGAGGTCCTCGATGTCGACCCCGCGGTACCGCAGCGCCCCACCCTCCTTGTCGGGCTCGGCGATCTCGCTCTCGAAGGCGATGATCCCCTCGAGGCCGGGGCGGAAGTCGGGGTCGCCTGCAGGGGTGGCGGTCGCGGTCATGCGGTGGTCCTCTCGCTCGTGACCCTCGTCGGGCGCGGCCCCATTGTGCACAGGCCGTCGGTCCCGATCGTGCAGCCCGGAACAGGGGTCAGGAGGCGCGCGGGTCGCGGACCGCCATGTTGGGCGTACCGGCGTCGCGGATGTCGAAGAGGTCGGTGGCCTCGATGAGCTTGCTCAGCTTGGCGTAGCCGTAGTTGCGCGAGTCGAAGGAGGACTGGTTGCTGATCCGCTGTCCCACGGTGCCGATCCGGGCCCAGCCCGAGTCGTCCGAGGCGCTCTCGACGGCGCGCCGCAGCAGGGCGACGAGCCTGGTGTCCTGACGCAGCTGGGCCCGCGTCGCGCGCTCGGCGGGAGCGCTGTCGTTCGTCCTGGCGGCCGCTGCGCTCGTCGCCTTCTTGGCGGTCTTGGTGGCGGGCTTCCGGGCCGTGGACCCGGTCGACGACTTCGCCGCCGCCGGTGGGGCGGGCTCCTCCTCGTCGGCGGCCCCGGCGTCGGCCTGCCCACTGGGCGCGGTCAGCCGGTCGAGCACGAGGAAGCGGGTGCACGCGCTCTGGAAGGGGGCCGGGGTCTTGGCGTCACCGAACCCGTAGACCGCCACCCCGTGCTCGCGCAGGTGCATGACGAGCGGGGTGAAGTCGGCGTCGGAGGAGACGATGGCGAACGCGTCCGGGCGCTGGGTGTGGAGGATCTCGACCGCGTCCACGGCCAGCGCCATGTCGCTCGCGTTCTTGCCCTTGGACGGGTCGAACTGCTGGACCGGACGGATGGCGTTCTCGTGCAGCACGTCCTGCCAGCTCCGGAGCCCGGCCTTGGTCCAGTTGCCGTAGGCGCGCCGGATGCTCGTCTCGCCGAACGAGGACAGCTCGCCGAGGATGACGTCGATGCGTCGGGCGCGGGCGTTGTCGGCGTCGATGAGCAGCGCGATCCGGTTGTGGGGCTCCATGACCCCGGACCCTAGCCGCCGGTGCGTGGCGCCGTGGACGCCCCCGACGGCATCCCCTACGGTCGTGGTGGGTGCCAGGGACCGACGAGGAGCAGGAGCACGGCGTGCGTGGACGGTCGGTGACGGGTCCGGTGGGACGGCGCAGGAGGCGATCCGCCGCGGCGGCGGTCCTCGCGGTCGGGCTGGCGGGAGTCCTGGGTGGGTGCGGCGGCGAGGGCATCACCGTGCCCTCCGAGCGTCCCTCGTTCTCGCTCCCCACCGGTGGCACCGGGGAGCCGACGGCACCGGCCACCACCGTGGTGCCGCCCGAGCCGACGACGGAGGCGCCGAGCCCGGAACCGACCCTGACGCCCGAGCCCTCCGAGACCACGGCGCCGGCGACGCCGACGGTCCAGCCGACCCGAACCGTCCAGCCGACCCGGACGGTGCAGCCGACGGCCACGGTGGAGCCCACGCAGGAGCCGACCACCGAACCCTCCTCCCAGCCGAGCCCCTCCGGGGAGGCCGCCCCCGACGCGGCCGAGGAGCCGGACGACGGGCTCTCCCCGTGGTGGTGGGTGCTGCTCGCACTCGTCGTGCTCGCCGCCGTCGTGGCCGCCGTCCTCGCCCGCTCGTCGCGCCGGCGCCGCGAGGAGGAGGAGCTGCTCGCCGGCCTGGAGTCGCGCGGCCGCTGGGCCGTTGACCACGGCGCCGGCGCGCTCATCGGCGCCGGTGACCCGGCCGCGACCCAGGAGGCGTGGAGCCGGCTCAACGCGACGCTCGTCGACATGGCCGGCGACGTCCGCACCCTGGCCCGCCAGACCCCGGCCGACCAGGGCGCGGCGGTCATCGCGCTGCGCGACGCGGTGGCCTCGCTCCAGGGAGCCGCCGAGGCGCACGCCCGTGCCCGGCTCTCCGGGGACCCGTCGCCGACGACCGCGGAGGCGGTGTTCGTGGCACGCGACCGGCTGTCTCGCGCGCTGTCGGCTCTCCGCGCCCCGACCACGTAGCCGCGCCCCTCCGGGGGCATGATGCGCGGGTGCCGCGCTCGCTCCTCCCGGACCTCACGCCGCTGCGGCGCAGCCAGGACTTCCGGCGCCTCTACACCGGGTTCACCCTCTCCAACGTCGGCTCGCAGATGGCAGTCGTCGCCGTCGGCCTCCAGGTGTACGACCAGACCGCCTCCACCGCGGCCGTCGGCGTCGTCGGCTTGTTCGCCCTCGTGCCGCTGGTCGTCATGGGCCTCTACGGCGGCTCGCTCGCCGACCACCACGACCGCCGGGTCGTCGGGCTCGTCGCCACCGTCGTGGCGTTCGCCGCGAGCCTGGTGGCGGCGGCCCAGGCCTGGCTGGGCAGCACCTCGACCTGGCTGCTCTACGGCATCGTCGCCGTGTGGAGCGGTGCCACGGCGGTCTCCTCCCCGGCGCGCACCAGCATCTACCCCCGGCTGCTGCCGCCGGCCCTCATGCCGGCGGTCAACGCCCTGGGCGTGGTCGCCATGAACACCGCACTCACGGCCGGCCCGCTGCTCGCCGGGGTGCTCGTCGACGTCGGCGGCTACCGGGCCGCGTACACCGCCGACGCGCTGCTCACCCTGGCCGCGGTCCGCAGCCTCTGGCTGCTGCGCCCGGTGCCGCCCGAGCACTCCGGGCCCGGCGACGAGCTGCGGGCGCGCCGGGCCGGGTTCCGCTCGGTCGTCGACGGCTTCGCGTTCCTGCGTACGGCCCCGAACGTGCGGATGACCTTCGTCGCGGACATCGCGGCGATGCTGCTCGCCCAGCCTCGCGTGCTCTTCCCGGCGGCCGGCGCGGTCATCCTCGGTGGTGGCGCCACGACCGTCGGGGCGCTCTACGCCGCCGCCGCCGTCGGCGGGATCCTCGCCATGCTCCTCTCGGGGCGCCTCGGCTCCGTGCGGCGGCAGGGGCTCGCGATCATGGTGAGCATCGTCGGGTGGGGCGTCGGCATCGCGGGGCTGGGCTTCGCGCTGCTGGGCGCCGGGGGCGCGCTCACCCGGGAGCAGGCGCTGGTGGCGGCCCTGGGGGCGATGGCGTTCGCCGGGGCCGCGGACTCGGTGAGTGCGGTGTTCCGCACGACCATCCTGCAGACGGCGGCGCCGGACCGGATGCGTGGCCGCCTGCAGGGTGTCTTCATCGTCGTCGTCGCCGGTGGACCGCGGCTCGGCGAGCTGCTCGGCGGCGGCGTCGCCGAGCGGATCGGCGAGGGGTGGACGGCCGTGGCCGGCGGGGTGGCGTGCGTCCTCGCGGTCGGCGTGCTGGCGCTGCGCCACCCGGGCTTCCTCCGCTACGACGCGCGCCGCCCCACGCCCTGAGCGGGCGTACCGGGCCCGCTCTCCGCCCGGGGGTGGCGCGCGGCCTACCATCCGGGCATGGGAGACGGGCGCGGCGACACCGGTGAGGGGCTCGCGGAGTCCGACCTGCTCCCGACGCCGTACCAGCAGGTCGTGGCCTGGGTGGACGACGCGGTGCGGCGGTCGGAGGAGGCGCCCGACGTCGTGGAGCCGTTCGCGCTGTCGCTGGCCACGGCCGACGCCGAGGGCAGGCCGAACGTGCGCACGGTGCTGATGCGCTACCTCGACGAGCGCGGGCCGGGGTTCGTCACGGCGACGACCTCGCGCAAGGGGCTCGAGATCGCCGCCAACCCCGCGGTCGCCGCGTCGCTGACCTGGCCGGCGATGTACCGCTCCGTACGGTTCCGAGGCAGTGCCGTGCCGCTCGACCCCGGGGAGGTCGAGGACTACTGGCGCACGCGGCCGTGGGGCTCCCGGGTCTCGGCCTGGGCGTCGCGGCAGTCCGAGCCGGTGGGGTCGCGGGCGGACCTCGAGGCGGAGTACCAGCGGCGCGCGGCGCAGTTCCCCGACCACGGCGGCCCGGCCGACGTGCCCGTGCCGGGGTACTGGGGCGGCTACCGCATCCTCTGCGACGAGGTCGAGCTCTGGGCCGGCCGACGCGACCGCCTCCACGACCGGATCGTGTACACCCGCACCGGTGACGGCGATCTCGGCGACGCCGCGGCGTGGCGGGTGCACCGTCGCCAACCGTAGGTGTGGAGGGCCCCGCGGTCAGGCCCGGGGACGGACCGACCCGGGGTCGACGGCGATCCACACCGCCTCGGCGTGGGCCAGCAGCGCGCCCGTGGGCGAGTGCACGGTCGAGGCCGACCAGTGCCGCCGCCCCTGCGCGGAGGTCTGCCACGCCGTGACCACGGCGGTGGAGCCGGGGTCCGGCACGCCGCGGACGACCGCCGTCATGGTGCCGAGCACCATCGGCCGCCGGGCGACACCGGAGGACCAGCCGCCGGGGCAGTCGAGGGCGGCCCAGACCAGGGTGGCGTCGACGTCGTCCGGCACCAGCCACGTGCAGGCGTAGCGCCCGGTCCCGTCGTCGAGCGGTCCGGGGCGCAGGCACAGTGCGTCTCCCCGCTCCCGTGCGGTGCCACAGACCACGCAGGTGGGGAACGGGTGGTCGGCGAGCCCCTCGTACCGGGCCTCCGCGGCGCGCGCCTCGTCGGCCGTCGCGGGCTCGACCGCCGGTACCGCGGGCTCCGGCACGGCGGTCGCGGTCGCGACCAGGTGCTCGCCGTCGACCAGCCGGACGACCGGGGCGCCGGCGTCGTCGGTGCCGACCACCACCCGAACGGGCCGGTCCAGTGGGGGAGGGGACGCCAGCCGCACGGTGACGGCGGGTGACGCGGCGTCGGTCGGGACGTGCGCGGCGAGGGCGCCGCTCACCCAGCCGCCGTTGCCGGAGTCGGGTGGGCCGCAGTAGCGGCGGGGGATCGTCAGTTCCACGGCACCGAACCTACGCCCGACCGGCGAAGAGGGATATCTTGACGTCAAGATACTGGTGCTTGCTGTCGGCGACCGCCGGCCGGCCGGGGAGGAGGGGCGAGTGAGCGAGTTCTCGTTGCGGCGGGCGGCCGTGCCGGCGTTCGGACCCACGGCGCTCTGGTCGGTGGGGCTCGGCGCCGTGCTGCCGGTCGTCGCCCTGAGCGCCCGTGACCTCGGCGCGTCGGTTCCGGTGGCCGCGCTCTTCGTGGGGATCGGCACCGTGGCCGAGCTGGTCTCCGCGGTGCCGGCCGGCGTCCTCGTGGACCGGGTGGGGGAGCGGCGCGCCCTCGTCCTCGCCGGCCTCGCCGATGCCGCCACGGCCCTGCTCGCCCTGCTCGCCCCGTCGCTCTGGGTGCTCGCTCTCGCCATCGCCCTCTCCGGGCCCACCGGGGCGGTCTTCCTCCTCGCGCGGCAGTCGTACCTCACCGCCGCCGCGCCCGTCGCCCTGCGGGCCCGGGCGATGTCGACCCTCGGCGGAGTGGCGAGGATCGGCTTCTTCGTCGGACCGTTCATCGGGGCACCGCTCGTCGCCGCCCGGGGCCCGCAGGCCGCGTTCGCGGTCGCCGTGGTGGCCGGGGTGCTGGCCGCCCTCGTGGCGGGGCTGTCAGCGGAGCTCGTGCCGGACGCCGGCCGGCGCCCCGGCCGGCGCCCCGGCGGCCGCGCCGACGCGCGTCCGGGTGCTGGAGGTGGTCCGCCGTCACCGGACGGTGCTGCTCACGGTGGGCGTCGGCGTCCTCGCGATCGGCCTGGCGCGGTCCTCGCGCGTGGTCGTCGTGCCCCTCTGGGCCGAGCACATCGGCCTGAGCGCCGCCCAGACCTCGCTGCTCTTCGGGGTGGCCGGCCTCGTCGAGGTACTCCTCTTCTATCCCGCGGGCTCGATCATGGACCGCCGCGGGCGCGTCTGGGTCGCCCTACCCGTCACCGTCCTGCTCGGAGTCGGCCTGCTCGTGCTGCCGCTCACCTCGACCCTGGCCGCCGTCGGGGTGGTCACGGTCGTGATGGCGGTCGGCAACGGCCTCGGCTCGGGCATCGTCATGACCCTGGGCGCCGACGCCGCACCCGCCGAGGGGCGGGCCCCGTTCCTCGGCGTCTGGCGGCTCATCTCCCTCGTCGGCCACAACGGTGCCGCCCTCGTCGTGGGCGCCCTCGCGGCGGTGGCCTCGATCGGCGTGGCGAGCGTCGCGGTGGGGGTCCTCACCCTGGCCGGGGGTGGGTGGCTGCTGCGCTGGCTGCCGCGCCACGATCCCCGCACGGCACGCGACCGCCCGGCGCTGCCCGCCGAGCCGGGGGCCCCGGCTGGTGGCGACACGTAGGGTTGGCGGCGTGACCGACCTCATCGACACCACGGAGATGTACCTGCGCACCATCTTCGAGCTCGAGGAAGAGGGCATCACGCCCCTGCGTGCGCGCATCGCCGAGCGGTTGGGCCACTCCGGGCCCACCGTCTCGCAGACCGTGGCCCGGATGGAGCGGGACGGCCTCCTGCGCGTCGCCGGCGACCGTCACCTCGAGCTGAGCGACGAGGGACGGCTGCTGGCGACCCGCGTCATGCGCAAGCACCGGATCGCCGAGCGGCTGCTCGTCGACGTCATCGGGCTCGAGTGGGAGTACGTCCACGACGAGGCGTGCCGCTGGGAGCACGTGATGTCCGAGAGGGTCGAGCGCAAGATCCTCGCGATGCTGCCGGACCACCTCGAGTCGCCGTACGGCAACCCCATCCCGGGACTCGACGAGCTGGGGGAGGTGGGCGAGCTCGTCGACTTCCGGTCCGGCCTGTCGAGCCTGGAGGAGGTGGCCGGCGAGGACCCGGTCGTCGTCGTCGTCCGGCGGATCGGGGAGCCGGTCCAGGTCGACTCCGAGGCACTGGCACTCCTCACCGGCGCCGGCCTGATGCCGGGCGCCTCGGCGCGGGTCCGCCGAGACGGTCCGCGTGTCCTCGTCTGCCGGGACGGCGAGGACGAGTCGTCCGGCGTCTCGCTGCCGACGGACATCGCGGCGCACGTGTTCGTCGCCCTCTCCTGAGGCCCGCCTGAGAGACCCTGTGACTCCTGTGACTGGTGGTGCGGATGTGGTCGAATCATCCCCCACACGCCGTTACCGGAATGTGACTTCACCAGACCCTGCGGCTACGGTGGTCGCTGTTCCGCCCGCCCCTGAAAGCTGAGACCCCCTCCTCGTGTCCCGTCACCGTGCCCCCGGCCGCCGCCGCGCGCCCGGCCGTGTCCGGCGTCTGCCCGACGGCCTGAGCCGCTCCCGCGCGGCCGCCGTCGCCGCCAAGTCCGTCGCCGGTCTCGGCGTCGTCGGCGGTGCCGCTGTCGCCCTGTCCATCCCGCTCGAGGCCACGGCCGAGGCCGCCACCCCCGCGCCGGCGTCGCTGGCCCTGTCGAGTGCCGCTCTCGAGGACCGCGCCGCGCTCGACCGCACCTCCCGGGACGCCACCCGTGCCGTTCCGGCCGCGGTCACCGCGCCCGCCGAGGCCGGCCCCGTCCAGACGGAGCCGCTGGGGGTCGCCGGCGTCAAGGCGGTCGCCAAGCCCAAGCCCAAGCCGGCCCCGGAGCCCGAGCCGGCCTCGACCCAGGACCAGTCCGCCGCGGCCGCGCCGGCCGCGCCGAGCGGTGCGTACACCGGCGGCATCACCTCCACGTGCGCGAGCATCGGCCTCATCCCCACCGCCCAGCAGCTCTGCTCCGCGGTCCAGACGACGTTCGGCCTCACCAACATCGGCGGCTACCGCCCCAGCGCCGACGAGCACGGCACCGGCCAGGCGATCGACTTCATGATCTCGAGCGCCGCCCAGGGCGACGCCATCGCCGCGTACGTGCAGCAGCACTCCGGCCAGTACAACGTCAAGTACGTCATCTGGAGCCAGCGCTACTGGACTCCCGGCAGCTCGTGGAGCCTGATGGCCGACCGCGGCTCGATCACCGCCAACCACTACGACCACGTGCACGTGACCGTCAACTACTGACGACACCCGCGCCGGACCCCGCACCGCCCTCGAGGCTGCGGGGTCCGCGCACGTCCGGGGCCGTGCCGCATGCGCTTGAAAGGACCCTGAGAGACACGGTCCACAGCCCCGTGACCCAATTGTGACCTCGGTGGCGGACCGTGCTACGTTCGACGCGCTCGCCTCCCCCTGGGGCGGGACCCCGACGCGGACCGCCGAATCCTGCCACCCGCGGCCGGGGTGCGACCACCACACCACCGCACGGCAGGAGCGGGGGAACCACCTTCGGATCCCCGGTCACACCGGAGCTCCTCGGGGTGAAGCCCGCACGGCCCTCCCGGGTCGCGCAGGCCGGGCAACCTCAGCCCGAACCCGACAGCTCACCCCGCAGGCACTGAGAGGTACTCCGTGTCCCACACCACCCGCAGCGGTCGCCATCGCGCCGCGAACCGGTACAGCGCCGTCGCAGAGCTCTCCTCGATCGTGAAGAGCGCCGGCGGCACCGGTGTCCGCGCCTCCGCCGTCCTCGCCGCCTCCGGTGGCCTCGTCGCCACCTTCGCGATGCCGGCCCAGGCCGTCCCCTCGGCGGCCGCCGCGCAGAACGCCGGCGCCGACACCGAGGTCGTGGGGAGCCCGCGCGCCCTGCTCGCCGCCCCGGCCGTCACCGCTCCCGAGGTCTCCGCCCCGGTGGCCGCCGAGCCGCTCGGCGTCGCCGGCGTCAAGGCCGTCGCGAAGCCGAAGCCCAAGCCCGAGCCGGTCGAGGAGGTCGTCGCCGAGGCGGTGGCGACCCGCTCCACCGACTCCACGGCGAGCCGGTCCCAGAGCGCCCCGCCGCCGCCCCCGACCACGAACGTCCCGCAGACGTCCAGCGGCATCGTGGGCATCGCGCAGCAGTTCATCGGCACCCCCTACGTCTCCGGCGGCGCCTCGCCCGCGGGCTTCGACTGCTCGGGCCTCACCCAGTACGTCTTCGGGCAGGCCGGCATCTCGATCCCGCGGACCGCGGCCGCGCAGCAGTCCGCCGCCACCCCGGTCAGTAGCCCGCAGCCCGGCGACCTCGTCTTCTTCGGCTACCCGGCCTGGCACGTCGGCATCTACGTCGGCAACGGCATGATGATCGACTCGCCGAAGCCGGGCACCACCGTCGAGTACCGCTCGATCTTCTCCGGAGTCTCCGGCTACGGCCGGTTCTGACCCGCCTCCTTCGACGCCCCGGGCCTGCTGGTCCGGGGCGTCGTCGCGTCCCGGGCCGGGAAGCCAGCAGACGGCAACCGGAGACGTCGGGGTCGGGACGCCGGTTTCTCCGGGCCGGGTGAGGCGTCGGCCACCTCGACAGTCCCGCCCCGTCCCCCGCCGGGTGTCCGAGCGGGGCCCGGCTGGCGTTCACCCCGTGCGGATGAGGCGGTCGTCGTGCCGTCCCGGTAGACCGGAGGGGCACGCGTCACGTGACACTGCAGAGCGCGGAGTCCACAGGTGGGAGGGCGGCGATGGCGACTCGCGGGGTCCGCCCTCGTCCTCGCCGACACCCCAGAGGCGGGTGACCGGGATGTCGCACGGGCAGCGGGAGCCGGGAGCGTCCCCGGCCACCGGCGGGCGCCGGCTCCCCGGCCGCTCCGGGTGGCGGTCGTGGCAGGGCCGGCCTCGGCGCAGCACGCTCGGCAAGGACCTCGGGGCGGGCACGGTGCTCGGACTGGTGAGCGTGCCGGACGGTCTGGCCTCGGGGCTGCTCGCGGGCGTCAACCCGGTGGCGGGCCTCTACGGCTACCTCTTCGGCACCGCCGCCGGCGCCCTCACCACCAGCTCGGTGCTCATGTCGGTCCAGGGCACCGGCGCGATGGCCGTGGTCATCGCCGACGTCCCCGAGGTGCGGAACGGTCCCGACGCACCGGTCGCGCTCGCGACGCTCGGCGTCCTCACCGGGCTGCTCATGCTGGTCGCCGGCCTGCTGCGACTGGGGCCGGTGGTCAGGTTCGTCCCCAACGCGGTCCTGACCGGTTTCGTGAACGCGGTGGCGGTCAACATCGTCCTGTCGCAGCTCGCCGACTTCACCGGCTACGACGGGGCGGGGGACAACCGGGTCCAGCGAGCGATCGACACCGTGCTCAACCCCGGGTCCTTCGACTGGCTGACCGTGCTCGCCGGCGTCGCGACCATCGTCCTCATCCTGGCCCTGGAGCGCACCCGGCTGCGCGGCCTCGGGATGGTGGTTGCGGTCGTCGGCGTCTCCGCCGTGGTCCGGCTGCTCGGGTGGGACGGTGTCGCTGTCGTGGGCGACGTCGCCGACATCCCCGACCGCCTCCCCACCCCGGTGCTGCCGTCGCTCGACCTCGTCCTCGCGCTCGCCGTCCCCGCGCTCTCCCTCGCGTTCGTCGGTCTCGTGCAGGGAGCGGCGATCAGCCAGTCCGTCCCGGACCCCGACGGGCGTTACCCCGACGTGTCCGGGGACTTCCGCGGCCAGGGAGTGGCGAACCTCGCGGCTGCGGTCATGCAGGGTGTCCCGGTGGGTGGGTCGATGTCGGCGACGTCGATGGTCCGCGAGGCGGGTGCCCGCAGCCGGCTCGCCAACCTCGTGGCCAGCGCCGTCATGGCGGTCGTCATCCTCCTCTTCGCCGACCTCGCCGGGTACATCGCGATGCCGTCGCTGGCGGGCCTGCTCATGCTCGTGGGCTACCGGACCCTCAAGCCGGACCGGGTGCTGATGGTGTGGCGCACCGGGGTACCCCAGGCCACCGTCATGACGACCACCTTCGTGCTCACTCTCCTCATCCCGCTGCAGTACGCGGTGCTCGCCGGGGTCGGCATCGCCGTCGTCCTGTACGTCACCCGGCAGTCCAGCAAGGTGAAGGTGACCCGGTGGCAGTTCGACGAGGGGTCGCCCTACCCCACCGAGGTCGAGCCACCCCGCGAGCTCACCGGCGGTGACCTCGTCGTGCTGACGGCCTACGGGAGCCTGTTCTTCGCCTCGTCCCAGCTCGTCGAGAACAGCCTTCCGCAGCCCGTGGCGGACTCGCGCGGGGCCGTCGTCATCCTGCGGTTCAGGGGCAAGGAGGACTTCGGCAGCACCTTCATCCAGGCGATCCAGCGGTACCACGAGAAGCTCGGGTCCTTCGGCTGCCACCTCCTCCTCGCAGGGATCTCGGCGGACGTCATGGAACAGCTCGACCGGACGGGCGCACTCGACAGGCTCGGCCGCGAGAACGTCTTCCCCGCCCGACCCGCCATCGGCGAGTCCGTGCGCCGGGCGATGTCGCGGGCCGACGACCTGCGCCAGACCGCCGCCGACTGAGGACCTGACCACTCGGCACGCTGACCCGGTCACGCCCCCGTGGCCCACCGCCGTGGTCACGCCCCTGACGCCGAACAGCATCGTGGCCATGGTCGCCGCGAGCAGGGCGGCCATTGGGTGTGGACCCGCCGACCCACCGCGTCCCCCGGGTCGCTCTCGCCGGTCCGACGGGGCGATGCAGGCGAAGCCGCGCATCCCCCATGCCAAGCTGGCGCCGGTGTCATCGAGCCCGCCGGTGCAGTTGCCTGACAGGGCGTCCACAGGCTCGGCTCAGGCGGGTGCGAGATGGTCGACGCTCGCGTTGATCGGTCAGGAGGCCCCGTGACGTCGCCCGTGGATGAGAGCGTGTTCTCCGCCGTGCAGCAGCTGGCTGGGGCGACGCCGTGGCTGCACGGTGTCCTGGTCGCGTATGCGCGCTACGGCATCGTCCTGTTCGCCGCCCTGCTGGTCGTGGCGCTCGTTGCTGCGCATCGCGGATCGGACCGCGAACTGGCTGCGGTCGGCTGGGCCGGGGCCGCGACGCTTCTGTCGCGGTCAACCAGCCGGTCGGGGCCCTGGTGGCGGAGCCCCGGCCGTATGCGACGCATCCCGGCGCCCTGCTGGTCTCGAGGACCAGCGACTTCTCCTTTCCGTCCGACCACGCGGTGATGTCCGGCGCAGCCGCTGTCGGACTGCTGGTCGCCTCACGCCGCTGGGGCCGGTGGGCGGTGGTTGCAGCCCTGGGCATGGCCCTGGCCCGGGTGTACGTGGGCGCTCACTACCCCCAGGACGTCCTGGCCGGACTGGCCCTGGGCGGGCTGGTCGCCAGGCTGGGGTGGCTGGCGCTGCGCGGCGTGCTGACGGGGGTCACCCACTGGATCAGGGCCGTGCCCCTGGTCGCGGGCGTCTTCGGGCCTGCCGACCGCAGCCCGTCCCGGGCCTGAGCCGCGGTCGGGCCCGGATGTCTCGTGATCGGTCACGCCGCACGTCGAGCACCGGCTCCCGGTCGGTGCCGTGCCGCAGCGCAGACCCACGGCCGGTCGCCTCGACGCGCGTCTCCGGAGGCTGCCTGCACGGCCTCGCGGCGGTCCGTGGCGAAACCCACGAGCCGGATCGAGCGAACGGACATCCCCGGTGCCAGCCCGTGGACTCGCCCCGTGGCGCACCGGTCATGAGCCGCTTCACCGCCGACGACCCGCTCGACCGACTCTTCGAGGTCGGGATCATCCTCAAGGGGCTCGACGGGCTCCTCGAGACCCTGGGGGGGCTCCTGCTGCTGGCCGTCACTCCGGCAACCCTCACCTCGTGGGTGACGCGCCTGACCCGCCACGAGCTCTCCGAGGACCCCCACGACCTCATTGCCGGCCACCTGCTGGGGTACGCCCACGGACTCACCGGCACGGCGGTGACCCTGGCTGCCCTCTACCTCATCGCCCATGGCGTCGTGAAGATCGTGCTGGTCGCAGCGCTCCTGCGCAACCGGCTGTGGGCCTATCCGTGGATGATCGCTTTCCTCCTGCTCTTCATCGCCTACCAGCTCTACCGCCTCCTGCTGCATCCCACGATCGGCCTCTCCGTCCTCACCCTCTTCGACGCCGTCATCGTCTGGCTGACCTGGCGCGAGTGGCGCAAGCAGACGGCCGACCGCGTCCAGCACGCGCCGTGACGTCCGCGCGCCTGGCCTCGCGGCCGGCGGATCGACATCCACGAGAGGCCTTGGACCGCCAGGGCCCCCGTGGCGTGGCTCGGCCATCTCGGCGGCTGGCCCGAGCCGACCCGGGCGTCGCCGCGCCCTCCCGGTCGCCGGAGCCGGTCCGACACCCGGTCCACGTCGGCCGGGCGAGCGCATCGGTGCCCGGTCGTCGGTGCGCTGACCAGCGCAGCGCTCACGGGTCTGGTCGGCAGGCCCTCGAGCGCCGATGATGGGGCGGTGTCCACATCGACGTGGCGAGAGGCTGTCGGTGCGTCCGATCGGGCGGCCGCCCTTCTGGCTCTGCACTCCGGCCCGGGGTTCGTCCTCCCCAACGCGTGGGACGCCGGCTCCGCCCGCATCCTCGTGCAGGTCGGCTCCCCGGCCATCGCCACAACCAGCGCAGGCATCGCCTGGTCCCTCGGTGTCCCCGACGGGGAGGTTCTCGACCTCGACACGATGCTCGAGCGCGTGGCCGGCATCGTCGCCGCCGTCGACGTGCCGGTGACAGCTGACCTCGAGGCAGGGTATGGGCAGACCCCGGACGAGGTGGGCCGCACCGTGGCCCGGGCCGCAGCGCTGGGGGCCGTGGGCGGCAACCTCGAGGACGCGCGCCCCGGCGGCAGTGGGCTGTACTCCCTCGACGAGGCCGTCGAGCGCCTCGCGGCCGCCCGGGCTGCGGCACCGCCGGGCAGTTTCGTGCTCAACGCCCGCACCGACACCTACTTCGGTGCGAGCGAGGGTGACCCCTTCGACCACACGGTCGAGCGAGCGCGGCGGTACCTCGACGCCGGCGCCGACTGCGTGCTCGTTCCCGGAGTCGTCGAGGCCGACACCATCCGCCGTCTCGCCGCCGCCATCCCCGGGCCGCTCAACATCGTGGCCGGGCTGGCGAACACCATCGACGCCGGCGCACTCTTCTCGCTCGGTGTCCAGCGGGTGAGCCTGGGCGGCAGCCTGGCCCGAGCCCTGCTCGGCCTGCTGGATCGCGCCGGCCGCGAGCTGCTCGACACCGGCACGCTCGGCTTCCTCAAGGGCGCGATCCCCTACGCCGAGGTACAGCGTCGCTTCGGCGCCTGACGCTGCGTCCCGGGACGGCAGGGGCCGTGCGGCGTCCCGGGCTAGGGACTCTGGGCTGACGCGGCGAGCCGGTCGAGAGTCACGGTCATGGTCTCCTCGTTCCGTCGGGCCCGGTCCCTGGTCCCGGTGATGAACGGAGACAGCCACGTCACCAGGGCGCCCCGGCGGTCCTGCCACACCTCCGACACCCGGCACCCGGCTTCGGTCGGCTCGAACTCGTAGGCCCAGTCCGCCACATCGAATGGTCCGATGGAGACATGGAAGGCGAAGCGTCGCCCGGGCTCACACGCGGTCACGGTCCCGGTGGAGCTCCACTTCTTCGAGCCCATCTGGTTCGTCCCTGTGAAGCGCGCACCCACGGCGGGCCCGGCAGTCCCCCTCCGCCAGACGGCGCCCGTGGTCTCGGGTGACCACTGGCCCATGCGCGTGATGTCGGCGACGAGGCTCCACGCCTTCTCGGGCGTGCTGCCCATCGTCCGCTGGACTCGGACGGTCCCCTGCCGCTGGCTGCTGGGCATGGCGCTCCTCCGTCTCGGGCCGACTGGAGCCGAAGATACGGACAGTCCCGTCGGGGAACATCACTCGGTCGTGGGAGGTGGTCGCGGGCAGTGGTCTTGGGCGGGTGCGCGAACTGGGCCGGTGCTGCCGTCGTCGCACCTGTTGCCGCCGGCACGACCGGCGAGGAGACTCGTCCCAGCCGATGACAGGAGAAGCTCATGCGCACCTCCGAATCGCGAGTGGCCCTGGGCCTGGGCACGACGGCAGTTGTGGCCGCCGTGTTCCTCGCCCCGGGCCTTGCCGCAGCAGCGCCGGGCGACCCCGGCTCGCCGCGCTTCACGGCCGGCGCGGCCGGCGCCGGTGACGACTACTTCCCGTATGCCGGAGCCGGCGGGTACGACGTGCTCCACTACGGCCTCGAGCTGCGCTACGCCCCCCCGCCGCCGGCTCCGGCCCCGCTCCAGGGCACGCTGACCGGCACAGCGACCATCGACCTGGTGGCCACCTCGGACCTCGACCTCTTCAGCCTCGACCTGCGCGGGCTCGACGTGACGTCGGTGACGATCGACGGGCACGCGGCGCGGGAGCTGGCCGAGCCCCCCTCACGCCAACGCGCAGGAGGACCGGCGTACTGGCAGCAGCAGGACGACGAGGCTCGGATGTGGGAGCTGACCGTCCAACCCCGCCCCAAGCTCCAGCAGGGCGATCACGCCGTGGTCGTCGTCCACTACGGCGGCACGACCGGGCGACCGACCGACATCGAGGGCGCGCTGTACGGCTGGGTGACCACTCGTGACGGCGCAATGGTCGCGAACGAGCCGGAGGCCGCCATGACGTGGTACCCGGTCAGCGACCACCCGACCGACAAGGCGGCCTATGACATCGCCGTGACCGTGCCCGAGGGCAAGGTGGCCGTGGCGAACGGGCTTCCGGCCGGACCCCCGGTCTCCCGCGACGGGTGGACGCGCTGGGCCTGGCACGCGCCGGACCCGATGGCGAGCTACCTGTCCACCGCCTCGGTGGGGGACTACACGCTGCGAACCTCGTTCTCGCCGGACGGCACACCGATCGTCGACGCCGTCGACGACGGCCTGACGCCGGCGAACGTCGACACGACGACCGCCTCACTGGCGAAGCAGGGCGCCATGCTCGAGTTCTTCGCCGACACGTTCACGCCCTACCCCTTCGTCGCCGCCGGCGGCATCGTCGACGACGACTCGGTCGGCTACGCGCTGGAGACCCAGACCCGCCCGATCTACAGCCGCGTCGCCCGCCAGGGCACGGTGGCGCACGAGCTGGCGCACCAGTGGTTCGGCAACTCGGTCAGCCCGGCGCGCTGGAAGGACATCTGGCTCAACGAGGGCTGGGCGACCTACTGCTCCTGGCTGTGGGCGGAGCACAGCGGTGGCCGGAGCGTGCAGGAGTTGTTCGAGGAGGTCATGACGATTCCCGCCGACGACGAGTTCTGGCAGCTCGACATCTCCGACCCCGAGCCGACCGGTCTCTTCGCCGACGCCGTCTACGACCGAGGCGCGGCGGCGCTGCACGCCCTCCGGCTCGAGGTCGGTGACGCCACCTTCTTCGCGGGTGCGCGGCTGTGGCTCACCCGGTACGACGACGGCACGGCGACGACGGAGGACTTCCAGCGGGTCTACGAGGAGGTCTCCGGCCGCGACCTCGGCGCCTTCTTCGACACCTGGCTGCGGCAGCCCGTGAGGCCCTCGCTGCCCTGACGCAAATCTGCGAAGCGATCGCAGGCGAGCCGTTCGCATCTGCGTGACACCGCCGCGGTGGGGCTGAATCAACGGCCGCCTCACCGGCGGGTGACGTCGCGGCGGTGGCCTTGGCAAGCACAAGATGTTGCCGCCGCGGGACCGCATCCACCAGCCGCTGCGACGTGCTCGACCACCTCGTCGCTACGCTCGGACCATGCTCCCCGACCAACGGGCGGCCCGGCGGCTCCTTGGTGTGCTCGCGGTCGTCGCCGCGGTCCACCTCCTGAGCCAGCTCACCGGCTCGTCCGGGCTGGCCGATGCGACCCAGGTGCTCCTGATGCCCCTGCTCGCCGGCGTGCTGTGGTGGGAGACCTCGGCGCCCCGCGGCCGGCTCGTGTCCCTCACCTTCGCGGCTCTCGGGTTCTCCTGGCTCGGCGACGCCGCACCGAAGCTCGCCGACGGGGATTCTTCGTTCCTCCTCATGGTCGGCTTCTTCCTGCTCGCCCAGATCGCGTACATCGTGGCGTTCCTCCCCTATCGCCGCAGGAGCGTGCTCCACGTGAATCGCGGGTGGCTGGCGGGCTACGTGGCGGTTGTGGCGGCCCTGGTCGCTGCGTGCGTCGGTGGCGCCGCGGACATGCTCGTACCGGTGCTCGTCTACGGCGCCTGCCTCGGGACGATGGCCGTGCTGTCGACGGGCCTGAACCCGTTCGCCGCCGTGGGAGGGGCGATCTTCCTGGTCTCCGACGGGCTCATCGCCCTCGACGCCTTCGTGCCCGGCTTCGGGCTGCCCGCGCAGGGCTTCTGGGTGATGGTGACCTACGTCGCCGCCCAGGTGCTCCTCGTCGCGGGCGTGCTGCGGGAGCGGACGGATGCGGACACCTCACGGCTCACGCCGGATGCCGCCCGCGCCCGGTGAGCGGGCTGCATGAGCACCACATGTGGGTTCGCCGGTCCGCTGGCAGCCGGACGCGGGTACGGCCGGTCTCGCGCGCGGCGATCAGGACCCACCGCGGACGGTGGAGACCTTTCGCGCCTCCGCCAGAGAAGACCTGGGCCGCTGCATCTCTCTTGGCGTCGGCCAGGTGCCGTCGTGTCGGCGCACACTGGGCTGGTGGCCCCGCACACGCTGATCCTGCTGAGACACGCCAAGTCGGACTGGTCGGGCCAGGAGGGTGACCACGATCGCCCGCTCGCCAAGCGGGGCAGGCGCCAGGCGCCCGACGCCGGGCGGTGGCTGGCTGTCAACGTCGACTCGATCGACCTGGCGGTCGTCTCCACCGCGAGACGCGCCCGGACCACCTGGGATCTGGCCTCGCGGGAACTCGACCAGCGACCCGCTGCTCAGTACGACGACGAGGCCTACGCGGCCTCCGTCGGCGAGCTCCTCGACGTCGTCCGCCGTCTCGACGAGGCACTTGACACGGTCGTGCTCGTCGGCCACAACCCCGGGATCGAGGAACTCGTCGAGACCCTCACCGGCGACCGAGTGCCCATGCCGACCTCGGCACTCGCGGTCATCGAGCTCACGAGCACCTGGGACGGTGCTGGCCGTGTCCGTGGCCTGCTACGCGCCGCCGGGCGCCCACCGACCCCAGTCGGATAGGTCGGATCGTGGACGGATCTGTGGGCCCACTTCGTGGCCACCCGGATGGCGTCGATCGCCACCCCGCCGACACAGGTATGGCCTGCCTGGAGCAGAGAGTGAAGGCGACCAACCCCCACTGACGGCGGGCGCAACTGATTCAGGTCCCGCGTCCTGCAGGTGCGTCGCAGCGCCGCCTGTCGCCCGCGCGCTGGATTGGCTCTGCCGGTCGTCATCTCGGCTGGTGGGTCTCGCTGAAAGACTGGCCGGCGTGCAGACCTCGCCAGTTGACCCCCGCGACCAGACCTGGGAGATCGACAAGCCCTCCTTCCGGGTGCACTTCCATGACAGCGATCGACGCTCGGACGAGTACGAGGTCCGCGACGCCGAGGTCGACGAAGTAGTCGCTTGGGCCCAGAGCGGTGCCAGAGGACGCACGTTCGTCGTCTACGTGTGCGTCCCCTTCGAGGGACTTGGACTGGTCCGACTCCTCGGAAAGGACCCCAACGCCACGTGATCCTCTCGGCGACGTCAGGAGCCGCCCCGCTTCGCCGCAGGCGGGCGTGCACTATCCGCTGACGACCCATTCGGCATAGAACAGGCTCAGTCCGGTGAGTACACAGATTCCAGCGATGATCCAGAATCGCGTGACGATGGTGACCTCCCCCCAGCCGACCATCTCGAAGTGATGGTGCAGCGGGGCGATCCGGAACACCCTCTTGCCCCGGAGCCTGAAGCTGCCGACCTGGATGATGACCGACAGGGTGATGATGACGAACAGACCACCCAGGATGCCGAGGAGCAGCTCGGTCCGGGTGAAGATGGCCAGGCCGGCCATCGCCGCGCCGAGCGAGAGTGATCCGGTGTCGCCCAGGATGATCTGGGCGGGAGAGGCGTTCCACCACAGGAACCCGAAACAGGCCCCCGCGACAGCGCCTCCGACGACAGCGAGGTCGAGTGCGTCCGCGATCGGGTAGCAGCTGGGACCCGGTGCAACGGTGCAGCCCTCGTTGTGCTGCCACAGGCTGATCATCGTGTACGCCCCGAAGACCATGACCGAGGCCCCGGTCGCCAGACCGTCCAGCCCGTCGCTGAGGTTGACCCCGTTGGAGGCGCCGGCGATCAGCACGTTCGCCCACACCAGGAACAGGACCGCCCCCAGGACCGGCCCGGCGAACGCGAGGTCGAGGCCGGTGTCACGCACGAAGGAGACCGCGGTCGACGCCGGCGCGCGGCCGGCTCCGTCCGTGCTGTACAGGGCGAGGGCGACGAACACCACGGTGACCGACCCCTGACCGGCGAGCTTCTGTCGCGACGTCAGGCCCAGGCTGCGCTCGCGCCGGATCTTGGTGTAGTCATCGAGAAATCCGACCAGCCCGAGCCCGATGAGGAGGAAGAGGACCAGGAGGGCACTGGCGGAGACCGGGCTCGTGGCCAGCGCGGCCAGCCCGGCAGCATCCGCGCCGAGCAGGAGCGCGTGCGAGCCCAGGTACCCGACAAGAGCCGCACCGATCACGACCGCTCCACCCATGGTGGGCTTGCCCCGCTTGACGTGGTGCAGGGTCAAGTCGTCGTGGATCGGCTGACCCCACCCGCGCCGCACGAAGAACCGGCTGAACTGCGGCGTTCCGAGCAGCGCGACAGACATCGCGAGCCCGCCGGCGAGCATCACGCTGAGCATCGACTCTCCTGCACGTCACCTTCGGGCACAGTGAAGGTCCCCCACTCCCGCCAGGATCCGCGCCCGGCAGCCCGAACCGCACACGCTAGCCGGAGGGTCCGGCGATCGACCGGGCGGGTTCCGCGGCAATGATCCTGCACTCCGCCGCTCAGCGCCCGAGGGATCCAGGCGCCCTGGAGGGGGTGGTCTGCTCAGGGGCGGCCGAGGTGGTCCTGTTGCGGGGTCGGGAAGTCCTCGAGGAGGACCTCCCCGAGGTGGATCGGCGTGATGGTCGAGATTGGTGTTCCTCCTTCGGTTCATTGGCAGTCGACGATCTCGACGTTCCGCGGCCAGCGGGTGTCCACGTGAAGCAGGAAGCGCGGTGCCTGCAGCCGGTGAGGTCTGCCTGCTGGAGGTGTCAGCTGATCTCCATCTTCGGCGCGACCTCCTGAACGAGAGCTGCGAGTGCACCCGGGCTCTCAGCGAAGACGTACACCACGACGGTTGAGACCTTGTCCCGACCGTTACCGATGAACACTGCTCCGTACGACGGACGTGCCGCCTCGCCTGCCTCGAAGAACGACACAGCGAGCTTCCCTGCTGGCGTGCTCATACTCGTGGTGGAATCCACCGAGCCATTGAACGGCTCGATCAGCGCTTCGACCTCGCCCTGAGACACGAGCATCCGCTGCGCGGAGAACACCACCCGCATCTCGCGGGGATTCACAGGATCCGCGGCGTACGCCTCGAACGGCTCGAGCCCGACGAAGCCCTTCAGGAACGCCACCTCGACGTTCATCCTCGTCGCCAAGGAGTTCACCGACGCCTCGTCCAACGCCCGCAGTTCATCGCGGTTGACAGCCACCCAGCCATCCGGCAGGCCAATCGCCCAACCTGCCCTGGGAGCGGTCACCAGTGGCGGCGCGGGCTTGGCGGGTGCTGCCGACGTGGCGGTCGATGCGTCGGCAGTTCCAGAGGCTCCGGCCGTCACCTCGGCATCCGGGGGACTCCCGCAGCCCGCAAGTGCGACAGCCACGGAGATGGCCACCACCGCCCCTTGGCGTCTCACGCGGGGCACATTAGCCGCTGGCGGTTGTGCGCACTCGGGTTCGGCAATCTCGTCCACCAATGCGAACGATGCCTCCCCGACCTTCCACCCAGCAATGCCCGGGATGACCCGCTCGACCGGCCGCATCCAGAGGAGGTCGCCCTTTCGCCGCGAGCTGGTCTGTTCGGAATCCGCGATTGAGTACTTCATCCCCGGGGGTTGGTCGTAGTCTTCGTGCGCTCCAGGCGTGCTGCTGGGGGGCGGGGTTTCGGCGCTGGGGTTCCTGCCGCCGTGGGGACGGGCCGTTCTGCAGCCCGTAGGGAACGAGATCTGCCACTGGAAGGACGGAAGCGGTGCACATGGCCCAAGCTCAACCACTGGTCGCGAGCGCGATTGCCGCGATCGCTGCCGTCACGCTCGCCGCCTGCTCAGCGGGACCGACTACCGCCGCCTCCGCGACCGCGGCCACGTCCGCCGCGGGCAGCACCCCCACCCCCAGCGCGTCCCCCAGTGCCACCGAACCGACCGCGGTCGTCGCCAAGATCAGCAACCCCCTGGTCGACCCGAACACGCTCGCTCTCCTGGGCAAGGAAGAAGTCGACAGCGCCTGGAAGTTCAGCACTCGCCTCGGAGCCACCTACGCCTTCGACCCGACCTTGATGACGACGCCCACCAACGAGCTGGGACCGGAGGACTTCGAGGACCTGCGGGCGGGCATGACCGCGGGCGCCCTCAAGGACTGGGACCGGTCTGTGCGAGGCCTTCCTGACATCCAGGCGCACCAATCCGTCAACGGCTTGGCGACCGTGGGCATCAACATCAACGGGTCGCGACTCCGCTCGACCGACCCGGTCACCCGCTTCGCCATCGCCGGGGGTGTGCTGGCCTTCGACGACGGCGACATCGTCACCACCCAAACCCAGACGGCGGTACTGCACCTGATCGGCGCCGACGGGCTTCCCGTCAAGTTCACCGCCGTCCGTACAGTGACGTTCCACCTGGTCAAGAAGGGCAGCCGCTGGAAGATCGACCTCTGGGAGTCCGAATCCGAACCCCGCGTCATCGAGTCCGACCGGTAGCGGACGGCGTCCGCCGCCTGTTGACCACGAGTCGTGGCTGCCCAGTCATCCACGCCCGCTCTGCGGTGTCCCCTTCCGCCCCTGACGGGCGGCCCGGTCCGGGTCCAGACGGTGGACGGGCACCAACCCCTCTTCCGCGGGTTCCTCCCGTCGGACCACGTCAGGGCTCGAAGCGGCGCCCTTTCGACCTGCCCCGCATCGCCGCCTGTGGACTGCTTGCGACGTCAGAGGGTGCAGCGGTCCACGGCGGGTCTGGGGCCAGCGTTCTCCCGTGGTGCTCCCGGTCTTCGTGGCGGGGGCGCCCAGTGCTCAGGGACCGGACTGGTCCACCGATCGCATGCGGCGTGAGCGCACGCTCGGTCACTTGGTGCCCGAAACTCGAAGAGAAAGCGGCCGGTACTCGTCGTCCGGGTCCTCGGTAGTGAAACCGCTGGCCTCGAGAATGGCTTGCATCGCCCGCGTCATGGCCTGGTTGATCGACCCGTTGAGACGGATGGCCGGATGGTCGAACTCTTGAGCAAGTAGCGGTGCTGCGAGTCTGTCTCGCAGGTCCTGGCTGGCCGTCCAGTGGATGAAGACTCCGCCTGCCTCGTCGTCGAGCTGATCACCTTCGATCTCTGCACCCGGGACGTCCGGTTGGTCCGGTGTGGCGAGGTGGGCGGGCAGCCCGGCAAGCACGAGCGCCTCCAGAACGTCGGCGGAGATCTGACGGCGATCTCGCAGCTCGTCGTCCGGCGCCGCAGTCAGCGACATAGGACAACGATGGGTGCTCCCCGCGCTGCACCTTGTCGCCGCGTGGCAAGTCGTGCGTTCACCATGTCGCGGGGTGGATGAAGTCCGCCGCAGGGCGCTGGAGCCACTGGGTGATCCTCATCGTGAGCTCCAGGTCGGCCAGCCGCGCTGCTCGCAGGTTGGTGAGCCTGCCGGGGCTGCAGCCCAGCTCCTGCGCGAGTTGGGCCCAGGTCCGCCCGCGCTCGCGTCGCTCCTGGTTGAGTGCATCGTGCAGCTGCGGGAGGTCCCATCGCAGCCGGGCGTCCGGACCCGCCTCCGGGAGGGCGGTGTCACCGGCCTGTCGCGGCCGACCGACCAGGAAGTCCTCGGGAGGACGCTCGAGCCAGCGCAACATGAACAGGGCGTACTGGCAGGACGTGGCCCCCCGCTCGCCCAGACGTCCTACCGCGCCGCCGCACAGCGGATGATCATCACGCTCGACATTGAGCTGCTCGGACTGCTCCCACAGCTCGTCGGCCACGTCGTACCAGCCCAGCCTGCGGCGCTCCCGTTCGGCATCGACAGCAGCGACAAACGCGGTGAAGTCGAACACGGGTGCAACCGACATCCCGCAAAACGTAGCCCGGCCACGGGCCACCGGCTGGACTCTGCACACCTCCGGTGAGCACCTGGCACTGATGTGCCGCGTTCCGGGAAGCCGCGAAGAGAGCCTCCAACCGGGCACCTGGACCGAGTCCGGCCAGACACCGGACCTGCCGACAATGGTCAAGTAGTCGCGAATCGACCGGGGCGTTCGCCGCGGAGTTGGGTGCTGCCGCTGACGGCGCCAACATGCAGAGTCGAGGTGGGTCGCTACCGGCGGTCCAGTGGTCGACGAACCGGCCGTCCTCGGGCTGGCCACTGCGGGAATGCCGGGTCTGTGCGAGGCGGAACATCCGGCTTTCGCGGCCGCTCAGCCGAACGTGCCACCGATTCCACCCAACAGATCTGCCGGGTTGATGCCGAGCCGATGGAGGAGGTCCGCATGCTGCTCGGTGTCGACCACCTCGGGTAGCTCGCGCTCCGCGAGGTCGGCGACATCGTCCTCGTTCCGGCCGCGAAGCTGATCGACGATCTCCTGCCGGTCGATGTCCAACTGTCACTCCCTCCGACGTCGTCACCAGGCCTCCAGCGTGCCCCTTCCTCGCTGTCGGCGGAAGGGCGGCATCCTGTGTTTCGTCGTCCTCGTTCCCGACGCGAGCGAGCTCCTGGGCGCCCAGACTGCGTTGTCGGCAAGGCGCAGCTCGTCCTGGCGCCGCCACACGCTCACCGGGCGTGGTGCGCGGGACCGGCTTCTTCGCCGGGATGGCTGTGGCGTCCCGGCGGCAAAGCCAGTGGTGTGACCAGCGCGCCCGCCGTAGCGTCCTGGCTGTGCCGAATCCGCCCACCGTGTCGCTGCGACCCCGCACCGACGAGGACCTTGACCTGCTGTTCGAGATCGCCGCTGACCTGGACACCTGGGAAGAGCGAACACCGCACGCGCCGCGGCCCTTGACGAGGGACCGCTTCGACGCTCAACTCGCGACCGCCGCCGACGGCACCCGGGCCCCGGTGTTGTTCGTGGTCGACGTCGACGGCACTGCTGTAGGCATCGCGAGCCTGTTCGACGTCGACCTGCTCGCACGTCACGCCGAGGCGGGGATCAACCTGGAACGGAGTGCTCGGGGTCGTGGAATCGGCACGGCCGCGATCATCCAGCTCGTCGAGTTCGGGTTCGTGCGTCTCAACCTGCGCCGGATCCACTTACAGGCGATCTCATCGAACGTGGCCGCAATCCGCGCCTACGAGAAGGCAGGCTTCGTGATGGAGGGACGTCAACGCCAGCACGCCTGGGTTCGAGGCGCCTACGAGGACATCGTGCGCATGGGGATCCTGCGCTCGGAGCAGCGGACCACGTAGACCCGACCCGTTCGATTCAGCTGACGTCTGCTCAGATCGAGATCCCATGGTTCGACCGCTTCGGAAGTGCGCCAGTTCGCCGCCAAACGCGCGGTCGGCGATATGACGCGTCGCCGGCAAGGTCCGGCCCCAGAGTGCCAGTAGGTCGCAGGCTCACCGGGGGTCCGGGCGGACCGTGGCTGGTGCGTGATCGACCTCGGTGGCTCGTCACCCTCGGTGAGAACGGGCTCCCGGGCTGTCTACGGTTCGTCATGGCTGGTCGACGGCGACCAGTTCGCGTTCGCTCGAGGTAGTCGCCTCTGCCAGTCGGTCGATCTCCGCGTAGCGGGCGCCGTGCTCGTCCAGCAGCCGGTGCCACGCCTCCGCCGAGCTGAACCGGTCGACGGTGAGGTACCGCCCCGAGGTCCCGATGCAGCGATACAGCTCAGTACCCACATAGCCGTCCGAGACTGCGAAGAGGGCGGCCCAGTCACCGTCGGCCGCGTAGATCCGTTCGAAGTCTTCCTCGCGGCCTTGCGCCACGTCGTACTGCCAGATCCGTACGAACACGGGTCCATGCTGCTTCGCTGCGGATCGCGTGTAAAGCCACCACCTCAGCCAGGCACGGACTGTCCCGTGCACGGCCGAAGAGCCGGGGACCATGTGCCTGGCGGACCCTGCACCCGCGTCTGTTCGCCGCCAACGGGCGTGAATGTGGCGGCCTACGGCGGCCAGTCGCCCAAGAGCCTGTCGCGGTGAGCTCGGTCGGTGGTTCCGGGCGCTGCGTCATACGCGTCTGCGTCAGACCGAGAGAGTCCGCCGTTGTAGCCGAGCGTGCAGAAGCCGAGTCGAGACCAACGGCCGGCTTCCCCCTCGGCCATCACGGTGAGGCGATGCGCGCGTCCCTCCACAACGCCATGAGATCGTACGTCTTCCTCGGCGTCGAGAAGCTGCCGGAAGGGTGCCCCCTCGCCGATCGTCAGGTGAGGGATGACCTCCTCGAACTGGCCCCCGTAGGGAGGGCAGTCGGGAAAGGCGGCCCACAAGCGTTCGGTGAGCTCGCGGAAGGGCTCGGCCTGATCCGGAGCGAGGTAGAGGACCTGCTGGCCGAACCATCCCGTTCTGGCGAAGCGGTAGTCGAAGGGGGCAACGGCGGCGGCCACCTCGGCCACCTGGCGGAGGACTGCCTCGGACATGCGGTCCGGGATGACGAAGGGGAAGAGGGCGGTCACATGCGCGGGAACTCCGAGACCCGCAACCCTGTCGAGTCGGGATCTCGGCTCCGCAACGGCAGGCTCGGCCTCGGGTATCTCGATGATCAAGCCTGACTGGCGAGGGGCCATACGTTCCATTCAACGGCGACCCGCATCAGCCGGCAAGAAGGCTTTGCGCCGGCCGCGTGGTGTCTGGCCGCGCGGTCGTGGTCTATCCGCCGCGTGGCCCTCGTGGTGGTTGAGGGCGAGCCCACGCATGGCGTGGCTCTCCAGCTCGACGAGCCGGCCTTGTCACACCGCGAGTGGACGCCATGAGAGCGAGCGGTTGAGGTCCCGCAGTCAGCGGACCCAGATGCGATGGGGCCCCAGCGCATCGAAACCAGCGTCCAGCATGGCCTCGAGATCGGCCCCGGCGGCATAGTCGACGATGGCTCGACCCGGGCTGACTGCCGCCGCGATCCGCAGCAGCACTCGAGGGTCTGTCGGGGCGCCGTCGGATGACCAGGTGTTGGAGAGGCCGACGACCGACTCCGCGTCGTGGAGGATCGCCCCACCGGTCAGGTCCGCACCCTCGCTACGGGCCAGCACCGTGAAGCGGGGGTGAGCCCACAGGTCGGTGGGGAGAACGCCCACCGTGTCGTGATGGTGGTTCCACCGAGCCATCACCTCGTCGTCGAGAACGCGGTCCCAGCCGGTGGGCATGGCCGGCGTCGCGACGGCATCGTGGTGCAGCCACGTGGCTGTGAACAACGGCTCGAACCCATACGTGGTCAGGTCGAGAAGAGCGAACGCGTCGGCGACCGAGCCGTGCTCGTGTCGCTCCATGCGAACCAGCACCTCCGAGGGGTCGGTGGTCGGCACCAAGGTCTTGACGACTGAATGCCAACGGGGCGCAGCGCTCTCGGCCCACCACAGGGCCCCATCGGAGTCGGTGGCGATCCGGTGCACAGCGAAGATGTCGTCGTACCAGTTGCGACTCGCAGACACTGCCTTCTGGAGACGCGGATCCATCATCGACGCATTGTGCACCGGGCCCCGTACGAGTCAGCCATCCCGTGGGGGCCGGAGACAACGAGCGCGGTTGCCGCCCGGGTGATGTTGGGGGAGACGGACGGGCCCACCAGCTCATGCTGGATGCCCCCGGGTCTGACGAGCAGGTGCAGCACACCGCCACGTAGCGACCGCCATTTTGGCCGTGACGTACTGCACACTTCGATCATGGAGTTCACGACCGAGCTGCAGGCCACCGGCGGCAACACCACCGGCTTCGTCGTTCCCGACGCGGTGGTCGAGGAGTTGGGCGGCGGGCGACGACCGAAGGTGGTCGTGACGGTGAACGGGCACGCCTGGCGCACGAGCATCGCATCAATGGGCGGGCGGTTCCTGTTGGGCGCCAGCGCAGCGGTTCGTGACGCCGCGGGCATCGCCGCCGGCCAGACCCACACCGTGGCCGTGGAGCTCGACACCGCCCCGCGCAGCATCGAGGTGCCGGAGGACCTCGCGGCCGCGCTCGCCGACCATCCCGCCGCCGCCGAAGCGTGGAAGAGCCTCAGCTACAGCCACCAACGCCAGCACGCCGACGCCATCGCCGCGGCCACGAAGCCCGAAACGCGTCAACGCCGCATCGCCTCGACCATCGCGAAACTCGACGGCTAGAGCCCGGCCCCTGCCGTTGTCGGATCATGAGGGGGCTCTGCGCTCTCCGGCGCAGAAGTAGGGTCGGAAGCTTCTCCGGTACCCGCTGCATACCGCCGCCAGACGGCCGACCCCCGGGCCCTGTGGTCGTGTCGCTGCTGGTGATGCCTCCGTTACCGTGACGACGTGTCCCACCCCGCGTCGCCAGCCGAGTCCTTGGCCCAGAGGTTGCTGGACGCGCAGGTGGCGTACCACCTCGATCGGCTGACTGGAGACCGGCTCGGGGCCACCGTCGCCGGCCTGACCGACGAGCTCCTGGCGGCTGGAGGACGTCACCAGGTCGAGGACCTTGTTGATCGGGAGGTGGTCAAGTCGATCGTGGTCCGAGCGCTGGCGACGGTGCCGGCCAGCGCCGCGGTCAGCGGCATGCTGGAGCTCTTGACCGAAGTGGTGCTCGAAGGCCCGGCGGAGCCGTTCCCGGTCGGCGAGCTCGTCGACCGCGACCAGGTCGAGGCGCTCCTGGACAGCGTGTTGGCTCTCCATCCGGTCCTCGAACGGGTGGGGGAGTCGCTGGCCGACGTCGCGCTGGTGGGGACCACGGCGTCGCGCTTCATGGGCCGGATCGTGGGCGAGGTCGTACAAGCCAACCAGGCCGTGGCGGACAAGGTGCCCGGACTGGGCTCACTGATGTCGTTGGGGACCAACGCCGCTTCCCGGGTGATGGGCGCGGCGGACAAGCAGTTCGAGGGTCTTATCGGGGACACCATCGGCAGGGGCGGTGCCTTCGCGGTCCGTCGCCTGAACCGGATCGTCATCGAGACGCTGCTCGACCCCACGACCCGTTTGGCGGCGCTGCACTCGTGGGACCTGTTCGCTCACCAGCAGGTGGTCGGTCTGAGCCACCACGCGACGCACGAGCAGATCTCCGACCTGGCCGACGCCCTGCATGAGGTGGCGATCACGGCCCTGGCCACCGGGCATGCGGCAGACCTCGCCGAGGTGATCGTCGACGGCTTCTTCGACCGTTTCGGCGGCTACACCCCCGCCGAGCTTCTCGACCAGCTCGACCTGACCCGGGAGGACCTCGTCGCCGACCTGGTGCGGGCTGCTCCGCCGGTCGTGGGCGCGCTGCGCGAGTCCGGCGACCTGGAGCGGCTGCTGCGAGCGCAACTCGAGCCGTTCTACACCTCAGCTGAGGTCACGCGCGTGCTCGGCTGAGGCGGCCCACGGCGTCCCAACGCGAATGCGGCGCCACTGGCTGCGACCAGGCCGAGCCGACGTGGCAAACCGAGGGATGTGCGTCTTCGCCGCGAGGCGGGCTACTTCCCTGGGCTCGCCGGACACTTCCTAGGGCTTCGCGACGAGGACGACGCTGAGGTCCTGCGGGACTAGGAAGTAGCAGGGTCGGTGGTCGAGGCCAGCAGCCGTCGCGCTCGACGACCAAGGTCACCCAGGTCCACCCGACCCGCATCGGCTGCCGCTGCCAACCGCGCGGCCAAGTCCAACGCCTCGTCGAACTCAGGCCCGGCGATGGCGGCCTCCTGCCCCATGTCACGAAGGATGGTCCCCTCCGTCCTCGAGGCGATCAAGGGATCGACGACCCCATCAATCCAGACCCGAGTGCGACGGCCATCACCGCGTTCGTCGCCGGTGATCCGCTCGAGGGCGAAGATGCGATCCGCGCGCGCGAACTTGCCGAAGCCCAATGCCACCATTCGAGTGTCCGACGCCACGTGGACATCTTGACACCCACCGACCCTCGATCGTCAGGGCCTGCCTCCACCCGCGGTTGGCAGGCAGCATCCGATTCAGGGGCCATCTCGCACGGAGTCACATGGTCGGGAGTGCCATCGGGCCAACCGCGGTGTGGCCCCCGACGGGTGTCACCATCGGGTGTGCAGCCTCACTCGCCGGAGGACCCGACGTCATCCCCGCCGCGACGGAGCTCCGCCAACTGGGCTTCGAGCCGGCGGAGGAGTACACCGGAATCGTGTGGGTCGGGGACTGCGGGCCCGATGGGCACCGCCGCTTCGTCCCGGACACCAGGGCGTCCGGGCTGGAGTCCTCGCCGACGTCTGGAAGGTTGTGGATGTTGCAGTCGCCGTGGCCGTCGTGGACCTTGCGGGAAACCCTCAACGCCATGTGGGGATGGCTCGAACGACCCGGCGCGACAACCGACGCTGACGCCGACGAGGTCATGATCGGGATTGCCGACTTCCCGCGACGGGACGAAACCGGGGCGGCCAAGTGGCGCAGAAGTCCCGAGCAGCTCGAGGAGTGAGCATCCCGGCTGCGGCGATGACCAGACCGCGCTGTCGCGGGTGTTCGTCACTCACGTATCTGTGTCACAACGCCGCGATGCGCGCTGTCTCGGCGACTGCTCGGGTGCCCGGGTCTCGTGGGTGGTGCCGGGTTCCGCGCAGGCGAGGAAGGAGCATCGAACGGGCGTCTGGGAGGATTTGACCTTGTCACAGTGTCAGGGTGTTGGATCGGTGCAGGAGGTGGTCCGAAATGACCCGGACGAACACGCATCGGATGCAGCAGCTCACGGCGGCGCTCGGCGGGCCGCGGGCGTCGGAGCGGCTGGCAGCGGCTCTGGGCGCAGGCTCGATCCAGGAGCCAGGGCTCGTCGAGGTGCTGGTGGGCCGGTGCGCGGTCGAACCCGATTTCTTCGTGCGCGACATGCTCACCTGGGCACTGGTCCAACACGACCGTGACGCCGTGGTCGACCGGCTGCTGCCGGAGCTGACCTCACCCATGGCACAGGCCCGGAGCCAGGCGCTCCACACGCTCGGCAAGCTCGGGGACGCCCGGGCCTGGCCCTGGATCGGCCGTGAGCTGCTCTACGACGCGGACGACCAGGTGGCGCGTGCCGCCTGGCGCGCGGCCGTGCTGCTTGTTCCGGCCGGTGAGGAGAGTCGGCTCGCGGAGGAGCTCGCCATGCAGCTCGGGCGCGGGCCAGGTGACGTCCGGCTCAGTCTGAGCCGCGCAATGGTGGCGCTCGGCGAGGCGGCGGTGCCGGTCGTGGAGCGGGCGTCCACGTCGCCCGACGAGGCCGTGCGCGCCCATGCCCTGGCCACGCTGCGCCTCGTCGAGGACCCTGATGCGGAGTTCGAGGTCGCGGTCGAGGAGGCGAAGCGGGCACGCACGCTGCGTGGGGCGCCGCTGGTCGGAGCCGACGCGTGCTGATCGGCGAGGTGGCCGAGCGGTCCGGGATCAGCACCCGGATGCTCCGCCACTACGACCGCACCGGCGTGGTGTCGCCGAGCGGCCGCACCTCCGGCGGGTACCGGTCCTACACCGACGAAGAGCTCCGGCGGCTGTTCTACGCCGAGGGGCTGCGTTCGCTGGGGCTCACCCTCAAGGAGGTCGCGGCCGTGCTCGACACCCCGGACTTCGTGCCGGTATCGCTGGTGGGACAGCTGGTCGAGCGGACGCGGGAACGGATCAGCCAGCACCAGGAACTCCTCCGGATGCTCGAGCGCGTGCAGGTCAGCGACCCCGCGGACTGGGCCGACGTGCTGCACACGGTGTGGCTGCTCCGGGGGCTCGAGGCGGCCAGTCCCTCAGCGCGCCACCGGTTCGCCCTCTCGCTGTCCGACCCGCAGGCACGTGAGGTGCCGCTCCTCGTCGAGGCGGCTCTCAGCGAGCCCGACCCGGCCGTCGCCGGGTCGCTGCGCTGGGCTCTGGCCCGCTCGGGGGATGCCGCGGTGCCGCTCCTGCGCGAGGCGCTCGGCTCCCCGGACCCCGGGCGTCGCCGCCGCGCGGTCGAGGCACTGGAGAAGGTCGAGACCACCGGCTCGAGGGCGGCGCTCGCGCAGGCATTCCCGCACGACGACCCCTTGGTCAACGGGCGAGCGGCGCTCGCGGCCGGTCGCGGCGGCGACCCGGCGTCCATCCCCGCGCTGACCGGCCTCGTCGTCGAAGGGCGGGACGACCGTGACGCGGCGAGTGTCCTCGGCCTGCTCGCCAGGGAGCACGGGCTGGCCGCGGAGGTCGATGCGGCCCTCGGGGGCGCGCTGGGCGACGCTGGCCTCGACGAGCGGCTGCGGCTGACGAGTGCTCTCGCGGAGGTCCCGGGCCCGCTGGCGTCCGAGCGCCTCCGGGCCCTTGCCGCGGACCCGGATCAGCGCGTCGCGGCAGCTGCGCGCCTCGCCCTCGAGGATGCCGGTGCGGCCACGTCGCCGCCGACGAGGCTCCAGTGACGAGCGGGCCACCCGTCCACGGTGGCGACCACTGCATCCTCCGGCGGCGGGGCCGCGGGTGGCCGGGACCACGGCCGACGCTTCCGTCAGGGGCCGGTGTTCCAGTTGCCGTCCGGCGCCGTTGCTGCCCTCCACCGCCCACACCGGCTCCGGGTGGGACGCGACCCGCTTGCGCATCCCCGCGTAGCCGCTCTTGTCGGTGCCGAACCTGCCGGTCGCCAGCACCCGTTCGCGGTCGTCGACGACCTCGATCGTCGCCGACAGCTTGTGAGGACCAACCCCGATGAACACCCTCGCCATGGCCTCTCACCCTTCCGTCGAACCGACTGGTTGACGCCGGGCGGGCACTGCTGCTGCGAGCGGGGCGGGCCCCTCTGGAGCCACACGCCGACAACGGCGCCCGGCGGCAACGCAACCCGAAGATGAGCCACACCCGCTACCGGGTGGGCAGCCGCAGCGCTTCCCGCCGAGCACCTGGACCGAGCCTGGCCAGACACCGGCCCAACCGACAATCGTCAAGCAGCCGCGTGCCGTCGTGCTCGCGGCGGGCGGAGCGCGTGTCAGCGGCGCTGGTAGATGTCGCGGCGATGCTCGACGGCCACGACGAGGACAAGGAGAACCTCGTCGTGGATCTCAGAGACGATGCGGTAGTCGCCGGTGCGGGCCAGCCACTCTCCGTCTCCACCGACGAGCTTCCTGGCACCGCTCGGGCGGGGCTGGTCGGCGGGCAGCTCGATCGCCGCCTGGATGCGGCGCCGCGCGAGACGGTCGAGCTTGCGGAGCTGGAGCACCGCGGCCGGTGCGACCTCGATCCGAGGGGTCATGCCAGGCCGAGGTCGGCCTTGACCTGCTCCCACGGGATCGCCGGCTCGCCGTCCTGCACCTCGACCCGGGCCGCCGCGGCGGCCTCGATGTCGGCCAGGTCCTCCGCGGCCGCGATGAGCCGGTCCAGGTCGTCGACGTCGATGACCGCCGGCCACCCGCTGGCCGCGACGGGTCAGGTAGACGGGGTCGTGTCCGACACGGGCGGAGTCCACGACGTCGGCCAGCCGGGCCCGGGCGTCGCTCACGGTGTTCTCGGTCATGGCATCACGGGACGCCCAGCCCGCTGACTTGTCCAAGTCAGCGGTGAGTGAGTCCGGGGTGCCGGCCACCAACTCGCTGCATATCGCCGCGGTCGGACGCGGTGGAGGGAGACTGTTGCTGGCCCTGTCACGTCGAGTCGCCCAAGACGTGCCTGTGGCGGAGGTGGAGCGCTATGTCGAAGTATGCGCGGCTGTACCGGCTCGGGATCCGGCCTTGGGAGCGCTATGGGACCGCCGCCGCGATGAGCATCGCGGTCCTTTTCGATCGTGAGGAGACGGAGCGCTCTCGCCCGCTCGGTCGTGCGCTCGATTTGGGATGCGGCCGTGGTCAGTACACCCCGGAGCTCCAGCGCCGGGGCTGGCAGGCCGTCGGCATCGACAACGTGCCGTCCGCCGTCGCAGACGCCGCTGACCGGGACACCGGGGGCGCGTCGTACGTCGTCGGGGACGTCACGGACCTGCCCTCGGCCGGCCTGGGCATGTTCGACTTCTTCCTCGACATCGGCTGCTTCCAAGGCCTCGACGCCGGACAGCAGACAGCAGAGGGAGCAGGCGTCAGTGCACTGGCAAACCCAGGAGCCACAGTGCTGATGCTCGCCTTCGGGCCCACCACGATGCGGTCCCTGCTCGAAGGGGTGTCACAGGAGGACGTCGAGAGGGCCTTCCCGATGTGGCACCTCATCTCCGTCGACCCCGCCCAGACCAAAGGGCTCGGTTGGCCCATGAACCGTTCGCACCCACAGTGGTACAGGCTCCGCCGAACCCCGTAGGTGTGAGAGTGAGCGACCTGCCCCACTTCGCCGCCATACGGGTCGACCCCCGCGCGTCGGGGATGGCGCGGTAGGCGGGAATGGGTCGAACCAAGACCCGAATGGCGGTCGCTCGGAGTCGCCTCCGCACCCCTCCGAACAGTCACGCCCTAGGGTTCGGGATGTGGGACGCACCTTCGCCGACGCCGAGCAGCTCCGAGCGGTCTTCTCCGAGATGTTCGACGACGTCGCCGACGACGACGGGATGGTCGGACTCGTCGCACAGCAGATGGTGATCAACTTCCGCTTGCACGACCCCTCGATCGACATTTGGGTCGACGGCAGGACCCGGCCTGTCGCCACGACCTTCGGCGCCATCGGGGTCGATGCGACGCTCACCGCCGAACTGAGCGCCGACTCGATGCACGAACTGCTGCTGGGCACGCTGCCGCTCGGCAAGGCGGTGCTCTTCCGCAAGCTCAAGGTGTCTGGCTCGAGGTCAGGAGCGCTCAGGCTCGAGCCACTCCTGCACGCTTGCCAGGCCGTCTACCCCGGGATCGCCGACAGACGCCTGTGAGGGGGTGCCTTTGGGGCCGGTACAGGTCTGGGAGCAATCGGCACCGTGCATGTCGAGCTGTGCCATGCCGAACCCGATGACGGAGTCCGCCAGGTCCATTGACGCCCCCAACCAGAGCGCGCAATGCTCTGGCAGCTCGCCGGAATCGTCACCGGCGAATGGGCGCGTGGGATCACCTGCGAGCCGATCACCGAGCGGCCCTGGGCCCGAGGAGGATCCTCTGGTGTCCACGTTCGTCATCGTCCCCGGCGCCTGGGACACACCCGCGACGATGGAGCCGGTCCTCGGGCCACTGGTGTCGGCCGGCCACGAGGCGATCGTCGTCGACCTGCCGTGCGGCAATGCTGACGCGACGCTGAAGGATTACGCGGACGCGGTGCGCGCCGATCTTCCCGATGACCTGACGCAGGTCGTGCTGGTCGGCTACTCGTTCGGAGGCTTCACCGCATCGAGGGTCGCCGTGGACCACCCCGACCTGCCTGTGGTGTTCGTCGCCGCGTGGATCCCGCGCGATGGTTCCTCGGTGCTCGACCTCTTCGTCGGTGGTGATCCGTTCGATGCCGGCGAGGAAGCGGGGATCGCGGCCTTCGATGGGCTCGTCCTGGGTGCCGGGCCCGGCCTGTGTGCCTTGAACATCGACCTGTATGTCGCGGCGGCTGACCCTGTCGAGCGGGACGCGGTCCGTAGCTATCTGGAGCGGACGCAACGTCCGCAGGGCATAGCTGTGTTGCGCGAGAAGTGGCGCGGAGGTCTCCCGAGCGCAGTCCGATGCACGCTACATCCTGACGACGGCCGACACGCTGGTGCCGCCGGAGGCTCAACGGGTCATGGCAGCCTCGGTGCGTGCAGAGGTCGTCGAGATCGCCGCTGACCACGGGGTCTTCCGCGAGCAACCCGCGCGTCTCGCCGATCTGCTGGTCGCCCTCTCACGCTGACGGTCATCCAAACGGGAGCAGCTCGGCCGCCGCCCGTTCGTCTACCACCTCTTGCCGGACCCGACTGCTGCACTCCGCCGCGATACGGGCGTGCGAAGAGGCAGCCCCGCCGGCTGGTGAGCCTGGTCGGCCTCACCGTGCCAGGGATGCGCCGGTCCAGTGCTCGTCATCGCTGACGTCCTCGAGGATGTCGAGCCAGATCGGGAACGGCCGTGGACGGTTGGTCGCGGTCGTCGATCTCCGCGATGAGGGTGCCGTCCTCGTGCTCATCGACCGCCACCGTCCACCGGTCCCGCTGCACCACGTGCCGCTTCTTGCGAAGAGACCGTGCCGGAAGGGTCACCAGGAGCGACCACTCCTGGTCGTTCAGATAGACGTTCGTGCAGGCGACCTCTGCTGGCCCCTTGCTCAGGCGCACCTTGTGGCCGAGCTTCCGGATCACCTCTCCGTCGAGTTCCCGCACCTCACGCAGCCGCAGGCGGGTGCCCTCGATGTAGCGGTCGGAGATCTCCTTCGAGCCGACGACCCCCTCGGGGACTGCGGCGACCCGAAACCGTCGCTCTCGCTCCACCACGGCGTACTTCATCGAATCGGCCACCGACCAACCCTAGGGGCACGCCCCAGGAGGGTTACGCGGTGCACGCGGGCGTGTCCTTGCGCCGCCAAGGGCGCCTTGGCGCGACTACCTCTCGCCGGGTGCGGGTGCGTCGGATCCGCCGAGCCTCCGACGGATCCGGTCGAGGATGTCCGGGATGTCGTCGTGGGGGTCTGCCCGATGATGGTGCTGTCGACAAGGAGGTAGCCGTGGGCGATCCGGTTGCGTCCCCCACATGAGCGGCCACGTGTGGTGATCTCGTCGAACGGCAGGTCGCCGAACCCCGAAAGGACGTGGACGTCGAGGGCGTTGCGGTACGTGGCTCGCGTCGACGGCCGCGGGGCCGCGCCCGAGGACGTGGCCCTTCCGCGAGCCATGACTCGGCAAGGCCGACAGCGTCCGGGCGCGGCGCACGTTCTCCGCGACCGCCGCCCGTCGTGCCCGCTCCGGCGGTGACACCCACCGCCCCGTCGTTGATGAGCCGCCGCTCCTGGGCCAGCCAGGCCTCGGCCTCCCCCTTGGTGTGGAAGGTCAGCGGGCCGGTGTAGCGGACCAAGTCCAGGCCGTCGTAGCGCGCCTGCCAGCGCCCCGACTGCAGCCTGCGGATACTTCCGAACCGTCTCCGGCTCCCCATCCCGCCCCTGACCTGCTGGTGGACCGGCTCTCCGCGTGCCCCCACGTGCCCGAAGTCAGCCCAAACCATGGGCGTTCCTGTCCACTCCTGGCCACGAGCGGCGACCCCAGAGAGGCGGAAACCCGCTGGTCACAGCGGGTTTCGTGCGTGCCCCCGGCAGGATTCGAACCTGCGACACCTTCTTTAGGAGAGAAGTGCTCTTCCCCTGAGCTACGAGGGCGGGAAGACCGCGGACCAGCCTAACCGCCCGGGCGGCCACGACGATCACGCAGCCGGCTCGGCGTTGGCGCGTAACCGCGAGGTGGGCCCGCCGGCTCCGGCGGCATACTGCTCCGGTGACGACGACCCCGATCCCGGCGCCTGACGCCACCGGGCGGGACGCCGTGCAGCGGCGCACCGTCGGCACCCTCGTCGGCTCCCAGATGCTGGGTGGGGTCGGCCTCACCGCTGGTGCCACGGTCGGGGCCCTGCTCGCCGAGCAGGTCTCCGGGTCGGCGCGGTGGGCCGGGCTCGGCGGTACCTTCCAGGTGCTCGGCGCGGCACTCATCGCCATCCCGATGGCCCGCCTGATGGCGGCGCGTGGGCGACGCCCGGGCCTGGTGCTCGGCTACGCCCTCGCGGCCGTGGGGGCTGTCGGGCTCGTGACCGCGGGCGTGCTCGGCAACTTCCCCCTGCTCCTCGTCTCGAGCCTGCTCTTCGGCGGCGCCACCGCATCCAACAGCCAGAGCCGTTTTGCCGGAGCCGACCTCGCCCGCCCCGAGCGACGCGGACGCGACCTGTCCATCGTCGTCTGGGCGACGACCGTCGGGAGCGTCGTCGGCCCCAACCTCGTCGGCCCCGGCGAGCCGGTCGCCCGGCTGCTGGGGCTGCCGGTGCTCACCGGTCCGTTCGTCTTCTCACTCGCCGGGCTGGCCCTGGCGATCGTCGTCATCACGACCCTGCTGCGGCCGGACCCGCTCCTCGAGGCCCGGCGCCGCGCCCTCGACGAGGGCGACGAGCCGGGCGAGCCCACCCACGGCTCCGTCACCCGTGGCCTGCGGCAGGCGTTCTCGCGCCCGGCGGCGCGGCTCGGCATCCTCACCCTCGCCCTCGGGCACGGGGTCATGGTGAGCCTGATGGTGATGACCCCGCTCCACATGTCGCACGGGAACGCCGCGCTCACCGTCATCGGATTCGTCATCAGCATCCACGTGCTGGGGATGTTCGCGCTGTCCCCGGTGACCGGATGGGCGGTCGACCGGTTCGGCGGCCGCGCGGTGGCCATCACCGGGTCGGGGGTGCTCGCGACGGCCACCGTCCTGGCCTCCGTCTCGCCGATGGGGGAGTCGGCCACCCTGGTCCTCGGGCTGTTCCTGCTCGGCCTCGGGTGGTCGTGCACCCTGGTCTCCGGGTCCACGCTGCTCACCGCGGCCCTGCCCGCCGCCGAGCGCCCCGGCGCACAGGGGGCGGCCGAGGTGCTCATGGGCCTGGCGGCAGGTGGCGGCGGAGCCGTGGCCGGGATCGTCGTGGAGGAGGCGTCGTTCCACGCACTGGCCCAGGTCGCGCTCGGTTTCGCGCTGCTCATCGGAGTGCTGGCCCTCACCACCCGGGTACGTCCGACCGTCGAGACGCACGCCTGACGTCGGCCCGCGCCGGCCGTCGACCCACCCCTTCGCCTCCCGGGGCCCGCCCGCCCTCGTTGTTAGCCTGCTGAAGTGACTGCGACCGGCCCGGCGCGCAAGGAGCGGCCCCGCGACGCGGACGTCGCGGCCGGTGCCGAGGCGCCGCAGCTCGGGGTCGCCCCCCGCCGCGCGACGCGCGGGTCACGGCGGCCCGGGCCGAGTGGAACCGGCGGCTGGTCGAGCTCGGCGGACCCAACACGCTCCTCTGGTTCCGCGACCACCGCGACGGCACCCTCGACCTCGGCCGGGCCCACCTGGGGGCCCGCAGCCAGCTGCTCGGCGGCACGGCCACGCGGCTCTCCGAGCTCGTGCGCGACCAGGCGGCGCTCGACGACGCCCGCCGCCGCGCCGCCGCCATCGCCCGCGCCAGCGACACGGCGCTCGAGGGCCACGGCACCCGCACCTGCTTCCTCGCCATCGGGATGGCGACGTGGACGGTCAGGCGACCCACCGACGGCGCCAGGGCCGTGGAGGCCACGGCCCCGGTGCTGCTGCGGGCCGTCGAGGTCCGCCCGGTCGACGCCCTCGGCCGCGACTGGGTGCTGGACCCCGGCGCCGAGCTCGAGCTCAACCCCGTCCTCGCGCAGTACATGGCGTCCGCGCACGGCATCGAGCTCGACACCGCCCACCTCGAGCAGCTCGCGCTCGCCGGCTCCACCGTCGACGGCTACCCCACGTACGCCGCGCTCGCCGACGCCTGCGCCGCCGTCCCGGACCTGTCGGTGTCACCTCGGGTCGTCGTCGGTACGTTCCCGTACTTCAAGGCCCCGCTCGTCGCCGACCTCGGTGCGCCCGGCCCCGTCCTCACCGGCAACGACCTCATCGCCGCCCTGGCGGGTGACCCCGTGCCCCCCTCTCCGACGGCCCCCGCCGGCGACCCGGAGGCCCAGGAGCGGTTGGTCGTCGAGTCCGACGCCGGCCAGCGGGCCGTCGTCGAACAGGTGCGGGCCGGCTCCCACCTCGTCGTCCGGGGTGCTCCCGGCACCGGGAAGACCCAGGCCGTCACCAACCTCGTCGCCACGCTGGCGGCCGACGGTCAACGGGTACTGCTCGTCTCGGCGGGGCGCGCGGCCGTCGAGGCCGTCACCGGGCGGCTGGCGGCCGTCGGGCTGGGTGACCTCGTCCTCGACGTCGGCGGCGGCGGGCACGAGCGGCGCCGCGTCGTCCGTGAGCTCGTGGAGGGGCTCGACCGGCTCGCGGTGGAGCCGCTCTCGGACCCCGGCGGCGCGGGTCGCGCCGCCGTGCACCGGGCCGAAGCCGTGGCCGACCTCGACGAGCAGGCCACCGCCCTCCACGAGCCCCGGCCACCGTGGGGGGTGTCGTTGCACGAGGTGCAGGAGGCGGTGTCGGCGTTCGCGGCCACCGAGGCCCCGCCGCGCTCCCGGGTGCGCCTGCGCGGGGAGGCGCTGGAGCGCCTCGACCCGGTGACGCTCGCGAGCACCGTCCGTACCCTGACGCGGCTCGCGGAGCTGAGCCGGTGGGCCGGCGACGGCACCGGCGACCCGTGGTTCGGTGCCCGGCTGGCGAACGCGGCCGACGTCGCCGAGGCGAGGGAGCGGGTCGAGCGGCTCGCCGGCGGCGGGGTCGACGAGGCCGGTGCCACCTACGCCGAGGTGTTCCGCGGCATCCAGCTGCCCCGCCACCCCACGGTCCTGGACTGGGGCCGCGTGCTCCGCACCGTCGGCGACGTCCGCGACACCCTCGAGGTGTTCACCCCCGAGGTCTTCGACATCCCGCTCGGCGACCTCGTCGCCGCGACCGCGTCCTCGGCCGAGCGCCGGGCGTCGGGCGTCGAGCTGACGAGGATGGACCGGTGGCGGCTGCGGCGGCAGGCCCGCGGGCTGCTCCGTCCCGGTCGTCCCCCGGAGAGCCTGCACGACGCGCTGGCCTCGGCGCACGAGCAGCGCGACGCCTGGCGTGAGCTCGCCGGGTCCGGCGGCCGCCCCGAGATCCCCGTCGAGCTCGACCGCGCCCGCGAGGCGCACGCCGCCCTCGTCGACGACCTGCGCTGGCTCGACGACCGGCTGCCGGGCCCCGCCGACGACGGCTCGGCCGAGCGGCTCGTCGCGCTCGACCTCGAGCACCTGCGGGAGCGGGTGTCCGCGCTCGCGGCGGAGGCGGCGTTCCTCGACGTGCTCCCCGAGGAACGGGCGGCTCTCGACGCCCTCGGCGAGGCCGGTCTCCGCCCGCTCGCCGACGACCTCCGGGCTCGGGCCGTGCCCGCCGCCGACGTGCGCAGCGAGGTCGAGTGGGTGTGGTGGTGCTCGATCGCGGAACACGTCACCCGCAGCGACGACCGGGTGGCTGCCCACGACGGCCGCGCCCTGACCGAGCGGCTCGGGGAGCTCGCCCGGGCCGAAGCCACCGATCCTCGAGGCCACCCCGGCGCGGGTCCGGTCCGCCGTCGCCCGCCGGCTGGCCGAGGTCCGTCGGCGCAAGCCGCACCAGGAGACCCGCCTGCGGGCCGAGGCCGCGCGGGTGCGCCCGGTGCCCCTGCCCGAGCTGGTGGCGTCCACCTCCGACCTGGTCACCGCCATCCGTCCCTGCTGGGCGGTGAGCGCGCTCGACGTCCCGTCGGTGCTGCCGGCCGGGGAGCTCTTCGACGTGGTCGTGCTCGAGGACGCCTCGGCACTCGCAGCCGCCGAGGCCGTGCCGGCGGTGACCCGGGCACGGCGGGTCGTCGTCGTCGGCGACGGCGCACAGTCGCCGCCGTCGTCGTTCGTCGCCGGGCCCGACCAGCCGCCGGCCGACGTGCCGGTGCTGTCCTCGGTCGTCGACCTGCTCGGCCCCGTGCTGCCGACCCGCCGGCTCCACTGGGACCACCGCTCGCGGGACGGCCGGCTGGTGGCGTTCGTCAACGACCACGTCTACGACGGCGCGGTGGTCACGGTGCCGGACGTCGACCGCTCCCCGGTGGTCCGGCTCGAGCTCGTCGACGGCCACGGTGTCGTCACCGCCGGGGACGCCGCGGTCGAGTCGACGACCGCGGAGGTCGACCGGGTGGTCGAGCTGGTCCTCGAGCACGCCCGGCGCCGCCCGGGGCGTTCGCTCGCCGTCATCGCGCTGAACCGGGCGCACGCCGAGCGGATCGACTCCGCGGTGCGCGTCGCCCTTGCTGCGGCCGACGGGTCGACCCGCCGGTTCTTCGAGCCGGGGTTCCCCGAGCCCTTCGTCGTCCGTCCGCTCGACCTCGTGCAGGGCCTCGAGCGCGACACCGTCGTCGTCGCGGTCGGGTACGGCAAGACACCGCACGGCCGGGTGCTGCACCGGTTCGGGCTGCTCGGCGGCGAGGCGGGGGACCGGCACCTCACCGTCGCCCTCACCCGGGCCCGTCGCTCGATGACCGTCGTGTCGACCCTCCGCGCCGACGAGCTCGACCCCGGCCGCCTGCGGGCCAGGGGGCCGCAGCTGCTCCGGGCGCTGCTCGAGCGGTTGGGTGCCGTCCCCGAGGAGCGGGTTCCGATGGGGGGCGGCCGTCCCGTCTCCGGCTCGGTGCTGGTCTCGGACCTGGCCCGGCGGCTGCGCGAGCACGGCCTCACCGTCCACGAGGGGGTCGGGGTCGGCCCGGCCCCGGTCGACCTCGCCGTCGAGGACCCCGCCCGCCCGGGCGCGCTGCTCCTCGCCGTGGAGTCCGACGGGCCCCGCTACGCGGCCTCCGCGGACGCGCGCGACCGTGACCGGCTGCGGGCCGAGGAGCTGCGCCGGCGTGGCTGGCAGCACCTGCGGGTGTGGAGCACCGACCTGTTCCGCGACCCGGCCCGCGACGTCGCTCGCATCCTCGCCGCGGTCGGCGTCCGGCAGGCGCCGGGTGACTGAGCAGCCGCAGCCCGAGGGCTCGGAACCGGACCCCCCAGGAGCCGGCCGCGCCCAGGCCGATCGGCGCGAGCAGGACGCGGCGGGGCCGCGGCCCCCGCAGAGGGAGCCGGAGGGGCCACTCCCGCGCCGCCGACGGCGGGCCGTGCGCCCCGGGACCCGGACCGGCGCGGACGAGTCACCGGACCTCGCCGCGGGCCGGGACGAGCCGGCCGACGGCGACTCCGAGCGCGACCGCTGGCTGCGAGAGCAGCGCCCCCCTCACTGGGAGTGAGCCGAGGGCCCCGCCCCGCCGACGTCATGTCGTGACGGCCGCGTGCGGTGCGTCAGGTGCGGTCCGTGCGCAGGGCGTCGCGGATCTCCCGGAGCAGCTCGGTGTTGGGGTCGACGGTGTCGGTCTCCGGCTCGTCCGGGAAGAACCGCTCCTTCGCCGCGGTGTACGGCTTGACGACGAAGAAGTACACGATGAACGCGATGAGCAGGAACGAGACGACGGCGGTGAGGAACGGCCCCACCGTCGTGAACCCGCCCGGCTGCCACTCGTTGAAGTTCGCGGCGCCGCCGGCCTTGGCGATCGCCTCGAGGACGACGTTCGTGAACGCGGTGACGACGGCCGCGAACGCCGCGGCGATGATGAACGCGACGGCAAGCTCGACGAGGTTGCCCCGCATCACGAAGTCCCTGAATCCCTTCATGGTGATCCCTTCTGTCCCGAGGACGACGGGCTCAGCGTAGAGCCGGTGCGCCGGGCGGGCGCGCCAGGACCCTCAGCCGGACACGACCGTCCGCACCGCGGCCGGCCGGACGCGACGTTCGGGACCCGGGGACCCGGCGTCAGGACCCGGTGGCCGCGACGACGTTGACGACGACCGGTCCGTCGATCCCGCCGTGGCCGGCCAGCACGCGTTCGGCATCGTCGGCGGGCAGCGCCAGGACGACCCCACGGGCACCTTGGGCTCCGAGTCCGGGCACGGCCTCACGGGGTGGAGGGTCGGCGACGAGGACCACGGCGCGGCGGGTGAGGGCCGGCCCGCCGGCCGCGGGGAACACCAGGACGTCCTGGCCGGCCCGGATGACGTCGGCGGCGAGGGGGTCGGCGAGCACGACGCGAAGCGCGACCCGTCCGGGCGCGAGCCCTTCCGCGGCTGACCTCGGCACCAGCCGGGTGACCGTGACGGCTTCGCCGGCTGACGAGCGCCGCCGCGGTGGTGCGCCCGACCGCGTCGGTGGCCGACGCGAGGGCGCCCGGCTGCGCGGCACCGGCTGCGACGCGGACGGTCGTGACGTCGGCCGGCGTGAGCACCACCCCGGCTTCGACCTGCCGGGTTGCGGCCACGACCCGCACGGTGGGCGGCGGTGGTGGCCGCACCTCGAGGAGGACCAGCCACACGGCCCCGGCCAGACAGGCCGCGGCGAGCACCCGTCGGAGCACGCCGCGTCGCCAGCGGGCGCGACGACCCGGCCCGGTGATCGCCGGGAGGGGGCGGGGGAGTGCAGGCACGGGCCGACGGTAGGCGCCGGCCGCGGGTGGCGGGAGGGGTCAGGCGGAGGCTGTGGAGGACGCCCCCGCGGACGCCGCCCCTGTGGACGACCCGGACCCGGACGACCCCGAACCGGACGACCCCGAACCGGACGACCCGGACCCGGAGGACTCGGACGAGCCGGAGGTCGTGGACCCCGAGGCGGCCGACCCGCCGTCCGACGACGGACCCGACGATGCCCCGTCGGATCCGGAGGAGGTGCCCGAGACCGAGCTGCCGGACCGGGAGTCGGTGCGGTAGAAGCCGCCGCCCTTGAAGACGATGCCGACCGCGTTGAACACCTTGCGCAGCCGTCCTGCGCACTCGGGGCACACGGTCAGAGAGTCGTCGCTGAACGACTGGACGACCTCGAAGCGGTGGTCGCACTCGGTGCACGCGTAGGCGTACGTCGGCACGGTGTCCTCCTGAGACGGGCGGGCCGTCACCCCGGGCGCCCGGCGAGGCACCGCTCGACGCGGTGACGGCGTCGACCTCCGATTCTAGGCGAGCCGGGAGGTCCGCCCGACCGCACCCGTCCCCGAGCGCCCATCCCCCGCCCCGCTCCCTGGCCGCCGCGGTCGCGTCCGGCTCCGGAACCGTGCGCTACGGCGCGGTAGGTGCAGCGATCGCTACCTACCGCGCCGTAGCAGGGCCTCGAGCCCGGGGCCGCACCTCCCGAGCCGGGGACGCGGGCCGACGGCCGGCGCGGGCTACTTCACCTCCGCCCGGGTGAGCCGCCACATCCCGAGCACCAGGGGGAGCAGCACCCAGACGCCGACCGAGGTGCCGAGCTGGGCCCACTGCTCACCGGTGAGCGAGCCGGTGAACAGCGGCTGCATCGTGCGGTTGAGGTCGAGCCAGGCGGCGGCGTCCTCCACCCATGCGACCATCGAGCCGAGGATCGACCACCCCGTGGGGAGGACGTAGTAGAGGACGATGGCCGCCGGAGTGTTGCGCAGCAGCATCCCGAACCCGAGGCCCTGGGCCATCCCGAGGAGGACGAACCCGGCCGCCCCCACGAGCGCGAGGTTCGAGACCGTCCAGTCCCCCTCGATGCCGCGGAAGGCGATGGCCGCCGCGTGGGCCGCGGTGCCGAGCGCCAGGGACAAAGCGACGGCGGCGACGCCGACGAGCAGGGTGGCGAGCACCTTGGCCCACACCACCCGCAGCCGACGGGCCTCGAGGGTGAAGGTGACCAGAGCGGTCCGCTGGGACCACTCCGAGGTGACCGCGAGGATGCCGACGACGGGCAGCAGGATCGCCATCGGCATCGTCGTGGCCTGGAGGTAGTCGCCGTACGGGTGCTCGCCGCCGTCGACGACGAACATGATGACGAGCGCCCCGGCGATGACCACGCCGATCGCGATGAGCAGCCAGCGGCCGGCGCGGGTGTCGAGCATCTTGCGCAGTTCGACCCGGAGAAGGCGGTGGAAGGGGACGCCGTGGGTCGGCCGCTGCCCCGGGATGGGGGCGGGCAGCCGGCTCGCGTCGGGGTGGGACGTGGTCGCGGTGGGGGCGATGGTGGTCACGCCGCCACCTCCTCTCGGGCGGACTCGGCGGTGAGCTCGAGGAACATCTCCTCGAGGCCGCGGCCGTCGCCGGCGCGCAGCTCGGTCAGGGCGATGCCGGCGTCGAGCGCGGTGCGGCCGACCTCGGCGGGGTCGAGGGCGACCCGCAGGCCGCCGGTCGGGAGGAGCTCGGCCTCGGTGCCGCGGCTCGCGAGCCGGGCGTGCAGCCCGGCGTCGTCGGCGGAGCGCACGACGGTGCCGCTCTCGGCCAGCAGCTCGCCGGTGGTGCCGTGGGCGACGATCCGCCCCTGGCCGATGACGATGATCTCGTCGGCGACACGCTCGATCTCGTTGAGCAGGTGCGAGCTGAGCAGGACCGTGCCGCCACGGTCGGCGAACCCGCGCAGCAGGTCGCGCATCCAGCGGATGCCGGCAGGGTCCAGGCCGTTGGCGGGCTCGTCGAGCACGAGCACCTCGGGGTCGCCGAGGAGGGCGTGGGCGATGCCGAGCCGCTGCCGCATCCCGAGGGAGTAGTTGCGCACCCGGCGCCGCGCCTCCTTCTCGGTGAGGCCGACGAGCTCGACCATCTCGTGGACGCGGACCCGGTCGACGCCCATGAGCATCGCCCCGAGGGTCAGCACCTCGAGCCCGGTGCGGCCCGCGTGCTGCGCGGAGGCGTCGAGGAGGAGGCCGACGTGCCGGCCCGGGTTGGGGATCTCCCCGTAGGCCCGGCCCAGGACGGTGGCGGTTCCGGAGGTCGCGGGGGTCAGGCCTCCGAGGACGCGCATGGCGGTCGTCTTCCCCGCACCGTTCGGCCCGAGGAAGCCGGTGACGCGTCCGGGCTCGGCCGTGAAGGACACGCCGTCGAGGGCGGTGAAGCCGCCGTAGCGTTTCGTGAGTCGGTCAACGGTGATCATGCCGGCAAGCCTGTCGGGGCCGGGGACCCCTCGCCATGGGGGGCCGACCTGAGGCGACCCTGACCCGGTCCCCGGGGCCTCAGGGTCGGCCCGGGGGCGGCGCGGCCGTGGCTCAGCCGTCGGTCCAGTCCGCGAGCCGACCCCCGCGGCTCACCTGGTACAGCCGCTTCTCGACGCGTTCGCGCACGGCGGCCGGGGTGACGACGAGCAGGCGGTCGTGGTGCCGCAGCACGTCCTGGCCCCGGGGCACGAAGGAGCGCCCGTCGCGGACGACGAGCGCCACGTTAGCCCCCTCCGGGAGCCGGAGCTCGAACACCCGCACGCCGCCGATCCGCGAGTCCGCCCCGACGCCGATCTCGAGCATCTCGGCGCCGAGGTCGTCCAGCGGCACCGCGTCGACGTCGAGCGGCACCCGGTGGTGCGAGGCGTCGAGGCCCAGCCTGCGCGCGACCCACGGCAGGGTGGGCGCCTGGACGAGGGTGAAGACGACGACGAGGACGAAGACCAGATCGAACATCCACGTCGTGCCGGCCGCCCCGGCGGTGACGGGGACGGTGGCGAGCACGACCGGCACGGCCCCGCGGAGCCCGGCCCACGAGAGGAACGCCTGGGTGCGCCACGGCATCCGGAACGGCGTGCACGAGACGACCACGGACAGCGGCCGTGCGAGCAGCAGCAGGGCGGCGCCGATGACCAGGGCCGGCACCAGCTGGTCGGCGAAGCCGCTCGGCGAGGCCAGCAGCCCGAGCAGCACGAACAGCCCGATCTGAGCCAGCCACCCCAGCGCGGAGGCGAAGCCGGTGACGGCCGGACGGTGCGGCAGCCGGCGGTTGCCGAGGACGAGGGCGGCGAGGTAGCAGGCGAGGAAGCCGGAGGCGTGCACGGCGTCGGCCGCACCGTAGGCGAGCACGGCCACGGCGAGGACGCCGATCGCGAAGAGCGCGGACGACGCCGTGGCGAGCAGCTGCATGAGCCGGCTGCCGAGGTAGCCGATGACCAGGCCGATGGCCGCGCCGCCGGCCAGCTCGGCGGTGGCCGAGAGGAGCAGGTGCCACCACGGCTCCGGCGCACCGCCGGGGGCGAGATTGGCGGACAGGGCGGTGACGAGGAGCACGACGGGTGCGTCGTTGAAGCCCGACTCGGCCTCCAGCATGCCGGACACCCGGCGCGGCAGCGGGACGCGTCGCAGCACGGAGAACACGGCGGCGGCGTCGGTGGAGGCGAGCACCGCGCCCACGAGGAGCGACACCTCCCAGGACCAGCCGAGCACGACGTGCGCGGCGACCGCGACGACCGCGACGCTGACGGCCACCCCGACCGTCGACAGCACGGCGGCCGGGGCCACGGCGCCCCGGATCTCCGGCCAGTGCGTCGTCACCCCGCCCTCGACGAGGATCAGCACCAGGGCCGCGTACCCGAGGACCTGCGTCAGCTGCTCGGAGTCGTACTGGATGCCGAGGCCGGACTCCCCGAGGGCCAGCCCGATGGCGAGGTAGATCAGCAGGGACGGCAGGCCGGAACGCAGCGAGAGGCGCACCGCCGCCACGGCGACGACGAGCACGGCGCTGCCCACGAGCAGCGCGAGGGCGAGGTCGTCGAGGGTGAAGCCGCCGGGCACACCGCTGTCGCTCGCGGGGAGCGACCAGTCGGGCAGCACGGGGACCGTCCTCGTGTCGTCGGTGGGGGTGCCATAGTCTCGCAGGGTGAGTCGTGCCGCCGTCGCCCGTCGCGTCCTCCTCGGCGTCGTCGCCGTCGTCGTCGTCGCCGCGGTCGTCCTCGGGGTCGTCGCCTGGTCCACCGTCCGCGAGTCGCTGCCGTCCACCGAGGGCGAGGCCCGCCTGCCCGGGCTCTCCGCCGACGTCACGGTCCTGCGTGACGACAGCGGCATCCCGCACCTCTTCGGCGACAGCCTCGACGACCTCTTCCGGGCCCAGGGCTACGTCCACGCGCAGGAGCGCTTCTTCGAGATGGACCTGCGCCGCCACATCACCGCCGGGCGCCTCTCCGAGCTCGTCGGCTCGGCCGGGCTGGAGACCGACAAGGTGGTCCGGACGATGGGGTGGCGCCGGGTGGCGGAGGAGGAGCTGCCGACCCTCGACCCGCAGACCCGCCGGGTGCTGCAGGCCTACGCCGACGGCGTCAACACCTACCTGCGTGGGCGCAGCCCGGGCGCCGTGTCGCTCGAGTACACGGTGCTCGGTCTCCAGCTGCCGCTCGGTGACATCGAGGAGTGGACTCCGCTCGACAGCCTGTCCTGGCTCAAGGCGATGGCCTGGGACCTGCGCGGGAACTACGACGACGAGCTGGCCCGGGCCCGCCTCTCCGGCCGGGTCACCGAGGACCAGATCGACGCCATCTACCCCCCGTACGACAGCGAGGTGCACCCGCCGATCCTCTCCGAGGACGAGTGGTCGCTCGAGGGCTCGTCCCGGTCCGGGGCCCCCGCCCGCACCGAGGCGTCACGCGCCGTCTCCGCCACCACCGCGCCGGCCGCCCAGGCCGCCTACGCCGCGGTGCAGGCGGCGCTGGACGCCGTGCCGCAGCTCGTGGGCCGCGGCGAGGGCGTCGGGTCGAACGCCTGGGCCGTCGCCGGGTCGCGCACCAGCACCGGCGCGCCCCTGCTCGCCAACGACCCCCACCTCGCCGTCGCGCAGCCCGGCATCTGGATCCAGAACAGCCTCAGCTGCCGCCGGGTCACCAGCGAGTGCCCGCTGAACGTCTCCGGCTTCTCCTTCGCCGGGGTGCCGGGCGTCATCATCGGCCACAACGACCGCATCGCCTGGGGCTTCACCAACCTCGGCCCCGACGTGTCCGACTTCTACCTCGAGCGGATCATCGGCAACACCTACCAGCGCGACGGCGAGTGGCTCCCGCTGGAGCAGCGCACCGAGACGATCGCGGTCGCCGGTGGGGCCGAGGAGGAGATCACCGTCCGCAGCACCGTCCACGGCCCGGTGCTCTCCGACGTGCTCTCCGAGCTCGACGACGCCGGCTCCCGGGCGCCCACCCAGCAGAAGGGGGACGAGTCGGCCGACTACGCCGTCTCGCTCGCCTGGACCGGCCTGCTGCCGGGGCGCACCGCCGACGCCATCCTCGGCCTCAACCTCGCCACCGGGTTCGACGAGTTCCGCCAGGCGGCGCGGTCGTTCGCGGTGCCGTCGCAGAACCTCGTCTACGCCGACACCGAGGGCCACATCGGCTACCAGACGCCGGGCCGGATCCCGGTCCGCCGGCCCGCGCTCCCGCGGACCCCGCCCGGCTACTGGCCGGCCCCCGGCTGGGACTCCGACTTCGACTGGCAGGGCTTCGTCGACGTCGAGGATCTGCCGTGGACGCTCGACCCGCCGGACGGGACCATCGTCACGGCCAACCAGCAGGTCACTGCCGGGCGCTCGCCGTTCCTCACCACCGAGTGGGACGCCGGCTGGCGCTCCACGAGGATCATGCAGCGGCTCGCCCAGCTCGAGACGGTGACACCGCAGGACATGGCCGACATCCAGATGGACGACAGGGACCTCTTCGCCGACGCCCTCGTGCCGGCGCTGCTCGGGGTGCCGCTGACGGCCCGCGACTCCGAGCCCGACCAGCAGGACCTGCTGAGGTTCACCGAGGAGGCCCGCACCCTGCTCCGCGACTGGGACCGCACGACGCCGGCCGGCGACGCCGACGCCGCGGCGGCCGCCGCGTACTTCAACGCGGTGTGGCGCAACCTGTGCGAGCTGCTCTTCGACGACGAGCTGCCGGGTGACATGAAGGCCGACGGCGGGGCCCGCTGGCGGGCTGCCGTGCAGAACCTGCTCGCCGACCCCGAGAGCGAGTGGTGGGACAACGCGCTGACGCCCAACGTCACCGAGGGGCGGGACGAGGTGCTGCGACAGGCGCTGGTGCAGGCACGCCTCGAGCTGACCCGCGAGCTCGGCAAGGACCCGTCGCAGTGGGACTGGGGGAAGCTGCACCGGCTCACCCTGGAGCACCGGGTGCTCGGCGGCGAGGACGTGCCCGACGCGGTCCGCTGGCTGTTCAACGAGGGCCCGTACGACATGCCCGGCAGCTCGGCCATCGTCAACGCGAACGGCTGGGACGCCGGCGCGGGCTACGAGGTCGACTGGGCGCCGTCGATGCGGATGGTCGTCGACCTCTCCGACCTCGACGCCTCGACGTGGATCAACCAGACCGGGGTGAGCGGCCACGCCACCGACGAGCACTACGCCGACCAGGTCGAGGACTGGGTCGCCGGCGTGCAGCGGCCCTGGCCCTTCTCCGAGGAGGCCGTGCGGGCCGGCGAGCCCGACGAGATGGTGCTCCGGGCCGACGAGGGCGGGTGAGCGCACCGCCCGCCGGCGGGCGGTGCGCTCACCCAGCCGGGTGCAGCCAGCGCAGCCCCTCCGCGGTGAGCACGCCGTCGACCGGCTGGTCGTGCGGCTCCCGCGGCAGCGGCTCCTCGTCCGCGCCCAGCAGCTCGCCGGGGTGGAGCACCGCGACCACCCGCACCCCCGGGCGGCGCCGAGGGAGCACCCGGTCGTAGCAGCCGCCGCCCTGGCCCATCCGGGTCCCGGTCGGGTCAACGCACAGCCCGGGTGCGAGCACCAGCGCGGCCGTCGACGGCGCGTCCCGACCGAGAGGGGTGGACAGCGGGTCGTCGGCGTCGTGCCAGTCCAGGTCGAGGTCCGGTTCGGTGATGGGCAGCAGCACCCGCAGGCCACGGGCGGCCAGCGCCGCGTTCAGCGGCCCCGTGGGCGGCTCGCCGGGCACGGAGGCGTAGGAGAGCACGACGTCGCCGGGCCGCAGGCCGACCTCCTCGACGACCCCGAGGGCTCCGCGGGCCAGCGCGTCGGCATCGGCCACCGGGTCGCGCCGGGTGACCCGCTCCCGGCGGGCGGCGCGCAGGGCCCGGCGCCGCTCGGTCTTGGTGCGGTCACGCTCCATGCCGGCATCGTAGGGTGGGCGCCATGACCAGTGCGGCCCTGGACGCGGCAACCCGCGCGATGCGAGCCGAGGGAGTCTCCGAGGTCGCCATCCGGGTCTTCAGCGACTTCCACGAGCAGCTGCAGGCGGATGCGAGCGGCACCATCCCGGAGGCCACCGTCGAGCCGCTGCGCGACGTCCCCCGGATCGACGACGAGCCTCCCGGCGAGGACGCCGTGCGAGCGGCGCTCGACACCACCGTGGTGCTCAAGCTCAACGGCGGGCTCGGCACGAGCATGGGGGTCCAGGGGCCGAAGAGCGCTCTGGAGGTGCGCGAGGGGCGCTCCTTCCTCGATGTCATCGTCGAGCAGGTGCTCGCGCTCCGCGCCCGGTACGGCACCCGCACGCCGCTGCTGCTGATGAACTCGTTCCGCACCCGGGAGGCGTCCCTCGGCCTCCTCGCGCGGCATCCCGGCATCGAGGTCGGCGGGCTGCCGCTGGACTTCCTGCAGAGCAAGGAGCCGAAGCTGCGGGCCGACACCCTCGCGCCGGTGGAGTGGCCCGCCGACCCGGACCTCGAGTGGTGCCCCCCCGGGCACGGCGACGTCTACGTCGCGCTGTGGACCACGGGCCTGCTCGCGCGGCTGCGGGAGCAGGGGTACCGGTACCTGTTCCTCTCCAACGCCGACAACGTCGGCGCCACGTGTGACGGTGCCGTACCGGCGTGGATGGCGGAGCACGGGGTGCCGTACCTGGCCGAGGTCTGCCGGCGCACGCCCAACGACCGCAAGGGCGGCCACCTCGTGGTCCGCCGGTCCGACGGGCGGCTGGTGCTGCGCGACAACGCCATGGTGGAGGCGGGGGACGAGGCGGCGTTCCAGGACGTCGAGCGGCACCCGTTCTTCCACACGAACAACCTGTGGATCGAGGTCGATGCGCTGTACCGCCGCCTCGAGGAGAGCGACGGCGCCCTGGGGCTGCCGATCATCGTCAACCGCAAGACCGTCGACCCCACCGACCCCGACTCGACCCCGGTGGTGCAGGTCGAGTCGGCGATGGGTGCGGCGGTGGAGCTGTTCGAGGGCGCGCGCGCGGTCGAGGTGGACCGCTCGCGGTTCCGCCCGGTGAAGACGACCAACGAGCTGCTCCTGGTGCGCAGCGACATCTACCGGCTGACCGACGACGGCCTCGTCGAGTCGACGATCGACCACCCCGAGCCGTTCGTCGACCTGAGCCGGCCGTACGCGATGCTCGCCGGGTTCGAGGAGCGGTTCCCGCACGGCGTGCCGTCGATGCGGGAGTGCACCAGCCTCCGGGTCGAGGGCGACGTGACCTTCGGGGCGGGCGTGGTCTGCGTCGGCGACGTCCGCGTCACCGGCGGGCACGGCGCCATCCCGGACGGGGCGCGGCTGGAAGGAGTGCTCTGAGTGCGCAGCATCGAGGACCACCGCGCGGCGATCCTCGCCCTCGTCGGGACGCTGCCGGCCGAGACGGTGCCGGTCGGCGCCGCCCTCGGGCGGGTCCTCGCCGCTGACGTCGTCGCCCGGGTCGACCTGCCGGGCTTCGACAACTCGGCGATGGACGGGTACGCGGTCCGTACCGCCGACCTGGCGGGTGCCACCGAGGACGCGCCGGTGCGGCTGCCGGTCGACGGCGACGTGGCCGCCGGTGACACCACCCGGCACGTCCTCGCGCCGGGGCGGGTGTTGCGGATCATGACCGGGGCCCCGATGCCGGACGGCGCCGACGCGGTCGTGCCGGTCGAACGCAGCGACGGTGGGGCGCACGACGTCGCCCTCACCCTCGAGCCCGAGCTCGGGCGGCACGTGCGGCGTCGCGGCGAGGACGTGCGGACCGGCGACGTCGTGCTGCGCTCCGGCGCCCGGCTCGGGCCGGGCCACGTCGGCCTGGTCGCCGCGGCGAACGTCGCCGAGCTGTCGGTCCGCCGCGCCCCGCGGGTCACGGTGGTGTCGACCGGCGACGAGCTGGTGCCGCCGGGGTCGCCGATCGCGCACGGCCAGATCGTCGACTCGAACAACGTGATGCTGCGGGCGCTCGTCGAGGCCGCCGGGGCGGAGGTGGCGAGCGCGCCGCATCTGCCCGACGAGGCGGGGGCGGTGCGGGGCTTCCTCGCCGACCCCGAGGGCGAGCCCGACCTGATCATCACCAGCGGCGGGGTGTCCATGGGGGTGTACGACACCGTCAAGGAGGTTCTCGCCGCCGACGGCGGCGTGGAGTTCGTCAAGGTCGCGATGCGGCCGGGGATGCCGCAGGGGTGCGGTGTCGTCGGGCCACGGCGGGTGCCGGTGGTGACCCTCCCCGGCAACCCGGTCAGCTCGTTCGTCTCCTTCCACGTCTTCGTGCTGCCGGCGCTGCGGGCGATGGCGGGCCTGGACCCCGTCGACGACGGGTCCTTCGAGGCGGTGGCGGCATCGTCGTGGCCCAAGGTCGTCGGCCGGGCGGAGCTGACCCGCGTCGTCGTCGACGACGGCCGCGCCCGCCCCTCCGGGGGCCAGGGGTCGCACATGCTCGGCGCCCTCGCCGAGGCGACCGCCCTGGCCGTGGTGCCGCCCGAGGCCGACGGCGTCCGCGAGGGCGACCGACTGCGCTGCTTCCCGCTCCTCGGTCGGGACCGGGCCCGTGGCTGAGGACCGCCCGACGTCCGGGCTCACCCACGTCCGTCCCGACGGGACCGCGCACATGGTCGACGTCTCGGCCAAGGCCGTCACCGCCCGCCGGGCCGAGGCGCGCGGCACCGTGCTGCTCTCGCCGGCGGCCGTCGCTGCGCTGCGCGAGGGCACCGTGCCCAAGGGCGACGCACTCGCCGTGGCCCGGATCGCCGGCATCCAGGCGGTCAAGCGCACCCCCGAGCTCGTGCCCCTCGCGCACCCCGTCGCCGTCCACGCGGTCGAGGTCGACCTCGAGGTGCTCGACGACGGCGTGGCGGTACGGGCCGAGGCGCGCACCGCGGACCGCACCGGCATCGAGATGGAGGCCCTCACGGCGGTGGCCGTCGCGGCACTGGCCCTCGTCGACATGGTCAAGGCCGTCGACCGGCACGCCCGCATCACCGACGTGCGGGTCACCGCGAAGTCGGGCGGACGCTCGGGCGACTGGACCGAGCCCTCGTGAGCGCCGCGCCCGACCTCGCCGGCCGCCGGGCCGTGGTCGTCACCTGCTCCACGCGCGCCTCGCAGGGCGTCTACCCCGACCGGGGCGGTGCGCTCGTCGCCGAGACCCTGCGTGGCTGGGGCTGCGACGTCGCCGACCCGACGGTCGTGCCCGACGGCCCGGCGGTCGCGGAGGCGCTCACCGCGGCCCTGGCCACCGGGCCCGACCTGCTCGTCACCACCGGGGGGACCGGGCTGACCCCCACCGACGGGACGCCGGAGGCCACCCGGCCGCTGCTCGACCGCGAGGTGCCGGGGCTGGCTGAGGCCATCCGCGCCCGCGGCGTGGCGCAGGGGGTCCCCACCGCCGTGCTGTCCCGCGGGCTCGCCGGCCTTTCCGGGCACACCCTGGTGGTCAACCTGCCGGGGTCCACCGGCGGGGTCCGCGACGCCCTCACCGTGCTTGGCGAGGTGCTGCCCCACGCGCTCGACCAGGCGCACGGAGGGGACCACCGGGTCGGTCCGCCGTGACCCCGGTCGAGGCGCTGCGGACCCGGTGGCGGGAGTGGTGGCGCCCACGGTCGGCGCCCGGTGCGCAGGCGCCTCCTCCCACCTGGCGTTGGCCGGTGTGCCTCAGCGGGTGGACGCCGATGGGCGTCGAGGTCGTCCTGCGCCCGCTCGCCCTCGACGACGCCGAGGTCTTCCAGCAGGTCCGCCGGGCCAACGCGGCCTGGCTCGAGCCGTGGGACGCGACCTCCCCCGACCCGGACGCGGCGCCGAAGAGCTTCGCCGAGTTGGTGGAGCAGTACGAGGCCGACGCCGCGGGCGGGCGAGCGCTGCCGCTCGCCATCGAGGTCGACGGCCGGCTCGTGGGCCAGGTGAACGCGGGCACCATCGTGCTCGGGTCGTTCCGCTCCTTCACCGTCGGGCTACTGGGTGAGCCGCAGCGTCGCCGGCCGGATGATCACCCCGACGGCGGTCGCGCTCGTCGTCGACCACCTGCTCGGGGGCGCAGGGACTGCACCGGGTCGAGGTCAACATCCGGCCCGAGAACAGGGCCAGCCTCGCGGTGGTGCGCAAGCTCGGGTTCCGGTCCGAGGGACGGCGGTCCGCCTACCTGCACATCGCAGGCGCCTGGCGCGACCACCTCTCCTTCGCCCTGACGACCGAGGACCTCGGGGACGAGACGATGATGGACCGGCTCAGGCGGCGGGCCGCCGTCGAGCCGGGGACCCGCCAGACCCAGTCGTCACACGAGTCACTTGCGCGACACACCGACTCGGGTCCGAGACGGGACGCGGGGCCGCACCTACCGTCTTAGGCGTGTGGTCGCCGTCCAGCCTGATCTTCCTCGCCCTCCTCGGCGTGTGGGCTGCCTACTTCCTCCAGTACTGGATCCGCCGCCGCGACCACCTCGCCACCGCGCGCTCCGTGGAGCAGTTCAGCGAGGCGATGCGCGTCCTCGAGCGGCGTGACAGCACCCCACGCACCGACCTCTCCGAGCCCGCGCCCCGCTCGTGGAACGTCCACCCGGGCCGGACCACGACACGGCCGCAGGTGCTCGTCAAGCGGGCCGTGGCCAGCGAGCCGCCGTCGCCGGTGGTCACCGCCACGATCGATGCCGCCGCTGCCTCGGCGCCCCGACGAGCACGGTTCGGCACCCGACCCGCACCGCACGCGCGAGGCGTCGCCCGCGCCGGCCGTGCGTGCGCCTCGCCCCACGCCCGTCCGGGTTCGTCCCGGCCGGCGAGTGCGCGCGATGCTCCTGCTCGTCGCGCTCGCCGAGCTGGTCGACCATCGGCATCCTGGTGCCGCTCGGCCGGCTTCCGTGGTGGGCCCTCGCCCCGGCGGTCCTCGCCCTCGTCGGGTCGTTCGCCTACGTGCGCGCCGGCGTCCGGGCCGAACAGCGGCTCGCGCGCGGCGCGCCGTCGTCGCCGTGCGCCGCCCAGCGGCGACCCCGGTCCCGGCCCAGCGCGCCACTGCGCGTCCGAGCGAGGTCGCTGCTGTCGCCACCGCCGGCCACGCGTCCGCAGCGTCCACACCTGCAGCCGCCTCAGCCGAGGCCGCTGCACCCGCCGACGTCGCGCCCGCGCCGGCCGACGTCAGCGGCCAGCACCACGACGCCCCCGGCGAGCAGCAGCTCGCCCCCGCGGCCGCCGAGTCGGTTGCCGATGCCCAGCGCGCCGACGAGCCACCGGTGGAGCAGACGGAGCACATCGAGTACGTGCACCTCGTCGACGAGGACGACATCCCCCTCACCTGGGAGCCGGTGCCCGTGCCCCGGCCCACGTACACGATGAAGGCGAAGGCCGAGCGCCCCGAGGTGCCGCCCGCCGAGGTCACTCCCGACGCGGCACCGGTGGAGCTGCCGGCCGAGGACGGCCTGCCCGAGCGACGCGTCGCCGGCGCCTGAGTCCGTCTGACCCGCGCCCGTCACGCCACGGGACTCAGCGGCTCGTCTCGTCCTCGCCCGCCGGGACCCGCCCCCCGGGCCGCCCGGTGTCGGCGTCCGTGGCCGCGTCGGCGCGGTGCTCGACGTCCTCCGTGGCCGGCTCCGCCTCCTCCGGCGACCCACCGCCGGTGCCGACGTCGTCGACGGCCCGCTCCGCACCGGGCTGATCGTCCTCGCGGGCGGCGGGACCGTCGAGGAGGTGGTGCCCGACGGCGTTGAGCACCGCGACGGTCGGCACCGCGATGAGGCCGCCGATGATGCCGGCGAGCACGATCCCGGCGGCGATCGCGAGGATGACGGCCAGCGGGTGGATCCGCATCGCGCGGCCGATGAGCAGCGGTTGGAGCAGGTGCGCCTCCAGCTGCTGCACCCCGATGATGATGCCGAGCATGATCAGGGCCTGGAGGGGACCCAGGGCCACGAGCGCGAGGAGGACGGCCACCGTGCCCGAGATGGTGGCACCGACGATCGGGATGAAGGCGCCGAAGAACACGAGCAGCCCGATGCCGGACGCGAACGGTACGCCGAGGATGGCGGCACCGACGCCGATGCCGATGGCGTCGGCGGCGGCCACGAGGACCGTGGCGCGGGTGTACGAACCCAGCTGACCCCAGGCGATGACGCCGGAGGAGTGGACCCTGGTGCGGGCCGCGCGCGGGAAGAGGCGCACCACCCACCCCCAGATGCCGGAGCCGTCGTAGAGGAAGAAGTAGAGCGTGAAGAGCGCGAGGAAGAACCCGGCGATGACGTGGCCGACGGTGAGCCCGGCGCTCGTGGCGGTGTCGGTGAGGCTGCCGGAGCTGACGGCGTTGCGGACCTGGTCGAGCCAGCCCTCCACCTGGTCGTCGGTGACCCCGAAGCTGGTGCGCACCCACTCCCGCAGCTGGTTGATGCCCTCGGAGACCTTGGTCGTGATGTCGTCGAGCTGGCTGATCAGCTGCGAGCCGACGAAGGAGAGCAGGCCGCTGATCACCGCGAGCGTGCCGACGACGGTCAGGAACGCGGAGAGACCGCGGGGCATGACCCGGGACAGCGTGTGGTGCAACGGCCCGAGCAGGGCCGCGAGGAGGAGCGCGACGAGGAGCGGGATGACCACCGTCGAGAGCAGGCTCACCAGGTAGAGGGCCGCCACGACGGCGGCCCCGATGACGATGGCCCGCCACGCCCACTCGCTGGCCGTGCGCACACCCAGCGGCACCGACCACTCGGGGTGCTTGCGCTCGTCGTCCTCGGCCCAGGGGCGCGCGTCCTCGGCGCCGGCGAGGGTCTGGGGGAGATCGCTGGGCCCGGTGCCGCGGCGCCCGGCGTCGCGGAGTCGACGTCGCATGGGCGAGAGCCTAGGCGTTCGCCCCGTCAGCGCGGCCCGGGCGAGGCGTCCGGGAGGTTTCGGAGCGCTCTGCGGCTGGTGTTATCGTTTCTCCCGCACTCGGGGCTGTGGCGCAGTTGGTAGCGCGTCTCGTTCGCAATGAGAAGGTCAGGGGTTCGAATCCCCTCAGCTCCACCCCGTGGAAACCCCGTCCGACCAGCGCCGACGCGCCGGCCCGGGCGGGGTTCCGCCGTTGTCATCCCGACCCCGGCTCCCTCCGGGAGAGGCGGGAGGCGGCGGGTGCAGAAGCACCGCCGCCGAGGAGGACCGTTGGCGGCGCCACGGTGATGGCGCGGATGTCCGGCCGTGGCGGGGCAGTTGCGGCGACCGTGGCGAGCAACCCCGTCGTCACGGTGCCGACGCGGATCTCCGGCTGCTGTTCTCCTCGGCGCCGAACGCCGGGGTGTGTGACGGCACCCACGCCCCCGCAGGCGGGTGGGGCTCTGGCGCGGCGGCGGCTCGCGGAGTAGGCATGAGGCTGGAGAGAAGAGGTCCCATGGCTGAGACACAGCAGACGTACGCCGCCCGCCTCGAGATCGACTACCCGGAGCAGCTGGACCGGGTGACCACACTGTTCCGCGTCTTCCTCGTCATCCCCATCGCCATCGTGCTGTCCCTGGTGAGCGCCGCGGCGACCTCCACGACGGAGATCTACCAGTCGGGCGAGGTGATCGAGAAGACGACGAGCACCGGGGGCGGCATCGCCGGCGGCCTGTCTGCCGCCACCGCGCTGATGATCCTCTTCCGGCAGCGCTACCCGCGCTGGTGGTTCGACTTCCTCCTCGCGTTCAACCGTTTCGGGACGCGCGTCGGCGCCTACCTCGCGCTCCTCACCGACCGCTACCCCTCCACCGAGGACGAGCAGTCGGTCCACCTCGAGCTGGACTACCCGGACGCGCGGGAAGACCTCAACCGGTGGCTGCCACTCGTCAAGTGGCTCCTGGCCGTCCCCCACTACGTCGTGCTGTTCTTCCTCGCCATCGGGGCGTTCGTGGCGGTGGTCATCGCATGGTTCGCGATCCTGTTCACCGGACGCTACCCGCGGGGCCTGTTCGACTACGTCGTCGGCGTCGGCCGGTGGGCGCTGCGCGTCCAGGCGTACGCGTTCCTCCTGCTCACCGACTCCTACCCGCCCTTCAGCCTCCGCTGAATCTTGGCCGGGGGATGGCCGCAGGCGGTCATTCCCGCGTGCGACCCCGACGTCCACCGTCATCACATGTTCCGAACCCTGGTGATGTCCCCGGCCTGAGGGGATCGGGGTCAGGTCGACCACCTGGTGGCGCAGACGGCCGCGGCGTTCACGTAGCGCCCCGCTTCCGGGGCGTGGCCACGGACGTCGACGACCTCATGGGTCCGAGCGTCAAGGAAGGGAGACGTCGGCTCCCTCTTCGAGGCCGACGTCGAGGAGCTCGGCGACCTCCTCGAGGCACTGGACGCCGAGACCTTCCGAGAGGTGTGGGAGGCCACCGAGGCCCCTGGCCCCGACCCTGCTCGTCTTCGAGCGCCGCGAGGTGTGACCTCCACGGCCCAGCGCTGCCTCGTTCGCCCGTTCACGCAGTGACCCGTTCGCCCGACCGAGCGGACATCGGGTGCCGGCGCCGCCTCCCGTGGATGGAGGACGGGAGCACACCGCGTGCGAGGTCGCAGCGGGCGGGTTCGGGCTGACTCAGGGCTCCGGCGGCAGGCGCTGCCGGACCGGGGTCGGGCCCGGTGGCGTGACACCACCGGGCCCGATGTCGAAGAAGGGGTCAGCCGCGACCGCGGCCGCCGGAGCGGCCCTTGGCGCCGGAGCGGTCCTTGGCCGTGGACTTCCCGGGCTTGACGCCCGTGGTCTTCCACGACGAGCCCGAGGACCGGCTGGTCGTCGTCTGCCTCGTCACCGACTTCTTCTCGGTCTTGACCTTCGTCTTGGTCTTGGTCGCGGACGTGGTGGTCCTGGTCACCGCGGACTCCACGGCGGAGGAGTCGCCGGACTCGTCGGTGGTGTCGTCACCGGACTCCTCGCCGGCGCTGTCGGCGTCCGAGTCCTCGGAGCCCTCCTCGAGCAGCTGCTCCTCGGTCTCCGGGGTCTCCTCGCCCGACTCCTCGTCGGCGGTGCCCCAGACGTCACCGCAGGACACGGTCTGGATGCCCAGGAAGGCCGGCGAGCGCTCGCCCGCCTTGCCGTTCGAGTTCATCACGTTGGCCCACGCGGTGCACAGCCCGAAGTGGGCGGGGCCCATCGGGTCGGGTCCACGGAGGTCGACGGCCTCGTCGGTCCCGTCGCCCTCGGACTCCTCGCCGGCGTCCTCGGCCTCCTCGACTTCCTCGTCGACCCCGGGGACCTCCTCCTCGGGGACCTCCTCCTCGGGGACCTCCCCCTCGGGGACCTCCCCCTCGGGGACCTCCCCCTCGGGGACCTCCTCCTCGGGGACGTCCTCCTCGCCGGCGCCCGGGTCGGTGGACGTCGAGGCGCCGGGCTCTGCTCCTACTTCGCTGGTGGGGGCGGTACCGGTGGTGGCCGCGGCAGCGACGCTCCCACCGAGGACGACGGCGACAGCGCCTCCGAGCGCGACGCCCACTCTGGACAGTGACATGTGGAGGAACCTCCGGTGCAGGGGATGAAGGTGGCCCAGATGCTCCTCCTCGGCACGCACCGGCGCAGCCCAGCAGGGGCCTGATCAGCCGAACGGACGATGTCACCGCCGTGCGGGGGTCCGTGGTGCTGCGGGTGCTCATCCGCCCCTTCCAGCAGAATGAGCTGCGTGCAGCCACCAGCACCGGCCGGGTCGACGGCGACCGGGGAGCCCCTCGGATCGGTCGGCCGCGGTGTCGAGGTCCTCGCGGGCCGCGCCGTCGGAGGGCGCATCGATGCCGCCCTCGTGCTCACCCTGCGACTGGTCCGCCGACTCTGGTTGCCCGCGCTCGTCCTCGGGACCGCCTGGCTCGTGGCCACGGACGACGTCGACAGTGTGGCGGTGGCGGACCTCGACACGGTCGGCGAGCTCCTCGGCGCGCTGCTCAGCCCGCTCGCCGGTGTCGCCCTGGCGATCGGGGTCCGCCTGGTGGCGGGAGCGCTGGGCCTCGTCGTGGCCCTCCCGCGGGCGCGGGCGGAGCTGGTCGCCGACGGGGAGCGCCGCACCGCGATCCTCGCTCGTGCGGCCGACCTGGTCTTCCTCACCGGGGCGCTGCGGTCGCTGCGCTTCACCGCCGCGGCCCGTGACGTCGCCGCCGGGCGGCTGGGCGCCGCCGGCCGCGTCGCCCTCGCCGTGGACCGGGTCGAGACCTGGCTCGCACCCGTGGCCGGGGCCGTGTTAGTGCTCGTCCTCCTGCTCGGCTCCTGAGAGGCTGACCCCATGAGCGCGCCGAGACCGACCGGGCGGCCTCGCGCCGTCACCGTCGTCGTCGTCCTCACCGTCCTCGTCGGTCTCGGGGACCTGCTCCTCGGGGGGCTGCTCCTGGTCGCCTCCGGGGAGGGGGAGGCCCTCGACGGCATCACGGTGGAGCAGACGCGGGCCGCACTGCTCGTGGTCGGCAGCCTGGTGGTGCTCACCGGGGTCGCCCTGGTCGTGCTCGCGGTGCTCCTGGCCCGTGGCGTCAACCTGGCCCGGCTCGTGCTCACGATCGTCCTGGCGCTGCAGCAGGCCCACGCCTGGTTCCTCGTCTCCGGGCTGGACCGGGGCGCCACGCAGGGGCTCGTCAGCCTGCTCGCCACGGCGCTCATCCTCGTGCTGCTGTGGGCCCCGGCCTCCTCCGCCTTCTTCGACCGCCACGGCGAGCGTGCCATGACTCGCGCACTCGGCAGTCCGGACCACTCCCGGCCACGCTCGCGGGTGCTCGAGTTCGTCCTGCGTCTCGCGATCCTCAGCCTCACCGTGCTGCTCACCCCCGGGATCGAGGCCGAGTCCGGGGCCGCCCTGCTCCTCGCGGTGGTCATGATCACGATCGCGGGCTGGGTGCTCGAGCCCGTGTTCCTCCGGGTGGCCCTCGTCTTCGGGTGGGTGGGGGCGGTCCTCCTCGCCCTCTTCGCCAACGCGGCGGTCATCGGCCTCGGCCTCTGGCTGACGCCCGGGGTCGAGATCTCCGGCGTCCTCTCCGTGCTCCTCGCATCGTGGATCTACGCCCTGGTCATGACCGTGCTGTCGTGGGCCCTGAGCATCAACGGCCGCGACTACCTCACCGTGCACGCGGTGCGGATGAGTGCCCGCCGGAGCACCGTGGAGCCCTCCGACATCCCGGGCGTCGTCTTCGTGCAGCTCGACGGGGTCCCGGCCCCGCTGCTGGAGAACGAGATCCGGGCCGGCAACATCCCCACGATCAGCCGTTGGGTGCGGTCGGGCTCCCACACGTGGACCGAGTGGACCGCGCGCGTGCCCTCGACCACCCCGGTGAGCCAGGCCGGCCTGCTGCACGGCAGTACCGACGGCATCCCCGCCTTCCGGTGGTTCGACCGCGAGCTCGGGCGACTGCTCGTCGCCAACAAGCCGGCCGACGCCACCGTCATCGAGTCCCGGATCAGTGACGGGCGCGGCCTGCTGGCGGACGACGGCGTCAGCATCTCCAACCTCTTCTCCGGTGACGCCCCGACCTCGCTGCTGACGATGAGCGGGTTGCGGCGGGGTGGCGGCCTCGGCCTCGGACCCTCCCACTCGTACGCGGCCTTCTTCACCCACCCCGCCGGCATCCTCCGCGCGTTCATCCTCACCGTGGGCGAGATGGTCAAGGAGGTGTTCCAGGCCCGCCGGCAGGTGCGCCGCGGGGTGGAGCCGCGGATCCACCGGGGCGGTTCCTACGTGGCGCTGAGGGCGGTGACCAACGTCTTCCTGCGCGACCTCAACGTCGCGCTCGTCGTCGAGGCGATGGTGAACGGCGCCCGGTCCATCTACGTCGACTTCGTCGACTACGACGAGATCGCCCACCACGCGGGCGTGACCCGTTCGGAGTCGCTGGCCGCGCTGTACGGACTCGACGACGCGCTGCGCAGCATCGAGCAGGTCATCGACTCCGGGGTGACGCCGCGGCCCTACCACGTGGTCCTCGTCTCCGACCACGGTCAGAGCCAGGGTGCCACCTTCCTCCAGCGCTACGGGCAGACCCTCGAGGAGCTGGTCCTCGAGCACATGGCCGGGGGCACGGTGAGCGCCGCGACCGGCGAGGTGGAGGCCTGGGGGCCGGTCAACGTCCTCGTCGGCCAGCTGGCGGGCCAGCAGTCGGTGTCGGGTCGGCTCGCGCGCCGGGCCATCGCCGACCGCGACCCCGAGGCCCCGGTGGGCCCCGACGCCGCAACCGGTGGCGAACCGCCCGCTGCGGAGCCCGCCGAGATCACCGTCGTCGGCTCCGGCAACCTCGGCGGGGTCTGGTTCAGCCGGCACCGCGAGCGTCAGACCGCCGGGGACATCGAGCGTGCCCACCCCGGGCTGCTCGCGGCGCTCGCCGCCCACCCGGGCATCGGCTTCGTCGTCGTCCTCGGGGACGACGGCCCCGTGGCGCTCGGTGCGGGCGGCACCCACGACCTCGTGGCCGGCGAGGTGGTGGGGGAGGACCCGCTGGGCCCGTTCGGGCCCGACGCCCGCAGCGACTTCCTCCGGGTCTGCGCCTTCGACGACGCTCCCGACATCTACGTCAACTCCCTGTACGACCCCGTGCTCGACGAGGTCGCGGCGTTCGAGGAGCTCGTGGGCTGCCACGGCGGGCTCGGCGGGTGGCAGACGCGCCCGCTGCTCGTGCACCCCGCGCAGTGGGAGGTGGACCTCGACCTGCTCGACGAGCACGGACGGCTGCGCGGCGCCGAGAGCGTGCACCGCCAGCTGGTGCGCTGGCTGGAGCGGCTCGGCCACCGGAAGAGCCTGCGCCCCGCCACCCCCGGATCGGTGGAACCGACGGCGGAGCCGGCGTCGCCACCGGCCGCCCCCGCCGGCTGACCCGCCCCGGGGGCGGGCGGTCGGCCGCGATGGGGGGGACGGCGACCGTCAGGCCGGCTGGAGCACCCGTGAGGGGACCTCCACCGTGGTCACTGCGCCGTCGCACAGCCCGAGGAAGGCGCCGAGCGCTCGCAGCTCGTCGGCGCTGCGCGGGGGGAAGTCGGTGAGCGTGCGGGAGCGGACGACGAACACCGAGTGCTGGGCCCGGGACACCGCGACGTTGAGCCGGTGTCGGTCGAGGAGGAAGCCCATGCCCCGGGACACCTCGGAGTGGGACGACGCCGCCATCGACAGGATCGCCACCGGCGCCTGCTGTCCCTGGAACTTGTCGACGGTGCCGACCCGCACCGTGCCGAGGCCGGCGTCGGCGAGGACGCGGCGGAGCAGGTTGGCCTGCTGGTTGTAGGGCGTGATGACGAGGACGTCCTGCTGGGTCATCGGCCGGGGGCCGCGGGGAGCGCCGTCGACGTCGAGGTCGGCGGGGTCGTGCCAGGTGCGGGCGAGGAGATCCTCGACCAGCCCGCGGACCGCGGCGGCCTCCTCCGCGGAGGACGTCGAGTTCTCCCGGTGGTCGACGAGCCTGACGTGCAACCCCGGGTCGACGCCGTCGAGGGTCCTGGTGGCGGTGACGGTGCTCAGGGACTCCAGCCGCCCTGCGTAGGCCAGCCGGGAGACGGGGGCGGTGAGTGCGGGGTGCATCCGCCAGGTGGTGGCGAGGAAGTACCCGAGCTCGGGAGGCAACACCGGCTCCCCGCGGGCGAGCCACACCAGGGCCGCGGTGTCGACGGGCTCGGCGTGGGTGCCCGTGGTCACCTGGGGCAGCTGCTGCGGGTCGCCGAGCAGGAGGAGCCGCCGTGCGGCCACGGAGACGGCGAGGGTCTTCGCCAGGGAGAACTGCCCGGCCTCGTCGACGACCAGGAGGTCGAGCTGGCCGCGGGCGACGCGGCGCTCGTTGGTGAGGTCCCAGGCGGTTCCCCCGATGACGTAGCCGCGCCCGGCGACCCGGTGCTCCTCGGCGAACTCCGCGAGGTCGTCGGGTCGGGACAGTGCGGTCCACCCGGGCTCCGGGGTGGCGGAGGGGACCTTGGCGACCTGGCCCGCCGCCGTGCCGGTGGCCTGCACGATGGTGGTGAGGACGTTCTCGACGGCGGCGTGGCTCTGGGCGCACACCCCCACGGCCCAGCCGAGCTCGACGAGCCTGGCGACGACGTGGGCACCGACGTGCGTCTTGCCGGTGCCGGGCGGCCCCTGGACCGCGAGGTAGGAGTCGTCCATGGCGCACAGCGCCTCGGTGATCGCCTCGACGTAGGCGTCCGGACCGGTGCCCGGCGAGGGGAGCGGGGCACCGCCTCGAAGTCGCGGTGGGCGGCGGAGCAGCACGTCGGTGCCGGCACCGGGGCACGGCCGCCCCGCGGCCAGGACTGCCTCGGCGACCTCGGCGAGGGCGGCGTCGAGCGGCGCGGTGCTGACGTTGTCGTTGGGCACGAGCGCCACCGGACCGACCTCGTGGCCCTCGGGCCCCGGCTGGAGCTCCTCGACGAGGAGGGTCTGGTGGAGCCGGCCGTTGGCCGCGAGGTACTCCTGCGCCTCGAGCACCTGCACACCGGCCGGGCTCTTCGCGTTGGCGTGCAGCGCCTCGGACTCCACGCCCACCGGGGCAGGGACGGCGTAGACCGCGGACACCCTGGCACCGACGGGGAGCGGCGCACTGCGCATCGGCTCGCCCCGCAACCGAAGGTGGCGGCGGGCCTTGCGCGCCCGGGGCGGCCGGTGCCACCCCTGCACGACCTCGACGTCGTCGACGACGAACACGCCCTCCGCCGCCCGCCAGTCCCCGACCGGCAGCCGAAGTCGCTCGAAGTGCTCCTGCCACTTCGGCTTGTCCTCCCGTGCGTGGTAGAGGACCGAGGCGGCGACCAGCGCGGTGGCCTGGTCCTCCGCACTGCGCTCGGCGGGGGCGCGGCCGCCGACGAGGCCCCGGACCGCGGCCTCGAGGGCCAGCGCCGCCCGGCGCTTCTCGCTGACCTCGACCTCGGTGACCGCGACGTCGTCGACGGCCGCGGCGGCCACCTCGCCGTGCTCGTCCCGCCGGGCGAGGAGCCACTCGCGCAGCAGATAGGTGGAGACGCAGTCGTCCTCGTTGTAGTGGGCGATGTCGGCGAGCAGCGCCCGGGCCTCCTCGTCACGGCCCTCGATCCGTGCCGCGGTGAACTGGTGGTAGACGACGATGCTCTCGGCGCCGCCCTGGACGTCACCCTCGCGCTCGTCCATGTACAGCGGCTCGAGCTTCTTGATCGAGTACGAACGCTGCGAGACCCGGATGCCGGCCCGGACCGTGGCGTAGAGGTCGACGAAGACGCCGTCGCGCAGCAGCTGGTCGACCTCGTCCTCGTAGACGCCGTGGCGGGCCGCGAGCCGAAGCAGCGCCGACGGCTCGTAGGGCGCGTAGTGGTAGACGTGCAACCCCGGCCAGCGGCGCCGGCGCTCGGTGAGGTGGTCGACGAAGTCGACGAGGGCCTGCCGCTCCTCGGCGCGGTCGTGCGCCCAGAACGCCCGGAACACCGGCTCGCCGGCGTCGACCTCCACCATGCCGAACAGGTACTCGAGACCCCAGGTCGCCGAGCCGCGTTCCTGCCACAGCGGGTCGCCCTCGAAGTCGAAGAAGACGTCGCCGTCGCTCGGCGGCGGCAGGCGGCGCAGGGCCTCGAGGTCGACCACCTCGTGGCGGACCCCGCCCGCCGGGTCGCGGTCCTGCTCCAGCTGCAGCCGGGCCTGCGCCCGCAGCCGCTCCAGCGTGGCGGAGCGGACGTCGGCGACCGGACCGTCGTGGGCGGCCAGCTGCTCGACCGTGGTGACGCCGGCCTCGAGCAGCCGGCGGCGGGTGGGCCCGCGCATGCCGGCGACGAGGAGCAGGTCGCGGGCGGCCTCGGCCTCGGCCTCGCAGGTGGCGCAGCGGCCGCACGCGAGCCAGCGCTCGTCGCCCCAGGCGGCGGCCGCCTGGCCGTCGTGGTGGTCGGCGAGCAGCCCGTCGAGCCGGTCGCGCCGGGCCCGGTACACGGGGACGACGTCGGCGAGTGGGACGTCGCGGACGGCGCCGTCGCCGAGCACGAGCCGCGCGGTCGGCGCGACCTCGACCCCGTGCCCCTCGAGCAGCGCCGCGTAGGCGGCGATCTGCAGCAGTGCCGCGACGCCCTCCGAGCGCGCGAGCTTGGTGTCGCTGACGAGCCAGCCCTCGGGCGTCAGCTCGAGGAAGTCGGCGTGTCCGACGAAGCGGCCGTCGAAGAGCGTGGCCTGGAAGAGCACCTCGGCACCGCCGCGCAGCGCCTCCAAGGTGCCGGCCATCGCGGCGGCGAGCCCGGCGTCGGTGTACCGGGGCCGCTCGAGCTGCACGACCCGGCCGGGGTGCTCGCGCGCGAGCCGGCGAAGCTCGGCCTGCTCGTGCTGGTCGCCGAGTGACGCGACCCGCGCGAGCATCGGGTCGTCCGGGGACGCCACCGGGGAGCGGAGCCCGCGGAGGACGTCGAGCTCGGCGACGAGGGCGAACTCGCACGCCGAGGCGGTGCGCAGGTCGCTGGCGCTGATGACGAGGCGCCGGTCGTCGCCGAGGAGGAACATGTCCCGAACCTACGCCGGGGGTCCGACAGCGCCGCGGCACGACATCCCGGTCGGAGAGTCCCGGGGCGGGCGGTGGTGGGCCGCCGGCGCGACCGGCCCGGCCGAGTGCGCCGGGCCGGTCGCGGGCAGCGGAGTTCCTCAGAGGTTCAGCGGTCGGAGGACGAAGACGATCCCGTGCGCGATCTGCTTGTTGCCCTTGTTGATGTCCAGCGCACGGCTGTTGAGGAACGGGTTGACGTCGTCCGGGTCCTGGTCCCTCAGCTCGACGACCGGGATCCACCTGTTGTAGACGCGCACGGTGAAGGTCCCACCCTGGGCCGTGGTCAGCGTGGCGCCGTTGGCCTTGACCGCGTCCCGCTTGGTGATCGTCGCGCCCGGGACGACGTGGTAGAGGAGCACCTGCTCGACCGCGTCGATGCCGACCGCTCCGGCGAGCTCGGAGAAGACCCGGCTCTCGGACCAGAACCAGCGGCCGGTGAGGTCCTTGACGAGCACCTGGAAGGCCCGGTCGTTGGGGATGAACGCCGTCAGCGGCACCGACCCGTCGGTGAGGAGGCGGACGTCGCTGCCGGGCTTCTCGTCGAGGACCGCGAGCACGGCCTCGGTGACGATGTCGTAGTCGTACCAGTTGCCGTCGAACTGGTTGCCGTCCGAGGTGAGCACGTCGGCGAGGCTGCGCTCGCCGGTCGGAGTGGTGGCGGACGCGGCCGCGGGGGCGACGAGCGCGGCGGCCAGGCCGAGGGTGGCGGCGGTGAGACCGATGCGGCGGATCATGGGACAGTCCTCTCGGGTCGACGGGGCCGCGACGCTGCGACCTCGACCACCATTCCGCCGGAGGGAGCCACGCGGATGCACGGCAACCCGAAGCCTCGACACGGCCGGTCGCCCGGAGGACTCGGGCCGGGGCGTGTCGCCGAGGTCACCGCCGACCGCGGTGGCCGTGCGGGTGGCGCCGAGGGGGAGGTCGAGGGCGTCCGGTGGGGGCCGACCCGGCCGGACCCGGTGCGGAGCCGGCGATCGGCACCGCACGTCCCCGACGTCGTGGTCCTGCGCGGCCTCACCGCGCCCCCGGTCCCGCGTCCGGCAGGGTCCCTCCACCGCGGCCCACTGGGGGCCGGCGGCCACGGCACCCGGGTCAGATCCAGCTCGGGAACCACATCCGCCAGCGCCACTGGTCGTAGGGGATGACGTCGGCGACGTAGACGGGGTGGAAGAACGCGAACAGCGCGAGGGTGAGCAGGAGGTACCCGCCGACGACGTACCAGCGTCGGCGCCAGCGCTCGGGATCGGCCTCCCGCCGGCCGAGCCACAGCCCGATGGCGAAGACGACGGCCAGGACGACCCAGGGCTCGAACGCCACCGCGTAGAAGGTGTAGATGGTGCGGTGCTGGTAGAGGAACCACGGCAGGTACCCCCCGATCAGGCCCGCCGCGACGGCCCCGGCGCGCCAGTCGCGCCGGACCAGCCACCACCAGAGGACGACGAGCACGGCGAGGATGCCCAGCCACCACACCGAGACGGTGCCGATCGGGTTGATGGCCGCCGAGCACTGCTCGACCGTGCAGCCGTCGGTGCCGCGCTCCGGGCTCTCGTAGTAGAACGACGTGGGGCGGCTCTGGAGCAGCCACGACCACGGGTTCGACTGGTACGGGTGCGGGGTGTCGAGCGTGGTGTTGAACTCGTAGGCGTCCCGGTGGTAGATCCACCAGTTCCGCAGCACCGGCGGCAGCCACTGCGGCCCCTCGCCCGGGTGGAAGGTGTGCCACTGGCGGTGGTAGCCGTTGTCGGAGAGGAACCAGCCCGACCACGAGAGGGTGTAGGTGACGGCCGCTGCGCCGACCATCTGCAGGGCCGCGTACGGGGCGTCGACCAGGAGCGCACCGCGAACCCAGTGCCGCACCCCCGCGGCGCGCCGTGCGCCCATGTCCCACCACACCGTCATCAGCCCGAAGGCGGCGAGGAAGAACAGGCCGGACCACTTGGTGCCGACGCACAGGCCGAGCGAGACGCCGGCCGCCCACCGCCACGGCCGCAGCCCGAGCCACGGACCACCCCCTCGCGGCCACTCCCCGCGCCCCAGGGCGCCCACCGCGACGGCCAGCCGCTCGCGGCTGCGGTCGCGGTCGACGAGCAGCGCCGCGAACGCGAGCAGCGCCCAGAACATCAGGATGATGTCGAGGATCCCGGTGCGCGACATCACGAAGTGGGAGCCCTCGAAGGCGAGGAGGAACGCCGCCGTCGTGCCGAGCGCCGTCGACCCGAACATCCGCCGGGCCACCCGGCCGACGACGAGGATCGACAGCGTGCCGAGAAGGGCGACCGAGAAGCGCCACCCGAGGCCGCTGTCGACGCCGAACAGCCACTCGCCGACGGCGATGACCCACTTGCCGACCGGGGGATGGACGACGAAGTCGCCGTCGGTGGACGAGAACACGTTCGGCTGGCCGCCGACGAAGGCGGCGTCGGGCTCGTTGAGCGAGTCCAGCACCCGCATCTCGACGCCGTGGAGCAGCATCGAGTAGCCCTGCTTGACGTAGTACGTCTCGTCGAAGACGAGGGCGTGCGGCCGGTCCAGGTTCCAGAAGCGGAGCACGCCACCGACGAGGGCGACCAGGCCGGGGGCGAGCCACCCCCAGACCCGGTCCGTCGGCCGGTACCCGAGCAGCCGGGCACGCAGCTCCTCGGTCCGGGTCACGCGGGACATCGTAGGTGCGTCGTCCGGGGAGTCAGGAGCACGCCGCGGGCTCCGGGCCGGATGCCGTCCGGACCGGACGGGGTGCTCCTGACTCCGCGGGGATGGGCGGGGGACGGGCAGGAGATCGTCGGGGGGTGGGCGGACGGCCCGTGCGAGGATCGGCCCATGAGCGGCGGCGTCCTCGTCCTGGCGGCCACTCCCATCGGCGACCCCCGGGACGCCGCCCCCCGGCTCGCCGAGGAGCTCGCCGTCGCCGACCTCGTCGCCGCCGAGGACACCCGCAGGCTGCGGCGGCTGTGCCGGGACCTCGACGTCGAGCCGCCCGGCTCGGTCGTGTCCTTCCACGAGCACAACGAGTCGGCCCGCACCGCCGACCTCGTCGACCGGCTGCGCGGCGGCGACCGGGTGCTCGTCGTCACCGACGCCGGGATGCCGTCGGTCTCGGACCCCGGCTACCGGCTGGTGCGTGCCGCGGTGGACGCCGGCATCCGGGTCACCGGCGTCCCCGGGCCGAGCGCGGTGCTGCTCGCGCTCGCCGTGTCCGGTCTGCCCGTCGACCGGTTCTGCTTCGAGGGCTTCCCGCCCCGCAAGGAGGGGGAGCGGGCGCGGGTGCTCGCGGCCCTCGCCGCCGAGCCGCGCACCATGGTCTTCTTCGAGGCCCCTCACCGGGTGGCCCGCACCCTCTCCGCGATGGCGCGGGCCTTCGGCCCCGAGCGCCCGGCGGCGGTGTGCCGCGAGCTGACCAAGACCCACGAGGAGGTGCGCCGCGGCGGCCTCGCCGAGCTCGCCGGGTGGGCGGAGGGCGGGGTCCTCGGAGAGGTGACGGTCGTCGTCGGTGGGGCCAGCGGGCCCGCGACCGACGTCCCGACCGAGCTGCCGGGCATCCTCGAGCGGGTGGCCGCGGGTGAACGCCTCAAGGACGTCTGCTCCGACGTCGCCGCCCGCACCGGCCTCTCGAAGAAGGCGCTCTACGACGCCGCGCTGGCCGCCCGGCGGGCCTGACGACGAGCCGCCCTTTCCGATCCCTGACCATTGCTTTGCCTCCGGTGGGTGTTCAGGCGGGTCGACGGCGCACTAGCGTCAGCGGATCCCGGGACCCGGCCCCCCTTCCCCTTGGAGCAGCCGATGTCCAGGACCCTCGCGCGCGCCGCCGTCGTCGTCGCCGTCGGTGCCGCAGCCGCCGTCCTCGCCCCACCCGCCCGTCCTCGCCGGGCCCCCGGCCTGCGACTCCAGGGCCAACAACACGCACGCCAAGCTCGCCGAGTGCGTCACCCTCGAGGGGGTGCGCGCCCACCAGGCCGCGCTCCAGGCGATCGCCGACGCCAACGGCGGCACCCGCGCGGCGGGGACCCCCGGCTACGAGGCCAGCGTCGAGTACGTCGCCGACCAGCTCCGCGGCGCCGGCTACGACGTGTCCTTCGACGAGTTCCCGTTCACCTACGTCGCGCCCTCGACGCTGCGGCAGCTGTCGCCGACGTCCGGCACCTACGAGACAGGATCGTTCACCGGCACGGGCTACGGCACCGTCACCGCGGCGGTCACCGGTGTGGACCTCGCCCTGACCGACCCGGCCGCCAGCACCAGCGGCTGCGAGGCCGCGGACTTCGCGGGCTTCCCTGCCGGGGACATCGCGCTCGTCCAACGGGGGGTCTGCACCTTCGCCACGAAGGCCCTCAACGCCGAGGCGGCCGGCGCCAGCGCGGTCGTCATCTTCAACCAGGGCAACACCCCGGAGCGCTCGGGCCTGATCATCGGCACCCTCGCCCCCGACTCGGTCGGCATCCCCGTCGTCGGCGCGAGCTTCGCCGACGGCGCCGCCCTCGCCCAGGCCGGGTCCACCGCGCTCGTCACCGTTCCCGAGCCGCAGCAGATCACCCAGCGCAACGTCATCGCCGAGAGCCGCGGCGGCAACCCCGACAACGTCGTGATGGCCGGCGCACACCTGGACTCGGTCCAGCGCGGCCCCGGTATCAACGACAACGGGTCCGGAACGGCGGCCATCCTCGAGACCGCCATCCGGATGGCGAAGGTCGACCCCGTGAACAAGGTCCGGTTCGCGTTCTGGGGTGCGGAGGAGTCGGGCCTGGTCGGGTCCGAGGAGTACGTCGCGGGGCTGAGCCAGGCCGAGAGGGAGAGGATCGCGCTCTACCTCAACTTCGACATGGTCGGCTCCCCGAACCACGTCTTCTTCGTGTACGACGGTGACGACTCCGACGGCGTCGGCGCCGGCCCCGGCCCGGACGGGTCCGCCCGGATCGAGAAGACCTTCGAGGCGTTCTACTCACAGCGTGGCCTAGCCGTGGAAGGGCACCGACTTCACCGGCCGCTCCGACTACGGCCCGTTCATCGCGGTCGGCATCCCGTCCGGTGGCCTCTTCACCGGCGCCGAGGGCATCAAGACGGTCGAGGAGGCCGCGCTCTGGGGCGGCACCGCGGGTGACCAGTACGACCCGTGCTACCACCTCGCGTGCGACACCTACGACAACAACAACGACCAGGCGCTCGACGTCAACGCCGATGCCGTGGCGTTCGGGGTGCTCCAGTACGCGATGAACACCTCGGACGTCAACGGTCTGGCCGGCAAGGGCAACTTCCCGCCGGTCGAGCCGGCGACGGCCGGGGCCGCGTCCACCAGCGGTCAGGGCGGCCTGCACGAGGACCACGAGCACCCCGCCGGCTGAGCCGGCTCCGCGCGATGCCGGTCCGCCCACCGGGGGCGGACCGGCGTCGTCAGGACGTGGGAAGGGCCCGGCTACCCCGCGGTAACCGGGTGAATGTCACACGGGCGCCGGCCTCGACAGCCCTCGCCCGGCCCCGAGCGGCGCATTAGGGTTCACCCCGTGGCCACAACGACTTCCGCACGCCCGGTGACGGGGCGCCGCACGACGATCGCCCTGAAGATCCTCATGGCCGGCACGGGGCTGGTCTTCATCGGGTACCTCCTGCTCCACATGTACGGCAACCTCAAGCTGCTGGCGGGGGAGGAGAGCTTCAACACCTACGCGGAGCACCTGCGCACCATCGGCGAGCCGCTCCTACCGTACGGCGGCCTGCTCTGGGTCATCCGCGTGGTGCTGGTCCTCAGCCTGGTGGGCCACGTGTACGCCGCGTTCACCCTGTGGAGCCGGGCCGGCACCGCCCGCCGCACCAAGTACGCCGCGGCGAGGACCGCGATGCGGACGGCGTGGATGCGCTGGGGAGGGGTGTTCCTCTTCCTCTTCATCATCTGGCACCTGCTCCAGTTCACGATCGTGAAGTTCTCGGTGAACCCCGACGAGCAGGGTGTCGACGTCACGGCCAACCCCTACCAGCTCGTCGTCGCCAGCTTCCAGGTCCCCTGGTCGACGCTCATCTACGTGCTGGCGATGGTCGCGCTCGCCGTGCACCTCGCCCACGGCACGTTCAGCGCCATGCAGACCCTCGGCTGGACGATGACGGCCGGCGCGTACCGCTGGGCCAAGGTCACCGGGTACGCCGTTGCGGCCCTCATCGTCGTCGGCTTCCTCATCCCGCCACTGTCCGTCCAGTTCGGCCTGATCAAGTGAGGCACTGAACCCGCCATGACCGAGACCACCGTCAACCCCGGCATCGCCCACGGCCTCTACACCGAGGGCGAGAAGGTCGCCGACACCAAGGCACCCCCCGGCCCCGTCCAGGACAAGTGGACGACCCGCAAGTTCGAGGCCGCCCTCGTCAACCCGGCCAACCGTCGCAAGCTCGACGTCATCATCGTCGGCACCGGCCTGGCCGGTGGCTCCGCCGCGGCGACGCTCGGGGAAGCCGGCTACAACGTCAAGGTCTTCTGTTTCCAGGACAGCCCGCGCCGCGCGCACTCGATCGCGGCCCAGGGCGGCATCAACGCGGCGAAGAACTACAAGGAGGACGGCGACTCCGTCTACCGTCTCTTCTACGACACGGTCAAGGGCGGCGACTACCGCTCGCGCGAGAGCAACGTCTACCGCCTCGCCGAGGTGAGCGCGAACATCATCGACCAGTGCGTGGCCCAGGGCGTCCCCTTCGCCCGCGAGTACGGCGGCCTGCTCGACAACCGCTCGTTCGGCGGCGTCCAGGTCTCGCGGACGTTCTACGCCCGCGGCCAGACCGGGCAGCAGCTGCTCATCGGTGCCTACCAGGCGCTCGAGCGGCAGGTCGCGGCCGGCACCGTCACGCAGTACGCGCGCCACGAGATGCTCGAGCTCGTCGTCGCCGACGGCCGGGCCCGCGGCGTCATCGTCCGCGACCTCGTCACCGGTGAGATCGAGACCCACCTCGCCGACGCCGTCGTCCTCGCCTCCGGTGGGTACGGCAACGTCTTCTTCCTCTCCACCAACGCGATGGGCTCCAACGTCACCGCGTCGTGGCGCGCCCACCGCAAGGGCGCCCACATGGCCAACCCCTGCTACACGCAGATCCACCCCACGTGCATCCCGGTCTCCGGTGAGCACCAGTCGAAGCTCACCCTGATGTCGGAGTCGCTCCGCAACGACGGGCGGATCTGGGTGCCGAAGAACCGCGATGACTGCGACAAGGACCCGCGCGAGATCCCCGAGGAGGACCGCGACTACTACCTGGAGCGCATCTACCCCTCGTTCGGCAACCTCGTGCCGCGCGACATCGCCTCCCGCCAGGCGAAGAACGTCTGCGACGAGGGCCGCGGCGTCGGCCCGCTCGTCGGCGACTTCCGGCGCGGGGTCTACCTCGACTTCTCCGACGCGATCGGCCGCTTGGGGCGTGCGGCCGTCGAGTCCAAGTACGGGAACCTCTTCGACATGTACGAGCGGATCACGGGCGAGAACCCCTACCAGGTGCCGATGCGCATCTACCCCGCGGTGCACTACGTCATGGGCGGGCTCTGGGTCGACTACGACCTGCAGTCCACGATCCCCGGCCTGTTCGTCACCGGTGAGGCCAACTTCTCCGACCACGGTGCCAACCGGCTCGGGGCCTCGGCGTTGATGCAGGGCCTCGCCGACGGCTACTTCGTCCTCCCGAACACGATCCGCGACTACCTGGCCAAGGGGCCGTTCACACGCCTCACCGACGACGACCCCGCCGTCGTGGAGGCACGTACGGCGGTCGAGGAACGGACCCGCCGACTGCTCGCCATCAACGGCGAGCGCAGCGTCGACTCCTTCCACCGCGAGCTCGGCAACATCATGTGGGAGTACTGCGGGATGGAGCGCAGCGAGGAGGGGCTGCTCAAGGCCATCGACCTCATCCGCGGCCTGCGCGAGGAGTTCTGGCGCAACGTGCGCGTGCTCGGTGCCGCCGACACCCTCAACCAGAGCCTCGAGAAGGCGGGCCGGGTCGCCGACTTCCTCGAGCTCGGTGAGCTGATGTGCATCGACGCGCTGCACCGCCGTGAGTCCTGCGGCGGGCACTTCCGCACCGAGTCCCAGACCGAGGACGGCGAGGCGCTCCGCCACGACGACGATTTCCTCTACGTCGCGGCATGGGAGTTCACCGGCGGCGACGGCGAGGGCGAGATGGGCCAGCCGGTGCTGCACAAGGAGGACCTCGTCTACGAGGCGATCGAGCTGAAGCAGCGGAGCTACAAGTAACCCACGGGGGACTCCGTCCCCCCGTGAACCCCCTGGAGTCCCGGACGGGTCACGAGACGGAAAGCGCATCTGGATGAACCTCACTCTCAAGATCTGGCGACAGGCCGGACCCCGCCACCACGGCGAGCTGAAGACCTACAAGGTCAAGGACATCAGCCCCGACATGAGCTTCCTCGAGATGCTCGACGTGCTGAACGAGCAGCTCAACGCCGCCGGCGAGGAGCCCGTCGCCTTCGACTCCGACTGCCGCGAGGGCATCTGCGGGAGCTGCGGCCTGATGATCTCGGGCGAGGCGCACGGCCCGGAGCGCACCACGACCTGCCAGCTCCACATGCGCAGCTTCACCGACGGTGAGGTCATCACCATCGAGCCGTGGCGCGCCAACGCCTTCCCGGTCATCAAGGACCTCGTGGTGGACCGCAGCTCCTTCGACCGGATCATCCAGGCCGGCGGCTACATCTCGGTCAACACCGGTTCCGCCCCGGACGCGCACGCGACCCTGGTCCCGAAGCCGAACGCCGACCGCGCCTTCGTGGCCGCCGAGTGCATCGGCTGCGGCGCCTGTGTGGCGGCGTGCCCCAACGCCTCGGCGATGCTGTTCATGGGTGCCAAGGTCACCCACCTGTCCGAGCTGCCGCAGGGCCAGCCGGAGCGCATGGAGCGCGTGCTGTCCATGGTCGGCACCCACGACGCCGAGGGCTTCGGCGGGTGCACCAACGTGGGGGCCTGCTCGCAGGCCTGCCCGAAGGGCATCCCCCAGGACGTCATCTCCACCCTCAACAAGGACCTGCGCAGCGCCCTCCGCAGCGCCTGAGTCCGAGGGCGTGCTCGTCGCCCGGGTCGAGGACCCGGGAACCCGCCCCCGGCCGTGGACCCGCTCAGCGCACCCCGGGTGTCGTCAGCGCACGGTGCAGCAGGCGCTGAGGCGCCCGGACCTGCGCTGAGCGGGGTGCGCGGGCGTCACAGCCAGGAGACGTGCGGCTCGACGAGGGTGTACCCGACGAACGCGACGACGTCGAGGATGGTGTGGGCGACGACGAGCGGCATGACCCTCCGCGTGCGGGTGTACAGCCACCCGAACACCACGCCCATGACGGCGTTGCCGACGAACCCGCCGAAGCCCTGGTACAGGTGGTACGAGCCCCGGATGAGTGCGCTGGTGAGGATGACGCGCCAGGTGCCCCAGCCGGCCTCGCCCCACCGGCGGAACAGGTAGCCGACCATGACCACCTCCTCGAGCACGGCGTTCTGCGCGGCGGCGAGTACGAGGACCGGCACGGTCCACCAGGCGGCGGCCAGGTTGGCGGCGGCGACGGTCGTGTTGACGCCGAGCTCACGGGCGAGGAGGTACAGGCCCAGGCCCGGGATGCCGATGAGGGCGGCGAGCGCGGCGCCGCGCCACAGGTCCTGCCCCGGGCGCCGGAGGTCGAAGCCCATCGTGTGCGGCTCGTTAGGGTCGTCGCGGCGCAGCAGGTGCAGGGCGAGCAGCACCGGCACGAGGGGGAGCAGGATCCGGGCCAGCTGGTAGACGAGGTCCAGCCACGGCCGGTCGGGCGTGACCGACGTGTTCATCGCGGCGGTCTGGTCCGACAGCGCCTCGACCCGGGTCAGCCGGTCGACGATGCCGAGCAGCGCCCACACCGCGGACGCGCCGAGGGACACCCCGAGGACGAGCCAGGTCTCGGTGAGGTGGCGGCGTGGCATGTCGCACAGGCTAGGCGCTGCACCCGGAGGTCACTGGACACCCGCTGGACGCCGGCTGACAGCAGCGTCACCCTGTGCGTGGCGTGTGCGTGTGCGTGCGCGTCACCCGGCCCAGCGCGTCACCGAACGGCTGACGGCGCGGGACCGGCCGCCCCAGGATCGTGCTGCCTCGGGAGGGGGCGCCGGCGCGAGCGCCGGGAACCAACGACGGGGGAGATGTCGGATGGGCCGGATCAGGCGTGCGGGTGCCACTGCGGCCACGACGGTCGTCGTGCTCGCCCTGTCGGCGTGCGGGTCGCTGCTCCAGGGCGGTGGCGGTACCGCCCCGGACGGCACGCCGCTGCCCACGGTGGGCGAGCTCTGGTCCTCCATGCGCGAGGCGACGCTGGCCACCGAGTCCGGGCACGTCACCGGCTTCCTGAGCGACGAGCACGAGGCCATGTCGATCGACGTGGAGGGACGTCGCGACGGCTCCAACCAGCGCGTGCGGTTCGATGGGTCGGAGGGCGCGGCGACCGTCCTCACGGTCCGCGACCGGACCTACATCCGGGGGAACTGGGACTTCTGGACCCTGGCGACGGGTGAGCCGGAGGCCGGGGAGGCGCTGAAGAACAGGTACGTCCGGGTGCCTGCCGACGAGGCGGCGGAGTTCGGCGAGATGACCCTCGGGCCCCTGCTCGAGGAGCTCCTCTCCGCCGAGGAGCTCGGGCTCGCCGACACCGTGGGCGGCGATGTCGTCGTCCGCACGGTCGGTGACCGCGAGGTGTGGGTGGGCATCGACACCTGGGACAGCGAGTTCTGGGTCGACCCCGAGACCTTCCACCTGGTCCGGCTGATCAGCACGGGAGACCAGGCCTCCGAGCTGAACTTCGACCGCTGGAACGCCGCGCGGACCTTCAAGGCACCGCTCCGGAGCAAGGTCGTCGTCCCCTGAGCGGACGCCCGCGGGTCAGTGCGCGGCGGCGAGGCGGTAGTAGGCCGGGACCGTGAGGCCACGGCGGCGCCGGTCGGCACGGGTCGAGGCGAGCGCGGGCACGACGACCCCGAGGGTGAGGCCGACGACGGCCAGGCCGAGCACGATGGTGCCGACGAGCATGACGGTGGCGATGGTGGCGAGGCCGGTGATGGGGCCCATGCTGCTTCCTTTCTGCGGATGTAGAACACTTCTACATCCGTAGAACGCGCGTGGGGGCCGGGGTGTTCCCGGCACAATGGGCTCGATGCCGACCACCTCCGCGACCCCCGGCCGGCCACCCTCGGGGCGCCGCGCCCAGCTCCTCACCGCGGGTGTCGAGGTGCTCGCCGACTCCGGGCTGCGGGGCCTGACCCACCGCGCCGTCGACGCCGCCGCGGGCCTGCCGGAGGGCACCTGCTCGGCCTACCTGCGGACCCGTTCGGCGCTGCTCGTGGCGCTGGCCGAGGACGTCGGGGGTCGGCTCGCCCGTGACGTCGAGGCGACGGCCGCGGCGCTCCCGTCCGAGGGCGACTCGGACGCCGACCACGTGGCCACCGTCGCCGCCGCGGTCACCGACCTGCTCGTGGGCTGGCTGCAGCGCCCCCAGGTCGTGCGGGCCCAGGCCGAGCTCGCCCTCGAGGCGGCCCGCAACCCGGAGCTGATGACCGTCGTGGACCGGTGGCGCGCCGGACTGCTCCACGTCGTGGAGGGCATCGTCGACCAGTCGAGCGCCTCCGCGCGTCCCCACCGGGCCGCCGTCGCGGTCGCCGCGCTGGAGGGCGTCCTCGTCACCGCGGCCCGGATGCCTGCCGCGGCGCGACGGGAGTTCGTGGAGGAGGCGGTCCCGGCGCTGGTCGGGGGCCTGCACGTGGGCGCCGGCTGACGCCGGCCGGGTGGGCTGCGGGGGTGCCGGGAAGGGTCGGGCCCTGCCTACGATGGGCGTCCGACGAGCGGCAGGGGGAGCGATGCGGGGCCGACGACGACGCGCGGCCGGGGTGGCCGTCCTGCTGTCCCTGGCCCTCCTCGGAAGCGGCTGCGCCGACCCGGGGTCGGTGCCCGCGGCCACCACGACGAGCCCGGTGACGGCCGCCGCCCCGGCCACGGCCGACGCCCCGGCCACGCCGATCCCGACCACCGCCGAGGTCTTCCGGGAGACCCGTATCTTCGCGCTGGCCGCCCGCTCGGGCCGGGTCGAGGGCACCGTCCTGCGCGGACGGCGAGCGGCGCGGGTCGAGCTCGAGGGGGCCGCGGCCGGGGCGAACCAGCACGTCGTCGTCGAGGTGGAGGGGTCCGGGCGGGCCGAGGCGCTCACCGTCGACGGCCGGCACTGGCTCGCCGGGGACGTCGCCTTCTGGCGGGCGCGCGGCGAGCGGCGCCGTGACGCCCTGGCCGCGGCCGCGGGCTGGCACGCGGTGAGCGGGGCGCAGGCGCAGCGGGTGGCGCCGTGGACCCTGCGCAGCCTGCTCACCCGGTGGTTCGCCGAGCCGGGCGTGGCCGCGCTCGAGTCCGCCCCGGCGCGGGTGACGTCGGAGAGCTCCCCCGACGGCGACCTCTGGGTGCTCGGCCGTCCGGGTGGCCCCCGGCTGTGGGTGGCCGCCGACGGGAGCGGCCGGCTGGTGCGCCTGCTCCTGCCGGGGCGGGCCCCCACCGACGTGGCCTTCTCCGGGTGGGAGCGGGTCGAGCCGTTCGCGCCCCCGCCGCCGGGTGAGGTCGTCACCCGGTGAGGGCGCGCACCCCGCGGCCCGTGGCGCGGGTCAGGACGCGGTGTACACGGGCTCGCGTCGGGTGCGTCGCCAGCGGCGCACGCGCAGCCACATCCAGATGAGCAGCCAGGCGAGCAGCACCACCGCGATGAACGCGAGCACCGGTGCGAGGAGGGCGAGGAAGGACAGCCCGACCGAGGAGACGTCCTCCACGGTGGACACGACCGGGGCGCCGACGCCCGCGGTGGCGCCGTTGATCACCGGCCGTGCCGCCATCTTCCCGCTGTGGACGAAGCCGGAGATGAGGACGCCGAGGACCACCGACACCCAGGGGTTCTGCTGCATCCACGTCGACTGGTCCACCTCGGCCGCCGCCGTGGTGGCGGCGAAGATCATGCCGCCCATGCCCGGCCGGATGAAGGTCTGGATGGTGTCGTTGACGGTGTCGACCGCAGGGATCTTGTCGAGGACGATCTCGGAGAGGAGCAGGACGGCGCCGATGCCGATCGCCCAGTTGCTCTCCATCCACTCCCAGCCCTCGGGCAGGACGATGGCGTCGGTGAAGCGCGCACCCAGCGCGACGACGAGGAAGGGGATGTAGGCGTTCAGGCCCGCAGCGGCCGACAGGCCCGTCCCGGTGAGGGCAGCCAGCACGGCGTCCTCCAATCTGTGGCGACCACCCCTCGTGGTCGGGCCGAGGGGACAACGACGCTCGGACGCCAGCGTAGTCCCGTCCGGTTGCACCGTGACCGAACCGTTGCGCGGTCCCGGGCGGCACGCTCGGGACCGCCGGAGGTGGAAACCGGGTGCGCCGGAGCGTCGGACCCGGCACCATCGCTCCTCGTGGACACCGATCGCGACGCCCTCCTGCGCGTCTACGACGACCAGCTGCGTGACGAACCCGAGGCCGGCGACGGCCTCTCGGTCACCCGGCTCGGTCCGCTGCACCTGGTCACCTTCCCGGGGGGCTTCGGCTTCGTCGGCTACCGCGACCTGGGCGGCGCCGACGCCCCGACCCTGCGCCGCTGGGTCGCCGCGGTCCTCGACCACTTCGGGGCCGACCCCGAGGTCGGCGACGTCGAGTGGAAGACCCGGGGGCACGACGTCGCGCCCGGGCTGCACGAGGCCCTCGTCGAGCACGGCTTCGTGCCGGGCGAGGTGGAGTCGGTGATGATGGGACCGGCCGCCGGGCTCGCGGTCGACGTGGAGCTGCCGGAGGGGGTGACGCTGCGGCGGGTCACCGAGGAGGCCGACGTCCGGGCGATGAGCGCGATGGCCGACGAGGTGTTCGGCGACCCCGTCTCGGACCGGCGTGCGGACGACCTGCTCGACCGGCTCCGCCGCGACGCCGACGTCGAGATCTGGGTCGCCGAGGCGGAGGGCCGGATCGTGAGCGCCGGACGGCTCGAGCCCGTGGCGGGCACCGAGGTCGCCGGCATCTGGGGCGGCGCGACGAGGCCCGAGTGGCGCGGCCGGGGCATCTACCGGGCCCTGACGGCCGAGCGGGCGCGGGCCGCGCTGCGGCTCGGCAAGCGCTACCTGCAGAGCGACTCCACCGAGTTCTCCCGCCCCATCCTCGAGCGCTCCGGCCTGGTGCGGGTCACCACCACCACCCCGTACGAGTGGAGCCGGTGAGCCGCTCCGGCCACGAGGGGCCGCCCGTACCGTCCCGGGCCGACACCTAGGATCAGCAGCATGAAGGTGCTCTCCGCCGTCGCCTGGCCGTACGCGAACGGCCCTCGCCACCTCGGCCACATCGCCGGGTTCGGAGTGCCCTCCGACGTCTTCAGCCGGTACATGCGGATGGCGGGGCACGACGTGCTGATGGTGAGCGGCTCGGACGAGCACGGCACGCCCATCCTCGTGCTCGCCGACCAGGCGGGGATGTCGCCGCGCGAGTTCGTCGACCGCAACCACGCGATCATCGCGGGCGAGCTCGCCGACCTCGGTTGCACCTACGACCTCTACACGCGCACGACCACGGCCAACCACTACGCGGTCGCCCAGGAGCTGTTCCACCAGAACTGGGCCAACGGCTACATGGTCGAGCGCACCCAGCTCGGCGCGATCTCGCCCTCGACCGGCCGCACCCTCCCGGACCGGTTCATCGAGGGGGAGTGCCCGATCTGCCACTACCCCGACGCCCGCGGCGACCAGTGCGACAACTGCGGCAACCAGCTCGAGCCCGAGGACCTCATCGACCCGCGCAGCAAGATCAACGGGGAGACACCGGAGTTCGTCGAGACGCGCCACTTCTTCCTCGACCTGCCGGCGCTGGCCGACGCGCTCCGCGAGTGGCTCGAGGGCCGCGACTCCTCGGGCACGTGGCGCCCCAACGTCATCCGGTTCAGCCTCAACATCCTCGACGACATCAAGCCGCGCGCGATGACGCGTGACATCGACTGGGGTATCCCGGTGCCGCTCGACGGCTGGCGGGACAACCCGGCCAAGCGGCTCTACGTCTGGTTCGACGCGGTCATCGGCTACCTGTCGGCGTCGGTCGAGTGGGCCCGCCGGCTCGGCGAGCCGGAGCGCTGGCGGGAGTGGTGGAACGACCCCGAGGCGGTCTCCTACTACTTCATGGGCAAGGACAACATCACCTTCCACTCCCAGATCTGGCCGGCCGAGCTGCTCGGGTACGCCGGGAAGGGGTCGCGCGGGGGCGAGCCCGGCACGATGGGCGAGCTCAACCTGCCCACCGAGGTGGTCTCGAGCGAGTTCCTCACGATGGAGGGCAAGCAGTTCTCGACCTCCCGCGGGTACACGATCCTCGTCCGCGACGTCCTCGACCGCTACGGCCCGGACGGCATCCGCTACTTCATCTGCGCGGCCGGCCCGGAGAGCCAGGACGCCAACTTCACCTGGCGGGAGTTCGTCCAGCGCAACAACTCCGAGCTCGTCGCCGGGTGGGGCAACCTCGTCTCCCGCACCGCGGCCATGGTGGCGAAGAGCTTCGGGGAGATCCCGCAGCCCGGCCCCCTCGAGCCCGTCGACGAGGAGGTGCGCGCCACCGTGCTCGCCGGCTTCGACACCGTCGGCGACCTGCTGACCCGCCACCGGCAGAAGGCGGCCATCGCCGAGGCGATGCGCGTCGTCGGGGAGGTCAACGCCTACGTCTCCCGCACCGAGCCGTTCAAGCTCAAGGGTGAGGACGAGCGGGAGCGCCTGGCCACGGTCCTCCACACGCTGACCCAGTGCGTCTCCGACCTCAACACCCTGCTCGCGCCGTTCCTCCCGCACGCCGCCAACCGGGTGCACGCGGTCCTCGGGGGTGAGGGCGAGCTCATGCCGATGCCGCGGCTGCAGACGGTGCGCGGCCTCGACCCCGAGGACGCCGACCGCGAGTACCCCGTCATCACCGGCGAGTACTCGGGGACGCCCCGGTGGGAGTCCCGGCCGGTCGTGGTCGGCACCCCCATCAGCAGGCCGGCGCCGGTGTTCACCAAGCTCGACGAGTCCGTCGTCGACGACGAGCTGGCCCGGGCCGGGGCCTGAGCCGGTGACGTCGCAGCCGAGCCGCCGGGGGGAGCCGGAGGCGCCCGACGCGCTGCCGATCCCGGTGGTGGACAACCACACCCACCTCGACATCTCGCGCGAGGGCGCCGAGGTCGCCGTCGACGACCTCGGCCCCGTGCTCGCGGCCGCGGCGGCCGTCGGCGTCGACCGGGTCGTGCAGGTGGGCTGCGACGTGCCGGGAGCCGAGTTCGCGGTGGCCGCGTCGCAGGCGTACCCGTCGGTGCTCGCCGGGGTCGCGATCCACCCCAACGAGGCTCCGGCGCTCGCGGCGCGGGGAGAGCTCGACGCGGCGCTGGCACGGGTCGAGGAGCTGGCCGCGCAGCCACGAACCCGCGTGGTCGGGGAGACCGGCCTCGACTACTACCGCACCGGGCCCGAGGGCCGGCCCGCCCAGCACGAGTCGTTCCGCCGGCACATCGACCTCGCGAAGCGCCTGGGCCGCACCCTGCAGGTGCACGACCGGGACAGCCACGTCGACGTGCTGCGCGTGCTCGCGGACGAGGAGGCGCCGGAGAACACCGTGATGCACTGCTTCTCCGGCGACGTCGAGATGGCCACCGAGTGCGTCCGCCGTGGCTACCACCTGTCCTTCGCCGGCACGGTGACGTTCAAGAACGCCAAGAGCCTGCGGGACGCGCTGTCGGTCACCCCGCTGGACCGGGTCCTGGTCGAGACCGACGCCCCGTATCTGACGCCGCACCCGTGGCGCGGCGCCTCCAACAGCCCGATGCTGGTGCCGCTGACCGTACGGGCGATGGCCGCCGTCCTCGGCGTGGCCGTCCCGACGCTCTGCCTGGCCCTCAGCGAGAACGCCGAGCGGCTCTACGGGCCCTGGTGACCCCGGGCAGGTGCCCGGCGACGGGGTGGTCACCGGACCGCAGCCGTGGGGCTGGTGTGACGCAAGTGGCCGACGAGGACTGTGACCGCTGCAACAGGGCGTTACCGAAATTTGACCTTCGGGCCGGGACTCCTGCACGGTAGACGGGAACGGCCGGGGCCGATGTGCCTCGGTCGACACGTGTGGAGGTCCCCGCGACGCCGCGGTCCGGGGCCGCTCCACCCGCACGGACGCTCCTTGTCCGTGGCCCCTCGCGGGCTGTCGGCCGACCATCGGTGCCCGGGACTTCCGACCATGGAGCACCTGTTGCTGTCCCGTCCCCTCCGCTACGTCGCCCAGGGCGCCGTTGCGCTCGTCCTCGCCGCCGGCTCCGTCGGCGTCGCCCACTACGACAAGGCCGTCGCCCTCTCCGTCGACGGCGACCGGTCCTCGGTGCACGTCTTCGGCTCGACCGTCGGCGACGTCCTCGCGAAGCAGGGCATCGACCTCGGTGAGCACGACACCGTCGTGCCGTCCGCCGGCAGCCCCGTCCAGGACGGCGACCACATCACCGTCCGCTACGGCCGCAAGCTGACGGTGACCGTCGACGGCGTCACCAAGGAGTACTGGACCACCGGCACCACCGTCGACGCCGCCCTGCGGGAGATCGGCCTGCGCACCGAGGGCGCCGTGCTCACGGCGTCGCGCTCGCAGCCGCTGGGCCGCGAGGGCCTGGAGATGGCGGTGACCACGCCCAAGAAGGTCAAGGTGACCGTCGACGGCAGGACGCGCACGGTGAGGTCCGCAGCGCCCATCGTCTCCGGCGTCCTCGCCGAGCTCGACGTGAGCCGCTCCGCACTCGACCGGGTCAAGCCCGGCCTCGACGCCCCCGTCGAGGACGGCATGAGGATCGTCGTCAAGCGCGTCACGGTGAAGAAGGAGACGACGACCGAGTCGATCGCCTACGCCACGACGAAGCAGAAGGACTCGAGCATGCTCGCGGGCCAGACGCAGGTGGTCACGGCCGGCAGGGCCGGGTCGAAGAAGGTCGTCCGCGAGAACACCTACGTCGACGGCAAGCTCGACTCCTCGAAGGTCCTCTCGCAGAAGGTCGTCACCAAGCCGGTCGACGCGGTCGTCAAGGTCGGCACCAAGGCGGCCGCCCCCGCCCCGAGTGCCGGCAACACCTCCGGCGCCGGCATCAACCTCGCGAACGAGGCGATGTGGGACCGCATCGCCCAGTGCGAGTCCGGCGGCAACTGGCACATCAACACCGGCAACGGCTACTACGGCGGCCTCCAGTTCGCCACGGCGTCGTGGCTGGCGATGGGTGGCGACGACTTCGCGCCGCGCGCCGACCTGGCCTCCCGCGCCGAGCAGATCACCGTGGCCAACCGCTACTACGCCCAGGCCGGGCTGTCGCCGTGGGGTTGCGCCCACGCGGCCTGACCCCCGGCCCCACGACGGGGCCCCGGACCACGCGGTCCGGGGCCCCGTCGTCGTTAGGGTGACCCCGTGACCGACGCGCCGGACGCCGCCCTGCTCGGGGCCGGTGAGGTCCGCGAGCTCGCCGCCCGGCTCGGCATCCGGCCGACCAAGCAGTGGGGGCAGAACTTCGTCGTCGACGGCAACACCGTCCGCCGCATCGTCCGGGTGTCCGGCGTCGGGGCCGACGACGTCGTCGTCGAGGTGGGCCCCGGGCTGGGCAGCCTCACCCTCGCCCTGCTGCCGGTCGTGCGCCGGGTGGTCGCCGTCGAGGTCGACCCTGCCCTCGCCGCCGCGCTCCCGGACACGGTGCGCTCCCACGCGCCGGCCCTGGCCGACCGCCTCGAGGTCGTGCCCGCCGACGCCCTCACGGTCACGACGCTGCCCGGGCCCGCCCCCACCGCGCTCGTCGCGAACCTGCCGTACAACGTGTCGGTGCCGGTCGTGCTGCGCTACCTCGAGCGGTTCCCGTCGGTCGCCCGGGTGCTCGTCATGGTCCAGCTCGAGGTCGCGGAGCGGCTGGCGGCGCCCCCCGGCTCGCGCACGTACGGCGTGCCCAGCGTCAAGGCGGCGTGGTACGCCGACGTCCGCCTCGCGGGACAGGTGCCGCGCCGGGTCTTCTGGCCGCTGCCCAACGTCGACTCCGGCCTCGTCGAGCTGGTCCGCCGCGAGCCACCGGCCGGGCCGGCCACCCGCGAGGAGGTCTTCGGTGTCGTCGACGCCGCGTTCGCGCAGCGCCGCAAGACGCTGCGGGCCGCGCTCGCCGGCTGGGCGGGCTCGCCGGCCGCGGCCGAGGCCGCACTGCGCACCGCGGGGGTCGACCCGCGCACCCGCGGTGAGCAGCTCGATGTCGCCGCTTTCGCCCGGATCGCAGCGGCCGGTGCGGCCTCCGGTCCTGACTAGGGTGAGGCCATGACCTCGGCCCCTCTCGTGCCCGGCCCCGTCACCGTGCGCGTCCCGGCCAAGGTGAACCTCGAGCTGCTCGTCGGCCCCCTGCGCGAGGACGGCTACCACACGCTGTCGACGGTGTTCCAGGCGGTGGGCCTCCACGACGACGTCACCGTCTCGGTCGCGGACGAGTGGGGCGTGGGAGTCTCCGGGCCGCTCGCGGGGCACGTGCCGCTCGGTGACGACAACATCGCGATGAGCGCCGCCCGGCTGCTCGCCGACGGTCGCGAAGTCGACCCGGTGCACATCCGGATCCGCAAGGGCATCCCCGTGGCCGGGGGGATGGCGGGGGGCTCTGCCGACGCCGCGGCCGCCCTCGTGGCCCTGGACCACCTCTGGGACCTCGGCCTGGGCCGCGAGGAGCTCGAGGAGGTGGCGGCCGAGCTCGGCAGCGACGTGCCCTTCCTCGTCGCCGGCGGCACCGCGATGGGCAGCGGCCGGGGGGAGCTGCTGGCCCCGGTGCTGGCCCGGGGCACCTACCACTGGGTGTTCGCGCTGGGCGAGGAGGGACTGCCCACTCCGGACGTGTACGCCGAGTGCGACCGGCTGCGCGGCGACACCGAGGTTCCCGAGCCGGCGCCGAACCCCGCGCTCATGGCGGCCCTGCGCACGGGGGACCCGCGCGAGCTCGCCCCCCAGCTCGCCAACGACCTCCAGGACGCCGCGGTGTCGCTCCGTCCGGGGCTCGCCGACGTCCTTGCCTCCGGGATGGAGTACGGGGCGCTCGGCGGCATCGTCTCGGGGTCGGGGCCGACAGTGGCCTTCCTCGTCGAGGACAACGAGGCGGGCATCGACCTCGCGGTGGCCCTCACGGCGTCCGGCGTGGTCCGCGACGTCCGCCGTGCGACCGGTCCGGTGCACGGCGCACACGTCATCCCGCACAAGATCGACTGACCGCGCCGGTGCGGATGAGGTGCCACCACCCACCCGTGGGTAGGGTCGCGCGGTGGCCAACCTCGTCTCCGTGGAGCGTGCCTCGCTCGCGCTCGGTACCGCGCAGGTGCTCGACGCCGTCTCGCTGGGCGTCGGCGGCGGGGACCGGATCGGCGTCGTCGGGCGCAACGGGGGCGGCAAGACCACCCTGGTGCGGGTGCTGGCCGGCGACCTCGCCGTCGACGACGGCCGGGTGGCGCGCACCGGCGGCCTGACCACGGGCCTGCTCACCCAGGACGACTCCCTCGATCCCGGGCGCACCGTGGCCGAGGCGGTGCTCGGTGAGCTCGCCGAGCACGAGTGGGCCGCGGACGGCGGGGTCCGCGACGTGCTGACCGGGCTCCTCGGTGGCCTCGGCGCACCCGTGGTGGGCGGTCTGGGGGCCCTCGTGGGTCCGCTCTCCGGTGGCGAGCGGCGCCGGGTCGCCCTCGCGGCCCTGCTCGTCGCCGCGCCCGACCTGCTGCTGCTCGACGAGCCCACCAACCACCTCGACGTCGAGGGGGTCGCGTGGCTCGCCGAGCACCTCGCCGAGGTGTACTCCCGGCCCGGCACCGGGCTGGTCGTCATCACCCACGACCGCTGGTTCCTCGACGCCGTCGCCACCCGCACCTGGGAGGTGGAGGGCGGCCGCGTGCACCAGTACGAGGGCGGGTACGCGGCGTACGTGCTGGCCCGCGCCGAGCGGGAGCGGATGGCGGGCGTGCTCGCCGAGCGCCGCGGCAACCTGCTGCGCAAGGAGCTCGCCTGGCTGCGCCGGGGACCACCGGCCCGCACGAGCAAGCCGCGCTTCCGCATCGACGCGGCCACCGCGCTCATCGCCGACGAGCCGCCGCCGCGGGACGAGGTCGAGCTCGTGCGCTTCGCCACCACCCGCCTCGGCAAGGACGTCGTCGACCTCGTCGACGCCACCGTCACCGTCGGCGACCGCGTGCTCCTGGACCGCCTGACCTGGCGGCTGGGCCCGGGCGACCGGGTCGGTCTCGTCGGGGTCAACGGCGCCGGCAAGTCGACGCTGCTGCGCGCCCTGGCCGGGGAGCACCCGCTGGCGGCGGGGACCCGCAAGGTGGGGGTCACCGTCAGGATCGGGCTGCTGACCCAGGAGGTCCGCGAGCTCGACGCCTGGGGCGACCGGCGCGTCATCGAGGCGGTCGAGGACGTCCGCTCCGTCGTTCGCCTCGGACGCAAGGAGCTGTCGGCCTCCCAGCTCGCCCAGCGCCTCGGCTTCACCGGACCGCGTCAGCAGACGCGCGTCGGCGACCTGTCCGGCGGCGAACGTCGCCGGCTGCAGCTGACCCGGCTGCTCATGGCCGAGCCCAACGTGCTGCTCCTCGACGAGCCGACCAACGACCTGGACATCGACACCCTCACCTCGCTCGAGGACCTGCTCGACGGGTGGGCCGGCACCCTCGTCGTCGTCTCCCACGACCGCTACCTGCTCGAACGGGTCTGCGACCGGCAGGTGGCGCTCCTCGGTGACGGGCGGCTGCGCGACCTGCCCGGCGGCGTCGAGGAGTACCTGCGGCGGCGGGCCGAGCTGGTGGCACGCGGCGAGGGCGTCCGCCCGGCCCCACCGGCTCCCGCGAGCGGGCCCGCCGCGACCGACAGGGCCCCGGGGTCGGCGGCTGGAGGACCGTCTCCGGCCGCGGCCCGCGAGGCGCGCAAGACGATGGCGCGGGTGGAGCGGCAGCTGGCCCGGCTGGCCGAGCGGGAGGAGCGGATCCACGCCGCGATGCTGGACGCGGCCACCGACCACACGCGGGTGCTCGAGTTGAACCGCGAGCTGCGGGAGGTGGTCGACGAGCGCGAGATGCTCGAGCTGGAGTGGCTGGAGGCCGCCGACGTCGTCGGCTGACGGCGTGCCCGCCGCTGTACCGCCCGCTCGGGTCCCGTGCGGTGCCGCCGGGCGGTGCCGGTCAGCCGGCCGGTGCCTCCAGTGAGCGGAGCAGCCGGCGGAGCAGGTCGGCGAGGTGGTCCTGCTCGCCGGGGTCGAGCTCGCCGAGCAGGTCGCGCTCGTCGGCAAGCAGCTCGGCGAGGGTGGCGTCCACCGTGCGGCGGCCCTCGTCGGTGAGCCGCACGATGACCCCGCGCCGGTCGCCCACGGCCCGGTGCCGCTCGACCAGTCCACGGGCCACGAGCCGGTCGACCCGGTTGGTCATCGTCCCGCTCGTCACGAGGGTCTCGGCGACGAGCTGGCCGGGGCTCAGCTCGTGCGGGGCGCCGGTGCGCCGCAGGGCGGAGAGGACGTCGAACTCCCAGCTCTCCAGCCCCCGTCCGGCGAATGCCCGGCCGCGGGCCAGGTCTAGCCGGCGGGCGAGGCGCGAGACCCGGGAGAGCACCTCGAGCGGGGTGACGTCGAGGTCCGGGCGCTCCCGCCGCCAGGCGGAGACGATACGGTCGACATCGTCAGCGGCCATGGCCCGACTGTACTCGCGTCAAGTTTCTTGATGTCGAGACGACGGGCCGCGCCGGGGTCGTCGTGCAGGAGGATGGGATGAGGGAGCAGCCGAGCTGGGACCCGGGCGCCTACGCCCGCTTCACCGAGCAGCGCAGTCGTCCGTTCGCGGACCTGACCGACCGCATCGGCGCCCGCTCGCCGGCCCTGGTCGTCGACCTGGGCTGCGGTAACGGTCCGGCGACGACCATGCTGGGGCAGCGCTGGCCGCAGGCCCGCCTCGTGGGCGTCGACGCCTCCGAGGCGATGCTCGAGGCGGCCCGGGAGCACGACGCCGAGGGTCGCGTCGAGTGGGTGCAGGCCGATCTGCGCGACTGGGACCCGGCCTCCCTCGGCCAGGCTCCTGACGTCGTCGTCACCAGCAGCACCCTCCAGTGGGTGCCCGGTCACCTCGACCTCCTCCCGGCGTGGGTCGGCGCGCTGGCCGACGACGGCTGGCTGGCACTGCAGGTCCCCGGCAACTTCGACGCCCCGAGCCACCGACTGATGCGCGAGGTGGCCGAGCGCCACCCGCGCGCCGGTGAGCTCACCGCCGCCCTCGACCTGCCGGCGGTCGGCGAGCCCACCACCTACCACCGCTTCCTCTCCCGGCTGGGGTGCACCGTCGACGCCTGGGAGACCACGTACCTCCACGTGCTGGACGCCGAGGGGGAGCAGGAGCACCCGGTACTCGACTGGGTGCGGGCCACCGGGCTGCGGCCGGTGCTGGACATCCTCGAGGACGAGGACGAGCTCGCGGCCTTCCTCGAGCCCTACGCCGAGGCGCTGGCGGAGGCCTACCCGCGCAGCGCCGAGGGGGTCTACTTCCCGTTCCGCCGGGTCTTCGCCGTGGCGCACGCCGCGGGCTGACCCCCGGAGGCGGCCGAGCAGGGGCGGGGAAGCCCGCTGCGGTCAGTCCCGCTCGAGCGTGCCGGCGGTGAGGGTGGGCTTGGCCTCCAGCCCGGTGAGCCCGTTCCACGCGAGGTTGACGACGTGCGCAGCCACCTCGTGCTTCTTGAACTTGCGGTTGTCGAGCCACCACTGGCCGGTGAGCGCGATCATCCCGACGAGCATCTGGGCGTACATCGGGGCGGCCTTGGGGTCGAGCTTGTGGCGCTTGAACTCGGCCGCGAGGATGTGGTCGACCTGGCTGGAGATGTCGCTCATCAGGCTGGCGAACGAACCGGTGGCCTGGCCGGCCGGACTGTCCCGCACCAGGATCCGGAAGCCGTCGGTGGAGGACTCGACGTAGTCGAGCAGGGCGAGCGCGGCCCGCTCGATGATCTGGCGCGAGGTGCCACGGGCGTCGAAGGCCGCGGTGACCGCGCTGAGCAGGCCCTCGATCTCGCGGTCGACGACGACCGCGTAGAGGCCCTCCTTGCCCCCGAAGTGCTCGTAGACCACCGGCTTGGACACGCCCGCCGAGGACGCGATCTCCTCGACGGTGGCCCCCTCGAACCCCCGGTCGGCGAAGTGCTTCCGACCGATCCCGATGAGCTGCTCACGGCGCTCGCGTCCCGTCATCCGGGCCCGCGCCGCCCGCACCTTCTTCGCGGTCGAGTCGTCGGTCACCACGTCATTGTGCCGTGCGGCGTCCGGGCGCGCCGTCGCCGACCACGTCGGTGACGCCTCGGCACCTGCCGGTGGAGGGGCCGGAGCCGGCGCCTCCAGTGCTCGCCGGATGAGGCGCGGGCGCCTCCACTACCCTCGACAGCAGCCGTGCGGGGCACGGCGTTCCCCGGTTGGTCTGCTGGCAGGGCCCGCCTGACTTTGAATCAGGACAAGCGACGTAGGTTCGATTCCTACCCGGGGAGCCGGCGCAGCGAAGCGAGCCGGCCCGCCCGGGTGGGAATCCCGGGAGCGGCGTCGGGCGGCGACGGAGGAGCCGACCGGGAGCCGCGGCGCCTACCCGGGGAGCCGGCGCAGCGACGCGCGTGGGGCCTGCCGTCGTCCGGGTCGGTTGGTTCGGGCTCAGCGCAGGCTCGGTGCGGCCGGGGCAGGGTGCAGCATGCGCTGAGCGGCTGCAGGGTGCGCTGAGCCGACCGAGAGCCGCGGCGTCGACCCGGCCCATGCGCCCCAGTCCGGAGCGCCCGACGGTCACTCGGGTCGCTGCTGCCGTGGTCGCACACGGGCGCGCGTGCCCGGCCTCGACGGCGACGAAACGGTCGCGCCGCGCTCGCGGCTGGATCCGGTCACGATTGGACCCGAATGACGATCGTGTCGAGTGGCGGCCGGCTCCTCGACCGGGGTGCCGTGGCGGCGCGCTCCCGCCAGCGCACTCCAGAGCCACAGAAACGGGCGCCCGGTTCTCTTTACATTGCTCCGATTCAGTGGTTTCATGGTGGGACCGCGCTCCACCGAGGGGGCGCCGAGCACCGGGGACGAGGGAGTTCCGATGTACGCAGCTGAGCGTCAGCAGCGCATCCTCGAGGAGGCGCGCCGTGCCGGCCGCGTGGAGGTCGCCACGCTCGCCGACACGCTCGGCGTGGCCGCCGAGACGGTGCGCCGCGACCTCACCGCGCTGGAGCGGCGCGGCTCGCTCCGCCGGGTGCACGGGGGCGCCATCCCGGTCGAGCGCCTGGAGCTCGAGCCCACCCTCGCCACCCGCTCCACCCGCCGCGCCGAGGTCAAGCGCCGGATCGCCGCCCGCGTCCTCGACGAGCTGCCCCCCGGCGCCACGGTCCTGCTGGACTCCGGCTCCACCACCCAGGCCGTCGTCGAGATGTTGCCCCCCGACGTCGACCTGACGGTCCTCACCAACTCGGTCCCCGCGGCAGCCGCCCTCGCCACCCACCCCGGCATCAGCCTCTACCTGCTCGGGGGCCGGGTCCGCGGCACGACCGCGGCGGCCGTCGGGGAGTGGGCCACCGGTGCCCTCGAGGGCGTCACCGTCGACCTCGCCGTGCTCGGCACCAACGGCCTCTCGGTGGCGCGCGGCCTCACCACCCCGGACCAGGCCGAGTCGCTCGTCAAGCGGGCGATGGTGCGGGCCGCGCGCCGCGTGGTCGTGGCCACCGACAGCAGCAAGGTGGGGGACGACCACCTCCACCGGTTCGCCACGTTCGAGGAGGTCGACGTCGTCGTCACCGACCGCGACCTCGCCCAGGACGTCGCCGCGGAGATGCGTGCCGCCGGCCCCGAGGTGGTGACGGCGTGATCGTCACCCTGACCCCGAACCCGTCGATCGACCGGGCCGTCGTCATCGACGCGCTGCGCCGCGGTGAGGTCCACCGTGCCACCGACAGCAGGGTCGACCCGGGCGGCAAGGGCGTCAACGTCTCCCGGGCGCTGGCCGCCCAGGACGCCGCGACCCTTGCCGTGCTACCCGTGGGCGGGCCCGAGGGCCACCTCCTCGAGGAGCTGCTCGACGCGGCCGGCGTCCCGCGCCGCAGCGTCCCGGTCACCGGCACGGTGCGGATGAACATCAGCGTGCTCGAGCCCGACGGGACGACGACCAAGCTCAACGAACCGGGCCCCGAGCTCGCGGCCGCAGAGGTGGAGGCCCTCCTGCTGGAGACGAGCCACGCCGCCGACGGTGCCGCCTGGGTGGTCGGGTGCGGCAGCCTCCCGCCCGGCGCCCCCGACGACCTCTACGCCCGCCTGGTCCGCCGGGGCCGTGAACGCGGCGCCCGGGTCGCCGTCGACTCCTCCGGCGCCCCGATGGCGCACGCGGTCGCCGCCCGGCCGCACCTGGTCAAGCCCAACCACGAGGAGCTCGCCGAGCTCGTCGGCCACGCCCTGCCGACCCTCGGCGACGTGCGGGCCGCCGCCCTCGACCTCGTCGCCGACGGCATCGAGGTGGTCGCGGTGAGCCTCGGCGGCGACGGCGCCCTGCTCGTCACCGCCGACGAGCAGGTGCACGCCGCCGCCACCATCACCCACCCCCTGTCCACCGTGGGGGCCGGCGACTGCATGCTCGCCGGTCTGCTCCACGGCCTGTCGAGCGGACTCACCGCCGCCGACGCCCTCGCGGCCGCCGTCACCTGGGGTGCCGCCGCCGTCACCCTCCCCGGCAGCCGGGTCCCCACCCCAACGGACCTCGCCGGCATCCCGGTTCGCCTCACCGCGACCCCCGACCCCACCCGCCGCCTCGTCGGGTGAGACCCGAAAGGAACACCATGTCCCTCATCACCGAGCAGCAGGTCGTCCTCGACCTCACCGGTGCCGACCGCCACGAGGCCACCCGTGTCCTCGCCGAGCGGCTCGTCGCCACCGGTCGCTGCACCGACCTCGACGCCTTCCTCGCCGACGTCCGCGAGCGCGAGACGAAGATGGCGACCGGACTCCCCGGCGGCATCGGCATCCCGCACGCCCGCAGCGCCGCCGTCACCGAGCCCTCACTCGTCTTCGGGCGCGCCGGCGACGGCATCGACTGGGGCGCCAAGGACGGGCCCGCCACGCTCGTCTTCCTCATCGCCGCACCCGAGAGCGGCGGAGACGCGCACATGCAGATGCTGCCCAAGCTCGCCCGGGCGCTGATGAAGAGCGACTTCAAGCAGGCGCTCGCCGAGGCCACGACCGAGGACGAGGTCGTCCGCCTCGTCGAGGCCGAGGTGTCCCTCGACGAGGCCCCAGCAGCGGCTCCGGCCCCCGCGCCGGCCACCGCCGCGACCGTCGCCCCGGCCGCCGCCACCGCCACTGCGGGCAGCGAGGCGGGTACCGCCGCTCCCGCCGCGCCGACGGCCACCGCCGCCCCGGCGAGGCGCGCGCTCAAGCTCGTCGGCGTCACCTCGTGCCCCACCGGCATCGCCCACACCTACATGGCAGCCGAAGGCCTCGAGGCCGCCGCGAAGGCCGCCGGGCACACGATGGTCGTCGAGACCCAGGGCTCGGCGGGCTCGACCCCGATCTCCGCCGAGGAGATCGCCGCGGCCGACGCGGTGATCTTCGCGCACGACCTCCCGGTGAAGGACGCGGGCCGGTTCGCCGGCAAGCCGACCGTCGACGCCGGCGTCAAGCGGGGCATCTCCGACGGTCCGGCGCTCGTCGCCCAGGCCGAGCAGCTCGTCGCCGAGTGGCAGGCCGACCCGTCGAAGGCGGCTGCCGCGGCCGCCGCGGCGACGGCTGGGGGTGCCGGCGGCAGTCTCACGACCAAGGTCGAGTCCGACGCGAGCACCGCGACGAAGGTCCGCCAGTGGCTGATGACCGGTGTCTCCTACATGATCCCGTTCGTCGCCGCCGGCGGCATCCTCATCGCCATCGCCTTCATGCTCTCCACCGTCGCCATGGGCGACCAGGGCCCCATCGAGGTCACCAACTACTCGCTGACCGGCGAGGGCCAGTACGACATCACCCAGAGCTTCGACGTCCTGTCGCTCATGTCGTGGGCCGGCCTGCTCTTCGTCATGGGAGGCGCGGCCTTCGGGTTCCTCGTGCCGATCCTCTCCGGCTTCATCGCCTTCGCGATCGCCGACCGGCCGGGCCTGGTGCCGGGCATCGTCGGCGGCTCGATCGCCGCGACGATGGGCGCCGGCTTCCTCGGAGGCATCGCCACCGGACTCCTCGGCGGCTTCGTCGCCCGGTGGATCGCCGGCTGGAAGGTGCACAAGGGTGTCCGCGGCGTGATGCCGGTCGTCGTCATCCCGTTGCTCTCCACCCTGATCACCGCCGGGCTGTTCATCACGGTCCTGGGCCGCCCGATCGTCTGGCTCACCGACGCGCTCAACAGCTGGCTCAACGGACTCACCGGCGGGAGCGCCCTCGTCCTCGGTCTCATCCTCGGCGCGATGATGGGGTTCGACCTGGGAGGCCCGGTCAACAAGGTCGCGTACTTCTTCGCGACGGCCGGCCTGGCCACGGCGGGCACGGCGGCCGACGCCCCGCAGCTGAAGATCATGGCCGCCGTCATGGCCGCCGGGATGGTGGCGCCGCTCGCCATGGCGCTCGCGACGACGGTCCGCCCCGGACTGTTCTCCGAGCCGGAGCGGGAGAACGGCAAGGCCGCCTGGCTGCTCGGCGCCTCCTTCATCTCCGAGGGCGCGATCCCGTTCGCGGCGGCCGACCCGGTGCGGATCATCACCGCCTCGGTCATCGGCTCCTCCATCACCGGTGGTCTCTCGATGCTCTTCGGTGCGACGCTGCGGGCGCCGCACGGCGGCATCTGGGTGCTGCCGCTCATCGGCAACTTCCTCCTCTTCCTCGCGGCCCTGGCCGTCGGCGTCGTCGTCATGACGGGGATCGTCGTCGCCCTGAAGTCGCGGGAGTCCAACCTGGCGGCAGTCGACGCCGCCGCCACCGTCTGACCAGTCCGTCCCACCACAAGGAGCCCCCAGATGCCACAGCGCACCGTCACCATCGCCTCGTCCGTCGGCCTGCACGCCCGGCCCGCCGCCCTGTTCGTCGAGCAGGCCGGCGAGTCCGGCCTCGACGTCGAGATCGCCCGTCCCGGTGAGGAGGCCGTCGACGCGACGAGCATCCTCGGGGTCATGGCCCTCGGCGCCAAGCACGGCGAGGAGGTCGTCCTCACCGCCCAGGGCGAGGGCGCCGACCAGGTCCTCGACGGCCTCGTCGACCTCCTCTCCCGCGACCTCGACGCGGAGTGAGCCCGGTGGCCGCGACGCAGACGAGGCAGGGCATCGGCGTCAGCCCCGGCACGGCCCACGGGCCGGTGGTGCAGGTCGCGCCACCGGTCCGGGCCCCGGAGTCCGAACCGGCACCTGCCGACACCGAGGCCGCGCTGGCCCAGGTGAAGGCCGCGTTCGAGTCCGTCGCGGTCGCACTCGAGGGCCGGGCCCGCCACGCCGAGGACACGGCGCAGCAGATCCTCAAGGCCACGGCGCTGATCGCCCGCGACAAGGGGCTCGTCAAGGCCGCCGGCAAGCAGCTCGCCGCCGGGAAGGGCCCCGCCAACGCCGTCGTCGGGGCGGTCGAGGAGTACGCCGTGCAGTTCGAGGCGCTCGGGGGCTATTTCGCCGAGCGGGTCACCGACCTGCGCGACGTCGGCTCGCGGGCGGTGGCGGCCGTCCTGGGGCTGCCGGCGCCGGGCGTGCCCGACTTCACCGAGCCCAGCGTCATCGTCGCCGAGGACCTCGCCCCGGCCGAGACGGCCACCCTCGACCGCTCGCTCGTCGTCGGCATCGTGACCCAGGCGGGCGGGCGCACCAGCCACACCGCGATCCTCGCCGCCCAGATGGGGATCCCCGCCGTCGTCCAGGTGGCCGCCGCCACCGCCATCCCCGAGGGCACGACGGTCGCGCTCGACGGCGACACCGGCGAGGTCACCATCGACCCCGACCCCGCGCTCGTCGCGGAGCAGGCCCGGCGTCGCGAGCGGCGGGCCGCCGCGCTCGCCGCGAGCCGGGGGCCCGGCGTGACCCGCGACGGGCACCACGTGGCGCTGCTCGCCAACATCGGCGGCATCAAGGACGCCGAGGGGGCCGCGGCCCAGGACCTCGAGGGGGTCGGGCTCTTCCGCACCGAGTTCGTCTTCCTCTCCGCCGAGCGGGCACCCACGGTCGAGGACCAGGCGAACGTCTACCGCAAGGTGTTCGAGCCGTTCGGCGGCCGCCGGGTCGTCGTCCGGACGCTCGACGCCGGTGCCGACAAGCCGCTCGCCTTCGCCGACCTCGGGCCGGAGGAGAACCCCGCCCTGGGGCGGCGCGGCCTCCGGCTCTCCGCAGAGCGCCCCGACCTGCTCGACGCCCAGCTGGAGGCCCTCGCGGTCGCGGCCCGCGACACCGGGGCCGACGTGCGCGTCATGGCGCCGATGGTCGCCACCGTCGAGGAGGCGGCGTGGTTCGCGCGGCGCGTCCGCGAGAACGGCCTGCCCAAGGCGGGCGTGATGATCGAGGTGCCGGGCGCGGCGCTGCGCGCCGAGCACGTGCTCGGGGAGGTCGACTTCGGCAGCCTCGGCACCAACGACCTGGCCCAGTACACGATGGCGGCGGACCGGATGCAGGGTCAGTTGTCCGACCTGCTGGACCCCTGGCAGCCGGCAGTCCTCGACGTCGTGGCCCACGCCTGCGAGGGCGCCCGCCGGGCAGGGGCGCCGATCGGCGTCTGCGGGGAGTCCGGCGGCGACCCGCTGCTCGCGCTCGTCCTCGTCGGGCTCGGGGTGTCGAGCCTGTCGATGGCTCCGAGCAAGGTCCCGGTCGTCCGCCTGGCCCTCGCGTTGCACGACCTCGCGCAGTGCCAGGGCCTCGCCGCCGTGGCCCGCTCGGCGGCCACCGCGAGGGAGGCCCTGGAGGCGGTGCGTGAGCGGGCGAGCGCGGAGCTCACCGGCATCCTCTGAGCCGCCCTCTCCGCCCGCCCCGCCGGCCTCCGCGGAGTCGGGAGGATCCGTTCGCTCAGGAGGCAGTGCCCTCCTGGGCGGGCGCGGTCCTCTCCACCAGCGGGCGGGTGTGCCGTCCGACGAGCGGGCGGTGTGCCCGGGGCGGGACGTCGCCGCGGGCCCTCAGGGGGACGGGTCGACGAGCGGCACGGCGACGTCGCTGCCGCCCTCGACGGTGAGGCGCTCGCGCACCCGCGCGAGCATCGGCACCGGTGTCAGGGGGCCCGCCAGGAGCATCTCGCCCTGGAGGAACCCGGTCGACGCCGCCAGCATCGCGGGTGGGACGAACCCGAACACGCGCGCCAGCTCGGCGACGTCGGCCGGGCTGTTCATCCGCATGAGGACGAGGTTGTCGCACTGCGAGAGCACCTGGGGGTGGATCTTGGAGGGTCGTTGCGACGACAGCAGCAGCCACAGCCCGTACTTGCGGCCCTCCGCCGCGATCCGGGTGATCAGCTCGAGGAGCAGCGTCGCTGCCGGGTGCGACGGGTCGACCCCGGCGAGGTTGTGGGCCTCGTCGAGGACGATCAGCGTCGGCACCCGCTCCTCCCGGTGCGCCCAGAGCTCCCCGAGCAGGTCGAGGACGGCGGCCACCGGCTCGACGGCCGACCCGAACCCGCCGAGGTCCATCACGGTCACGCCCGTGCCGCCGGTCACGACGTCCGCCGCGGACTCGCCCCGCAGCGCGAAGACCTCCCAGCGGTCCAGGCCCAGGTTCTCGATGCGGCGGGCGAGCCGTTGTTCGACCTCGGTGCCCCGGCGCAGGCCGCCGAAGAGGTCGCCGAGGTCGACCTGGTCGGCGTGGTCGACGAACCTGAGGTAGGCGTTGTACTCCTCGTGGTCGCGGACGGGGTCGAGCTGCAGCAGCGCCGCCTGGGTGGCCCGGGGCATGGTCCGGAAGCGCATCCGCAGCGGCTCCTCCCCGGCACCGCGTGAGTGGTCGCTGCGCAGCACCCGGACCGGGCGGCGGGTCACGCGGGCGGCGTCCGCGGGGTCGGCGTCCCCCCGGGGATGCCCGAGCTGGACGAAGTCGGCGTTGGGGTCGAGGACGACGACGCGCAGCTCGGTGTCGATGAGCAGCCGCTCGAGGAGCACGCCGAGGGCATAGGTCTTGCCGGAGCCGCTCTGGCCGCAGAGGAACGTGTGCCGGTTGAAGCCGGCCGCCCGCACCGTGGCGGGGCCGGTGTCGCCGGTGAGCCAGGTTCCCACCAGGGTCGCGGCGCCGGTCGCTCGTTGCAGCGCACCGAGCGCCTCCTCCCCGGCGGCGCGAATGGCGAGGTCGGTGAACGGTGGGCGGGCGCGGCGGTCCAGCCGGCCGTCGCCGTCGAGCACCCCGACGACCGCCCCGACGCCGTCGCCCGGCGCTGCCGGGCGCGACCCCACGTCGACGACCTGGCCGAGGACCGTGGCCCCGTCGTCGAGGGTGCCGGTGACGACGTCCCCCGGCCCGAGCGTGCTGGAGGCGGGGGCGGCGAACCGGAAGGCCCGGCCGTCCCGCGAGTGGGCCGTGGCCGCTCCGCCGTCCTCCGGCATGGCTGGCTCCTTCCCCGCGGCGGCCGCACGGCCGTCCGCTGCCCGCCCATGATGGCCCATGCCGGCACCGGCCGCGAGGGGCTGGTGCGGGCGGCGGTAGCATCGCAGCGTCCCGTGGCACCCCGACCCCTTGGAGCACCACGCGTGAGCACCCCCCGGCCGTCCGCCGTCATCGTCCTCGCAGCGGGCGAGGGCACCCGGATGAAGTCCGCCACCCCCAAGGTCCTCCACCGGATCGGCGGCACCGCCCTCCTCGGGCACGCCGTCCGGGCTGCTCGGGGGACTGGTGCCACCCACGTCGAGGTCGTCGTCCGCCACGAGCGCGACCGCGTCGTCGAGTTCTGCACGACGTTCGACGGCGGGCTCGTCATCGCCGACCAGGACGAGGTCAAGGGCACCGGGCGCGCGGTCGAGTGCGGGCTCGAGGCCCTGCCGGCCGACCTCGGGGGCACCGTGCTCGTGACGTACGGCGACGTGCCCCTGCTCACGGGGGAGACCCTCGTCGCGCTCACCGCCGAGCACGAGGCGTCCGGGAGCGCGGCCTCGATCATCACCGCCCGGCTCCCCGACCCCACGGGGTACGGCCGGGTCGTCCGGGACCCCGGGGGTCGGGTCGAGCGGGTCGTCGAGCAGAAGGACGCCACCGACGCCGAGCTCGCCATCACCGAGGTCAACTCCGGCATCTACGCCTTCGACGCCGCGCTGCTCCGCGAGGCGCTCGCCGGCGTCGGTACCGACAACGCCCAGGGCGAGAAGTACCTGACCGACGTCGTCGAGGTCGTGCGCCGGCTCGGTCGCGAGGTCCGCGCCCACGTGGTCGACGACCTGTGGCAGACCGAGGGGGTCAACGACCGGGTCCAGCTGGCCGCGCTCGGGCGCGAGCTCAACCGCAGGGTCTGCGAGCGCCACATGCGCGAGGGCGTCACCATCGTCGACCCCGCGACGACGTGGATCGACGTCGACGTCTCGATCGGCCGCGACAGCACCATCCAGCCCGGAACGCAGCTGCTCGGTGCCACGACGGTCGGCGCGGAGGCGGTCATCGGGCCGGAGGTCACCCTCACCGACACCGAGGTCGGCGACGGCGCCGAAGTGCAGCGTGCGGTGGCGAACCTCGCGGTCGTCGGCCCGGGCGCCACCGTCGGCCCGTACTCGTACCTACGGCCCGGCACGCGCCTGGGAGCCGGGGGCAAGATCGGCGGCTTCGTCGAGACGAAGAACGCCGACATCCGCGACGGCGCCAAGGTGCCCCACCTCACCTACGCCGGTGACGTGACGATCGAGGAGGGCGCCAACATCGGCGCCGGCACGGTCTTCGCCAACTACGACGGCGTCGCCAAGCACCACTCCACCGTGGGCCGCAACGCCTTCGTCGGGTCGCACACCGTCGTCGTCAGTCCCGTCACGGTCGGTGACGGCGCATACGTCGCGGCCGGGTCCGCACTGGTGCAGGACGTGGAGCCCGGGCAGATGGCCGTGGCCCGGGGCAGGCAGCGCAACGTCGACGGCTGGGTCGAGCGAGCCCGAGCGGGCTCGGCCAGCGCGGCCGCCGCCGCGGCCGCGCGCGACGACGGGGCGGACCCCGGCCGGGTCGCCGGTGGATCGAGCACGGAGAGCGAGCAGCGGTGAGCCACAACCGACCTCCGTCCGCGAACATCCGCAAGCGGCCGAAGAAGCAGCTGATGATGTTCTCGGGCCGGGCCAACCCCGAGCTGGCCCAGGAGGTCGCTGCGCAGCTCGGGACCGAGCTGGTGCCCACCAGCGCCTACGACTTCGCCAACGGCGAGATCTACGTGCGCTTCGAGGAGTCGGTGCGTGGCTCCGACGCCTTCGTCATCCAGAGCCACACCAGCCCCATCAACGAGAACATCATGGAGCACCTGCTCATGGTGGACGCGCTGAAGCGGGCGAGCGCCAAGCGGATCACCGTGGTGATGCCGTTCTACGGCTACGCCCGCCAGGACAAGAAGCACCGCGGTCGCGAGCCGATCAGCGCCCGGCTCATGGCCGACATGTTCCGTACCGCCGGTGCCGACCGGCTCATCTGCGTCGACCTGCACACCGACCAGATCCAGGGCTTCTTCGACGGCCCCGTCGACCACCTCATGGCCATCCCCGTGCTCTCCGAGTACGTCGCGCGCAAGTACGGCGAGGAGTTCCTGGCCGTCGTCTCGCCGGACGCGGGCCGGATCAAGGTGGCCGAGCAGTGGTCGAAGCGGCTCGGCGGGGTGCCGCTGGCGTTCATCCACAAGACCCGCGACATCAACCGCCCCAACGAGATGGTGGCCAACCGGGTGGTCGGCGACGTCGAGGGCCGGGTCTGCATCCTCGTCGACGACATGATCGACACCGCGGGCACCATCACCAAGGCGGCGGACGCCCTGATGGCTGCCGGTGCGAAGGACGTCGTCATCGCGGCCACGCACGCCATCCTCTCCGAGCCCGCCGTCGACCGGCTCAACGCCTGCGCGGCCCGCGAGGTCATCGTCACCAACACCCTGCCGATCTCGCCGGAGAAGGACATCGACTGCCTGACGACCCTGTCGATCGCCCCGCTCATCAGCGCCGCGGTCAAGGAGGTCTTCCAGGACGGCTCGGTGACGAGCCTGTTCGGCGGCCGGGCCTGAACGTCCGGCCGGAGCGGGGACGAAGGGGTCAGGACCGGCCGAGGGCGGCCTTGCGGGCGCGGTAGGCGGCGACGTTGACGCGCGTGCCACAGGTGCCGTCGCAGAACTTGCGCGAGCGGTTGCGCGAGAGGTCGACGTAGACGTCGTCGCAGTCCTCGGCGCTGCAGACGCTCAGGCGCTCGCGCTCCCCGGACCGGATGACGTCGACCATCGCCATCGCGACCTCGACGGCGAACCGCTCGGCGAGCGGGGCGTCGTCGTCGGTGGCGTGGATGTGCCACCCCGCGTCGTCGTGCTCGACGAGCCGGGGAAGCGCCCGACCGGCCGCCAGCAGGGCGTTGACCTCGGCGACCTGCTCCTCGAGCGGGGCCTGCCAGAGGCGGTGGACCCGGGTGCGGACGCGGTGCAGCTGCACGACCTCGGCGGCCGTCGTGGGCCGCCCGCCGGTCCACCCCCAGTGGTCCATCCACGCGAGCACGGCGTCGACGTCGGGGAGGTCCTCGACCCCGCTCGTCGCGTGGCCCGGGGCGGTGTTGACCAGTGCGGCCGCGTGGCGGAGGTTGAGGTCCGTGTCATGGGTGAAAACCATCTTGACTCCTGACAGGACGGACTCTAGTGTCACGACCAATCTAACAGTTGACTCCTTACATCCGTGGACGGCACCGGGGCCGTGGGGCGGTGCGGGGGCGCCCGGAGGGAGGTTCACCATGGTGGAGGTGGTCCGCAGGGACGTCGGGACCGGGCTGCTCGCGCTGGTGCTGTCGAGCGCGGCGTTCGGGACGTCGGGTCCGTTCGCCAAGGCGCTGATCGAGGCGGGGTGGGCCCCCGGCGCGGTCGTGCTCGTGCGCATCGCCGGGGCGGCGGCGGTGCTGCTGCCCGCGGCGCTGTGGACCTCCTGGCACCACCTGCGCACCGTCGTGCGCGAGCTGCCCCTGGCGGGGGCGTACGGCCTGCTCGCCGTCGCGGCCGCGCAGCTCGGCTACTTCCAGGCCATCGAGCGGCTGACGGTCGGGGTCGCGCTGCTCATCGAGTACCTCGGCATCGTCCTCGTCGTGCTCTGGCTCTGGCTCGTCACCCGCCGCGCGCCGCACCGGCTCACCGGCGTGGGCATCGTGCTGGCGGTCACCGGGCTGGTGCTCGTGCTCGACGTCACCGGGGCGACCACCCCCGACCTCGTCGGCGTCGCCTGGGGCCTGCTCGCCGCCACCGGCCTCGCCGGCCACTACGTGCTCGCCGCGCGAACGACGACCCTGCCGCCCGTGGCCTTCGCGGGGCTGGGACTCACCGCGGGGGCCGGCGTGCTCGCGCTGCTCGGCGCGGCCGGCGTCATCCCGATGCACACCGGCGCCGCCGAGGTGCGGGTGGCGTCGGCCACGGTGCCCGCGTGGGTGGCGCTCGCCGAGCTCGTCGTCGTCGCGGCCGTCATCGCCTACGTGCTCGGCGTCGTCGGGGCCCGCCGCCTGGGCTCGACGCTCGCGTCCTTCGTCGGGCTCACCGAGGTGCTCTTCGCCGTGCTCGTCGCCTGGCTGGTGCTCGGCGAGCTCCCCGGGGCCGTGCAGCTCGTCGGTGGGGTGGTCATCCTCGCCGGGATCGTCGCGGTCCGGCTCGGCGAGCGGTCCCGCGCCGGGTCCCCCGCACGCCGGGGCGAGCCGGAGCAGGCGCCGGAGCGCACCCTGGAGCCACTCGGCGGTCCCTGAGCCCGGCGGGCAGGTCGCGTCGGCGTGCGGGCCTTTGGTGACGACGCCCGGACGGGGGCGCCGTCGTCACCGGCCCGTCGGGCCCGCCTGCGCCTGCCACGGCCCGATTTCGACGATGCCGCCGCGGTCGCCTAGACTCGCCGGGTTGCCTCGGCGAGGGACGTCGCACCGGACGATGTGGTCCGGTGCCCGCGGTGCACGCACCGCGACGCATCCGTGATCGACGCTGGCGGCACGCGACCCCCCCGGGGCCTCGCGGGCCGTTCGCGCGCCGGTCCGGTGCCACGTCCCGCGTCGAGGACCGATCCGTCCGCCAACCAGCACCCCAGGAGATCCTCGTGTCCACCGACGTCACCCGTCTCGTCGCCGAGCAGCGCACCCAGTTCGGCAAGGGCGCGGCCCGCAAGATCCGCCGCGCCGACAAGATCCCCGCCGTCATGTACGGCCACGGCACCGCCCCGGTCCACATCACCCTCCCGGGCCACGAGGCGATGCTCGCCCTCAAGCACACCAACGCCCTGCTCACCCTCGTCATCGACGGCGAGGAGCACATGGCGCTCGCCAAGGACGTCCAGCGCGACCCGATCAGGCCGGTCATCGAGCACGTCGACCTCGTCGTCATCCGCAAGGGCGAGAAGGTGACGGTCGAGGTCGGCGTCCACCTCGAGGGCGAGGCCGCCCCCGAGACCGTCGTCACCATGGACCACAGCTCGCTGATGCTGGAGGTCGACGCCACCGCCATCCCCGAGTGGGTCACCGTGTCGGTGGAGGGCGCCGAGGTCGGCACCCGCGTCCTGGCCGGCGAGGTCGAGCTCCCCGAGGGCGCCACCCTCGTCACCGACCCCGAGGCGCTCGTCGTCAACGTCACCCAGCAGCAGGCGGCCGAGGCCCTCGAGGCCGAGCTCGAGGAGGCCGAGGCCGAGGTCGGCATCGAGCGCGAGGCGTCCGACGAGGCGTCCGCCGCCGCCGAGCCCGCGGCCGAGCCGGCCGCGGACGAGTCCTCCGACCAGTCCTGAGCACCCGCACGGCCCGCGACGGGGCCCGGCCCGCACCCGGACCGGGCCCCGTCCCCGTCGGCCGTGCTTTGGCATGATCGACACCGTGACCGACTCCGCCCCGTGGCTCGTCGTCGGGCTGGGCAACCCCGGCCCGCGCTACGCCGGCACCCGCCACAACGTCGGCGCGATGGTGGTCGACGAGCTCGCCCACCGGGCGGGCGCGTCGCTGCGAACGCACAAGGCCCGTGCCGGCGCCGCGCAGGTGCGCGTCGGCACCGGGCCCGGCGGCGTCCCCGGCCCCTCCGCGGTGCTCGCGGTGCCCAGCTCCTACATGAACGAGTCGGGGGGCCCGGTCAAGGCGCTGCTGTCCTTCTTCTCCGTGCCGGCCGAGCGGCTCGTCGTCGTCCACGACGAGCTCGACCTCGACCCCGGCGTCGTGCGGCTCAAGCGCGGCGGCGGGGAGGGGGGCCACAACGGGCTGCGTTCGGTGAGCTCGGCGCTCGGCACCCGCGACTACCTGCGGGTGCGGGTCGGCATCGGCCGGCCCCCGGGCCGGATGGACCCCGCCGACTACGTGCTGCGCGACTTCTCCGCCACCGAACGCAAGGAGCTGCCCTTCGTCGTCGGTGACGCCGCCGACGCGGTCGAGGAGCTCGTCACCCTCGGCCTGCTCGACGCCCAGCAGCGGGTGCACGCCCCCAGATAGCCGCGAACCGGGTTCCCCGTGGGGGCGCTGTTGCTACCGTTGTCGTCCTCGCCACCTGATCAGGGGAAACGATGACGCTCCTCGACGGAGTGCGGATCGCGCGACGGTTCTGGATGACCATCGCCTTCTGCATCCTCATCACCGTGGGCCTCGCCGCGGCCTACGCCGTGCAGGTCCCACGGCTCTACACCGCATCGGCGCAGGCCTACGTGCGCGTCGGCTCGGGTGCGGGCTCGGTCGCGGAGACCTCGGTCGGCAACAACGTCGCGAGCACCAAGGCGCAGGCGTACGCACCGCTCACCACGTCGGGCCTGGTCGCGGAGCGGGTGGTCGAGGACCTCGACCTGTCCCTCACGCCCGCAGCCGTGCAGGGCACCATCAGCTACACCGTCGACCCGCCGGACAGTCCGCGCATCCAGGTGTTCGTCACCTCGGAGTCGCCGCAGCTGGCCCGCGACATCGCCAACGCGGTCGTCGGGGCCACCGCCGACGTCGCCTCCTTCGTCGAGTCGGGCACCGAGCAGGGCGAGGGAACGGTCCAGCTCGTCCCCGTGACCAACGCCGTCGCCCCCGGCACCCCGAGCTCCCCGAACGTCCCACGGATCCTGCTCATCGGGCTCGGCGCCGGGCTGGTCCTCGCCTACCTCGTCGTCATGGTCCGGATGCGCCTGGACACCCGCATCCGCCGCCCCGAGGACATCACCGACGTCACCGACATCGGCCTCATGGGGACGATCCCGCGCTCGCGCGACCTGCGGCAGCGGCTGCACTCGGAGGACCTGCTGCGCGGCGCCGTCGGCGAGTCGCTGCGCCACCTTCGCACCAACCTCATGTTCGCCGACCCGGACCACCCCCCGCGCTCGGTGGCGGTCACCAGCCCGATGCCGGGCGAGGGCAAGTCGACGGTGTCGGCGCTGCTCGCCCGTGCCCTCGCGATGCGCGGCGAGCCGGTCGTCCTCGTCGACGGCGACCTGCGGCGGCCGATGGTCGCGACCCTCTTCGACATCGCCAACGGGGTGGGGCTCACCCAGGTGCTCTCCGGGGCGGTCCCGCTCGACGAGGCCGTCGCCGACACCGACACGGTAGGACTCAAGGTGCTGCCCGCCGGCCGGATCCCCCACAACCCGAGCGAGGTGCTCGGCTCGGCCCGGATGCGCGACCTGCTCACCGAGCTCGCCAAGGACCACATCGTGGTCGTCGACGCCCCGCCGGCCCTGCCCGTCACCGACGCGATGATCCTCGCCCAGCGGGTCGACGGGCTGCTCGTCGTCACCCACATGGGCAGTAGCCGCAAGGAGAGCCTGCGCCGGGTCCTCCTGCTGGCCGCCAACGTCAACGCACGGGTCTTCGGCGTCGTGCTCAACGGCATCCCGCAGGGCCGGGCGGCAGGGGTCTACGGCTACGAGACGTACGGCTACTACCACACCGACAAGGGCGGGCACCGGCGTCGTCGCCGTGGCGCCAAGGCGCCGGAGCAGTCGGCCGAGCCCGGGCGGGACATCCCGCTGCTGGACGACGACGGCGACGACTACCCCGGGAGCCACGCGGCCGCCCACGGTGAGCAGGCCGGGTCCGCGGCGGTCCGCGACGGACAGCAGCCGGAGCCGGACGACGGGGAGGGCCCCGGCTCCGAGGAGACCGGCCCGGAGCGCCTGCGCGGTCCCGGGGTGCGCCGCGGCCGCCGTGCCGAGCGGCCGGTCACCACCCCCGTCGACGGCTGAGGCCGCGCCGGTCGGGAGCGTCGGTTCCCCGACCTAGGATGTGCGGGATGCCTTCCCTCGCCTTCCTGCGTGCCCGCGTGGCCGCGCTCCCCGGCCTCGTCCGCGTCGCCGAGGCCCTCGGTGTTCCGGCGGCCGAGGTCACCGCCGCCGCCCCGCCCGGGGCCCGCCATGCCGTCGTCGCGGCGCTCGCGCCGCGTCCGTCGGGCGCCCCGGTGCTGGCCGTGACCGCCACCGGCCGCGAGGCCGAGGACCTCCACGACGCCCTGGCCGCCAGCCTCGGACCCGACGCGGTCGGGCTCTTCCCCGCCTGGGAGACGCTCCCGCACGAGCGGCTCAGCCCACGCAGCGACACCGTGGGGCAGCGGCTCTCGGTGCTGCGGCGCCTCGCGCACCCCGACGCCGACGGTGACGGCGGCCACGGCGCGCTCGACGTCGTGGTCGCGCCGGTGCGCTCGGTGCTCCAGCCGATCGCGCGGGGCCTGGGCGAGCTCCGCCCGGTGGCGCTCTCGGCCGGCGACGAGGCACCGCTCGAGCAGGTCGTCGAGGACCTGGCCGCGGCCGCCTACGCCCGCACCGACCTCGTCGAGCGGCGTGGGGAGTTCGCCGTGCGCGGCGGCATCCTCGACGTCTTCCCGCCCACCGAGGAGCACCCCCTGCGGGTCGAGTTCTGGGGCGACACCGTCGAGGAGATCCGCTGGTTCAAGGTGGCCGACCAGCGGTCCCTCGAGGTCGCCGAGCACGGGCTGTGGGCACCACCGTGCCGCGAGCTGCTCCTCGACGACGCCGTCCGCACCCGGGCCGCCCGGCTGGCCGACGTCCTCCCGGGCGCCCGCGACCTGCTCGAGAAGCTGGCCCACGGCATCGCCGTCGAAGGCATGGAGTCGCTCGCGCCCGCGCTCGTCGACGGCATGGAGACCCTCCTCGAGGTGCTGCCGCCGGGCTCCGCCGTGGTCGTCGCCGACCCCGAGCGGGTACGCACCCGCGCCCACGACCTCGTCGCCACGAGCGAGGAGTTCCTCGAGGCCGGATGGGCCAACGCGGCCGGGGCCGGTACCGTCCCCATCGACCTGCAGACCGTCCTCGGCACCGCCTCCTTCCACACCGTCGCCCAGCTGCGCGAGCAGGCGCGCGCGCTCGGGCTGCCGTGGCTCGACCTCACCCCCTTCACCGGCGACGGCGAGGACGACGTCCTCGACGTCGGGTTCGCCGTGTCGCCCACCTTCCGCGGCCGCACGGAGGACGCCGTCGAGGAGGTGCGGCGGCTCGTCGACGACCAGTGGTCGGTCGTCGTCGTCACCGAGGGCACCGGGCTGGCCCGGCGCGTCAGCGAGGTGCTCGCCGAGCACGAGGTCGCCGTCCGGCTCGCCCCGGACGACGCCGAGCCGCGGCCCCGGGTGGTCACCGTCACCACCGGTGCGGTCGGGCCCGGGTTCCTCGTGCCCGACGAGCGGTTCGCCGTGCTCACCGAGGCCGATCTCACCGGCGCGGCAGGCGGCTCCGGCACCTCCACCAAGGACATGCGCCGGATGCCGTCGCGGCGCCGCAACCAGGTCGACCCGCTCCAGCTGCGGCCGGGCGACATCGTCGTGCACGAGCAGCACGGCGTCGGGCGCTTCGTCGAGATGGTGCAGCGCACCGTGCAGGGCGCCACCCGCGAGTACCTCGTCCTCGAGTACGCGCCCTCCAAGCGCGGCCAGCCGGGCGACCGCCTCTACGTGCCCACCGACCAGCTCGACCAGGTCACCCGCTACGTCGGGGGCGAGCAGCCGACGCTGAGCCGGATGGGCGGCTCGGACTGGCAGCAGACCAAGAGCCGGGCCCGCCGCTACGTCAAGCAGATCGCCGCCGAGCTCATCCGGCTCTACTCGGCCCGGATGGCCACCCGGGGTCACGCCTTCCCGCCGGACACCCCGTGGCAGCGCGAGCTCGAGGACGCCTTCGCCCACATCGAGACCCCCGACCAGCTGAGCACCATCGACGAGGTCAAGGCCGACATGGAGCGAGAGGTGCCGATGGACCGGCTCGTCTGCGGCGACGTCGGGTACGGCAAGACCGAGATCGCGGTGCGGGCGGCCTTCAAGGCGATCCAGGACGGCAAGCAGGTGGCCGTGCTCTGCCCGACGACGCTGCTCGTCCAGCAGCACCAGAACACCTTCTCGGAGCGGTACGCGGGCTTCCCCGTGACCGTCCGCTCGCTCTCCCGCTTCCAGAGCGACCGGGAGGCCAGGGCGGTACTCGACGGCCTCGCCGACGGATCGGTCGACCTCGTCATCGGCACCCACCGGTTGCTGTCGAAGGAGGTCCGGTTCAAGGACCTCGGGCTCGTCGTCGTCGACGAGGAGCAGCGCTTCGGCGTCGAGCACAAGGAGCAGCTCAAGGCCCTGCGGACCTCCGTCGACGTCCTCGCGATGTCCGCGACCCCCATCCCGCGCACCCTGGAGATGGCGGTCACCGGCATCCGCGAGATGTCCACCCTGCAGACCCCGCCGGAGGAGCGCCACCCGGTGCTCACCTACGTCGGGGCCTACGACGAGAGGACCGTCACCGCCGCGATCCGCCGCGAGCTGATGCGCGAGGGCCAGGTCTTCCTCGTCCACAACAAGGTGTCGACGATCGACCGGGCCGCCGCGCGCGTCCGCGAGCTCGTCCCCGAGGCCCGCGTGGCGGTGGCCCACGGCAAGATGGGCGAGCACAAGCTCGAGCAGGTGGTCGTCGACTTCTGGGAGAAGCGCTTCGACGTCCTCGTCTGCACGACCATCGTCGAGACCGGCCTGGACATCTCCAACGCCAACACCCTCGTCGTCGAGCGTGCCGACCGGCTCGGGCTCTCCCAGCTGCACCAGCTCCGGGGCCGGGTGGGCCGCGGCCGGGAGCGGGCCTACGCGTACTTCCTCTACCCGCCGGAGACCCCGCTCACCGAGACCTCCCTCGATCGGCTCCAGACCATCGCCAGCCACACCGACCTCGGCGCGGGCATGCAGGTGGCGATGAAGGACCTCGAGATCCGGGGTGCGGGCAACCTCCTCGGGGGCGAGCAGTCCGGGCACATCGCGGGCGTCGGCTTCGACCTCTACGTGCGGCTCGTCGGGGAGGCGGTCGCGAGCTTCCGCGGTGAGGGCGAGGAGGCCCCGGCCGAGATCAAGATCGAGCTGCCCGTCGACGCCCACCTCCCGCACGACTACGTCCCCCACGAGCGGCTCCGGCTGGAGATGTACAAGAAGCTCGCCGCGGTCGCCGACGAGGGCGAGCTCGCCGACATCGAGGGGGAGCTGGTCGACCGGTACGGCCCGGTGCCCGAGCCGGTCCGCAACCTGCTCGAGGTGGCCCGGCTGCGGACCGTGGCCCGGTCCGGCGGCGTCGCCGACGTCAGCGTGCAGGGCACCTTCGTGCGCTTCGGCCCGGTGTCGCTCCGCGAGAGCCAGCAGCTGCGCCTGAACCGGCTCTACCCGGGGTCGGTCGTCAAGCAGGCGCTCGGCACCGTGCTCGTGCCCACGCCCCGCACCGCGCGCGTCGGCGGCCGGCCGCTGCGCGACCGTGCGATCCTCGACTGGGCCGCCGACGTCATCCGCTCGGTGGTCGTGGACAATGTCGGTGAGGCCGCCCGCGTGGCGACCGCCTCCGCCCAGGGGGCGACCCGATCGTGAAAGGACCCCTCGTGACCCTCCCGGTTCGCCGCCTCCTGGTTGCCCTCGTGCTCGGCGCCGCCCTCGCCACGTCGGGCTGCGGCACCACCGAGGCCAACCGTGCCGCCGTCGTCGACGGCGACGTCATCACCGAGACCGAGGTCCAGGAGGCGATGAGCCAGGTCAACGCGATGGACCCGGCGCTGCTGCAGCAGGCGCTGACGCCGAGCTCCACCCTCACCGCCCTGGTCCAGGGCCGGGTGGTCCTCGACTACTTCGCGGAGAAGGGCATCGTCGCCTCCGAGTCGATGGCGCGCGAGGAGGCCCTTCAGCGCGGCATCGCCGACCCGGAGGCGGCACGCTCGAGATCATCCGGTTCGTCACCGCCCTGGGCGCCGCCCAGCAGAACGCCGCCCTCGGCCAGGCCGAGCAGATCGAGCTCAGCGAGGCGCTGCGCCAGCAGGACATCGTCGTCAACCCCCGCTACGGCGAGTTCGACCCGGAGACCGCGGCCGTGTCCCTCAAGGCCCCCGCGTGGATCGAGCCGTACCAGCCCGCGCAGTGACCGGGGGCCGCCTCGGGCTGCTGCTCACCTCGCCGCGCGTCGCGCCGGGACTGCTGTCGCGCGAGGCGTGGCAGGCCGTGGAGCAGGCCGGGCACGTCCGGGGCCGTGCGGCGGACGAGCCGCTCGTCGAGGCCCTCGTCGAGGCCGGCGTGGCCGTCGACGTGGTGGACGAGCCCCCGGCCGCGCTCGCCCGTTCCCTGGTGGACCTGGCCACGGGTGCCGACGTGCTGTGGTGCGGGTCGTCCGACGGGGACCCGGGGCTCGCCGACGCCGTCGCGGCCGAGGTGTCCAGGCTCGAGCACCCCCCCGAGGTCGAGGTGGTCGTCGGGTCGTGGGACGTCCAGGGCGGGCGGCTGCTGGACGTCGTGGCCGCGATGGACCGGCTGCGCTCTCCCGGCGGGTGCCCCTGGGACGCCGAGCAGACGCACGAGAGCCTGGCGCCGTACCTCGTCGAGGAGGCGCACGAGGCCGTGCACGCCATCGCGTCCGGCGACCGCGAGCACCTGGCCGAGGAGCTCGGCGACGTCCTGCTCCAGGTCGTCTTCCATGCCCGCGTGGCGGAGGAGGCCGGGGACGAGGGCTTCGACGTCGACACCGTCGCCGGGCTGCTCGTCGACAAGCTGGTGCGTCGCCACCCGCACGTCTTCGCCGACGGCGGGGCCGCGACCCCGGACGAGGTGGAGCGCGAGTGGGAGCGGATCAAGGCCGCCGAGAAGGCGGGGCAGGACGGGAGCGAGGACCTGCTCCACGGTCTGCCGCCGTCGCTGCCGGTCGACCTGGCGGTCCACAAGGTGCTCGCGCGCATCCGGCGGCGGGGCCTCGAGCCACCCGCCGAACCGATGCGGCGCCTCGACGCCGCGGCGGCCGAGGCGGCGGCGGCGGACGCGCGGGCACGAGCGGCCCTTCGTGCGCTCGCCGACTCCCTCTAGTCTTCTCCGGTGCCCACCACCGCCCCGCGTGTCCTCGTCGTGGGCGGGGCGGTGCTCGACCAGAAGCTGCGCACCCGCGGGGCGCCCGTGCTGGGCACGAGCAACCCCGGCGAGGCCGTGGCCGGGGTCGGTGGGGTTGCCCGCAACATCGCCGAGAACCTCGCCCGCCTCGGCACGCCCGCGGTGCTCGTCGCGCCGGTCGGCGACGACCTGCCGGGGGAGAGCGTCGTCGGCCGCACGGCTGCGGCCGGGGTCGACTGCCGGCACGTCGTCGTGGGCCCCCTGCCGACCGGGACGTACACGGCCGTGCTCGGCGACGACGGCGACCTCCTCGTGGCCGTCGCTGACATGCGCGCCACCGACCGGCTCGTCCCCGACGACCTGGCCGCCGTCCCGGGGCTGCTCGCCGGCGCGGACCTGCTCGTCGTCGACGCCAACCCACCCCCGGAGGTGGTGGGCTGGCTGCTCGACGAGGCCGCCGGGGCGCGCGTGCCGGTCGTCGTGGAGCCGGTCAGCGTCGCCAAGGCGGGCGCGCTGGCGCCGGTGCTGGCTCGGGGCCGGCGGGTGCACACGCTCACGCCCAACGCCGACGAGCTGCAGGCCCTGGTCGGTGGGCCGCCCCCGCGGTCGGTCGACGACCTGGTCAGGGCGGCCGCCGTGCTGCACGACCGGGGCGTGGCCCACGTCTGGGTGCGTCGCGGTGCCGCGGGCAGCCTCCTCTCCAGCCGGGTCGGGCACGGTGGGGCCCCGGCCACGGTCGTGGTGATCGGTGCGCCCGCCACCGAGGTCGTCGACGTCACGGGTGCGGGTGACGCGATGACCGCCGGGTTCGTCCACGCCCTCCTCGAGGGACGTGGGGAGGTGGAGGCCGCCCGCTTCGGGCAGGTCTGCGCCGCCCTGACCTGCGCCTCGGCCGACACCGTGCGCCCCGACCTCGACCGCGACCTCGTCGCCGCCCACCTCACCCCGACCGACCCGCCCGTGGAGGAGCTCCGATGACCGACGCCCACCGTGCGCCGAACCCCGCACTGACCCTGGCGCCCGAGGTGGCGGACGCCCTCGCCGCGGGCCGTCCCGTCGTGGCCCTGGAGTCGACGATCATCAGCCACGGGATGCCGTACCCGCGCAACGTCGCGATGGCCCGGGAGGTCGAGTCCATCGTCCGGGAGGGCGGGGCGGTCCCGGCCACGATCGCGGTCCTCGGCGGCCGGCCGACGATCGGCCTCGCCGACGACGAGCTCGAGCTGCTGGGGAGCGACGCCTCGGTCCGCAAGGTCAGCGTCCGCGACCTCGGCCACGTCGTCGCGACCGGCGGCCACGGTGCCACGACGGTGGCCAGCACCATGCGCCTGGCCGGGCTGGCCGGCATCGAGGTGTTCGTCACCGGTGGGCTGGGCGGCGTGCACCGGGGGGCGGAGAGCTCGATGGACGTGTCGGCCGACCTCACCGAGCTGTCGCGGACCCGGGTGGCCGTCGTGTCGGCAGGGGTGAAGTCGATCCTCGACATCGAGCGCACCCTCGAGGTGCTCGAGACCCTCGGGGTGCCCGTCGTGGGTGTCGGCACCGACGACTTCCCCTCCTTCTTCTCGCGGTCCTCGGGGGTGCCGGTGCCGATGCGCGTGGACACCCCGCAGGAGGTGGCACGGCTGGCCCGCGCGACGTGGGACCTCGGCCTGGAGTGCGGCATCGCGGTCGCCAACCCGGTGCCCGCGGAGGACGAGATGCCCCGTGACGAGATCGACGCCGTCATCGCCCGTGCGCTCGCCGACGCCGACCGGGCGGGGGTGCGGGGCAAGGACATCACCCCCTACCTGCTCGGTCGCATCGTCGAGCTGTCGGGCGGCCGCTCCCTCGAGACGAACGTCGCGCTGGTGCGGCACAACGCACGGGTGGGAGCCGCCGTCGCGGTGGCGCTCACCGACCTCCGCTGAGTCCGCGGAGTCAGGAGGACTTGCGCCGTGAGGGCAGTAGGACGCCCTGACTCGCCGGGAACCGCGCGGGTCCGCAGACGGCCGGCGGCGCGCCGCGGTGGAGCCGCTGCTCGGGCTGCTGGCGGGCGCCACTCGGCCGGTGCCCACGGCGCCGCGCACCCGAGCCTCGGGGTCGCTGCCGACGCCCCGTCGACGTGGGCCCGAGCCCCTGACCGGCCCGCGGCGCGGGTCGGTCGGGGGGATGCGGCGGGCCGGGGTCTAGGCTCGGACGCGAACCCAGTCCGTCCCACCCAGGAGTGCGTTGTGGCCAGCATCGAGGCAGTAGGCGCCCGCGAGATCCTCGACTCGCGCGGCAACCCCACGGTCGAGGTCGAGGTGGCCCTCGACGACGGCACCGTGGCCCGGGCCGCCGTCCCGAGCGGCGCGTCCACCGGCGCGTTCGAGGCGGTCGAGCGCCGTGACGGTGACAAGGGCCGCTACCTCGGCAAGGGCGTCGAGAAGGCCGTCGACGCCGTCATCGACGAGCTCGGGCCCAAGCTGCTCGGTTTCGAGGCGAGCGAGCAGCGCCTCGTCGACGCCGAGATGCTTGCGATCGACGGCAGCGCCAACAAGGAGAAGATCGGCGCCAACGCCATCCTCGGGGTCTCGCTGGCCGTCGCCAAGGCCGCCGCCGACTCCGCCGACCTCCCGCTCTTCCGCTACGTGGGTGGACCCAACGCGCACGTGCTGCCGGTGCCGATGATGAACATCCTCAACGGGGGCAGCCACGCCGACTCCAACGTCGACATCCAGGAGTTCATGATCGCGCCGATCGGCGCGGAGTCCTTCCGCGAGGCGCTGCGCTGGGGCGCCGAGGTCTACCACGCGCTCAAGGGCGTGCTCAAGGAGAAGGGGCTGGCCACCGGGCTCGGCGACGAGGGCGGCTTCGCGCCGAACCTGGAGTCGAACCGCGCCGCCCTCGACCTCATCATCGAGGCGATCGAGAAGGCCGGCTACACCCCCGGCGAGCAGGTCGCGCTCGCCCTCGACGTCGCCGCGTCGGAGTTCTTCGAGGACGGCGGGTACGCCTTCGAGGGCGGCACCAAGACCGCCGCGGAGCTCGTCGACTACTACGCCGAGCTCCTCGACGCCTACCCGCTGGTCTCACTCGAGGACCCGCTGGACGAGGAGGACTGGGACGGCTGGAAGACGCTCACCCAACGACTCGGCCACCGTATCCAGATCGTCGGGGACGACATCTTCGTCACCAACCCCGAGCGGCTGCAGCGGGGCATCGTCGAGGGCACCGCGAACGCGCTGCTCGTCAAGGTCAACCAGATCGGGTCGCTCACCGAGACGCTCGACGCCGTCGACCTCGCCCACCGCAACGGCTTCCGCTGCATGATGAGCCACCGCTCCGGCGAGACCGAGGACGTCACCATCGCCGACCTCGCCGTCGCGGTGAACTGCGGCCAGATCAAGACCGGTGCCCCGGCCCGCTCCGAGCGGGTCGCGAAGTACAACCAGCTGCTGCGCATCGAGGAGGAGCTCGACGACGCCGCGGTCTACGCCGGCGCCGGGGCCTTCCCGCGCTTCGCCAGCCGGGCGAAGGGCTGACCCGGCCCGGATGGCCAGCACCGGACGTTCCCGCGGACCGGCGTCGCGACCCCCGCGGCGCCCGTCGGCCGGGCGAGCGTCCGCTCGCGGCGCCTCTGGCGGTGCCACCGGTGCCACCGGCACGTCGGCGAAGGCCCCGGCCGCCGACGCCGACCGCGCCCGGCGCGCGGCGAGTCCCTCCACCGGCTCCGCGGGGAAGGGCAGCAGGCGCACCGCGTCACCGACCGCCGCCGGGCGCACGTCCACGACGGGTGCCCCGACCACCGCCAAGGTCGTGCGCCGCACGCGGTTCGGGTGGGGCGGTCGTCTGGGCGGGGCCGTGACGCACCGCTTCGCGCGTCGCGGCGCGGTCCTGGTGTCGATCGTCGCGTTCCTCGCGGTGCTGCTCGGTTCCACCGTGGCCGCGTGGTTCCACCAGCGCTCCGAGATCGCTGCCCTGCGCGGTCAGGTGGCGGCGCAGGAGAGCGATGTCGCGGAGCTGCAGGCCGAGCAGGAGCGGTGGGCCGACCCGGCGTACGTCGAGCAGCAGGCGCGGCAGCGGCTGAAGTTCGTCCGGCCCGGGGAGCGGTCCTACACCGTCCTCGACCCGATGCCGGAGTCGTCGGGCGCGGACGTGCTCGCCGACGCCGATGTCGCACAGCCGCGGGCGAGGTTGCCGTGGTACCAGACGGTCTGGGAGTCGGCGCGCACGGCCGACGCCCCGGGAGCCGCTCGGTGAGCTCGGCGTCGGACCTGCCCCCCGTGGCGCAGGCCGACCTCGACGCCGTCGAGCGACAGCTGGGTCGGCCGGCCCGCGGCATGGTCGCGGTGGCGCACCGGTGTCCGTGCGGCGAGCCCGACGTCGTGCGCACCCGGCCCCGCCTGCCCGACGGCACCCCCTTCCCGACGACGTACTACGCCACCTGCCCGCGGCTGACCGGGGCGGTGTCCACCCTGGAGAGCCGGGGCGTCATGCGCGAGATGACCGAGCGCCTCGCCGGCGACTCAGCGCTGCGCGCGGCGTACGACCGGGCCCACGAGTCCTACCTCGCCGACCGCGCGGAGCTCGGCGAGGTGCCCGAGATCGAGGGCGTCTCCGCCGGGGGGATGCCGACCCGGGTCAAGTGCCTGCACGTGCTCGTGGCCCAGACGCTCGCCGCCGGCCCGGGCGCCAACCCGCTGGGCGACGAGGCGCTGGCCATGCTCGACCCCTGGTGGGAGCGGTCCCCGTGCTCTCAGGACGACGGCAAGGGCGGCGACGCGTGAGCGGGCACCACCGCCGGGTCGGCGCCGTCGACTGCGGCACCAACTCGATCCGCCTGCTCGTCGCCGACGTCGGGGACGACGGGTTGCTCACCGACGTGGACCGCCGGATGGAGATCGTCCGGCTCGGGCAGGGCGTCGACGTCAGCGGGCGGATCGCCCCGGAGGCGATGGCGCGCACGCTGGACGCGGCGCGCGACTACGCCAACCGCTGCCGCGCCCTCGGCGTGGAGGCGGTGCGTTTCGTCGCCACCTCCGCCAGCCGCGACGCGAGCAACGCCGACGAGTTCGTCACCGGCGTCCGCGAGGCATTCGGCGACCTCGACGTGGCGCCCGAGGTGGTGGCGGGCGACCTCGAGGCGGCGCTGTCCTTCACCGGGGCCACCGGTGACCTGCGCCGGCTCGGGGTGCCCGGCCCGTACCTCGTCGTCGACCTCGGCGGGGGTTCCACGGAGCTCGTGCGTGGGACGACGGAGGTGGACGCCGGCCGCTCGGTGGACGTGGGCTGCGTGCGGATGACCGAGCGGCACCTCCACTCGGACCCGCCCACCGGCGACGAGGTCGTGGGGGCCCGGGCCGACGTGGCGACCGCCCTCGACGCCGCCGAGCGGGTCGTGCCCCTCGACGGCCTCGGCGCCGTCGTCGGCCTGGCCGGCAGCGTCACGACCGTGACGGCGCACGCGCTGGGCCTGGACCGGTACGACCCGGACGCCATCCACCTGGCCCGGCTGTCGCCGGACCGGCACCGGGCGTCGAGCCGGGCGCTGTGGGGGATGACCCGCGCGGAGCGGGCGGCGCTGCCGTACATGCACCCCGGCCGGGTGGACGTCATCGGGGCCGGCGCGCTGGTGTGGCACGAGGTGCTGGGCCGGGTGGCGCTGCGCTCGCCGGGGGTCGAGGTGGTGACCAGCGAGCACGACATCCTCGACGGCATCGCCCTCTCGCTCGCGTGAACCGCGACCGGGGACAGGCGCTACGGTGAGCGCGCCCCCGTGGCCCAACCGGCAGAGGCAGGCGCCTTAAAAGCGCTCCAGGTGCGGGTTCGACTCCCGTCGGGGGCACGCAGTGACCCCGAGGGAGTCGGGAGGAGCCCGAACGGAGTGAGGGCGACGGATCCCGTCGGGGGCACGCAGTGACCCGACCATGCGGGCCGGGCCGGTGCGGGGGCCGCCCGTCCGGGCTCGCTCAGCGCAGGAGCGGGCGGCTCAGCGCAGGTTCCTGCGTGCGCTGAGCAACTGCAGGGTGCGCTGAGCAGATAGCGGCCAGGCTGCCGGGCCGACGCGGGGGTCGCCCGCCCGGTCTCGCTCAGGGCAGGGTCGGGTGGCTCGGCGCAGGTTCCTGCGTGCGCTGAGCAACTGCAGGGTGCGCTGAGCAGGTAGCGGCCAGGCTGCCGGGCCGACGCAGGGGTCGCCCGCCCGGTCTCGCTCAGGGCAGGGTCGGGTGGCTCGGCGCAGGTTCCTGCGTGCGCTGAGCAAGTGCAGGATGCGCTGAGCGGGTGACCGGCTGGGGCGTCAGGCGCGGCTCAGGGCAGGGTCGGGTGGCTCGGCGCAGGTTCCTGCGTGCGCTGAGCGGTGCAAGGTGCGCTGAGCAGGTGGGGTGCGCTGAGCCGGGGAACGGGACGCCGACCGATGAGCCCGGCTGGGGCGTGGACGGGACGGGAACACCGCGGACCACGTGCGCGTCTAGTCTGGTGACACCGCGGTGACCGCCACCGCCACGACCATCACGGAGGAGCGATGGCCAACAACCCGGCCTTCAACCGGCTCGAGAAGGACGCCCAGACCGGGTACGCCGGATTCCGCACCGACGGCGCCGCCTCGTCGCAGGCGGCCACCGGCGCAATGACGGCGCAGCAGCTGCAGGACCTGTACAACCAGCCGTCGGCGGTCGGCACCGAGAAGCAGCCGCCGGCGGTCCGTACCGGCGCAGACCGTCCGGTGACCATGGACGACGTCGTCATGAAGACGCTCGGGCTCTTTGCCATCGTCCTCGTCACGGGCACGGTCGGCTGGCTCGTGGCCGCCGCCTACCCGTCCATCGGCGTCGCCCTGTGGATGGGCGGCATGATCGCCACCCTGGTCCTCGGGCTCGTCATCGCCTTCAAGAAGACGCTGAGCGTCCCGCTCATCCTCGCCTACGCGGTCGTCGAGGGTCTCTTCGTCGGCGCCATCAGCCAGTACTTCGCGCTCGCCTTCGACGAGCCCGGCACCCCCGCGTTCCAGGGCATCGTCGCGCAGGCCGTGCTCGCGACGCTCGCGACCTTCGCCGGCATGTTCCTCGCCTACCGGTTCGGGCTGATCAAGGTCACCGCGAAGTTCCGCCGGGTGATGACGATGATGCTCTTCGGCTACGCGATCTTCGCGGTCGTCAACTTCGGCTACGCGGTGATCACCAACACCCAGTTCGGCTTCGGTGGCTCCGGCGCGCTCGGCATCGGCATCTCGGTCTTCGCCATCGGCCTGGCGGCGTTCACGCTGGCGCTGGACTTCGATGCCATCGAGTACGCGATCCGCACCGGCGCACCGCAGAAGTACTCGTGGCTGCTCGCCCACGGGCTCATCGTCACGCTGGTGTGGCTCTACCTCGAGTTCCTCCGCCTGCTCGCGCGCATGCGCGAGTGACCGGCGGGGCCGACGCTGACGACGCCGGGACGGGGCAGCCCGTCCCGGCGTCGTCGTCCGTGCACCCGGTGGACGCGGCCGCCCGCACCGAGCTCGAGCGCGTCCGTCGCCGGTGGAGCGAGCTGACGCTTCCCCGGGCCGAGGCCGCGGCGCCGGCGGTGCGGGCCGTGCTCGCCGAGCTCGCGCCGAGATCCGCCGCCGGTGAGCCGGTGCCCGACCTCGGGGTCGAGGTGCTGGCCGACCAGCTCGCGGTGCTCGTCTGGGAGGCCTACGCGGCGGGGCGCGGCGACGGCGTCGCCGCGCTCCTCACCGCGCTGCGGCGCGACCTCCCGTGACCGGTGCGGCTCGGGAGGGTCAGGAGAGCCGCTCGACGACGATGGCCATCCCCTGGCCGCCGCCGACGCACATCGTCTCGAGGCCGAACTGCCCGTCCCGGGCCTCCAGCCCGTTGAGCAGCGTCGTCATGATCCGGGTGCCGGTGGAGCCGAACGGGTGCCCGAGCGCGATGGCCCCGCCGTGGACGTTGAGCTTCTCGAGGTCCATGCCGAGGTCGTCGGCGCTGGGGAGCACCTGCGCGGCGAAGGCCTCGTTGATCTCGTAGAGGTCCATGTCGCCGATGCCCATGCCGGCCCGGGCCAGCGCCTGCCGGGAGGCCTCGACCGGCCCGAGGCCCATGATCTCGGGGGAGAGGCCGGAGACCCCGGTGGACACGATCCGGGCGAGCGGGGTCAGCCCGAGCTCGCGGGCCCGGGTGTCGCTCATGACGACGACACCCGACGCGCCGTCGTTGAGGGGGCAGCAGTTGCCGGCGGTGACGGTGCCGTCCTCGCGGAAGACCGGCTTGAGGGCCTGGACGGCCTCCATCGTCACCCCGGGCCGCGGGCCGTCGTCGCGGCTGACCACGGTGCCGTCGGCGAGGGTGACGGGCAGGATCTCGCGCTCGAAGAAGCCGTCGGCGATCGCCTTCTCGGCCCGGTTCTGGCTGGTGACGCCCCACTCGTCCTGACGCTCGCGGGAGATGCCCCGCAGGGTCGCGACGTGCTCGGCGGTCTGGCCCATCGCGAGGTAGACGTCGGGGAGCAGGCCGTCCTCGCGCGGGTCGTGCCAGGTGGCGTTGGTGCGGGCGTACTCGGCCGAACGGGCGGCGGCCTCGGTGAAGAGCGGGTTCTGAGCCTCGCCCTCGCTTCCCCCGGCCCCGGTGAAGTTCGTGTACTGGCTGACGCACTCGACACCGCCGACGACGAAGGTGTCGCCCTCGCCCGCCTTGATGGCGTGGAAGGCCATCCGCATCGTCTGGGTCGAGCTCGCGCAGAACCGGTTGACGGTGGCGGCCGGCAGGTGGTCCATCCCGGCGAGCACGGCGATGACGCGGGCCATGTTCGAGCCGTGGTTGCCGCTGGGCTCGGCGCAGCCCCAGTACAGGTCGTCGATCGTCGTGGGGTCCAGCGCCGGAAGCTGCTCGAGCAGGCCCCGGACGACCTGCACCGAGAGGTCGTCCGGGCGCATCTCCCGCAGCGAGCCCTTGAAGGCCCGGCCGATGGGGGTGCGGGTGGTGGCGACGATGACGGCCTCGGTCACGGGGGTCCTCCTGGGTCGGGGCGCCGGGGCCGCTACGGCCACTGAGCGCTCGCTCACTGGTCATCCCAGCCTAGGCGCCCGGGTGCGCCGTCGGCACCGCGCCGGGGGTGTGGGGTCCGTCTCGCCGACGGGCTCGGCATGGGGCTCGTGCCGGCGCCCCGAGGGCGCCATGATGTGCTCATGGACACCACTCGCAGCCTCGCTTCGTCATCGTCGCCGTACGAGAGCACCGTCGGGTTCTCCCGGGCCGTCCGGGTCGGCCCGTGGATCGCGGTCTCCGGTACGGCGCCGATCAACGCGGACGGTCACGTGAGCCTGGACCCCGCGCAGCAGACGAGGCGGTGCTGGGAGATCGCGCTCGGCGCGCTGGCCGAGCTCGGCGGGTCACCGGCGCACGTGATCCGCACGCGGCACTTCATCACCGACGACGACGTCATCGAAGCCGTCACCAGTGTGCACGGCGAGATCTTCGGCCAGATCCGCCCGGCGAGCTCGATCATGCGGGTCGCCGGCCTGGTCGACCACCGCTGGAAGGTCGAGGTCGAGCTCGACGCCGTCGTCCCCGAGTGACGGCGGCCCCGCTCAGTCGTCGGTGACCCCGCGGGCGCCCTCCTCGTCGTCGGCGGCGCCGCCGGTGGGGGACACCGCGTCCTCGGCCGGGGGCACCGGGTCGGACGCCGGGGGCACCGGGGAGGTGCGGCGGCGCAGGAGCACCGCCCACCGCCCGCGGGGGCCGCGGCTCTGCCCCGCGACCTCGGTGGGCGCCACCTCGGCGCCGGCCTCGCGGACCGCCTGCCCCGCCGCCACCGCCACCGGCCCGACGCCCTCGCCGCGGCGCGCCTCGGGGGGACGGTCGCCGGTGTCGAGGCCCCAGACGTCGAGGGCCGCGCAGACGCTGGGCAGCAGGGCGGCCGCCGCCCGTGCGTAGCCGGCCGCCGAGGGGTGGAATCGGTCGCGGCTGAACATCTCGTGCGGGGACCCCTCGAACTCCTCGCCGAGCAGGTCGCCGAGCGAGACGGTGCGCCCGCCGGCCTCCACGACGGCGACCGTCTGCGCCGCGGCGAGGTCTCGTGACCAGCGCTTCATCAGCGCCCGCAGCGGCTGCTGGATCGGCTGGACGGTGCCGAGGTCCGGGCAGGTGCCGACCACGACCTCGCTGCCGAGGGCACGTGCCCGGCGGACCGCCTGCTCGAGGTGGCGGACGGCGGTGGCACGGTCGATCCGGTGGGTGACGTCGTTGGCGCCGACCATGATGAGGACGACGTCGGGGTGCAGCACGTCCTCGAGGGCGCTCGCCAGCTGGCGCTCGAGGTCGGAGGACTCGGCGCCCACCACGGCACGGTTGGTCACCCGCACCCGGCGGCCGGTGAGCGCGGCGACGCCGTTCGCGACGATGGCGCCCACGGTCTCGTGCGGGGCGTCCGCGCCCACCCCCGCGGCCGAGCTGTCGCCGAGGACGACGATCTCGAGGGGCGTGCCGCGGCCGGAGCCGTAGACGCCGTTGTCGTCCGGGGACTCGTGGAACTGGCTGCCGATCACCCGCCGGGCCAGGGCGGCCTCCACCTTGATGACGCCGTAGCCGAGCGCCCCGATGGCGGCACCGGCCGCCGCCGCTCCGCCGCCACCGTAGGCGGCCGTCGCGGCGATCTTGCGAGCCCGGCGCGCGCGGCCCATGACGTCGTCCCCTCTCCTCGTCGACCGGACCGAACCACGGTAGCGCCGTGCGCCGGGTGCCCGTTGCGGGTCGGGGATGACCGGGGCCTCCCTACGATGGCGCGATGGAGGTCACCCCGGGAACCGCGGCCGAGCGCGTCGTCGAGGTCACCACCGCCGACACGGCGGAGGCGGTCGGCTCGGGGAGCCTGCCCGTGCTCGCCACGCCGCGCCTGCTCGCCTGGGTCGAGGGGGTCACCTGCGACGCCGTCGACGACCTGCTCGCGGTCGGGGAGACGAGCGTGGGCACGAGCCTGCGGCTGGAGCACCTGGCACCGAGCGCGGTCGGCGACTGGGTCACGGTCCGCGCCGAGGTGACCGCGGTCGACGGCCGCCGGCTGGTGTTCGTCGTCGAGGCCACGGGCGTCGACGGCCGGCCCCTGGGGCGGGGCACGGTCGAGCGGGTGGTGGTCGACTCCGCCGGCTTCCTCACCCGCCTGGCCTGAGGGCCCGCCCACCGCGGCGCGGCCAGGTGGGCGGCCGTCAGTGGGGCCGGACCGCCTGCAGCGTGTAGCTGAGGGGCACCCGCTCGGGGCGCTCGCGCAGCCGCCACTCCCCGTCGTCGCCGCGGTCCATCCGGCCGGGGAGCGCCTCCCACGGCACGCTGCGGTGCTCCTCCAGCATGGTGAGCACCAGGCCGTGGGCGAGCAGGGCCCCGACGATCTCGCCGAGGCCGTGGTTCCACTCCATCGTGCGGGTGTGCGTGATCTCCACGTCGGTCTCGACGTAGGTGCCCGGCTCGTCCCAGACGAGGGGCTCCGGCGTCTCGAAGTAGGGGTGGGCGACCTCCAGCAGGTCGGTGCGGGCGTCGTCCAGCGCCCACAGCATCGGGTGCCCCTCCCGGAGGAACAGCCGCCCACCCGGCGCGAGCAGGCCGGCCACGACCTCGGCCCACCGCTGGATCGAGGGCAGCCACCCGAGGGCCCCGATGCCGGTGTACACGAGGTCGAAGGACCGGCCGCCGACCGCCTCGGGGGCGGCGTAGACGTCGGCCTCGACGTAGTCGATGGCGGCGCCGGCGCGCTCGGCGAGGGCGCGGGCCTGCGCGACGCGAGGCGGGGGAGAGGTCGACCCCGGTCATCCGGGCGCCGAGGCGGTGCAGGGAGAGGGTGTCGGTGCCGATGTGGCACTGGAGGTGCACGCCGCGCAGCCCGGCGACGTCGCCGAGGCGTGGCTCGTCGAACCGCACGACGGCGCTGCGGTGCGCGGGGTCGTCGACGTAGCGGTCCACGGCGTACTCGGGGCTGGCGACGTGCGCGGCGGCACGGTCGTCCCAGTTGGCCCGGTTGACGGCGAGGTAGTCGGCGCCGTCGTCGGCGGTGGTCGAGGTGCTGGTCACCGGACCATCCTGCGGGTCGCGGTCGCCCCGCGCCACGGGTTTCCAGGCGTCCTGGACCCGCCCAGAGCCGTGCGAGGATGACCGGCGTGAAGTACGCGGAGCACATCGTCGACCTCGTGGGCCACACGCCCCTCGTCAAGCTGAACTCGGTGACGGAGGGCATCGAGGCCACCGTCCTGGCCAAGGTCGAGTACCTCAACCCGGGCGGGTCCGTGAAGGACCGCATCGCGCTGACGATGGTGGAGGCCGCCGAGCAGTCCGGTGCCCTCCAGCCGGGCGGTGTGATCGTCGAACCGACGTCCGGCAACACCGGGGTCGGGCTGGCGATGGTGGCGCAGCGCAAGGGGTACTCGTGCATCTTCGTGTGCCCCGACAAGGTGTCCCAGGACAAGCGTGACGTGCTGCGGGCCTACGGGGCCGAGGTGGTCGTGTGCCCCACCGCCGTCGACCCGTCGCACCCGGCCTCGTACTACTCGGTGTCCGACCGGCTCGTCCGCGAGACCCCCAAGGCCTGGAAGCCCGACCAGTACTCCAACCCCGGGGGGCCGCTCTCGCACTACCGGACCACCGGTCCGGAGGTCTGGGACGACACCGACGGCCGGGTCACCCACTTCGTCGCCGGCGCCGGCACCGGCGGCACGATCTCCGGCGTCGGGCGCTACCTGCGCGAGGTCTCCGCCGACCGGCCGGAGGGCCGAGTGCGGATCGTCGCCGCCGACCCGGAGGGCTCGGTGTACAGCGGCGGTAGCGGCCGGCCGTACCTCGTCGAAGGTGTCGGCGAGGACTTCTGGCCCGAGGCCTACGACCCCTCACAGGTCGACGAGGTGATCGCGGTCTCCGACGCCGACTCGTTCGCGATGACCCGCCGGCTGGCCCGCGAGGAGGGCCTGCTCGTCGGCGGTTCGTGCGGGATGGCGGTGGTCGCCGCGCTCCGGCTCGCGAAGGGCCTGCCGGCCGACGCCGTCGTCGTCGTGCTCCTGCCCGACTCCGGCCGCGGCTACCTGTCGAAGATCTTCAACGACGAGTGGATGCAGTCCTACGGCTTCCTCCACGCCGAGGGCGAACGCACCGTCGGCGACGTCCTGCGGGCCAAGTCCGGGACCCTGCCCGACCTCGTGCACACCCACCCGAACGAGACCCTGCGCGACGCCATCGAGATCCTCCGCGAGTACGGCGTCTCCCAGATGCCGGTGGTCAAGGCCGAGCCGCCGGTCGTGTCCGGCGAGGTGGCGGGGTCGGTCTCCGAGCGAGACCTCCTCGAGCTGCTGTTCACGGGCAAGGCGCACCTCGCCGACCCCGTCGAGCACCACATGGGTCCGGGCCTCCCGCTCGTCGGGGCCGGCGAACCCGTCGCCACCGCCCGGCGCGAGCTCGAGGGCAGCGACGCGGTGCTCGTCGTCGAGGACGGCAAGCCCGTCGGCGTGCTCACCCGCGCTGACCTCCTCTCCTTCCTCGCGGACTGACCGACCCACCCCACCTTCCGCGGGTGCGGATCGGGCGGCGGCCGGGTGACACTGGGGTGATGGAGCGGCCGAGGTACGAGTCGCCGGTGGAGCGGGCGATCCGGGAGGCGCAGGAGCGCGGGGAGTTCGACGACCTCCCCGGCGCGGGACGACCGCTGGATCTGCGCGACCTCGACGACCCGATGTGGTGGGTGCGGCAGCTCGCCGAGCGGGAGCAGCTCGACTTCACCGGCGCCCTCCCGCCGGCCGTCGCGCTCCGCAAGGAGGCGGCGACCTTCCCGGAGTCGCTCGGCGAGCTGCGATCCGAGGAGTCGGTGCGTGCCGTCCTCGAGGACTTCAACCGTCGGGTGCGCCGCGACCGGCTGCGCCCGCCCGACCCGGGGATGCCGCAGCTGCTCGCCCCCACCGTCGACGTCGACGCGATGGTCGAGCGCTGGCGGGCGCTGCGAGCAGCCTCACAGCCACCGGAGGTTGACCGGCCGGTAACCTCGGGAGAGGCTCGACGGCGGCGCCCTTGGTGGCGTCGCCGCCCCGGCGCCCGAGAAGGCTGACGCCGTTCCCCGCGGGGTGGCCGCCCGACGACGACCCCACGAGGACCTCGATGAGTGAGTACCCCCGCCTGCTCGAGCCGCTCGACCTCGGGCACCTCACGCTGCCCAACCGGGTCGTCATGGGGTCGATGCACACCGGCCTCGAGGACCACGCCCGGGACTTCCCCAAGCTCGCGGCCTATCTCGCCGAGCGGGCCCGCGGCGGGGCCGGCCTCATCGTCACCGGGGGCTTCGCACCGAACATCGAGGGGACCCTGTACCCGCTCGCCTCGAAGCTGACGACCCGTCGGGAGGCGGCCCGCCACCGGCAGGTCACCGAGGCGGTGCACGAGGCCGGCGGGCTGGTCGCGCTCCAGCTGCTCCACGCCGGCCGGTATGCCTTCACGCCGTGGTGCGTGGCGCCGTCGGCGGTGAAGAGCCCGATCAGCCGGTTCCGGCCGCGGGCCCTCTCGGACCGCGGCGTCCGCCGCCAGATCCGTGCCTTCGCCCGCGCCGCGGTGCTGGCGAAGGAGGCCGGCTACGACGGCGTGGAGGTGATGGGCTCCGAGGGGTACCTCGTCAACCAGTTCCTCGCCCCGCGCACCAACCGGCGCACGGACCGCTGGGGGGGCACCCCCGAGAACCGTCGGCGGTTCGCGGTCGAGGTGGTGAAGGCCGTCCGGGACGCCGTCGGTCCCGACTTCGTCCTGGTCTACCGCATCTCGGTGGTCGACCTCGTCGAGGACGGCCAGACGTGGGAGGAGGTCACCACCCTCGCCCGCGACGTCGAGGCCAACGGCGCGAGCATCCTCAACCTCGGGATCGGGTGGCACGAGGCCCGCGTGCCGACGATCGTCACCTCGGTGCCCCGGGCCGCGTTCACCGACTACGCCGCCCGGCTGAAGGAGCACGTCGACATCCCGGTCTGCGCCACCAACCGGATCAACACCCCCGAGATCGCCGAGCGGGTGCTGGCCGACGGGGCCGACCTGGTCTCCCTCGCGCGGCCCTTCCTGGCCGACCCCGAGTTCGTCCGGAAGGCGGAGCAGGGCCGGGCCGACGAGATCAACACCTGCATCGCGTGCAACCAGGCCTGCCTGGACCACACCTTCGTCAAGCAGCGCGCCACCTGCCTCGTCAACCCCAGGGCGGCGCACGAGACCGAGCTCGTCATCGAGCCCACCCCCACCACGCGTCGGGTCGCTGTCGTCGGTGCTGGGCCGGCCGGGCTCGCCGCTGCCACGACGCTCGCCGGGCGCGGCCACGAGGTGGAGCTCTTCGAGGCCCGCGACCACGTGGGTGGCCAGTTCGACATCGCGATGCGGATCCCGGGCAAGGAGGAGTTCGCGGAGACCATCCGGTACTACACCCGCCAGCTCGACCTCACCGGCGTCAAGGTGCACCTCTCGACCCGGGCCGAGGCCGACGAGCTGGCGGCGGCGGGCTTCGACGACGTCGTCGTCGCCACCGGCGTCACGCCGCGGCTGCCCGACATCGACGGCATCGACCACCCGAGCGTCGTCACCTACGACGCCCTCGTCCGCGGTGAGCGCACCGCCGGGCGGCGGGTCGCGGTCATCGGGGCCGGCGGCATCGGGGTCGACGTCTGCGAGTTCCTCACCACCGACGACTCGCCCGCCCTCGACGTCGCGGCCTGGCGCTCGGAGTGGGGTGTGGGCGACCCCGCCGACACGCGCGGGGGCGTCGTGCCGCCGCACCCGGGCGCCAGCCCGCGCGAGGTGGTGCTGCTCCAGCGCAAGACCACGTCCATCGGAAAGGGGCTGGGGAAGACGACCGGCTGGGTGCACCGGGCCAACCTGCGGGCCAAGGGGGTCGAGCAGGTCACCGGCGTGGTCGCCTACGAGCGCATCGACGACGAGGGCCTGCACGTGGCGGTGGGTGAGGGCGGCGCCGAGAAGCGCACCATCGCCGTCGACACCGTCGTCGTGTGCGCCGGGCAGGAGTCCGTCCGGGGCCTCGCCGACCCGCTCGAGGAGCGCGGCATCCGCGTCCACGTCATCGGGGGTGCCGACGTCGCGGCCGAGCTCGACGCCAAGCGCGCCATCCGCCAGGGCACCGAGGTGGCTGCCCGCATCTGAGCGCGTCGAGCCACCCGGCTGCGCCGCAGTGGCTGCGGCGATCCCGGCGGCTGCTGCGGCGTGGCGCGGGGTCGGGCTCGGGCGTGTCTGGCGCGTCACCGTGGGCGGTGGTCGGGTGGGCACCGCGGGATGATGGGGGTGGAGCCCCAGCCGGTGGCCCTGTGACCTCCGCGGAGGAGGTGCGCCATGAGCGACCAGACCCTCGTCCCCCCTCGTCAGCACCGGACCATCTCCCGGGAGGCGCGCGGGGCCTGGTGGTGCGTCGCCTCGATCCCCGTGGCCCTCGTCGCCGGCTTCGTCGGCGGCGAGGCGGTCGCATCGGCCCTCGGCTACACGGAGGAGGGACTGCCGCCGTGGTGGGTCGGCGGCGTGGCCCTGCTGACCTTCGTCCTCGCCATCGGCGTCCCGACGGTGATCGCGTGGCGCCTGCACCTGCGCGCCCGTGCCCGTGGCGACGACGGCGCCGCGGTGCCGGCCTACGTCCTGACCGTCGTGACCGCGGGAGTCCTGCTCCTCAACCTCTTCTCGTGGCTGATGCGGGTGGTCCTCGAGTGAGCCGACGCCGCGGTGGCCTCCGTCTCCCACCACCGCGGCGTTCCACCCGCGGCGAACGGCCCTCGAGTGAAACGGGACACGCCGTCCGAGGCGCCGGCTTCTCCAGGGCGTGAACGCAACCCGACCGGTGGAGGGGTGTCCTCCTCCGTGGACGTGGCGCCGGCACCGGAGAAGCCGGCGCCATGACCCCGGTTCCGCCGGACCGGACGCCCAGCGCCGTGCCCGACCCGGGACGGTCCCCGCGACGGTTGCGACGCTCGGTTCTCTTCTGGCGCCGTGCCCGGCGGCGTCAGCCCGGGGGAGCGACGTCGGTCTGCGCGGGGAGGTTCGCGCCGCCGACCGGGCAGGTGAGCCCGTTGGGCCCGTGGTTGCCGTTCCGGTTCCCTGGATGCGTCATTTCGGTACCCCTCCGTCGTCAAGAGGCGGGTGCGAGGGGTCTGGTGGTCTTGGTCTTCCGTGCTGTGTCGGTGGGGGGGTTGCGTCGTCTGCGCGGGTCCGGGACGTGGCTGATCCGAAGTGCCGGTGGGCGGGTTCGAGCCGGCTGCGCTGGATGCATGAGACGCCCCCGCGGTGCCTCCCGGGCCCGCGTCCACGCCCTCGGGCCGGGCCGCTTCGGCGTCGGTGACGAGCTGACGGAAGATGGCGTCGGAGATGCGCCGCTTCAGGCAGCCTTGATCTCGCCTCGACGGCCACAGCCTCGGCCAAGTGCTCCTGCGCGATCCGCTTGGGGTCCTGCCGATCTGGTCCCGCGGCCGCACCGACGGCAGGATCCTCTCCGCCTGGAGCACGGTGATGTCCTTCTTCGACCGTCCCGGAACCAGTTCCGACAGCGCACGGGCTGAGGTGCCCACCGGTGTCCGAGAGCACCTCCTGGGGGCAGAGTGAAGTCGTCGTCGCCGGCGCGGAGGACCACGGCAGGTCGACACTGCATCCCGACACCAACAGAACGAGCCCAGCACCGGCCACGAGCCCCCGGCAACTCTCATGCACCGGACGCCAGGCCGACGAGGGTGGCGGACACGTCCCACAGCCGGGCCGCGGCGGTGGCGTCGTAGGAGGCCTTGGACGAGGTCTTGGGCTTGGTGTTGGCGAAGTACTGGCCGGTCACTCCGTCGACCTCGGGGGAGGACGCGAGGTACACCGAGGTCGCGGCCCCGCGCTCGGGGCTCTTCATGAAGGGACGGATGATCGGCAGCACCGTGCCGCATCCAGCCCTTGGAGTCCTCGCGGCCGAAGTTGGTGCGGACCACCCCGGGGTGGAGGGCGTTCGCGGTGACGCCCGACCCTGCGAGCCTGCGGGCGAGCTCGTAGGTGAACATCACGTTGGCGAGCTTGGACTGGTTGTACGCGCGCTGACCGTTGTAGCCCCGCTCTCCCTGCAGGTCCTCGAAGTCGATGCGGCCCATGGCCTGCGCCCCGGAGGACACGGTGACGACCCGCGCGGGCGCACTGGCCCGGAGCCGGTCCAGCAGCAGGTTGGTCAGCAGGAACGGTGCCAGGTGGTTCACCGCGAAGGTGTGCTCGAGGCCGTCGACGGTGGTGCGGCGGGTCGCCCAGTACCCACCGACGTTGTTGACCAGGACGTCGAGCCGCGGGTAGGCCGCGAGCACCTCCTCCGCGAGGCGCCGCACCTCGCGCTGCGAGGACATGTCGGCGACGAACACGTCGACCTCGGCGCCGGAGCCACGGAGGTGCGTGGCGGCGGCCTCGGACCGGGCGGCGTCGCGTCCGACGATCCCGACCCGGGCGCCGAGCCCGGCGAGGCCGGCGGCAGTGGCCAGCCCGATCCCGCCGGTCCCGCCGGTGACCAGCACGGTCTTGCCGGTCATGGTGGCCATCTCAGCGGACGACCTTGACGTTGAACGCCGCGGTGCCGAGCGCGCCCATGAGCCGCAGCCAGATCGGGAGGTACATCTCGGTGCCGCGGGCGGTGCTGATGTCGCCGAGGTCGATGACGTCGGTGTGGCCGAAGCTCTCCAGGATCGAGGTGACGGTGGCCTTGGCGGCCGCGTCGTCGCCGGAGACGAAGACCGAGGTCTCGGCGCCGAGAGAGGCGGGGTCGACCATGAGGTCGGCGTTGAGGGTGTTGAGGGTCTTGACCACCCGGGTCTGCGGAAAGGCCCGCTGGATCTGCTCACCGAGGGAGTCGGTGTCCTTGACGAAGAGCGTGGGCGGGAACCCCTGCGAGAAGTCGAGCGGGTTGGAGATGTCGATGAGCACCTTCCCGGCGAGGTGGTCGGCGCCGGCCTGCTCCAGCGCCGGCAGGGCGCCCGAGCCGCTGGTCGCGTTGACGACGAGCTCGGCATCGGCCGCGGCCTCGCCGAGCGCGGCGAGCGCGACGTCGGGGTGATCGGCGGACCACGTGCGGAACGGCGGGTTGCCCATGCCGTCCGGCTCGGTGCGGGCGAGGGTCGCCTGCGGGTCGCGGGTGCCGATGGTGACGTCGTGGCCGAGACCGGACAGCCGGGCGGCGAGGGCGCGGCCGACCATGCCGGTGCCGAGGACGGCGATCTTCATGGGAGCTCCTGGGAAGTGGTCGAGGGGGGTAGACAGGGTTGTCTACCTCGATCGGCACGCTAACAGACAGGTCTGTCTGGTTGCAAGGTATGCTCGGGTCAGCCGCCAACGCCGAGGAGCACCGATGTCCGCCGACCCCGTCACCACGGTCCGACCGAGCGCCGCGCGCGAGCGCATCCTCGACACGGCGTTCTCGCTGTTCTACGCGCGCGGCATCCGCGCGGTCGGGGTCGACCTGATCATCGCCCAGTCCGGCGTCGCCAAGGCCACCTTCTACAAGCACTTCCCGTCCAAGGACGACCTCGTCGTGGCCTACCTCGACACGGTGGACGGCGTGTGGTTCGGCCAGCTCAAGGAGGCGGCCCGCGCCGCCGGGACGGACCCGGCCGACCAGCTCGTCGGCCTGTTCGACGCGCTCACGAACGCCTGTCGCCGGGAGGGCTACCGCGGCTGCGCCTTCATCAACGCCGCCGCCGAGACCCAGCCCGGCACCGCCGTCCACGATCGCACGGTGGCCCACAAGACGGCCGTGCTTGCCTGGATGCGCGACCTCGCCGAGCAGGCCGGGGCGCGCGACCCGGCGTCGCTGGCCCGTTCCCTGAGCCTGCTCCTCGACGGTGGACTGGCCAGCGGGTCCCTCGACGCCGACCCCGAGGCGCCCGCCGTGGCCAAGGCCTCGGCCCGAGCCCTCGTCGACCGCGCCCTGAGCTGAGAGCTGTTGCCGCCGTTGCAGGACGGCGCGAGGCCGGGCCCGACCGCGGCTTGATCACTGTTGCCGACAACGACGAGCCAGGAGTCTGCGGCTACTCACCACTGGGCGAGGTCTTCGTGTTGCGGCGTCGCCCACGTTGCACGTCGCGGGGTCCGCAACTCGACCTGACAGCCGCTCATGGCAGGTGAGGACGACTCCGACCCGCCTGTCGACCGTCCAGATCGCGGCGGAGCGCTTCGCCGGGAGGGCCCAGTTGCACTCAGCCCCAAACCGCCGCCAGGTCAACCGAGGAACGCTCGGACCCGCTCCCAGAAGAGTTCGGTACTCGCCTCGTCGTAATCGGGCAGCGTCGAGTCGGTGAAGAGGTGCCCGCTCCCGGGGTACTCGGTGTACACCTCCAGGGGCGCGCCCGAGCTGCGCACGCTGTCGATCACCGAGTCGAGCCATTCGTCGTTGCGGAAGGGGTCATCGGCTGCGTAGTGGATCTGCGCTGCGGTCTGCGCGGGCCAGGCGTCGGCGCCGATGATGGCCAGTGGAAGGGTCCCGGAGCCGAGAACTGCCTTGGTGACCGACCGGCGGGTCGCGACGTACTCGGCCATGCCGGACCCGTTCGAGAAGCCGAGGACGGCGAACCCGTCGGGCAGGTCGGCGACGCCATCGATGGCGGCTTGCATGAGTGACGGGAACCCGACCTTGTCGACGTAGTCGGCGGCACTGGCTTGGTCGTCGAAGCTGCGGTGGTCGCCGTAGTAGTCGACGATGTGGGGTTCGTGGCCCGCGTCGCTCAGTCGGCGCGCGGCGTCGCGTACCCCTTCCCGGACCCCCAGAGCGGAATGGAAGATCGCGATCGTCGCCACCGGTGGCCCACCTCCCGTCGCCGAGCAAACGATAGCGCGGTGAGCGCTTCCCGTGGGGAGCGACCGGGCGCACTCAGGGCGCCCGTGGCACCGGCCGTATGAGCCTCTTGGCGGCCACGCTGCGTATGGAGGGACAGCCTTTCCACGACATGTGGGAGGTGTCGCGGGAGTTGTTGGTCGATCACCGCGGCGCAACACCTGACCTCGTCCTGCCAGACGTGACTGTTCGTTTGTCGGTGGGAGGTCTAGCGTCGTCGCCGTCCTGAGTCCAGCCGCGGTTGCGCGGGCGGCTGGGGGGCCGTGTCTGGTGTCGCCGCGTGAGGTGTCCCATGTCTGCGCCGACTGCTCTGCTCCCGTTCCAGCCGTCGTCGACGTCGACCGCTCAGCTGGCGGCGGTCTCGTCGGTGGCCCGGTACTCCGGGCGGACGCACCGGGTGTACGGGTCGAGGGCCACGGGCTGGACCTGCTGGTCCGGGTCCAGCGTGCGCATGTCGAGCTGTACGTCCGCGGGCTCGGGGGGCGGGGCTGAGGGACTCCTCGGTGGTGACGATGATGACCGGGTGCGTGGGTTCTTCCGGTGTGCGCACATCGACGGGCTGGTCCCAACCGACCCGGCCGTCCACGCGCGCCTGCCGAGCTGCACCGGGACGAGTCCCGCACCCAGGGCTTGGACCGGCTCGAGCTGATCCGGTTCCTCCGGGTCTCCCAGACGATCGCGGTCCACCACGGGCGTTGGCGTTCCTTCTCGGGATCAATGCGCCGCGCGCGTCGGAGGCCCCGGCGGTGCGGATCGAGGACTACGCGCAGACGCTGCGTGGGCACCGGGTGCTGCGCCAGGTGGGCGCGGGCAACAAGCCCGCCACCATGCCCATGACCGTTGGAGCACGCCAACGCGGCAGACGCCGCGCTCGCCGAGTGGGTGCACGCGAACCCGACGATGCAGGGCCCGGCCCGCTTCACGGGTGACTTCGCCGGGTTGGAGCTCGCGTCACGCCAGCCCAGTGCCAGACAGAGCCGGACGGTCATCTCCGGCAGGGGTGGCCGCCTCGTTCTCGTGAACGGCTCCCTCGTGCACCCTGTGAGGCACACGGTGTCACACCGCCGCCACTCGCCCCTCCGCAGTCACTCTGCGTTGTGAAGTACGCGGGCGAGCAGCTCTTCCCCCAGTACCACGTCGTGCGGTAGCTCCCTCAGCGCCGGCACGTCGATGTCGGCGCCCTGGCGTCGAAGGACAGCGGCAAGGAAGGCCCAGTGGCTCGCCTCCATCTGCTCCTGCGAGTACCCGTCACAGGCCTCGTCGGCACCGACGACCACTCGTGCCATGTCGGCGATCTCGGCGGCGGACGTGTGGTGCCAGATGTCGGGAGGGCCGGAGACGCTCCAGCCCCGATCATCGAGAAGCAGCACTCGGTCGCCGTTCGAGAGGACGGCCTCGTGACTCGCCGATACCGACAGCCGTCGAGGGTCAGCGACGGGGTCGTCGACCTCGACGAACGTCACCAGGCGCGTCACGTGCACCACACGCTCATGATCACACTGACCTCCCTGGCGCAGCCGCCATGGGATCGCAGACCTGTGTCACACCGCAGCTTGTGACGCCTAGTCCTCGACGGTCGCCTCGGGCAGTCTGAGGCCAGTGACGGCGAGCCGCGCGGCCTCGGCGCCCTGCATGTCGCGGTCACTCAGCGAACAGCCGTACGGTCCGTGGTTGCAGTAGCCGTTCGGATTCTTGTGGAGGTACTGCTGGTGGTAGTCCTCGGCGTAGTAGAACGGGCCGGCGTCCTCCGCCGAGGCGATCGTCGTCGTGATCGTCCCGCGCCCCGCCCGCGACAGCACGCCCTGGAAGGCCTCCCGGGTGGCCTCGGCGGCCGCCGCCTGCGCCGGGGTCGTCGTGTACACCACCGAGCGGTAGGCGGTGCCGATGTCGTTGCCCTGGCGGTTGCCCTGGGTCGGGTCGTGGTTCTCCCAGAACGCCTTGAGCAGCAGCTCGGGGGTGGTCTGCGCGGGGTCGTAGGCGACGAGGACGGTCTCGGCGTGCCCGGTGCGGCCGGTGCAGGTCTCCTCGTACGTGGGGTTGGGGGTGATCCCTCCCATGTAGCCGGCGGCCGTGGTGACGACCCCCGGCAGGCTCCAGAAGATCCGCTCCACGCCCCAGAAGCAGCCCATCCCGACGTAGAGCACCTCGGTGCCCTCGGGCCAGGGGCCCTCGAGCGCGGTGCCCAGCACCTCGTGCGTCACGGGGACCGGGTAGGGGCGGTGCTCGCGGCCCGGGAGGGCCTCCTCGCGGGTGGGAAGGGTGGACTTGGCGCGCGATCCGAAGAGCATGCCGGTGCAACGCGGGAGACCCCCGCGGTCATCCCGCACCAACGGCTGGCGGTGGTTCCTCCGAACGGCCACTTGTTAAAGGGTTGGTAAAGAAAATGCCAAGCAAGGGCAGGTCGGCGTGGTTCCCTTGGGACACACAGGGAGCGCAGGCCCCCCGGGAGACAACGGAACACGCACGGAAGGTGGATGGAACCGTATGCGCCGAGCCAGCCGTCGTGGAGCAGCCCCCGGGGCGCCGGTCGCCTCCGCGACCTGCTCCGGGTCCGTGGGGTCCTGGGCGCCGCACCGGTGCACGTCCGCCGGAACCGGGCACCCCGTCGGCGGCTCCTGCTCCCCGGTGGAGGACGCCGGGTAGGGGCCCGCACCGAGCCACTGCGGGCGATGCTCGAGGCGATGCAGGGGATCGCCTCGAGCACCGCCCGCAGTCACTCCTTGGGGTGCCCACCGTGGCCGGGTCACGGCACCTAGGCTCGGACCCATGACCCACGACCAGCTCGGCTTCTCCTCCCGTGCCATCCACGCCGGCCAGGAACCCGACCCGACGACCGGGGCGGTCGTGCCGCCCATCCACCAGGTGAGCACCTACAAGCAGGACGGGATCGGCGGGCTGCGCGGCGGGTACGAGTACTCCCGCTCCGGCAACCCCACCCGCACGGCGCTCGAGGAGTGCGTCGCCGCGCTCGAGGGCGGTGAGCGGGGGTTCGCCTTCGCGAGCGGGCTCGCCGGCGAGGACGCCGTGCTCCGGGCGCTGCTTCGGCCCGGCGACCACGTGGTGGTCCCCTCCGACGCGTACGGCGGCACCTACCGGCTCTTCGCCCGGGTCCTCGAGCCGTGGGGCGTGCCGCACTCGGTGGCCGCCGTGGCCGACGTCGACGCCGTGCGGGCCGCCATCCGGCCCGAGACGCGGATCGTGTGGGTGGAGACCCCCACCAACCCCCTCCTCGGGATCGCCGACGTCGAGGCGATCGCCGAGGTCACCCACGAGGCGGGTGCCCTGCTCGTCGTCGACAACACCTTCGCCTCTCCCTACCTGCAGAGCCCGATCACGCTCGGTGCCGACGTGGTCGTGCACTCGACGACCAAGTACGCAGGCGGCCACAGCGACGTCGTCGGCGGGGCCGTCGTCGTGGCACCCGGTGCGATGACCCGCGACGGCGAGAGCGTCGCCGAGCGCATCGCGTTCCACCAGAACGCGATGGGCGCGGTGGCCGGGCCCTTCGACGCGTGGCTGGTGCTTCGTGGGCTGAAGACCCTGGCCGTGCGGATGGAGCGCCACTGCGACAACGCCGAGGTCGTCGTCGACTTCCTGCAGTCGCACCCCGGCGTCACCGAGGTGCTGTACCCCGGGCTGCCCGACCACCCGGGCCACGAGGTCGCCGCCCGGCAGATGCGCCGGTTCGGCGGGATGGTCGCGTTCCGCGTCCGGGGCGGGGAGGACGTCGCGACCAAGGTGTGTGCCGAGACCACGCTGTGGACGCTCGGGGAGTCGCTCGGCGGGGTCGAGTCGCTCATCGAGCACCCGGGCCGGATGACGCACGCCTCGGTGGCGGGTACCGAGCTCGAGGTGCCCGGCGACCTCGTCCGGCTGTCGGTGGGCATCGAGGACGTCGCCGACCTCGTCGCGGACCTCCGGCAGGCGCTGGACCGCCTCGCCTGAGCACCGGTGGGCGGCCGACACTAGAGTGCCGCCGTGGCTGGGGTGCTCTGCGTCGACGTCGGCTCGACGTTCACCAAGGCCGTGCTCGTCGACGCCGTCGACGGTGCGGTGCTCGGCACCGCCAGCCGCCGCACCACGGTGACCACGGACGTCATGGACGGCGTCGAGGTGGTGTGCGCCGACCTGGCCCACCACGGCGACCCGCACGACACGCTCGTCTGCTCCAGTGCGGGGGGCGGGCTCCGGCTCGCGGTGGTGGGGCACGAGCGTCAGGTGACGGCCGAGGCGGGGTACCGGGTGGGCCTCTCCGCGGGGGCCAAGGTCGTCCACGTCGCCCACGGCCCGATGGCGGCCTCCGACGTCGCCGCGCTGCGGGCCTCGGCACCCGACATCGTCCTGTTGGTCGGCGGCACCGACGGTGGCAACGCCGACGTGCTGCTCCACAACGCCCGCCGGCTGGCCCGGGCCCGGGTGCGGGCCGCGGTCGTCCTCGCGGGGAACGCCGACGCCGCCGAGGAGGCCGCGGCCGAGCTCGCCACGACCGGGCGCCGGGTGGTCGTGACGTCCAACGTGCTGCCGCGGATCGGCGTCGTGGCACCCGACGCCGCCCGGGCCGCCATCCGCGAGGCCTTCCTCACCCACGTCATCGGCGGCACGTCGCTCTCCCGGGGGCGCGGGTTCGCCGAGCTGGTCCGGGCGGCCACGCCGGACGCGGTGCTGCGCGGCGTGGAGGTGCTCGCCGACGTGCGCGGCGGCGACGTGCTCGTCGTCGACGTCGGCGGTGCGACGACCGACGTCTACTCGGTGCTCACCCCGCGTGGCGAGGACGCCGAGATCCGGCGCGACGTCGTGGGGACGCTGTGGCACGCCCGGACCGTGGAGGCCGACCTCGGCATGCGGTGGAACGCCGAGGGGGTGGTGGAGGCGGCCCGGCGCGAGGGGATGCCGGTGGGCGCGGACGCCGAGCGGTACGCCGCCCTCGTGGCGGCCGACCCGGGGCACCTGGCCCGGGGCGCCGCCGAGTGGGCCGCGGAGGAGGAGCTCGCCGGCGCTGCGGTGCTCACCGCGCTGCGCCGCCACGGACGGGCCCCCACCCCGTCCGAGCAGCCACGGCCGCTCACCGACGTCACGCTGCTCGTCGGCTCCGGGGGAGTGCTGCGCCACGCGCCGGAGGCGTCGGGGTCGCGGGTGCTCGACCGGGCCCTGGCCGACCACGCCGGGGGCTGGCGGGTGCCCGCGCGGGCCGACGCCGTGGTCGACCGGGCGTACCTGCTCTTCGCGGTCGGGCTGCTGGGCGACCACCACCCCGCAGCGGCCCGGGCGCTCGCCGAGCGGCTGGGCGCCGGGCCACCCGTGAGGACGTAGGGTCCTCGGCGTGAGCGATCCCTGGGGCCCGGCGGGCGACTTCGACCCCGACGTCACCTATGTCAACACGGCGAGCCTCGGGCTGCCGCCACGGGTGACGGCGGAGGCGCTCGACGACGTGCACGCCCGGTGGCGCCGGGGCCACGTCCAGGCCACCGACTTCGACCCGGTCGTCGCGGACGCCCGGGCCGCCTTCGCCCGGCTCGTCGGCGCCGACCCGGCGACCGTCGCCGTGGGGCACCAGGTGTCGCCGCTCGTGGGGCTGGTGGCGGCGTCGCTGCGGACCGGCTCCACCGTGCTCGTCGCCGAGGACGACTTCACCAGCGTGTCCTTCCCGTTCCTCGCCCAGCGGGAGCGCGGCATCCGGGTCGTCGAGGCGCCGCTCGCCGACCTCGCCGAGCACGTCGACGGCACCACCTCGCTCGTGGCCGTCTCCCTCGTGCAGTCCGCGGACGGCAGCCTCGCCCCGCTCGAGGCCGTCGAGGCCGCCGCCGCCCGGCACGGTGCCGAGGTACTGCTCGACCTCACCCAGGCGGCCGGCTGGCTGCCGGTCGACGCCGGCCGGGCCGGGTACACCGTGTGCGGCGCCTACAAGTGGCTGCTGTCACCGCGCGGCACCGCGTTCCTCACCGTCCGGCCGGACCTGCTCGAGGGGCTCGTGCCCGCCTCGGCGGGGTGGTACGCCGGCCGGGACCCGTGGTCCTCCATCTACGGGTCGCCGCTGCGGCTCGCCGACGACGCACGGCGGCTGGACACCTCGCCCGCGTGGTTCGGCTGGGTGGGCACCCGCGCCTCGCTCCACTACCTCGAGCGGGTGGGGGTGGAGGCGGTGCACGCCCACGACCTGGAGGTGGAGGCCGCCTTCGCCGCGGCCGCGGGGCTGGAGCCGGCGGGCCGAGCCCTCCGCTCGGTCGACGCCGACGACGCGGTGCCCGCACTGCTCGAGCGCGAGGGTGTGGTGGCGGCCACCCGCGCGGGCCGGCTGCGGGTGTCCTTCCACGTGCACAACACCGTGGCGGAGGCCGAGCGGCTCGGGGCGCTGCTGCGCGGGCACGTCCGCGGGTGACGCGTCGGCGCGCTGCCGGTGGCCACCGCCCCCGGCCGGCTGGCGGTGGTGCCGCACAGGACGCTCACGGGGGGCCGTCGAGCCCGTCGGCGGGCGGCGTCGCGCCGCCCCGGTACGCGCTGGGGGTGAACCCCAGCACCGCCCGGAAGTCACGCGTGAGGTGCGCGTGGTCGGAGTAGCCGAGCTCGTGCGCGACCGCGGCCAGGGCGGTGCCGGGGTCCGCGCGCAAGCGCTCGGCCGCCTCCTGGAGCCGACGGCGCCGGATCATCGCGGCGGGGGACAGCCCCACGTACCGTGCGGCGAGGCGCTGGAGGGTGCGATCGGAGACGTGGAGGCGTTCGGCCGCCGTGGCCGTCGTCAGCACCTGGGGATCGGTCGTGAGCAGCTCCGCCATCCGGTTGGCCAGGTCGGCCTCGGGCGTCGGGGCCGGTACCCGGGCGCGCCACCACGTGGCAAAGGCGGCGACCGCCTCCGAGCGGCACCGCTCGGCCGGGCCGTCGCCGGCCATCGCGGTGGTCACGGCTGCCAGCGAGGTCGGCGGCGTCCACCGGGACGTAGTCGTCGACGGTGCGCGACGGGTCGTCGGTGAGGAGCGGCACCGCAGCCGGCCGGAGCAGCGCGCCGACCGCCCAGCCCGTGCCGCGCAGGTCGCGGTGGGTACGCCGCGTGGTGGGGCCGGCCAGCCCCACCAGGCCGGGCTCGACGACGAGATTGGAGGCCGGGAAGGAGATGACGTGCTGGCGGGAGACCCGGCCCGGGGGCAGCGACCACTCGGGGATCCAGAAGTGCACGACGAGGTGGGCGAGGTCCGCCGGGGGCGCGAGCCGCGTGAACGTGGGCAGTCGCGCCGGGTAGAGGATGCCCCTGCCCGCTCCGCCGCCCACGGCCCCACCGTAGGCCGTCGGGGATCTTCAAGACCGGTTGGTGTCCGCGCCCGTAGCGTCGCGGGCATGGACCACACCAGCGAGACGACCACCGCCGCCCACGGCGAGCACACCACGCACGGGGTCCCGCACGGGTACACGTCGCTGACCCCCTTCGTCGTCGTTCCCCGGGCCGGGGAGGCGATCACCTTCTACCGCGACGTCCTCGGCGCCCGGGTCGTCGACGTCACCGAGATGGGTGGGGTGGTCGCGCACGCCGTCCTCGACCTCGGCGGCGGGATGCTGCAGCTCGGCGAGCCGGCGGCCGACTACCACCTCGTGCCCCCGCCCGAGGGGGAGGACGACTGCTTCTCCCTCGGTCTCTACTGCGCGGACGCCGATGCCGTCGTGGCCCGCGCCGAGGCGGCCGGGGCCACGGTGCGCGAGCCGCTCACGACGTTCGTGTCCGGCGACCGGTACGCGAGCATCAGGGACCCGTTCGGCATCCGCTGGTCGGTGATGACGCGGGTCGAGGACCTCTCCGAGGACGAGTCCGCCCGTCGCGTCGCGCAGTGGGCGGCGGCACAGGGATGACCCACGGGGTGCGGGGACGCCGGCGGCCCCTCGGCGCCTCGGGGCGAGGAGACGTCGGGCGCCTCGGCGGTGGGCAGGGGTCGACAGCTCCCCTCAGACGGCCGCGCCGGCGCCGTGGCCCGGCTCCCGGCGGGAGGGGCCCGCGGGCTCGCCGGGGTGGCGCCTGCTCGCCCCCGCGTACGCCAACCCCGTGACCAGGTAGATGGCCGCGACGGCCATGACGAGCCCGGGGGAGCGGCCGTCGGCCGGAAGCACCACCGCACACACGCCGGCGGCCCCGACGAAGGTGATGTTGAAGACCATGTCGTAGAACGACATCGCACGTCCGCGGAAGCCGTCGTCGGTGTGGGTCTGGACGATGGTGTCCACGCAGATCTTGGTCCCCTGCATGCAGATGCCGACGGCGAAGCCGGTGGCGAGGGCCACGGGGTAGGTGAGCGTCACCGCGAACACGGCGCCGAGGAGCGCCGCCGCGATGCAGCACAGCACGATCCAGGTCTGCAGCCGGATCCTGCGTGTCACCACCGGCGTCACGAACGCGGCGGCGAAGAACCCCGCGCCCGACACGACGAAGGCGCCCGCCAGGCGGACCGCGCCCGCGTCGGGGTCGGTCGGATCGGCGAACGTGGCCCGGGAGAGGAGGAACATCGCCACGGTCACCAGGCCGTAGGCGAAGCGCTGACCACCCACGACGGCCAGGGCGTCGAAGGCGGGGCGCCGTTGCCACAGGTGCGCCGTGGCCTGCCCCATGCCGACGACGACGCCGCGAACGGCCTCCGGCGCGTCGGCCCAGGGCGCTCGCTCCGCCGCATCCGGGCCCAGGAGGTCCCGGTGCATGGTCCGGGCGGTCGCGGACGAGACGAGGTAGATCCCGGCCGCGAGGAGCACGATGACGGCGTCGGTCGCATCGCTGCCCCCCAGCACCTGGCGCACGACGACCGCCACGCCCGCGCCACCGAGGGCGAGGACCGTTCCGCTCGTCGTCGAGACAGCGTTCGCCATGACCAGCTCGGCCCGGGGCACCACGTGCGGCAGGCTGGCACCCAGGCCGGCGAGGACGAAACGGTTGACGGACAGGCACACGAGCACGAGGAGGTACAGCGGGAGGCCGACCGCCCCCGAGAGCACCATGGCGGCGATGCCGAGCACGAGGACCGAACGGAGGAGGTTGGCCCGCACCAGCACCTGCCGACGGCTGTAGCGGTCCAGCACGATGCCGACGAACGGCCCGACGAGCGTGTACGGGAGGATCGCCACCGTGAAGGCGAGCGCGATGCCGGTCGCCGTGGCGGCTCGCTGGGGGGAGAAGAAGAACAGGCTCGCGAGCCCGGCCTCGAAGACACCGTCGGCGCCCTGGGAGGTCAGCCGGGTGGCGTAGAGGCGCCGGAAGTCGCGACCGCGCAGCACGATCCGCAGGTCGCTGACGAACCGGCCGGCCGAGGACACGACCGCAGACTAGACGGGATGCCGACGCAGGCGGCCCGGCTAGCCGCAGCAGGGGGCCGGGCCGTCGGTGCGGCGTCGGTCAGCCGGTGTACGGGGTCGTGTGGACGACCTTGACCTCGATCTGCTTGCCGCTCGGGGCCTCGTAGGACACGACGTCGCCGACGGAGGCGCCGTTGACGGCGGCGCCGATCGGGGACTTCTCGGAGAAGACCTGGATGGACTCGTCACTGATCTCGCGGGAGCCGAGGAGGAAGGTCTCCTCCTCGCCGAGCATCTCGACGGTCACCATCATCCCCGGCTCGACGACGCCGTCGTCGGCCGGCGTCTCGCCGATGATCGCGGTGTCGAGGAGCTGGGTCAGCTGACGGATCCGCGCCTCCATCTTGCCCTGCTCCTCCTTGGCGGCGTGGTAGCCGCCGTTCTCACGGAGGTCACCCTCCTCCCGGGCCGCCTCGATGCGCTTCGCGATCTCGGTGCGACCCGGACCGGAGAGCTCCTCGAGCTCGGCCTTGAGGCGGTCGTGGGCCGCCTGCGTCAGGTAGCTCTGGTTCGTCGTCTCGGTCACGGGGGTTCACTTCCTCAGTGGTGGTGCGGTGCGGCCGGACCCGCTGCGGGGTGCTACGGCAACGGGCCCGGGCTTCCGTCGGCTGGGTGCTCCAGCGGAGGACGGAACCGGACCCGCAGTGCGTGAAGACCCATTCTAGCAACGTGGGCGCCCCGGATCACATCCGATCGGGTCAGCCGCCGCTCCCCGTGACGCGGACACAGGACTCGACGACACCGGTGACGGCGCGCGAGCTCGTGCGCACGACGACCTCGCGGCGCACCACCGCGGGCCCCTCCGCGGGCACCCGGTCGTCGGTGACCCCGACCCGCCCCTTCCGGCGGTCCAGCGCGGCCACCCGGCAGTCGACCGCCACGCCCTGCGGCCGCGACAGGTCGTACTGCACCCAGACCTCGGTGTCCGAGCGCACCTCGTAGGAGACGACGGTCGGCCGCACGGCGCCACTCGTGCTCGTCCACCCCCACCAGACGACCAGCGCCACGGCGAGGGTGATGCCGACGCCCCCCACGACCCACCAGCGACCGGTACCGGGTGCGGGTCGGGGGACGGGCACGGCGCCTCCTGGCGATGGGGTCGGTGTCGGATGAGAGACTGGTCGGCGATCATTCTCGGGTACGCCCACCACCACCGGCACGGAAGGGTCCTGCATGTCCGAGCGGCTCCGGCTGATGTGCGTCCACGCGCACCCGGACGACGAGTCGAGCAAGGGGGCGGCGACGATGGCCAAGTACGTCGACGCCGGCCACGAGGTCCTCGTCGTCTCCTGCACCGGCGGGGAGCGCGGCGACATCCTCAACCCGCGCCTGCGCACCGACGCCCACATCATCCGCGACATGGCGGAGGTGCGCCGCGAGGAGATGGCGGCCGCCCGGGCCGTGCTCGGCGTCCAGCACACCTGGCTCGGTTACGTCGACTCGGGCCTGCCCGAGGGCGACCCGCTGCCACCGCTGCCCGCGGGATGCTTCGCCCTGGCCCCGCTCGCAGCGCCCACCGAGGCGCTGGTCCGCGAGATCCGCCGGTTCCGCCCGCACGTGATGACCACGTACGACGAGAACGGCGGCTACCCGCACCCGGACCACATCCGGTGCCACGACGTGTCGGTGGCGGCATTCGCGGCCGCCGGCGACCCCCGGGCGTACCCCACCGCGGGGCCGCCGTGGCAGCCGCTCAAGCTCTACTACAACGCGACCTTCACCCGGGCGCGGATCGAGGCCTTCCACACGGCGCTCACCGCACTGGGCGAGGAGAGCCCGTACGCGGAGTGGCTGGAGAACTGGAGCCGCCCCGACCGCGAGGTCACCACCCGCGTCCAGTGCGCCGACTGGTTCGACCGCCGCGACGCCGCGCTGCTCGCCCACGCCACCCAGGTCGACCCCGACGGGTCGTGGTTCCGCGTGCCCCGCGAGGTCCAGCAGGAGGTGTGGCCCACGGAGGAGTTCGAGGCCGCGGCGTCCTACGTCCCGGTCGTCGAGGGCGAGGACGACCTGTTCGCGGGCCTGCCCGAGGACACTGCCGAGGCCGACGCCCTGGCCACCTCCCGGTCGCTGCGCCTGGTCCACGACTCCCGCAAGGGGCGAGCGGCGTGAGCGACCTCAACACCGGTTTCCTCGCGTTCCTCGCCTTCGCGGTGCTCGCCGTCGCGCTCTGGTTGCTCATGCGCAACATGAACTCGCGGATGCGGCGGATGTCGTACCGCCAGCAGGCCGCGCACCGCGGCAAGGACGACCCGCAGGCCGGCCCCGACGACCTGGGGGGCGGGGCCGACGACGTGCGCGACGAGGCCGACGGCGACGACTTCGTCGGCGACGAGGACGACCGGCCGCGCGGCTGACCCCGCACTCGCGCCGGACCCACCGGCAGGCGGTCAGCGCCGCACCGGCGGGTGGGCTGGCCCCGGTCAGGCGCTGGAGGCGCCCCCCAGGGCGAGCGAGGCGGCCACGAAGTGCGCGGCGAAGGCGAGCACGGTGAGGGCGTGGAACACCTCGTGGAAGCCGAACCAGCGCGGTGAGATGTCCGGCCGGCGGATGCCGTAGACGACCGCACCGAGGCTGTAGAGCACCCCGCCGATGACGACCCACGCCATCACGGCGCCACCGGCGTGCTCGAGCAACGGGCCGAAGTAGAAGACCGCCACCCAGCCCTGCAGCACGTACACGGGCACGTAGAGCCACCGGGGGGCCCCCGCCCACAGCACCCGGAACAGCACGCCGACCACCGCGCCGGTCCAGACGATGAGCAGCAGGGTCCGGGCCTGGTCGGGGGGCAGCAGCAGGGCGAACGGGGTGTAGGTGCCCGCGATGATGAGGAAGATGTTGGAGTGGTCGAGCCGGCGCAGCACCGCTCCCACGCGGGGGGACCAGGTGCCGCGGTGGTAGACGGCCGAGGTCGCGAAGAGCAGGGTCGCCGTACCCGCGAACACGGCGGCCGAGAGCTTGCCGGTGGTCGTCGTGGCGAGCAGGACGAGGGCGATGCCGCACAGTACGGCGATCGGTGCCATCGCCGTGTGCAGCCAGCCGCGAAGGTGCGGCTTCACGTGGTCGATGGCCACCTCGACGCGGTGCTCGAAGGCCTCGATCGCGCCGTGGTCGGAGGCCCGGGCGGAACGGTCATCGGTCATTGACTCAGGGTAACCTACGCAAACGTAGGTTAGGAAGCGACGTGCACGCGGTTCGCCCCGTGCCGGTCGGGGCCGCCGCCGGAGTAGCGTGGCCCCGACGCCCCCGGAGCAGCCGGGGGAGACCCCGGAGCACGCGGGAGGACGCGGACGCATGCGGTTCAGCGACGTCCTCTACGCCGCGTACGAACGTCGGCTCGCCAGGCAGCTCGGCGACGTCCCGCTGCCTCGCCACGTCGGCGTCATGCTCGACGGCAACCGCCGCTGGGCCCGGGCCCGCGGCACCGGGACCAGCGAGGGGTACCGCGCCGGCGCCGACAACATCGCCAACCTGCTCTCCTGGTGCGAGGAGGTCGGGGTCGAGATCGTCACCCTGTGGCTGCTCTCCACCGACAACCTCCTCGGGCGGCGCGAGGACGAGCTCGGGCCGCTGCTCGGCATCATCGAGGACGCCGTCGACGCGCTCGCCGACACCCACCGCTGGCGGATCAACCCCGTCGGGGCGCTGGACCTGCTGCCGGCGGCCACCGCGGCACGGCTCAAGGCCGCCGGCGACCGCACCCGCGACGTCGACGGGATGATCGTCAACGTCGCCGTGGGGTACGGGGGGCGGCGTGAGATCGCCGACGCCGTGCGCTCGCTGCTCATCGAGCACGCCACCCGCGGCACGAGCATCGAGCAGCTGGCCGAGGTCATCGACGTCGAGCACATCGCCGAGCACCTCTACACCAAGGGCCAGCCCGACCCCGACCTCGTCATCCGCACCTCGGGGGAGCAGCGCCTCGGCGGCTTCCTGCTCTGGCAGAGCACGCACAGCGAGTTCTACTTCTGCGAGGCGTACTGGCCCGACTTCCGCAAGGTCGACTTCCTCCGGGCGCTGCGGGCGTACGGCGACCGGCACCGCCGCTTCGGGGCCTGACGCTCCCGGCCTCGCCGCCGGTACCGGTGGTGGTGTCGAGGGCCCGGGCGCCGGCGCTTTCCCACGCCACAGGACATCGCGGAGGTCACACCAGATGACTGCCGTCACACCAGTCACTGCGGGGCCGACACGCCCGAGCCGATGAACGCGGGAGGGATCCGGGAGGGCCGTAGCGTCGACGACACGGCATCCTCGACCACCAGGAGCGGCAATGGCCTCGAGCACGGCGACGGCATCGGTCACCTCGACGGGGAAGGAGCCGCGCCGCACGTTCGTCCTCGACACCTCGGTCCTCCTGTCCGACCCGCGGGCGCTGCTGCGCTTCGCGGAGCACGAGGTGGTGCTGCCGGTGGTCGTCGTCACCGAGCTGGAGGGCAAGCGGCACCACCCAGAGCTCGGCTACTTCGCCCGGACCGCGCTGCGGATGCTCGACGACCTGCGCGTCAGCGCGGGCCGCCTCGACGCGCCGGTGCCGGTCGGCGAGGTCGGCGGCACCGTGCGGGTGGAGCTCAACCACACCGACCCCACCTCGCTCCCGGCGGGTTTCCGCCTCGGCGACAACGACACCCGGATCCTCGCCGTCGCACGCAACCTCGCCAACGAGGGCCACCTCGTCACCGTCGTGAGCAAGGACCTGCCGATGCGGGTCAAGGCCTCCGCCTGCGGCCTGGACGCCGAGGAGTACCGCGCCGAGCTCGCCGTCGAGTCCGGCTGGACCGGCATGGCGGAGCTCGACGTCAGCACCGAGGAGATGGACCACCTCTACGAGTACGGCCGGCTCGAGAGCGCCGAGGCCGCCGAGATGCCCTGCCACACCGGGGTGAAGCTGCTGTCGCCGCGGGGCTCGGGGCTGGGCCGGGTCGGACCCGACAAGGCGGTGCGGCTCGTGCGCGGCGACCGCGACGCCTTCGGCCTGCACGGCCGCAGCGCCGAGCAGCGGATCGCGCTCGACCTGCTCCTGGACCCGGACGTCGGCATCATGAGCCTCGGGGGGCGCGCGGGCACCGGCAAGTCGGCCCTGGCCCTGTGCGCCGGCCTCGAGGCGGTGATGGAGCGCCGCCAGCAGCGCAAGGTGGTCGTCTTCCGCCCGCTGTACGCCGTGGGCGGCCAGGACCTCGGCTACCTGCCCGGCACCGAGGCCGAGAAGATGAACCCGTGGGGTCAGGCAGTCTTCGACACCCTCGCGGCGCTGGTGTCGCGGGAGGTCGTCGAGGAGGTCCTCGACCGCGGCATGCTCGAGGTGCTGCCGCTCACCCACATCCGCGGCCGCAGCCTCCACGACGCCTACGTCATCGTCGACGAGGCGCAGAGCCTGGAGCGCAACGTGCTCCTCACGGTGCTCTCGCGGGTGGGCCAGAACTCACGGGTCGTGCTCACCCACGACGTCGCCCAGCGCGACAACCTCCGCGTGGGGCGGCACGACGGCGTGGTCGCGGTGGTGGAGGCGCTCAAGGGCCACCCGCTCTTCGCCCACGTCACCCTCACCCGCTCCGAGCGGAGCCCGATCGCGGCGCTGGTCACCGACCTGCTCGAGGGTCTGGAGATCTGAGCGTGGCGAGGACCACCGAACGGGCCGGCCGGACCTCGGCTGAGTGGTCCCTGAGGTCGCGATTTCGACCCCCGGGTCGGCGGCCCTAGAGTACTGTCTCGATTCGGTAACGACCCCTGCCCACCGCCTCGACCGCCTCAGGACCTCATGGCCCGCTACACGCCCCGCCACGCGCCCCGGCACGCCGCCCCCCGGCGCCGGGCTGCCCATGCGGCGCCCCGTCGGACGCCTGCGTTCCGGCCCGCCGTGACCTCGGGCGTGCTGGCCGCGGTCGTCGGCGGCGCAGCGGTGGCCACAGCGGTCACCGACGACACGGCGAGCGCCACGCCCCTCTCCCTGGCCGTCGACACGCTGACGACGACCGCCTCCACCGAGGAGAGTCGCACGGCCGTCCTCGATGCCGCGCGGGTCACCGCCGACCGCACGGCGGGCAACGCCCAGGCGGCGGTGCTCGCCGCGCGGAACGCCGCCGAGGAGAAGGCGCGTGCCGAGGCCCTTGCCAAGAAGCGCGCCCAGCAGCAGGCCCGCGCCGCCCGTGAGGCCGCGCGCGAGCAGATCTTCGCCAACGCGACGTCGGACCCCAAGGCCGCGGCCCAGCTGCTCCTCCCCGAGTACGGCTTCGGGTCGGAGCAGTGGCCCTGCCTGGACCAGCTGTGGGTCGGCGAAAGCGACTGGCGGTGGTGGGTCGCCAACCCCTCCTCGGGTGCGTACGGCATCCCGCAGTCGCTGCCCGCCGAGAAGATGGCCACGGCCGGGGACGACTGGCGCACCAACCCGGTCACCCAGATCAAGTGGGGCCTCGACTACATCAAGCGGTCGTACGGCACGCCGTGCAACGCGCTGAGCCAGTGGCAGGCGCGCTCGCCGCACTGGTACTGAGCACCCGTCACCCCGTACCCGGCGACGGGTGCCCCGCCCGCGTCACCTAGACCTTCCGCAACCGGATGCGCGTCACGGCGTGGTCGGCGTCCTTGGAGAGAACGAGCGTGGCCCGTTCGCGGGTCGGGAGGATGTTCTCGACGAGGTTCGGCTCGTTGATCGACCCCCAGATGGACGCCGCCGTGGCCCGGGCCTCGGAGTCGCTGAGCCCGGCATAGCGGTGGAAGTACGACTGGGGGTCCGCGAAGGCGGTCTCGCGCAGGCGGAGGAACCGTTCGACGTACCAGCGCCGGATGTCCTCGACCGGGGCGTCGACGTACACGGAGAAGTCGAAGAAGTCCGAGATGGCGCCCGTGGTGGAGCCGTCGGGCCGCACCGTCGGCGGCTGCAGGACGGTGAGCCCCTCGACGATGAGCACGTCGGGTCGGTGCACCTCGACGGTCTGCGGGAGGACGTCGTAGGTGAGGTGCGAGTACATGGGTGCCTCGACGACGGGTGCGCCGGACTTCACCTGCTCGACGAAGTGGAGCAGGGCCCTCCGGTCGTAGGACTCGGGGAATCCCTTGCGCTGCAGGAGGTTTCGCCGCTCGAGCTCGGCGTTGGGGTGGAGGAACCCGTCGGTGGTGACCAGCTCGACCCGGGGGGTGTGCGGCCAGCGGCTCATGAGCTCGCGCAGGATGCGTGCCGTCGTCGACTTGCCGACCGCCACCGACCCGGCGACGCCGACGACGAAGGGGGTGACGGTGAACGGCTCGCCGAGGAAGTCGCTGGTCGCCTGCCGCAGGCCGTGGACCGCCTCGACGTAGAAGTGCAGCAGCCGTGAGAGCGGCAGGTAGACGTCCTCGACCTCGCGCAGGTCCAGCCGGTCGCCGAGGCCGCGCAGCCGGGTGATGTCGTCCTGGCTGAGGCTCATCGGGTGGTTCTCGCGCAGCCTGGACCAGGCGGCGCGGTCGAGGTCGACGTACGGGGTCGCCGCGGGCCCGGGCTCGTGGATCCCGAGGCGCGCGATCGCCTGCTCCGACGCCCTCACGCTGCCATCATGTCGCACGCGGCACACGGGCGGCCCCCGGGGCGGTGGTCGACCCGCACGCCGGGTCCCGGCGCCGCCGCCGGGTCGGGACCCGGTCGCCGCAGCGTCTACGCTGGCGGCCATGTGCGGAATCGTCGGATACGTCGGCCCGGTCGCCGACGGTACGGCCCTGGACGTCGTCATGGAGGGCCTGACCCGTCTGGAGTACCGCGGCTACGACTCGGCGGGGGTGGCCCTGGTCACCGACGACGGCATCGCCGCGGCCAAGCGTGCCGGCAAGCTCGAGAACCTGCGCTCCGAGCTCGCCACGCACCCCCTCCCGGGGTCGCGCACGGGCATCGGGCACACCCGCTGGGCCACCCACGGTGGCCCCACGGACGGCAACGCCCACCCGCACCGGGGCGGTGAGGGCGGCCGGCTGGCGCTGATCCACAACGGCATCATCGAGAACTTCCACTCGCTCAAGCGCGAGCTCGAGGACGACGGCGTCGACTTCGAGTCCGAGACCGACACCGAGGTGGCGGCCAAGCTCGTCGGCCGCGAGTACGACCGCGTGGGTGACCTGACCGCGGCGATGCGCACCGTCGCCAACCGGCTCGAGGGTGCCTTCACGCTGCTCGCGGTGCACGCCGACAGCCCGGGCGTCGTCGTCGGCGCCCGCCGCAACAGCCCGCTCGTCGTCGGGGTCGGTGACGGCGAGAACTTCCTCGGCAGCGACGTCGCCGCGTTCATCGGCCACACCCGCCACGCGGTCGAGCTGGGTCAGGACCAGATCGTCACGATCACCCCCGAGGCGATCGAGGTCATCGGCTTCGACGGCTCGCCGGCGCAGGGGAAGGCCTACGAGGTCACGTGGGACGCCTCCGCCGCCGAGAAGGGCGGCTACTCCACCTACATGGAGAAGGAGATCGACGAGCAGCCGCAGGCGGTCGCCGACACCCTGCTCGGGCGCACCAAGGACGACGGCGAGCTGGTGCTCGACGAGCTGCGCATCTCGGAGGAGCGGCTGCGCGACGTCGACCGCATCACGGTCGTCGCCTGCGGCACCGCGGCCTACGCGGGGATGGTCGCGAAGTACGCCATCGAGCACTGGACCCGCATCCCCGTCGAGGTCTCCCTCGCGCACGAGTTCCGGTACTGCGACCCGATCGTCGACGCCCGCACCCTCGTGGTGTCGATCAGCCAGTCCGGCGAGACGATGGACACGCTGATGGCGGTCAAGCACGCGGCCGAGCTCGGTGCGCTCACCCTCTCGATCTGCAACACCCACGGCTCCACCATCCCCCGCGAGTCCGACGCCGTCCTCTACACCCACGCCGGTCCGGAGATCGCGGTCGCGTCCACCAAGGCGTTCCTCGCGCAGATCACCGCCTGCTACGTGCTCGGGCTCTACCTGGCGCAGCTGCGCGGCGGGACCTTCGCCGACGACGCCAAGACGGTGATGACCGAGCTGCGTGAGATGCCGGAGCGGATCTCCGAGCTGCTCGGCCGGATGGACCGGGTCGCCGAGATGGCCGAGTTCATGGCCGACAGCCGCTCGGTGCTCTTCCTCGGCCGCCACGTCGGCTTCCCCGTGGCCATGGAGGGCGCGCTCAAGCTCAAGGAGCTCGCGTACATCCACGCCGAGGGCTTCGCGGCGGGCGAGCTCAAGCACGGCCCGATCGCCCTGATCGAGCCGGGCCAGCCGGTCTTCATCGTCGTCCCCAGTCCGGACGCCCCCCACGAGCTGCACAAGAAGGTCGTCTCGAACATCCAGGAGATCCGCGCCCGCGGCGCGCGCACCATCGTCATCGCCCACGACGGCGACGACGACGTGCTGCCGTTCGCCAGCGAGGTCGTGCGCATCCCGCAGTGCTCCCCCATGCTTGCGCCGCTCCTCGCGGTCGTCCCCCTCCAGGTGTTCGCGCTGCACCTCGCCACGGCCAAGGGCCTGGACGTCGACCAGCCGCGCAACCTCGCCAAGTCGGTCACCGTCGAGTGACGGCGGTGGCGCGGTGATCGTCAGCGTCGGCATCGACGTCGTCGACGTCGCACGCTTCGGCGCAGCGCTCGAGCGCACGCCGTCGCTGCGCGAGCGGCTGTTCACCGATGCCGAGCGCTCCCTGCCGCTGCGGTCCCTCGCCGCGCGGTTCGCCGCCAAGGAGGCCCTCGCCAAGGCCCTCGGCGCCCCCGCGGGGATGCACTGGCACGACGCCGAGGTGCACCGTGGCCCCGACGGGCGCCCGCACCTGCAGGTCTCGGGCACCGTCGCCGCCCAGGTCGACGCCTGCGGCATCACGCACGTGCACGTCTCGCTGTCCCACGACGCCGGGATCGCCTCGGCGGTCGTCGTCGCCGAGCGCCTGGAGGATGCCCCGTGATCGAGGCCCACGCCACGTCGGAGGTCTACGCGGCCGAGGAGGCCCTGATGGCCACGCTCGAGGAGGGCGAGCTGATGGCCCGTGCCGTCGAGGGGCTGGCCGCGGTGGCCGCGGCGAGGCTCGAGGAGCGCGGCGGCGGGTCCGTCGCGGCCCTCGTCGGGCCGGGCAACAACGGCGCCGACGCCCTCTACGCCGTCGCCCGGCTCGCCCACGCCGGCTACGCCGCGGCCGCCGTCCACCACGAGACGGTCCACGCCGGGGCGCGGGCGGCGGCAGAGGCGGCGGGGGTGGTGCTCGGCACCGACGCCGGTGTCCTCGCCGAGGCCGACGTCGTGCTCGACGGCGTGCTCGGCATCGGTGCCCGGCCGGGGCTCCCGGAGTGGGCCCGCGCGTGGGTGGACACCGTGGCGGAGTCGGCGCACGTCATCGCCGTCGACCTGCCTTCGGGGCAGGACCCCGCCGGCGAGGTGCTCGACCCCGACGGCGTGCTCGCCGACGAGACGGTCACCTTCTCGGTGGCCAAGCCGGTGCACCTGCTGCCCCCCACCGAACTGGCCTGCGGGATGCTCACCGTGGTCGACATCGGCCTCGAGGTCGACGCCACGCCGGTGGTGCGTCGCCTCGACCACGACGACGTCGCGGCGAGGTGGCCCGTGCCGGTGCCGTCCGACGACAAGTACAGCCGCGGCGTCGTCGGCGTCGTGGCGGGGGGTGAGTCGTTCACCGGTGCGGCCCTGCTGTCGGTGACCGCCGCCGTCGAGTCCGGAGCGGGGATGGTGCGGTACGTCGGCACGCCGACCCCGGAGGGCCTGGTGCGGGGCCGCGTCCCGGAGGCCGTCCACGGTGTCGGCCGGGTGCAGGCCTGGGTCGTCGGGCCGGGCCTGGACCCGGAGGCGCAGGGCGACGCGGCCGCGGCACAGCTCGAGGCGGCGCGCGAAGCGCTCGGCGGTGCGGAGCCGGTCTGCGTGGACGCCGGCGGGCTGGACCTGCTCGACGACGAGGTGCTGCGGGCGCGTCGGGGCCGCCCCACCCTGCTCACTCCGCACGCGGGGGAGGCCGCTCGCCTGCTCTCCCGGCTCGGCGGCGAGGAGGTGGAGCGCTCGGCCGTCGAGGCCGCACCCCTCGCGCACGCCCGCCGGCTGGCGCGGGCCACCGGTGCCACGGTGCTGCTCAAGGGGTCGACGACCCTCGTCGTGCCGCCGGGGGAGGGCGCCACCGCGTGGAGCCAGGCGGACGCGCCGGCCTGGCTCGCCACGGCCGGGGCCGGCGACGTGCTCGCGGGCGTCCTCGGCACCCTGCTCGCCGCCGGCCTGGACCCTGGGGAGGCCGGGGCCCTGGGGGCCCTCGTGCACGGGGCCGCCGCCCGGCGCGCCAACCCCGGGGGCCCGGTGCGGGCCCTCGCCGTGGCCGAGGCGCTGCCGGCGACGGTCGCGGCGCTGCTCGCGCGCTGAACGCCCCGCGTCCAGGGGCCGTGGCCCTCGACACGGTGCCGGGCACCCGGACTCACGTCCGCGGCCCGGGAGCCGCGCCCTAGACTGATCCGGCCCATGTCGAACCTGTCGCCCGTCCCCTCGCCCGTGCCCGCGGGCGCCTCCGCGTGGGTCACCGTCGACGCCGAGGCCATCCGCGACAACGTCGCCGAGCTGGTCCGCCGCAGCGCCCCCGCGCAGGTCATGGCCGTCGTCAAGGGCGACGCCTACGGCCACGGCCTGCTCACCGCCGCCCGGGCCGCCCTCGCCGGGGGCGCCACCTGGCTCGGGGTGGCCCAGCTCGAGGAGGCGCTCGGGCTGCGGGCGGCCGGGGTCGAGGCGCCGGTCCTCAGCTGGATCTACCCACCGCAGGCCGACGTCGGAGCCGCCCTGGACGCCGGGGTCGAGCTCACCGTGGGCAGCGCGTGGAGCCTGGCCGCCGTGGTGGCGGCGGCCCGCGAGCGCGGCCGCACCGTGCCCGTCCAGGTCAAGGTCGACACCGGGCTCGGCCGCGGCGGGGTGCTCCTGGACTGGAGCGAGATGGTGGCGGCCCTCGCCACCGCCCGGGCCGAGGGCGCCGTGCGGGTCACCGGGGTGTGGTCGCACTTCGCGTGGGCCGACGCGCCGCAGCACCCCACGGTGCGCGCCCAGCAGGAGCGTTTCGTCGAGGCCGTGGCCGAGCTCGAGCGCGCCGGGGTCGACCCGGGGTTGCGTCACCTCGCCAACTCCGCCGCCACCCTCACCAACCCGGCGGCGCACTTCGACCTGGTCCGGCCCGGCCTGGCCGTCTACGGACTCTCGCCGACCCCCGACCTCGGCGGCCCGGCCCACTTCGGGCTCCGGGAGGCGATGCGGGTCACCGCCCGGCTCACGCTCGTCAAGCGGGCCGCTGCCGGGCAGGGCGTCAGCTACGGCCACGAGTACACCACCGACCGCGACACCGTCCTGGGGCTGCTGCCGCTGGGGTACGCCGACGGCATCCCGCGCCATGCAGGCAACGCCGGCCCGGTCCAGGTGCGCGGCCGCCGGTACACCGTCGCCGGCCGGGTCTGCATGGACCAGTGCGTCATCGACCTCGGCCCCGACTTCGACGGCGCCGCCGGCGACGAGGTGGTCGTCCTCGGGCGCTCCGCCGACGGCGAGCCGTGCGCGCAGGCGTGGGCGGAGGCGGCCGGCACCATCAACTACGAGATCGTGACGCGGATGGGACCCCGCCTGCCGCGCGTGGTCCTCGGGGACGGCCCGGGATGACGCCGCTGACCCCGTTCGGGGCGGCGGCCGGCGCCGTCACCGAGCGCCTCCGGAGGGCCGGCACCGGGCTGCGCTCGAGCGAGGAGCCGGTCTGGTCGGAGGTCCCGAGCGAGTCGCTCACCGTCACCGCCGAGGACGGCGTGGCGCTGCACGTCGAGATCGACGCCCCGGACGGCTCCAGCCGGGGCCGGCGCCACCTCGCCGGCCGGGCGCCCACCGTCGTGTTCGTCCACGGCTTCGCGCTGAGGATGGAGTGCTGGGTGCTCCAGCGCCGCGCCCTGGTGCACGCCGGGTTCCGGGTCGTCGCCTACGACCAGCGGGGCCACGGCCGCTCGGGGGCGCCGCACCTCGACTCGTGCACGGTCGCCCAGCTGGGGAGGGACCTCGACGCGGTGCTCGCCGCCACCTGCCCGACCGGACCGGTCGTGCTCGTCGGCCACTCGATGGGCGGCATGACGGTGATGTCGTACGCGGGCCAGCACGTCGAGGCGGTCCGCGACCGGGTGCTCGCGGTGGCGCTGGTCTCGACCAGTCCCGGCGGGCACGACATCACCGAGATGGGCCTCGGGGCGATGGCGGGCAAGGTCGTCGGCTCGCTCGGGCCGGGTGTGCTCACCCGCCTCTCCCGCCACGCAGGCCCCATCAAGGTCATCCGGCGGATGGGCAAGAACGTGCAGGACGCGGTCGTCGCCCGCTGGGCGTTCGACAGCCCGGTGAGCCCGGCCCTCGTCGACCACGTGGCGGACATGATCTTCGGGACCTCGTTCGACGTGATGGCCGCGTTCCTCCCCGACATCGACGGCCTCGACCTGTCCTCCGACATCGTCGCGCTCACGGGGGTCGAGACCCTCGTCCTCAACGGCGCCGGTGACCTCATCACCCCGGCCGCGCACAGCGAGCAGATCGTGCGGATCCTCCCGGGGGCGGAGCACGTCGTCGTCGAGGACGCCGGCCACATCCTCATGCTCGAGCACCCCGAGCTCGTCACCGAGCAGCTGCTCATGCTCATCGCGCGGGCCCAGCGCGCGGTCGCCGAGGGCGTCGGGGTCTCGAGCAAGCCGCGGGTGCGCCGCACCGTGCAGGACATCGCGAAGAAGCGGCGCCGGCGCCGCGGGCGGGAGGCCGCGTCGTGAGTGGGCGCCGGCTCGACCTGCCCACCGCCCCGGACACCCACCGACTGGGCGAGACCCTGGGACGGATGCTGCGTGCCGGCGACCTCGTCGTCCTCACCGGTGCGCTCGGTGCCGGCAAGACGACGCTGGCCCAGGGCATCGGCGCGGGCCTCCGCGTGCGCGGACCGGTGACCTCACCGACGTTCGTCATCGCGCGCGTGCACCCGTCGACCGTGGGCGGCCCGCCGCTCGTGCACGTCGACGCCTACCGCCTGGGCGGGGCCCTCGAGCTCGACGACCTCGACCTCGACGCCACCGTGGAGGAGAGCGTCACCGTCGTCGAGTGGGGGCACGGGCTCGCCGAGGGACTGGCCGAGGACCGCCTCGAGGTGGTCCTCGACGCCGATCCCGACACCGAGGAGCGCTCGGCCGTCGTCACCGCGCTCGGCGGACGGTGGTCCGATGACGAGCTCGCCGGGCTGGGGGGTGTGCCGTGCTGATGCTGGCGATCGACACCTCCACGTCGGTGGTCGGGGCGGCGGTGCTGAGCGACGGCGCCGAACCGGTCACCGCCTGCACCGAGGGCCCCCGGGCGCAGACCGAGCTGCTCGCCCCGCTCGTCCGGCGGGTGCTCGACGATGCCGGGGTGGGCCCCGCGGACCTCACCGCCGTGGCCGTGGGTACCGGGCCCGGTCCCTTCACCGGGCTGCGGGTCGGCATGGTCACCGCGGTGACGATGGGGTATGCGCTCGGGGTGCCGGTGCACGGCATCTGCAGCCTCGACGTGCTCGCCGAGCAGGCGGCCGCGACGACGGAGGGCGAGCTGCTCGTCGCCACCGACGCCCGCCGCCGGGAGGTCTACTGGGCCCGCTACGAGGCGGCCGACGGGCAGGTGCACCGGCTCACCGAGCCGGCGGTCGACCGACCGGCGGACCTGCCCGACGACGTGCGCGCACTGCCCACCGCCGGCCGGGGACCGCTGCTCTACCCCGAGGTGCTCACCGGCGGGCTCGACTCCCCGGCCGTGCTCGACGTGGACCCGGCCGTGCTCGGGCGGGTGGTGCTGCGCCGGCTGGTGGAGGGCGTTCCCCTGCCGGTGGAGCCGCTCTACCTGCGCCGGCCGGACGCGCTGACGACCGCCGAGCGGGCGGGCCGGTGAGCACGGCCGTGGCCGGGCGCACGGGTGCAGTGGTCCGCCACGCCCGGTGGACCGACCTGCCGGCGCTCGCCTCGCTCGAGGCCGAGGTCTTCCCGGACGACGCGTGGTCGGAGCGCTCGTGGTGGGCCGAGCTCGCCGGACGTCCGCGCCGCGAGTACGTCGTGGCGGTGGCCGCCGACGGGTCGGGTGCCGTGCTCGGGTACGGCGGTCTCGACCACGGCGGCGACGTCTCCGACGTCATGACGGTCGTCGTCGCCCCCGGGGCCCGCGGCACCGGCACGGGGCGCCGGCTGCTCGACGAGCTCGAGGCCCGGGCCGCCGCCCGGGGGGCCGCCCACGTCATGCTGGAGGTGCGCGCCGACAACGAGGCCGCGCTCGGGCTCTACGAGGCGGCCGGGTACCGCGTGCTGAGCCGTCGCCGCGGGTACTACCAGCCGGGTGGGGTCGACGCCCTGGTCATGCGGAAGACCTTGCCCGACAGCGGTGGACGAGAGGAGCAGGTCGGTGGCTGACGAGCCCCTCGTCCTCGGCATCGAGACCTCGTGCGACGAGACCGGCGTCGGCCTGGTGCGCGGTGGGACGTTGCTGTTCGACGCCATCGCCAGCAGCGTCGACGAGCACGCCAGGTTCGGTGGCGTGGTGCCCGAGGTCGCCTCACGGGCGCACCTCGAGGCCATGGTGCCCACGATCGAGCGGGCCTGCCGTGAAGCGGGCGTCGCCCTCCGCGACGTCGACGCCGTCGCCGTGACCTCCGGGCCCGGGCTGGCCGGCGCGCTCATGGTGGGCGTCGCCTCGGCCAAGGCCCTGGCGCTCTCCCTCGGGGTGCCGCTGCACGGGGTCAACCACCTCGCGAGCCACGTGGCCGTCGACGTGGTCGAGCACGGGCCGCTGCCCGAGCCCACCCTCGCCCTGCTCGTCTCGGGCGGGCACTCGTCGCTGCTCCTCGTCCCCGACGTCACCTCCGACGTCCGCAGCCTGGGCTCGACCATCGACGACGCCGCCGGGGAGGCCTTCGACAAGGTGGCCCGCGTGCTCGGCCTGCCCTTCCCGGGCGGCCCGCACATCGACCGCGCAGCGCGTGACGGCGAGGTCGTCATCGACTTCCCGCGCGGGTTGACGAGCGGACGCGACCTGGAGCGGCACCGCTTCGACTTCTCGTTCTCCGGGCTGAAGACCGCGGTGGCCCGGTGGGTGCAGGCCCGGGTGGACGCCGGTGAGACGGTGCCGGTCGCCGACGTCGCCGCGAGCTTCCAGGAGGCCGTCACCGACGTCCTCACCCGCAAGGCGGTGCTCGCGTGCCGGGAGAACGGCGTCGGCCACCTCCAGGTCGGGGGAGGGGTCGCGGCCAACTCACGGCTCCGGGCGATGGCCCGCGAGCGCTGCGACGCGGCCGGCATCGAGCTGCGCGTGCCCCGCCCCGCGCTGTGCACCGACAACGGCGCGATGGTCGCGGCGCTCGGGGCCCAGATGGTGCTCAAGGGCCGGCCGGCGTCCGACCTCGGCATCCCCGCAGACTCCTCGATGCCGGTCACCGAGGTCTCCGCCTGACGCGGTCCTGAGGAGCCGCGACGGCGGCCGGGGGCGGAGTGGGCAGGTGGCGGGAGGACCCAGCACCGGGTCGTCCAGGGCCGGACGGAGGTTGGGCCGAGCTGGTCATTTCGGGCCGTTGACGGCCTCCTACCCCGGGAGTAGACCTGTCAGGTTGGCCCCGCCGCGGGGCCAGGAGAGACAGGGCAGAGCAGATGAGGAACTCGACACGCTCCAGGGGACTGGGAACCATCGCGATCGCAGGAGCGCTCGCGCTCTCGGCCGGGCCGGCGATCGCCACCGCGTCCGCTGCACCGGCCGCGACGGCCTACACCTGCACCGGTGGTGACATCCCGAGCGGGACCTACGCGAAGATCACGGTCACGGGCTACTGCGAGGTACCGGCGGACGCGGTGATCGATGTCGTCGGCAACGTGGACGTCGCGGCGGGCGCGGTCCTCGACGCGCAGAGCGCTCCCTCGACGATCACCGTCGGGCGCAACGTCACCGCGGCGGCGGACTCGCTCCTCGGCCTCGGCTGCCAGCCGCCGTCGTACACGGGCAACTCGGCCCACGAGTGCATGGTGGAGCCCGAAGGGCACTCCACCATCACGGTCAACGGGAACGTCACCGCCACGGACGCCGACACCGTCCTGCTGAACGGCATCACGGTGAACGGCAACGTCACCCTGGACGGAGGCGGCGGCTTCATCCCGTGGTCGATCAAGAACAACGCCATCGACGGCAACCTCACGGTGAGCGGGCAGACCGCCGCATGGCTCGGCGTCCTCTTCAACACCGTGGGCCGCAACGCGACGCTGACCGACATCACGGTCGTCGACGAGCACCCGGGCGCCCCCGGGGTCTACGTCGTCCGCAACACGGTCGCCTGGAACCTCAACTGCTGGGACCTCGTCCCAGGCGTCTCCGGAGGCTTCGTCCCGGGCAGTGTCAACGTGGTCGGCCGCAACGCGACCGGGCAGTGCGCAGCCCTGGTCTGACCGGATCACCGTGCCCGTCCGCCACCCCGTGCACTCTCACGCGGTGGCGGGCGGGCCCGCACGTGCCGCAGGAGCCTCGGAACCGCGCTCGGCACCTCGGGGAGCACCGCGACCGCGGACTGCCCAGCGAGCCGGGTCGACTCGGGGACGGCCTCGGCGCGCCGGAGCCCCGGCGGAACAACCCCGTCGTCACGGTGACGACGCGGTCGTCCGCCCGTGACGGCGCAATCTCCCCGTCAGCGGCGAGCAACCCCGTCGGCGGTGTGACCACGGACGCGGACGGCCCCGTGGGCGGGCGACGCCGGTGCCGGGCGTGCGCCGCGTGCGGGTGGGGCGCCACCGTCAGGGGGTGACGGGCGCCCGGGCCAGCCACTCGTGGACGAGGGGCACCACCGAGGCGCCCTCGCCCGTGGCCGCGGCCACCCGCTTCATCGAGCCCGACCGCACGTCGCCGGCGGCGAACACACCGGGCGCGCTCGTGGCGAGGCTGGCCGGGGGCAGGCCGTCGCGCCAGCGGTCCTTCGGCACGTCCCGGCCGGTGAGCACGAACCCGCGCTCGTCGCGCGCGACCTCGGGGGGCAGCCAGCCGCAGTGCGGCTCGGCGCCGAGGAGGAGGAAGAGCCCGCCCACCCCCCGGGTCTCCTGCGCGCCGGTCTCCGTGTCCTCGAGGGAGAGCCACTCCAGCCGGCCGTCACCCCCGCCGTCGACCACCCGCGTGCGCGGCCGCACGGTGATCCGGGGGTTGAACTCCATCTCCCCGACGAGGTACGCCGACATCGTCCCGGACAGGTCGGGCCGCCGGACCACGACGGTGACCGAGCGGGCGAAGCGCGACAGGTGGACGGCCGCCTGACCGGCCGAGTTGCCGCCGCCGACGACGAGGACGTCCTGGTCCTCCATCTCGCGGGAGAGCGACATCGCGGCGCCGTAGTTCACCCCGCGCCCGACCAGCTCCTCGACGGAGGGCACGCCGAGCGTCCGGTAGGTGACGCCCGAGGCGACGACCACCGCACGCGCCCGCACCTCGAAGCCGTCGCCGAGCAGGCGGTGCGGTGCACCGCCCTCCCCGGCGACGAGCTCCTCGACCTCCCACCCGGTGTGGAACCGGGTGCCGAAGCGCAGCGCCTGGTTGCGGGCGCGCTGCGCCAGGCGCATCCCGGAGATGCCGCGGGGGAAGCCGAGGTAGTTGCGGATCATCGAGCTCGTCCCGGCCTGGCCGCCGACGGCGCTGGCGTCGAGCACGGTCGTCGTCAGCCCCTCCGAGGCCGCGTACACCGACGTCGCCAGGCCGGCGGGACCACCACCGACGACCGCCACGTCGACGACCCCGGACCCGTCGGCGTCGCGCGCGGCGTCGAGCTCGCGCTCCGCGGACGTCTCGAAGAAGGCGCGGGCGACCTCCTGGACCGAGCCGGGCGTCATCGGCTCCCGGTTGGCCGCCCACACCATCGGGTACCCGCCGCCCTCCGGGAACAGCTCGCGCACGTGCCGTCCCACGTCGCTGTCGGGGTGGACGATCCGGCTGGGCAGCCCCATCCGGTCGAAGAAGTCCCGGATGCCCAGGGTGAGCGGGTCGTGGTCCGGTGAGACGATCTTCGCGACGACGACGTCGGGGTCGGTGGAGGTCCAGCCCCAGTCGCTGAGCAGCTCGGTCACGGCGTGGTGGAACTCCTCGTCCCGGGCGCCACGCGGCATCAGCAGGTAGGCGTCGTACTTGCCCTTGGCCATGCCGGCGCGCAGTCGCGGCGCGTCGGCGAGGAACCTCGCGTACGGCGCCACCACCAGCCTGCGCGCGGTGGGCACGAGCTGCCGCCACGCGTGGAAGGCCGCGAGCACGTCCTCCTCGTCGGGCAGGCGCGTGTCGGAGACGAACATCGCCACCCGGCGGCCCTCGTCGAGGAGGCGACGGGTCAGGGCCTCGGCACCGCGGCAGGTGGTGGCGGTGCGCAGGTCGTACTCGCGGGAGTAGCGCCAGAACTCCTCGCGGAGGGTCTCGGCGTGCTCGCCGGAGACGAGGACGACGACGGGCGGCGCGGCGGGCTGCTCGGTGCTCACTCCGTGGAGCGTAGGCGCCCCGGCGTGCCGCTGGCACGGAGGATGATGGGTCGATGGCTGCCGACGAGACGCCCACCCAGCTGCTCCACCGGCTCACGTGCTACCAGCCGGACCGCGAGTGGACCGAGCCCCTCGACGACGAGCGGGTCGACGCCGGGTACCCGCTCAACGACGAGGCCCACCGGCCGATGCCGTACAAGGCCTACGACGACGACCTCGAGCGGGCGCTGCTGCCCACGGACCTGCCCGGAGCCCCGGCGCCCGCCGTCGAGGTCCTCGCGGGGTCGGCGCCCGTCACCCCGGCGGCACCCGACCTCGCCGGTGTGGCCCGCCTGCTCTTCCTCTCCGCCGGGGTCACGCGCACCACCGAGCGGCGCGGGGTGCGGATGCTGTTCCGGGCGGCGGGCTCGGCGGGCGCGCGGTTCCCGCTCGAGCTCTACCTCGCCGTGCCGGCCGCGGCGGCCGCCTCGGGTCTCCCGGCCGGCGTGCACTGGTACGACCCCGAGGCCCACGCCCTGGTCCTCGTGGGACCGCCGCCGGCGGGCGAGTCGCCCGCGGTCGTCCTCACCGGGGTGCCGTGGCGCAGCGCCTGGCGGTACCGCGAGCGGGCCTTCCGGCACGTCTACTGGGACGCGGGGACGCTGCTGAGCCAGCTGCTCGCTCTGGCCGACTCCGCCGGTCTTCCCGCACACCTGCACACCGCCTTCCCGGACGACGAGGTCTCGGCCCTCGTCGGGGCGGACGGCGTGCGCGAGTGGCCGGTCGCAGTGGTGGTTCTGGGCGACGACGAGCCGGCGCTGCACCCCACCGGTGACGCGATGGCGGGACACCTGGACGCCGACGGGCGGGTGCAGGCGCTCGTCGTGGAGGCGCAGCAGGCCGGACGCCGCACCAGCCTCGGCCCGGCGCTCCCGCGCGGGGTGCCGTTGGCGGTGCCGGCCGGCGGGTCGAGGTCGGCGCCGGTGGACGAGGTCGTGACGAGCAAGGGCTCGGTACGGCGGCTCCGGGCCGACGCCCGGGTGTCCCGCGAGCTGCTCGTCGACGCGATGACGGTGGCGACGCGGGGCGTCGACGTGCCGCACTGGGTCGGGGTGAGCGGGGTCGAGGGGGTCGCGTTCGGCATCCACCGGTGGCCGGACCTCGACCACCCGGTGCGCCCGCTCGACGAGGCCCGCACCCGCGCGGAGCTGCACGCGGCCGCGCTCGACCAGGGCCTGGCCCGCGACGCCGCGTTCGTCGTCATGTCCGGCACCGACCTCGCCTCCCTGGACGACCACGCCTACCGGGTCGCCCAGCTCGAGGCCGGGCTGGTCGAGGGCCGGCTGCACCTGATGGCCTGGGCGCTGGGGGTGGCGGCCTCGGGCATGACCTTCCGTGACGCCGACCTCGCCGGCCTGCTCGGCGAGGACGTGGCGGGGCTGCTGTGGACCTGCGTCGGGGTGCCGGAGTACCGCACCCGTCCGAGCGGGCCGCCGGGTTCCCCGGCGGAGGTCACCATCGTCTGGCCCCGCTGACCGAGCGCCCTGCACCTGCAGCACACGCCGGTGGACCACGCCGGGTTCCGGCGGGCTCACCCCACGTGGTGGGCGGTCAGTCGTCCTGACCGGCGGAGCAGGGGAGCAGGCCCATCCGGTACTTCAGCCGCAGCACCCGCTCGACCGCGGCGTCGACCTTGGCGGCGAAGCGGTCGTCGTCGGCCGCCTCCGCGGCCACGGCGTCGAGCATCCCCGGGGCCACGGACGCGTCGCCGGTGAGCACGAGGTCGCCCCCGGCGCGCAGCACCTCGACCGCCCGCTGCGCCGGTGGGGTCTGCCTGACCGCCTGGGCGTTGACGTCGTCGGTGACGACCACGCCGTCGTAGCCCATCTGCTCGCGCAGCAGTCCGGTGACGATCTCCTCGGAGAACATCGCCGGCACCCCGGGGTCGAGCCGGGTGTAGTACGCCGACCCGACCATGACGAGGCCGGCACCGGCGTCGATTCCCGCCTGGAAGGGCCGGAGGTACGGGTCGTCGGGGCCGGTCTCCTCGTCGGTGATGCCGGTGTCGAAGAAGTCGGTGTTGTTGGTGATCCGGCCGATGCCGGGGAAGTGCTTCACGGTGGGCTCCACGCCGCCGGCCAGCATCCCCTCGAGGAAGGCCACCGAACCGCGCTCGACCGCCTTGGGGGTGTAGCCGTACTGACGATCCCACTGGCCGATCGGGCCGTTGCCGCGGCCGAGGGACTCCGGGACCGTGTCGGCCACCGGGGCGAGGTTGACGTTGACCCCGACCGCCTTGATCTCCTCGGCCCAGCCGGTGGCCGCCTCGGTGAGGTCCGCGGGGTCCATCTGGCCCTGCTCCAGCGCCGACGGGGGCCAGGTGAAGCCGTCCCCACGCAGCTGGTGCACCTCGCCGCCCTCCTGGTCGGCGGCGATGACCAGCCCGATGCCGGCCGTTGCCGTCTCCGAGACCAGCCCCTGGAGGTGCTCCGAGGTGCTCCGCACCTTGTCGGCACCTTCCCAGCCGCCGAGGTAGATGACGTTGCCGACGTGCTGGTCGGCGACGAGGTCGTCGAGGGCGTCCAGGGGCGCGTTGGTGTCGAAGCCGACCATGAGCAGCTGCCCGAGCCGCTGCTCGTCGTCCATCTCGGCCAGGGTGTTCTCGATGCACGCCGTCGCAGGGTCGACGCTCGGCCGCGGGCTCGGCGACTCGGGGGTCGGGCGGGAGCTGGCCGTCGTGGAGGGAGCCGCCTCGGGCGTCGGGGTACCGCACGCGGCGAGGGCCGCCGCCGTGCCGAGGACGGCGAGGGCCACCGCAGGGCGCTGCCGGCGGGTGCGGGCGGGGCGCGTTCTCACCAGAGCACGGTAGATGACGGCAGCCGCGGTCCCCGAATCGCCGGTGGGCGGCGGCTGCCAGTCGGTCGGCATCCGCGATGATCGTGCCCGTGTCCGTGATCCCCGTCGCCCTCGACGTCGACACCGGGGTCGACGACGCGTGCGCGCTCCTGCTGGCCGCCCTCCACCCGGGCCTGGCCCTGCGCGCCGTCACCTGCGTGGGGGGCAACGCGCCACTGGCGGACGTCGTCCGCAACACCCTGACCGTGCTCGAGGTCGCCGGCCGCGATGACGTGCCGGTCGGGGTGGGCGCCGAGCGGCCCCTGCTCGAGGACCCCCTCGTCGACGCCCGTCACGTGCACGGCAGCGACGGCATGGCCGACCTCGGGTACCCGCCGCCGCGGCTCGTCCCGGACGAGCGTGTCGCCGTCGACCTGCTCCGTGACGCCGCCGAGGCGGCGGCCGCGGCCGGGAGCCCGCTGACGCTCGTGCCGCTCGCGCCGATGACGAACGTCGCGCTCCTGGCCCGGGTGCACCCGCGCTCGTTCGCCCGCCTCGGCCGGATCGTCTTCATGGGCGGGGGCGCCGACGTGAGCAACGCGACCGCGGCCGCCGAGTTCAACGTCTTCCACGACCCCGAGGCCGCGGCCGTCGTCCTCGACGCCTGCGCCGTGCACGGCGTCCCCGTGACGATGTACGGCCTCGACGTCTTCTACGCGCCGATGGTCGAGGACGGGCAGGTGGAGCGGCTGCGAGCCGCCGGCACGCCCGTCGCCGCGTTCGCGGCGGCACTGGTCTCCTTCCACCGGCGCCGCTTCGACGCGGCCGGGGCGACCATCGGCGACGCCGGTGCGGTCGCCTCCCTCCTGCTGCCCCGGGCCGTGCGCACCGAGCGGCTCCCCGTCCGCATCGAGCTCGCCGGCACCTGGACCCGCGGGCGCACCATCGTCGACCGGCGCGACTGGAGCGGCCCCATGGAGCACGACCCGCACGGTCTCGCCCCCGCAAGCGTCGACGTCGCCCTCGGCATCGACGGCCAGGCCGTCGCCGACCTGTGGGTGCGGACCGTCGGCGGGTGGCTCGGGTGACCGGGCGGGTGCTCGTGCTGGGGTCGCTCAACGTCGACCTCGTCACCCGGGTGGGGCGCCATCCGCGCCCCGGCGAGACCGTCACGGGCGAGGGGCTGCGGCGGCTCGCCGGGGGCAAGGGGGCGAACCAGGCCGTCGCGGCGGCTGCGACGGGGGCCGAGGTGGCGATGGCGGGGTGCGTCGGTGACGACGCCGAGGGCCTCGCCTACCGGAACCGGCTCGCTGCCCGGGGGGTCGACGTCTCCGCCGTCCGGGTCGTGCCGGGCGAGGCCACGGGGCACGCGCTGGTCACCGTGGCCGACGACGGGGAGAACACCATCGTCGTCGTGCCCGGCGCCAACGCCCTGCTCGACGGCCGTGAGGTCGCCGCGGTGGACGGCCTCGGGCCGGGGGACGTCCTGCTCCTCCAGCTCGAGGTGCCCGTCCCGGTGGTGAGCACCGCGGCACGTCGGGCCTCGGGGCGGGGCGCGCGGGTCGTCGTCAACGTCGCCCCCTGGGCCTCACTGCCGCCGGACGTGCTGGCCGTCGCCGACCCGGTCGTCGCCAACGAGCACGAGATGAGAGCACTCGCCGAGGCGGGGGCGCCGCCGCGCTCGCTGCTCGTCACCTTCGGTCCCAACGGGGCGTCCTGGGACGGCGCCGTCGCCCCCGCACACGTCGTCGAGCCCGAGGAGGTCCTCGACACCACCGGCGCCGGCGACGCGTTCTGCGGCGCCCTCGCGGCCGCCCTCGCCCGCGGCGCCGACCACGACGAGGCACTCGCCGCGGCGCTCGCCGCAGGGGCCGCCGCCGTGCGCCACGAGGGCGCCCAGACCGACCCGGACCTGTGAGCCCGCGACCGGCCGCGGGGGCCGCGGCCCGGGACCGGCCCGCGCACCTCGCTCGCGCGCTCGTGCCAAGGTGGGGTGATGAGCACCACCGGCCACCGCAACGACCGCACCCGGGCCGCGGAGGACGTCGACCTCGTCGCCACGCACGCCCAGGCCTCCTCCGCTGAGCCCGACGACGGGCCGCCCCCGCTCGTCGCGGACGTCGCCGGGCTGCGCGCCTTCCTCGACGGTCCCCACGCAGCGGTCCGCGACGAGGTCCGCCGGTACCTGCCCCGCCAGGCCGACCTCCTCGACGAGTCGCGGGACCTGCCGCGTGACGAGCTGAGGCAACGGGTCCGTGACCTCGCCGCCGAGCTGGGGGCCACCGGCCTGGCCACCCGCGGGTTCCCGGCGGACCTCGGCGGCGGCGGCGACGTCGGAGGGTCCGTGGCCGCGTTCGAGGCGCTCGCCCTCGGCGACCTCTCGGTGCTCGTCAAGACCGGGGTCCAGTACGGGCTCTTCGGGGGCGCCCTCCTCCAGCTCGGCACCCGCCGGCACCACGAGGCCCTGCTGCCGGACGTCCTCGCCGGGCGCCTGCTCGGCTGCTTCGCGATGACCGAGACCGGCCACGGCAGCAACGTCCAGGCGCTGCGCACCGTGGCCGTGCACGACCCCGTCACCGACGAGCTCGTCGTCACCACGCCCGACGACGACGCCCGCAAGGACTACATCGGGGGCGCCGCCCGCGACGGCGAGCTGGCGGTCGTGTTCGCCCAGCTCGAGGTCGACGGCGAGCGGCACGGTGTGCACGCCCTGCTGGTACCGATCCGCGGTCGGCGGTGCACCGGCACCGGGGGTGCGGATCGAGGACTGCGGGGCCAAGCTCGGGCTCGAGGGGGTCGACAACGGGCGGCTGTGGTTCGACGGCGTCCGGGTGCCGCGCGGGAACCTGCTCGACCGCTTCGCCGGCATCGACGACAGCGGCCGGTACCACTCGAGCATCGAGGACCCGGCCCGCCGGTTCTTCACCATGCTCGGCACCCTCGTGCAGGGCCGGGTGAGCGTCGGTGGCGCGGCGGTGAGCGCCGCGAAGGTGGCCGAGACAATCGCGGTCCGCTACGCGCTGCGCCGCCGGCAGTTCGAGGGCCCCACCCCGGGCGGCGAGTCGCTGCTGCTCGACCACGGGATGCACCAGCGCCGGCTGCTCCCGCTCGTGGCGCGCACCTACGCGCTCTCTGCCGCCCAGGAGGAGGCGGTGCGGCAGCTGCACGAGGTGTTCTCCCCGGACACCCCGGACGTCGACGAGCGGGCCCGACGTGACCTGGAGTCCCGGGCCGCCGGCACCAAGGCGCTCGCCACCTGGCACGCCACCCGAACCATCCAGGAGTGCCGCGAGGCGTGCGGTGGCGCCGGGCTACCTGGCGGCCAACCGGTTCGCGGCCCTCAAGGCCGACACCGACGTCTTCACGACGTTCGAGGGCGACAACCACGTGCTGCTCCAGCTCGTCGCCAAGGGCCTGCTGACCGACCACGCCAGCGAGTTCGAGGACCTCGACCCGCTCGGGATGGTGCGCGCCGTCGCCGGGATGGCGGTCGAGGCCCTCGTCGAGCGCACCGCGGCCCACCAGCTGCTCGAGCGGATCCGCGACGTCCTCCCGGGCGGGCCCGACCACTGGGACCAGGAGGCCGGGCTGCTCGACCCCGACTACCAGCTCGCCATGCTGCGCTTCCGGGAGGAGCACCAGGTCGCAGGGGTGGCCCGGCGGCTCAAGGGCGGCATCGACGCGGGTCGCCCGGCAGCCGAGGTCTTCGCAGCGGTCCAGGACCACGTCGTCACCGCGGCCCGCTCGCACGTCGAGCGGCTCGTCCTCGAGGCCTTCGTCGACCGGGTCCGGGCGCTGCCGGAGTCACCCGTCCGGGACGTGCTCACGGCCCTCGGCGACCTGGTGGCCCTGACCACCATCGAGGCGGACCGCGGGTGGTTCCTCGAGCACGGCCGGCTCTCGGCGCCGCGCTCCAAGGCCATCACCCGGGAGATCGGGGCCCTCCTGCGTCGCCTGCGGCCGGTGGCGGGCGAGCTCGTCGAGGCGTACGGCGTCCCCGACGAGGTGCTGGGCGCCGAGCAGCTGGTCGGCGGCTGAGCCCACCGCCGCGCGGTCAGGCCGGGTCGACGACGAGCACGGACTGCTGCCCGGCGACCCGGGTGAGGATGACCGTCGCCTGGGCGCCACCACCGGCCTTGCGCCCGATCCGCAGCTGCCGGCGGAGCTCGTCGTCGTCGAGGCGCACCCCGCGCTTCTTGATCGTCAGCCCGGTGACCCCGTGCTGCGCCAGCCAGGAGCGCAGCACCTTCGTCGAGAAGGGCATCACCTCACGGACCGCGTAGCGGCGCGCGAAGGGGACGTCGACCTCCGCCTCGGAGACGACGTAGCCGAGGCCCCGGTCGACCTCGGAGCCGAGGGTCGCCGCCGTGACCGCCCCGAGCAGCCCCGCCTGGGTGACCGCCCGGTCGGGCTCGTAGAGCCACGGGCCCACCGACGACAGGCCGCGTGCCAGCGGCGGGTCGGGCTCGGCCATCGTCTGGTCGACCTCGACGGGCGACGCCCCGGGCCCGAGGATGCGGGCGCTGCGCCCCGGCTGCTGGGCGAGCGGCCCCCACCACACGGCGCACTCGAGCACCTCGCCGCCGAACGAGGTCCACTGCGCCTCGGTGCCGAGCGGGATCGCGTCGTGCGGCATCGACGGAGAGAGCTTGGCTCCGGTGGCGGGCACGGCAGTGGCCACCTGGAGGACGAAGTCCCACGTGGGGCGGATCTCGTCGAGCCGGAACACGCGCTTGATCCGGCCGTGCCGGCCGATGTGCCCGGGCACCCGGCGGGCGGGGTCGAGCCAGACCCCCACCCGGGCCCGCAGCGGGTCACGGGGCGCCTCGAACTCCTCGGCCATGCCCTGGCGCGCCCGTGAGTCCGGCCAGGGGCGCAGGTTGATGTCGGCGACGGCGGCGGTGACCGGGTCGAGGTCGACCCCGTGCACGGTGACCCCGAGCGCCGACATGGCGACGGCGTCGCTGCCGATGCCGCACCCGAGGTCGTGGACGGTCGCGAGGCTGGCGTTGTAGAAGCGCCCGGCGTGGGTCGCCGCCACCTCGAGCCGGGAGGCCTGCTCGAGGCCGTCGGCGGTGTAGAGCATGTCGCCGGCGAACTCACCGAACTTCGCCACGGCGCGGGCGCGCAGCCGCTGCTGCGTGAGCACGGCCGCGACGAACTCGGGGGAGTGCCCCTCACGGCGCAGCTCGGTCTGCAGGCGCAGCACGCGGGACTCGTCGTAGGGGGGCAGCGAGCGCAGGACCGCCTGGCCGTCGGGGGAACCGAGCGCTCGCACGATGCCGACGTCCACGGCGGGTCATATTGCCACCCTCGGCCCACGACGCATCCCGGGGGGACGACGATCCTCGCGCCGAGCCCGCAGCCGCGCGGCGAGCGGGCGTCCGGCACCGTCGGGACGGGCGGCCCCGCTCGCGCAGGACTCCTCCCGGGCACCCGCGTGCCACGCCGTTGGCACTCGAGTTGACCGAGTGCTAACGCGCGACCTAGATTTGCCTCATTGGCACTCACACCTCGTGAGTGCCAGCGCCACTCGGGTCGGGATCGGCCCCCGCGACGGCGAGCGCGGCCCGCACGGCGCACGTCCACGTCCACTTCGACTCATCCCACAAGGGGAGGAGCACACCGTGTCGGTTTCCATCAAGCCGCTCGAGGACCGCATCGTCATCAAGTCCCTCGAGGCCGAGCAGACCACCGCCTCCGGGCTCGTCATCCCGGACACGGCGAAGGAGAAGCCCCAGGAGGGCGAGGTCCTCGCCGTCGGCCCCGGTCGCATCGACGACAACGGCAACCGCGTGCCGCTCGACGTCAACGTCGGCGACCGCGTCATCTTCAGCAAGTACGGCGGCACCGAGGTCAAGCACGGCGGCGAGGAGTACCTCATCCTCTCCGCCCGCGACGTGCTCGCCGTCGTCGGCTGAGCCCGCACCTCGTGCCGTGACCGGGTCCCGGCGGCCGCGTGCCGCCGGGACCGGTCCGGCTCCCGGCCGACCCCCGACCCCGCGACGGGCCGCGTCCTCGCGCCCCGTCCCCAGCACGAAGGACAGCAATGGCCAAGGAACTGGAGTTCAACGACTCCGCCCGCAAGGCGCTCGAGCGGGGCGTCGACGCCCTCGCGAACGCCGTCAAGGTGACGCTCGGCCCCAAGGGCCGCAACGTCGTCATCGACAAGAAGTGGGGCGCCCCGACGATCACCAACGACGGCGTCACCATCGCCCGTGAGGTGGAGCTCGACGACCCCTTCGAGAACCTCGGCGCCCAGCTCGCCAAGGAGGTCGCCACCAAGACCAACGACATCGCCGGTGACGGGACGACGACCGCGACGGTCCTCGCCCAGGCGATGGTCAAGGAGGGCCTGCGCAACGTCGCGGCCGGTGCCGCCCCCTCGGGCCTGAAGCGCGGCATGGACAAGGCGGTCGCCGCCGTCTCCGACGAGCTGCTCCGCACCGCCCGCGAGATCGAGTCCAAGGACGAGATCGCCCAGGTCGCCGCCCTCTCCGCGCAGGACGAGACGATCGGCGCGATCATCGCCGACGCCTTCGACAAGGTCGGCAAGGACGGTGTCATCACCGTCGAGGAGTCCTCGACCGCGTCCACCGAGCTCGAGTTCACCGAGGGCATGCAGTTCGACAAGGGCTACATCTCCCCGTACTTCGTCTCCGACCCCGAGCGGATGGAGGCGGTGGTCGAGGACGCCTACGTCCTGATCAACCAGGGCAAGATCTCGGCCATCGCCGACGTCCTGCCGGTGCTCGAGAAGGTCGTGCAGTCGGGCAAGCCGCTGCTCGTCATCGCCGAGGACCTCGACGGCGAGGCCCTCTCGACGCTCGTCGTCAACAAGATCCGCGGCACCTTCAACGTCGTCGCCGTCAAGGCCCCCGGGTTCGGCGACCGCCGCAAGGCGATGCTCCAGGACATGGCCATCCTCACCGGCGGCCAGGTCGTCGCCGAGGAGGTCGGGCTCAAGCTCGACCAGGTCGGGCTCGAGACCCTCGGCCAGGCCCGCCGCGTCGTCGTCACCAAGGACTCGACGACGATCATCGACGGCGCCGGCGGCCACGAGGACGTCACCGCGCGGGTCGCGCAGATCAAGCAGGAGATCGAGCGCACCGACTCCGACTGGGACCGCGAGAAGCTCCAGGAGCGGCTCGCCAAGCTCGCCGGCGGCGTGTGCGTCATCAAGGTGGGCGCCCACACCGAGGTCGAGCTCAAGGAGAAGAAGCACCGCATCGAGGACGCCATCTCGGCGACCCGCGCGGCCATCGAGGAGGGCATCGTCGCCGGTGGCGGCTCGGCCCTCATCCAGGCCGTCAAGGTCATCGACGGGCTCGGTCTCGAGGGCGACGAGGCCGTCGGCGCCCGGATCGTCCAGCGTGCCGCGGCCGAGCCGCTGCGCTGGATCGCCGAGAACGCCGGCCTCCAGGGCTACGTCGCCGTCGCCAAGGTGCAGGGCCTCGAGCCGGGCCAGGGCCTCAACGCCGCCACCGGGCAGTTCGAGGACCTCGTCAAGGCCGGCGTCATCGACCCGGTCAAGGTCACCCGGTCCGCGCTGCGCAACGCCGAGTCGATCGCGTCGATGGTGCTCACCACCGACACCCTCGTCGTCGAGAAGCCCGAGGACGAGGAGGCGCCCGCCGGTGGCCACGGCCACGGGCACGGGCACTGACGTCTGACGGCGCGCCGGGACCGCTCCCGGCTGCACGACACCGGATGCCGCCCGGTCCCCACACGGGGGGCCGGGCGGCATCGTCGTCACCGGGCGACGGGCCGACGACACGCAGGATGCAGTCGACGGCGAGTCGCGCGGGTGCCGATGGCGCCAGGCGCTCTCCGTGTCGTCGGCCCGTCGGCCCGTCGGCCCGTCGGCCCGTCGGCCCGTCGGCCCGTCGGCTCGTCAGCCCGTCGGCCCGTCGGCTCGTCAGCCCGTCGGCTCGTCGGCTCGTCAACGGTGGGCGCACGGATCCGGATGCGGGCACGACGTCCGGCGCCAGGGCCCCCACCCGGAGAGGAAAGGGGTGGCCGCCGCGGGGGTCCGCCGTTAACGTCGGGTCGGTGGTCCCTCGTCTGGTGGCGCTCTGCCTCGACGCCCGCGACCCCGACCGGCTGGCGCGGTTCTGGGCCACGCTCCTCGGTCGGGAGGTGGCTCCCGACACCCGGGGCCCGCTGCTGCCCGGTGACCCGACCCAGGTGGGGCTGAGGTTCCGGTCGAGCCGGGCGGAGGCCTTCCTCCCCGACCGGGTCCACCTGCACCTGACGAGCGAGTCGCAGTCGGCGCAGCAGGCGACCGTCGAGGCGGCCCTGTCCCTCGGTGCCCGCCACCTCGACGTGGGCCAGCTGCCGGACGAGGAGCACGTCGTCCTCGCCGACCCCGAGGGCAACGCGTTCTGCGTCATCGAGGCCGGCAACGCCTACCTCGCCGGCTGCGGCCTCCTCGGCGAGCTCGCCTGTGACGGCTCGCGGCAGGTGGGGCAGTTCTGGAGCGAGGCACTCGGCTGGCCGCTCGTCTGGGACCGGGACGAGGAGACCGCCATCCAGTCGCCGCAGGGCGGCACCAAGGTGGCGTGGGGTGGCCCTCCGCTCGCGCACCGACCGGAGGGCGTGCGACACCAGGCCTTGGAGCTGGCCCCGGCCGACGGCGACCAGGCGGCCCTGGTGGAGCGGCTCCTCGGGCTGGGCGCGACGCACGTGGGGACGGCGGAGGGTGAGGTGCTCGTGCTGGCGGACCCCGACGGCACTGCCTTCCGGGTGCTCCCCGGGTGAGGTCAGCCGCCCGAGGCGACCCGCAGGGTGAGGTCGCCGAGGGTCACGACGTCCCCGGGCCGCACCTGGCGGCCGCGGCGCGTCTCGACCTCGCCGCCCACCCGCACCAGCCCCTGCTCGACCGCCTCGCGAGCGGTGGCGCCGTCGTCGACGACCCCGGCCAGCTTGAGCAGCTGGCCGAGCCGGATCGACTCGTCGCGGATGGGGACGGTGAGCTCCTGCGCCACGCGGCTCAGGCTAGCGCCGTCGTCCGTGCCCGAGGTTCCCGGGCGTGCCCGGAGCGTGCCGGGCCGTCGGGTGCCGTGCCCGCGGCGGTCAGGACGCGATGTGGCCGTGACGCGCGTAGTGCGACTCGCGCTCGTCCTCGGTGAGCCCGCCCCACACCCCGTACGGCTCGCGGACGGTCAGCGCGTGGCGCCGGCACTGCTGCAGCACCGGGCAGCCGAGGCAGATCTCCTTGGCCGCGGTGGCCCGGCTGCGTCGTTTGCTCCCGCGCTCCCCCTCCGGGTGGAAGAAGACCTCGGGGCCGACCCGCCGGCAGGCCCCCTCGAGCTGCCACTCCCACAGGTCGGCGACGGGCCCCGGCAGCCGCGTGATCTCGGCCATGTCCGCTCCTCCGTACATCAGTCCGCCGCCCTCCCGCGGCGACCCGCGACCACCGTAGGAAGCGGTTGGTAGGAGGTGGGCAAACCCCGGGTAAGGACTTGGTCAAGGTCGCTGACCTGCGACGTCGTCGTCCGGGCGCGGCCGGCGCACCACCGGGACCGGTCGTTGCCGGTGGCCCGTGCGCGGGCGGGGGCGGGCCGGGGGCGGCCAGCACGTAGACTCGGGCAATGAGCCTCGGTCTCGACGAGCAGTCCCGTGTCCCTGCCCCGCACGAGGCCCCTGAGCCCACGGCGTCCGCGGTCGACGCCGGGTCGGCCGAGCCGGCCCCGGAGTCCCCGTTCACCGAGCTGGGGCTCACCTACGACGACGTCCTCCTCCAGCCGGGGGAGACCGACGTCCTCCCCAGCGAGGTCGACACCACCACCCGGCTGACCCGTGGCATCTCGCTGCGCGTCCCGCTCGTGTCCGCGGCGATGGACACCGTCACCGAGGCGCGGATGGCCATCGCGATGGCGCGGCACGGCGGCCTGGGCATCCTGCACCGCAACCTCTCGATCGAGGACCAGGCCTACCAGGTCGACCTCGTCAAGCGCACCCAGACCGGGATGATCTCCAACCCGGTCACCATCGGCCCCGACGCCACCCTCGAGGAGCTCGACGAGCGCTGCGGGCGGTACCGCGTCTCCGGCCTGCCCGTCGTCGACGAGTCCGAGCACCTCCTCGGCATCGTCACCAACCGCGACCTGCGGTTCACCCCCGTCGCGGAGTGGGCCGAGACCCTCGTCAGCGACGTGATGACGCCGATGCCGCTCATCACCGGCCGGGTGGGCATCAGCCACGAGGAGGCCACCCTCCTGCTGCGCCAGCACAAGCGCGAGCGGCTGCCGATCATCGACGACGAGGGCCGGCTGCACGGGCTGATCACGGTCAAGGACTTCGTGAAGTCCGAGCAGTTCCCCCAGGCGAGCAAGGACGCCGACGGTCGGCTCCTCGTCGGCGCCGCGGTGGGGTACTTCGGCGAGGCGTGGCAGCGTGCGACGACGCTGGTCGACGCCGGTGTCGACGTGCTCGTCGTCGACACCGCGCACGGCCACGCCCGGCTGCTCCTCGAGATGGTCGAGCGGGTCAAGAAGGACCCCGGGCTGCGGCACGTCCAGGTCATCGGCGGCAACGTCGCCACCCGCGCCGGGGCGCAGGCCCTCGTCGACGCCGGCGTGGACGCGGTGAAGGTGGGGGTGGGCCCGGGGTCGATCTGCACGACCCGGGTCGTCGCCGGGGTGGGGGTGCCCCAGGTCACCGCCATCCACCAGGCCTCGCTGGCCACCCGCCCGGCCGGCGTCCCGCTCATCGGTGACGGCGGCCTGCAGTACTCCGGCGACATCGCCAAGGCGCTCGTCGCCGGCGCCGACACGGTGATGATCGGGTCGCTGCTCGCCGGGTGCGAGGAGTCACCGGGCGAGCTGGTGTTCATCAACGGCAAGCAGTACAAGGCCTACCGGGGGATGGGCTCGCTCGGCGCGATGTCCTCGCGCGGCAAGAAGTCGTACAGCAAGGACCGCTACTTCCAGGCCGACGTCGCCTCCGACGACAAGATCGTCCCCGAGGGCATCGAGGGCCAGGTCGCCTACCGCGGACCGGTCGGGGCGGTCGTCCACCAGCTCGTCGGCGGGCTGCACCAGTCGATGTTCTACGTCGGGGCGCGCACCGTGCCCGAGCTCAAGGCGCGCGGGCGCTTCATCCGGATCACGACCGCCGGCCTGCGCGAGTCGCATCCGCACGACATCACCGGCATCGTCGAGGCGCCGAACTACACGGGCAAGGGCTGACCCACCGCGGGCTGGGGCACCACCGACCGCGGGTCTCCCCCCGCCGTCACCTGCTCGATGTCGTGCCGGCGGGCCGGCCGACGTATCGTCTGCCCGTGCGTCGACCGTGGGTACTGCTGCTCCTCGCCGCGTTCGCCGTGGGCGGGTGCGGGTCGGAGGCGGCGCCGGTCGACCCGACTGGCGCGAGGAGCCCCTCGGCGCCCGCGGCCCCGCTGAAGGCCCCGAGCACGTCCCCACGCCCGCTGCCGTCCGGCGACGAGCTGGTCGTCGGGGTGCCGGCGCCGACGCCCAGCCCGGCGGTGCCCGGCGTGCCACCGTCCGCCACCGGCGGCGGCTCGGACCCGGGCGGGCTGACCAGCCTCGTCGGGGACACCCGCAGCGCCGTCTACTGGGCACCCCTGTCGAACCCCGCCGCCGTGCAGTCGGAGGGGTCGGTGCCGAGCTGGCAGGCGTGGTCGACCTCCAAGGTGCTCGTCGTCGCCGCCTACCTCGACACCGTCGTCGACGGCGACCCCGGCCGGATCCCGGCCACGGAGCGTGGCTGGATCACCGCGGCCCTCACCGCCAGTGACGGCGACGCCGTCGTCAACGTCCGCAGCAGGATCCCCGGGAGCCCGGGTGGGGCCATCAACGCCGTGCTGCGGTCGATCGGCGACACGACGACGGTCGCCCCCGACACCTCGCAGGGGACGATGTGGTGGAGCCCGCGCGAGCAGGTGCGGTTCATGGCGGCGCTCTCGGCGGGGCGGGTGGTCAGCCCGGCGGCGAGCAGCTACCTCCTCGGCCAGATGCAGCCGATCCCCGCTCACCGGTGGGGGCTGGGACGGATCGGCGCCAGCTCGATGAAGGGTGGCTGGCTGACCTCGCAGTCCGAGACCCGCCAGATGGGCATCGTCGGGGGCTACGCGGTCGCCATCATCACGGTCGGGGTGGGGCCGGCCGTCCTCCAGACCGACGGGGACTACGCCCACGTCTGGCAGATGGACCGGATGGCCGCCCTGCTCGCCCGCCGCCTGGGCTGATCCCGGGGCGGTCGCTGGGTCAGCCGCGGATGAGGGCGTCCCGCCAGCTCCGTGCCACGAGGCCGTCGTCGGGGGAGCGGTCGACCGAGGTCGCCGCCAGCATGGCGTGCGCGATCGCCCGCGTGAGGCAGCACGCGGCGGCGTCGTGGAGCTCGACCAGGTCGAGCCCCTCCAGGGCTGCGCGGGCGCCGGTCGACAGGGCGAAGACGGTGTCGCCGTCGAAGGAGGTGTGCACGGGCGAGAGCGCTCGGGCCATCCCGTCGTGTGCGACCCCGGCGAGCTTCTGGCAGCCGGCCTTGCCGAGCGCGGCGTCGGTCGCGACGACGGCGATGGTCGTCGCGGTACCGGCCCGTACCGCCTCGGCCTCCGCCGCCCGGGCCGTGCGGTGGGCGGCGAGGAGGTCCGGCTCGGGGTCGGGGAGCCCGGCGAACTCGTCGCCCACGCCCCAGTGCGCGCCGAGCAGCGACCCGTCCGGGGCGAGGGGCGACCCCACGGAGTTGACCGCCACGACCGCGCCCACCGTCGCCCCGCCGGGAAGCACCGCCGAGGCCGAGCCGATCCCACCCCTCAGGCCGCCGGCACGGCAGCCGGTGCCGGCGCCGACCGAGCCCTGGGCCACCGGCCCCGCCGAGGCCGAGGCGTGCGCGGCGGCGCCGTGACCGGGCCCGGGGTGGTGCAGCCAGGGCCCGCCGCGGCCGAGGTCGAAGAGGATGGCCGCGGGCACGATCGGCACGCGGGCCTCGGGCGCCGGCCCCACCGGCCACCCGGCCCCGGCCTCGTAGGCGGCGCGGGCCACGCCGTCCGCGGCGGCGAGGCCGAAGGCGCTCCCGCCGGAGAGCACGACGGCGTCGACGGCGTCGACGAGGCCGCGGGGGTCCAGCAGGTCCGTCTCGCGGGTACCGGGCCCGCCACCGCGGACGTCGACCCCCGCCGTGGTGCCGGCCGGGGGGACCACGACGGTGACACCGGTGAGCCACCCGTCGCCGTCGAGGGTCGTGTGGCCCACCCGCACTCCGGGCACGTCGGTGATGGCGTTGTGGGGTCCGGGGCGCATGGGACCAGCATGGCCGATCGGGCGCGCAGCGGCGCAGGTCGGCCCGGCACCTCGGGCGCCCGACGTGCGGCACCCGACCGCCACGTGGTGCGGCCGGGTGCCTCGCCCTCAGTGCAGCACGACGGGCGGTGCGACGTCCTCGGGCTTCTCGTCGTCGAGCAGGTGCGAGACCTCCCGGCGCTTCGGCAGCATCAGCCCCGGGATGAGCGTCAGCGACACGAGCACCGCCGCCACCCAGAACGCGTTCGTGAACGCCCCCGCCATCGCCTCGGCGACTGCGGCCATGAGGGCCTGCTGCCCGGCAGCCAGGTCCTGGCCGAAGGGGCCGAGGATCGCAGCGACCTCGGGGAACTGCTGCAGCAGTCCCGCGACCTGGTTGGGGGCGACGCCCTGCGACGCCTCCTGGAACCCCTGCGCCTGGGTGAGGAGCGGGTCGTTCTTCAGGCTGTTCGTGAGCACGACGCTCATCACCGCGACCCCGATCGAGCTCGCGATCTGCTGGCTGATGTTGAGCAGCGTGGAGCCACGGGCGACCTGGTGCGACGTCAGCGTCTTCAGCGCCGAGGTCATGAGCGGCATCATCGTGGCGCCCATGCCGAGGCCCATGACGAACAGCACGGGCAGGATGTAGCCCCGGTAGCTCGTCGTGGCGTCGATCTGGGTCAGCGCGAACATGCCGCCCGTGATGGCGAGCAGCCCGAACGGCACGATCCGCCCGACCGGCACCTTGTCGACGAGTCGCCCCGCGATCGGCATCGTCACCATGGCGCCGACCCCCTGTGCGGCCATGAGCCAACCCGCGTCGACGGGGGACTCGCCGCGCACCTGCTGGAAGTACGTGGGCACGAGCAGCAGACCGCCGAAGAAGGCCATCGCGAAGAGGAACATCGTGATGACCGACAAGGTCAGGTTGCGGTTCGAGAACAGCCGCAGGTCGAGCAGCGGGTGGGCCGGCCGGAAGCTGTAGACGACGAAGGCGACGACCATGGCGAGACCGATGGTGGCCGGGACGCCGACCTTGGCCGACCAGAACGTGCCCTCGGCGGGGATCGACGAGACGCCGTAGAGGAAGAGCGCCAGGCCGGGGGACATCAGGGCCATGCCGACCCAGTCGAAGGACTCCGAGGGCTCCGGCGAGTCCTTCGACAGCACCGCCGCGGCGTAGCCGAGGGCGAGCAGGCCGATCGGCAGGTTGATGAGGAAGATCCAGTGCCAGCTGTAGTTGTCGATCAGCCAGCCGCCGAGGATCGGGCCGAAGATCGGGCCGAGCAGCATCGGCACGCCGAGGATCGCCATCAGCCGACCCATCCGGTGGGGGCCGGCGGCGCGGGTCATGATCGTCATGCCGAGCGGCATGAGCATGCCGCCGCCGAGGCCCTGGAGGACCCGGAAGCCGACGAGCATCTCGATGCTCGTGGCCGTGGCGCAGAGCGTGGAGCCCGCGGTGAAGAGGGTCAGGGCGGTGAGGTAGAGACGCTTGGTGCCGAACCGGTCGGCGGCCCAGCCCGTGAGCGGGATGACCGTGGCGAGCGCCAGCGTGTACGCCGTGACCGTCCAGGCCACCGTGGAGTACGGCAGCGGCTGGCCGTCGGTGGAGAAGACCTCCTGGAACGTCGGGAGCGCGACGTTGACGACGGTGATGTCGAGGATCGACATGATCGCGCCGAGAACGACGACGCCGGCGACCTTGAGGACGGCGCCGTCGATGTTGTCGGGGTACTGCGGGGGCGCCGCGGGCGCAGGTGCTGCTGCTGACACGTGGTCTCCATGTCGTGCGGTCGGGACGGGACGCCGCGTCGTGGTGGGCACGCCGCCCGACGCGGTCCAAGGGGCGGCGACACTGCCGTTCCGGGGAGTCTGACGCACTCCACCGACAACGGGAAACCGATTACCGACCGTCCGCATTCCGCCCCGCTGGCCGTCGGTAGGCTGCGCGGGTGACCGAGATCGAGATCGGCCGTGGAAAGCGCGGTCGCCGCGCCTACTCCTTCGACGACATCGCGATCGTGCCGTCGCGGCGCACCCGCGACCCGGAGGAGGTCTCGACCGGCTGGCAGATCGACGCCTACCACTTCGACATCCCGGTCATCGCGGCGCCGATGGACTCGGTGGTCTCCCCCGAGTCGGCGATCGCCCTCGGCAACCTCGGTGGGCTGCCGGTGCTCGACCTCGAGGGCCTGTGGACCCGCTACGAGGACCCCTCGGCGCTCCTCGCCGAGATCGCGACCCTCGACCCCGCCCTCGCCACCTCGCGGATGCAGGAGATCTACCGCGAGGACATCCAGCCCGAGCTCGTCACCGAGCGGCTCCGGCAGATCCGGGCCTCCGGGGTCACCGTCGCCGGCGCGCTCACCCCGCAGCGCACCCAGCAGCTGTGGAAGACCGTCGTCGACGCCGGCGTCGACCTCTTCGTCATCCGCGGCACCACCGTCTCGGCCGAGCACGTGTCCGGGCGGGCCGAGCCGCTCAACCTCAAGCGGTTCATCTACGAGCTCGACGTGCCGGTCATCGTCGGCGGTGCCGCCTCCTACTCGGCCGCACTGCACCTGATGCGCACCGGCGCCGCCGGCGTGCTCGTCGGGTTCGGCGGCGGTGCGGCCCACACGACCCGACGCACCCTCGGCATCCACGCCCCGATGGCCAGCGCCATCGCCGACGTCGCCGCCGCCCGCCGCGACTACCTCGACGAGTCCGGGGGGCGGTACGTGCACGTCATCGCCGACGGCGGCGTGGGCACCAGCGGCGACGTCGTCAAGGCGATCGCCGTCGGCGCCGACGCCGTGATGCTCGGCGCCGCGCTGGCGCGGTCCACCGAGGCGCCCGGGCGCGGGTTCCACTGGGGCCCCGAGGCGCACCACCCCGAGCTGCCGCGCGGCGAGCGGGTGGAGGTCGGCGCCGTCGCGCCGCTCCAGGAGGTGCTCTTCGGCCCCAGCCGGTTCGCCGACGGCACCACCAACCTCGTCGGCGCGCTGCGCCGGGCGATGGCGACGTCGGGGTACCTGGAGCTCAAGGAGTTCCAGCGGGTGGAGGTCGTCGTCGCCCCGTACCAGCGCAGCTGACCCGCCGCCTCCGGACGGGGTCGGGTCGTCGTGCCACACCCGCGGGAGCGGCGCCCGCGCGCGCCTCACTCGGTCACGGCAGGGCCCCCGGTCAGGTCTCTCCGCCGATGTCGAACTCGTAGGCCTCGTACAGCAGGTCGGACCCGCGTTGCCGGTGGCTGACGAGCATCCCGAGGAGCGTCGTGCCGAGGCGGCGGACCCGGGCCACGTCCTGGTCCGGCACGGACGTCCGGGAGAGCAGGTCGTCGACCAGGCGGCTGATCTGCACGTGCTCCCGGGCGAGGCGAGCCACCGCACCCGAGAGGCGTGGCGCGGCGGCCAGCACGTCGGCGTGCACGCCGGCCTCCCCCTGCGTGACCTCGACGTGCTCGCGAAGGTCGGCGGACAGCTCGACCAGGGCCACGTGCACGCGCTCGGTCCACCGCGCGTGACCGCGTGGTGCGGGCTCGGCCAACGCGAGCTCGAGCGCGCTCATCGACTGGCGCAGCTCGGAGCGCCGGAGCCGGATGACCTCGAGGGAGGCTCGGTCCGGCGCCGACGTGTCCGCTCCCATCGACGCCTCCCGGGTCGCTGCCGTGACGTCCGGCGCGTGGGGCCGGTCAGCCCGCGCAGGTCACCGGGCCCATCGTCCTGCGCAGCCGGACCGTTGACAAGGGCGTCCGGCGGCTCTGCCGTGCAGCAGGGCCGTTCGCGACGCACGCGCTGGAGGTACAGCGGAGGCGGCGCTCGTTGTCCGTCGCCGAGGAGCGGATCACCCGAGCCCGTGCAGCGTCACGTCCGCTTGGGGTGGAGGGCGTCGGAGAAGGTCGTTCCGGCGGCCTTGGCGCGTTTCTCGGCCCGCTTCTCCTTGATGGACTTCCCGGACTTCTTGGTCATCTGCTGGCGGGGCGACTTGTCGCTCATGGGGGGATCTCTCTGCGAGGAAGCCCGAACGGCTCCGTACACCGACACTACCTCCCGGCAACCGCCGCGCGCCTCCCGCGCAGGCTGCCCCGCGCGGTGACGGGGGACCGCCGGTCGCCGCGGGGGCTCTGGGCATCCGGCGCCGCGCGCCGCGCGCCGCGGGCCTCGTGGTCCCTCGTGCGTCCGGCGTCCGCGTCCGCGGTGTTATGGTCGCCGAGCAGGGCGGTTCCCGTGCGAGCCCCTCCGGCTCGCCAGCCCTGCGGATCGTCGAGACCCGGCGCTCGGCGGCGGTGACAGGACGCAGCGGGCATGGACGGATCCGGGCCGGCAGCCGTGGGTGTCACCGAGCCGGTGCTGCGCTCCCGCGTCACCCTGGCGCTCGAGCCGGGCGGGATGACGATCGGTGGAGCGTGGTGGCCCCGCTCCGACAGCCTGGTCCGCGAGCTCCCGGCCCTGGACGTCGCCATCGCCCACAGCCTCGGGGCGGGCGTCTCCCGCTTCACCTACGTCCTGGGCGCCTGGAGCGACCGGCCTCGTCGGGTCCGAGCGGCCACCCACCTGATCAAGCTGGGGTGGTTCTCCCACGGGGCCAGTCCCGATGACGTGGAGCTGGGCCTGGACGACGACCGACGGGTGGTCCTCAAGGTCATCCCACCGGAGACCCCCGTCGACGACGCCCACGCCTTCCTCTCCGGTGTCACGGTCCTGACCTCCCGGTCCGGCCCCTCCAGCGCCCCGACGGCGACGACGACGACGGACGGTGCGGCCGGTGTGCCCGTCGTCGGCATCGAACCGGTCGCGCCGGAGCCTGCAGGCGCCGACGTCCCCGACCCGGAGCTTCCGCGCGTGGCCGAGATGCTGGACCGTCTGGCTCTCATCGACGACCCGGTCGCCCGTGAGCACGCCGCCCGACGGGTCGAGTGGCGGGCGATCGAGTGGGCCCTGGCGGCCGGGCGGGTGCGCTGGGCGGCCCACGCCGACGCCCTGGAGTCCGCCGGCGAGCCGCCTCCTCCCTCCAGCCCGCCCTGGAGCTGACGGAGCCGCCCGGGTCCTCCCGCTCCCGCTCCCGGGCCCGCGACGGCACCCGCGGCGGCGGAGGCGTCGGAGCGTGCCGGGGTGGCTCCGTCCCGCCGGGTGATGACCTCCGGGCGGCGGGTGGTTACCCTTCGGTAATGGGCAACGTCGTCGTCGACCCCGAGACCGATCCGCGCGCCACGTACGCGCTCGAGCCCAGCCGGGTCCGCCGGCTGACCGAGCGGGTGGTGGCCGGCGGTGACGGGGGCACCGTCACCACCGAGACGCCCCTGACGGGGGCTCCGCTCGCGGTGCTGCCGGTCTCCACGGCGTCCGACGTCACCGAGGCCGTGGCCCGGGCGCGCGCGGCGCAGCGGCGCTGGGAGGCCGTGCCGCTGGAGGAGCGCGCCGGCATCCTGCTCCGGCTCCACGACCTCGCGCTGGACCGGCAGGCCGAGCTGCTCGACCTGGTGCAGCTGGAGTCGGGCAAGTCGCGGTCGCACGCCTTCGAGGAGGTGGGCGACGTCGCCCTCGTCGCGCGGCACTACGCGCGTCGGGGGCCGGGCTACCTCGCCGACGAGCGGCATCTGGGGGTGTTCCCGCTCCTCACGCGTAGCACCGAGCACCGGCGGCCCAAGGGCGTCGTCGGGGTGGTCTCGCCGTGGAACTACCCGCTGAGCCTGGCCGTCACCGACGCCCTGCCGGCCCTGCTCGCCGGCAACGCGGTGGTGCTGCGCCCCGACCTGCAGGCGTCCCTGACGGCGCTCGCCGGGGTGGCGCTGATGGTGGAGGCCGGCGTCCCCGAGGACCTGGTGCAGGTCGTGCTGGGGCCGGGCGACCCGACCGGCCAGGCCGTCGTCGACCAGTGCGACTACGTCTGCTTCACGGGGTCGACCGCCACCGGCCGGCGGGTCGCCGAGGCGGCCGGGCGGCGACTGGTCGGGGCCAGCCTCGAGCTCGGCGGCAAGAACACCCTCTACGTCGCCGACGACGCCGACCTGCGCCGGGCGGTGCCCGGGGCGGTGCGCGGCTGCTTCTCCTCGGCCGGCCAGCTGTGCATCAGCGCGGAGCGGCTCGTCGTGCACGAGCGGATCCACGACGAGTTCCTCGGCAGGTTCCTCGACGCGGTGCACCGGCTCCGGCTCGGCACCGGGCTGGACTGGAACGCCGACGTGGGCAGCCTCGTCGGGCCCGACCAGCTCGAGCGGGTGCGTGAGCACGTCGAGGACGCCCGGGTCAAGGGCGCGCGGGTGCTCGCCGGCGGCCGGCACCGCCCCGACGTCGGGCCCTACGTCTTCGAGCCGACCGTGCTCGAGGGGGTCACCTCCGCGATGGCCTGCCGGGACGAGGAGACCTTCGGCCCGCTCGTCGCGGTGTACCCGGTCGAGGACGACGACGCCGCCGTCCGCCTCGCCAACGACACCGAGTACGGTCTCAACGCCTCGGTGTGGACCCGCGACCGGTCGCGCGGCCGTGCCTTGGCGGCGCGGATCCACGCCGGGACCGTCAACGTCAACGAGGGGTACGCGGCCGCCTGGGGCAGCGTGGGGGCCCCGATGGGCGGCATGAAGGCGTCCGGCCTGGGCCGGCGGCACGGTCGCGAGGGCATCCTGAAGTACACCGAGAGCCAGAACGTCACCGTGCAGTCGCTCGTCGGGATCGGTGACCTCCCCGGGCTCCGCGGGGAGCGGTACGCCCGCGCCCTCACCGGGGCGCTCCGCGCGATGAAGGCGATGCGGCTCCCGTGACCACGACCCACAGCACGCGAGACACCGCCCCGCGCACGGCGGACTACGACGTCGTCGTCATCGGCTCGGGCTTCGGGGGCTCGGTCGCGGCCCTCCGCGCCGCCGAGAAGGGCTACTCGGTGCTCGTCCTCGAGGCAGGGCGCCGCTTCGAGGACGAGGACTTCGCCGAGACCTCGTGGGACGTCCGGCGGTTCCTGTGGGCGCCGCAGCTCGGCTGCTACGGCATCCAGCGCATCCACCGGCTGCCGGACGTCGTCGTCCTCGCGGGCGCGGGGGTGGGCGGCGGCTCGCTCAACTACGCCAACACGCTCTACCGCCCGCCTCGGGCCTTCTACGAGGACCCGCAGTGGCGCGACGTCACCGACTGGGAGGCCGAGCTGGCGCCGCACTACGACACCGCGAGCCGGATGCTCGGCGTCGTCGAGAACCCGTGCGACGGCCCGGTCGAGCGGATGATGCGCGAGGCGGCCGAGGACCTCGGGGTCGGCGACACCTTCCGCAAGACCCCGGTCGGGGTGTACTTCGGCCGACCGGGGGAGACGGTCGACGACCCCTACTTCGGCGGCGTGGGCCCCCGGCGCACCGGGTGCACCGAGTGCGGCAACTGCATGGTCGGGTGCCGGGTCGGGGCGAAGAACACGCTGGTGAAGAACTACCTCGCACTGGCCGAGCGGCTGGGCGTCGAGATCCGGCCGCTGCGGACCGTGGTCCGGCTCGGCGTCGTGCCGGGCACCCACGGCCAGGACGCGGTGCACCGCGTGCTGCACGAGCGCACCGGTCCGCGCACCGGCCGTGACCGCCAGGTGGTGACGGCGCAGCGCGTCGTCGTGGCGGCCGGCGCGTGGGGCACGCAGACCCTCCTCCACGCGATGGCCGCCGAGGGGGAGCTGCCCCGCCTCTCCGAACGGCTCGGCGTGCTCACCCGCACCAACTCCGAGGCCCTGGTCGGGGCCGTGACCGACCGGGTGCCGGACGCCGTCGACCTGACGCGCGGTGTCGCCATCACCACCTCGTTCCACCCCGACGCCGAGACCCACGTGGAGAACTGCCGCTACGGACCGGGGTCGAACGCGATGGGGCTGCTCGCGACCGTCGCGGTGCCGGGTGGCGCCGGTGGGCGGCGCTGGTGGCAGTTCGCCCGCTCCGTCGTGCGCGACCCCAGCCCGCTCGTCCGGCTGTCGCCGCTGGTCCACCGCTGGAGCGAGCGGATCGTCATCGGGCTCGTCATGCAGACTCGCGACAACAGCCTGCGGGTGTCGGGGCGCCGGGGATGGCTGGGGCGGCCGACCCTCACCTCCCGCCAGGGCCACGGGGAGCCGAACCCGACGTGGATCCCCGGGGGCCAGCGGGCGATGGAGGCCCTTGCCCGCCGGCTCGGGGACGCGACCGGCCGGTACGCGGCCGCCGCCGGATCGTGGTTCGAGGTGCTCGACGTGCCGATGACCGCGCACTTCCTCGGCGGCGCCGTCATCGGGGCCTCCCCCGAGGAGGGGGTCCTCGACCCGTACCAGCGGGTGTGGGGCCACCCGGGCATCTCGGTGCTCGACGGCGCCGCCATCTCGGCCAACCTCGGGGTCAACCCGTCGTTGACGATCACGGCACAGGCCGAGCGCGCGATGGCGCTGTGGCCGAACCGCGGTGAGCCGGAACGCCGCCCGACGCAGGAGTCCGTGCTCACCGGCCGCGGCTACCTGCGCGTGGAGCCGGTGCGGGCGCGGCGCCCGGCCGTCCCGGAGGCGGCGCCGGCAGGCGCCTGACCCGGGGCGTGTCGCCGGAGACCGGGGCGCCCGCGGCCGCCGGTGGGATCCAGCTGCAGGGCGGGCCGCGACCCCGGTGGGGCGAGCCGCCCGGTGTCTCGCCACGTGGTGCGCCTCAGCCGCGCAGCATCTCCAGGACGGCCTCCGCGGGCGGGTTGGTGTGGGCGATGCCGCCGGCCACCACGGTGGGTACGGTCTCGTCGCCGTTGTTGACGCCCCGGACGTAGGCGGCAGCCTCGGGGTCCCGCCAGATGTCCACCCACGTCACCTGCGCACGCCCCGCGGCGCCGAGCCGGTGACGGAGCCGCTCACAGAACGGGCAGCCGGGCCGCCAGTACACGACCACGCCCCGCTCGCCCTCCGGCACCTGGTCGACCTCGTGCTGGGTGGCCCCACCGGGGGCGCGCCACGGCGACATCCACCAGGCCACGGCCCCGAGCAGGGCCATCGTGACCAGCGCGGTCCCCACCTGCCCCTGCCGTGCCTCCCAGGCGGCCAGCAGCAGCCCGAACCCACCGACGAGCACCCAGCTCCGGCGTTCCACCGTGACCACCTCCGTGCGCCGCACCCTACGTCGCCGGCGGGGCGTCGGTGCACGGTGGCACCATCACGGGGATGGACGCACGACCGGCTCCCGTCCCCGCCGCCACGCAGTGGACGTTCGCGGCCACCCTGTGGCGGTGGCGCGAGGGCTCCTGGCACTTCGTCACGGTTCCGCAGGACGTGAGCGACGAGGTCGACGCCGTGGTCGGCGACGCCACCGGCGGCTTCGGGTCGGTGCGCGTCGAGGTCACGGTCGGGGCGTCCACGTGGTCGACGTCCCTGTTCCCCTCGACCGAGCAGGCCGCCTTCGTGCTGCCGGTGAAGAAGCAGGTCCGCACGGCGGAGGGGGTGGGGGAGGGCGACGTCGTGCACGTCGCCCTCCGGCTCGCCGGGGGTTGAGGCGGCGCGGCCCGCCTCAGCCCTCGTCCCGCCACGAGCGCCACAGCGCCGCGTACGAGCCGTCTGCCGCGATGAGCTCGTCGTGCGAGCCCAGCTCGCGCACCCGGCCGTCCTCGACCACGGCCACCCGGTCGGCGTCGTGCGCGGTGTGCAGCCGGTGGGCGATCGCCACGACGGTGCGCCCGGTGAGCACCGCCCCGAGCGACCGCTCCAGGTGGCGGGCCGCGCGCGGGTCGAGCAGCGAGGTGGCCTCGTCGAGCACCAGGGTGTGCGGGTCGGCGAGCACCAGCCGGGCCAGCGCCACCTGCTGGGCCTGGGCCTCGGTCAGCGCGTGCCCGCCGGAGCCGACGACGGTCTCGAGTCCCTCGGGCAGTCGTTCGGCCCAGTCGAGGGCGTCCACGGCCTTGAGCGCGTCGCGCAGGGCGTCGTCCGCGGCGTCGGGCCGCGGTAGCCGCAGGTTGTCGGCGAGGGTGCCGACGAACACGTGGTGCTCCTGCGTCACCAGGGCCACCTCGCCGCGCAGCTCGTCGAGCTCGAGGTCGATGAGCGGCACGCCGCCCACCGTGATCCGCCCGGTGCGGGGCCCGTCCACGCCGGCCATGAGCCGGCCCAGCGTCGACTTGCCCGCCCCCGACGGACCGACGATGGCCAGCCGCTCCCCGGGCTGCAACCCGAGGGAGACCCCGTGGAGCACGTCCTGGCCGGTCCGGTAGGCGTAGCGCACGCCCTGGGCGTCGATCCGGTCGTCGGCCGGCTCGGCGCCGGTGGCGACCCGGTCGGGGGGCACCTCGCCGACACCGAGGATGCGCGACATCGACGTCGCCGCGAACTGGATCTCGTCGAGCATGCTGACGAGCTCGCCCAGCGGGTCGAGCAGGCGCTGGACGTAGAGGACGACCGCCGTGGCCGTGGCCACGGTGACCATTCCCTGCCACGCCAGCCAGCCGCCCCACAGCAGGGCCCCGGCGACCGGCGCGAAGAAGCCCACCTCGAGCCACGGGAACCACCGCAGCCGCAGGCCGGTGGTGTACCGCTCGGCATCGTGGCTCTCGCGCAGTGCCTCGGCGAACCGCTGACCCCGCTGGTCCTCCAGGCCCAGCGCGTCGATGGTGGCCGCGCCCTCGACCGTCTCGGCCGCCACGCCGTTGAGCCGGGCGTAGGTGGCGTGCTCCCAGAGGTACCCCGGCCCCGCCTTGCGCAGGTAGCGCCGGGTCGGCAGGAACCAGATGAGCGGGGTGAGCAGCAGCGGCAGGGCCGCGAGCGGCGACGCCACGACGGTGGCCACCCCGGTGACCAGCACCGTCGTGCACGACACGACGATGGTGGGGACGCCGAAGCGGATGACGTAGCTGATCGCGTCGATGTCGTTGGTCGTGCGGGCCAGCAGGTCGCCGGTGCCGGCGCGCTCCACCGTCGACAGCGGCAGTCGCACGGCGGAGGCGACGAAGTCCTCGCGCAGGCGCGCGAACACCTGCTCCGACAGCACGAGCGACCCGCGCCGGGCGACCCAGGTCGTGACCGTCTCGGCGAGCAGCGCGGCCGCGAGCAGCCCGACGAGCACGTCGATGTCGGTGATGGCGGCGCGACCGGTCGTCACGGTGCCGACGACCTGCCCGATGACCCAGGGCCCGGTGAGCCCGACGACGGCGGCCACGAGGTGCCAGAACAGCACCCACGCCAGCGCCGCGCGGTGCTCACGCAGCAGCACGCCGACGTGCTGGCGCACCACCGCACCCGGCGCGATGGGCAGGGTGCGACGGGCGTGGTCGATGCGCTCGGTGAGCGGGGACATCACTCCTCCTCCCCGCGGACGACGACGGAACGGTAGGCGGTGCAGGACCGGGACAGCTCACGGTGGGTTCCGGTGGCGACCACCCGCCCGTCCCGGACGAGGTGGACGACGTCGGCCCGGTCGAGCAGCAGCGGGCTGACGGTGACGGCGACGGTCGTGTGCCCGCGCCGGTGCTCGGCGAGGCGCGCGGCGATGCGGGCCTCGGTGTGGGCGTCGACCGCGCTCGTCGGCTCCACGAGGACGAGCACCTCGGGGTCGCGCAGCAGGGCGCGGGCCAGCGCCAGCCGCTGTCGCTGGCCCCCGGACAGCGACCGGCCCCGCTCCTCGAGCTCGCCGTCGAGGCCGCCGTCGAGCGCCGACACCGCGTCACCGGCGTCGGCGACGGCCAGGGCGGTGGCACGCGCCTCGTCGTCGCCACCGCCCAGCTCGCGCCGCAGCGGGCCGCTGAACAGCCGGGGGTCGGCCTGCGAGACGAGCACGCGCTCGCGGACGGTGCAGACGGGGAGGTCGTCCAGCGCCACACCGCCCCAGGTCACGCCGTGCCGGCCGGGCACCGTGCGGCCGAGGCGTGCGGCGACGGCCGCGGTCTCCTCCGGGTGCTCGCTGACCAGCGCGGTGAGGCGCCCCGGCTCGACGACGACGCCGGACACGGGGTCGACCAGGGGTCCGGCCAGGTCCGGGACCTGGTCGGAGGACGTCGGTCCCCGAGGGTGGTCGGCCTCGGTGCCCAGGATCCGGGCGATGCGGCGGGCCGCGACGCGGGTGGTGATCAGCTTGTCCGCCATCTCGACCGCGGTCTGCAGCGGGATGGTGAGGAAGGCCGTGTACCCGTAGTAGGCGACGAGCTCGCCGGGCGAGATCTCGCCGGCGACCGCGAGGTTCGCCCCCACCGCGGTGACGACGAGGACGAAGATGCCGGGCAGCAGCACCTGGGCGGAGTCGAGGGTCGCCTGCGTGCCGGCCACCCGCCACCCGGCGTGCTTGACCGTCTGGGACTGGGCCCGGTAGCGGGTGAGGAAGGAGTCCTCACCACCGATGCCGCGCAGCACGCGCAGGCCGGAGACGGTGTCGGCGCCGAGCGCGGTGAGCCGCCCGGCCTCCTCGCGCTGGGCGCTCTGCCGGCGTTGCAGCGGCTTCATGACGAAGGCCAGCGAGGCCACGAGGAGCGGCCCGCCGAACAGCATGATCAGCCCGAGCACCAGCGAACCACGGAGCAGGATGATCGCGACCGCGACGAACGCGACGATGGCGCCCATGAACCGCGCGAACACGTCGAAGGTGTGGCCCATCCGGCCGAAGTCACTGGTGAAGCTGGCGAGCACCTCGCCGGCCGGCATCGACCGGGTGAGGGCGGGCCCGGTGCGGCGCACCGCGCGGTCGGCGACGGACCCCGCGCGGAAGGCGGCCACGAGCCAGTTCTTCACCGAGAACCAGTGCCGGCCGTTGCCCGCCACCGCCGACACGACGCCGAGGCCCAGGACGGCCAGCGACCACAGGAGCAGGGCGCGTCCGTCCCGGGCGACGATTCCGGCGTCGACCGCCCTGCCCACGGCCGCGGGGACGAGCGCGATCGACAGCATCCAGGGGATGCCGAAGCACGCGCCGGCGAGGAGGGTTCGCCACTGACGGCGTGCGAGCCAGACGAGAAGGCGGTCCCCGTCCGCCGGCGGCTCGTCGTGGGGTCGCACGCCGTACGGCCAGGGTGGACGTGTGCGCATGACCGTCCAACGCTAGGTCGCGACGGCGGGTGGACGCGAACCGTTTTCCCGGACGACCGGCGCGTCGGCCGACCGACACGGGTCCCCGACGGCGACGGTGCCCGAACGCAGGACGCGGAAGACGGTGCCCGCCCGGTCGTGGAGGGCACGGGCGGCACCCGGCCCGATCTCGTCGTCGAGCACCCGGCACGGCGCGGCCGGGCGCACGACCTCGAGGAGCACCTCGCCGAGCCACAGCCGCTCACCCGGGCGTCGGGGCAACGGGCCGTGGCTCACGGTGACGTTGCGGCGGGTCCCCTCGAAGGGCACCGGTGCACCCAGCCGCTCCGCCGCCTCCGCCAGCTCGTCCGCGGCCTGCACGGTGACGTGGCGGTGCCGGCTGCCGTGGTAGCGGTCACCGACCAGGCCGGCGCCCGCCTCGGCCTCCACGGACGCCACGGGGCGCATCGGCAGCCGCCGCCCCCTGGCGACGTGGATCGCGACGACCGTCGGTGTTGCGGTGGCAGCGCTCACCGGACCATCCTCGCCGACGTCCGGACGCTGACGGCCGCCCGGGTCCGCGCGTACCCTCGGTCGGAGGAGGACCCATGGCCGGTGTCGACGACCTCGTCCGGGCCCGCGCCGAGTTCGAGCGCGGGGAGTGGGCGAGTGCGCTCGACCGGTGGGTCGAGGCCGACCCGGCCACCCTCGCCGGCGACGACCTGACCTCGGCGGCGCAGGCGGCCCACCTCCTCGGCCGGATGCCGCTCAGCACCGACCTGTACCGGCGGGCCCACGAGGAGCGCCTGGCGGACGGTGACGTGGGCGGGGCGGTCCGCTGCGCCTTCCACCTCTCGATGATCGCGGCGACGGTCGGGGACCCCTCGTCGGGTGCCGGCTGGGCCAACCGCGCCCGGCGCCTGCTCGACTCGCTCCCCGAGGAGAGCGTGGAGGTCGGCTACGTCGCCATCGCCGACATCTTCGGCCACCTGCGTGCCGGCCGGTTCGACCGCGCGATGAGTTCCGCGGTCACCGCGGTCGGGCGAGGGCGCGCGGCCGGCGACCGCGGGCTGCTGGCGATGGGGCTGGTGTCCTGCGGCCGGTTGTCGATCTACGGCGGACAGGTGGCCGAGGGCCTGGGCCTGCTCGACGAGTCGATGGTCGAGGCCACGGTGGGGAGCATCGAACCCGTGACCGTCGGGCACGTCTACTGCACCGCCATCGAGGGCTGCCAGGAGGTCGCCGACATCGACCGGGTGGCGGAGTGGACGGCGCTGCTCCACTCCTGGTGTTCGCGCCACCCCGACCTCGTCGTCTACACGGGGCAGTGCTCGCTCCACCGGGCCCAGATCCTCCGGGCCCGTGGGGCGTGGGCCCGGGCGGTGGACGAGCTGGACGCCGCGATCGAGCGCTACCAGCGCGCGTCCGCCGTCGACGCCGTCGGCCAGGCGGCCCGCGAGCGGGGCGACGTGCAGCTCCTCCTGGGCGACCTCGAGGCCGCCGAGGCGTCCTACCGCCTCGGGGCCGACCGGGGCGTCGACCCCCAGCCCGGGCTCGCGGAGCTGTGGCTGGCCCGGGGGGCGGGTGAGGCCGCTGCGGGCGCGGTGCGCCGCGTGCTCGCCGAGACCGCCGGCGGTGTCCAGCGCTGCCGGGTGCTGCCGGGCGCGGTGCGGGTGCTCGCCGCCCTCGGCGAGGGGGAGGCCGCGGGTGCGGCTGCCGGGGAGCTGGAGGGCCTCGCGGCGGACTTCGGCACCGAGGCGCTGCAGCTCGAGGCCGCCCTCGCGGCCGCCGCGGCGTCGCGGGCCGCCGGAGACGCCCTCGGTGCCCTGCCGTACCTGCGCAAGGCCCACCAGCTGGCCGGCCGGCTCGACCTGCCGCACGCCGTGGCCCTGGCCCGGGTCGGCACCGGGCTCGCGCTGGTGGCGGTCGGCGACGAGGACTCCGGACGCCAGGAGCTCGACGCCGGGCGCGAAGCGCTCGTCGCCCTCGGCGCCCGGACCGACCTCGCCGCCCTGGACTCCCTGCTCCCGGCCCGCCGCCCGCCCGCCGGGCTCACCGAGCGCGAGGTCGAGGTGCTGCGCCTCGTGGCCGCCGGCCGGTCCAACGCCCGCGTGGCCGCCGTGCTGGTGCTCAGCGAGCGCACCGTGGCCCGGCACCTGAGCAACATCTTCACCAAGCTCGGGGTGGAGAGCCGGACGGCGGCGGCCGCCTGGGCCCACGAGCACGGCCTCGTCGAGCGCTGACCCTGCCGGCGGTTGCGGTCAGGCGGCGCGGGCCGGCGCACCGGCGGGCGCCGGCCGGTGCCGCACCAGGTGGTCGACGACGAAGCGTGCATCCCTCGCGACGCCCGGGAACACCATCGACGAGAACGCGTACTGGAACGCGAGCCCGCAGAAGTAGAGGCCGGGCACGTCGGGCGACACGCCCCGGTACTCGCGCGGCCAACCGTCCTCGTCGACCGCCGGCAGGTCCAGCCAGCCGAAGCGCTGCCGGTACCCCGTTGCCCAGACGACGTTGGTGACGTCGAGGACGGTGCCGTCGGCGAGGGTGGGACGGCCGTCGGTCACGGACTCGACCCGGTCCGGGTGCCGTACGACGCCGCGCTCGGCGAGGTCCTCGCGCTTGACGCGCAGCATGGGGCCGCCGTGCGCGCGGACGTGCCGCATCTCCCTGCGCCCCATCGGGGTCCGGCGGGTCAGCAGGTGACGCCAGGCGAAGACCACGACCGGGATGGCGCGTGGCGCACCGGTCCCGCGCCAGCGCAGCGGCAGCTGACCGCAGTCCCGGCCCGCGAGGTGGGTGGTCCGGGTCGCGGCCAGCTCGTACGCGATGTCGCAGCCGGAGTGGGAGGCCCCGACCACGAGCGCCGGCCCCTCCCGCAGCTGGCCGGGGCGGCGGTACTGGCTGGAGTGCAGCTGGAGGATGCCGGGGTCCAGGTCCGCGGCGAGCTCGGGGACCGCGGGCGTGCGGCCGAACGTCCCGGTGGCCACGACGACGTTGCGGCAGCGCAGGGTGCCCCCGCTCGTGTGGACGTCGAAGCCGTCGCCGCCGTCGGCGGCACGCCCGACCCGTTCCACCGAGGTCCCGGTGCGCACCGGCAGGCGGAGGTGCTCGGCGTAGGCGGCGAGGTAGTCGGCCACCTCGTCCTTGCCCGGGCAGGTGCCGGGATCGCCGGGGAACCGCAGACCGGGGAGCGAGGTGTACCGCCCCGGGGTGTACAGCCGCAGGGAGTCGTAGTGGTGCCGCCAGTTGTCGCCCACGCGGGCCTCGCGGTCCACGACGACGCAGTCGCGGCCCCGGCGGGTCAGCTCGTACGCGGCGACGAGACCGGCCTGGCCGGCTCCGACGACGACGGTGTCGACGCTCTGGGTGGTGCTCATGACGACCTCCTGTGGTGCGGTGGTGCCGTCACGCTAGGAGCGGCACCGTGCCGCCCTCATCGGCAGGAAGACCCATCCGCACCGGTGCGGCGTGGCGCGGAATGACCACGGCGGGAGGGCGCCGCCCGTGGGCGTCCGCGCGGCGCTCACGTACCCTCGTGACGTGCTGCGGACCGCCCTCCAGCCGAGGTTCCTCGCCCTGCTCGGGCTGGTCCTCGTCGTGGGCGTGGTCTTCCTCCAGCTCGGCCGGTGGCAGCTCGGCGTCGCCGAGGGCAAGGCGGTGAAGGAGGCGGTCACCAAGGCCCGCGCGCAGCAGCCGGTGGAGCTGTCCACCGTGCTCGCGCCGCACGAGGCCTTCCCCGGTGAGCTCTCGGCGCGCCCGGTCACCGTCACGGGGCACTACACCGACGGCCAGCTGCTGGTCCCCGACCGCCGCCTCGACGGGCGGACCGGCTCGTGGGTGCTCACACCGTTCGTCGTGGACGCCGACGGAGCCACCCTGCCCGTGCTCCGGGGCTTCGTCACCGACCCCGACGACGCCGGCGACCCCCCCGAGGGGACCCTCACCCTGGCGGGCGGCCTCGCCCCGCCGGAGTCGCCGGTCGACACCCCCGTCGGCCCGGGCGAGATCGGCTCCGTCGACACCTCCCTGCTCGTGAACACCTGGCCGGGGGAGCTCTACAACGCCTTCCTCTTCCTCCAGTCCGAGGACCCCGCCACCGCGGCGGAGCTCACCCGGGTCCCGACGCCGCTCGGCGACACGGGCGTGCAGTGGCGCAACGCGGCCTACGCCGTCCAGTGGTGGGTGTTCGCCCTCTTCGCCCTGTGGCTGTGGTGGCGGATGGTGCGTGAGGAGCACCGCCGGCAGGGTGCCGTCGAGCCCCGGCCCGTCCCGGGTGACAATGGCGTGCGTGAGCACCTCTGAGGCACCGACCCCCACCGCCATCGCCGAGGCCGACGTCGAGACCGTCCGCCGGCGGCTGGCCTTCTTCAAGGTGATGGCCTTCGTCGTCGGCGTGGGGCTGCTCCTCCTCGTCGTCGAGATGGTGCTCGCCTACGGCTTCGGCATGAAGGGCGACGACAACCCGCTGGCCTGGTGGCCCCAGCCGCACGGCTTCATCTACATGGTCTACCTCGTCGCCACCGCGCTGCTCGGTTTCAAGGTGGGCTGGTCGCTGACGAGGATGGTGCTCGTCATGCTCGCGGGGTGCGTCCCGTTCCTGTCGTTCTGGGCCGAGCGGAAGGTCGCGCGAGACGTCGAGGCCGACCTCGCCGCCGTCCGACAGTAGCCTTGTGAAGTGACCGACGCCCCCGCGCAGGACTCCCCGCACCACGACCCCGACCACGCCCTCGTCGAGGGCGGCGTGCCGGTGCACCTGGCCGACCAGCCGGTGCTCGTCGTCGACTTCGGGGCCCAGTACGCCCAGCTCATCGCCCGCCGCGTCCGCGAGGCCAACTGCTTCAGCGAGGTCGTGCCGCACTCCACGCCGGTGGCGGAGATGCTCGCCAAGGACCCGGCCGCGATCATCCTCTCCGGCGGCCCGTCCTCGGTGTACGAGGAGGGCGCCCCCGGCTCGACCCCGCCGTGCTCGAGGCGGGCGTGCCCGTGTTCGGCATGTGCTACGGGTTCCAGGCGATGGCCCGGGCGCTCGGCGGCACCGTCGAGAAGACCGGGCTCTCGGAGTTCGGCGCCACCCCGGCGAGCATCCTCGACACGACGTCCACCCTGTTCAACGGCCAGCCCGACCACCAGTCGGTGTGGATGAGCCACGGCGACTCGGTCGCGGAGGCGCCCGCCGGGATGAGGGTCACCGCCACGACGTCCGGGGCGCCGGTCGCGGGCTTCGAGGACGACGAACGCCGGCTCTACGGCGTGCAGTGGCATCCCGAGGTGCTGCACTCCACCTTCGGTCAGCAGGTCCTCGAGAACTTCCTCCTGCGCGGGGCCGGGCTCACGGGGGAGTGGACCGCCCAGAACGTCGTCGAGGGCCTCGTCGGCACCGTGCGCGAGCAGATCGGCGACAAGCGCGTCATCTGCGGCCTGTCCGGGGGAGTCGACTCCTCCGTGGCGGCCGCGCTGGTGCAGCGGGCCGTCGGCGACCAGCTGACCTGTGTCTTCGTCGACCACGGGCTGCTGCGGGCCGGCGAGGCCGAGCAGGTCGAGAAGGACTTCGTCGCGGCCACCGGTGTCGACCTCGTCGTCGTCGACGCGAGGGAGCGGTTCCTCGCGGCCCTCGCGGGCGTCTCCGACCCCGAGGAGAAGCGCAAGGTCATCGGCCGAGAGTTCATCCGGGTCTTCGAGCAGGCTGCCCGCGACGTCGTCGGCTCGCACAGCGGCGCCGGCGACCACCCGGTCGAGTTCCTCGTCCAGGGCACCCTCTACCCCGACGTCGTCGAGTCGGGCGGCGGCACGGGCACCGCGAACATCAAGAGCCACCACAACGTGGGCGGGCTGCCCGACGACCTCCAGTTCACCCTGGTCGAGCCGCTGCGGCTGCTCTTCAAGGACGAGGTGCGCCAGGTCGGGCTCGAGCTCGGCGTGCCGGAGGCGATCGTCTGGCGGCAGCCGTTCCCGGGCCCGGGCCTCGGCATCCGGATCGTCGGCGAGGTCACCGCCGAGCGGCTCGACGTGCTGCGCGCCGCCGACGCCATCGCCCGCGAGGAGCTCACCGCGGCGGGGCTCGACCGCGAGATCTGGCAGTGCCCGGTCGTGCTGCTCGGCGACGTCCGCTCGGTCGGCGTGCAGGGCGACGGCCGCACCTACGGCCACCCGGTCGTGCTGCGGCCGGTCTCGTCCGAGGACGCGATGACCGCCGACTGGGTCCGCGTGCCCTACGAGGTGCTGGCGAAGATCTCGACCCGCGTCACCAACGAGGTGCGCGAGGTCAACCGGGTGGTCCTCGACGTCACGAGCAAGCCGCCCGGCACCATCGAGTGGGAGTGACGACGTCGGCGTGAGCGTGCGTGCGCCGTCGCCCGGGCACCCGCGGACGCCCGGTCACCGCAGGTAGCGGCGCGCCCCGGAGAACTCGGACGCGAACGCGGCGGTCGCCACCGGGATGGTCTCGACGGTCCGGCCGGTCGAGGGCGAGTGGACCATCTGCCCGCCACCGGCATACACCGACACGTGGTGGACCTCTCCGCCGGACGCGTAGAAGAGGAGGTCGCCCGGTCGGAGCGCGCCCGCGCCCACGGCGCGGCCGGCCTCCGCCTGGGGTCCGGCGTCCCGGGGGATCCGCACACCGTGCACCTGCAGGACCAGCGAGGTCAGCCCCGAGCAGTCGAACCCGAAGCCGGAGCGGCCCGCCCACAGGTAGGGCAGGCCGGTGAAGGCCGTCGCGGTCCGCACGACCGCCGAGCCGTCGGCCGGCAGTGCCGGTGCTCCGGGCCGGGTCACCGACACCGCGGCTGCCGCGACCCGCAGCACCCTGCCGCCGGGCAGGCCGACCCGGACGCTGCCGTCGAGCCTGCCGACCACCGGGAGCCGGGTGCCGAAGCTGGCCTCGACCACGCGCCCGCCTGCGGCGGAGTCGGCGCGCAGCCAGGCGGTCGGGGCCACCACGGTCGCGACCGTCGCGGTGGGCGGTGGTGGGGAGGCGGTGAGCTGGACGAGGGGGACCCAGCCGGGGTAGCCGCGGGCGTCCAGCGGGGTCGGCTGGTCCGGGACGGCGACCTCGGCGTACCTCCCGCTCAGCGCGGTGACGACGACCCGGTCGCCGAGGAGGGCCTGGGTGTCCGCCCGTCCGACGAGGCCGAGCCGGCCCGCCGTGGAGAGGCCGGAGAGCCAGGCCCGGATGGCGGCCGGGTTGCGCAGCGCCGGGGCGTCGACGGCCCGCGGCGCCCGGGGGGAGCGCCAGACCGTCGCGACCGACACCGCGACCCAGGCGTCGTCGCCCACGGTGGGGCGCGACGGGGAGGGGGTCGGCGTCCCGGGTGCCTCGCCGGTGCCGCTGCCGGTGCCGGCCGGGGTCGAGGGGAGCACGGTGGGGGTACCCGGCACCGGAGTCCGCGCGGGCTGTCCGGTGCCCGCGCACCCGGTCAGCACGACCAGGGTGACGACCGCCCGCGCCAGCAGGCCGCACCACCTCACCCTTCCAGCATCCGAGCGTCCGCACGGGCTGGCAAGCCCGGGGCCGCGTGACGTGCGACATGGCCCGCCTGGCCCCGGAAGGGTGACCGTGGTGGCAGGCTGGCCCCGGCAACTACCCATCGGTAACAGGACGCGACGATGCAGAGCACCACGACCACGGTGACCACCCCCGACGGCACCGCCCTCTTCACCCACCGCTGGCTCCCGGACGGCGACCCCCGGGCGGTGGTCCAGGTGCTCCACGGGATGGCCGAGCACTCGGCCCGCTACACCCGTCTCGCCGAGGCGCTCACCGGTGCCGGGTTCGCCGTCTACGCCCACGACCACCGCGGCCACGGCCGCACCGGGGGCGACGACGACCACGGCTACCTCGCCGACGAGGGCGGGTGGCCGTGGCTGGTCCGCGATGCCCGGTCGGTCACGGAGCTCGCCACCGGGGAGCACCCGGGCCTGCCGGTGTTCCTCGTCGGGCACAGCATGGGCAGCGTCGTCGCCCGTGAGTACGTCATCGGGGGCAGCGACGACCTCGCCGGGCTGGTGCTCTCGGGTTCGCTCGCCGACCCCGGGGTGCTGGGGCTGGCCGGCATCGGCGTCGCCCGGCTCGAGGCCCGGTTGCGCGGCCGCCGGCACACCAGCGGCCTGCTCAACACCCTCTCGTTCGGGCAGTACAACGCGGCCTTCAAGCCCAACCGGACCGAGTTCGACTGGCTCTCCCGCGACGAGGCCGAGGTCGACGCCTACGTCGCCGACCTGCGGTGCGGCCAGGTGTTCACGACCGGCTACTGGACCGACTTCCTCCCCGGCATCCGGGCGGTCAACGACCCCTCGCGCATCGCCCGGGTCCGCCCGGACCTGCCGATCCTCCTGCTCGCCGGTGACAAGGACCCGGTCGGCGGCGGCGGCAAGGGGCCGCGGTCCGCCCGCGAGCAGTACGCGAAGGCCGGGGTCCACGACGTCACGTGCACCCTCTACCCGGGCGCCCGCCACGAGATCTTCAACGAGACCAACCGCGACCAGGTCACCGCCGACCTCGTCGCCTGGCTCGAGGCGCACCTGCCCGGCTGACCTGCGGGTTCGGCCGCGAGGCCGGACGTGGTTAGGGTTTCCCCGTGCTGAGAGTGGCCACCGCGGTCGTCGCGGGCAAGGCGGTACGGGCGCTGGCCCGGCGCCGCGGCGGCGGCTCGGCCCTCCCGGGCCTGGTGGCCGAGACGATCGCCCCCGACGTGCTCGCCCACGCCCTCGCCGACGTGCCGCGCGGCATCGTCGTCGTCAGCGGCACCAACGGGAAGACGACGACGACCAAGATGCTCGTCGCCCTGCTGCGCGCCCACGGCCGCGACGTCTTCACCAACCCCACCGGGTCCAACTTCACCCGCGGCGTGCTCTCCGAGATGCTGCCGCACCTGCCGCGGAGCGGACGGCTGGCGGTCGACACCGTCGTCGTCGAGCTCGACGAGGCCCACGCGATGCGGTTCATCGCCGAGGTGCCGCCCACCCACTCGCTGCTGCTCAACGTCGCCCGCGACCAGCTCGACCGCTTCGCCGAGATCGACCACACCGCGGACCTCCTGGCCCGGCTCGGGGCGGCGAGCACCGAGGGCGTCGTGGCCAACGCCGACGACCCCTTCATCGCGCGCGCCGCGACCTGGTCCGGGTGCCGGTGCGCTGGTTCGGGCTGGACCAGACGATCGCCCACCGGCTGCCGGAGCTCACCGAGCACGACTCGCGCTTCGACGAGGCCCCCGCGGCCCACGAGCCCGGCCCCGGCGACGCCCGGCTCCGGCCACGCGACGAGCGGAGCTTCGACATCGTCTTCGACGACGTCGTCGTCGGTCCCGTCACCCTGCACCAGCGCGGGCTCGCCGCGATGATCAACGCCACCGCCGCGGCGACGACGGCCCGGATGCTGCTCGGCGACGCCTTCGACGCCGCCACCGCTGCGCGGGCCCTCGCCGAGGTCCGCCCGCCGTTCGGCCGGGGAGAGGTCGTCGAGGTCGACGGGCAGCCGCTCGAGCTGGTCCTCGTCAAGAACCCGGCGGGCTTCGGCGTCGCCCTGAGCACCTACGGCACCACGCCCGTCGCCACGATGATCGCCATCAACGACAACGACGCCGACGGCCGTGACGTCTCCTGGCTCTACGACGTCTCCTTCGCCTCGCTGCGCGAGCGCGGGGTGGCGGTCACCAGCGGCGTGCGCGCCTACGACATGGCGCTGCGCCTCCACTACGACGACGTCGCCACCGCCCGCGTCGTGCCCGACCTGGACCAGGCCCTCGACGCCTTCGTCGCCGCCCACCCGGACGAGCCCAAGCGGATCTTCTGCACCTACACGGCGATGATGGCCCTGCGCCGCACCCTCGCCGCCCGGTACGGGCTGGCCCACTTCGGCGAGGAGGTCCCCTCGTGACCACGACCGTCCTCGAGCCCACGGGCCCGAGCAAGGGCACGGTGACCCTCGTCCACCTCTACCCCCGCGAGATGAGCATCTACGGCGACCGCGGCAACACCCAGGCGCTCGCCAGCCGCATCCGCCGTCACGGCTACACCGCCGAGGTGGTGCTCCACCACCCCGGCGAGCCGTTGCGCACCGACGCCCACCTGTTCATGGGCGGCGGCGGCCAGGACTCCGGCCAGGCCCGGGTCGAGGCGGACCTGGAGGCGATCGGCCCCGCGCTGCGCGCGATGGCGGCCGACGGCGTGCCGATGCTCGTCATCTGCGGCATGTACCAGCTGTTCGGCAACACCTTCCACACCGTCACCGGACAGGTGCTCCCGGGTCTCGGCATCCTCGACGTGACGACCCGCGGCAACGACAAGCGGATGATCGGCCCGGTCTGCCTCGAGACCGAGTTCGGCCGGGTCGTCGGCTACGAGAACCACTCCGGTTCCACCGTCCTCGGTTCCGGGCAGCGGCCGTTCGGCTCGGTGCTCTCCGGGCACGGCAACAACGGCGAGGACGGCACCGAGGGCGCCCGCACCCACCACGTCATCGGCACCTACCTCCACGGCCCGCTCCTGCCGGCGAACCCGATGGTGTCCGACGCGCTCATCGCGGCGGCTGCGGCGCGGGCCACCGGGCGCCCGTTCGAGCCGGAGCGCCTCGAGGACCCGCTCGCCGACGAGGCCCGCAGCCGCCAGGTGCGCCGCCTCGTGGGCCACCGCCGCTAGCCGGCCGGAACCGGTCACCGGCTGATGACGGCCTCCTGCCCCTCCTCCGGAGGCTCCACCTTGGCGCTCACCGACCAGAGCAGCCAGCCCAGCGCGCCGAGCGGCACCTCCATCAGGTGGGTGAAGACCGAGAAGAGCACCACGCCGGCGGTGGCCCCGGCGGCATCGGCGCCCCACCCGACCAGCACGACCGTGGTGGCGGTCTCGGTGATCCCGACCCCGCCGGGGGTGATGCCGACCGCGCTGAGCAGCCGCCCGATGGCGTAGGCGGCGAAGAGCAGGTTGAGCGGCAGGTCGACCCCGGTGTCGCGCATGATGAGGACGAAGAGCACGTAGTAGAGCCCGAAGAACCCGACCATGCCGAGGGTCATCTGCAGCCACCCGTGCGAGACGATGTCGTTGATCCGGGCCCGCAGGTCACGCACGAGCTCCTCGACGCTCATCGTGCGGGTCTTCCGGCGGCGGCGCAGCAGCGGCCGCAGGGCACGGTCGAGGAACCGCCCGATCGCCTGGGCCGCCCGCTCGCTCGCCATGATGGCGGCGAAGGCGGCGATGATCCCGACCCCGGTGAGCGAGCCCGCCACCGCGAGCTGGGTGAGCGCACCCGGGAGGGTCACCCCGCCGACGTAGAGCACGGCGATGGCCACGACCGGCAGGGCGATCCGGGCGAGGACGTTCCAGACGCCGGTGACGATCACCGACGTCGACGTGGCCCGCCGCGAGAAGCCCCACGAGCGGCACATCGCGTAGGTCACGGCGAGCCCCACGGCACCGCCCCCGGGGAGCAGGTTGGACACCGAGGACCCGCAGAGGTTGAGCACCAGCGCCTTGGGGTGCGTGAGCCCGTGCAGCGAGCCGGTGATGGTGAACGTGTAGGACCACAGCCCGCTGAGCATGAGCAGCTGGAAGAAGAGGGCGTGGGCGGGCGGGATCGAGCGGATGACGGCCCAGATCTCGCCCCACGTGGTCTGCGCGAAGTGCGGCAGGCCCCAGACGAGCAGCACGGCGGCGAGGACGACCCCGACCGTGAACTGGAGCAGCTGCCTGGACCGCGGGCTCACGGCAGCCCTTCGAAGACGTCTCTGCTCACGGCGCCCCCCGGTGGTCTCGACGGGTCGCGGAACCACTCGCGCCCGAACACGAGGTCGTAGAGGGGACGGGGGATGCGCAGGAAGGCCGCGAGGGTGCGGTCGCCGGTCTGGCCGCCCGTGCCCAGCGCGTCCGCGCCGCCGCCCGTGGCCTGCGAGGCGTGGGCCCGCATGGCTGCCCGCTTGGCGGCGGCGTGCCGGCGGACGTCGATGCGGTGGGTGATCTCGGACCGGGCGGAGAAGGCCCGGTCGAAGCTCGTCGGCTCGAACTCGGCCGGGAACCGGTAGACCCTCGAGAGGAGCCGGATGGCGCGCACCAGCGTGTCGCGGGGGACCGTCGCCTCGAGGACGCGGGGGGTGCCCGCGATCTCGGCCGCGCGGGCGGCGACCTCGTGCACCCGCACGTGGTCGCGGTGGCCGTAGCCGCCGTTGGGGTCGTAGGAGAGCAGCACGTCGGCCCGCTCGGTGCGCAGCACGGCGGCGAGCCGCTCGGCGGCCTGCTCGAGCGGCGCCCGGCAGAAGCGGGAGCGGCCCGGGAGGTCGGGCTCGGGCTCGGGGCCGCTGCCGCTGTCGGCGTAGCCGAGCCACTCGACCCGGGCGACGCCGAGGGCCTCGGCGGAGCGGCGGGCCTCGTCGAGGCGGCGGGTCCCGAGCCGGCCGTCGGAGGTCCACTCCTGGGCCGCCAGCCCCGCGCCGCCGTCCGTCGCGAGGACGAGGACGACCCGGTGCCCCTCGGCCGCCGCCCGCGCCATCGTCCCGGCGGTGAGGAGGGCCTCGTCGTCGGGGTGGGCGTGGAAGGCCACGAGGGTGCGGGACATCGCCGCCCATCCTGTCGCATGGCAGGCTGGCCCCTCGTGAGGGTCGCCCTGCTGTCGGACTGCTACCCGCCGCGCGTCGGCGGGATCGAGCGCCAGGTGCACGACCTCGCCCACCACCTCGTGGCGGCCGGTCACGAGGTCGAGGTCTTCACGGCCACGGCCGGCCCCCGCGGCGAGCGCGGTGGCGTGGTCACCGAGGAGGACGGCGTCCGGGTGCACCGGATGGCCCTGGCGCTGCCCGGTGGGGTGCCCGTCAACCCCCTGGCCCCGCCGGAGGTCCGCCGGCGGCTCGAGGCCGGGGGCTTCGACGTCGCCCACGCCCACCTCGGCGTGGTCAGCCCCTTCGCCACCGACCTCACCAGGGTCGCGCTCGACGCCCGGCTCCCCGTGCTGGCCACCTTCCACTGCGTCATCGGGCGCTCCGGGCCGGTGTTCCGGGGATTGGGCCACCTGCGGCGCTGGGTCGACCGGGGGGTCGCGCTCAACGCCGTCTCCTCGATGGCCGCGGCGCAGGTCAGCGCCGTGGCCCGCGACGCCCCCGTCCAGGTGGTCGGCAACGGCATCGACGCGGCGTGGTGGCGCCGGGGCCTCGACGATGCGCTCGCCGCCCGCGCGCGCGGTGGGCCCGGACGCCCCGTCCACGTGACGGCGGTGATGCGGCTGGTCTCGCGCAAGCGCCCGATCTCCCTGCTGCGGGTGCTCCGCGGTGCCCGCGCCATGCTCGACCCGGCGGTGCCGCTGCGTGCGACCGTCGCGGGCGACGGCCCCCAGCACACCGTGATGCAGCGGTACCTGTCCCGGCACGGCATGGACTGGGTCGAGCTGCCCGGCCGGCTCGACCGCGAGCAGGTGCGGCGGCTGCACCAGGGCGCCGACCTCTACCTCTCGACCGCCCGCCTGGAGGCGTTCGGCATCGCCGTCCTCGAGGCGCACACCGCGGGGCTGCCCGTCGTGGCGCCGCGGGGCACGGGGGTCGAGGACTTCGTGACGCCCGGCGTCGACGGCCTGCTCGAGCCGTCGGACGTCGCGGTGGCGCGAGGCGTGGCCCGGCTGGCGGCGGACACGGGGGAGCGCGAAGGGATGCGTGCTCACCTGCGCGACACCGTTCCCCGGCAGGACTGGCCGGCGGTGGTGCGGGCGACGCTCGCCGAGTACCGGCGCGCCGGCGCACGTCCGTGATCACGGTCGTCGGCTGCCGGGGCGGGCTCGAGGAGGTGTCGTTCCGGCTCGGGCACGGCCGAGACCCGGTGGCCGGACTCGCCGCCCGCGGCTGGCGTGCCGGTGTGGTGCGCGCCGAGGGCGTGCTCGGCGATCTGGTGCTCCGGTACGACGTCGAGCCGGCGGAGGCCGTGGCCGAGCCGACGGCGCCGCAGGGGTCCGGGCTCACGCCCGAGGAGCGGGCCGTCGTGCGGCCGCGCCGGCGGGTGGCCGCCTACGCCGTCGTCGTCGAGCAGGGCGCGCTGCTGCTCACCCTGCTCTCGGAGCGGACCAGGGCCGCGGGGGACTGGACGCTGCCCGGCGGCGGCATCGACCCCGCCGAGGAGCCCGGGGCCGCCGTGCTGCGGGAGGTGCACGAGGAGACCGGGCAGGACGTCGAGGACGTGCACCTGCTCGCGGTGGTGACGGCGCACTGGGTGGGGGTCTCCGACCGCGGACCCGAGGACCACCACGCCGTGCGGCTGGTCCACCGGGCCCGCTGTCCACGACCGACCCGCCCCGTCGTGCACGACGTGGGCGGGTCGACGGCGGACGCCCGATGGGTTCCGCTGGGGGAGGTGGCGCGGCTGCCGCTCGTGCCCACCGTCCCGGTGGCGCTGGCCGCCGCCGGGGTGCGGTGGGCACACGGCCGCGCTCAGTCCTGAGCGCGGCTGCTGCGCAGCCCGATCGCCCCGACGACGAGGATCACGACGCCGGCGAGGACGACGGTCCAGGGGCCGAGGTCGGTCCACGGCACGGTGAGGTCGGTGATGTCGGCGACGACGACACCGAGGGCCGTGAGCAGCCCGAGCAGGCCGAGCACGATCGGGAAGGGGGCGGGGCCGCCCAGGTACGTCGGCTCGGTGGCGCCGGTGGCGCCGGTGGCCCGAGTGTCGACCTCGGTGCCGGTCGTGGTGGGCGTGGTCTGGTCCTGGGTGTTCATCTCACTGCTCCTCGATGGTGATCTGGCCGAGGCCGACGTCCGCGGTGACGACCACGTCGGGGTCGGGGGCGTCGCCGACGGTGGTCGACAGGTTGCGGTCGTTGCCGGACTGCTCGGTGAACGGCCCGACGCCGTCGTCGACGCGGATGTCGCCGATGCCGACGTGGGCGTCGACGCGGGCGGTCAGGCCGTCGGGGACGACGATGGTGAGGTTGCCGGCGCCGAGCTGCGCCGACACCTCCTGGGGCTCCGGCGCCTCGTAGCCGACGAGCTTGCCGAGGTCGAGGGTGGCGTCACCGGCGCCCAGCCGGTAGTCGACCGGGCTGCTGCTCGGCACCGGGGCCCAGGCGCGCTCACCGATGCCGTCGGCGACGTGCACCCGCGAGGCGCCCGCCGTGGTGAGGAGCAGGAACCCGAGGACGACGACGAGGAAGCTCGTGAAGCCACCGGCCAGGCCGCGCAGGCCGAGCGCGAGGGCGACGACCGAGACCCCGGCGAGGGCGAGGGCGAAGCCGAGCACGGCGGGGACGCCCGGGAAGTCGAGCGGGCCGTCGAGCGCGATACCGGCGCCGAAGAGCGCCATGGCCAGGCCGAGGGAGATCAGGCCGATGAAGCCGCTGGGGCGGCGCCGCCGCGGGCCCGGGGGCGGGGGCGGTGCGACCGGTCGCGGCGGGACCGGGGGAGGGCTCGCGCCGTACGGTGAGGTGGGGTGCTGGTAGGGGTTCGGCGTCGGACGCGGCGGGGTCGGCGCGTAGGACGACGTCGGTGCGGACATGACGGTGCCTCCGGGAGGGGTGGGTGGGACCGCGGCGGAGGGGTCCTCCGCGCGGGCGGGGTCGGTGGGGGCCGGGCCGGCGTCGAGCGCGGCCGGGCCGGGTGGGGTGGTGGGGTCGGCGGCGGGGCCGTCCAGGGGTGCGGGGCCGGGCGGCGGGGCCGGCATCCGGTCCGAGCCCGCACGGCCGCGGTCGATGACGAACCACGCGATGAGGGCCACCGGCAGGAGCACCCACAGCGGGCCGCCCCATCCGCCCTGGCCGATCGACACGAGCCCGCCGACGATGACGAAGCCGGTGACGATGACGAGGAGGACCGGGCCCACGTCGCCGCGGCGCAGGGCCCGCTCGAGGAGCAGGTCCCCGCGCAGGTCCGGCAGGAGCAGCCAGAGCACGAGGTACACGGTGATCCCGACGCCGCCCGCGAAGGCGAGGAGGATCGCGGCGGCGCGGATGAGGAGTGGGTCGACCCCGTAGCGACCGGCGAGCCCGGCGCAGACGCCGCCGAACCACCTCCGCTCGGTGTCGCGGTGGAAGCCGCTGGAGCGGAGCCGTCCGAAGAGGTCGTCCAGGGTGCTGCGCGGTGGTGCCTGGGTGGTGGCGTCGGGGTTCTGCGTCATGCCTCAAGCGTCCCGCCACGGGGCTCCGGCCGCCATGAGGGTCGACCCTGACCCCTCCCTGACCCGACCCCGGGTGCGGTGCCGCCGGGGCCCTGCGTGCGTCAGGATGGGGGCGTGCCCACCCCGTACGAGCCCGCCACCGCCGGCCCGCGCCCGCCGGGCGTGCGCCCGCCGGGCGTGCGCCCGCCCGGCGTGCGCCCGGCCGCCGGGCTCCCCGACGGCGCACCGACGGTGCCCGGCGCTCCGGAGCGCCCGCCGCTGGTCCGCGACCGGTCCACCGGCTGGACCCCCGGCGTCTGCGGCGCCATCGCCCGCCACCTGGGCGTCTCGCGCCGGACGGTGCGCTGGGTCTTCGTGCTCCTCGCCCTCGCGGGTGGCGCCGGCATCGCCGCGTACATCTTCCTCTGGGCCCTGACCCCGGAGGCCGACCTCGACCACCCCGCGACCCCCGGGGTGCCGGTCGAACCGCGGGTGTCCCCGGAGCGGCGGCGCTGGGTGCTCGTGCTCGTCGGTGGGTTCGGCCTCGTCCTCGTCGGTGCCGCGCTGCTGACGCCCGTGCTCGGCGGCTCGCTGCGCGACTCGGTGCTGCTCCCGCTCTTCGTCATCGCCGTGGGCGCGATCGTCGCCTGGTCCAACCTCGACGAGGCACAGCGCTCCCGGTGGCTCGCCGGTGGCCGCGGTGGTGGGTGGATGCGACTGGCGCTGGGCCTGGCCCTGGCCCTCACCGGCATCCTCGTCATCGTCACCCGGGGACAGTCCCTGACCGCGGTGTGGGACGCGCTGCTCGCCGCCACCGCCGTCCTCGTCGGGGTGCTCATCGTCGCGGCACCGTGGGCGGTGCGGCTGTGGCAGGACTTCCGCCGCGAGCAGGTGGCCGCCGCGCGCGCCACCGAGCGCGCCGACATCGCCGCCCACCTCCACGACTCGGTGCTCCAGACGCTCGCGCTCATCCAGCGGCAGTCGACCGACTCCGGCGCCGTCACCCGCCTCGCCCGGGCCCAGGAGCGCGAGCTGCGCACCTGGCTGTACTCCGGGCCGCAGGGATCGCAGGAGTCGCTCGCCGCCGCCGTCACCGAGGTGGCCCACGAGGTCGAGGACCTCCACGGCGTGCCCATCGACCTCGTCGTCACGGGGGACCGGCCCTTCGAGCAGCACGGGGCCGCGCTGTCCCGGGCGATGCGCGAGGCCCTGCTCAACGCCGTCCGGCACGGACGGGCGCCGGTCACCGCGTACGTCGAGATCGGCCCCTCGGGCGTCGAGGCGTTCGTGCGCGACCGCGGCGACGGCTTCGACCTCGACGCCGTCCCGGAGGACCGGCTCGGCGTGCGCCAGTCCGTGCTCGGCCGGATGGAGCGCCACGGCGGCTCCGCGCGGGTGCGCCGGCGCGAGGACGGCACCGAGGTCGAGCTGCGCCTACCGTCCCTGGAAGGAGACCCGACATGACCACAGCGAGCGGCACCGCCGCCGGCGCCCGAGCCCCGATCCGGGTGGTCCTCGTCGACGACCACCGGATGTTCCGCACCGGCGTGCGAGCCGAGCTCACCGACGCGATGGCCGGGTCGGCCCCGGTCTGCGAGTTCGTCGGGGAGGCCCCGGACGTCGACACCGCCGTCGCGGTCATCCGCAGCGAACAGCCCGACGTCGTCCTCCTCGACGTCCACCTGCCCGGTGGCTCGGGCAACGGCGGGGTCGACGTCATCCGTGGGTGCATGGGCGTCGACTCCCGCAGCGGGGGGCCGGTGCGCTTCCTCGCCCTGTCGGTGTCGGACGCGGCCGAGGACGTCATCGCGGTCATCCGGGCCGGCGCCCGGGGGTACGTGACCAAGACGATCGGTGCCAACGACCTCGTCACCGCGGTGCGGCGGGTCGCCGACGGCGACGCGGTCTTCTCGCCGCGGCTGGCGGGGTTCGTGCTCGACGCGTTCGGTGCCGCGGCCGGGGAGATCGCCGAGGTCGACGAGGAGCTCGACCGGCTCTCGGCGCGGGAGCGCGAGGTGATGCGCCTCATCGCCCGCGGCTACCAGTACAAGGAGGTGGCCAAGGAGCTGTTCATCTCGGTGAAGACCGTCGAGACCCACGTCTCCTCGGTGCTCCGCAAGCTCCAGCTGTCCTCGCGGCACGAGCTCACCGCCTGGGCGATGGGCCGCCGGCTCCTCTGACCGCCGGCCCCCGTCGTCCGGCCCCGCCGCGTCCCCCGTCCCACCCGCCCCGCCCGCCCCGACATTTCGGGGTGACCCCGAAATGTCGACCTGGCACGGGTTGGCAACCGGGGCCAGGTCGACGAACCGGGGTGTCGTCGAGCCCCACCGCCCCCGCCGAGCCGCGCCGCGACCGCCCCCGCCGGCCCGCGCCGCAACCGTCCCTCTACCCTTGCCGCATGGAGATCGTCGAGCACCTCCTCGTCGTCGCCCACCTGCTGGGCATGGCCGCGATCATCGGCAGCGCCGTCTTCGTCGCACGCGACCGTGCCACGCCGGCACTGGTGTGGGGGGCGAGGGCCCAGCTGGTCACCGGGTTGCTCCTGGTCGGCCTCGCCGAGATGGGCGACGACCCCGTGAACAACGCGAAGGTGGGCGTCAAGCTCGTCGTCGCGATCGCCGTCGCCGCGTGCGCCGAGATCGCCGCGGCCCGGGCCCGCAAGGGTGGGGGCGAGCGTCCTAGGCTCGTCGCGGCCGCCGGGTGGCTCGCCGTGCTCAACGTCGCCGTCGCCGTGCTCTGGACCGGCTCCTGACCGCGGGAGCCCCCGGCGCCGACCGGGTGGCCGGGACCCCACGGGGACCGCACGGGCTGACGGCGCCCGGTCCCCGCCGGCCCCGTCAGAAGACGAGTAGCAGCTTGCCCTGGGTGCGCCGCTCCTCGAGGTCGGCGTAGGCGCGAGCCGCCTCCGCCAGCGGGTACCGGCCACCCAGCGCCACGTCGAGGGTGCCGTCGGCCACCGCACCGAACACCTCGCCGGCCCGCCACAGCAGCTCGTCGCGCGTGGCCACGTAGTGGCCGAGCGAGGGCCGGGTCAGGAACAGCGAGCCGCCGGTGTTGAGCCGCTGGACGTCGAACGGCGGCACCTGCCCGCTCGATGCGCCGAACAGCACCATCGTCCCCCGCGGCCGCAGCGCCCCGAGCGAGGCGTCGAAGGTGTCGCGGCCCACGCCGTCGTAGACGACGTGGGCGCCCGGCTCTCCCACCGCCTCGCGCAGCGCGGCCGCGAGGTCGTCGGTGGCCCGGTAGTCGACGACCCGGTGGGCGCCGCGCTCGCGGACGGTGGCGCACTTGGCCGCACCCCCGGCCGTGGCCACCACCGTGGCCCCGCGCGCCCGCAGCAGCTGCACGAGCAGCTGGCCGACGCCGCCAGCCGCCGCGTGCACGACCGCCACCGTGCCCTCGCCGACCGGGTAGGTGCTCGTCACGAGGTAGTGGGCGGTCATCCCCTGGAGGGCGACCGCGGCCGCGACGTCGAGGTCCGACGGCCTCCGGCACCGGCACGAGCCGGTCGGCGGCGAGGACGGCGTACCGCCGCGCCGACCCGGGCACCATCGCCCACGCGACGCGGCCCCCCGGGGCGAGGTCGTCGACCCCGTCCCCGGCCGCCACGACCGTCCCCGCCCCCTCGCTCCCCAGCACGAAGGGGGTCTCGCCGGGTAGACGCCCTCGCGCTGGTAGACGTCGATGAAGTTGACGCCCGCGGCCGCGACCTCGACGAGCACCTCACCGGCTTCCGGGGCGTCCGCGGCACGGTCCTCGACGGCCAGCACCTCACCTCCCCCGTGCCGGGTGACGACGAGGGCGGGGCCGCGGTGGTCGCTCATCCGCCGAGCCTAAGCCGCGCTGCCGGGTGCTGGCCCTAGAGTGCGCTGCGAGTGAAGAAGCCGCTCGGAGGTGCTGCCGTGTTCCTCGTCGACCGCGACCCCCGGCTCCACGTCGTCGCCGTGGGTGCCGGGCCGCCGGTGCTGCTCCTCGGCGGGTGGAGCGCCTCGTGGGAGGCGTGGGAACCCACGATCGGCGAGCTGTCGCGGCACGCGCGCTGCATCGCGCCCGACACCCGCGGCACCGGCTGGTCCACCGACGGGGACGGCCCGGTGACCCTCGGTGACCTCGTCGCCGACGTCTTCCGGGTGCTCGACGCGCTGGAGGTGCAGCGCTGCGTCATCGCCGGCGAGTCGGTGGGCGGCCTCGTGGCGCTCCACGCCCTGGCCCGGCACCCGTCCCGCTTCACCGGCATCTGCCTGGTCTCCACCCCCCTGCGCCTCGACGCGCGGACGACCAGCGCGGTCATCGAGGGGTCCCTGGCCGACTACCCCGCCACGATCCGCACGTTCGTCCACACCTCGCTGCCGGAGCCGGGCACCGAGCACCTCCTCCCGTGGGCCGAGGAGATGTTCCTCGCCTCGCGGCCGGTCACCGCCGTCCAGCTGCTCCAGGCCGCCACCGGCACACCGGCGCCCGACGTCTCCGGCCTCGGGGTGCGCGCCTCCGTCGTCCACGGCACCGCCGACGTCGTCGTGCCGGTCGCCGCGGCCCACGCGCTCGCGGCGTGCCTGCCGGGAGCGCACGTGAGCCTCCTCGAGGGAGTCGGCCACGCGCCGACGATCACCAGGCCCCGCGAGGTCTCGGACGCGATCCGCCGGCTGCTCTGACGCGCGAGGCGGCGGTCAGGCCGCCGTCGCCACCCAGTAGCGGCGCTTCCTGCCGCGCACGTCCTCGAGGACACCGCCGTTGGCCTCGATCACCCGCGCCGAGCCCAGGTTGTCGTCGTCGCAGGTGACGAGCACCGGGTCGATGCCGAGGGCCGACGCCAGCGGCAGCGCCTCGCGGAGCGCCGCGGTGGCGACGCCGCGGCGCCTCGCCGACGGGCGCACCGAGTACCCGATGTGCCCTGCGACCTCGAGGAGGAACGGCGTCAGCCGGTGCCGGATGCCAGCGAGCCGAGGTAGGTCTGCCCGGGTCACCGTCGTCGACGATCCAGCGGAAGGTGCACGGTACGTGGCCGGCCGGTCGCGGCGAGTCCTCGAGGGCCCGGCTCCGCCGGAACTGCGCGAACCGCTCGGCGCCCTCGCGCGGTCTCGAGCTCCGCCCGGGTGAAGGTGACGCCGTCGTACTGCTCGTCGGCCTGCTCGACCCAGAACCCGTCGCCGTCGCGGTGCCCCTCCCCGATCGCCGCGAACTCCGCGTGCGCCTCGAGGTAGGACGGCACGAGGCGGGCGTCGGGGACGGCGAGGGTGACCACCGTCGAGCTAGGTGCGAGTGGCCCTGCGCACGTAACGGTTACCGGCTCAGCCCGGGTGGCGCAGGTCGTCGAGGACGGCGTCGAGCATCGCCGGCGTCAGCCGGCCGGTGAAGGTGTTGTGCGGGCTCACGTGGTAGCAGCCGACGAGCCGGACCACCCGTCCGGTGGGGGTGGCCAGCGGCAGCACGACGCCGTGACCGAACGGGGGCCGGGGCCGGGGTACCTCCCAGCCGAGGGTCCGGCAGGCCGAGAGGGCCGCGCGCCAGGCGATGCCGCCCAGGCAGAGGACCGCACGCAGGCGAGGCGCGGCGAGCTCGAGGTCGCGCACGAGCCAGGGCGGCGCAGGCGGCCCGCTCGGACGCGGGTGGGCGCGTTCCCCGGCGGGGCGCACCGCACGGCGGCGACGATCCGCATCCGGTCGAGCTGTGTGGCCGTCGCCCGCGGCGACCGACGTCGGCAGCGCGGCGTAGCCGGTGCGGTGCAGGGCGGACGTAGAGGAAGTCACCCGAGGAGTCGCCGGTGAACATCCGTCCGGTGCGGTTGGTGCCGTTGGCGGCGGGGGCGAGCCCGACGAGCAGCACCTCGGCCTCCGGGTCGCCGAACGAGGGTCCGGGGCGCCCCCAGTACGGCTGGCCGGCGAACGCGGCGCGCCGTCCGTCCCGGGCGACCGACTCGCGCCACCGCACGAGCCGTGGGCACGCGCGGCAGACCGAGATGCGGGCCTGGAGCTCCGCCACGTCCGTCGACGAGGCGGCGAGCCGACGGACGCCTGCCGCGGTCCGGGCCACCGGGGTCGTCGGGGGTCGCGGGGTCGCCCGGCCAGCCGGCGCCCGGGGTGGCCGGGGACGTGGACGGGACCCCGGTGAGGGGGTGCGTGCTCGAGCCGGTCCATGGGCCCACCGTAGGTGTCCCGCTGTCCGCGTGGTGGACTCGGCGTGCCCGTCCCCGCGGGTCGCGTAACGGCGACGGTTCCCCGACCGGTCCACGGGGGAGGATGGGGGTGGCAACGTGGGCGTCGTCGGCGGCGGCGTGGTCGGGCTGACGACCGCGCTGCGGCTCGCGCAGGCCGGGCACCGGGTCGAGTGCGTCCGCGACGCCCCGGCCTCCGAGACCGTGTCCGCGCTGGCCGGCGGGCTGTGGTTCCCGTACCACGTCGAGCCCCGGGACCGGGTGGCCGAGTGGGGCCTGACGACGCTGCGGGTGCTCACCTCCCTCGTCGAGGACCCCGAAGCGGGGGTGCACCTGCGTGAGGGGTCCTTCGTCGAGCGGGGCCCCGCGGACCGGTGGTGGCTCGAGGGCGTCGGCGGCTGGCGCGACGCGAGCGCGGACGAGCTCCCGGACGGCGCCGCCGGGGCGGTCGTGGCCCGGCTGCCGGTGGTGACGATGCCCGTGCACCTGCGCTGGTTGGAGGAGCGGTGCCGCTCCGAGGGCGTGGCCCTCGTGGAGGCCTCGGTGGCCGGGGTCGACAGGCCCCCGGTCGACGTGGTCGTGGTCGCGGCCGGGGCGCGGTCGCCGGCCCTGGTGCCGGACCTGGCCATCACGCCGTCCCGCGGTCAGGTGGCCCTGCTCGCCAACCCCGGCCTGGAGCGGTGGTACGTCGACGACCACCACCCCTCGGGGCTCACCTACGTCATCCCGCACCCCGGATGGGTGGTGTGCGGCGGCACCGACGCCCCGGGCGCGTTCGACGACCGGCCCGACCCGGCGGTGCACGACGCGATCGTCGACCGCTGCCGAGAGGCGGTGCCTGCGCTGCGGGAGGCCGAGGTGCTCGGCTCGCGGGTCGGCTTCCGGCCGGTGGCGACGCAGGTGTCGCTGGAGCGGCGCTCGGTGCACGGGCGGGCGGTCGTGACGAACGCGGGTCACGGAGGGGCAGGGGTGACGCTGGCGTGGGGGTGCGCCGACGAGGTCGTCGGGCTGGTCGACGGCCTCGGGTGACCCGGCGGCGCGGGACGGTCCGCGCGACGGTCCGCGCGGCGGACCACCGCGCGGACCGTCACGGGTCCGTCCTGTGACGAGCTAGCCGAGGTCGACCGAGACGACGCCTCCTGCGAGACCCGACGACGTACGCCGTGTCGCCGACGACCTCGAACGAGGTCGGCCGGTCGAGACCGGTGGTGACCGGTGCGACCCCACCGTGGTCCAGGACGCGCATGAGGACGCCGGTGTCCGGCTCCGCCGGCGAGCCGTCCTCGTGGCCGGGCACGAAGTAGCCCTGGCCGAGCGTGTAGAGGCTGCTGCCGCGACCGCGCTTCACGTCGACGAGCAGCGGCGTGCCGGCCGAGACCACCCCCTCCTCGGCGCCGGTCCGGGCGTCGACCGCCACGACACGTCCCGTGCCCGGGAGGTGGGGCGTGGGGCCGGCCTCGCCGACGAGGACGGTCTCGCCGCGCGTCTCCAGCCCGGTCGGGACGATGTCGTCGAAGGTCGACAGCTCCGAGATCGAGCCTGCGGGGTCCACCCACAGGATGCGGTTGTGGTGTCCGTCGGTCACGAGGAAGCCGCCGCGGTAGGCGGCGAACGCGTACTGCACGCCGCTCGGGATGAAGAACTCCGGGACGGGCGGATGGGCGATCGACCAGGAGCCGATGTCGACCACGGGGGTGGCGGACGTCGCGTCGTCGAGCCGGTAGATGCCCACGGTGTCGCCACCACCCACGTCGGGTCCGACGATGGTGACGAGCGCGTAGGCGGTGGAGCCCTGGAACGCCACGTCCATGACCCCGCCGACCGGGAAGATGGGCAGCGGGAGTCCGGTGTGGAACGGACTCACCACGTGCGTCTGCCGGTCGATGCGGTAGATCGTGCCGTCGACCGGGGACGCCACGTAGAGGGCTCCTCCGGGGCCGATCGCGCTGCCGGATCCGCTGGGGAGGGAGGCCACGGGTGTGGCCGTCCCCACGGCGGATGCCGTGGTCGCCGGCACGACGAGTGCAGTGGTCAGCGCCGCTGCGACGAGCAGCGCACGGGTGCGGAACATGTGGACTCCCCTCCGGCGGGCCCTGCGCCCGCTCGTCCTGCCACCGTCCCGCCGGCCCGATCCGGGGGTCCATACGGACTAGTGCGTATTGCCCGCGGTGTTGGGAGACTGGCGAGAGCCATCCGAGGACCCATGGACGCCATCCGACTGTCCGACCGGAACCTCGCCGATCTCCTCGACGCGGCGGCGAGGTGTGGTGGCGGGCGCCCGGCGGGGCGCCGCGACGTCGAGCGGGTCCTCGGTGCGGTCGCCGCCCTCGTGACGTGCGACGTCGCGTTCTGGACCTGGTACCGCCTCCCGCCACAGCCGGTCGACCAGGTCCTCGTGACCGTCCCCCGCATGCCCGAGCCCGAGCCCGAACCCGCGTCACCCGGCCCGGGGGTGGAGCGCCCGAACGGGCCTCCCGCCGGTGCGGGCCGTCGCGGGCCGCCGATGATCGACGACGTCCTCGGCGGACGGGTGCCGCGTCGGAGCTGGCTCCAGCACGAGGCGCTCGTGCCCGCCGGGGAGGTCAGCGAGATGGGCATGGAGCTCAGCCACGATGCGGACGAGATGAGCGTCGTCGTGCTCGCGCGGGAGCGGGGCCGGCCGTTCGACTCCCGAGACCGGCTGGTGCTCCGGCTCCTGCGGCCCCACGTGGACGCGGCCCTCCGCCGGCTCACGCACCGCCGGCCCGCGGTGACCCCCCGCGAGCTCGAGGTACTCGGCCTCGTCCGGGACGGCCTGACGAACGCCCAGGTGGCCCGCCGCCTCGGCATCGCGGAGGCCACCGTGGCCAAACACCTCGAGCACGTCTTCGCACACACCGGCGCACGCAGCAGGACCCAGGCGGTGGCGCTGTGCGTCGACCTCATCGACGCCGGGTGAGTGCTCTCAGGCCTCGGCAGGAGGGAGCGTGCGAGCCGCCTTGATGTCGGATCGGCGCCGCTTGTCGGCCAGTCGGCGCTCCTGCGAGCCCCGGGTGGGCCGGGTGCGGCGACGCGCCGGAGGAGGGGGCGCGAGCGCCTGCCGGAGCAGCGCCGCCATCCGCTCGCGGGCCGCCGTGCGGTTGCGCCGCTGCTGCCGGTGCTCCGAGGCCGTGACGACGAGCAGGCGCCCGTCGACCAGGCGCGCCCCGAGGGCGCCGAGGAGCCGCGCCCGCTGGGCGTCGGTGAGACCCGCCACCGCGCGGACGTCGAGCTCGAGCTCGACCCGGCTGTCGGCCGTGTTGACGCCCTGGCCGCCCGGCCCGGACGAGCGGGAGAAGCGTTCGACGAGGTCGGCGCCCGGCACGACCAGGCCACCCGGCAGGCCGGGGCCGGGCGCCACGACGAGGTCCATCACGAGCCGCCGGGATCGTCGTCCGGGTCGGTCGGGCCCTCAGCGCCCTGCGCCTCGTCCCGGTCGGCCCACTCGAGCAGAGGCGTGAGGTCGAAGACCGCGTCGTCGATGCCGGCGTGCAGGTCGCCCAGCCGCGCGAACCGCTCCGGCACGGTGGCGATGGTGAGGTCGTCGGGCTCGACGTCGTCGACCTCGTCCCAGGAGATCGGGGCGGACACCGTGCCGATGTCGTTCCCGCGTACCGAGTACGCGGCCGCGATGGTGTGGTCGCGGGCGTTCTGGTTGTAGTCGACGAACACCGCCTCGGGGTCGCGGTCCCTGCGCCACCACGTCGTCGTCACGTCGTCGGGCAGGCGCCGCTCGACCTCCCGGGCGAAGGCGAGCGCGGCCCGGCGGACGTCGGTGAAGCCGTGCTCGGGCCGGATGCGCACGTACACGTGCATGCCGTGGCCGCCGCTGGTCTTCGGCCAGCCCGTGGCGCCGAGCTCGTCGAGGACCTCGTGGACGACGTGGGCCGTGCGCCGCACCCGTGAGAACGGTGCCTCGGGCATCGGGTCGAGGTCGATGCGCCACTCGTCCGGCGTCTCGGTGTCGGCGCGCCTGCTGTTCCAGGGGTGGAACTCGACGGTGCTCATCTGCACCGCCCAGACCACGTCGGCGAGGCGGGTGACGCAGAGCTCGTCGGCGTGCAGCCCGTAGCGCGGGAAGTGCAGGCGCACCGTCTCGACCCACGGTGGCGCACCGCGGGGGAGCCGCTTCTGGTGCACCTTGTCGCCGGCGACGCCGTCGGGGAATCGGTGCAGCATGCACGGCCGCTCGCGCAGCGCCCGGACGATGCCGTCGCCGACGGAGAGGTAGTACCGGGCGAGGTCGAGCTTGGTCTCGCCGCGGGCCGGGAAGTAGACCCGCTCCGGGCTCGAGAGCCGCACGTCGTAGCCGTCGACGTCGAGGACGACCGGCTCCCCGAACTCACCCTTGCGCGAGGCCATGCCGACCACGGTAGGGGCTCCTCGGCCCACCTGCGTCGTCAGCGGCCGGCCGGACGCCGTCGGGGCGCCACCCGGTGGCGGTGCGCCCCACGTCGGGTGGCCGCGCCGACCCTCGCCCCCCGGGCCGGCAGCGTCCGTCAAACCTTTGACAAAGTCTCGACGTCAGACATTCCTTCGACGTAGAGTGGATACACCACAGGGACACCCGCCCACCGACCCGAGGAGACCACGATGCGCCACCGCCGCCGCTCGGTCCCCTACGCCGTCACCGAGCTCGGGGGGACGGTGCGTCAGGGCGCCGACATCTCCGGTGTCGCGGGCCCCGTCCCCTTCTCGCTGCTGCTCGCCGACCACCGCGCCGGCGACGACAGCCTCTTCGTCCACCCCCGGTGCGAGTAGCTCCCTCCTCTGCTCGCACGGCGGCCGGGACCTTGGTGGTGGTCCCGGCCGCCTCCTTGTGTCCGGGCCGCCGCCACCGTCGGCCGGTCGGTGCGCCGACGTAGGGTGGTCCCCGAGATGAGCACCCTCTTCGACGGCCTCGACTTCGGCGAGCACCCCACTCCGCACGTCGACCCCGCCACGCATGCGAGCGCCCACGCGGCGCTCGTCAACGCCGCCGGCGTGCCCACGTGGGCGGAGGCGGCAGCGGCCGGCCGCGCCCCCGACCCCGCCCGTCCGGGCCCGGCGGCCGACACCCAGGCGCTCCTCGCGGGCCTGAACCCCCAGCAGCGGGAGGCGGTGCTCCACGAGGGCGGTCCGCTGCTCATCGTCGCGGGCGCCGGCTCCGGCAAGACCCGGGTGCTCACCCACCGCATCGCGCACCTGCTCGCCGACCGGGGCGTGCAGCCCGGCCAGGTGCTCGCCATCACCTTCACGAACAAGGCCGCCGCCGAGATGCGCGAGCGGGTCGAGGCCCTGGTCGGGCCGCGGGCACGGGCGATGTGGGTGATGACCTTCCACAGCGCCTGCGTGCGGATCCTCCGCCGCGAGGCCGACAAGGTGGGGATGCGCTCGTCGTTCTCGATCTACGACGCCGCCGACAGCCAGCGGCTGATGTCGATGGTGCTGCGCGACCTGGACCTCGACCCCAAGCGCTACAACCCGCGTTCCTTCGGCCACCAGGTGAGCAACCTCAAGAACGAGCTCGTCGACGAGGAGAGCTTCCGCAGCCGGGTCGCCGAACAGGGCACCCACCAGGAGCAGGTGCTGGCCGAGGCCTACACCGAGTACCAGCGCCGGCTGCGCCAGGCCAACGCGCTCGACTTCGACGACCTGATCATGACCACGGTGCACCTCCTCCAGGCGTTCCCCGACGTGGCCGAGCACTACCGTCGCCGGTTCCGCCACGTCCTCGTCGACGAGTACCAGGACACCAACCACGCCCAGTACCAGCTGGTCCGCGAGATCGTCGGCACCGACGCCGCGCAGGGCCCCCGGGAGCACGCCGTGCCCCCGAGCGAGCTCGTCGTGGTCGGCGACGCCGACCAGTCCATCTACGCCTTCCGGGGCGCCACCATCCGCAACATCGAGGAGTTCGAGCAGGACTACCCGCAGGCGCGCACCATCCTCCTCGAGCAGAACTACCGCTCCACCCAGACCATCCTGCGGGCCGCCAACGCCGTCATCGCCCGCAACGAGAGCCGCCGGGAGAAGCGCCTGTGGTCCGACGGCGGCGACGGCGCCCCCATCGTCGGCTACGTCGCCGACAACGAGCACGACGAGGCCGCGTTCGTCGCCCGCAGCATCGACTCCCTGACCGACGCCCACGGGGTGCGTCCCGGCGACGTCGCGGTGTTCTACCGCACCAACGCCCAGTCGCGGGCGCTCGAGGAGGTCTTCGTCCGGGTGGGGCTGCCGTACAAGGTGGTGGGCGGCACCCGGTTCTACGAGCGCCGTGAGGTCAAGGATGCGCTGGCCTACCTGCGGGTGCTCTCCAACCCCGCCGACACCGTCAACCTGCGTCGCATCGTCAACGTGCCCAAGCGCGGCATCGGCGACCGCGCCGAGGCCTGCGTCGCCGCACTGGCCGACCGCGAGCGCATCCCGTTCGTCGCCGCGCTCGCCCGGGCCGAGGACGCTCCGGGCATCGCCACCCGCTCGGTCACCGCCATCAAGGGCTTCACCGCCATCCTCGAGGAGCTCGGCCGGGTGCGTGACGACGAGGACGCCGGCGTCGGCGACCTCCTCGAGGCCGTGCTCGACCGCACCGGCTACCTCACCGAGCTCCGCGAGAGCCGCGACCCGCAGGACGAGACCCGCGTCGAGAACCTCGCCGAGCTCGTCGCCGTCGCGCGCGAGTTCGACGAGGCCCGCCGCGCCACCGGTGAGGTGCTCGCCCTCGAGGACTTCCTCGAGCAGGTCTCGCTCGTGGCGGACGCCGACGAGATCCCCGAGGGCGCCGAGGCCGAGGAGCTGGGGGTCGTCACCCTGATGACCCTGCACACCGCCAAGGGGCTGGAGTTCCCCGTCGTCTTCCTCACCGGCATGGAGGACGGCACCTTCCCCCACCTGCGCAGCCTCGGCGACGCCCGAGAGCTCGAGGAGGAGCGCCGCCTCGCCTACGTCGGCATCACCCGCGCCCGCGAGCGGCTGCACCTGTCGCGCGCGGCCGTCCGATCCGCGTGGGGCGCACCGCAGTACAACCCGCCGTCGCGCTTCCTCGACGAGATCCCCGGCGAGCTCCTCCAGTGGGAGCGAGAGCTGGCCGGGGCGGCAGCAGTGGGCCGCCGCGACCAGCGTCCGGCGGTCGCCACCCTGGCCGCCCGCCCCGGCGTGCGCTCACCGGGCAACCGGCCGGTCATCGCCCTTGCCCCGGGCGACAGGGTCACGCACGACACCTACGGCCTCGGCAGCGTCGTCCGCACCCTCGGCGAGGGGGAGAAGACACAGGCGGAGGTCGACTTCGGCGGTGAGCTCGGGGTCAAGCGCTTCGTCCTGCGGTTCGCCCCGCTCGAGAAGATCTGACGGCCGGGGGCGACCACCTCGGGCTCGCCGGCGCGCCGGCGACGACGAACGCGCCCGACCGGGTGGTGGTCGTGCGCGTCAGTGCGTTCGCGGGGGGCCCGGGTGCGCCGCCCGGGTCACCAGAGCCCGTGCTCCTGCAGCCAGGGCGTCGGGTTGAGCGGGCTGTCGCCGGTGGCAGAGGCCTGGATCTCCAGGTGCAGGTGCGGCCCGGTGGAGTTGCCGGTGCTGCCGACGGCGCCGATGACCTGGCCGGGCATCACGCTCTGGCCCGCGTAGACGTCGATGCGGCTCATGTGGCCGTACCACGCGACGCTGCCGTCCCAGAACTGGATCGACACCTTCATCCCGAGGCCCCCGTTCCACCCCGAGAAGACGACGGTGCCCTTGGACATCGCGTAGAGCGGGGTGCCCGGGGCAGCGGCGTAGTCGACGCCGTCGTGGTGGCGCCCCCAGCGGTACCCGAACAGCGAGCTGACGCTGCCGCCGGCGATCGGCCGGACCCACTTCTTGGCCTCGCGCTCGGCCTTGGCCTTGGCGGCCGCCGCGGCCTCCGCCTTGCGCTTGGCGGCGCGGGCGGCGCGGGCCTGGGCCTCGGTGCGGCCCTGGAGCGCGGCCGTCTGCATCTGGGCGTCCTGCCGGCGCTGCGCCAGGTCGGACTCGACCTCGACGTCGGCGGCCTGCTGCGTCTGGGCCATCGCGGTCTGCTGGCCGGTGAGGTCCAGGGTCAGCGGTGAGGACTCGGCCGCGGTGGCGGCGGTCGCGGTGACCACGAGGGCGGCGGCAGCGGTCGTGGGGAGGACGAAGCTGCTGCTCAGCGCTCGGGGCAGGCGGGCACCACGCGTGCGGACGCGATGACGTCCGGCGTAGTGCCGCCCACGGTATGACCGGGATGACACGGGGCAGGGACCTCGGGAGACGGAGACGGTGGTCAAGGGTGCCCGGAGGCGGTCATGCAGGGAACCTCGGGGGCAAGCACTACCGTAGCGTGACCATTCCGTGACTCATAGCCGAACCTGAGATGTCGGAGAGCGGCCTTCGTCACGGATCCGTCTCCGGTTCGCTGACCTGCGCGGTCGCCCCGGCCACGGCCGGCGTGAGGCCCGGAGGCTCTCAGCCGCCCGGCGTGTCGGGTGCCACCGGCGGCGGGGCGCCCTGGCCACGAGTCGGTCAGTCGCGGCGCGCGAACGGGGCCGCCCCGCTGCGGACGGTCGAGCCGTCGGTGTCGAGCTGGGCGAGGGCGGCGCCGATCCCGTGGACCACCTCGCCGAGCATCGGGAGGGTGAGGTGGCCGGCGCCGTGCAGCCGCACGTTGCGCGCCCGCAGGTCGCGGTGGCGCAGGGCGGCGGAGTGCTGCGGCAGGATCGCCGTGTCGGTGTCCGACCAGTACGAGATGAACCGGGTGCGGCACCCGTGCACGGGCCGGTCGAGCTCGCGCATCAGCCCGCTGCCGGGACGCATCTGCTGCATCAGCCGCGTGGGCACCGCGTAGGCGGCCCAGGTGCCCTGGTGCGGCGTGCCGAGGGTGACCAGGGTGTGCACCCGGGCGTCACCGCCGAGCCGGGTGACGTAGTACCGCCCGATGAGTCCGCCGAGGCTGTGTCCGATGACGTGGATCCGCTCGAACCCGGTCTCGGCCACCACCGCCTCGACCTCCTCGGCCAGTCGCAGCGCAGCGGTGCGCACGTCGGTGGCCACCGTCGCGTAGTTCATCGCGAAGACGTTGGTGAACCCCCGCCGGGTGAGCCCGCGCCGCAGCAGGGTGAAGATCGAGCGGTTGCTGACGATGCCGTGAACGAGCAGGATCGGCGTGCCCGCGGCCTCGAGGTCGTGGACGAGCAGGCCGCGCCGTACGGGGGGCAGGTGCTCCAGCCGGTAGGCGGGTTCGCCGACCCGGCCCCGGCCGGTGACCAGGCCGAGCGGCCAGGTGGCGACGTGCGCGGCCAGCCACGCGGTCTCGACCGCGGCACCGGCGACGACCGCCGGCTCGAGCAGGGCGACGGCGGACCCGAGGGCGGCCCGGGCACGCGTACCCCACGAGACGGTCGGCTCCGGTGCCGCCGGCTCGTGGTCCCGCAGCGCGTGGGGGGTGGCCATGGCAGGGGCCACTGTAGGGGGCGGACGCCTCGGGCCCCCACCCCGGGCGCAGGTCCCACCGGTGCGGGTCGCCCCGGCCCCCGTCGTCCCGGGCACGCCGCTCCTCGCCGGGCGGAGGCGCCGGTCGGCGCCGCCCGGGACCGCTCGGCATCCCCACCGCCGCCCCGACCGGCGCTCCCGGCGGGCGTCGGCCGATGATGGAGGCGTGTCGCCCCTCGACCTCGCCGTGGTGCTCGTCCTCGTCCTCCTCCTCGGAGTCGGGGTCCTCGTCGCGCGAGCCCGGGCGCGGCGCCGTCCGGAGCCCCCCACGCACGAGCTCGACGAGGTGCTCCTGGACGCCGACGAGCGCCGGATGCTCGACGCCGCGCTCGCCGAGGTGGAGCGTGAGCACGCGGCGCCGGTGCGCCGGCTCCTCGCCACCCGCATCGTGGTGCTCCGCAACCGGCAGGTGCCGCTGCGCGCGGTCCGACCGGCGGGGGAGCCGCCTCTGGCCCGGCTGTGCTTCGCCAACGGCACGGTGCTCCGGGCGCGGCCGGGGCAGCCGGGCGAGTGGGCCCCCCTCGTGGTCGCCATCGTCGGCCGGGGGCACAGCGTGGTCATCGAGTCGTACGAGATCGGGGACGGCGACGTCCGCATCGTGCTCGCCGGGCCCGGGGGGGTGCGCCAGCGGGTCACGGTGGTCGGGCTGGACCAGCCGTCCTGAGCCGCACCGCTCGCGCCCGGCCCGGCCGGTCGCCGACCGCCGTGACCGCTCGGAGGTGAGATCGCACCCATCGGCCGACCGGGGGCGCGACGGCCGTCGCGCGCACCGTTAGGCTCCGACCCGGACCCAGAAGCCGACGACAGTGAGGACGAGCCCATCGTGGACCTCTTCGAGTACCAGGCCCGTGACATGTTCGAGAAGCACGGGGTGCCCGTGCTCGCAGGAGCGGTGGCGAGGACGCCCGAGGAGGTCAGGGAGGCCGCGGAGCGCGTCGGCGCCGCCAGCGGCGGGGTCACGGTCGTCAAGGCGCAGGTGAAGACCGGAGGCCGCGGCAAGGCCGGCGGCGTCAAGGTGGCGAAGAGCCCCGAGGAGGCCGAGCTGCACGCGCGGGCGATCCTCGGCATGGACATCAAGGGCCACGAGGTCCACCAGGTGATGGTGGCCCAGGGCGCGGACATCGCCGAGGAGTACTACTTCTCCATCCTCCTGGACCGGGCCAACCGGTCCTACCTCGCGATGTGCTCACGCGAGGGCGGCGTCGAGATCGAGCAGCTGGCCGTCGAGCGCCCGGAGGCGCTGGCCCGGGTCGAGGTCGACCCGAACGCGGGCATCGACGAGGCCAAGGCCCGCGAGATCGTCGAGGCCGCCGGCTTCGACGAGGAGACGGGCGCGGGGATCGTGCCCGTCGTCACCGCGCTGTGGACCGTGTACCGCGAGGAGGACGCCACCCTGGTGGAGGTCAACCCGCTCGTGAAGACCGGCGCCGGCGACATCATCGCGCTCGACGGCAAGGTCACCCTCGACGAGAACGCCGCCTTCCGCCACCCCGACCACGCCGAGCTCGAGGACGTCGCCGAGGCCGACCCGCTCGAGGCCGCGGCCAAGGAGAAGGACCTCAACTACGTCAAGCTCGACGGCTCGGTGGGCATCATCGGCAACGGCGCGGGCCTGGTGATGAGCACCCTCGACGTCGTCGCCTACGCCGGCGAGGAGTTCGGCGGGCAGAAGCCGGCCAACTTCCTCGACATCGGCGGCGGCGCCAGCGCCGAGGTGATGGCCAACGGCCTGCACATCATCCTCTCGGATCCCCAGGTCAAGTCCGTGTTCGTCAACGTCTTCGGCGGCATCACCGCGTGCGACGCGGTGGCCAACGGCATCGTCGGCGCCCTCGACGCGCTCGGGGACGAGGAGGACCGCCCCCTCGTGGTGCGGCTCGACGGCAACAACGTCGAGGAGGGCCGCCGCATCCTCGCCGAGCGGGGCCACCCGCGCGTCATCATCGAGGACACCATGGACGGCGCCGCGAGGCGGGCCGCCGAGCTGGCCTCCCAGAACTGACCCGCGAGCAGAAGAGAGACGACACAGAACATGGCCATCTTCCTCAACGCCGACTCCAAGGTCATCGTCCAGGGCATGACGGGCTCCGAGGGCATGAAGCACACGCAGCGCATGCTCCGCTCCGGCACCGCCATCGTCGGCGGGGTCAACCCCCGCAAGGCGGGCACCGAGGTCGAGTTCGAGGGCGGCGTGTCCGTCCCCGTCTTCGGCTCGGTGCCCGAGGCGGTGGCGGAGACCGGCGCGGACGTCAGCGTCGTCTTCGTGCCTGCCGCCTTCACCAAGGCGGCCGCCGTCGAGGCGATCGACGCCGGCATCCCGCTCCTCGTCGTCATCACCGAGGGCGTGGCCGTCAAGGACACCGCGGAGTTCTACACCTACGCCGCCGAGAAGGGCACGACCCGCATCATCGGGCCGAACTGTCCGGGCCTGATCAGCCCCGGGCAGTCCAACGCCGGCATCATCCCCGCCGACATCTCCGGCGCGGGGCGGATCGGGCTGGTGTCGAAGTCGGGCACGCTGACCTACCAGATGATGTACGAGCTGCGGGACTTCGGCTTCTCCTCCGCCGTGGGCATCGGTGGGGACCCCGTCATCGGCACCACCCACATCGACTGCCTCGCCGCCTTCCAGGACGACCCCGACACCGACGCCATCGTCATGATCGGCGAGATCGGCGGGGACGCCGAGGAGCGGGCCGCCGCGTACATCCAGGAGCACGTGACCAAGCCCGTGGTCGGCTACGTCGCCGGCTTCACGGCGCCCGAGGGCAAGACGATGGGGCACGCCGGCGCCATCGTCTCCGGGTCCTCCGGCACCGCGCAGGCCAAGAAGGAGGCCCTCGAGGCCGCCGGGGTCAGGGTGGGCAGGACCCCGTCCGAGACGGCCCAGCTGATGCGGGAGATCATGGAGTCGCTCTCCGCCTGACCGGGTCGCACCCGGTTCATCGCTCGGTCGCAGTCCGGAGGCGACCGGTGGGATCCGTCGAAGCAGGACTTCCGCGACGTGGCACGGAAACGCTTTCCGTGCCACGTCGACATTTCGGGGTAACCCCGAAATGTCGAGGTCAGCGGGGCGTCGCTCCCGCGGCTCGCAGGGGTCGTCGAGCAGACTGGGCGACGATGACCGTCAGCGACCGCCTGCGCGCCGCCGTCCCCGGGGCGGGTACGGCCTCCGGCACCGGCACCGGCCCCGGATGGCGGCGCGGTGCCGTGGTCGGCGGTCTCACCGGCCTGCTCTCGATGGGCGTCGTCGTCGGGCCGGTGCTGGCCGCGTGGTCGCAGGCGGTGCCCGCGGCCGGGACGGCGGGAGAGGCACTCGCCGTCGGGGCCGGGCTGTGGCTGCTCACGGCGGGGGCGCACGTCGCCCTCGGCGACGCCGTCCTGTCCCTCACCCCCCTGCTCGGGCTGGCGCTGCTCGTGCTGCTGGCCCGGCTGGGAGCCCGGGAGGCCATGGTCCGGGTCTCCCTCGAGGGCCCGTCGTGGTGGGGCCTGCTGCCGCGCAGGCTCGCCCAGGTGCTCGGGGCGTGGTGGGCGGGCTACGCCGCCGTCGTCCTCGTCGCCGCAGCCGTCGCCGCCACCGGACCCCTCCGGCCGCAGTGGTCCACCGTCGCGCTCCCCGCGGTCGTGCTGCCGCTCCTCGCCGGGGGCCTCGCCCTGCGGTCGGTCGTGGCCGACGACCCCGACGTGCTCGGCCCCCGCGCCGCGGTGCCGTGGGTGCCCGATGCCGTCCGGCGCGGGGTGGGGCCGGGCCTGACCGGCCTGCTCGTGCTCGTGGGCCTCGGGTCGGCCCTGGTTCTCGCCGCCGTCGGGCTCTCGTGGGACGGCGTGCGTGCCGTCCACGACGGGCTGGACGCCGGCACCGCCGGGTCGACGGTCGCGGTGGTCGCCCAGGTCGGGATGCTGCCCAACCTCGGCCTGTGGGTCGTCTCCTTCCTCGCCGGGCCGGGGTTCCAGGTGGTGCAGGGCGCCGGGGTCACGTGGTCGGGCGCCGAGTCGGGGCTGCTGCCGATGGTGCCGGCCCTCGCCGGACTGCCCCAGCCCGGGCCCTTCCCGCCGGCGGTCGCCGTCCTGTCGGCGCTCCTCCTCGTCGCGGTCGGCGGGGTCGTCGGGCACCGGTCGGTGCACACCGTCGCCCGGCTCTCCCGGCTCCGGACGAAGCTGGCCGTGGCCACCGCGGGCTGCGCGGTCGCGGCCCTGGCGGCCGGCCTGCTCGACGCCGTGGGGGGAGGCTCGGCCGGCCAGTTCCGCCTGGCCTCGGTCGGTGCCCCCGCGCTCGCCCTCGCCCTGTGCCTGTTCGGGTGGCTCCTGCTGGGGGCGGTGCTCGCCGTCCTGCGCGACGCGTGGCGGCTGCGGCGGTGACCGGCTCCCTGGGGCTCGTCGTCCTCGTCTCGGGCTCGGGGACCATCCTCCAGGCGTTGCTCGACGCGGCGGCCGCCGGCGCGCCGTTCACCGTGCTGGCCGTCGGCGCCGACCGCGACGGCACCCTCGGCGAGGAACGCGCCCGGCGGGCCGGCGTCCCGACCTTCGTCGCCCGCGTGCCCGACTACGACAGCCGCGCCGACTGGGACCTCGACCTGCAGCGCCGGGTGAGTGGCTTCGGCCCCGACGTCGTCGTCAGTGCGGGCTTCATGAAGATCCTCGGGCCGGCGCTGCTCTCGGCCCACGCCGTCCTCAACACGCACCCGGCGCTCCTGCCGAGCTTCCCGGGCGCGCACGGGGTCCGCGACGCCCTTGCCCACGGGGTCCGGGTGACGGGGTGCACCTGCCACTGGGTCGACGACGGCGTCGACACCGGCCCGATCATCGACCAGCGCGCGGTCCGCGTCGAGGACGGTGACACGGTGGAGACGCTGCACGAGCGGATCAAGGCCGAGGAGCGCGCCATGCTCGTCGACGTCCTCACCGCGCTGGCCGCCGACCCGGCGCGCATCCCCGGGCCGGCGGGGCGCTGACGGTGGCGCTGCACCCCGGGGTCCTCCCGCCCGCCGCGCTGGAGTTCCTCCGCGAGCGGCACCTGGCGACGCTGACGACCCTCCGGCGCGACGGCAGCCCGCACACCGTGCCCGTCGGGTTCACCTGGGACGAGGAGGCCCTGGTCGCCCGGGTCATCGCGAGCCGGGGCAGCGCCAAGGTGCGCCAGGCGCGGGCCGGGCGGCCCGCCAGCCTCTGCCAGGTCGACCGGCGACGGTGGCTCACCCTCGAGGGCCGCACCCGGGTGCTCGAGGACGAGGCCTCGGTCCGTGACGCGGAGGAGCGCTACGCGCGCCGCTACCGGGTGCCGCGACCCAACCCCGAACGGGTCGTCGTCGTCCTGCAGGTCGAGCGGGTGCTCGGTGCGTCGTGGCCCGACCCGCTGCCCCCGTCGCCGTACGGTCCCTGAGGGGGTCTGCGCGGCCGGTCCGGGCGCCGGTAGAGTCCGGGGCGACGACTGGCGCGGGTGGAGTACCACCGGGAAGTCCCGTCGGGGCATCGCCCGCCTGGGTGCCCCGCGTCCGGCACACCGACCTGCGAGGAGCCCCGATGGCCACCGTCTCCGCCCCCGGCCCCGGCCAGGACGTCCGCCCGGTCCGCCGTGCGCTCGTCTCCGTCTACGACAAGACCGGGCTCGAGGGCCTCGTGCGCGGTCTGCACGACGCCGGGGTCGAGCTCGTCTCCACCGGTGGCTCGGCCGCGCTCATCGGCTCCCTCGGCCTGCCGGTCACCCGGGTCGAGGACCTCACCGGGTTCCCCGAGTGCCTCGAGGGCCGGGTCAAGACCCTGCACCCGCGGGTCCACGCCGGGATCCTCGCCGACACCCGCAAGCCCGAGCACCTGGCCCAGCTCGAGGAGCTCGGGGTCGCCCCGTTCGAGCTGGTGGTCGTCAACCTCTACCCCTTCGCCGACACCGTGGCCTCGGGTGCGACACCCGACGAGTGCGTCGAGCAGATCGACATCGGTGGCCCGTCGATGGTCCGCGCCGCGGCCAAGAACCACCCGAGCGTCGCCGTGGTCACCGACCCGGCCCGCTACGCGGACGTCCTCGAGGCCGTGCGTGCGGGCGGCTTCACCCTCGCCCAGCGCTCCCGGCTGGCGGCGGATGCCTTCGTGCACACCGCCACCTACGACGTGCACGTCGCGTCGTGGATGGGCAACGCCTACACCGACACCTCGGAGGGCACCGGCTTCCCCGCCTGGGTGGGGGCCACCTGGCAGCGGGCCGCCGTGCTCCGCTACGGCGAGAACCCGCACCAGCGGGCAGCCCTCTACAGCAACGGTTTCCAGCCGCAGCCGGCCTTGGCCCAAGCCACCCAGCTGCACGGCAAGGAGATGTCGTACAACAACTACGTCGACGCCGACGCCGCCGTGCGGGCCGCATACGACCACGGCGACCAGCCGACGGTGGCCGTGGTCAAGCACGCCAACCCGTGCGGGATCGCCGTCGGCTCCGACGTCGCCGACGCCCACCGCAAGGCGCACGCCTGCGACCCGGTCTCGGCCTTCGGCGGCATCGTCGCCGCCAACCGGGTGGTGACGGCGCAGATGGCCCGCACGGTCGCCGACATCTTCACCGAGGTCGTCGTGGCGCCCGGCTTCGAGCCGGACGCCCTCGAGGTGCTCACCCGCAAGAAGAACGTCCGGCTGCTCGAGTGCGCCGCGCCCTCCCGCGGCGGCGTCGAGACCCGGCCGGTGGCCGGGGGGCTGCTCATGCAGCAGCGGGACGCGATCGACGCCGTGGTCCACGACGAGGACGGCGCGGTCACCGGCGGCGACGACGCCCGGCACTGGCGGTTGGTCGCCGGACAGGTCGCCGACGACTCCACCCTCGCCGACCTGCAGTTCGCCTGGCGCGCCGTGCGGGCGGTCAAGTCCAACGCCATCCTGCTGGCCCGCGACGGCGCCTCCGTCGGCATCGGGATGGGCCAGGTCAACCGGGTCGACTCCTGTCACCTCGCGGTGTCCCGGGCGGGGCAGGAGCGGGCGCGTGGCGCGGTCGCGGCGTCGGACGCCTTCTTCCCGTTCGCCGACGGCCTCCAGGTGCTGCTCGACGCCGGCGTGCGGGCCGTCGTGGCGCCCGGAGGGTCGGTGCGGGATGCCGAGGTGGTCGAGGCGGCACAGGCGGCCGGGGTGACGCTCTACTTCACGGGGACCCGGCACTTCGCGCACTGACGGTCCTCCCGCGGGGCCGCACCCGGAGGCGGCGCGCGAGCCACTCGAGCGGACCCGTCCCCCACCGGCGGTCCAGCAGCCAGCAGACCCCGACGACGACGACCGTCGTGCCGGCGAGCATGGCCCACCCGTCGTCGGGGGCGCCGTCGCGCACGGCGGCCACGGCGGCGAGGACCAGCACCTGGAGGGCGTACGCGGTCAGGGCCAGGCGGCCGGTCGCGAGCACCGGCTCCAGGACGGGGCCGAGCCGCCACCGCCGGCCGACGTCGACGACGAGGAATGCGAGGACCACGGACCCCGCCGCGAGGAAGGTGGACCCGACGATCTCGGCCGTGGTGCCGGAGTAGGCGCGCGCCCCGTCGGGCGAGGAGGCCCCGAGGAGGTAGGTGGCCACGCTGGTGCCGAAGAGCACGAGGGCCACCGCCCACCCGGGCCGGCCGCGTCCGGCCCGGGGCAGCACGGCGGCCAGGGCCAGCCCGCCCAGCGCCATCGGCAGCAGCGAGGTGAGCCGGTACGACTGCCCGGTGGCGAGCCAGTCGAGCAGGGTCCGGGCCGCCGTGCCGAGGTCGTCCCCGCGTCCGGCCGCGAGGTCGCGGGCACGGGCCATGAGCACGGGGCTGAGCACCGCGAGGCCGGCGGCGAGGCCGAGGGTGAGCACCGGGGTGCGGCGCAGCAGCAGCGCGAGCGGGGCGAGCACGACGACGAGCAGGCCGAGGTAGGGGAGGATGACGACGATCTGGCTGTACAGGGGCTGGAGCACCAGCCCGAGCGCGACGAGCAGCGCTCCCCTCAGGACGTTGTCGAGGACGACGGTGGCGGCCGGTTCCGGTGGCTCCCGGGAGGTGCGCAGGCCCATCGAGACGCCGATGACCACGGCGAAGAGGGGCGCGGTGAGGTACTCGGTGACGTCCGCGGGGCCACCGACCGGGGAGAGGTGGGCGACGAGCATCGAGAGCACCGCCACCCCGCGGGCGAGGTCGAGCCCGTCGAGCCGGCGCGGTGGCGGCGGCGCCGCGGCGGCGTGGCCGACCGGAGCGGTCGACCGGTCGCCGCGAGGGCGAGGGTGCGTGCCGGCCGGGAGCCGGTGCCGCCCCGACGGGTACGTGGGCAGCGCCATCGCGGTCTCAGGCGCTCGTCGCGTCGAGGTGCTGGAGCAGGTCGTGCGCGGCCAGCTCGACCTCCTTGTGGCGCCACTCGGAGGCTCGGTACACACAGGCGATGAGGGCGCTGCGGTGGACCCGCCGGAAGTCGCCCACGGCGAAGGCGTACCTGGCCTTGGTGTGGTCGTTGGCCCCGTCGGTGAGGCCGAGGTGCCACCGGGCGTAGTCGTCCCAGGTGTGCCGCTCGAGGTAGGCGTTCTGGGCCGCGGCACCGGGCTGCACCGCGCCCCAGTCGCTGTCGAGAACGTACTGGCGCGCGTCGACCAGCGCCCTCACGTGGGCCACCGCGTCGTCGTTGACCAGGTACCTCGCCATGGGGGAACCGTAGCGCCGATGGGACTGCTGGGACAGGTGGGGCGTCGTGGGAGTCCACGACGTGGGCGTCCCGGGTTGCGAGACCCCGTCCCAGCGGTCACAGTCGTCCCACGTCGACCATTCTCAACGGGAGTCGAACCCGCTACGCTCAGTTCCCGCCCGTCCCGGTGGTGCACCGACGCACCGCCCCTGCACCTGGAGGCCCCTGCATGCCCTCTGACTACGAACGGATCGGTGGCGGCCCCGCGCTGACCGCGGTCGTCGACGAGCTGTACGTCCGGCTCACCGCCGACCCCCTGGTGGGTCACTACTTCGCCGACATCGACCTGCCCCGGCAGAAGCGCCACATGGTGCTCATGCTCACCAAGGTGCTCGGTGGCCCCGACGAGTACACCGGCCGGGCGCTCGACGACGCCCACCAGCCGCTCGACATCTCCGACGCCGACTACGACCGGGTCGGTGAGCACCTCATGGCCATCCTCGGCGAGGTCGGCGTGCCGGACGACATCCGGGGCCGCGTCGTCGAGACCTTGGGCGCGGTGCGGCCCCAGGTCGTCAACCAGGCCTGAGGCAGGAGCAGCACCGTGGACACCGACCGCCTCAAGTCCACGTGGGCCGCGGCAGGGGAGCACTCCGACGACGTCGCCTCGTACTTCTACGCCCACCTGTTCGTCACCCACCCCGAGCTGCGGGAGATGTTCCCGCTGACGATGAACGCCCAGCGCGACCGGCTCGTCGGGGCGCTGGGCCGCATCGTCAGCAACGTCGACAACCTCGGTGAGGTGGTCGACTTCGTCGAGCAGCTCGGGCGCGACCACCGCCGCTTCTCGGTCGTCGCCGAGCACTACGACGCCGTCGGCGCCTCGCTGCTGTGGTCGCTCGCCCACTTCCTCGGCGACCGGTGGACCACCGAGGTCGCCGACGACTGGGCCGCGGCCTACGGCGTCGTCGCCTCGACCATGATCGCCGCCGCCGAGGAGTCCGAGGGGGTCCAGCCCGCGTGGTGGGAGGCCGAGGTCGTCGACAAGCAGCGGGTGAGCCGCGAGATCGCGACCTTCCGGATCCGCCCGAACCGGCCGCTGTCGTACGAACCGGGTCAGTCGATGGCGATGGAGGTGCCGCAGGTCCCCCGGTCCTGGCGGTTCTTCACCCCGGCCAACGCCCCCCGCGAGGACGGCACCATCGACCTCCACGTGGCCGTGCTCGCCGGCGGGCTGGTGAGCGGTGCGTTCGTCAGCCGGGTCCGTCCGGGCGACGTGGTCAAGGTGGGCGCCCCGGTGGGCACCGGCCTCGTGCTCGACCCCGACGACGACGCCGACCTCGTCATGGTGGCGGGCAACACCGGCCTGGCGCCGTTCCTCGCCCTGCTCGACGTCATAGCCCAGCAGCGCCGCGACGGGTGGCCGCTGCGGCAGGTGCGCCTCCTCCACGGCGTCCGGTTCCCGTGGAACCTCTACGCCAACGAGCGGCTGCGGCGGCTCGCCGAGCAGGAGTGGTTCACCTACGTCCCGGTCGTCTCGGACGACCCCACCTACCCCGGCCGCAAGGGCCTGGTCGGCGACGCCGCCGTCGAGGAGGCCTTCGACGGCCGCTACCGGGTGATGCTGTGCGGCTCGCCGGAGATGGTCCGGTACACCAAGGCCGCGTTCGAGCGGGCACCGAAGCCCCCTGAGTCCATCGAGTTCGAGGAGTACGCGGACGTGCCCGTCACGACCGCCACCACGGAGCCGGAACCGGCGCAAGGAGAGACGTCGTGAGCGACATCCAGCACGAGACCGACCACGTGGTCGAGGCCCCCCAGGTCTCGGGGGACCGGGAGCGGCGCGAGGCACGCGAACGGGCGTACCAGGACGTCAGCCTCCGGGCCGTCGAGCTGCTCGCCAAGGCCCAGCGTGCGGCCGACGAGGCGGTCGCGGAGGCCCAGGCCTACGCCCGCGACCTCGAGGAGACCGCGCGCGAGCAGTACCGGCACATCCTCCAGCGGGCCCACGAGGCGGCCCGCGGGGTGGCCGCGGACGGCGGGTCCGGCGAGGAGGGCGACGGCGGCGCTCCCGCCGACGCGGCGGCCCTCGCCGCGGCCACGTCGTCCGGGGCCGTCGACACCCAGCAGCTCGAGTACGTGCGCACCTACGCGCGGGTGGCCCACACCCAGCTCAAGGCGGTCCTCGGCGCGCTCAACGACGAGCTCGACCGGCTCGCCGAGCTCGCCGACGGCCGGGTCGAGCAGCCGGCGTCCGAGCCTGCCGACGCCCCGCCGGCTCGTGACGTGGCCGCGGAGGGCGCCGTCGACGCGGAGGACGCGGAGGACGAGAGCGAGCTCGGCCACGGCTGAGCGGGACAAGGACCCGCCTCGCCCGTGCCCCGGCCACCACCTGGTGGCCGGGGCACCACGCGCTCACCCCGGTAGCGGCGTGAGCCGCAGTGACTCCCGGTACACGGAGAGCTCGAAGTCGCTCGAGATGCGGAGGCGCAGCGTGACGTCGAGCCGGTAGGCGCCGCCGTCGGTGCCGTACGCCGTGCCGTGGGCCGTGAGGCCGAAGGCGTTCGAGCGGCCCCCGGGGTCGTAGCCCTCGTAGTTGTCGACGTATCGGAACCGGACGTCATCGGCGACGGCGACCAGGGTGGCCGTCCCGCCCCCCAGCACCGTGCCGCACAGGTCGTCGATCCCGTCGGCCGCGTAGACCCACAGGGTCACCTCACCGGCGGAGTTGACGACGATCGGATCGCCCGGGACGTCGACGACGAGCACGTCGACCGGGTGCGCGCCCTCCCCGAGACACCACTGCTGCGCCGGTGCGCCCGACACGGCGACCAGCCCCGTGTCGAAGTCCTCGATGAAGAACGCCCAAGGGACCTCGAGGCGGCTGGTCACTCCGGCCGGCCCGTCGGGGGGACCGGCCCAGGCCGGCGCGAGGCCGGCGGACAACCACGTCATCGCCATCGCCGCACACCCGGCGAGCACTGCCCGAACGCCACGTCGTGGGACCATCACGACCCCCACAGCCGTAGCCCCCGCCTCCCAGGGGCTGATCACTGGACCGTACTCCCGGCTGCACGCGTTGTCGAGGAGGCCCTGCCCCGGGCCTTGGGCCCGGTACCCGGCCCGGTGACGGCCCGGCCGGCGGGGCTGGGAGGATGGGGCCGTGACGGCGCAGACACTCGACGGCAAGGCCATCCTCACGACGATCAAGGAAGAGCTGCGCGGCCGGGTCGCGGCGCTCGCCGAGCGCGGGGTCGTGCCCGGCCTGGGCACCGTCCTCGTCGGTGACGACCCGGGCAGCACGTGGTACGTCGGCGCCAAGCACCGGGACTGCGCCGAGGTGGGCATCCACTCGATCCGGCGAGACCTGCCGGGCGACTCCACGCTCGAGGACGTGCTCGCCGTGGTCCGGGAGCTGAACCAGGACCCGGCGTGCACCGGCTTCATCGTCCAGCAGCCCACCGGGCTCGACGAGAACGTGATCCTCTCCGCGGTCGACCCGGCCAAGGACGTCGACGGGCTGCACCCGACCAACCTCGGCTGGCTCGTCCTCGGGGAGCCGGCGCCGCTGCCGTGCACACCGGTCGGCTGCATCGAGCTGCTGCGCCGCAACGACGTGCCGATCGCGGGGGCCAAGGTGGTCGTCGTCGGGCGCGGCATCACGGTGGGCCGCCCGCTCGGCCTCATCCTCACGCGAAAGTCCGAGAACGCCACGGTGACGCTGTGCCACACCGGCACCCGGGACCTCGCGGCCGAGGTGCGCCAGGCCGACATCGTCATCGCCGCGGCCGGCGTCCCCGGGATCGTCACGGCCGAGATGGTGAAGCCGGGCGCGGCCGTGCTCGACGTCGGGGTCTCGCGGGTCGTCGACGAGGAGACCGGCAAGGGACGGATCGCGGGCGACGTCGCCCCGGACGTCTGGGAGGTCGCCGGGTACGTGAGCCCCAACCCCGGCGGGGTCGGGCCGATGACCAGGGCGATGCTGCTGAGCAACGTCGTGGAGGCGGCCGAACGCGCTGCCTCGGCCGATCCCGGCGCCCACCGGAGGCCGTGACCGTGGCACCGGGCAGCGGGGGAGCCACGTCCGGGCAGCTCCGCCAGCGGGTCTGGGTGGCCATTCCCGCTGTCGCCCTCGTCGCGCTCGCGGCGACGTGGGGCCGTGACATCGGGGTCGTCGTGGTGGTCGTCGTCGCGTTCCTGCTCGCCGGCGCGGTGCTCGCGGCGGTGCACCACGCGGAGGTGGTGGCCCACCGGGTCGGCGAACCGTTCGGCTCGCTCGTGCTCGCGGTGTCGGTCACCGTCATCGAGGTCTCGCTCATCGTCGCCCTGATGCTGAGCGGTGGCGACAAGGCCTCGACGCTGGCCCGCGACACCGTGTTCGCCGCGGTGATGATCACGGTCGCGGGCATCGTCGGGCTGTCCCTGCTCCTCGGCGCCCGCCGCGACACCTTCGCCCGCTTCAACGCCGAGGGCAGCGGGGGGGCGCTCGCGACCGTGGCGGCGCTCGCCGTCCTCTGCCTGGTGCTGCCGTCGGTGACGCTGGGTGAGCCCGGGCCGGAGTTCACCACGGGGCAGCTGGCCTTCGCCGCCGTCGCCTCCCTCGCGCTCTACGCCGCCTTCGTCGTGACCCAGACCGTGCAGCACCGGGACTTCTTCCTCCCGGTCGACCGCGAGGGCCGCCCGCTCGACGAGGAGGAGCACGCGGCGCCCCCCACCGACCGGCAGGCGGGCCTCTCCCTGGTGCTGCTGCTGCTCTCGCTCGTCGCCGTCGTCGGCCTGGCCAAGGTCGAGTCACCGGCCATCGAGGAGGGCGTCGTGGCGGCGGGCCTGCCGGTGTCGTTCGTCGGGGTCGTGATCGCGCTGCTCGTCCTGCTGCCGGAGAGCCTCGCGGCGGCCAACGCCGCGCGCCGGGGCCGGGTCCAGGTGTCGATGAACCTCGCCTTCGGGTCGGCGATCGCGAGCATCGGGCTGACGATCCCGACCCTGGCGGTGGCCTCGATCTGGGTGCCGACCCCGCTCCAGCTCGGGCTCGGCCCCACCCAGGTGGTGCTGCTCGCCATCACCTTGTTCGTGGCGGTGCTCACCGTCGTGCCGGGCCGCGCCACGCGCCTGCACGGCGTCGTGCACCTCACCCTCTTCGCGGCGTTCCTCTTCCTGTCGATGTCGCCCTGAGCCGAGCCCGTCGAGTGAACAGACACGCCGTCCGGGCCCGGCCCGAGACGGCGTGTCCTGTGTGCCCGAGGGACGCAGCCCCCGGGGCGAGTGCTCAGATGAGACCGAGCGCGCTGACGGCGTCGCGCTCGCCGGCGAGCTCCTCGACGGAGGCGTCGATCCGGCCGCGCGAGAAGTCGTCGATGTCGAGGCCCTGGACGATCTGCCAGCGGCCGTCGCGGACGGTGACCGGGAAGGAGGACACCAGGCCCTCCTCGACGCCGTACGAGCCGTCGGAGCGCACCGACATCGACACCCAGTCACCCTCCGGGGTGCCCTTCACCCAGGTGCGGGCGTGGTCGATCGTGGCCGACGCCGCGGAGGCCGCGGACGACGCGCCGCGTGCCTCGATGATGGCGGCGCCGCGCTTGGCGACGGTGGGGATGAAGGTCTCCTCGATCCAGGCCTGGTCGCCCACGGCCTCGGCGGCGTTGCGGCCCCCGACCTCGGCGTGGAACAGGTCGGGGTACTGGGTGGCGGAGTGGTTGCCCCAGATCGTCATCCGCCGGATCTCGGTGACGGGCACGTCGAGCTTGGCCGCGAGCTGCGAGATGGCGCGGTTGTGGTCGAGGCGGGTCAGGGCCGAGAACCGCTCGGCGGGGATGTCGGGCGCGCTGCTCATCGCGATCAGGGCGTTGGTGTTCGCGGGGTTGCCGGTGACGGTGACGTGGATGTCGTCGGCCGCGACCTCGTTCAGCGCCTTGCCCTGGGGGGCGAAGATGCCACCGTTGGCCTCCAGCAGGTCACCGCGTTCCATGCCCGGTCCGCGCGGGCGGGCGCCGACGAGCAGGGCGTGGTTGACGCCGTCGAAGACGGTCATCGGGTCGTCACCGATCTCGACCCCGGCCAGGGTGGGGAAGGCGCAGTCGTCGAGCTCCATGACGACGCCCTCGAGCGCCTTGAGGGCGGGGGTGATCTCGAGCAGCCGGAGCTCGACGGGGGTGTCGGGACCGAACAGGGACCCGCTGGCGATGCGGAACAGGAGGCTGTAGCCGATCTGGCCGGCGGCGCCGGTGACGGCCACCTTGACGGGCGTGCTGCTCACGGTGGTTCCCCTTCGGACGAGCGGTGATGGTCTGTCGTCGCGACGCTATCAGCGTGGGTCGATGGCGCGGCGGGTGGCCGTTGTGCTGAGGTGGGCGACGTGCACCGACGGGCGACGGACGGACGGGACCTGCGACCTGTGGTCGCGGCGGGGGTGACCGCGGTCCTCTCGCTGGCGCTGGTCCTCGCCGCGGCGCGGTGGGGCTGGCTGGGACCGGACGTGGGACGCGGCGGGAGCTTCTGCGAGGCCGAGCACGCCCGGCTGGGTGCTCCAGCCCACGAGCACGTGGAGCAACCTCGGGTTCGTCCTCGCGGGTCTCGCCGTCGCCTGGTACGCCGCGGACCGGCTCCGGCTCGGCCTCACGATGGGCGCCCACCCGGGGCTGGCGACGGCCTACGCCGTCCTCGTGGTCCTGCTCGGGCCCGGCAGCATGGCGATGCACGCGACCCAGAGCGCCGTCGGCGGCCACCTCGACCTGCTGAGCATGTTCCTCGTGTCCGGGTTCGCCCTCGGCTACGCCGCGATGCGGGTGTGGCGCCGCGGCCCCGGCTTCCTCGCCGTCGCCTTCCCGCTGCTCGTCGCCGTGGGGATGGCCGTGTACCTCGCGGGCGGCCGGTTCCGGTCGTCAACCACGCGGGCAACGCGGCCTTCTCGGTGATGCTGCTGCTCGCCATCGCCCTCGAGGTGGTTCTGTGGCGGCGGCGCGGATGCCCGCCAGGACACCTGGTTCGGGGTCGCCGCCGTGGCCACGCTCGTCGTGGCGTCGACGGTCTGGCGGTTCGGCCGCGACGGCCACCCGTGGTGCGACCCCACCTCGGTGTTCCAGTGGCACGGCCTGTGGCACGTGCTGTGCGCGGTGGCGGCGTACCTCCTCTTCCGCCACTACGCCGCGGAGCGCGCGTCCGTTCCGGCCCCGCCGGCGTGACCCCTCAGCGCGCGACGTCGGGGTCGACGCCGTCAGCGACGACCGCGTCCTGGGGGTCCATCTCGCCCGAGATGTCGCGGTCGCGGCGGTCGACGCCGGTGATGAGCTGGAAGGTCGCGCCGGCGATGGCGGCGCCGAGGATCGGTGCCACCCAGAACAGCCACAGCTGCCCTGGGGCCCCGGCCCCGTTGAAGAACGCGACGCCGGTGGAGCGGGCCGGGTTGACCGAGGTGTTCGAGATCGGGATCGAGACGAGGTGGATCAGGGTGAGGGCCAGGCCGATGGCGAGCGGCGCGAACCCCTCGGGTGCGCGCGAGTCGGTGACCCCGAGGATGACGTAGAGGAAGATCGCGGTGAGCAGGACCTCGGCGCACAGGACCGCCGCGAACGAGTAGCCGCCGGGGGACAGGTCGCCCCAGCCGTTGGCGGCCATGTTGCCCGTGGCCTCGAACCCCGGCTTGCCCCGCGCGATGGCCCAGAGCGCGGTCCCGGCGAGCAGGGCGCCGACGACCTGGACGACGACGTAGCCCGGCACGTCCCGCCACTCGAAGCGCCGGGCGACCGCGACGCCGATGGTGACCGCCGGGTTGAAGTGGGCGCCCGAGACGTGGCCCACCGCGTACGCCATCGTCACGACGGTGAGCCCGAAGGCGAGGGCGACCCCGAGGAAGCCGATGCCGACGTGGATGCTGCCGCCCGCGGCGACGTTGGGCGCGAGGAAGCCGGCCGCGTAGATGGCCGAGCCGCAGCCGCCGAAGACGAGCCAGAAGGTGCCGAGGAACTCTGCGGCGAGGCGCTGCCGCATCGAGGGAGACGTCATGGCGCTCAGTGTGGCCGGTAGGCGCCTCCGCGTACAGGGACGCGTCGAGGGATGGGCCGGCGAGCCGCTCCGGACGGGGGGAGGGGCACGCCCCGGCCGCCGGGACCGGCCGCCCGGGACCGGCCGCTCCGGGCCTGCCGCCGGAGGGTCGGTACGTTGGGGGTGCCCATCCTGAGGAGAAGATGATGACCGACCACGGCCCCAACCCCCACGTCACCGACATCGAGGCCGCCACCCTCGACAACGACACGTACCGCACCGCCATCTGGACCGGCCGCAACCTCCAGGTGACGGTCATGTCGATCCAGCCGGGGCACGACGTCGGGCTCGAGGTGCACCACGACCACGACCAGTTCCTCCGGGTCGAGGAGGGCTCGGCCAGGGTGCAGATGGGCCCGGCCCGCGACGAGCTGTCCTTCGACGAGACCGTGGGCGACGACTTCGCCGTCTTCGTGCCCGCCGGCTCCTGGCACAACCTCACCAACGTGGGTGACGGCCCCCTGCGGCTGTACTCGGTCTACGCGCCCGCGGAGCACCCCCACGGCACCGTGCACGCCACCAAGGAGGAGGCCGACGCCGCCGAGGCCGAGCACCACGGCTGACGCGGAGGAGGCGTCAGGTCCGGTCCTCGGTGAGGACGTCGTCGCGTTCGGTGTAGGTCGCACCGGTCGAGGGGCACAGCCACGTCCCCGGTCCCGCGCCCGGCTCCAGCGGCACCCCGGCGCGCCCCACCCAGCGCAGCCGCCGGGCCGGCACGCCGGCGACGAGAGCGAAGTCGGGGACGTCCCGGACGACGACCGAGCCAGCCGCGACCATGGCCCACCGGCCGATCGTGACCGGGGCGACACACACCGCCCGTGCACCGATCGACGCTCCCTCCAGGCAGGTCACGGCCACCGCCTCCCAGTCGTCACCGCGCTTCAGACGGCCCTCCGGTGACACCGCACGCGGGTAGTGGTCGTTGGTGAAGACCACTGCCGGCCCGACGAAGACGCCGTCCTCGAGCACGGCCGGCTCGTAGACGAGGGCGTGGTTCTGCAGCTTGCAGTGGTGACCCATTCGCACCCCCGGGCCCACGTACGCCCCGCGTCCGATCACGCAGCCCTCGCCGAGCACTGCATTCTCCCGGATCTGGGCGAGGTGCCACACCAGGGTGCCGTCGCCGATCTGGGCGCTCTCGTCGACGTCGGCGCTGGGCTGCACGGTGATTGCCACGTTTCTCTCCCGGCTCAGCGGAGCGGGTCGATGACGGCGTTGAAGGTCGCCGACGGGCGCATCACCGCGGACGCCTTCTCCCGGTCGGGGCGGTAGTAGCCACCGATGTCGACCGGGTTGCCCTGGACCGCGATGAGCTCCCCGTCGATGGCGTCGGTCCTTGCGACCAGCGCCTCGGCCACCGGCGCGAAGACCTGCGGCGAGCGCGGGGTCCTCGGTCTGCGCCGCGAGCTCCTGTGCCCAGTAGCGAGCGAGCCAGAAGTGGCTGCCCCGGTTGTCGATCTGGCCCACGCGCCGGGCCGGTGACTTGTTCTCCTCGAGCAGCGTCTCCGTGGCCCGGTCGAGGGTGTCACCGAGCAGGCCGGCGCGCTGGTTGCCGTTGCCGGCCTCGTGGCGGAACGACTCGGCGAGCGCGAGGAACTCGCCGAGGCTGTCCCAGCGCAGGTAGTCCTCGGTGACGAGCTGCTGGACGTGCTTGGGAGCCGACCCGCCGGCGCCGGTCTCGAACAGGCCGCCGCCGTTCATCAGGGGGACGACCGAGAGCATCTTCGCGGAGGTGCCGAGCTCGAGGATCGGGAACAGGTCGGTGTTGTAGTCGCGCAGGACGTTGCCGGTGACCGAGATCGTGTCCTCGCCGCGGCGGATCCGCTCGACCGAGAGCCGGGTGGCCTCCACGGGCGAGAGGATGCGGATGTCGAGGCCGTCGGTGTCGTGCTCCGGCAGGTAGGCGTTGACCTTCTCGATGAGGTTGCGGTCGTGGGCGCGCGTGTCGTCGAGCCAGAACACCGCGGGGGCGCCGGTCGCCCGGGCCCGGGCCACGGCCAGCCCCACCCAGTCGCGGATGGGGGCGTCCTTGGTCTGGCACGCCCGCCAGATGTCGCCGGCCTCGACGTCGTGCGACATCAGCACCTCGCCGGCGCCGTCGACGACCTCGACCCGGCCCGCTGACGGCAGCTCGAAGGTCTTGTCGTGGCTGCCGTACTCCTCGGCCTTCTGCGCCATCAGCCCGACGTTGGGCACCGACCCCATGGTCGTCGGGTCGAAGGCGCCATGGGCCTGGCAGTCCTCGATGACCGCCTCGTAGACGCCGGCGTAGGAGCTGTCGGGGATGACCGCGAGGGTGTCGTGCTCCTCGCCGTCCGGGCCCCACATGTGGCCGGAGGTGCGGATCATCGCGGGCATCGACGCGTCGATGATGACGTCGCTGGGCACGTGGAGGTTGGTGATGCCCCTGTCGGAGTTGACCATCGCCAGCCGGGGGCCGTCGGCGAGGCCCTGCTCGAACGCGGCCCGGACCTCGTCGCCGTTCGGCAGTGCGGCCAGGCCGTCGAGGATGCCGCCGAGGCCGTTGTTGGGGGAGAGCCCGGCGGCGCGCAGGTCGTCGCCGTAGCGCTCGAAGACCTCGGGGAAGAAGACGCGCACGACGTGTCCGAAGATGATCGGGTCGCTGACCTTCATCATCGTCGCCTTGAGGTGCACGGAGAACAGCACGTCCTCCGCCTTGGCCGCGGCGATCTGCTCCCGGAGGAAGGACTCGAGGGCGGTGACGTGCATGACCGTGCCGTCGACGACCTCGCCCTCGAGGACGGGGATGCCGTCCTTGAGCACCGTGGTGGTGCCGTCGGCCGCCACGTGGCGGATGGTCAGGGTGTCGGCGGCCGGCATCACCACCGACTGCTCGTTGCTGCGGAAGTCGTCCTGGGCCATGGTGGCCACCCGGGTGCGGCTGTCGGCGCTCCACTCACCCATCGAGTGCGGGTGCTTGCGTGCGTAGTTCTTCACGGCCGCCGGGGCGCGGCGGTCGGAGTTGCCCTCGCGCAGAACGGGGTTGACGGCGCTTCCCTTGACCTTGTCGTAGCGGCCGCGCACGTCGCGCTCCTCGTCGCCCTGCGGGTCGTCGGGGTAGTCGGGGAGGGTGTAGCCCTGGCCCTGCAGCTCCTTGATCGCGGCCTTGAGCTGCGGCAGCGAGGCGGAGACGTTGGGCAGCTTGATGATGTTCGCCTCGGGGGTCGTGGCGAGCTCGCCGAGCTCGGCGAGGTGGTCTCCGACCCGCTGCTCCTCGGTGAGGTGCTCGGGGAACTGGGCCAGGATCCGGCCCGCGAGGGAGATGTCACGGGTCTCCACGGCGACGCCCGCCTGGGAGGCGAAGGCCTGGACCACGGGGAGGAAGGAGTAGGTGGCCAGCATCGGGGCCTCGTCGGTCAGGGTGTAGATGATCGTGGCCATGTCGGAAGTCGACGCTCCTCGGTGGTGGTTATCTTGACGTCAAGACAAACCCTATAGGAGCGGCGCGGGGCGCGGGAAGATCGCGGCCCGATGGCGCCGTGCGCCGCACTCGAGGATCGGCATCCGCCCGACGTTCTGACAGGCTGTGCCGATGGAGCTCCGCAGGGTGGCGCCTGTCGTGGGACTGGGCGCGCTCCTCGTCCTCGACGCCGTCCTCATCACGTGGGCGCTTCGACCGGTGCCCGCCGAGGTGGCCGGGGCCGTCTCGAGCGGCACCTCGGCGCCCTCGGCGGCGTCCGGCGCCGCGTCGACGCCGGCGGGCCGGGGCTCGGCGTCCCCGTCGCCCTCGCCCGCCGACGTCGAGGTGGTGCCGCTGACCCGGGTGGTCGCGGCGGCGGGGGACGACGCGGTGTGGGTGGCCGACTCGGGTACCTGCCGCCGGCCGGGCACGGTGTGGGTGAGCAGCGACCGGGGGGACTCGTGGACGGTGGAGGAAGCCCCCGGGCAGGTGCTCCGCGTCCGCGCCGAGTCGGACGTGGAGGCGTTCGTCACCGGGGGCGACGGGGACTGCGAGCTGCGGATGTGGTCGACGACCGACGGTGGGGCCCGGTGGGGCGAGCCCTCCTCGGCGGAGGCGGCGTGGTCGCGGGTGCCGAAGGCGCCCCGCACCGTCGACACCTCCAGCGGCGAGCGGGTGGCGCCCTGCGCGGGGCGGAGCGAGGTCGTCGACCTGGCCCCGCTGGACGCCGAGACCGCGCTCGCGCTCTGCGACGACGGTCAGGTGCGCACGACGACCGACGGTGGCTCGGACTGGACCGACGTGTTCGGGCTCGAGGGCTCGCTCGCGCTCGCGCTGGCCCCCGACGCCTCCGCGGCCGTGCTCGTGTCCACGTCCGGCCGTTGCGACGGGGTGGTGGCGACGCCGGTCCGGAGCGGCGAGCTCGCGGACCAGGGCGCGTGCATCGAGTCGACGCCGCGAGCGGGAGCGGTTGCCGCGGCCAGCAGCGGCGTCCGGTGGTGGGTCGTGGTCGGCGACGAGGTGTTCTCCGCAGCGGACCCCGAGGGTCCGTGGACCCGCACCACGGCGTCCCTGGGCCGCTCCTGACCCCCGGCGGGTGGACCGGTACCCGCCCGGCGTCAGGTGCCGAGGCCCGCCAGCGCGCCCAGGACCTCTGCCGCGACATCGGGACGGACCACCACGAGGTCGGGGAGGTAGGGATCCGGCGAGTTGTAGACCAGCGCAGAGCCGTCGACCCGCTGGGTGACGAGGCCGTGTCCCCGCGCGACCGCCACCGGCGCGGCGGAGTCCCACTCGTACTGGCCACCGGCGTGGATGTACGCGTCGGCCGAGCCGTCGACGACGGCCATGGCCTTGACGCCGGCGGATCCCATGGGCACCAGGTCGGCACCCAGCGCCTCGGCGAGGGAGGTGACGAAGGCAGGAGGTCGCGAACGGCTGACCGCCAGTCGGATCGGCCCGTTCCCTCGGGACGGGACCGGGCTCGGTCGGTCCATCCGGTGAACGATCCCCCGCGCAGGAAGGGCGACGGCGCCGGCGACGAGGTCGCCGTCCGCCCACAGGGCGACGTGAACGGCCCAGTCATCGCGTGGCGGCTCCGAGAACTCCCGTGTCCCGTCGAGCGGGTCGATGATCCAGACCCTGGCCGCAGCGAGACGTCCCGGGTCGTCGGCCGCCTCCTCGCTGAGCACCGCGTCGCCGGGTCGGGCCTCGGCGATCCGGCGCGCCAGCAGCTCCTGCGAGGTCCGGTCGCCGAGGTCACGGAGGGCTCCGGGGCCGATCCCGGTCTCCTCACGCACGGCGAGCAGCGCCTCGCCGGCCTCGTGCGCGAGCCGAGCGGCCAGGTCGTCGTCAGCGGTCATCGGTGCTCCTCTCGGTCGAGGTCCGCCGCCCCGGCGAAGGGCGGCAGTCCATGAGCGCGCCGAAGGGCCGCCCAGGTGAGCGGGCCGAGGATGAGCAGTCCGGCGCCGGTGGCGCCGACGACCCCGGGCGGCACCCCCAGCATGCTCAGGCCGGTGAGGGTGAGCACGATGACGATGCCACGACGGATCGCCGACACGGGCACCCAGGTGGCGAGCCGGGCCCCGAGGAAGGTACCGGGAGCGCCTCCGACGAGCAGGGGCACCAGCACCGCCCAGTCGACGCCGGTGACGATGACGTGCCCCACCGCCGCCGCGACGACGAGTGGCACGGCCTGCGCCAGGTCGGTCCCGACGAGCCGTCGCGCCTTGAGCCCGGGGTGGAGCAGCACGAGGGCCACCATGATGATCGACCCCGCCCCGACGCTGGTGAGACCCACGAGCAGGCCGCCCACGCCGCCGACCAGGACCGTCGGCCAGCGGCGCCCCCGCTCCGAGCCGCGCCCGAGGCCCCAGCCGTGGAAGATGGTGCCGTAGATGCGCAGGGTGTAGCTCGCCGCCGCCAGCAGCAGCGCGCACCCGATGGCGATCTTGAGGAGGTTCTCGCGCTCCTCACCCGGACCCATCAGGTGCAGGAGGAACGCGCCCGCCAGCGCGCACGGGACCGAGCCCAGGACGAGGAGGCGGACGAGGCGCCAGTCGGGGGATCCCGCACGGGCGTGCACCCCCGCGCCGACGGTCTTGCTCGCGGCGGCCGCCACGAGGTCGTTGGCCACTGCGGCGGTCGGGGGGATGCCGAGGAAGACGAGCGCGGGCGTCATCAGGGCTCCGCCACCCATGCCTGTGAGCCCGACGACGATCCCGACCAGGAAGCTGACCGTGAGCAGGGCGAGCGCGGCCCCGGAGAGCACCTCCTCAGGCACGGCGGCCCGGCTGTGCCTCGGACCCGAGGAGGGCCAGGACCTCGGCAGCGCACTCCTCCACCGTCCGCCCGGTCGTGTCGAGCCGCAGGTCGGGGTCGGTCGGCACGTCATAGGGCGCCGAGATGCCGGTGAAGTCGGGGATCTCACCCCGACGCGCCGCCGCGTACAGGCCCTTGCGATCGCGGCGCTCGCACTCCTCCAGCGGGGTGGCCACGTGGACGAGCACGAACCGGCCACCGCGCTGGGCGACGAAGTCGGCGACCTGACGACGCACGGGCTCGGCCGGTGCGATGGGGCTGCAGATCGCGGTCCCGCCGTGGTGGGCGACCTCGGCGGCGACCCAGCCGATCCGGCGGACGTTGGTGTCGCGGTCCGCCGCGGTGAAGCCGAGCCCGGAGGAGAGGTGGCGGCGCACGCGGTCCCCGTCGAGCAGGGTCACGGTGCGGCCCTCCTCGACCAGGCGCACGGCCACGGCACGGGCGATCGTCGACTTCCCCGACCCGGACAGCCCCGTGAGCAGCGCGACGACCCCACCGTCGTCCCCCGCGGCGGCGGCGCGCGTGGGCACCGTGCGCTGGGAGGGGTCGATGCCCAGCGTGGCGAGGAGGGCGGCCTCGCGCTCCGGGCGGCCGGGGGGGAGGGGCACCACTCCCACCTCGGTGCCGGGCACGGGCCCGGCGGCCCGGACGGCCGCCCTCGTCAGCGCGGTCCCCGCTGTGGGCCCGTCGAGCGAGGTCGACCCCAGGACGAGGAGGTACGTGTCCGGGTCGATGGGCGCCTCGAGGTCGTCGATGCTCCGCACGACCCGGACGGGCCGACCGTTCAGGTCGACCCGCTGGCGCAGCTGGAGCTCCTCGAAGGGGCGCGTCGAGGGCAGGGAGAGCCAGCGCAGCTCACCGGTCGCCTGGCCGTTCTGGCCCACGGCGAGCGGGCCGACGGCCGCCACGGGCACTCCCTCGGGGTCGACGACGACCATCCTCCCGGCCTCCCGCGCCGCGCCGGCGGTCTCTGGAGGCAGGGCGAAGGGACCCGGACGGGCGTGCTCGCCGTACAGACCCGCGCGCAGGGCCTGGAGGTCGTCGAGCTCCTCCGGGCTGGCGTGGTGGCGAGGTCCGGCCGTGTGGGTCACGGTGACAGTCTGCCAACCCCGCGGGTGGCCGGGACGTTCGCCCGGGTTCGTGGTCCGGCCGGCACCGCCGGTACTCTCCTACGGGGTCGGCCCGACTTCGAAAGGTGAGATGTTGCGGACGCATGCTGAGTACCGGCTGTCCCAGCTCGACGAGCTGGAGGCCGAGTCGATCCACATCTTCCGGGAGGTGGTGGCCGAGTTCGAGCGGCCCGTCCTGATGTTCTCCGGCGGCAAGGACTCGATCGTCATGCTCCGCCTCGCGGAGAAGGCGTTCCACCCGGCGCGGCTCCCTTTCCCTGCTCCAGGTGGACACCGGCCTCGACTTCCCCGAAGTGCTCGAGACGCGTGACCGGTGGGTCGAGCGGCTCGGCGCCCGGCTCGTCATCGCCTCCGTGGAGGAGGCGATCGCCAACGGTGTCGTCGTCGACGACGGACGCACGAGCCGCAACCGCCTCCAGACGGGGACCCTGCTCGACGCCATCGAGACGCACGGCTTCACCGCGGCGTTCGGCGGCGGTCGTCGCGACGAGGAGAAGGCCAGGGCCAAGGAGCGGGTGTACTCCCACCGCGACGAGTTCGGCCAGTGGGACCCGAAGAACCAGCGCCCCGAGCTGTGGTCGCTCTACAACGGGCGGTTGCACGAGGGTGAGCACATGCGCATCTTCCCGCTGTCGAACTGGACCGAGCTCGACATCTGGCACTACATCGCCCGCGAGGAGATCGAGATCCCGTCCATCTACTTCGCCCACCAGCGGCGGGTCTTCGAGAGGGACGGGATGCTGCTGACCGAGAGTCCGCACAACCCGTGCCGATCCGGGGAGGAGGCCCGGGAGCGGAAGGTGCGGTTCCGCACCGTCGGTGACCTCACGTTGACCGGGTGCATCGAGAGCACCGCTGACACGCTCCAGGCGATCGTGGAGGAGGTCGCCGTGGCCCGGGTGACCGAACGGGGAGCGACCCGCGGTGACGACCGTTTCTCCGAGGCCGCCATGGAGGACCGCAAGAAGGAGGGCTACTTCTGATGGACCTGCTGCGCTTCGCCACCGCCGGCTCGGTCGACGACGGCAAGTCCACGCTGATCGGCCGCCTGCTCCTGGACTCCAAGGCGATCTTCGAGGACCAGCTGGAGGCAGTGGAGGCCACGTCGAGGACCAGAGGATTCGACTACACCGACCTGGCGCTGCTCACCGACGGACTGCGGTCCGAGAGGGAGCAGGGCATCACCATCGACGTCGCCTACCGCTACTTCGCGACCCCCCGGCGCAAGTTCATCATCGCCGACACCCCCGGGCACGTGCAGTACACCCGCAACATGGTCACCGGTGCCTCGACTGCCGACCTGGGGCTCGTCCTCGTCGACGCGCGGCAGGGCCTCACCGAGCAGTCCCGCCGGCACGCGGTCATCCTGTCGTTGCTCCGTGTGCCCCACCTCGTGCTGGCGATCAACAAGATGGACCTCGTCGGCTGGTCGGAGGAGGTCTTCGAGTCCATCCGGCAGGAGTTCGTCTCCTTCGCCTCGCGGCTCAACGTGCCCGACCTCGAGGTGATACCCATCTCGGCGCTCCAGGGCGACAACGTCGTCGTCCGCAGCGAGAACATGCCCTGGTACGAAGGGCCCTCGCTGATGCACCACCTCGAGAACGTGCACATCGCCTCCGACCGCGACCTGCGCGACGTGCGGTTCCCCGTCCAGTACGTCATCCGGCCCAAGTCCGACGAGCACCACGACTACCGGGGCTACGCCGGGCGCGTCGCCGGAGGCGTGCTCAAGCCGGGTGACGAGGTGATGGTGCTCCCGAGCGGGCTCACCAGCCGGATCGAGGGCATCGACCTGTTCGACCGGGAGGTGACGGAGGCCTATCCGCCCATGTCCGTCGTCGTCCGGCTGACCGACGACCTCGACGTCTCCCGGGGCGACATGATCTGCCGGGTCCGCAACGCTCCCACCCCTACACAGGACCTCGACGTGATGGTGTGCTGGATGACCCGCGATCCGCTCCGGGCGCGCCGGAAGCTCGCCATCAAGCACACGACGCGGGCCGCGCGTGTCCTGGTCAAGGAGATCCAGTACCGCCTCGACGTCAACACCCTGCACCGCGACCAGGAGACCGGCGAGCTGGGGCTCAACGAGGTCGGCCGGGTCACCCTCAGGGCGACCCAGCCCCTGCTCGTCGACCCGTACGAGCACAACCGTTCCACGGGGTCGTTCATCCTCGTCGACGAGGCGACGGGGGCGACCGTGGGGGCCGGGATGATCAACGGGTGAGGACCGGGGGAGTCACCTCACCAGTGCTCCGGAACCGGGGCGATGGGCTCGTCCGGCCGGTCTCCTAGAAGTCCTACCGGGTTCTCCGCCGTGCTCCTCGCCTCCGCCAACGTCAACGGTATCCGGGCCGCTGCCCGGCGCGGTGGCGTCGACTGGCTCGTCGCGTCCGGGGCCGACGTGCTCGCCCTGCAGGAGGTGCGTGCCGGGCCGGGGCAGCTGGCCGCCGCGCTGGCCGGCTCGGCGTTCGAGGGGTGGGCGGTGGCCCACGCGGAGGCCGCCGCTCCCGGCCGCGCCGGCGTCGCCGTCGTCACGGCCCACCCGGTCCTCGACGTGCGCACCGACCTCGGCGAGGAGTTCGCCGGGTCGGGGCGGTGGGTCGAGGCCGACCTCGAGGTGGCCGGCCGCCCGGTGACGGTGGCGTCGGTGTACGTGCACACCGGCGAGGCGGGCACCGAGCGCCAGGACGCGAAGCAGCGGTTCCTCGTGGCGCTCGGGGCGCGGATGGAGCAGTGGGCCGCCGACGGCCGGCTCGCTGTCGTCACCGGCGACCTCAACGTGGCGCACCGCGCGGAGGACCTGAAGAACTGGAAGGGCAACCGGGGCAAGTCGGGGTTCCTCCCGGAGGAGCAGGCGCACCTGGACCGCTGGGTCGCCGAGCACGGGTTCGTCGACGTGCACCGCGGCCTCCACGGGCCCGGGCCGGGGCCGTACACCTGGTGGTCGTGGCGGGGCACGGCGTTCGACAACGACGCCGGGTGGCGGATCGACTACCAGTTCGCCTCCGCGCCCCTGGCGGCGACCGCGGTGCGCGCCGAGGTCGGGCGGGCGAGCGAGTACGCGCTGCGGTGGAGCGACCACGCCCCCGTGCTCGTCGAGTACGCGCTCTGACCGCCCGGGACCAGCCGGGTCCCGGCTCAGCGCAGGCTGCCGCTGCCCAGCGCACGCTGGAACCTGCGCTGGGACGAGCGAGGGTGCGCTGAGCCCAGGAGCGACCACCGCGGCGGTGGCGGCACCGATCCTCACGACACCCCGGAACGTCGACGTGACCCCAGTTGCCATCCCGGGCCACGTCGACATTTCCGGGTCACCCCGAAATGTTGAGGCGGATGGGGTGGATGGGGTGGTGGGTCAGGTCAGGTGTCGCGGCGGGCGGGGGCGCCGGCCGTGACCACGATGCTCGCGGGGGCGTGCCAGCCCTGCTCGGCGAAGACCGCCCGGATGGCGTCGCGCACCGCGGGCACCGCAGGCTCCGGCACCAGGGCCACGGACGACCCGCCGAAGCCGCCGCCGGTCATCCGCGCCCCCAGCGCCCCGGCGGCACGGGCCGCCTCCACGGAGGCGTCGAGCTCGGCGCAGCTCACCTCGTAGTCGTCCCGCAGCGAGGCGTGGGAGGCGTCGAAGAGGCGTCCCACCTCGGCGAGGTCGTCCGCCCGCAGGGCCGCCACCACCGCCCGGACCCGGCCGATCTCGGTGACGACGTGACGGGTCCGGCGCACCAGCTCCTCGTCCGGCAGCCGGGCCAGTGCCTCGTCGAGCTCGTCCTCGCCCACCTCGCGCAGCGACGCCACGCCCAGCGCCGCTGCGGCCCGCTCGCACGCCTCGCGGCGGCGGCCGTACTGGCCGTCGGCCAGGGCGTGCTCGGCCCGCGTGTCGGTGACGAGCAGGACGTGGCCGCCGGCGGCGAGGTCGACGGGCACGTGCTCGGTCGACCCGTCGCGGCAGTCCAGGAGCAGCGCCGACCCCTCGCGGCACCGCAGCGCCGCGGACTGGTCCATCCCCCCCGTGGGAGCGCCCGCCACCTCGTTCTCCGCCCGGACGCACACCTGCGCGAGGCGTGCCCGGCCGGTGTCGGAGTCGAGCAGCCCGAGGCCGAACAGGTCGCTCGCGGCGGCGCCCACGGCGCACTCCAGCGCGGCGGAGCTGGAGAGCCCGGCGCCCAGCGGCACCTCGGAGTCCACGGTGACGTCCAGCCCGCCGACCCCGAAGCCCTCCTGCTGCAGCGCCCACAGCACCCCCGCCACGTACGCGACCCAGCCCTCCGGTCGGCCCGGCCCCACCTCGTCCAGCGGCACGCGCACCGTCTCGCCGTTCTGCACCGAGTGCACGACGAGCACGTCGTCGCCACGCCTCCCGCACGCGGCGGCCGTTCTCAGCGGCAGCGCGATCGGCAGGACCAGCCCCTCGTTGTAGTCGGTGTGCTCCCCGATGAGGTTCACCCGGCCGGGTGCGGACCACACGCCCTCGGGGTCGCGGCCGTGGACACGGTGGTGGACGGCGGGGAGGTCGCTCATGCCCGGTGAGTCTAGGGACGGCGCCTTGGGCACAATGGGCCCATGCCCACCCAGCCTGCCTCCGCTGACGCACGCCCCCGCATCCTCTCCGGGATGCAGCCGACGAGCGACTCGCTGCATCTCGGCAACTACCTCGGCGCGCTCGTCAACTGGGTCCGGCTGCAGGACGAGTTCGACACCTACTACTTCGTCGCCGACCTGCACGCGCTCACCGTCCCCACCGAGCCCGAGGTGCTCCGCCGCCGCACCCGCGTCACCGCAGCCCAGTACCTTGCAGGCGGGGTCGACCCGGAGCGCTCCGCCGTCTTCTGCCAGAGCCACGTCACCGCGCACGCCGAGCTCGGCTGGGTGATGAGCTGCCTCACCGGGTTCGGCGAGGCCAGCCGGATGACGCAGTTCAAGGACAAGACCGCCAAGGGCCAGAGCGCCACGGTGGGGCTGTTCACCTACCCGATGCTGATGGCGGCCGACATCCTCATGTACGACGCCGCGTACGTGCCGGTCGGGGAGGACCAGCGCCAGCACCTCGAGATCACCCGCGACCTCGCCGAGCGGTTCAACACCCGCTTCGGCGACACCCTCGTGGTGCCCGACGCCGTACATCGTCAAGGAGTCGGCGCGGATCATGGACCTCCAGGACCCCACGTCGAAGATGAGCAAGTCGACCTCCTCGCCGAAGGGCCTGATCGACCTCATGGACGACCCGGCGCGGATCGCCAAGAACATCCGGTCCGCCGTCACCGACACCGAGGCCGAGGTGCGCTACGACCCCGAGGCCAAGCCCGGGGTGTCGAACCTGCTCGTCGTGCACTCGGTGCTCTCCGGGACCCCGGTGGAGCAGGTCGCGGCCGCGTTCTCCGGCCGGGGCTACGGCGACCTGAAGAAGGAGGTCGCCGAGGTCGTCGTCGAGGCGCTCACGCCGTTCCAGGAGCGGATGAAGCAGCTGCTCGACGACCCCGCCGAGCTCGACCGCATCCTCGCCGCGGGCGCCGAGCGCGCCGGCGAGGTGGCGGAGGCGACGATGGCCAGGGTGCGCGAGGCCGTCGGCCTGCTCCCGGCGGCACCCCAGTAGGGTCGGGTCGCATGCCGGTCCACGGCGTCGCCGTCACCGTTCCCGAGCCCTGGGGCAACCACCTCCAGGGCGCTCGGCGCTCCTTCGGGGACCCGGCGGCCTCCGCCATCCCGCCCCACGTCACGCTGCTGCCCCCCACCGACCTCGAGGGCGAGCACGTCGAGCGCTTCGTCGAGCACCTCGCGGCGGTGTGCGCGCTCGCCCAGCCGTTCGAGATGGTGCTCTCCGGCACCGGCACCTTCCGACCGGTCTCGCCGGTGGTCTTCGTCCAGGTGTCCAAGGGCATCTCGGCGTGCGAGCGGCTGGAGCGAGCGGTGCGCTCGGGTCCGGTCGAGCGACGCTCGACTTCCCGTACCACCCGCACGTCACCATCGCCCACCACCTCGACGACCAGGCGCTGGACGAGGCGTTCGAGGGGCTCGCCGACTTCCGGGCCACCTTCCGGGTCGCCGCCGTGGACCTCTACGAGCACGGGGAGGACGGGGTCTGGCGGGTGGCGCGGACCTTCGGGCTCGGGCAGGACGGGCGCACCCGGGGCGACGAGCTGGCCTGAGCGGCAACGGTCGACGAGCGGGCCGGTGCTCGGCCGGTACCGCTAGTAACTCCTTGAGTGGTTGACGGGAACATCCCCCTGCTGTGGTCATGAGGGCTTGGTGTCCCAACCACAGACAGGAGGATGTTCGATGTCCAACGGTAGGCGACTCTCCGCGGTGACAACCGCAGGAACGCCCGGCTGGCCCGGTTGCGGGAGGTGCTCCCCCACGAGCATGCGGTGCTGGCGTTGGACCTGGCCGATGACAAGCAGGTCTTCGCGTTGACCGACCACGACAGCCGGGTGCTGGCCCGCAGGACGGTGCGGTGTCGGCCCTGGCAGCTCGCGGAGACCATCGAGTGGGGCGGCGGGCGGCGGTCGCGGCCGGGTTCGCCGGGGTGACGTTGGCGTGTGAGCCGACCGGTCACCGGTGGAAGGTGGTCGACGAGCTCGCCACCGCGGCGGGGATCGACCTGGTGTGCGTGCAGCCGCTGCTGGTCCACCGGGCCCGTGAGGCCGAGGACTTCACCCGGGACAAGTCCGATGACAAGGACGCGCTGCTGATCGCCCGGCTGGCCACCCAGCTGCACGTCTACCTGCCCGAACGGGCCGACCCGACCTGGGCGCGGCTGCGGCACCTGGGCGCCCGGCGGGTGGAGTGGGTGACCCGGCTGGGCGCCGCCCGCCAGCAGCTGCGCGACCTGCTGGAGTGCGCCTGGCCGGCCGCGCTTGGACGCGGCAGCCGAGCCGCTGGACTCGCTGACCTGGCGCGCCGCGATGGCCGTGGCCGGGTGCGACCCGGCGCGGATCCGCAGGCTCGGGCTGGCCCGGTTCACCCGGGCGGTCGCCGAGAGCTGCCCCGGTGGGGCGGCCAGCGGGTCCGTACACCGCGATCGTGGCCGCGCTGCACGCCGCCGCGGCCGACCCCCGTGGGGTGCCCTCCCAACGCCCGGCGGGCTCGAGCGCGCCGGCTTCGCACTGGCCGACCTGCACCACGCCCAAACCCAGCGCGACCAGGTCGAGGACCTGATGGTCGCCGTCCTCGACGACCTCGACCTCACCGACCTGGTCACCACGATCCCCGGCCTGTCCGCGGTCGGCGCGGCGGCGATCCTGGCCGAGACCGGCGACCTGACCCGGTTCGACTCCGCCCGTGCGGTGGTCAAGCACGCCGGCCTGTGCCCCCGGGAGAACGCCTCGGGCACCTACGCCGGCAAGACCACCATCAGCGGCCGCGGCCGGCCACTGCTGCGCGTCGCGGCCTGGCGGGCGGTGTGGGGCGCGCTGCGCCACAACGAGGTCCTCGCCGCCCGCCACGCCCACCTCACCGCCCGGGAGCACAACCGGCTCACCGACGCCCAGGCCCGAGTCGCGGTCGCGGGCAGCCTGCTGCGCCAACTCTTCGTCGTGGTCACCACCCGCACCGCCTGGAACCCCGCCATCGCCGCCGGCCAGCTCGACCCCCGAACCGAGGTGAACGCCCCTGCCGCATGACACGGACGTCGACGTGCGACGGGACGAGCTCGAGCGACCTGGGGAAGAACCCGCAACTGAGCATGAGCAGTCCCGCCCGCCTTCCACCAAAGCTCGGATGAAGGCTGTTGGGGAACACCCCGGTTGAACGCTAGGTGGAGCAGGAAGACGGGCACCGGACCCCGCCGACGTCACGACCCGCACCACCATCAACACCCACGCGACGACGAACCCCGCCGCCGCGTCAACCAAGCACGCTCAGACCCACGAACGGAGCCCTTGACACTGACCCTCATAGGTTGCTCAGGCGGCGGCCATCGTCCCCGACCGCACCACGTCGTCGTGCGCGACGAGCTTCCCGGTCAGTGCCGTCCAGGTGCACCCCGCGGCCCGGGCCCGGCCGGCTCGCCCCGTCCGAGCGCGCCGCGCCGGGTGGGCGGGCACGTCGGTGTCGTGCACCGCCACCGACGGGACGCCGAGCGTCCGTGCGTCGCGCAGCGCCCGGGCCCCCGGGCCGAACGGCGAGGTGGCGTGCACGAGGCCCGAGCCGACGCGGCCAGGGTGGCGCGGAGCGCCCGAGGGTGGACCTCGGGAGCGAATCGGTGACGATGGCGACGCGCACGCCGTCATCGTGTGCCTGCCGGGTGGGACGCGCGGTGGCCTCCACGGGGGGACCGCGTGACGGGTCGGTGACGTCCGGCTACCCTCGGGCGCCATGGCAGCCATCGACGGGTTCTGGGGGGTCGTCCCCGCCGGGGGAGCGGGGACGAGGCTGTGGCCGCTCAGCCGCGCCGACCGGCCCAAGTTCCTCCTCGACCTCACCTCCAGCGGCCGCTCGCTGCTCCAGGCGACCGTCGACCGGCTGGAGCCGCTCGCCGGCGACCGGGTCGTCGTCGTCACCGGCCGGCCCCACGCGGCCGCGGTACGCGGCCAGCTCCCGGGGCTGGACCCCTCCCGGGTGCTCGCCGAGCCGGCCCCGCGCGACTCGATGGCCGCCATCGGCCTCGCCGCCGCGGTCGTCGAGCGCCAGGACCCCGAGGCCGTCATCGGCTCCTTCGCCGCCGACCACGTCATCCCCGACCAGGCAGCCTTCACCGCCGTCGTGACGGAGGCGGTCGAGGTGGCCCGCAGCGGCCATCTCGTCACCGTCGGGGTCGAGCCGACCCATCCCGCCACCGGGTTCGGCTATGTGCGCGCCGGCGAGCCGCTGCCCGGGGCCCCCACGGCGCGGCGGGTGCGTGAGTTCGTCGAGAAGCCGGACGCCGAGCGCGCCGCCGGCTACCTCGCCTCGGGGGAGTACCGGTGGAACGCGGGGATGTTCGTCGTCCGCGCCGCCACCCTGCTCGACCTGCTCGCCACGTGGCACCCCGCGCTGGCTGCCGGCGTGCGTGCCATCGCGGCCGCACCGGAGCGCCTCGACGAGGTGTGGCCGGGGCTGGAGCGGATCGCCATCGACCACGCGGTGGCCGAGCCGGCCGCGGACGCCGGTCGCGTCGTCGTGGTGCCGGCACCGTTCGCGTGGGACGACGTCGGCGACTTCACGAGTCTGGCCGACCTGCAGCCGCACGTCGCCGACGGGCTGGTGATCCTCGGCGACGGCGACGACGTCACCGCCGTCGACGCGACCGGCGTCGTGGTCCCCGCCGGGGGCCGGCGGGTCGCGGTGGTCGGCCTCGACGACGTCGTGGTCGTCGACACCCCCGACGCCCTGCTCGTCACGACCCGGGCGCGCGCCCAGGACGTCAAGCGGGTGGTGGACGCGCTGCGCGCCGAGGGCCGTACCGACCTCACCTGACCCGCGGGGGCAGCCGCCGCGGACGGGTCAGGCGGCGTCGCGCTGCTGGTAGGCAGTGGCCCCGGCCGCCACGAGGGCCGCGGCGAGAGCCGTCATCACGGCAGCCGCCACCGCCGCGAAGTCGCCACCGGGCAGCTGGCTCAGGTGCGCGTACGGCGAGAGGTCGACGAGCCACTGCGGCAGCTGCATCGTCGGTCCGAGCTCGCCGAGGAGGAAGCCGACGAGCAGCACCGCCCAGGCGAACGGCGCGAACCGCGGGCGCCAGCCGACGAGGAGGGCCGCCGCACCGACGACGAGCCATACGGCGGGCAGCGTCGAGAGGAAGGCGACGACGGTCGCACCCGTGCCCGGTGCGGCCTCGCTGGCGCGGGGGCCGACCAGCCCCACGGTGAGCCCGACGACGGCCATGAACAGGGTCGTGGCGGCGATCCCCAGCGTCACGTGGGCGAGGTACCAGCGGAGCCGGCTCGTCGGGGTCGAGAGGACCGCCTCACCGAGGCCGGCCCGCTCGGCCGCGCCGAGGCGGAGCACGAGGGCGACGCCCGCGGCGGACACGGCCGCCGCGACGAACTTGGTCTCGGTGGCGAGGAAGATGTCCTCGATCGTGCCGGCCGAGCCGCCGAGCCGCTCGAGCATCTCCTGCATCTGCGGGTTCTCGACCAGGCTGCCGACGGAGCCGAGCAGCGAGCCGACCACGACCCCGCCGAGGACCAGGCCCACCACCCAGCCCACGAGCGTGCCGGTGGCGAGGCGGGTGACGAGCGCGAGCGGGCTCGCGAGCAGGGCCCGGGCCCGCGCCCGGCCCACCCGCGAGGGCAGTACCCCGGCACCGAGGTCGCGCCGTTCGAGGACGCTGAGCGCGGCGCCCAGCCCGACGACGAGCACCCCGAGCCCGAGGAGCAGCAGCCACATCCGGTTCTCGCCGTACGGCTCGACCCGCCCGGCCCAGCCGAGCGGGGAGAGCCAGCCGAGGGCGTGGACGGCGTCGGACTCGGACGGGTCGGCGAGGGCCCGGAGCAGGTAGGCGGCACCGAGGAAGCCGAACGCCAGCCCGCCGGCGCCCCGGGTGGTCGACGCCAGCTGGACGGCCAGGGCGGTGACCCCGATCTGCGCGAGCCCGGCCGTGAGCCAGGAGACGCCGAAGGCCGCCGAGCCGGCGGGGTCCATCCCCAGCGACGCCAGCCCCGCGGCCGACAGCACGGAGGCGGCGACGACGGCGACGAGCGCGACCGTCGTGGCCGCGGCGAGCGGTGCCCAGCGCCCCACCGCCCCGGCGCCGACGAGCTCGAGGCGGCCCTCCTCCTCCTCGGTTCGGGTGTGGCGGCGCACGACCACCAGGCCGAGGATCGAGATGAGGACGGCGCCCATCATCACCGTCTTGAACACCGCCAGCGCGTCGGCGCTCGCCGCGCTGATCGGCCCGTACATCGCGAGGACCGCCGGGTTGCTGACGATCTCGGCGAGCCCCTGCGCGGCGGAGGCGTCGTCCGGGTACAGCGCGAGGGTCGCCTGGGCGGAGCCCACGGCGAGGAAGACCAGGCCGATGACCGAGGCCGGCACGATGATCCGGTCGCGGCGCCAGGCGAGCCGGTGCAGCTCACGGAAGCCGGCTAGGCGGCTGCTGACGGCGCTCATGCCGGCTGCTCCTCCACCTCGCGGGTGACGTCGTCGCGGTAGCGGGCGAGGAAGAGCTCCTCCAGCGTGGGCGGCTGGCTCGTCAGGGCGGTGACACCCCGGGCGGCGAGGGCCTGGACCACCGTGCCGAGGTGCTCGGGGTCGACGGTGCAGCGCAGGGACGACCCGTCGACGACGACGTCGTGCGTGCCCGGCCAGGACTCCACCTCGGCGGCCGTCGGCACGTCGCGCAGCTCGGCGTGCACGGTGGTCCGGGTGAGGTGGCGCAGCTCGGCGAGGCTGCCGGAGTCGACGACCCGGCCCGGAGCGCACGATGCTCACCCGCTCGCAGGCCCGCTCCACCTCGCTGAGGATGTGGCTCGAGAGCAGCACGGTGCGCCCCTCGCTCGCGGATGACGTGCAGCTCCTCCTGGAACACCTGCTCCATGAGGGGGTCCAGGCCGGCCGTCGGCTCGTCGAGGACCAGCACGGGGGCCCGGGACGCCAGGGCCGCGACGAGGGCCACCTTCTGGCGGTTGCCCTTGCTGTAGGCCTTGCCCCGCTTGGTCTCGTCGAGCTCGAAGCGCTCGACGAGGTCGCGGCGCCGGGACTCGTCGATACCTCCGCGCAGCCGCCCGAGCAGGTCGATGGTCTCGCCGCCGCTCAGGGTGGGCCAGAGGACGACGTCGCCGGGCACGTACGCGAGCGAGCGGTGCAGGTCGGTGCTCTCGCGCCACGGGTCGCGGCCGAGGACGGTGGCGTCGCCGTCGTCCGGGCGCAGCAGGCCCAGCAGGATGCGCAGGGTCGTGGACTTGCCCGAGCCGTTGGGGCCGAGGAAGCCGTGCACCTCGCCCTCGCGCACGCGCAGGTCGAGGCCGTCGAGTGCCGTGGTGCGGCCGAACGCCTTGCGCAGGCCGGAGACGGTGATCGCGTCGGTCATGGGATGGAGCGTACAACACCTTCAGCAGTGTGTGAATGTTGTAATCTTTGGACATGGCCCCCGCCGACCCCTCTGCCGACCCCGTCGACGCACCCGTCACGCACCGGCTGCCGCCGACCGAGGTGGTCGAGCGTCTCGGCGCGGGCCTCGCGGCCGCCGGGATCCCGCTGCTGCCGTCCCGGGTGTTCGCCGCACTGCTCGCCACCGAGGACGGCCGGCTCACCTCGGCCGAGCTCACCGAGCTGCTCCACGTCAGCCCGGCGGCGGTCTCGGGGGCGGTGCGGTACCTGGGCGCGGTACGGATGATGCGCCGGGAGCGCGAGCGGGGCTCGCGGCGCGACGTCTACGTCGTCATGGACGACGCGTGGCACGACGTGCTCATGCAGAAGGAGCAGATCTACGCCCCCATCCTCACTGCCCTCGTGGCCGCCCGCGCCGCGGTCGGTCCCGGGACCCGGGCGGGGGAGCGGATGCAGCTGTCGGTGGAGTTCCTCGAGTTCATCCAGGGGGAGATGGACTCCATCGCCGCCCGCTGGGAGGCGTACAAGGCCGGCCGTGGCAGCTGACGCCGTGGCCGCCGGGCGAGGTCCACGAACCGTCCCGGGCGCCCCACCGCCGGCGGGTACAGTGTGGAGCCCTATGAACGACGATGCCCTCCTCGCCGCGATCGGCGAGCGCATCACCTCGCTGTCCGCAGAGCTCGTCGACGTCCGTCGGGACCTCCACGCCCATCCCGAGCTGTCCCGCGAGGAGACGCGCACGACCGATCTGCTCGCGCGCCGCCTCGAGCTCTCCGGCGTCGCGCTGCGCCGGCTGCCCGGCACCGGTCTGCTCGCCGACATCGGGGCGCCCGAGCCGGTCTTCCGGGTGGGGCTGCGGGCCGACATCGACGCCCTGCCGGTGCGCGAGCGCTCGGGCCTGGAGTTCGCCTCGGCGGTCCCGGGCGTGTGCCACGCGTGCGGCCACGACGTCCACACCGCCGCGCTGCTGGGCGCCCTGCTCGCGCTCAAGGCGGTCGAGCCGGCGCTGGTCCGGCGCGGCGTCGCCGTGCGTGGCATCTTCCAGGCCGCCGAGGAGGTCATCCCCGGCGGCGCCCACGAGGCGATCACCGCCGGTGCGGTCGACGGCCTCGACTCCGTCTTCGCGGTGCACTGCGACCCCAGCCTCGACGTCGGCGAGGTCGGGCTCCGGGAGGGGCCGCTCACCGCGGCCTGCGACCACATCACCGTCACCCTCCACGGCCGCGGCGGGCACACCTCCCGGCCGCAGCTCACCGAGGACCTCGTGTACGCGCTCGCCAAGGTCGTCACGGACGTCCCGGCCGCCCTCTCCCGGCGGCTCGACCCGCGCGCCGGCGCGGCGCTCGTCTGGGGCGTGGTCCAGGGCGGCCGCGCGAGCAACGTCATCCCGTCCAGCGGCGAGTGCCAGGGCACGCTGCGGATGCTCGACGCCCAGGCCTGGCTCGGGATCGGCCCGCTGCTCGAGGAGATCGTGCACGGCGTGGTGCAGCCCTACGGGGTGCAGGCCAAGATCGAGCGGATCAAGGGCGTCCCCCCGGTGGTCAACACCGCCGACGGCATCGAGGCCTTCCGGCTGGCCGCGCTCTCGGGTGGCATGCACCCGGTGCCCACGACGCAGTCGCTCGGGGGCGAGGACTTCTCCTGGTACCTCGCGCACACCACCGGGGCGATGGCGCGCCTCGGCACCCGCACCCACGGCGGCCCCACCTTCGACCTGCACCAGGGCGACCTCGTCGTCGACGAGGACGCGGTGCACCACGGGGCGCGGCTGCTCGCCTCGGTCGCCCTCGTGCGGGCCCTCGAGGCCCATCGGCCCACGCTCCGGGACGACGCATGAGCGGACCCGAGGTCGACTGGGACGCCCTGCACGCCGAGGCCGTGCGGATGGCCTCCCGCGCCTACGCGCCGTACAGCCGGTTCCCGGTGGGCGTGGCCGGTCTCGTCGACGACGGCCGGGTCGTCTCCGGGTGCAACGTCGAGAACGCCGCCTACGGGGTCACCCTGTGCGCCGAGTGCGGCATGGTCTCGCAGCTGCACGCCACCGGCGGCGGGCGGCTGGTGGCCGTGTGGTGCGTCGACGGCCACGGCGACACCCTGATGCCGTGCGGCCGCTGCCGCCAGCTCCTGTGGGAGAACGGCACACCGCAGACGCTGCTGCAGACGCCCGAGGGGGTGCTGCCGATGGACCAGGTGCTGCCCCAGGCCTTCGGCGCCACCGACCTGGAGACGCGCCGCGACTGAGCGCCCACGTGCGCGCCGCGATCTGGACTGCGGATCGGTCCCACGGTGCTTCCGTTCCGCGTCGACGACCGGCGACGGCACCGGGAGAAGCCGGGGTCGTGCAGGTCGGTCCTGACCCGCTGCGTCGCCGAGCACCGCAGCGCCGCCCCCGTCGACCTCGGCGCGGGCGCGGCCGGCCGGCTACTCGAAGATCCGGGCGAGCCCGAGCCGCAGCGCGGAGACGTCGGTGTCGAGCGGCGACGAGGTCGGCCTCGGCCGCCAGTGCGAGGAGCTCCGGTCGTTCCTGCCATGAAGCCGGCGATCTTGCCGGCGGTACGGGTGAGGCCGAGGACGCCCCGGAGTGCCTCGATGGTCTGGGGTGAGCCCGGCGCGGGGTGGCCGGCCGAGAGGGCGAGGTCGTAGGGGCCGAAGAAGACGCCGTCGACCCCGGGCACGGCGAGGATCTCGGCGGCGTGGTCGAGGCCGGCCGCGGTCTCCACCATCGGCAGCAGCAGCTGATGAGCAGGCGAGCGGGTCACCCCGAGGGTCGAGCGGCAGCCGCCGGTGCTGCGGACGCCGTGCGGAGGAGGGCGGGTCGCGGAGACGAGGGCTTGCGCCTGTTCGGCGGACTCCACCATGGGAACGATGAGCCCGCTGACCCCGGCGTCCAGGATCCGGCCGAGGACCCCGGGGTCGTGCGAGGGTGTCCGGGCGAACAGCGGCAGCCCGGCGGCCTCGGCGACGCGCAGCAGCCCGGGCAGGTCGTGCGGTTCGAGGTTGCCGTGCTGGAGGTCGACACCGACCCAGTCGGCGCCGCAGCCGGCGGCGACCTCCAGGCCGTAGGGGTCCAGGAAGCTGAGCCACAGGCCCCGCCGGAGTCCGTCCGCCGCGCCGGCGGCAGCGGCCTGCAGTCTCGCTCGGACGTCCTCGGTGGCGGTGGGGTCTACGTCATCCATGGGTGGTGTCCTTCCGCGGTGGGGTGGGCGCAGGTGCCGTGGCGCTGGCAGGCGGGCCGGCGGCATCCGGAGGCTGGTCCCAGCCGATCAGCGGGGTACGCGGGCGACCAGCTCGATCTCGAGGGACATCCCGAGCGGAAGCCCGGCGACTCCGATGGTGGTACGCGCCGGGTAGGGCTCGCTGAACCTCTCGGCGTAGATGGCGTTGACAGCCTGGAAGTCCTCGAGGTCGGTGAGGAAGATGTTCGCCTTCAGCACGTCCTCGAAGGTCGCACCGGATGCGGTGAGAACGGCGTCGAGGTTGGCGAGCACCTGACGCGCCTGCGCCTCGACGCCACCCTCGACGGGCGTCCCTGTCTCGGGGTGCAGTGGCGCCTGGCCGGAGAGGAAGAGCAGCTCGCCGTGCCGGACGGCGTGGGAGTAGGGGCCGACCGCGGCCGGCGCGGCGGGGGCGTGGACAGCGTCTCTGGTCATGGCCTGAGCGTAGCCCTGCCTTCACTCGGGGACATCGCTCGGCTCAGGACTTGACATTTCATCGGTGACAAGGGCTCTCGTCCTTCGATGTAGAATCCGCTCCATGAGTGGAGAGACGTCGGCTGGCTCGGGTGGGCCGTGGTCCCTGGATGCGGTGGACACGCAGTTGCTCACGCTGCTCGCCGGCGATGCCCGGACGTCGCTGAGGAGCCTGGGCGCCGCGGTGGGCCTCTCCGGGCCGGCGGTCGCGGATCGGATCGAACGACTGACGCAGCGGGGGGTGATCCGCGGGTTCACGGTCGACATCGACTGGGCCCTCTTGGGCGTGCCCACGCTGGCCCACATCTCGCTGCTGACCGACAAGTCCAGTCAGATCGAGACGATCGTCGGCGAGCTGCGCACCATCGACGGCGTGGAGGAGGTCTCGATCGTCACCGGCGCGACCGACCTGCTGGTGCGCGCCCGGGTCGCCGACCTCACCGAGCTGCGCCAGCTCTTGGTCGAGTGCATCTGGCCGATCGCGGGAGTCCAGCGGGTCGAGACCACTCTCGCGGTGGAGACGGTGCGGGCACCGGGCTTCGTTGCCGGGATGCTGGGTCGTGGCCCGGTGGCCGGAGCGGCCCGGCCGTCCGCAGTCGCGGGTCAGGGACACGGTTCCCGGCAGGCCTCGAAGGAGTCGCATGACCACGCCCTGACGCTGCGGCGCTACGCGGCCTTCAGTGACGACCCTGCCGGCGGCAACCCGGCGGGCGTGGTCCTGAACGCCGCAGACCTGACCGAGGGGGAGATGCAACGGGTTGCCGCCGAGGTGGGCTACAGCGAGACGGCATTCGTGGCCGGGCCCATCGACGGCGACCGGTCGACGGCCATCCCCGTCCGCTACTTCGCACCGGAGGGCGAGGTCGACTTCTGCGGCCACGCAACGATCGCCACGGCGGTGGCGATCGGCGGAGGTCGCCGGTGACGGTGCCTGGACCCTGCACACCAAGGTCGGGCCGATCCAGATATCCGCCAAGCTGGAGGAGGGCGGGGCCGGTCGGGACCCTGCGCAGCCCGGACGTCGGCTGCTTCGCTCTCGGTGGCGAACTGGTGGATCCACTGCTGGCCGCGCTGCGATGGTCCGCGGACGACCTCGACCCGGAGCTCCCGCCGGCGGTCGGCTTCGGCGGCAACCGTCACCCCGTTCTGGTCGCCAGTGGTCTCGACCGGCTCGCCGACCTGTCCTACGACTTCGATGCGCTGCAGCGCCTCTGCCGGCGCCATGACTGGGTCACGCTCCAGCTCGTGGCGTCGACGGGGAGGGACGAATGGCGCGCGCGAGATCCGTTCCCCTGGGGCGGGGTCGTCGAGGACCCCGCCACCGGTGCGGCCGCCGCAGCCTTCGCCGGGTACCTGCGCGCGCACGACCGCGCCACCACCGGCGACAGAGTTCATCATCACCCAGGGCGTCGAGATGGGACGCCCCAGCCGCATCGAGGTCGAACTTCTCGAGCGCGCCGCCCTGATCACCGGCCACGCCAGCCGGATCGAGGGCACACGCTACCGACCCATCGCGGTGACTCCGGACCCGGGGTGCTGCGCAGGAGGCCAGACGGGGCTGGAGCGGCGGCCCGCGTCGCGGTCGTGGAGAGCGCGCAGGGCCACACCAACACCGCCATCGGGGATGCACTCGGGCTCTCCGAGCGCACCGTCGAGACGCACATGCGGGCGATCTTCAACAAGCTCGGCCTGCTCGACGACGGCACCACCCACCGTCGGGTGAGGGCCGTGATCACCTACCTGGAGAGCGTCGGTGGTCCCGAGCCCTGACAGGCAGTGATGCTCCCCGGACGCCCATCCGCCCTACCGCGGAGGGGGTGGTCGCCCCGCACGGCTGCTCGGAGTGCTCGCACGTCTCGTCGGCGAGGTCGTACCAACCGAGGCCGGGTGGGACGCGGGCTGCCGTGCCCGCGCGCGCCCCGGCGCATCGGTCGGGTGGATGTGTCCTCGATGGGGCGCGTTTCGTCGGTGGTGCGCGGGTAGGAGGGCTCTCGAGGGTGTTGGGAGGTGCCATGGACGCCGCGACGGTGCTGCGACCGCTGGTCGACGCCTCGCTGGGAACGGACCTGGCGGTGCGGGTCGAGTGCTGGGACGGGAGCTCCCTCGGGCCGGCGGACGCCGACGCGGTCATCCGCTTCAGGACCCGGCGCGCCATCCGGCGCCTGGTCTGGGCGCCCAACGAGCTGGGGTTCGCTCGCGCCTACGTCTCCGGCGACGTCCAGATCGAGGGCGACGTCCTGGACGCCCTGACCCGACTCGACGCCTCCGCCGACCCCGAACGGGGACCGGGTGTGCGCGTCGGGCCCGAGACCCGGGCCGCCGTTGCCAGGGCCGTGGTGCGGCTCGGCGCGCTGGGTCCGCCGCCGCGGCCTCCCGCCGAGGAGATCCGGCTGTCCGGCCGCCGGCACGGGCGCGGCCGGGACGCGCGGGCGGTCTCGCACCACTACGACGTGGGCAACGACTTCTACGCGCTCGTCCTGGGCCCGTCGATGGTGTACTCCTGCGCGTACTTCGACCAGGCGCCGTCGGCGTCGTACACGCTCGAGGACGCACAGCGCGCCAAGCTCGACCTGGTGGCACGCAAGCTGGGATTGGCCCCCGGCATGCGTCTGCTGGACGTGGGGTGCGGGTGGGGGTCGTTCGTCATCCATGCTGCCCGCGAGTACGGAGTCAGCGCCGTCGGGGTCACGGTGTCCGAGGAGCAGGCGGCGCACGCCGGCGCTGCGGTGGAGTCGCACGGCCTCGCCGACCGGGTGGAGATCCGGGTGCAGGACTACCGCGACGTGACCGACGGGCCCTTCGACGCGATCGCCAGCATCGGGATGGCCGAGCACGTCGGCCTGTCCCGACTGGGCGAGTACGCCGCCCACCTCCATGCCCTGCTGGCCCCCACGGGGCGACTGCTCAACCACGCGATCTCGCGACGGCCCGGACCGCCCGGCGACCCCAAGGGGGACAAGACCTCCTTCATCGACCGCTACGTGTTCCCCGACGGCGAGCTGCACCCCCTGTCGACGATGGTCGACGCACTGGAGTCCGCGGGGTTCGAGGTCCGTGACGTCGAGTCGCTCCGCGAGCACTACGCCGACACCCTGCGCGCGTGGGTGGGGAACCTCGAACGGAACTGGGACGAGGCGGTACGGCTCTCGTCCGCCGGGCGGGCCCGGGTGTGGCGGCTCTACATGGCGGGTTCGGCCCTCGGCTTCCAGTCAAACCGGCTCGGCGTCAACCAGGTGCTCGCGGTCAGGCCGGGGCCGGGCGGCGCGAGTGCCGTCCCCCGGACCCGGGCCGCGCTGCTCCGCGCATGCGTGCCTCCCGAGCAGGGAGGGCCGGCTGGGCCGGGCCGAGAACAGGATGCCGGGCCCGGGCCGGCGCGAGCGCTGGACGGCCCGGACCGGACCAGCGGGGAGGCGAGTCGTCAGAACCGGCCGACGTGACGTCGGGCGTGCTCCGCGACGTCCGTGACGTCGAGGCCGTACGCCCACCGTCCGGTGGCGGCGAAGGCGTCCAGCCGGTCGGCGGCCCGGTCGAAGAGACGGTCCGCGCCGACCTCGTTCCCGCGTGCGGCGTGGGTGACCGCGACGCACACCTGGGCCAGCCCCTGCCACAGGTCTCGTTCGTCGGCCGGCCCCGCCTTCCACCGCGCCTCCAGGACCTCGTGGGCCGCGAAGGGGCGGCCGAGCTCGAGAAGCTCGCGAGCCGCCGCGATCGCCTCCTCCGGGGGCAGCGGGACCTCCGAGACCGGGTCGACGCCGTCGGCGCCGTAGGGCAGGGGCCGGCCCAACGCGTCGCGGGGCCTGGCCTGCCGGGCCCGACCTCCGGCGTCCCGGTCACGATGGGGTTGGGTCACCCCACCAGCGTCCCAGAGAACCCCGCCCCTGGGGCCCGCCGCACGACGCACGTCCTCGCCCCCGCCCCGGCGGGCGGACACAACGCCGGCGAGGTCCTCGTCGTCCACCGCGCCCCCGGCCAGCACCATGGCGCGGCGCACCCCCACCTGCCACAGTGAACCGATGAGCGTTCCGGGGGACCAGCGCATCCGTGAGGCCGAACGCACCGCCTACCACGAGGTCGGCGTCCAACCACACGAGCGCCGCCTGGAGCTCGTCGCCGGGGGCCGGCCCGTCACGGTGCGGATCATGGAGGTGGGGGACGGTCCGGCGACCGACGGTCCTCCCACCGTCCTGCTGCTCCACGGCGTCATGTCCGCCTCGGTGCTGTTCGCGCCGCTGCCCTATCTGCGGCAGCGGCACGTCGTACTCGTCGACTGGCCGGGGCACGGCCTGTCGGGACGCCCGTCGTTGCCGCACCGCCCGGATGCCTTCAGGTCGTACACCGGTGAGCTCTTCCACCCGATGTTCGCCGAGCTCGGCTACCGCACGGTCGACATCGTGGCCACTCCCTCGGTGCGCAGCTCGGCCTGTACCTGGCCATCGACGATCCGGAGCGGCTCCGCCGCCTCACGGTCCTCGGGGCCCCCGGCGCCTGCCTGCCGGGCACGGGCTTCCTGCCTCTCACCCCCCTGATGGCCGTCCCGATCCCGGGCCGACTGGTGCTGTCGCTCCCCAAGCCCGAGTCCGCCCGACGGCGGTTCGCCGACAAGGGTGTGGGGGAGGGCCGGCGGCACGCCCTTCTTCACGGCCCTGGACCACTGGGTGAACCTGAGCCCGGTGGAGACCCGGAGGGTTCCCGACGGCGTGGTGCCGGCCAGGTGCGAGACGTCGCTGACTCGGGTCGGGTGTTGGGGCGTGTGGGGCTGGAGGACAGGAGTGGTCCGCCGGTCTTCGCCGGCTCTTCCACTTCGGTCCTCGGGTCGCGCCGTTCGTCGGCTGGGGTGGTCAGGTGCTCACGCGGTGCCCGGGTGGTCCGGTGGCGGTGGCCCACAGTGCCTGCCAAGGGGTGGCCCACGGCCACCGGTCGGGCAGGTGCAGAACGAGGCGCCGGGCGGTGGTGGCGATCCTGGCGGGCAGGTTGATGATCCGGGTGCGCAGGCTGGCCCAGCGGGCGGTGGCCATCCCGGCGGCGACCGCGGCGGCGCGGGCGATGTTGAACGCGATCGCGGCGCACGAGACCCAGGCGGCGTTCGCGGCGTACCGCCCGGAGGGCAGGTGGGCCAGGGGGCCGTCCTTGAGCTCGGCGATGACCTGTTCGACGATGGCGTGCCCCCGGTGGGCCAGGTCGGCCTGGACCGTGTCGAGGTCGCTGTTGGTGATGAACGCGTGGTGGCGCCAGGTCGCGAACAGCTCGCCCTGGACCGAGCCGTCGGAGGCCAGCGGCTGCAGGCGGCGGACCCGGCGCACCACGAGCCGGCAGGGCACGTGCTGGTTCTTGCGGCGGCCGGTGAACGCCACGTACGCGACCTCGGCGACCTCGGCGTCGCTGACCCAGCATCCGAGGGCCTGGTCGAAGACGGCCTCGGGGTAGCGGATCGCGGTCCAGCCGTCCTCGGGGATGCTGCTGATCGCGGCCTTGACCTTGGGGTCCATCCGGGCGGTCACCGAGAACCACGCCCGGTGCCGCACGGCGGTCCCGACGAACGCCCACCCGTAGTACGCGGAGTCGGCACGGGCAAGGACCTGACCGCAGGCCCCGGCGGCTCGGGCGGTCGAGAGTGCCTGGGCCAGGATGCGCCCGGCCCCGGCCGCCGAGGCGACGTTCCCGCGGCGCAGCCTCGCCCGGGCGATCACCGGCGCCGCGGTCGGGGTGGAGAGGGTGGCGAGCTGGACGTTCAGGCCGCGGCGGCGGGTGTACCCGTACGCGGCGCCCTGCTTCGCGTAGCCGTGGACCTCCCGGACGGTGTCGTCGACATCGACGAACGCGAGCTTCTCGGCGCCGGCGAGCAGGCCCGGGACCCGCCCGGCGAGTCCGGCCAGCACCGAAGCGCCGGCGGCGTCGAGCTGCTGGACGTGGCCGTGGGTGAAGCAGCGCAGGAACGTCCCCAACGTCGAGGGCGCCCGAACCCCCTCGAAGAGCCGGCGCATCCCGCCGTGCCGCAGCAGATCCAGGTCATCGATCGAGTCCGCGCCGGCCAACATCCCCGCGACCACACCGGCGCTCTTCACGGCCGGGTTCGGCGCCGGCACGCTCAACCCCTGCAGGGCGTCATAGAGACCGGCCGACTCGGCCAGCCGCAACGCCGGGACCAACCCCGCGGCCGACACCAGATTCGGGTCGTCGAACACCGCACGGACCGTGTGAGAAGGTTTCACCTACGAGATGCCCCTCGTGACGTGACGGACCAGGACTTCAGACACCCCGATCCTGTTGCATCACAGGGGCATTCTCACGTCACGACCCGCACCAACACCCACATCACCGGTGGATCAGGGCTGAGTGCCCGGCCCGCGCTTCGCGCCTCCTGCGGGAGGCCGTCGAGCGAGGCCGACCCCTCCCTCCAGCACCTCTCGGGCCCGGCCCTCCGAGGCGGTTCTGCGGCGGCGGCCGCCCCTGCCATGATGGCCCGATGACCGAACCCTTCGATGCCGTCGACGTCATCACCCGCAAGCGGGACCGCCACGAGCTCTCCGACGACGAGATCCGCTGGGTGGTCGACGCGTACACCCGCGAGGTCGTGGCGGAGGAGCAGATGAGCGCGCTCGCGATGGCGGTGCTGCTCAACGGGATGACCCGCCGGGAGATCGCGACCTGGACCGGCGCGATGATCGCGAGCGGTGAGCGGATGGACTTCTCCTCCCTCTCGCGACCGACCGCCGACAAGCACTCCACCGGCGGGGTCGGCGACAAGATCACCCTGCCGCTGGCCCCGCTCGTCGCGGTGTTCGACGTCGCGGTGCCGCAGCTCTCGGGCCGCGGGCTCGGGCACACCGGCGGCACCCTGGACAAGCTCGAGTCGGTCCCCGGATGGCGGGCGGCGCTCTCGGGCGAGGAGATGCTCCGCCAGCTGGAGGACGTCGGCGCGGTCATCTGTGCGGCCGGCTCGGGCCTCGCTCCGGCCGACAAGCGGCTGTACGCCCTGCGCGACGTCACCGGGACCGTCGAGGCCATCCCGCTCATCGCGAGCTCGATCATGAGCAAGAAGATCGCCGAGGGTACCGGCGCGCTCGTGCTCGACGTCAAGGTCGGGAGCGGCGCCTTCATGAAGACGCGCGAGGACGCCACCGAGCTGGCCCGCACCATGGTCGACCTCGGCACCGACGCCGGCGTCACGACGGTCGCCCTGCTCACCGACATGTCGACACCGCTCGGCCGCACGGCCGGCAACGCCCTCGAGGTCCGCGAGTCGGTCGAGGTGCTGGCCGGTGGCGGGCCGGCCGACGTCGTCGAGCTCACGGTGCGGCTCGCCGAGGAGATGCTCGAGGCCGCCGGCCGCGGAGGGCAGGACGTCGCCGCCGCGCTCGCCGACGGCCGGGCGATGGACGTGTGGAAGCGGATGATCGCGGCACAGGGCGGTGACCCCGACGCCGAGCTCCCCACCGCGCGCGAGTCGCACGAGCTGCGCGCCGCCACCACGGGCGTGCTCACCCGGCTCGACGCGTACGCCGTCGGCCTCGCCGCGTGGCGGCTCGGCGCCGGACGGGCCCGGAAGGAGGACCCGGTCCAGGCCGGCGCCGGGGTGGAGATCCACGCGAAGCCGGGTGACGCGGTTCGCGAGGGCGACGTGCTGCTCACCCTCCACACCGACACCCCCGAACGCTTCGAGCGCGCCGAGGCCGCGCTCGAGGGCGGCCTCGAGCTGGCGCCCGAGGGCACCGCCCACGAGGCCACGCCCGTCGTCCTGGACCGGATCGCCTGATGGCCGCCGCGACCGGTGCGCCGGCTCCCACCGTGGTCCACCGCGCGCCGAAGGCGCTGCTCCACGACCACCTCGACGGCGGGCTGCGGCCCGTGACCGTCGTCGAGCTGGCCGAGGCCGCGGGCTACCGCGCCCTACCGACCCAGGACGCCGACGAGCTCGGCCGCTGGTTCCGTGACGCCGCCGACTCCGGGTCGCTGGAGCGTTACCTCGAGACGTTCTCGCACACCGTCGCCGTGATGCAGACCGAGGAGCAGCTGGCCCGGGTCGCCCGCGAGTGCGCGCTCGACCTCGCTGCCGACGGTGTCGTCTACGCCGAGTCGCGCTTCGCTCCCGAGCTGCACGTGGCCGGGGGCCTCTCGCTCGAGCGGGTCGTCGAGGCCGTGCTCGCCGGCTTCCGGGAGGGAGAGCAGGAGGCGGCCGCGGCCGGTACGCCCATCCGCGTGCGCACCCTGCTCACGGCGATGCGGCACGCCGCCAACGGGCGCGAGATCGCCGAGCTCGCCGTGCGCTACCGCGACCGCGAGGTGGGCGGGTTCGACATCGCCGGCGCCGAGGCCGGCTTCCCGCCCACCCGTTTCCTCGACGCCTTCGAGTACCTGCGCCGCGAGAACGCGCACTTCACGATCCACGCCGGGGAGGCCTTCGGGCTGCCGAGCATCTGGGAGGCCATCCAGTGGTGCGGTGCCGACCGGCTCGGCCACGGCGTGCGCATCGTCGACGACATCACCCGCGACGAGGAGGGCCACGCCCAGCTCGGGCTGCTGGCCGCCTACGTGCGCGACCGCCGCATCCCGCTCGAGATGTGTCCCAGCTCGAACATCCAGACGGGGGCCGCGGAGTCCGTCGCCGCGCACCCGATCACGATGCTCAAGGACCTGCGCTTCCGCGTCACGGTCAACACCGACAACCGGCTGATGAGCGGCACCTCGATGAGCCGCGAGATGCAGCTGCTCGTCGACGAGGCCGGCTGGACCCTCGAGGACCTGCGGTGGGCGACCATCAACGCGATGAAGTCGGCGTTCCTGCCGTTCGACGAGCGGCTCGCGCTCATCGACCACGTCGTCAAGCCCGGCTACGCCGCCCTCGCAGTCCACTGATCTCATTCCTACCCCCGCGGGACCCGGGGCCACCGGCTCAGTGGCGGGGGAGGAGCGGGTCGGGGGCGACGACCCGGTCGCGCAGCCGCTGGTCGCGCGCGAGCCGCTCGCTGTCACGACGGCGCCGCTCGGCCACCACCGCGGCCAGCACGTACTCGCCGTGGACGCCCGGCGGCGGTGCGGGCGCCACGTGCCGCAGTACCTCCGCGAGCAGCTCGCTCCCCAGGGTGTCCCGCGACGCAGGGTTCAGGGTTCCGGCCCGGGCGAGGAACTGCCGAACGGCGACGGTGAGGCCGGGCGGCAGCGCCGCGACATCCGCGGTGGCCGCCCAGGCGGCCAGCGGAGGCGGCATCTGCGGCGGGGGGAGCAGCCGCATCCGGGAGCGTTCGGTGACGACGTAGGTGCCTGCGGCCATGTCGCCGAGGCGCTTGCTGCGGGGGTTGAGGATGGAGGCGACCAGCGCCGGGATGCCGATCAGCAGCCAGATCTCGACGAACCCGACGAGCGCCCGGGTGATGGCGTGCCGCGACGTGATCGGGCCGCCGTCGTCGCGCACGACGCGCAGGCCGAGTGCGAGCTTGCCCAGGGTGCGGCCGCGGGTGAGGGTCTCCAGGGTCGCCGGCAGCCCGACGAGCACCGCCACGACCGCCACGAGGTTCATCGCCTGCGCCACCGCGTCGGAGGCCTGCGCGACGAGCAGCCCGGTGCCGAGGACGACGACGACGAGCAGCACCACCGAGACGGTGATGTCGATCAGGACGCTGGCAGCGCGGACCATCGTGGTCGCAACGGGCAGCTCGACGGCCACACCCTCCCCGGTGACGACGTCCTCGCTGGCATAGGCGCGGTAGCCGGTGCTGCTCTCCACGCGAGAAGGCTAACCGTCCGTCCGGCCCGGCGACGTCGCCTAGGGTGACGGCGTGGACCTCGACGCCTACGTCGCCGCGCACCATGCCCAGTGGGCCCGGCTCGAGCAGCTGGTGGGCCGGCGGCAGCTGACCGGTGCCGAGGCCGACGAGCTCCTCGACCTCTACCAACGCGTCTCCACGCACCTCTCGGTCGTGCGGTCCGCGAGCCCCGACCCCTCGCTCGTCGCCCACCTCTCCTCGCTCCTCTCTCGGGCCCGGCTGGCGACCGCCGGCAAGCGCGCCGGCAGCTGGGCCGCGCTGTCGGGCTTCTTCACCAGCACCTTCCCGGCCGCGCTGTACCGGCTGCGTCGCTGGTGGGTGGCCACGGCGATCGTCAGCGTGGCGTTCGCGGTCGCCGTCGGGGCCTACGCGTACGCGAACCCGCGGGTGTGGACCTCGACGATGTCGCAGGAGGAGATCGACGCCTTCGTCGGCACCGACTTCGAGCAGTACTACTCGGAGTACAGCCACCTCGACTTCACCGGCCTGGTCTGGACGAACAACGCGTGGGTGGCCGCCCAGGTCATCGCGCTCGGCATCTTCGGGCTGCCGGTGGTGCTCATCCTGTCGCTCAACGTCGTCAACGTCGGCATCGCCGGGGCGCTGATGGCCTACCACGGCCGGACCGGGCTGTTCTTCGGCCTGATCCTGCCCCACGGGCTGCTCGAGCTCACCGCGATCTTCGTCGCGGGGGCGGCCGGCCTGCGCATCTGCTGGGCCTGGGTCAGCCCGGGACCCGTGCCGAGGCTGCAGTCGCTCGCGCACGAGGTGCGCTCGGCGGTCGGCATCGCCCTCGGCCTGGCCGCCGTCCTCTTCGTCAGCGGCGTCATCGAGGGCTTCGTCACGCCGTCCGGCCTGCCGACCTGGGCCCGGATCGCCATCGGCGTCGTCGCCGAGACGGTGTTCCTCCTCTACGTGTTCGTCGTCGGCCGCGCCGCGTACCGGCGCGGTGCCACCGGCGACGTCGAGGCGCGCGACGTCGGCGACCTCGCCCCCGTCGCCGGTTGACCCCCACCCCCGGTTCTCGCGGAGTCAGGAGGATCTCGTCGAAGCAGGATCTGGGTGGGCCCCGAGCCCGCGGAGTCCTCGCCACTGCGTGGTGGGACGGTGAGGGGTCGGCGGGGCGCCGCAGCGGGGTGGCGGACTCCTAGAGGAGGCCCTGGCGCTTGAGGGCGAGGTAGTGGTCGGCGAGGCGCACCGGCAGCTCGTCCGGCGGCGCGTCGAGGACGTCGACGCCCAGCCGGCCGAGGGCCTCCGCCGTCGCCGCCCGCCGGCTCGTCGTGCGCTCGGCCGCCGCGGCGCCCCACACCGCGCGAGAGCCGTCGCGGTCGGCGCGCATCGCGTCGACGGCGGGGTCGGACACCGACGCGACCACGACCCGGTGGTGGGCCACCAGCGCCGGGAGGACGGGCAGCAACCCCTCCTCGACGGCGGCGGGCTCGAGCGGGGTGAGCAGGACGACGAGCGAGCGATGGGTGGACCGTGCCACCTCGGCGGCCAGCACCGCCCAGTCGGCCTCGACGAGGTGCGCGTCGACCGGTGCGAGGGTGCTGATGACGTCGTGGAGCAGGGCCGCCCGGTCGGCCCCGGTGACGCGCGCGTGCACCCGCCGGTCGCCGGCGACGACGAGGACCCGGTCGTGGGCGTGGCCGGCGAGCGCGGTGAGCAGCAGCGCGGCGTCCATCGCGGCGTCGAGGCGAGGGGCGTCGCCGACCCGGCCCGCGCTGGTGCGCCCGGTGTCGACGACGACGACGATCCGGCGGTGCTGCTCGGGCTGCCAGGTGCGCACGACGAGGGCGCGGCGCCGGGCCGTGGCCCGCCAGTCGATGGAGCGCACGTCGTCGCCCTCGACGTAGTCGCGCAGGCTGTCGAACTCGGTGCCCTGGCCCCGGGTGCGCACCGCCGCGCGGCCGTCGAGCTCGCGCAGCACGGCCAGCCGGCTGGGGAGGTGCTTGCGGGAGGGGAACGGATGGAGCACCCGCAGCCGGCCGGGCACCTCCACCGACCGCTGCCGCCCGGCCAGCCGCAGCGGGCCGAGCAGCCGCAGCGTCACCCGGTCGGCGTGGCGGTCGCCGCGTCGGGTGGGCGTGAGCGTGGTGGTGAACCGGCGCCGCTCGCCGGCCGGTACCTCGATGGTCCGGCGGGTCGGGGCGGCGCCGGCCGACGGCGGCCAGCCGTCGCGGAACATCCCGCGGACGGTGCGCGACCCGGGGTTCTCCACGACCACGGAGGTGGTGGCCGACTCGCCGAGACGCACCTGCTCGGCCCCCTCCCGGGTGAGCACCATGGCCGTCGGCGAGGCCGCGAGGGCCAGGTCGACGCCGACGAGCACCAGGACGAGCGCAAGCCACGGCAGCACCAGCCCGGCATCCGGCCAGAGGATGACGAGCGGGATGCCGAGCAGCACGAGCGCCGCGGCGCGCGTCGTCAGGGCCATCAGCGGGGGACGGGCACCGAGGCGAGGACCGAGTGCAGCACCGAGGTGACCGACGTGCCCTCGAGCTCGGCCTCGGGCCGGAGCATGAGCCGGTGGGCCAGGGTCGCGACGGCGAGGGCCTTGACGTCGTCCGGGGTGACGTAGCCACGGCCGCTCAGCCAGGCCCAGGCCCGGCTCGTCGCGAGCAGCGCGGTGGCGCCGCGCGGGGAGACGCCCAGGGCCAGTGAGGGCGAGACCCGCGTGGCCCGTGCGATGTCGACGACGTAGCCGATGACCTCCGGCCCGACCTCCACCTCGCGGACGGCGGCGGTGCCGGCCGCGATGTCGGAGGCCGCGGCCACGGCCCGGATGCCGGCGGCGGCCAGGTCGCGCGGGTCGAACCCGTCGGCGTGCCGGCGCAGCACCGCGACCTCGTCGTCGCGCGCCGGCACGTCGAGGACGACCTTGAGGAGGAACCGGTCGAGCTGGGCCTCCGGGAGCGGGTAGGTGCCCTCGTACTCGACCGGGTTCTGGGTGGCCGCCACGAGGAAGGGGGCGGGGAGGGCGTGCGGTGCACCCTCGACCGAGACCTGCCGCTCCTCCATCGCCTCGAGCAGGGCCGACTGCGTCTTCGGCGGCGTCCGGTTGATCTCGTCGGCGAGGAGCAGGTTGGTGAAGACCGGGCCCTGCCGGAAGGCGAACTCGCTGCGGGCGGCGTCGAACACGAGGGAGCCGGTGAGGTCACCGGGCATCAGGTCGGGGGTGAACTGCACCCGCTTGGTGTCGACGTCGAGGGCGGCGGCGAGGGCCCGCACGAGCAGCGTCTTGGCGACGCCGGGCACGCCCTCGAGCAGGATGTGGCCACGGCACAGCAGCGCCACGAGCAGGCCGGCGACGGCGGCGTCCTGGCCGACGACGGCCTTGGCCACCTCGTCGCGCACCCGCACGAGGGCGGCGCGGGCGTCAACGGCGGGCGGGTCACCGGCCCGGGTGCCGCCGGTGGGGGTGGTGCCGGTCCCGGTGTCCCCGGTGGGGGCGTCGCCGGAGCGGGCGGCACCGCGCGGGTCGGCCCCGGTGGCCGTGGTGCCGGCGGGCTGGGGGCCGGCGCTGGGGGTGTCGATGTTCTCGGTCATGGCCTCCGGGCCTTCTCCTCGAGGTGGGCGAGCTGCTGGGCGAGCTGGACGAGCCCCGCGTCGTCGGTGGGCGCCGCACCGAGCAGGAGCCACTCGACGTCCCGGACGGCGACGCCGGTGGCGTCGGCGACGGCGGCCACCAGGGTGGTGGCCGGCCCCGACGGTGGAAGGCCGAGCCGCGCGGCGAGCCGGGCAGTGGTGCCGCGGCGGAGCACGGCGGCTGCACGGCCCCGGTCCCGGGCCGCGCGGTAGAGCTCGGCCCGGCTCTCGGTGGTCTCGGCGGCGCGGACGACGACCGGCAGCGGCTCCGGGACCAGCCGCCCGAGCCGGCGGCCCCGGGCCACCCCGAGGACGACGACGCCGACGCCGAGCAGGAAGAGGACGGAGCCCAGCCACGGCGGCCACACCGACTCGTCGTCGGGCGCGGGGTTCGCGGCGAGGTCGACGGCGGTGGGGTGGAACCAGACCAGCCGCGGGGAGCCGCCGAGCAGGCGCACCATGAGGCCGGCGTCGTCGGCCTCGGTGATGAAGCGGTTCGTCGCGGCGTCGGGTGCGCCGACCACGGTGAGTGGTGCCCGCACCGCGGTCGGGGGCAGGTCGACCACCGTGTACCCAGCGGCCTGCTCCCCGGCCCCGGGCTCCTCCTGGCCCCCCGACGGGAAGCAGGCGGTGGCACCGTCGGGGAGGGGCCCGTCCTCCGGGAGGATCGTCCACGAGGCCCGGGTCAGCCGGTCGCCGTCGTCGGACCAGGGGGCCGAGCACCCGGGGAGGGGGTCGGCGTAGGCGCGCTCGACGCGCAGACCGAGGTCGAGCTCGGCGAGCACCCCGGGGGCGGCGTCGAGGAGGACCAGCCGGTCGACGCCCGCCGTGCCGTCGACCACCTGGCGCGCCGACGTGCTCGTCAGCAGGTCGGAGTTGCCGACGACGACCGTCGTCCCGGCTCCGCCGGCGGCCACCGTCTCGACCACCTCCGCCGAGGTGCCGACGACGTCGACCTCGATGCCCCGGGCGCGGAGCACCTCGACCAGCGCCCGCGTGCCGCCGGTGCCCGTGCCATCCGGGTGGAGGTACTCGTCGGGTGCGGGGCGCCCCGCCGCGAGAGCGAGGAGCACGCCTCCCAGGGTCACCGCCACGGTCCAACCGAGCACGGTCAGGACCCGTCGGCGGGTGCCGGGCCGCCGCGCCGCGGTGTCGGTGTGACCGGGCGACCGGTCGTCGGCCGGCGCCGTGGGTGCGAGGGGGGCGGGGGCGCTCACGGAGCCACCGCCGATGACCGGGACGACGGAGCCGTCACCGGCCTCGTTCCGGCCAGTCGCTCCTCGAGGGCCAGCACGTCGCGGGCCTGCTCCTCCGAGGCGCGGCGGTGGCCGTAGCGGACGGCGTCGAAGGCGTCGGCTGCGTGCAGCAGGGCCTGCGACTCACCGGGGAAGGGCGTGGCGAGGGCCAGCGCCACCTCGTGGGCGGTGCGTCCGGGTGCGTCGTCGAGGACGACCCGCTCGACTCCGCCCCGGGCCACGGCGCGGACGCCGTCGAGCACGGCGTCGTCCCAGTCGCGGCGCTCCGCGGCCGCCCGGGCCCGGGCCCGGAGCGTGGCGGCATCGACGTCGGGGACGTCGAGGACGCGACCGGGGCCGGCGCCGGACCGGCGCACCTCGCGCCGCAGCACGGTGACGAGCACCAGCGCCAGCACGGCCACCACGACGACGATGACGACGGGCAGGAGGACGGCGGGTGCGCCCCCCGCCGGGCTGGCCGACGTCAGCCGGTCGAGCCACTCGAGGAAACGTTCGGTGAGGCCGGGCTGGGGGTTGTAGACGCCCTTGGCCAGCTCCTCCTCGAGCCAGCGGCGCGCCTCGTCGGAGCTCGGGTCGAGGGGCGCGTCGAGCGGCAGCGTCACGGGCGGGTGAGGGGCCACGGCGGCGGGGCCGCGCCCTGGGCGGTCTGGACGAGCTGGACGTCGAGGCCCTCGCGCCGGATCCGGGTGTCGACGTAGAGCAGGGCGTCGACGCCGGCGACGAACGGGGTCGTCAGGGCACCGGTGACCAGGCCGGCGATGCCGGAGGCGACGGCCTGGGCGGCGAACAGGTCGCCGGTCGTGCCGCCGTCGCCGGTCGTCGCCGCGAGGACGAAGGTCACGACGAAGGAGATGGGGAACGCGATGACGGAGGCGGCGATGCCGACGATGATCGAGGTGAGCAGCCGGATGCCGAGGAGTCGCCAGAAACCGCCCCGGGTCGGCTCCTCGACGAGCCGCCAGGACCGGCGCAGGCCGCGGAACGCGCCGAGCCGCTCCAGCACGATGGCCGGCGTGGCGAGCGCCCACTTGGTGCTGAGGTAGAAGAGGAGCAGGACCAGGGCGAGGATGCCGAGGAGGAGCAGCGCGAGACCCGTGGCGAGGACGACGTCGTCGCCGGTGTTCCCGGCATAGACGAGCAGCGCGATCGGGCCACCGACCAGCACCGCGCCGGCGAGCACGGTGGCGGCGACGGTGACGAGCACCGCGCCGAGCATGGGCAGCAGCCGGCCCTTCGTGGCGCTCCACGTCTCGCCGAGCCCGACCGTGCGGCCGAGGACGGCCTGGCCCACCACCTGGGCGAGGAAGCCCGCGAGGAGGGTGCTCGAGAGCAGCTGGCCGAACGTGGGCAGGTAGAGGCCGAGCAGGCCCAGGCCGAAGCCCGAGGGCAGGATGTCGGAGGCGGTGCTCGACGTCCCGTCGAGGGGGGCGCTGCTCAGCGAGGCGAGCCAGGTGCCGAGGGCGGTGGTGGGGAGGAGGAACACGAACGTCGTGACGGTGGCGAGCCCGATGGTGGCACCGGGGTTGCCCCGTACGGCCTTGACGACGGCGCCGTAGAGGTCACCGAGGCCCAGGGGGCGTAGCGGGATGATGCCGGGCCGGAACTCGGCCCCCCGCCAGGGGGAGGACCATCCGGCGCGGGGTCCGCCCGGCCCGGCGTACGGCGGCGGAGGCCCGCCCGGGAACCCCGGTGGCGGCGGGTACTGGCCCGGGGGGAACGGCGGGTGGCCGGCGGGCGCCGGGAAGGCGCCGGGCGGTGGGGGCGGGCCGCCGACGGGTGCGGGGTAGCTGCCGGGCGGTGGGGGCGGGCCGCCGACGGGTGCGGGCTGGCCGCCGGGCGGGGGTGGCGTGGCGCTCGGGTGGCGGGCCAGCGGGGCCGGGCGCGGCAGCCGGCGCCGGGCGCCCGGTCGCGGTCCGGGGCGCCCGACCCGGAGCCCGGTGCGGTCCACGACTGGTCGCTCACGTCGTCACCTCACCCCCGATGCAGACACGCCGTAACCCTAACCGAGAGCCGCCGCACGCCGACGCCGGTCCGAGGCGTCCGCGGCGTCAGTGGCGCCGCGCTCAGCCCCGGGCGAGGGCTCGCTCGACCGCCCGGGCGCGTGCGGGGGCCGCGCCGAGTGCGGTCTGCCGCGCGACGATGCCCGGCTCGTCGCGCATGAGCCCCCAGCCCCGGCGCACGAGCACAGTCGGAGGCTTGCGGCGTTCCCGCAGGTCGCGCAGCAGGCGGCGGGCGAAGGTGACGGCGGGGCGGTGGTGGATGCACCAGGCGCTGTGCAGCATCCCCTCCTCCTCCAGTCGGCGCACGATCTCGGCCGCGAAGATGCCCTCGGCGAGGACGAGGTCGTCGGTGCCGGCCACGACCGTGTGCCGACCCACCGCGCGACTTCGTGAGATGTCGTAGACGGGCATCTCGGTGCGCCCGGTGTCGAGCAGCTCGGCGAGTGCGGTCAGGGCGCGCTCGGCATCCCAGCTGTCGGGGTGGTCCCAGTCGACGATGCCGAGCTCGGGGTGGCGCGGCACCGCGGGGTCGTCCTCGTCGCGGTAGAAGTCGTCGAGCCGGAAGACCGGCCATCCCCGGTCACCCCGGAGGCGCCCGGCGAGCCGCGACTTGCCGGCACCGCTGGGCCCGGCGAGCACGACCACCCGGCGGCGGTCGTCGGGGAGGGCGCGGGCGGGGTCGGAACCCGTCGCCTGCTCGCCCACGGGAGGTCAGTCTACGAGGACTCCGGTGACCACCCGACGTCCCGGCCGGCGAAGGCGGCGAGTGCCGTGTAGGGCTCGGCGCCCTCCGGCTCGGGCTGCGCCGCCCGGAAGGCCTGCCCCCGGTTCTCGTCGGTCAGGCCGCGGCGCATGAAGGCGCCGCCCCGTTCGGCCACGGCCGGGTCGAGGTCCGCGGTGTCGCGGCCGAGCGCACGGGCGAGGTCCCAGGTGTGGACGGCGAGCTCCGAGCACTGCCACTCGGCGGGTGCGCCGGCACCGTCACCGGCCTGCGCCCATGCGGCCAGCAGCGTGTCGGACGCAGCGCGCAGGGCACCGGCCCGGTCCCCCTCGACCCGTGGGGCGGGGGCGGACCAGTCGACGTCCTCGCCGCGAACGCCGGCGGCGAAGTTGCTCGTCACGTTCGTCACGTGGTCGACGAGGTCGGAGACGGTCCAGTCGTCACAGGGCGTCGGGCGGGCGGCGACTCCGTCGTCGACCGTGGCGACGAGGTCGACGAGCTGGTCGAGGGCCGTGCTGAGCGTCGTGGTGTCTGCTGCCATCATCCGACCGTAGGCCCCGCACCCCCCGGTTGGTGGGTGTGAGCGAGCCGGCCGGGCTCGGAGGCCGACCGGCCTGGTCGGGTCTCCCTCAGCGCATCTGGCACCGCCAGGCCCGGGTTGTGACGTGTGCTGGGGCGCACGAACCCCGGCTGGCCCGAGGGTTTCGCCTCGCCCAACGCGCCGCGCGGCATCCCCGCCCCGGAGGCCGCCACCTCGGTGGCGGCCCCGCCAGGGCTCACGAGGATGCGCTCAGCCCCTGCTCCTCGGTAGCGGGTTCACCGTGCACACGAACTCGCTGACCACCCCGGTGTCGACCGCGTGCCCGGACGCGAGACCGGCGTGCACCTCGTCGAGCGCGTCGATGACCCCGTTGCCGTCGAGGTCCGCGGCGGCGAGCAGCGCCTCGTAGTCGTCGACGGCGACGGCGTGCACCTGCCAGCGGCCGCCGTTGTAGCCGACGTCCCCGGGGGCGGCCTCGGCGACGCTGCGCTGGTCGGCGAACGCGTAGATGGCGTCGAACGACGAGTCGGGCGCGCCTGTGTGCGACAGGTCGGTCGGGGTCGCGACGGTGCGATAGAGCACGTGGTCGACGTAGAAGGCAGGTCCGGAGACGCCGGCGGAAGCCGGCGCGGCGATGGCGGCGGCGGTGACGGCGGTCAGGGCGGCAGCAGCAAGGCTGGTCAATACGCGGTTGCGGGACATCGGTCTTCACCTTCCTGTCAGCGGCTCTCGCTGACAGGCCGAGTCTTCGCCGGTGGGGACGAGGACTCCATGACACTGTCCTTACGTGGGCATTGCCGGGTGCTTACGGCAGGGTGCGGAACCGGGGAAGGGCCGCTGCGGGGGAGGAGCAGCGCGGGCGTGACACGGGTGAGCCGCCGGCGTGCATCGGGGTCCGACGTCGGCTCAGCGCACCCGTCGGCTCAGCGCACCCGTCGGCTCAGCGCACCCTGCTGCTTCTCGGCGCGGGTTCCGGCGTGCGCTGGGCTGCTGGAACGTGCGCTGAGCCGGGATGGGCCGGCGGCTCAGCGCACCCTGCTGCTGCTCAGCGTGGGTTCCGACGTGCGCTGGGCTGAACGATCGTGCGCTGAGCCGGAACCGGGGACAGTTCCGGACCGGCGCGCGACCGGAGAACCCGGTCGGCGGCGGAACCTGCCGGAGGACCGGGGCGGGAAGGGAGCGGGCCGGCCCGGTCTCAGCGGCCCTTGGGGTGCCAGACGGTCTTGGTCTCGAGGAAGGCGGTGAGCCGGGTGAGGTCGGGGGTCGCCTCGAAGTCGGGCTCGACGGCCTCGGCCGCGGCGCCCCCCGGACGCAGCACCCGCTTGAGGTTGTCGGCGGCCGCCTCCTCCAACGCGGCCCAGTCGACCCCCTCGGCCCCGGCGGCGCCGGTGAGGTCGATGGCGTTGACGTCGCGGTGCGACGCCAGCCACGGGGCCACCTCGGCCGTGCGGCCGGTGACGACGTTGACGACACCCGCGGGCACGTCGGAGGTGGCGAGGCACTCGGCGAGGTCGATGGCGGGCAGCGGTCGGAGCTCGCTGGCGAGCACCACGCAGGTGTTGCCCGAGACGATGACCGGCGCCACCACCGAGACCAGCCCGAGCAGGCTCGACCCCTGCGGTGCCAGCACCGCCACGACCCCGGTGGGCTCCGGCGCGGAGATGTCGAAGTACGGGCCGGCGACCGGGTTGAGCCCGCCGAGCACCTGGGTGTACTTGTCGGACCAGCCGGCGTACCAGACCCACCGGTCGATCGCCGCGGACACCACGGCCTCGGCGCGGGCCGCGGTGAGGCCCTCGCCGTCGCGGACGTCCTGGACGAGCTGCGCGCGGCGGCCCTCCATCACCTCGGCGACGCGGTAGAGCACCTGGCCCCGGTTGTACGCCGTGGCACCGGCCCACCCGGGCTGCGCCTTGCGCGCGGCGACGACGGCGTCGCGGGCGTCCTTGCGCGAGCCCTGCGCCGCGTTCGCGAGGAACCGTGACGTGGTTCGCCGGCCGGTCGGGAGCGGCGTGCACCTCGTAGGAGCGCCCGCTCTCGCTGCGCGGGAACTTGCCCCCGATGTAGAGCTTGTACGTCTTGCGGACGTCGACCCGCGCGCTCACTCGCCTGCTCCCGTCTTCACGTACGCCTCGAGCCCGTGCCGGCCGCCCTCGCGGCCGTAGCCGGACTCCTTGTACCCGCCGAACGGGCTCGTCGGGTCGAACTTGTTGAACGTGTTGGCCCAGACGACCCCGGCCCGCAGCTGGTCGGCCATCCAGAGGATCCGGCTGCCCTTCTCGGTCCAGATGCCCGCCGAGAGGCCGTACGGCGTGTTGTTCGCCTTCGCCACCGCCTCGCCGGGGGTGCGGAAGGTGAGCACGGACACCACCGGCCCGAAGATCTCCTCCTGGGCGATCCGGTGGCTCTGGCTGACGTTGCTGAAGACGGTGGGGCGGAACCAGAAACCGGTGGCGGGGAGGTCGCAGCCGGAGTCCCACCGCTCGGCGCCCTCGGCCTCGCCGACCTTGACCATCGCCTCGATCCGCTCGAGCTGGGTGCGGCTGTTGATGGCCCCGACGTCGGTGTTCTTGTCCATCGGGTCACCGACGCGCAGGGTCGCGAGGCGCCGCTTGAGCCGGTGGTCGAGCTCCTCGGCGATGTTCTCCTGGACGAGGATGCGGCTGCCCGCGCAGCACACGTGGCCCTGGTTGAAGAAGATGCCGTCGACGATCCCCTCGACCGCCTGGTCGATCGGGGCGTCGTCGAAGACGATGTTCGCCGCCTTGCCGCCGAGCTCGAGGGTGGCCTTCTTCCGGGTGCCGGCGATCGAACGGGCGATCATCTTGCCGACGGCGGTGGAGCCGGTGAAGGCGAGCTTGTCGATGCCCGGGTGGTCGACGATGGCCTGCCCGGTCGCGCCGGCGCCGGTGACGATGTTGACGACGCCGGGCGGCAGGTCGGCCTGCTGGCACACCTCCGCGAAGAGCAGCGCCGTGAGCGGCGTGGTCTCGGCGGGCTTGAGCACCACCGTGTTGCCGCACGCCAGCGCGGGCGCGACCTTCCACGCGAGCATGAGCAGCGGGAAGTTCCACGGGATCACCTGGCCGACCACCCCGAGCGGCCGGGGGTTCTCGCCGAGCGACGCGTACCCGAGCTTGTCGGCCCAGCCCGCGTGGTAGAAGAAGTGCGCCGCGACGAGCGGGACGTCGACGTCACGGCTCTCGCGGATCGGCTTGCCGTTGTCGAGCGTCTCCAGGACGGCGAACTCCCGGGCCCGCTCCTGCAGGATCCGGGCGATCCGGTAGAGGTACTTGCCCCGGTCGGCACCGCTCATCCGGGACCACACCCGGGTGTAGGCGGTCCGGGCGGCCCGCACGGCGGCGTCGACGTCGGCCTCGGTGGCCTCGGCCACCTCGGCGAGCACCTCCTCGGTGGCGGGGTTGACGGTCTTGAAGGGCGTGCCGCCCTCGGACTCGACGAACTCGCCGCCGACGAACAGGCCGTAGCTGTTCGCGATGTCGACGACCGAGCGGGACTCGGGGGCGGGGGCGTACTCGAAGCTGGGCATCGGTGTGGTCCTCGTTCTCGTCGTCGCCGTCAGTAGCCGCTGGGGGCGTCGTCGGCGACGTAGTCGCCACCGGAGTAGGCGCCGGTGGCCATCTTCTGCCGCTGGAGGATGAGGTCGTTGAGCAGGCTGGAGGCGCCGAAGCGGAACCAGTGGTTGTCGAGCCAGTCCCCGCCGGCGACCTCGTTGACGGTGACGAGGAACTTGATGGCGTCCTTGCTCGTGCGGATGCCGCCCGCCGGCTTGACCCCGACCTGCTCGCCGGTGAGCGTCGCGCCAGTCGCGGACCGCCTCGAGCATGACGAGGGTGACCGGCAGCGTGGCGGCCGGCGAGATCTTGCCGGTGGAGGTCTTGATGAAGTCGCCGCCGGCGAGCATCGAGAGCCACGAGGCGCGGCGGACGTTGTCGTAGGTGACGAGCTCGCCGGTCTCCATGATGACCTTGAGCCGGGCGTCGCCGCAGGCGGCCCTGGTCTCGGCGATCTCGTCGAAGACCGCCCGGTAGTCGCCGGACGAGGAAGGCGCCCCGGTCGATGACCATGTCGATCTCGTCGGCCCCGTTCGCCACGGCGTCACGGGTGTCGGCGAGCTTGACGGCCCGGCTCGCGCGCCCGCTCGGGAAGGCGGTGGCGACCGCGGCGACCTTCACCGCGTGCTCGCCGAGCACCTCCTTGGCGTACGGGACCATGTCGCCGTAGACGCAGACCGCGGCGGGGCGGGGGGTGGTGGGGTCGCTGGGGTCGGGGACCAGGGCCCTGGCGGCGAGGCCGCGGACCTTCCCGGGGGTGTCGGCGCCCTCGAGGGTGGTGAGGTCGATCATCGAGATCGCGGTGTCGATGGCCCAGGCCTTGCTCGAGGTCTTGATCGAGCGGGTGGAGAGCGCGGCGGCCCGCGCCTCGCACCCGACCTGGTCGACTCCCGGGAGACCGTGCAGCCATCCGGCGAGGGCGGTGTTGGTGAGGCGCGAGACGCCGAGGATGTCCCGGGCGCGCGCCGTCACGTCGACGTCGGTGGCGGTGCTCACCCGTGTGAGTGTACGGCGGTGGGAGCCCGGCCTCCGCCCCCGGAACCGCACCCGGCGGATGGCTCCGTGGAAGGGGCCGGTGCGCGCCCGTCGCCGCCCGCCCGGCCCGGACGGGGCTCGGGGCACCGGCCGAGCGGCCGGCCCGGCATCTGGCGGTTGCCACTTCGTCGGCCCGGTGGCGGGGCGGTGGCAGGGCCGCGAGCGGGTCGTGGCCTGTCAGCCCTGCTCGGCCGGCGCGTCGGTCCCGAGGTAGAGGCAGAAGGGGTGGCCGGCCGGGTCGAGCATCACCCGCACGGTGTCCTGCGGCTGGTACTCGGCCGGGACGGCCCCGACGGACACGGCGTGCGCCACCGCCTCGTCGAGGTCGTCCACCTCGACGTCGAGGTGCATCGACATCTGCTGCTCGCCGGGCTCCGACGGCCACACCGGCCGGCGGTAGTCGGGCTCGGCCTGGCAGGCGATGTAGTAGCCGGCGTCCTCGCTCGGCGCCACCGAGGCGCCCCCGTCGTCGCCGGGGAAGACCTGCCAGCCGAGCAGCTCGCCGTAGAACTCGGCGAGCGCCATCGGGTCGGGCGCGTCGAGGGCGACCCCCCACCACCGGGTCCTGGTGCGCAACGGCATCGCGGCCTCCGTCCTCGAGCTGCTCCCGTCGAGAGTAGAGAACAGGCCGGCTGCCCGTCAGAGCGCGGTGGCCGCCTCGAGGTCGGACCGCAGGTCGGCCAGCCTGCCGGCGGCGCGCTCCCGCGCCCCCCGCAGGTCGTCCTCGGCCACCGGCTCGACGACCTCGAGGTACACCTTGAGCTTCGGCTCGGTGCCGGACGGCCGGACGATGACGCGCGAGCCGTCGGCGAGGTACCAGCGCAGGCCCTCGGTGGGCGGGCAGCCCGCCGGCACCCGCGGCGAGGTCGTCGAGGCGCTCCACCGGCACCCCGGCGACCGTGTCGCGGGGCTCGTCCCGCAGCCGCGACATCAGGGTCCCGATGAGCGAGAGGTCGGAGACGCGCACCGAGAAGGCGTCGGTGGCGTGCACCCCGTGGGCGCGGGCGAGGTCGTCGAGCCGGTCGGGGAGGCCGCGGCCCTGCTCCTTCAGCGTGGCCGCGAGCTCGGCGACGAGGAGCGCGGCCGAGACCCCGTCCTTGTCGCGGACGTGCCCGGGGTCGACGCAGTAGCCGAGCGCCTCCTCGTAGCCGTAGCGCAGGCCGTCGACGCGCCCGATCCACTTGAAGCCGGTGAGGGTCTCCTCGTGCGCGCACGCCGGCGGCCCGGCACATCGCCGCGAGCAGGCGCGAGGAGACGATCGAGTTGGCGAAGACGGCGCCGGGCGCGTCCCCGGCCCCGCGGTCGAGCAGGTGGGAGCCGAGCAGCGCGCCCACCTCGTCACCGCGCAGCATCCGCCACCCGCCGGGCCCCGGCACGGCGACGGCGCACCGGTCGGCGTCGGGGTCGTTGGCGACGACGAGGTCGGGCGAGGTCTGCTCGGCGAGCTCGAGCGCGGCGTCCATCGCGCCGGGCTCCTCCGGGTTCGGGAAGGAGACGGTGGGGAACATCGGGTCCGGCTCGGCCTGCGAGGCCACCGGCAGCGGAGCCGGGTAGCCGGCGGCGAGGAAGGCCCGCCGCACCGTCTCCGACCCGACGCCGTGCAGCGCGGTGTGGACGACGGTGACGTCGCGGGAGGTGCCGGGGTCGACGACGGTGACGACGTCGGCGACGTAGGCGTCGAGCACGTCGTCGCCGAGGGTCTCCCACCCGTCGTCGGCCATCGGCACCGACGCCACCGACGGCACGCGGGCGATCTGCGCGGCGATCCGCCCGTCGGCCGGCGGGACGATCTGCGAGCCGTCGCCGAGGTAGACCTTGTACCCGTTGTCCTCCGGCGGGTTGTGCGACGCGGTGACCATGACGCCGGCGTCGGCGCCGAGGTGGCGGATGGCGTAGGCCAGCACCGGCGTGGGCATCGGGTGCGGGAGCACGGCCGCCCGGCCGCCCATCCCCGTGACGACCGCACAGGTGTCGTGCGCGAAGACGTCCGAGTTGGTGCGGGCGTCGAACCCGACGACGACGAACGGCTCCGGGTCGAGGGTCTGCAGGTGGGCGGTGAGCCCGGCGGCCGCGCGGATGACGACCGCCCGGTTCATCCGGTTGGGTCCGCCGCCGAGCCGTCCGCGCAGGCCGGCCGTCCCGAACTCGAGCATCCCGGACATGGCGTCGGCGAGCTCCTCGGCGGCGGCTTCGTCGCCCGCCTCGGCGCGGTCGGCGAGCCCGGCGAGCTCGGCCCGGGTGGTCGGGTCCGGGTCGTCGGCAGCCCAGGCGCGGGCGGCGGCGAGCAGGTCGGTGGTGGCCTCGGTGCCCATCGTCGACCCCTCAGATGCGCTCGACGACGGCGGCGAGGAGGCTGCCGCACCGCTCCGCGGCGGCCCGGCCGGCCTCGATGACCTCCCCGTGCGAGAGGGGGTCGGGCGAGATGCCGGCGGCGGCGTTGGTGACCAGGGAGATGCCGAGCACCTCGAGCCCGGCCTGGCGGGCCGCGATCGCCTCGAGCGCGGTGGACATCCCCACGAGGTCGCCTCCCAGCACCTTGGCCATCCGCACCTCGGCCGGCGTCTCGTAGTGCGGACCGCGGAAGCACACGTAGACCCCCTCGTCGAGACCCGGGTCGACCTCCCGCGCCACCGCCCGCAGCCGCGGCGAGTAGACGTCGGTGAGGTCGACGAAGAACGCCCCCTCGATCGGCGAGGTCGCGGTGAGGTTGATGTGGTCCGAGATGAGCACGGGCGTGCCGGGCGCCCACTCCTCGCGCAGGCCGCCGCAGCCGTTGGTGAGCACGACCGTCGAGCAGCCCGCCGCGGCGGCGGTGCGGATGCCGTGGACCACCGGGCGCACGCCCCGGCCCTCGTAGTAGTGGGTGCGGGTGCCGTACACCAGGGCCCGCCGGCCGGTGTCGCCGATGGCCACCGAGCGCATCGTGCCCGAGTGGCCGGCGACCGCGGCCTTGGCGAACCCGGGGACGTCGGTGTTGTCGATCTCGGCGAGGGTCTCGCCGATGAGGTCGCCGGCCTGCCCCCAGCCGGAGCCGAGGACCAGGGCGACGTCGTGGCGGTCGACGCCGGTCCGGTCGCGGATGACCGTCGGCCGCGGCCCTGGCGACGTCGAAGGGGTCGGTGCCCGGGTCGGAGAGGTCGTGGGCGGCGGCGGTGTCGGTCACGGCGGGCAGCCTAGCGGCGAGGCGCGCGCGGTCAGGGGCGCGGGGCTCGCCGGCTCACCACCGGTTGTGGACGTCCTCGCCCCAGCCGGCGAGGTCCTCGACGTCGAGGAGGTGCCCGCCCAGGCGGACGGTACCGGACCAGTGGCCGAAGCACTGGTCGGTGCTCGAGGCCACGACGCCCAGCCGGGTCCGGGCGACCCGGTCGTGGAACGGGGTGAGCACGAGGTCGAGCCCACCCCCCGGTGACGCGCCACGGGGCGAGGAGGTCGGACCGGTCGTACTGCCAGCGCAGCTCGTCGTGCACCTTGTGCACGCGCCCGTCGACCACCACCGCGTTCTCGGTGGAGCCGGTGCCGACGGTCCAGCGCCCCCCGAGCTGCAGCCCGACGACGTGGCCGCCGGTGACGCCGGCCCCGGCGCCCCAGTTCCACCGCACGTCGTAGGGCCAGCGACCCCGGCCGTGGTCGAGGGTGCCCCACGAGGAGCCGGCCGGCACCTCGTGGGTGACGCCGTCGACCGTCACCGAGCCCTCGGCGGGCCGGGCGACGTCCTTGACCGTGTACTGGAAGCGGCGGCGGCTCCACGGGACGACGACGGCGAGGCACTCGTGCCCGGCGGGGCGGCGGACGAGCACGTCGAAGGAGGCGTCGGGGGTGCTGCGCCCGCAGATGGCTCCCCTCGGGGGCCTCCTCGACGTCGACGGCCAGCCCGCGCGCCCGTGCGCGGACCGGGCCGTCACCGAGGGACGCCGGGAGGGTGACGCCACGTGCCGGCAGGGCCGTGACCGCCCGCCCGGCCGCGCGCAGGCTGGACCGGTCGAGGACCCACACCTCGTGCACGGCGGCGTAGTCGAGCGAGGACACGGTGAGGGCCAGCACGTGCGTCGGCGTCATGACGTTCCAGTACTCCCACCGCTTGTTGCGGCCCCAGGAGCGCCGGCCGTCGATGCCGCAGGTGTCGACGAGCGGCCGGCGGGCCCAGCCCACGGCGTCCGGGGCCAGCCGGTTGTCGGACCCGACGAGCGCCACCCGCTCGGTGAGCTCTGCGTTCGGCCACCGGACCTCCTCTTCGTCGCCGGCCCTCTGGGTCGGGGGAGCGTAGCGGCGCCGGTCGCCCGGGCCCGGTGCGGCCCCGGGTGGTTGGATGGGGCGCGTGAACGCGCGGTCGAGCAGGGTGGTGGTCCTCGGGGGCGGGCCCGGTGGGTACGAGGCGGCCCTGGTCGCCGCTCACCTCGGCGCCGACGTCACCGTCGTCGAGCGCAGCGGCATCGGCGGCGCCGCGGTGCTCACCGACTGCGTGCCGAGCAAGGCGCTCATCGCCACCGCCGACTACCTCGGCGAGTTCACCACCGCGACCGACCTCGGGGTGCGCCTCGAGGACGCCGATGCCCACCAGGTGGCCGGCGCCCACGCCGACCTCGCCGAGGTCAACCGCCGGGTGCTCGAGCTGGCGGGAGCCCAGAGCGACGACGTGCTCGTCCGGCTCGGCGAGGTCGGGGTGGCCGTCGTCCTGGGGTCGGCCTCGCTCACCTCGCCGACCACGGTCGCCGTCCGCAGCCGACAGCGGGACCGACGAGCTCGAGGCCGACGTCGTGCTCGTCGCCACCGGCGCGACGCCCCGGGTCATGGACACCGCCCTGCCCGACGGGGAGCGGATCCTCACCTGGCAGCAGGTGTACGACCTCGACGCGCTGCCGGAGCGGCTCGTCGTCGTCGGCTCGGGCGTCACCGGCGCCGAGCTGGCCCAGGCCTACCTCGGGCTGGGCTCGCAGGTCGTGCTCGTCTCCTCCCGCGACCACGTCCTGCCCGGCGAGGACCCCGACGCCGCCCAGCTCATCGAGGACGTCTTCCGCCGCCGCGGGATGGAGGTGCTCTCGCGCTCCCGGATGGAGGCGGTGGAGCGCACGGCCGACGGGGTGCTCGTGCGGCTCACCGACGGCCGCGAGGTCACCGGCAGCCACGCGCTGCTCGCCGTCGGGTCGGTGCCGCAGACCCGTGGCATCGGGCTCGAGGAGGTCGGCGTCGACCTCACCCCCTCCGGGCACGTCGAGGTCGACCGGGTGTCGCGCACCTCCGTGCGGGGCGTCTACGCGGCCGGCGACTGCACCGGCGTGCTGCCGCTGGCGTCGGTGGCGGCCATGCAGGGGCGGATCGCGATGCAGCACGCGCTCGGCGACGCGGTGGCGCCGCTCAACCTCGGCGTGGTGTCGGCGACCGTCTTCACCGACCCCGAGATCGCCACCGTCGGGGTCTCCCAGCGCGACGTCGAGGAGGAGCGCGTCGACGCCGACGTCGTCACCCTGCCGCTGTCGCGCAACCCGCGCGCGAAGATGCTCGGCATCACCGACGGGTTCGTCAAGCTGTTCGCCCAGCAGGGCAGCGGGGCGGTCATCGGGGGCGTCGTCGTCGCCCCCCGGGCCTCGGAGCTCGTCTTCCCCGTGACCCTCGCCGTGCAGCACCGGCTCAACGTCGACCAGGTGGCGTCGACGTTCACGGTCTACCCGTCGCTGTCCGGCTCGATCGCCGAGGCCGCCCGCCGCCTCCACGCCACCGACTGACGCGCCTCGGAGTTGGCCGGTCACCGGACCCCCGCAGGGAACCCGGGCAGGGCAGGATGGGTTGACCAAGGGTCCAGCCCGTCACAGGAGGAGCATTCCGTGAAGAAGCTTCGTGCAGCCGCGATGATCGCCGTGGCGACCACCGCGGTCACCAAGGCCAAGGACTACGCCCGAGAGCACCCTGACCAGGCGGGCCAGGCTCGACAAGGTCGAGGGGTTCATCCGTTGCAAGGCCCAGCCCAAGCACACCGCCTACATCGACAAAGGGCTCCAGGGCTGCGCCAGGGGCTCGGGCTACCCGCCCGCAGCGCGGCGGGAACCGGGTGGGACGACCAGGACCCAGACCCCGACACCTCCGAGCAGTGGCCTGCGCACCGCCCGTCCGATCCGCTCGCGCCGAACCCGGCGCCGGGCACCAGCGACGACCCGCAGCCGCGGCACCACGTCGACGACCCCGGCCCGATGACCCCGGGGGAGTACTCGCGCCGCTGACGGGATACCGCGCTCTCACCGGGACGCCACTCTGGGTGCGGCGGCAGGGCCCAGGAGACACCATGGCGGTACCGGCGTATCGAGCGTTGCCGCGGACCGCGCCCGCCGGGGCGGCCATGGCCGGCGTCGACGCCACGACCGCCAGTGTCGGCGGCCACGCCGTCAACGAGACCGACGAGGACGACGATCCTCGAGTTCCTCGGGTTGGACACCATCAGGGCTGCGCCTGACCGAGGGGCGCGACTTCTGTGCCGACCTCGAGGAGCTCATCGGCTGACCCGGTGATCACCGCGACGAGGGTGCACGACATGCTGACCGGCTCGCCCGGGATGACCGGCAGGCCGCCGAACGTTGAGGAGGCTCGCCCGCCGGACGCGGCGCCGGGCGGCGGGATCCGGTGTCGGCCGATACGAGGTCAGGCCGGCTCGTCGGCGTCGGTGATGTCGCAGATGACGGCGCCGTTGGTGACCGTGGCGCCGACCTCGGCCTTGAGGTTGCTGATCGAGCCGGACTTGTGGGCGGTGATCGGCTGCTCCATCTTCATCGCCTCGAGGACGACGACGAGGTCGCCCTCGGCGACGGTGGCGCCCTCGTCGACGGCGATCTTGACGATGGTGCCCTGCATCGGCGCGGTGAGCGAGTCGCCGGACGCGGCGCTGCCGGACCTCGACCCACCGGCGCGGCGCGGCGCCTTCTTCTTCGCGTGCCCGCCGTTGCCGCCGCCGCCGCCGAAGGCGAGCCCACCGGGCACGGAGACCTCGAGCCGCTTGCCGCCGACCTCGACGACCACGGTCTGGCGCTCCTCCGGCTCGTGCTCCTCGCCGTGCGGCCCGGAGTAGGGCTCGATGTCGTTGACCATCTCGGTCTCGATCCACCGGGTGTGGACGGTGAAGTGGGCGCCGTTCTCGGGGGCGAAGGCCGGGTCGGAGACGACCTTGCGGTGGAACGGGGTGACCGTGGGCATCCCCTCGATGACGAGCTCGCCGAGGGCGCGGCGCGAGCGCTCGAGGGCCTGCTCGCGGGTGTGACCGGTGACGATCAGCTTGGCGATCATCGAGTCGAACGCCCCGGCCACGGTGTCGCCCTCGACGATGCCCGCGTCCCAGCGCACCCCCGGGCCCTGGGGGACGACCATCTTCGTCACGGTGCCGGGGGCGGGCATGAAGTTGCGCCCGGCGTCCTCCCCGTTGATGCGGAACTCGATGGAGTGCGCGTGCGGCTCGGGGTCGGGGTAGTCGAGCCGCTCACCGTTCGCGATGCGGAACTGCTCGCGGACGAGGTCGATGCCGGTGACCTCCTCCGAGACCGGGTGCTCGACCTGGAGGCGGGTGTTGACCTCGAGGAAGGAGATGTCGCCGGCCGGACCGACGAGGAACTCGCAGGTGCCGGCCCCGACGTACCCCGCAGCCTTGAGGATCGCCTTGGACGCGCGGAGCAGCTCGGTGTGCTGGGCCTCGGTGAGGAACGGCGCCGGCGCCTCCTCGACGAGCTTCTGGTTGCGCCGCTGCAGCGAGCAGTCGCGGGTGGAGACGACCACGACGTTGCCGTGCTGGTCGGCCAGGCACTGGGTCTCCACGTGCCGGGGGTGGTCGAGGAAGCGCTCGACGAAGCACTCGCCCCGCCCGAACGCGGTGACCGCCTCGCGGACCGCGGAGTCGTACAGCTCGGGGATCTCCTCCATCGTGCGCGCGACCTTCAGCCCGCGGCCACCGCCCCCGTACGCCGCCTTGATCGCCACCGGCAGCCCGTGCTCCTCGGCGAAGGCGATGACGTCGTCGGGCCCCTCCACCGGGTCGGGGGTGCCGGGCACCAACGGGGCGTCCGCGGCGAGGGCGATGTGCCGGGCCTTGACCTTGTCGCCGAGGGAGTCGATGGCCTCGGGGCCGGGACCGATCCACACCAGCCCGGCGTCGATGACCTTCTGCGCGAATCCGGCGTTCTCGGCGAGGAAGCCGTAGCCGGGGTGCACGGCGTCGGCACCGGCCTGGTGTGCCACCTCGATGAGCTTGTCCTGCAGCAGGTACGAGTCACCCGGGGTGCTTCCGCCCAGGGCGTAGGCCTCGTCGGCGACGCGCACGTGGAGCGACTCCCGGTCGGGGTCTGCGTAGACCGCCACCGACCCGATCCCGGAGTCGGCACAGGCGCGGGCGATGCGCACGGCGATCTCGCCCCGGTTCGCGATGAGGACCTTGCTGATGGCCATGCTCGGGACTCTATCGGTAGGCGGCGCCGGGCCCCGCTCAGGTGCCGAGCGACTCCGCGAGCCGTCCGAGGAGGCGGCCCAGGGTGTCGCGGTCGCGGGCTCCGAGCGCGGAGAGCAGCCGCGCCTCGTTCCCGACGTGCGCCGTCACCGCCTCGTCGATGAGCCGCCGCCCGGCGTCGGTGAGCCGGACCGTCCGCGACCGGCCGTCGGTGGCGCTCGGCCGTCGCTCGACGAGGCCGCGGGCCTCGAGGCGGTCGACCCGCTTGCTCACCGCCCCGGAGGTCACCATCGTCCGCTGCGACAGCTCCCCGGGCGTCAGCTCGTAGGGCGCCCCGTGCCGGCGGAGCGTGGCGAGGACGTCGAACTCGCCCTCGCCGAGGCCGAAGCGGCCGTAGACGGCGGTGAGCTCGGGGGTGAGCGCCGCGGCGAGCCGGTGGATGCGGCCGATGACGAGGACGGGGGAGGTGTCGAGGTCGGGCCGCTCGGCGCGCCACTGCTCGTGCACCGTCTGCACGTGGTCCATGGCGCTGGACTCTATCTTCCATGGAAGGTAAAGTCTCTTCCATGGAAACGAAATCGGCCGGCCTCGCCACCGTCGCCCTCACCGCCGTGGCCCCCGTCGTCTGGGGGTCCACGTACGCCGTCACCCAGCTCTGGCTGCCGCCCGGCCGTCCCCTGATGGCCGCCGCCCTCCGCATCCTCCCCGCCGGCCTGCTGCTGCTGCTCTGGGTGCGGCGGCTCCCACGCTCCCGGTGGTGGGGCCGGGCCGTCCTCCTCGGCAGCCTCAACCACGGGTTGTTCTTCGCCCTGCTCTACGTCGCGGCGTACCGGCTGCCCAGCGGACTGGCGGCGACGATCACGGCCGTCTCACCGCTCGTCGTCATGGCGGTCGCCTGGGCGGCGATCGGGGAGAAGCAGCCACGGGTCACCGTCCTCGCCGCCCTGGCCGGCGTCGTCGGGGTCGTCCTCCTCGTGTGGCAGAACGGACGGGCCGGCCACGTCGACCTGCTCGCGGTGGCGGCCTCGGTCGGTGCGGTCACCTCCGCCTCGGTCGGCTTCGTGCTCGTCAAGAGGTGGACCGAGCCGGGCGAGGTGCTCGCCACCACCTCGTGGCAGCTCGTCGCCGGCGGGCTGGTGCTCACGCCGCTCGCCCTCCTCGTCGAGGGCGCGCCACCCGCCCTGGGGCTGCCGGCCCTGCTCGCGCTCGCCTGGCTCGGCCTCGCGGGCTCGCTGGTCGGCTACGTGGTGTGGTTCCGCGGCCTGACCCGGATGGACGCCGGCGCCGTCGCGGTGGTCGGCCTGCTCAACCCGGTGGTCGGCACCGCCCTCGGCGTGGTCCTCCTCGGGGAGCACTTCGGCCCCGTCCACCTCGCGGCCACGGCGGTGACCCTGGGCAGCGTGCTGCTCGCCCAGGCCCCGGTGCGGCGGGCGGTGGCCGGCGCACCGCTGGGGCGGTGGCGGCCCGGCCGCCCGGCGGTTGGTGCCGCCCCGTGCCCGGCCCAGCCGTCCGGCGGCTGAGTGACCGTACTCATGGTGCGTGCGAGCCCGGGGCGGGACCATGGGGGCGCACCACCGTGGGTGCCTGGCTCGACCGAGGAGCACGCGATGACTGCACCGCCCGTTGCCGGACCCGCCGGACCCGCCGTCCCCGAGCACCACGAACCCGATCGCCGGCCCGCCACCGCGGCCCAGCTGCAGTGGCTCGAGCGCGAGGTCGAGCAGTGGCGGGTCGAGGGCCTCGTCGACGACGCCGCCGCGGCCACCATCCGCGACCGCTACGTCGTGCACCGCCGGGTCACCCTGGCCCGGATCGTGCTCACCCTGGGGGCGATCTTCGTCGGGCTCGGCGTGATCTGGTTCGTCGCCGCCAACCTCGACCAGATGTCGCCGCTCCTGCGCTTCCTGCTCATGGTGACCGTGTGGGTCGGGCTGGTCGTCACGGCGGAGCTGCTGGCCCGGCGCCGGGAGCGGGTGGGTACGGTGCCCGCACCGGTGCTCGGCGCGGTCCGGCTGCTCGCCGCCGCCGCCTACGGCGCCGTGGTCTTCCAGGCGGCGCAGAGCCTGCAGGTCGCCGGCTACGGCCCGGCGCTCGTCGGCGTCTGGGCTGCCGGGGCGCTGCTCTACGCGTACGCGGTGCGCGGCCTCACCCCGCTCGTGCTCGGCATCGTGCTCGGCGCCTACTGGTACGCGTGGCTCGTGCTCGACGTCGAGGAGAACATCGTCGCGGGGTCGACCGCGATCGGGGTGGCCGGTGCGGTGGCCGTCGCGGTCGGGGTGCTCCACGCCGCGTCGCGGTGGTCGACGCCGGGCCGGGCCCTGTTCGGCACGCCGTGGCGTGAGCTCGGTGCCACCCTCGTCCTGCTCGGGCTGTTCATCGCCGCCCTGCCGTTCGACGAGGGTGGCGACACCGCCGTGCCGGTCGCGCTCTGGGCCGGGCTGGGCGTGGCCGCCGCCCTCGCGGTGGCGGCGCTGGCCCTCGGCGACCGCACCGACCGGCTCGAGGCCGGCCTCGCGGTCGTGGCCCTGGCCGCAGGCGTCGGGCTCTCGGTGTGGCGGTTCGAGGGCACCGAGCTCGCCGACCTCACGGCGGGGGAGTGGGCGCGCGCCTTCGTCGCGGTCGCGGTGTACCTCCTCGTCGCCAGCGGCTACGCGGTGCTCGGCGGGATGCGCGACTCGGCCCGGATGACATGGGCCGCCACGGCAGCGCTGGTCGTCTTCACGACCGTCCAGGCCACGGCGGTCTTCTCCGAGATCCTCTCCGGCGCCGTCCTGTTCGTCCTCGTCGGCGTCGTGCTGCTCGGCACCGGCCTGCTCGCCGACCGCGGCCGTCGCCGGCTCGTGCGCGAGGGACGGGAGGCGGCGTCATGAGGAGCAGGACGACCCGCGTGGCGGCGGCGGTGGTGGCCCAGCTGCTGCTCGTCGGGCTGGCCGTCTGGGTGCCGCTCTCGGTGCGCCTCACCGGCGACGAGGTGCTGCTGCGGGCCCAGGTCCTCGACACCGGCGAGCCGTTCGACGATGCCTACGTCCAGCTGAGCTACCCCGACCTGCCGGACCCGCAGTTCCCCGACGGTGAGGTCACCGAGCAGCAGGTCGAGCGGCTCGAGTCCGAGCTGGGTACGGCCTTCGTCCCGCTCACCCGCGAGGGCGAGCTGTGGGTCGGTGGTGGCCCGGAGCGCAGTGAGCCTGCCGACGGGCCGTTCCTGCGGTGCGACGACTCGTCGTGGCGCCTGCGCTGCGGCATCGAGGGTGCCTACCTCGCCACCGGCCCGGAGAACGAGGCCGTCCGCGACGCGCTGCGCTCCGGCGAGGCGGTCGCCGTGGTGCGGGTCGACGACGCCGGCCACGCCGCCCTCGTCCGGGTCGAGGCCGCACCCTGACGCCGGTCGCCACGACCGGGCGGGGCGACGTGCTGGGCCGTCACCGACGCGGGCGGGCACAATGCCGGGCATGAGCGAGGACGCGGTGGACCGGGCGCGGCGAGTGCTGGAGGAGGGCATCTCCACCGACTTCTCGCAGGCGATGTCGTACGGCGCGTACCTGGACCTCGACACCCTGCTCTCCGCGCAGCACCCCCGCAGCGAGCCACCGCAGCACGACGAGATGCTCTTCATCGTCCAGCACCAGGTGGCCGAGCTGTGGCTGAAGCTGCTCCTGCACGAGCTGCACTCGGCGCGGGCCCTGCTGGCCGTCGACGAGCTGGGCCCGGCGCTGAAGCGGCTGGCGCGGGTCAAGCACGTGCAGAAGCAGCTCGTCGAGCAGTGGGACGTGCTCGCCACGCTGACCCCGAGCGAGTACGCCCAGATCCGGCCCTTCCTCGCGACGAGCTCGGGCTTCCAGAGCCACCAGTACCGGTCGGTGGAGTTCGTCCTCGGCAACAAGAACGCCGAGATGGTGCGGGTGTTCGAGCACGACCCCCAGGTGCACGCGGCGCTCGAGGCGCTGCTCGGCGAGCCGACGCTCTACGACGAGTTCCTCCGGCTCCTGGCGCGGCGCGGCTACGCGGTCCCGGACGAGGTGCTGGGGCGTGACGTCCGCGAGCCGTACCGGATGGTGCCCGGGCTCGTCGACGTGTTCGCCGAGGTCTACGCGGCGCCGTCGGGGCACTGGGGCGTCTACGAGACGTGCGAGGAGCTCGTGGACGTCGAGGACCTGTTCCAGCAGTGGCGGTTCCGCCACCTCCAGGTGGTCACGCGCACGATCGGCCACAAGACCGGCACGGGCGGGTCGAGCGGGGTCGACTTCCTCAGGCGCGCCCTCGACCTCACCTTCTTCCCGGAGCTGTACGAGGTGCGGGTGCGGGTGGGCTGACCTGCGCCCGCCGCCGGCCGCCCGCGCCACGGGCCGCGCGGGCGCGGTGGGGGCGCTGGCAGCGGGAGCACCGGCTGCCAGCGGGCTCCGGTGCGGCGGGGCTCGCTAGGGTCCGGGCATGGCCCCCCGCGTCATCCACACCGCGCAGGCCCTCGTCGACGCCGTGATGGAGGTGCCGCACCTGCCCACCCGGGGCGGCAACGTCATGGCCGACTCCTACACGAGGTACGCCGGTGGGGCGGCGACCATCCTCCTCGCGGCTGCCCGTTCGGGCGCCCACGCCGTGCACGCCGGTGCCATCGGGACCGGGCCGAACGGTGACCTCGTCCGCGCCGTGCTCACGGCGGACGGGGTGGAGGTCGCCTCGCCACCGGTGCCCGACCTCGACACGGGGGTGTGCGTGGTCCTCGTCGAGCCCACGGCCGAACGCAGCTTCGTCACGACCCAGGGAGCCGAGCGCCACATCAGCCCCGCGTCGCTGTCGGCGTCCGCCCCCGAGCCCGGCGACCTCGTGTGCGTGAGCGGCTACAGCCTCGTGGGGCGCACCCGTGACCCGCTCGTCGCCTGGGTGACCACCCTGCCCGACGGCGTGCACGTGGTCCTCGACCCGGGCGCCACCCTCGGCGACGTCCCGGCCGGGGCCCGCGACGCCGTGCTGGCCCGCACCGCGGTGTGGACCGGCAACCGCGAGGAGGCGGAGGCGCTCGCGGCCGTCGACGGCATCCGGGAGGCGGCGGAGGTCATCGGCTCGTTGCTCCCCGCCGGTGCGGTCGTGGTGGTCCGGGACGGCCCGCGGGGGTGCCTGCTGCGCGCGGGGGGCCGCACGACCTTCGTGCCCGGCTACCCGCAGCGGCCCGTCGACACCAACGGGGCGGGCGACACCCACACCGGTGTCCTCCTCGCCGGGCGGCTGGCGGGGCTGGGGTGGCACGACGCCGCGGTGCGTGCGAACGCGGCCGGCGCCCTCAAGGTGACCCGGCGCGGTCCCGAGACGGCGCCGACGGCGCAGGAGGTCGACGAGTTCCTGCGCGAGCACCGGGCGACGGACGCGCCCTGAGCACCGGTCTCCCCGGCCTCGCGGGTGGCCTGCGGCGGCCCCGACGGCGGTTCGCATGTGCCGGTTGTGACCTGCGGGGCCCATGGGGACGAAAAGGTCAGCAAAACGTAAAAAAGGTAAAGAAAAAGTCAAGAAACCCCATCGCGGAGGACGGATCCTCCTGCACACTTGACACACGCCAGCCGCTACCGGAGCAGGGCCGGGACCCGGCTGACGTGCAGGAAGCGTACCGCCGCCGACCCAGCAGGGAGGGAAGGGGGCGGACGATCGGACGAGGCCGACACTCTGAGGCGGGGTGTCGGCCTCGTCGCTGTTCCCGGCGCGCCTCGTCGCTGTTCGCGCGGGGGCGGGGGTGCCCGTCGGCGTCGGCGTCGGCGCCGGCGGGGGTGGGTCAGGCCAGGCGGTCGAGGTCCTGCCGGCAGCGCCCCTCCAGGTCCCCGAGCTCGGCGATCGCCGCCTCGAGGTCGCGTCGCCGCTGCTCGAGGTCGGCGCGGCGCTCGTCGATCTGGGCGAGCAGGTACTCGAGCTGGTGCCGCTTGCCGCGGGGAGCGTCGTAGAGGTCGATGATCGTGCGGATCTGCTCGAGCGGGAAGCCGAGCCGGCGCCCGCGCAGGATGAGCGCCAGCCGGGTCCGGTCGCGGCGGTGGTAGACCCGCGCGGTGCCGCGCCGCTCCGGGGTGATCAGCCCGAGGTCCTCGTAGTGCCGGATCGTGCGGTGGGTGACGCCGAACTCCTCGGCCACCTCGGCGATCGACCACGTCCGGTCGGTGCCGGCGGGGGCGGAGTGGGTTGTCACGACGGGCAGTATTGCTTTACGTTTACGTCAACGTCAAGAACGTGACCACGTGCCGCGCCCGCGACCCGGGGCGGCATCCCACGACGCGAAGGGGCGCCGATGTTCGAGCTGCAGCCAGGACCACGAGGACTTCCGCGCGGTGGTGCGCGAGTTCGCGACCGACGCCGTCGAGCCGCACGTCGCGAAGTGGGACCGGGACCACCACTTCCCGGCCGAGCTGGTGCCGCAGATGGGCGAGCTGGGGCTCTTCGGCCTCGTCGTGCCCGAGGCGTTCGGCGGCTCGCTCGAGCACGCCGAGGGCGGTGCCTTCACCAGCCTGTGCCTGGCCATCGAGGAGCTGGGCCGGGTGGACCAGTCCGTCGGCATCACCCTCTCGGCGGGGGTGGGCCTCGGCATCAACCCGATCCTCACCTACGGGTCCGACCCCCAGAAGGAGCGCTTCCTCCCCGACCTCGTCGCCGGGCGTGCGCTCGCGGGCTTCGGCCTGACCGAGCCCGACGCCGGCTCCGACGCCGCGGCCACCCGCACCCGGGCCGTCCTCGACGAGGCCACCGGCGAGTGGGTCGTCGACGGCTCCAAGGCCTTCATCACGAACTCCGGCACGCCGATCACCTCGGTCGTCACCGTCACCGCGCGCACCGGCACCCGGGAGGACGGCCGGGCGGAGATCTCCGCGATCATGGTGCCGGCGGGCACGCCCGGCTTCGTCGTCGAGCCGGCCTACGACAAGCTCGGCTGGAACATCTCCGACACCCACGGGCTCTCCTTCGAGGGCTGCCGCGTGCCGCGGGACCACCTGCTCGGCGAGCGGGGTCGCGGCTTCCACCAGTTCCTCAAGACCCTCGACGACGGCCGCATCGCGATCAGCGCCCTCGCGCTCGGCCTCATCACCCGGATGCGCGAGGAGTCCGCGGCGTACGCGGTCGGCCGCACCGCCTTCGGCCGGCCGATCGGGGCGAACCAGGGGGTCGCCTTCCCCGTCGCCGACCTCGCCGTGATGGAGGACGCCGCCCGCCTGCTCACCTACCGGGCGGCGTGGCTCAAGGACGAGCACGAGGCCGGCCGTCGCTCCTACGAGGAGGTCAAGCAGGCGGCCGCGCGCGCCAAGCTCTACACGTCCGAGGCCGCCGTCGCCGCCACCCGGATCGCCACCCAGGTCTTCGGCGGCAACGGCTTCATGGAGGAGTACCCGGTGGCTCGCTTCTACCGGGACGCCAAGATCCTCGAGATCGGCGAGGGCACCTCCGAGGTGCAGCGGATGGTCATCGCCAAGGGCCTCGGCCTGCCCGCATGACCGCCTCGTGTGCCCGGGAGACCGCGATGGCAGCCACCTGAGCCCCACGCCGCCGACAAGGAGACAGGACATGACCCAGGAGTCCCGGGAGCCCCAGGAGGCGCGCGGCTCCGGCGACCCACGCGTCGCCGACGTCCGCGCCCGCCTCGAGGCGGCGCGGGCGGCCTCGGCCGCACCCACCGAGCGGGCCGCCGCGAAGCTCGAGGCCCAGGGCAAGCTCTACGTCCGCGACCGCCTGGCGCTGCTCCTCGACGCCGGCTCGTTCGTCGAGGACGGTCGCTACGCCAACGCGCTCGCCGCGGGTCTGCCGGCCGACGGTGTCGTCACCGGACGCGGCACCGTCGACGACCGCCCGGTCGTCGTCATCGCCAACGACCCCACGGTGAAGGCGGGGTCGTGGGGTGCGCGCACGGTCGAGAAGATCGTCCGCGCCACCGAGACCGCGCTGCGCGAGGAGCTGCCGGTCTTCTGGCTCGTCGACAGCGCGGGAGCACGGATCACCGACCAGGTCGAGATGTTCCCGGGCCGCCGCGGAGCGGGTCGGATCTTCCACAACCAGGTGGCGCTCTCGGGCAAGGTGCCGCAGATCTGCTGCCTGTTCGGCCCCTCCGCAGCCGGTGGTGCCTACATCCCGAGCTTCTGCGACGTCGTCATCATGGTCGAGGGCAACGCGTCGATGTACCTGGGCAGCCCCCGGATGGCCGAGATGGTCGTCGGCGAGAAGGTCTCGCTCGAGGAGATGGGCGGCGCCCGGATGCACTGCACCGTCTCCGGGGTCGGCGACCTGCTCGCCGGCGACGACGAGGAGGCCATCGAGCTCGCGAAGCTGTACTTCTCGTACGTGCCCGACAGCTGGCGGGCGCCGGCGCCGGGCTACCACCCCGAGGAGCCGTCCGCGCCACTGACCCGCGAGGCGGTGCCCGAGCGCGAGAGCCAGCCCTTCGACGTCCACGACGTCATCGACGGCCTCGTCGACGACGGCAGCTTCTTCGAGATCAAGCCCCTGTTCGCCGGTGAGCTCGTCGTCGGGTTCGCGCGGATGGCGGGGGAGAGCGTCGGCATCGTCGCCAACAACTCGGCCGTGCGCGGGGGCGTGCTCTTCAGCGACTCCGCGGACAAGGCCTCGCGGTTCATCTGGCTCTGCGACGCCTTCTCCGTGCCACTCGTCTACCTCGCCGACGTCCCCGGGTTCATGATCGGCTCGGAGGTCGAGCGCGGCGGCATCATCCGGCACGGCGCGAAGATGGTCTCGGCCGTCTCCTCGGCCACCGTGCCGCAGGTGTGCGTGGTGCTGCGCAAGGCCTACGGTGCCGGGCTGTACGCGATGGGCGGGCCCGGCTTCGCGCCGGACGCCACGATCGCGCTCCCGACCGCGCGGATCGCGGTCATGGGCCCGGAGGCCGCCGTCAACGCGGTGTACGCGAACAAGATCGCCGAGGTCGAGGCGCAGGAGGGGCCGGAGGCCCGCGACGCGTTCATCGCCGCCCGGCGCGCCGAGTACGAGGAGGACGTCGACCTCGAGCGGCTCGCCGCGGACCTCGTCATCGACCAGGTCCTCGAGGCCGACGAGCTGCGGGGCGAGCTGCTGCGCCGGCTGCGCTACGCCGCCCGGCGTGACCGGCGCTTCGCCGACAAGCGCCGCGACGTCCCACCGGTCTGACCGGTCACGCTCCAGCGTCGGGGACGGGTCAGCGCACCCTCGGTCGCCTCTGCGCAGGCTGCACCCTGCGTGGGGCAGCGCCACCCTGCGGCTGGTGCAGAGCGGCGCACCGGCTGGGCCGAGCGACCGGCTGGGCCGAGCACCGGCTGGGCCGAGCACCGGCTGGGCCGGCCGGCCGCCCGGGGTGCGCGCAGGACGCCGGGCGAGCGGTCCGCGAGCGGGTCCGCGGGTGGCTCCGTAGCCCCGCGCCAGGGCCAGGCGTCGGGAACCGGCTCAGCGCACCCTCGGTCGCCTCTGCGCAGGCTGCACCCTGCGTGGAGCAGCGCCACCCTGCGCTGAGCCGAACAGCAGCGGCCGTGGACACGGTGACGGCCGCCGGCCTCCAGCCGTCGAGTGAGCAGCACACCGCGTCCGGAGTGCGGTCGAGGCCAAGGTGCCCGGCCCGGGTCGACGGATTCCACACTTGACGAATTCACGGCGGATGTCGCACTATTTCGTCATGCGTAGAAATAGCCTCGATGCCCCCGCTGCCGAGACCCAGGTGCCCGAGGGAGTGGCCGTCGACCCGCGGCGGACCCGGGCCGTGCTCGTGGTCGTCGCCCTCGCCCTGATGACCGTCGTGTCCGCGGTGAGCGGCCTCAACGTGGCCCTGCCGGACCTGGCCCGTGAGACCGGCGCCTCACAGACCCAGCTGACGTGGATCGTCGACGCCTACACCGTGGTCTTCGCCGGCCTGCTCCTCCTCGCCGGGGCCCTCGGCGACCGGTTCGGCCGGAAGCACCTGCTGACCGTCGGCCTCGTCGTCTTCGCCGCCGCCGCCCTCGCCGGGTCGCTGACCGACGACCCGACCACCCTCATCGCCGTGCGCGCCGTCATGGGGCTCGGCGCCGCGGCGATCATGCCGACGACGCTGTCGGTGATCACCACCTCGTTCCCCGCGGCGGAGCGGCCGAAGGCGATCGGGGTGTGGGTCGGCGTCGCCGGGGGAGGCGCGGTCCTGGGCCTCTTCGCCACCGGGCTGCTGCTCGAGTGGTTCGCGTGGAACTCGTTCTTCGTCCTCAACGTCGCGCTGGCCGCCCTGGCCCTCGCCGGCACGCTCGCGCTCGTGCCGAACTCGGTCGACCCCGCCGCCGACCGGCTCGACCTCGTCGGCGCCGCCCTGTCGCTCGTCGCGGTGAGCGCCGTGGTCCTCGGCATCATCGAGGGGCCGGAGCGGGGATGGGGCGACCCCCTGACCATCGGTGCCCTGACCGCCGGCGTCGCCTCCGGGGTCCTCTTCGTCCGCTGGGAGCTGCGGCACCCGCACCCGCTCCTCGACCCGCGGCTGTTCCGGCTGCGCGGCTTCTCCGCCGGCTCGCTGGCCATCACCATCCAGTTCTTCGCCAGCTTCGGCTTCTTCTTCACCGCGCTGCAGTACCTGCAGTTCGTCGCGGACCTGTCCCCGCTCATGGCGGCGGTGTGCCTCCTCCCGCTCCCCGTCGTCATGATCCCGCTGGCCCGCACCGCGCCGCGCATCGCCGCCAGGGTCGGCTACCGGCGGATCGCACCGGTCGGCCTCGGCCTCACGGCGGCGGGGCTGATCATCGTCTCCACCGTGGGAACCGACTTCGTCTACGGCTGGTTCGCGGTCGGGCTCGTCGTCTTCGCGATGGGGATGGCGCTCGCCGGCACCCCGTCGACGACGGCGATCACCGAGGCCCTCCCGCACCAGAAGCAGGGCGTGGCGTCGGCGGTCAACGACACCGCCCGTGAGCTCGGCAGCGCCCTCGGCATCGCCATCCTCGGCAGCGCCCTGAACCAGGCCTACCGCGACGGGATGGCGGACGCCGTCGGGTCGCTGCCCGAGCAGGCGCGGGAGGCGGCGCTGTCCTCCATCGCCTTCATCTCCTCGCCACAGATCGAGGCGGCGGGGCCCGCGGCCCGGCCGGTGGTCGAGGCGGCCCGGCAGGCGTTCGTCGACGGCGTGCACGTGGCCCTCGTCGTCGCGGCCGCCGTGGCGCTCCTCGGCGCGCTGGCCGTGCTCCTGCTCTCGCCGCGGGGCCGCGGCTCAGCCGTCGCGCCGCAGCGCGTGCCAGGGGATGCCGAGCTCGAGGGCGAGCTCGCGCAGCAGCGGGAGGGACACGCCGACGACCGTGCCGTGGTCGCCCTCGATCCCGGTGACGAAGGGACCGCCCAGGCCGTCGATGGTGAACGCGCCGGCCACGCGTAGCGGCTCCCCGGTGGCGACGTAGGCCTCCACCTCGTCGTCGGTGAGGTCAGCGAAGTGCACGACCGTCGACGCGGTGGCTCCGACCAGGCCGGCGGTGCCGCCGTCGTCGTCGTCGCGCCGGTCGACGAGCCAGTGCCCGGTGTGCAGGGTGCCGGTGGACCCCCGCATCCGGCGCCAGCGGGCCACCGCCTCGGCGGCGTCGGCGGGCTTGCCGTGCACCTCCCCGTCGAGCTCGAGCACCGAGTCGCACCCGAGGACCAGGTCGGCGTCGGTGTCCTCCTCGGCGTCGAGGCGGCCGGCGACGTCCTCGGCCTTGGCCCGGGCGAGCAGCAGGGCCACGTCGACGGGATCCAGCGGCGCTCCGACCGCCTGCTCGGCGGCCTCGAGCGCGGCCTCCTCGTCGACCCCCGACACCCGCACGAGCGGCTCGACACCGGCGGCGCGCAGCGTGGTGAGGCGGGCTGGGGAGGCGGAGGCCAGGAGCAGGGTGACGGTGGCGTGCGGCACCCGCTCAACCTAGCCGCCGGTGTGACCTGCCCCTCGCCCGCCCGGCTCGCGAGCCCTCAACTACGACGCGTAGTATTCGGGTGGCCCCGCAGCCGTCGGGGCAGACCGGGAGAGCGCACGTGGCCGGACCAGAGCGTGACCTGACCCCCCTCGCCCCCATCGGCCTCGGGCGGACCCGCTCGGGCCCGGTGCGGCAGCAGCGCCCCGTCTACCTGGACCTGCTCCCGCCGTGCAACGCCGGCTGCCCCGCGGGCGAGAACATCCAGGCCTGGCTCGCCCTGGTCGAGGACGGGCGCGAGGAGGAGGCCTGGCGGGCGCTCACCGACGACAACCCGATGCCCGCCATCCACGGGCGGGTCTGCTACCACCCGTGCGAGTCCGTCTGCAACCGGGCCCAGCTCGACGGTGCGGTGTCGGTGCACGCCGTGGAGCGCCACCTCGGTGACCTCGCCCTCGAGCGCGGTTGGCGCTTCGAGCGGCCGACCGAGCGCACCGGCCGGCGGGTGCTCGTCGTCGGCTCCGGGCCGAGCGGGCTGTCCGCCGCCTACCACCTCGCCCGTCGCGGCCACGAGGTCGTGGTCCGTGACCACGGGGCCGAGCCCGGCGGGATGATGCGGTACGGCATCCCCGCCTACCGGTTGCCCCGCGACGTGCTCGACGCCGAGGTCGACCGGATCCGCGACCTCGGGGTCGTCTTCGAGCAGGGCCACCGGGTCGAGGACCTCGAGGCGGAGCGGCGGGCCGGGGCCTTCGACGCCGTCTTCGTCGCGGTGGGCGCGCACCTGTCCAAGCGGGTCGACATCCCCAACGCCGACGCCGGGCGCGTCCTCGACGCCGTCACGTTCCTGCGCGGGGTCGCCTCCGGCGAACGGCACTCGGTGCACGGCCGGGTCGCGGTGTACGGCGGCGGCAACACCGCCTTCGACGCCGCCCGCGTCGCCCGCCGGCTCGGCGCCGACGACACCGTCATCGTCTACCGCCGCACCCGTGAGCAGATGCCCGCCCACGAGGAGGAGGCGCTGGATGCCGAGGAGGAGGGCATCCGCGTCAACTGGCTGCGCACCATCGCCTCGATGGGCGAGGACGACCTCACCGTGGAGGTCCAGGAGCTCGACGAGCACGGTCGTCCCCACGGCACCGGCCGGTTCGAGACCCTCGAGGCCGACACCGTCATCCTCGCCCTCGGCCAGGAGAGCGACACCGCCTTCCTCCACGCGGTCCCCGGGGTCCGGTTCGACCGCGACGTCGTCGAGGTGTCGCCGACGACGCTGATGACCGGCGCGCCCGGCGTGTTCGCCGGCGGGGACGCCGTGCCGAGCGAGCGCACCGTCACCGTCGGGGTGGGCCACGGCAAGAAGGCGGCGCGCAGCATCGACGCCTGGCTGCACGGCCTCCCGTACGGCCCGGCGACCAAGCACGACCGGGCCGACCTCGACAAGCTCAACCTCTGGTACTTCGGCCTCCACGAGCAGCGCCGGCAGGCCGAGCTCGACCCGACGAGCCGGGTCCGCGACTTCGAGGAGGTCGTCGCCGGGCTCACGGCCGAGGAGGCCCGGTTCGAGGCGGGCCGGTGCCTGTCGTGCGGCAACTGCTTCGAGTGCGACGGCTGCCTCGGCTCCTGCCCGGAGGACGCCGTCATCAAGCTCGGGCCGGGTCTGCGGTACGAGTTCGACTACGCGAAGTGCACGGGGTGCGGCACCTGCTACCGCCAGTGCCCGGTCCACGCCATCGAGATGGTCCCGGAGGGCTGAGCCGATGCGGACGACGATCGACGGGAACGAGGCGGCCGTCACCACCGCCTACCGGCTGAACGAGCTCTGCGCCATCTACCCGATCACCCCCTCCTCGGCGATGGCCGAGCTCGCCGACGAGTGGTCCAGCCGCGGCCGGGCCAACGTCTGGGGGACGGTGCCCTCGGTGGTGGAGATGCAGAGCGAGGGCGGTGCGGCGGGGGCGATGCACGGGGCGCTCCAGGGTGGGGCGCTCGCCACCACCTTCACCGCCTCCCAGGGCCTGCTCCTCATGGTGCCCAACATGTACAAGATCGCCGGTGAGCTGACGTCGACGGTCTTCCACGTCGCGGCCCGGTCGCTCGCCGCCCAGGGGCTGTCGATCTTCGGGGACCACTCCGACGTCATGGCGGTGCGGCAGACCGGCTTCGCGCTGCTCTCGTCGGCGTCGGTGCAGGAGGCGCACGACCTGGCCCTGGTGGCGCAGGCGGCGACGCTGCGGACCCGGGTGCCGTTCGTCCACTTCTTCGACGGCTTCCGCACCTCGCACGAGCTGAACTCCGTCGAGCTGCTCGACGACGAGGTGCTGCGGGCGGTCGTGCCCGAGGAGCTGGTGCGCGAGCACCGGATGCGCGCCCTGAGCCCGGAGCGGCCGTCGGTTCGCGGCACCGCGCAGAACCCGGACGTGTACTTCCAGGCCCGCGAGACGGTGAACCCGTTCTACGCGCGGGTGCCGGGGGTGGTGCAGGAGGTCATGGACGAGGTGGCGGGGCACACCGGCCGCGGCTACCGCGTCGTCGAGTACGCCGGCCACCCGCAGGCCGAGCGCGTGGTCGTGCTCATGGGCTCGGGGGCGCAGACCGCCCGCGAGACCGTCGAGCACCTGGTCCGGCAGGGGGAACGGGCGGGGGTGGTCCAGGTTCGCCTGTTCCGCCCGTTCCCCGCTGCCGAGCTGCTGGCGGCCCTGCCCGCGTCGGCGCGGTCGGTCGCCGTCCTCGACCGCACCAAGGAGCCCGGCTCCGAGGGGGAACCGCTCTTCCTCGACGTCACCGCGGCGCTCGCCGAGGCCCACGCCCGGGGCGAGCGCGCCACCATGCCCCGTGTCATCGGGGGCCGGTACGGCCTGTCGTCGAAGGAGTTCACCCCCGGGATGGTCGCCGGCGTGCTCGCCGAGCTCGGCCGCGACGAGCCCCGCCGGCGGATCACCGTCGGCATCACCGACGACGTCGGGGGGACGAGCGTCGAGCACGACCCGCACCTCGACATCGAGGACCCGGACACGTTCCGGGCGGTGTTCTTCGGCATCGGCTCCGACGGCACCGTCGGGGCGAACAAGAACACGATCAAGATCCTCGGCGCCGACGAGGCGGTGCACGCGCAGGCCTACTTCGTCTACGACTCCAAGAAGTCGGGGGCCCCCACCGTCTCGCACCTGCGCTTCGGGCCCCACCCGGTGCGGGCCCCGTACCTCGTCACCCGCGCGCGGTTCGTCGGGTGCCACCAGTTCCAGCTGCTCGAGACGATGGACGTGCTCGGGGTGGCCGACGAGGGAGCGACCGTCCTGCTCAACGCCCCGTACCCGCCCGAGAAGGTGTGGGACGAGCTGCCCGGCCCGGTGCAGCAGCAGGTGCTCGACAAGCGGTTGCGCCTGTTCACCGTCGACGCGGGCGCGGTGGCCCGGGCCGCGGGCCTGCCGGGTCGCACCAACACCATTCTGCAGACCTGCTTCTTCGCCGTGTCCGGGGTGCTGCCCCGCGCCGAGGCGGTCCAGCGGGTCAAGGAGGCGATCCGCAGGACCTACGGCCGCCGGGGCGAGGAGGTCGTGCGCCGCAACGAGGCCGCGGTCGACCACACCCTCGCCGCCCTCCACGAGGTCGAGGTCCCCGACCGGCGCACCTCGGACCGTCCGCTGCCCAGCCCCGTCCCCGCGGACGCCCCCGAGTTCGTCCGGCGGGTGACGGCCGAGATGATGGCCGGGCGGGGCGACGCGCTGCCGGTGAGCGCCCTTCCGGTCGACGGCACCTTCCCGAGCGGCACCACCGCCTACGAGAAGCGCCGCATCTCCGACGTCGTCGCCCAGTGGGACCCGGACACCTGCATCCAGTGCGGCACGTGCAGCTTCGTCTGCCCGCACAGCGTCATCCGCTCGCGCTTCTACCCCGAGGGGACGCTGGACGACGCCCCGGCCGGCTTCCGCTCCGCGCCCCTCGTGGCCGCCGGCCTCCCCGGCTCGCGGTACACGCTGCAGGTGTACGCCGAGGACTGCACCGGCTGCGGACTGTGCGTCGAGGCCTGCCCGGTGAGCCCGGTCGGGCGGCACGAGCGCAAGGCGATCAACCTCGAGCCGCTGGAGCCGGTGCTCGAGGTGGAGCGCGAGAACGTCGCCTACTTCGAGACCCTGCCGGTGAACGAGCGCAGCCGGGTCGACTTCGGCACCGTGCGCGGCACCCAGTTCCTCCAGCCGCTCTTCGAGTTCTCCGGGGCCTGCTCCGGGTGCGGCGAGACGCCCTACCTCAAGCTGCTCACCCAGCTGTTCGGCGACCGGCTCACGGTCGCGAACGCCACCGGCTGCTCCTCGATCTACGGGGGAAACCTGCCGACCACCCCCTGGACCGCGAACGCCGAGGGGCGCGGGCCGGCGTGGTCGAACAGCCTGTTCGAGGACAACGCCGAGTTCGGGCTCGGACTGCGGCTGGCCGCCGACCTCCACGACGCGATGGCGCGCGAGCGGCTCGGGCAGCTGCGCGAGGAGGTCGGCGCCGACCTCGTCGACGCCGTCCTCGCGGCGGGGCAGGTGCGGGAGTGGGAGCTGGAGGCCCAGCGCGCCCGGGTCGCCGAGCTGAACCGCCGCCTGGAGGGGATGGACGGGCCGCTCGCCGCGGACCTGCGCAGCGTCGCCGACCACCTGCTGCGCCGCACCGTGTGGATCGTCGGCGGCGACGGGTGGGCCTACGACATCGGGTCCGGGGGGCTGGACCACGTGCTAGCGAGCGGGCGCAACGTCAACGTCCTCGTCCTCGACACCGAGGTGTACTCCAACACCGGCGGGCAGTCCTCGAAGTCGACCCCGATCGGCGCGGTGGCGAAGTTCGCCGCGGCCGGCAAGGCGACGCCGAAGAAGGACCTGGCGCTGCAGGCCATCGCCTACGGCAACGTCTACGTGGCCCGGGTGGCGATGGGCGCCGACCCGCACCAGACGCTCACCGCGTTCCGGGAGGCCGAGGCCTACGACGGTCCGTCCCTCGTCATCGCCTACAGCCACTGCATCGCCCACGGCATCGAGATGAGCCGCGGCCTGGACCAGCAGTACCTCGCCGTGGCCTCGGGCCATTGGCCGCTGGTGCGGTACGACCCGGCGGTGCGGGCGATCGGCGGCAACCCGTTCCAGCTCGACTCGCCGCGGCCCCGGGTGCCGCTCGGCGACTACCTCTACAACGAGCTGCGGTACCGGATGGTGCGCAACGCGGACCCGGAGGAGGCCGAGCGCCTGCTCGGGCTGGCCCAGGCGGCGGTCGACCAGCGGTGGGTCACCTACGAGGAGATGGCGACGCGCGGAGCCGACCGCTTCGCCGCCGACGGAAGGAGCACGAGCCGATGACCGACCTGTCGACCACCTACCTCGGGCTGGCCCTGCGCACCCCCATCGTGGCGAGCTCGTCGCCGGCCACGCTCGGTGTCGACCGGGTGCGCGCCCTCGCCGACGCCGGCATCGGGGCGGTCGTGCTGCCCTCGCTCTTCGAGGAGCAGGTGACCCGCGAGCAGCTGCGCGACCTGGCGCTCACCGAGGGCACCGAGCACTCGGACGGGGAGGCCTCGTCGTACTTCCCGAGCGCGCCCAGCGCCGAGGAGGGCGGCCTGACCCGCCACCTGCGCCTCCTCGAGCGGTGCGCCTCCGCGGTCGACGTGCCGGTGGTGGCGAGCCTCAACGGCAGCACCGCGGGCGGGTGGACCCGGTTCGCCCGGCAGCTCGCCGACGCCGGGGCCGCGGCCGTCGAGCTCAACGTCTACGTCGTGCCGGGGAACCCGGCGACGAGCGGCCGCGACGTCGAGGACCTGCACGTCGAGGTGCTCCAGTCCGTGCGCGAGGTGGTCGACGTGCCGGTGGCGGTCAAGCTGAGTCCCTACTTCAGCGCCACCGGCGAGCTGGCCGCCCGGCTCGACCGGGCCGGGGCGGACGGCTTGGTCCTGTTCAACCGGTTCCTCCAGCCCGACGTCGACACCGAGACCCTCCGGGTGACCACCGGAACCGACCTGTCCTCGCCCGCCGAGGGACGGCTGGCCCGCACCTGGGTCGCGATCCTCCGCCACCGCGTGCGGGCCTCGATCGGGGCGACCACCGGGGTCGAGGACGCCACCGACGTCGCCGCCTACCTCCTCGCCGGTGCCGACGTCGTGATGACCGCCTCGGCGCTCATCCGCCACGGCATCGAGCACGTCGAGGTGCTCGAGCGAGGGCTGCGGTCCTGGATGCGGCGGCACGGGTTCACCTCGGTCGACGAGCTGCGCGGGCTGCTCGCCGTCCCGGCCGAGGCCGACACCGCGGCGCACAGCCGTGCCGGGTACGTCGCGGCGCTCGAGAAGGCCCGCCGCACCTACGGCGACGTCCGCACCCGGAGCGACGTGGTGCGCTGAGCGACGGCGGGCAGACCGTCCACGAGTGGTCCTCGGGAGATCCCGACCGCACCGCCTCGGCCCGCTGCTCGACGCCCCGGGCCCGGTCGGTCAGGCACCACGGGTCGGGCAGGGAAGGCCGATGGCGTGCGCCGCAGGGTCGTCCGCCATGATGACGACGATGCTCGCGAATGGCCCGCGGGTCTCTTCCGGGCGGCTCGTCGGGATCCCCTCGCCCTAGCTCTCTGCGAGGGCGAGACCGTCGCCGAACCGGAAGAGAGCATCCTCCCCGAAGCCGGGGACGTCCTCGGGGTGGCGGCGCACGGCGTCCATGGACACCGGCACGTCGAAGGGCAGCCGCCCGCTGGGCGGGCAGGCCCCCGTCAGCGCGTCCAGCAGGGCCGCGGCGCTCGATCCGTACGTGACGGTGAGTGCGGCGCACACCGGGACGAGCGGGGTGAGCACCGCCGGGCGGTCGAGGGTGACGTCGAGGACGAGGGGGCAGTGGGCCGCGACACGCTGCAGCCGGCTCACGAGGCCGGGCGGGAAGTCCAGCGAGCCCTGGTGGAACCACGCCTCGAGGAACAGGTCGTCGCGCGGCTCGAACGGCGCCCCGATCCGGATGAGGGCGAGGTCGGCCTCGTCCGGCGTGGCGACGGGCACCAGGCCCGCAGCGACGAGCGCGTCGGCGTCGACGCCCTCCGCGTAGACCGAGCCCCCCGCCCGCAACGGCAGCACCGGCGCGCCGCCGGACTCCTCGTTGCGCAGCACGGTCACCGAGCGTGACTGGGCCTCGAGCCCGGCCCGACGGTGCTCCTCGGAGCCGACGATCGTCATCGCCTCCTCCTCGTCGACGTACGGGTCGTCGAAGAGGCCGAGCTGGAACTTGACCCGCAGCAGGCGCCGTGCCGACTCGTCCACTCGCGACTCCCCGACCCGCCCCGAGCGGACGAGCTCGAGGAGCAGGTCGACGCACTCCTCGCCGCCGAACTGGTCACAGCCGGCAGCGAGGAGCAGCTCCATGCGACCCAGTGGGTCGAGGTGCTCGACCCCCCATGCGCGGGCCGGGAGCACCTGGTCACCGACGTGGTTGTCGTTGACGAGCTCCCAGTCGGTGAGGACGACGCCGTCGAACCCCAGCCGCTCGCGCAGCATCTCGGTGACGACCTGCCGGTTGTAGGCGAACCCGATCTCGTCGATGGCCTCGCCGTCGACGACCAGGCCCACCGGCATCCCGTAGTAGGGCATCACCGCGGCCGTCCCGGCGGCGATGGCACGGGGGAAGGGCGCCAGGTGGTCGGCGAAGCGGCCGCCGGGGTACACCTGCTCGCGGCCGTAGGGGAAGTGGGCGTCCTCGCCGTCTCGCTGCGGGCCGCCGCCCGGGAAGTGCTTGCTCACGCACGCGACGCCCTCCGGGCCGAGCGCCGCGCCCTGCAACCCCTCGATGTACGCGACGGCGAGGTCACCGACGAGGTCGGGGTCCTGCCCGAAGGTCCCGGCCTGGCGGGCCCATCGAGGCTCGGTCGCCAGGTCGAGTGTCGGGTGGAGGGCCTGGCGGATGCCGACGGCGAGGTACTCCCGGCGAACGACGTCGGCGAACTGCCGGACGGCCCCGACGTCGCGGAGGGCGGCCATGCCGAGGGGCTCCGGCCACTGGGAGAACGAGCCGGCGGCGAACGAGACCCCGGCGTTCTCGATGAAGGCGTGACGCGGGTCCGTGCTCACCGTGACCGGGATGCCGTGCGGGGTCCGTTCGGCGAGCCGCTGGAGGTTGTTGCTCCACCGCGCCGCCTGCCGGGCGTCGTCGAGGGCGTGGACGTTGAAGTGCGACAGGTGCTTGCCGAGGACGACCTCCGCGGTGCCGTTCTTGCTGATCCTGCCGGGCCCGTCGAGGAGGTCACCGTGCGGCCCGGCCTCGATGACGGTGTGGAACATCAGGCCGACCTTCTCCTCGAGGGAGAGCCGGTCGAGGAGGTCCTCGACCCGCACGTCGACCGGCCGGCTCGGGTCCTCGTACGGATCCATGACGCCGTTGCCGTTGAGGTCGCGCCACGCCGGGGCGGAGGTGTGACCCGGCGTGGCCCCGGGCGAGGTACCCCTCATGCGGCCCCGGCCCCGAACTCCTCCATCCCGATGACCGGACGGAGGACCTTCTCGACGGCCCTGGTGGCGAAGGCGTCGCGGATGACGTCACCGCACAGCACGTTGCCGATCGCGCCCATGACCATCGCCTGGTCCAGCGAGAGGTAGCGCCGGGCGATCTCACCCGAGCGGGTGGCCACGGCGTCGAAGAACCCGCCGTCGCCGTAGGCGCCGAGCTCGGTCTCGACCTTCGCGAGGTTGGCGTACGCCTCCTGCGGCTCGTGCATCATCGCGAGGAAGGAGGCGTGCGGCGTGACGACACCGTCGCCGAACGTCGGGTCCGGGTTCGTGCCCTCGCGGCAGTCGCCGAAGCCGATGTCGTAGTCGGTGCTCTCCTGGTCGGAGAAGTAGCCCGCCGGGTTCATCCCGAGCGCGTCGACCCCGTACTCGCGGTACCCGCCGGCGGGGTTGCTCGACGGCGAGAACCCCCAGTAGCCGTAGCCGGCCTCGTCGAGCCCGTGCTCGCGCTGGGCCCGGACGTGGCGCGGGTGGTTGACGCCCCACGAGCGGGGCGCCCACGTCGCCTCGGGGACGAAGACGTCGGGCATGAGCTCCTCGAACATGCTGCCGCCCCAGCCGGGGACGATGTGCAGGCCTCGGTAGGTGTAGACACCCTCGTAGACGTCGACCCCGAGGTAGGTGCGGTGCTCGCCGACGGGCTGCATCTCGTGCCACGACCAGTCGCACGTCGCCGGGAAGGTACGCCACATCGCGTAGTACTGGGCACCGGGGATCTGACCGGTGACGATGCCGAGGTAGCTGGTGATGCGGGTCTCGGACACGGTCGTGTCGTAGTGGTGGTTGGTGTACCAGACGTCGTCGCCGACCCCGATGTGGTTGCCGAGGAAGAGGCCGTCGGTGGACGCCGGCTCTTCCGGGTAGAAGCCGCCGTGGATGAGGCCGGGCTTCAGGGCGACGTCGGTGTCGTAGAACATGTCCCAGCGCATCCGCGAGAAGAGCCGGTCCGCGAGCCGGCGAGCGCCCGGAACCGCCTCGCGCACGACGAGGAGCGCGGCGCCGAGCCACCCGCTGTCGACGCTGGAGACGAACGGGTACACGGGGTCACCCGACTCGGGCCAGGTCGTCAGCTTCGCGCCGGTGGCCTCGTCGTACCAGTTGTAGTAGAGGCCGCTCGGCTCGTGGTGCTCCATCCGCAGCAGGGTGGTGAGCGTCCGGCGGACCCGCCGGTTCGCCTCGCCGGGAGTGATGAGCCGCAGCTCGCGGGCCACGACGGTACTCCACAGGTACCCCCCGATGTTCGTGGGTGAGGTGTACCCGCTGCGGTCGGACGCGGCCAGCCCCTCCGGGATGTTGTCGGCGGGCAGCCCGGTGTCGGGGTCGGTCATGGCCACGAGCGAGGTCCAGGTGTCCGCGGCCCAGCGGCGAACCGTCATCGCGTCCCAGCCCGTCGCGACTCCGCGCAGCAGCGACGGGGCACCGGCCGCCGCGGCGGGAGAGGCGGTCGCGGCGGAGGTGGCGAAGGCGCCGAGGGCGGCGGCACCCCCGACGAGCAGCTGGCGGCGGGTCCGCCGTGGTGACGAGGTGTGCTGTGGGTGGGTCATGTCGGTCTCCTCGGGTGCAAGGACGGTGGTGCCGTGACGGCGCGCCGGTCGCGCCTCACTTGATGCCGGTGGTCGCGATCCCCTCGATGAACCGTCGCTGGAAGGCCAGGAAGACGACCAGCACGGGCAGGAGGACGACGGTGGCGCCGGCGAGCAGCAGCCCGTACTGGGTGCTGTTCTGACCGGTGCTGTAGAGCGCGAGGGCGACCGGCAGGGTGTAGGTCTTCTCCGTCTGGGCGACCACCAGGGGCCAGAGGAAGTTGTTCCAGCTGGCGAGGAAGGTGAGGATGCCGAGGGTCGCCAGCGCCGGCCCGCAGAGGGGCAGGATGATCCGCGCGAAGATGCGCAGCTCACCGCAGCCGTCGACCCGCCCCGCGTCGACGAGGTCCTTGGGTAGCCCGAGGATGAACTGCCGCATGAGGAAGACCCCGAACGGGGCCGCGAGGAAGGGCAGGAAGAGCCCCGGCAGGGTGTCGACGAGGCCGGCGTTCGCGACGAGGACGAACAGCGGCACGAAGGTCACCACGCCCGGGATCATCAGCGTCGTCAGGACGAGCACGAAGAGGGCGCGCTTGCCGGGGAAGTCGAGCATGGCCAGGGCGTAGCCGAGCATCGAGCAGAAGAGCAGGTTGCCGGCCGTCACCACCACGGCGACGACGACCGAGTTCGTGAAGTAGGTGCCGAAGTCGAGAGCGGCTGAACAGCTGGGTGTAGTTGTCCAGCGACGCGGTCTGCGGCCACCACGTCGGCGGGGCCTGGCGCAGCTCGCCCTCGCTCTTGAAGGAGCCGAGCACCATCCAGACGAACGGCGCTGCGACGGCCAGGAGGGCGACCACGAGGACGGCGTAGAGCCACCAGTTGCCGTGCTTGCGTCGGGTGAGCATCTCGTTCAGCTCCTCTCTCGGAGCAGCCGGAACTGGATGGCCGTGACCACGGCGACGATGACGAAGATGATGTAGCTCACCGACGCCGCGTAGCGCGTAGTTGCCGTAGCCGAACTGCTGGTAGGTGAACATCGACATCGAGAGCGTGCTGTTGAGCGGGCCGCCGCTCGTCATGACGAAGGGCTCCTCGAAGAACTGCAGGTACCCGATGCCGGTGGTGACCGAGACGAAGAGGATCGTCGGGCGCATCATCGGCAGGGTGATGTGGCGGAACCGCTGCCATGAGGTGGCGCCGTCGATGGCGGCCGCCTCGTGCAGACTCCACGGCACCGACTGGAGGCCGGCGAGGAAGATGATCATCGCCGTCCCGAAGTTGCGCCAGGACGCCATCATGATCAGGGCCGGCATCGACCAGTTCGGGTCGCCGAGCCAGTTGGGCCCGGGGATGTGGAACCAGCCGAGCACCGTGTTGATCAGCCCGTAGTCGGCCTGGAGCAGGAAGCGCCAGACCACCGCGACCGCGACGATCGAGGTGATCACGGGAAGGTAGAAGCCGAGCCGGAACACCGAGCGGAGCTTGGTGATGCCGCGATCCAGCGCCACGGCCGCGGCCATCGCGATGACGAGGGTCAGCGGCACGCCGACGAGGACGAAGTACGCGGTGTTGCGCATCGAGGTGAGGAACAGCGGGTCGGACATCGCCTTGGCGTAGTTCTCGAACCCGACGAAGTCCACGGCGAAGGGCGTGCGCAGGTCACGCGACCTGGTGTCCGTGAAGCTCATGAAGAGCGACTGGATCACCGGCCACACCGTGAAGGCGAGGAAGAGCAGGCAGAACGGGATGGCCAGCACCCACGCGGCCCGCCCCTCCGCCCGGGCGGCGGCGCGGCGCTTGGGCCGCGCATCCTCCCGGGTCGGCGGGGTGCCGGTGGTGGTCGGCCGGACGGTCGTGGTGCTCATGTCATTCCCCGGTGCCGATCGAGTCGGCCTGCTGCTGCACCTGCTGCAGCGCCTTGGCCGGGTCCGCGCCGGTCTTGGTCACCTTCTCCATCTGGTCGTCGAAGGTGGCCACGACCTGCTCCCACGTCGGGTACGACGGCGGGGCCTTGGCGGTCTTCAGCTGCTCGCCGAACACGGTGAGCTTGTCGTCCGAGGCCAGGCTCGGGTCGTCCCAGGCGGACTGCACCGACGGCAGGTCGGTGGACATGTCGTACCACTTGGCCTGCGTCTTCGGGTCGGCCAGGAACTGGACGAACTTCCAGGCGGTCTCGCGCTCCGTGGAGTTCTTGAAGACGACGAAGTCCGAGCCGCCGACGAACGACGAGGAGTCGACCGAGCCGGCGGGGATCTTGGCCACGGCGTACTTGTCCTCGAAGCCCTTGCCGCCGACCTTCTCGACGGCGGACATCATCCACGGGCCCGAGATGAACATCGGCACCTTGCCGCTGACGAAGTCCGGCTCGGTGGTCGGGGTCGAGGGGGCGGACTTGTTGGCGATGCCGTCGGTGAAGAAGGACTGGTAGTACTTCACCGCGTCGAGCATCGGCTCGGTGTCGAAGGTGTACTTGCCGTCGGCGGTCAGCTCGGCGCCGTCGCCCCAGGCGAAGGGGAGCACCGTCTGCCACGAACCGGTGCCGCCGGCCTGCAGCCCGATGCCCCACGTGGCGCCGGCCTTGTCCTGCATGGCCTTGGCCATGTCGTGCAGGCCCTGCCAGTCGGTGGGCGGACTGTCGTAGCCGGCCTTCTTCGCCAGGTCGGTGCGGTAGAAGAGCACGCGGGTCTCGACGTACCAGGGGATCCCGTAGGAGGTGCCGCCCACCTCGGTGGTCCCCTGGGCGCCGGGGAAGAACCCGCTCGTGTCGATGTTGGAGGGCAGTGGGTCGAGAGCGTCGAGGCCGGCGAACTCGCCCATCCACGTCGTCCCGACCATCGCGGCATCCGGGGTGCTGCCGGCGGTGATCGCGGTGGTGAACTTGTCGTGCGCGGCGTCCCACGGGATGGCGGTCACATCGACCTTGGCGCCCGGGTTCTGGGCCTCGAAGTCCTTGGCGAGATCGGGAAGGTTCTCGCCCTCGGCGCCCATGGCCCACACGGTGATGGTGCCGGTGGCCTTGCCGGACTCGACGGCAGCGCCGGTCGTGGCCTCGCCACCTGCGCCTCCTCCGGAGTCACGGCCGCAGGCGGCCAGGCCGAGAGCGGCGACCGTCACCGCGGTGACGGTCAGGATGGGGGTGCGCTTCATGGTGGTGACTCCTTCGGGCGGTGGTGGACGGGTTCAGGTGGTGAGGTCCTCGAGGCACCCGCAGGAACCCCGGACGACGAGCTCGGTGGCGAGGACGACGGGCTCGGCGGTGGGAGCGGCCCCACCGACGCGCGCGTGCAGCCGGCGGGCGACCTCCTCCCCGAGCCCGCGCACCGGTTGGCGCACCGTCGTCAGGCCCGGCCGGACGTACCGGGCGGTGCGGATGTCGTCCCACCCGACGATGGCGAGGTCGTCGGGGACGGAGCGGCCGGCGCGCTGGAAGCGGTCCATGACGGCGAGCGCCACCTCGTCGTTGGCGCAGACGAGGGCGTCGCCGTCGAACCCCTCGACGAGCAGGCGGGCCGCCAGCTCGCGACCGGCACTCTCGCGGAGGTCGACGGGCAACGGTGCCGGCGCCGGGAGGTCACGCTCGAGCAGCGCGCTGACGAAGCCATCCCACCGCTGACGGATGTCGCCGCCCTGGCTGGGATCGCCGGCGAACACCGGACGCCGTCCGTGCACGTCGACCAGGTGTGCGGTCAAGGCCGCCGCGTTCGCGGCGTTGTCGGTGGAGAAGGTCTCGAGGCCGTCCACCGGGTCGGCGGCCAGGAGCACCACGGGCAGTCGGTCCGCGGCGCGCCGGACGTCGTCGAGGGCGACGGGGCCGCCGAAGACCGCGAGCGCGTCGACGCCGGCAAGGGTGGCCGTAAACCGCGACGGGCTCAGCGACCGGTCGGGGCGGTCGGCGACGCAGAGGACCACCCTCAGGTCGAGCTCGGCGGCGACGCTCTCGAACCCGATCAGGAGCTTGCTGTAGTAGGGGCCACTCAGCTCGGGCAGGATCAGGCCGAGGGCCTCGTGCTGGCGGAAGGCGAGGCTGCGGGCGGCAGCACTGGGCACGTACCCCAGCTCGGCGAGCGCCTCCAGGACCTTGGTGCGGGTGGGAGTGGAGACGCTGGCGGTGCCGCGCACCACCCGCGAGACGGTGGCGATGGAGACCCCGGCCCTCTCCGCGACCGAGTAGATCGTCGCAGTGGTTACCTGCGGCTGGGACGGGTGTGGATCCATCGAAACGCCACCTCGTTGTAAGCGCTTACACACTTGGCCTTCCGACGAAGATCGCACACGTTCCGGGGGCTGTGGGCTTTGCGTGCGGGTCGATGTCGGGCGGCCGGGACCTCGTCGTCCGGCGCGTCAGGGGAGACGGGGGCTGCCTAGGGTGGGTGCGTGGTGAGCACCCGCCCGCAACCGGCCTGGCTCGCGAGCTCGGTCCTCTACCAGGTCTACCCGCAGTCCTTCGCGGACGGCGACGGGGACGGGATCGGTGACCTCCCGGGCGCGCTGGAACGCCTCGATCACCTTGCGTGGCTCGGGGTCGACGTGGTCTGGTTCAGCCCGCTCTACTCCTCGCCCTTCGCCGACGCCGGCTACGACGTCAGCGACCACCTCCAGGTGGCCCCGCGCTACGGTACGACGGAGGACCTCGTCGCCTTCGTCGACGCGGCCCGAATCCGCGGCATCCGCGTCCTGCTCGACCTCGTCGCCGGGCACACCAGCGACCGGCATCCGTGGTTCCACGCCTGGGCGGACGACGCGACGGACCGGCGGTACATCGGCGCCGACCGGGTCGGGTCGCCGGTGGCCGCGTGGGCACCGGTTCCCGGACGTCGCGGCGGCTACTACCTGCTGAACTTCTATCCCTGCCAGCCGGCGCTCAACTTCGGCTTCGCACGCAGCCATCCCGACCAGCGCTGGCGTGACCCGGTCGACGCCGACGGCCCCCGGGCCAACCGGCAGGCCCTGCGGGAGGTGATGGCGCACTGGTTCGCCAAGGGGATCAGCGGGTTCCGCGTGGACATGGCCGCCTCACTCGTCAAGGACGACCCCGGGCTCGTGGAGACCGGACGGCTGTGGGGGGAGGTGCGCGACTGGATGGACTCGGAGCACCCGGATGCCGTCCTCCTGTCCGAGTGGGGGGAGCCGGCACTGGCCGTCCCGAGCGGCTTCCACGCCGACTTCTTCCTCCAGTTCGGGAACCCGGCGCTGCGGTCGCTGTGGCACACCGGGGTCGGGACGCATGACGCCCTCTGGAGCGAAACGGGCGGGTTCTTCTTCGACCCCCGGGGCAGTGGCGGCCTCGACGTCTTCCTCCGCGAGTGGCGACGGGCCACAGCCGCGATCGGCGTGGACGGCGGCCACATCGCGCTGCCCACGGCGAACCACGACTACGCCCGGCTGGTGACCGGGCCGCGCACGGCGGAGCAGGCCGGCGCCGCCTTCGCCTTCCTCCTCACCTGGCCGTCGCTGCCGAGCATCTACTACGGCGACGAGATCGGCATGCGCTACGTCGAGGACCTCCCTGACAAGGAGGGCAGCGTGCTGTCGCCGACGAACAACCGGACGGGCTCCCGCACGCCGATGCAGTGGGAGCCGGGGCCGGGTGCAGGCTTCTCGACCGCCCCGGAGGAGTCGTTCTACGTGCCCCTCGACCCGTCCGCCGACCGTCCCGACGTCGCGTCGCAACGCGCCGACGAGGGCTCGCTGCTCCATCTCGTGCGCCGGCTGGTCGCACTGCGGCACGGCGCCCCGGAGCTGCAACCCCGAGGAAGCCTGGAGGTCCTCAGCGAGGACTACCCCCTGACCTACGTGCGCGGCGGGTCGTACCTCGTCGTCGTCAACCCGCGCCGTGAACCGGCGGCGGTCGACCTGCCACAGGAATGGATGGCGGCCAGGCCCCTCGAGGTCGACGGGGCGCGGATCATCGGAGGGCGTGCCGAGGCGGTCGGTTTCGGTTTCGGGGTCTTCCACCGGCACTGATCCGGGCGCGCCGCCGAGCCGGCTCAGGTGGGACCCGGTGCGGGCACCGCGACCTCGTAGCGGAGAAGCATGGCGTACGGCGCGAAGGCCGACCGCCTGCTCTCGCCGCTCGGTGCCCACCCCCGGCTCTCGTAGAAGCGCCGTGCTCTCGCGTTGTCACGGAAGACCCAGAGCCCGGCGTGGCCGTGGCCCCTCGACCCGATGCGTTCGATCACCTCGTCGTGGGCACTGCCGGCGAGCCCGCTTCCCCAGGTGTGTACCGCGGTGCCGAAGTGCAGGAGCTCCGGCCCCCGAACGGCCGCGAAGCCGGCGACCAGGTGGTCGTCGTCCACCACGACGAAGCAGCTGACCGACGGGTCGGCGAGCTCATGAGTCCACCGGCGTCGGACGGCGGCGTCCGGGAACGGGTGGAGGTGCTGGGGGAAGATGTCGCTCAGAGCACCGACTGCGCCCTCGCGCTGCAGGGGCACGACGAGGTCGAGGTCCTCGAGGGTCATCGGGCGGAGCACCCCGCTCATCCTGTCGACGATACAGAGCGCACGCCGTGACGAGTGTCCCCACGGCCCCGTCGCGCTCGACGAACCACGCAGGAGTGCGCCCGTACGCAGTGGTGGGTCGCGAGCCGGATCAGGGCGACTCCCCGCTTCGTCTCGCCGGAGCCGCGCCCAGTCCGGAGGACTCTCGTCGAACCCGGTGCCGAGGTCGTGAGCGAGGACCGCCCGCGGTCAGCTGACGAGCTCGACGGTGACGCGGCCGTCGTCGACGTGCCAGCGCTGGGTGACCCGGACGTTGTCGAGCAGCCGCCGGTCGTGCGACACCAGCAGCAGCGACCCGTCGTAGGTCCCGAGCGCCGACTCGAGCTGCTCGATCGCCGGCAGGTCGAGGTGGTTGGTGGGCTCGTCGAGGACGAGGAGGTTGACCCCCCGGGCCTGGAGCAGCGCCATCGCAGCCCGGGTGCGCTCGCCGGGGGAGAGCCCGGCGACCCGGCTCGTGACCTGGTCGGTCCGCAGTCCGAACTTCGCGAGCAGGGTGCGGACGTCCGCGGGCGCCAGCTGCGGCATCGCCGCCTCGAAGGCCTGCCCCAGCGGCAGGTCCTCGGGGAGACCGGTGCGGGCCTGGTCGATCTCGCCCACCGCCACCGAGGCCCCGAGGCCGGCCCGGCCGCCGTCCGGGGCGAGCCGGCCGAGGAGCAACCGCAGCAGGGTCGTCTTGCCCGCGCCGTTGGGGCCGGTGACGCCGATCCGGTCGCCCGCGCTCACCTGGAGGGTCGCGGGCCCGAAGGTGAACCGGCCCAGCCGGACCGTGGCCTCGTCGAGGGTCGCCACCACGGAGCTGGACCGGGGCGCGCTGCCGATGGTGAAGCGCAGCGCCCACTCCTTGCGTGGCTCCTCCACCTCGTCGAGCCGGGCGATCCGCGACTCCATCTGGCGCACCTTGCGCGCCTGCTTCTCGGCGGACTCCACCTGCGCCTTCCGACGGATCTTGTCGTTGTCCGGGGCCTTCTTCACGGCGTTGCGGACGCCCTGCGAGCTCCACTCCCGCTGGGTCCGCGCCCGCCGGACGAGGTCGGCCCTGGTGTCGGCGTACTCCTCGTACGCCTCGCGGGCGTGCCTGCGCGCGACCGCCCGTTCCTCGAGGTAGGCGTCGTAGCCGCCGTCGTGGACGGCGACCCGGCCCTGGGCGAGGTCGAGCTCCACCACCCGGGTCACCACGCGGGAGAGGAACTCCCGGTCGTGCGAGACCAGCACCACCCCGGCGCGCAGGCCGCGCACGAACCCCTCCAGGCGGTCGAGACCGGCGAGGTCGAGGTCGTTGGTCGGCTCGTCGAGCAGCACGACGTCGAAGCGGCTGAGCAGCAGCGCGGCCAGCGCCGCCCGGGCGGCCTGCCCACCGGAGAGCGAGGTCATCAGGGCCTGCGGTCCGACGTCGAGGCCGAGCTCGACCAGCATCGGCGGGAGCCGCTCGTCGAGGTCCGGGGCGCCGCTCGCCTGCCAGCGGTCCAAGGCGTGCGCGTACGCCTCCTCGGCCGCGGGGGAGTGGTCGCCGGCGCCCAGCGCGGCGGCGGCCCGCTCCATCGCCGCGGTGGCGGCGGCCGCGCCCGTGCGGCGGGCCACGTACCCGCCGACGGTCTCGCCCTCGACGCGCTCGTGCTCCTGGGGCAGCCAGCCCACGAAGGCGTCCCGGGGGGCGGTGGTCACCGAGCCCTCGAGGGGCTCCAGGTCGCCGGCGAGGATGCGCAGCAGGGTCGTCTTCCCGGCGCCGTTCGCCCCGACCACACCGACGACGTCACCGGGAGCGACCGACAGGTCCAGGGACTCGAACAGGGTGCGGTGGGCGTGGCCGCCGGCCAGGTTCCTGGCCACGAGGTCGGCGCTCATCCACCGATCGTAGGGGGCGCCTGGGCACCCGCCCCGGCGCCCCCGGCTGTCGGCGGTACCGGGGTGTCCCGACAGCGACACGACGGGGCGGCCGGAGCGGCCCTCCCGTTGCCGGCCGGTCCGTCGGGCGCTGACAATGAGCCGAGGGCTCGGTGAGGAGGGGTCATGATCACACGGATCTGGCGTGGCTGGGCGAGCGTCGACGACGCCGACGCCTACCAGCAGCTGTTGAACACGACGATCGTCCCGGGCATCACCGCCCGGCACATCGTGGGCCACCGCGGCACCGAGGTCCTGCGGGCTCGCGAGCCCGAGGGTGCAGAGGTCCAGTTCATCACGATCATGACGTTCGACCACTGGGAGGCCGTCCGCGAGTTCGCCGGCGGGGACGGCCACGAGAGCGTCGTGCCCCCGCAGGCACGGGCACTGCTCGCACGCTTCGACGAGCACTCCGCGCACTTCGACGTCGTGGGCGACCATCCGGCCGCTCGCGCCGATCGCGACGAGAGCGGGCCGACGCACTGAGGAACGACGGTCCCTGCCCTCGAGCCGGGTGCCTGCCCCGTCACGGGGGGCACGGACGGGAAGGGAGCCGGGTGGTCGTGGGACGCGGTGGGCGGGCGGCGTGCGTGTGGCCCTAGCCGAGGACCTCGTCGACGTAGCACCAGCGCCACGCCTCGCCGGGCTCGATCGACCGGATCACCGGGTGGCCGGTGTCGTGGAGGTGCGCCGCGGCGTGCCGGCCCGGGGAGGAGTCGCAGCATCCCACCTGCCCACAGGTCGCGCACGAGCGCAGGTGCACCCAGTGCATCCCCTGCTCGAGGCAGCGCGGGCAGCCCTCGAGCGAGAGCGGGGGATGCGGCACCTCGGTGGCGGCCAGGTGCTCGCAGGCACCGGCGACCCGGTCCGGCGGCCGGAGCTCGCCGTCGCGCAGGTCGGCCGCGCGGGTGGCCCCCCAGGCGAGCGCGGTCTCCTCGGCGTCGAGCTGGCCGAGGATGGAGGTGAGGACCTCGTGGTCGACCCCGCCGCGGTCCCGGATGCGCAGCAGCTCCGTCCGCTCCTCGCGGATCATCGCCAGCCGCAGCCGGGCGCGGGCCTCGGCCGGGGTCTCGGCGTCGCCGGGGCCGAGGGTGCCCAGCCGCTCCCAGCTGCGGTTGACCCGGTCGGCGGCCTGCGCGCGGATGGTGTCGACGACGGCGCGGTCGGCGTCGGGATCCTGCTCCAGCATCCGCAGGCCGGCCCCGGTGGTGGCACCGAGCACGGTCGCCTCCTGGAGCGCGTCCTGCCGGGGGTCGGGCCCGCGCACCCCGAGCGCCCGGGCCAGGGCGGGCAGCGTGGTGCCCTGCAGGAGCAGCGTCCCCACGGTGACGACGAGGGCGATGACGACGAGCTCCGGGCGCAGCGGGGTGTCCTCGGGCAGGGTGAGCGCGGCGGCCAGGGTGACCACGCCGCGCATCCCCGCCCACGAGGTGACGAGCGCGCCCCGCAGGGCCGCACCGCGGTTCCCCTTCCGGGGGTGGGTGCTGAGCAGTGTGAACGGCACGACCCACGCCGGCCGGAGCAGGAGCACGGTGAGGAGCACGGCGACCGCGACGGCCGCGAGCCGTCCCAGCGTGAGCTCGCCCTCCCGGGTGTCGGCGAGCAGGGACGACACCTGGAGCCCGATGAGGAGGAAGACGGCGTTCTCGAGGACGAAGGTGACGCTCGACCAGTTGATCCGTTCCGCGAGCCGCGACGGCGCCGACTGGAGCACGGGGGAGCGGTGCGCGAGGAACAGCCCGGCGGTGACGACGGCGATCACCCCCGACGCGCCGAGCTGCTCGGCGGGAAGGTACGCGACGTACGGCGCGACGAACGACAGCGCCGTGTCGGCGGGCACCTCGGTGAGCTGCCGGCGCAGCCACCCGAGGAGCAGGTAGGCGAGGACGCCGACGGCCACCCCACCGAGGGCGGCCACGGCGAGGTCGAGGGCGACCGAGCCGGGCGTCACCGGCGAGGACTCCTCGGCTCCGCCGCCGAGCCCGTGGACGGACAGTCCGGTGACGCCGAGCGCCGTCCGCAGCGTGACGAGGGCGGTGGCGTCGTTGAGCAGGGACTCGCCCTCGAGGATGGTCGTGATCGTCCGGGGCAGGCCGATGCGGCGCGCCACCGCGGTGGCGGCGACGGCGTCCGGTGGCGCCACGATCGCACCGAGGGCCAGCGCCAGCCCGAAGCCGATCGGCAGCAGCCACCACGCGACGAGCGCGACACCGAAGGCCGTGAAGAGCACCAGCCCCACGGACAGGCCGAGGATGGGCACCCGGTGCGCCCGCAGGTCCAGCAGGGAGGTGGAGATCGCGGCCGAGTAGAGCAGCGGGGGCAGCAGGCCGAGGAGGACGATCTCGGGGGAGAGCCGCAGCTCCGGCACGCCGGGCACGAAGGAGAGCGCCGTGCCGACGACGAGCAGGGCGATGGGCACCGGCACACCGCGGGGGCGGACCAGCCGGGAGACGACGATGACGAGCAGCACGGCGGCGACGACGACCGCGGCGGTCTCCATCAGGGCGCCCGCCCCGTCCCGGGGAGCTCGGCGGTGAGGTAGTGCTGCAGCACGGGTGCGATGGCGGCGGCGAGCTCCTCCGCCGAGGTGTCGACCAGGGCCCGGAGCCCCACGATGTGGCGGGCCACGACCAGCCCGGCCATCTGCGAGCCGAGCAGGGCGGCCCGCAGCTCGGGGCGGTCGCCACCCAGGCGTCGGGCGATCGGCACGAGGATCCGCTCGGTGAGCAGGTCGCGGACGAGCGCCGCGGCCTCGTCCTCCGACGCCGCGGCCCGCAGCAGCCCGGTCATCGTCTGCCGCGCCTCCGGGGCCTCGAGCATCCTCATCGCGAAGCCGGCCAGCCGCCGGCCGGCGTTGTCCGGACCGTCGGCCAGCACCGACGCCAGCACCTCGTCCGGGTCGAAGGGCAGCTCGGCGACGCTGACGAACAACTGCTGCTTGGTGCCGAAGTAGTGGCTGACGAGCCGGGTGTCGACCCCGGCCTCCCTGGCGATGCCGCGCAGGGTCGTGCGGGGGTACCCCACCTCGGCGAACTGCCGGGTGGCCGCGGCGAGGATGGCGGCGCGGGTGCCACTGCCGGACGGCCGCCGGCCGCGGGCACGCCCGCTCCCTGCCGGGCCGGCCCCGGAGGTCGGTGTGCGTGCGGGCTCCACGTCGCGCAGCCTATGCCGCCGGACCGGCGGCGCGCTCAGCGCCCGAGCAGCGCCTCGCGGAGCACGTCCAGGCCCACCGAGCCGACGTCGAGGGCCCGGCGGTGGAAGTCCTTGAGGCTGAAGGCGTCGCCCTCACGGGCGGCGACCTCGTCGCGCAGCCCGATCCAGATCCGCTCGCCGACCTTGTAGCTCGGCGCCTGTCCGGGCCAGCCGAGGTAGCGGTCGAGCTCGAAGCGCATCTGCGCCTCGCCCTGGTTGGCGTGGGCGTCGAGGTACTGCCAGGCCTTGTCGTAGGTCCACGCGCCACCGCCGACCTCGGCCGGCGCCTCGAAGCCGCAGTGGACCCCGATGTCGATGACCACCCGGGCGGCCCGCAGCGACTGGCCGTCGAGCAGCCCCATGTAGTTGCCGGGCTCGCTCATGTACCCGAGGTCGGCCATCAGCCACTCCGCGTACAGCGCCCAGCCCTCGCCGTGGCCGCTGACCCAGCACAGGTGCCGTCGCCACCGGTTGAGCAGCTCGCTGCGGGCGGCGGTCTGGCCCACCTGCAGGTGGTGCCCCGGGACGCCCTCGTGGTACACGGTCGTGAGCTCGCGCCAGGTGCCGAACCGGGTGACGCCCTTCGGCACCGACCACCACATCCGGCCCGGCCGCGAGAAGTCGTCGCTCGGCGGGGTGTAGTAGATGCCGCCGGTGTGGGTGGGGGCGATGCACCCCTCGATGGTGCGCACCGGCTGCGGGATGTCGAAGTGCACGTCGGCGAGGTCGGCGACGGCCGCGTCGGCGCGGTCCTGCATCCACGCCCGGAGCGCGTCGGTGCCCTCGACGCGGTACGCGGGGTCGGCGTCGAGGACCGCGATGGCCTCCTTGACGCTCGCGCCCCGGCGGATCCGTTGCGCGGTGGCCGCCATCTCGGCGTCGATCCGGGCCACCTCCTCCTGCCCCCAGGCGTAGGTCTCCTCGAGGTCGACGGTGGCGCCGAGGAAGTGACGGGAGGCCAGCCGGTAGCGCTCGATCCCCGCGGCGTCGGACTCGGGCGCCCGGTCGAGCAGGTGGGCGGCCAGGTCCTCGCCGAGCCGTCGGTAGGCCTCGGCGGCGGCCTCGGCGCCGGAGCGCAGGTCCGCGGCGACGGCGTCGTCCAGGGCGCCGTCGCCGGCGCGTGCCCGGGCCAGCAGCTCGGTGAAGTAGCCGTCGTCCGCGACGAGGTCGTCGCACTGGGCGACGCAGCGCTCCACCTGGCGCCGCGGGGCCACCTGCCCGCGGCCGGCCGCCTCCCGCAGGGTGGTGGTCCACTGCTCGAGCGCCGCGGGCACGGCGGCGAGTCGGGCCCCGATGGTGGCCCAGTCGTCCTGGGTGGCCGTCGGCATCAGGTCGAAGACACCGCGGACCCCCTGGAGCGGGGAGGCGAGGACGTTGAGCTCCATCAGGTCGTAGCCCGCCTCGTGCTCCTCGAGGGCCAGGCCGAGCCGCTCGCGCATCGCGGCCACGGTGACCCGGTCGATGTCGTCGGCGGGCGGGGTGGTGTCGAGGCGGCGCAGCGCGTCGCGAGCCAGCGCGGCGTGGTGCTCGTAGCCGGCCGGGGAGAGGTCGTCGAGCTCGCGCTGGTGCTCCGGCAGGCCGAGGTAGGTGGCCTGCATCGGGCTGGCGGCGACGACGGCCCGGAAGTAGTCGTCGGCGACGGCGTCGACGGCGGTCGGCCGACGGGCGGGGGCGGGGGTCTCGCTCACCCGGGGGACGCTACCCGAGCGGTGCCGCGGGATCGCCCGGACATCCCGGGCCCCGTCGGGGCCGGTACCGTCGGGCACGTGAGCGCACTCGTCCGGTCCGTCAACGTCGGGGCGCCCCGGGAGGGCATCGGCTCCAAGGGGCGGACCACCGGCATCGACAAGCGCCCGACCACCCGGATCGAGGTCCGCGACCCGGGCCCCAGGAAGGGTGGCCTGGGCAGCGGCGTGGTGGGCGACGAGGTCTGCGCGCGCAGGCACCACGGCGGGTCGCGGCAGGCCGTCTACGCGGTGGCCCGGGAAGAGCTCGACCACTGGGGGGACGAGCTCGGGAGACCGCTCACCGACGGCACCTTCGGGGAGAACCTCACGACCGAGGGGCTCGACGTGGACGGGGCCCTGGTGGGGGAGCGCTGGCGGGTCGGCGACGTCGTCCTCGAGGTGGCGGGCCCCCGCATCCCGTGCGCGAACTTCGCTGCGTGGATGGGCGAGAAGGGGTGGGTCAGGCGGTTCGTCGCCCACGGCCGCCCGGGCGCCTACCTCGCCGTGGTCCGTGCCGGGTCGGTCGAGCCGGGGCAGCCGGTCGCCGTGGTGTCCCGTCCCGAGCACGGCATCACCGTCTCCACCGTGCTGGCGGCCTGGTTCGGCGACACCGAGGCGGCCCGGCGCGTGCTCGCCGCCGGCGTGCTCGCCGAGGACGAGCACCGCGAGCTCGAGCGGCTGCTCACCCGCCGCGCCTGAGCCGTTGCGTCCACCTACCTGTCTGGCCGACCCGGCTCGTTGACCGCGCGGGCGGACCGCCCGCGACGACGGTGGGCCGGATCAGTGACGGTACGTGGTCCGCCACGCACCGGCACCGGGCGACAGGGGGCGGCGCATCGCGACGGCGTGCGACGCCCAGGTGGAGACCCGGCGCGGGGGCGGGTCGCCGTCGCCGCCGCCGGCCGCGGCGAGCACCGCGACGACGGCCGCGACGTCCTCGGGGGTCGCCGGGCCGCTGATCCCGATCGCCGGTTCAGGAGGTCGGGGATCGGTGTCGGGCATGGTGCTTGGAGCGGTGGGGTCCCCCTGGGCGCTGAGTCTGCGAAGGGGTCATAGGGTGGGGTCCCCCTGGGCCCTGAGCCTGCGAAGGGGTCATAGGGTGGGGTCCCCCTGGGCCCTGAGCCTGCGAAGGGGTCATAGGGGAATGTTGCCGTGCTTCTTGGGCGGCAGGGTGGCGCGCTTGTTGCGCAGCGCGCGGAGGGCCTTGGTGACGTTCATCCGGGTGTTCGACGGGGTGATGACGGTGTCGATGTACCCGCGCTCCGCGGCGACGTACGGGTTGGCCAGGGCGTCCTCGTACTGCTGGATGAACGCGGCGCGGGCCTCCTCGACCGAGTCGCCGTGCTCCGCGGCCTTCCTCAGCTCCTTGCGGTAGAGGATGTTGACGGCACCCTGGGCGCCCATGACGGCGATCTGGGCGGTGGGCCAGGCGAGGTTGATGTCGGCGCCCAGGTGCTTGGAGCCCATGACGTCGTAGGCGCCGCCGTAGGCCTTGCGGGTGATGACGGTGACGAGCGGCACCGTGGCCTCGGAGTAGGCGTAGATGAGCTTGGCGCCGCGACGGATGATGCCGTCCCACTCCTGGTCGGTCCCGGGCAGGAAGCCGGGCACGTCGACGAAGGTGAGCACCGGCACGTTGAACGCGTCGCAGGTGCGCACGAACCGGGCGGCCTTCTCGGAGGCGTCGATGTCGAGGGTGCCGGCGAACTGCATCGGGTTGTTCGCCACCACGCCGACCGAGCGGCCCTCGACCCGCCCGAAGCCGGTGATGATGTTCGGCGCGAACAGCGGCTGGACCTCGAGGAACTCGCCGTCGTCGAGGACCTTCTCGATGACGGCGTGCATGTCGTAGGGCACGTTCGGGGAGTCGGGGATGACCGTGTCGAGGAACCGGTCGTCGTCGGTGACCGACAGGTCGAGCTCGTCGCCGAAGACCGGCGGATCCTCCATGTTGTTCGAGGGCAGGTAGGACAGCAGCGCCTTGACGTACTCGATGGCGTCGTCCTCGTCGCTGCCCATGTAGTGCGCCACACCGGACTTGGAGTTGTGGGTCCGGGCGCCGCCCAGCTCCTCGAAGCCGACGTCCTCACCGGTGACGGTCTTGATGACGTCGGGGCCGGTGATGAACATGTGGCTGGTCTGGTCGACCATGACGGTGAAGTCGGTGACCGCGGGGGAGTACACGGCGCCGCCCGCGCAGGGGCCCATGATCAGCGAGATCTGCGGGATGACGCCCGAGGCGTGCACGTTGCGGCGGAAGATCTCGCCGTAGAGGCCGAGGGAGACCACGCCCTCCTGGATGCGGGCCCCGCCGGAGTCGTTGAGCCCGACGACGGGGCAGCCGACCTTCATCGCGAAGTCCATGATCTTGACGATCTTCTCGCCGAACACCTCGCCCAGGGACCCGCCGAAGACGGTGAAGTCCTGGGCGAACACCGCCACCGTGCGGCCGTCGACGGTGCCGTACCCGGTGACCACGCCGTCGCCGTAGGGGCGGTTGCGGTCCTGCCCGAACGCGACCGAGCGGTGCCGGGCGTACTTGTCCATCTCGACGAACGAGCCCTCGTCCAGCAGCAGCTCCAACCGCTCCCGGGCGGTCTTCTTCCCCCGCGCGTGCTGCTTCTCGACCGCCCGGTCCGACCCGGCGTTCGCGACCTCGGCCACCCGCCGCTTCAGGTCGGCCAGCTTGCCCGCGGTGGTCGTGGTGTCGATGTCGGCGGGTACGTCGGTGCCACCGATGGAGTGCAGGTCGCTTGTCGACATGCCCCGAGCCTAGCCTTGGCCGGGTGAGCCCCACTCCCCGCCCGACCCCGCTCGCCGGAGCCTCCGTGCAGCCGGGGGACCCGTGGTCCCCGGTGGAGGTCTACGACGTGCTCGGCTCGACCAACGACGAGGTCCGTGCCGGCCCCCGGCCGTGGCGGGTCGTCGTCGCCGAGCGCCAGGAGCAGGGCCGCGGCCGGCTCGGCCGCACGTGGACGACCACGCCCGGGACCTCGCTCGCCGTCTCGGTCCTCGCGCCCGTGCCGCCGTCGGGTGCCGGGTGGGTCCCGCTGCTCGCCGGGCTCGCCGTGCACCGTGCCGTCGAGGAGGTGGCCGGGCTGGCCACGGCGCTGAAGTGGCCGAACGACGTGCTCGTCCCGGCCGACGAGGACCGCAAGGTCGCGGGGCTGCTCTGCGAGTGGGTGCCCGAGGGCGTGGTCGTGGGCCTCGGGCTGAACGTCTCCGCGGCGCGCGAGGACCTCCCCGTCGACACCGCCACCTCGCTGCTCGCCGCCGGGGCCCCGGAGGTCGACCGCGCCCGGCTGCTCACCGCGTACCTCGCCCACCTCGCACGGGTCCTGCGGGAGGACACCGGCCCGTCCGGCCCCTCCGTCGCCGCCTACCGGGCGGCGTGTGCCACGGTGGGCGCCGAGGTCGAGGTGCACGCCCCCGACGGTTCGGTCCGCCGGGGCACGGCGACAGGTGTCGACGGGGAGGGCAGACTGGCGGTCCGCACCCCGGCCGGCGAGGAGCTCGTCTCGGCCGGCGACGTGCGGCACGTCCGCACCCGGTGAGAGGAGGGGGAGTGTCCGACACCGAGAGCCAGGAGGAGGTCGCCGCGGGCCCGCACGCTCCCGACCTCCCCGAGGTCGTCGAGCGAGCCCTGCTCGGCCGGTCCGCGTCGATCACCCGCTCGGAGGTCTCGCAGGGGGCCGGCGTGCCGGCCCTGCGGGCGCGTGCGTTCTGGCACGCGATGGGCCTGCAGCTCGTCGACGACGACGAGGCGATGTTCACCGAGGCCGACCGCGAGGCGCTCGGGCGGGTCTCGCGGATGATCGACGAGGGGGCGGTCACCGAGGAGCTCGCCCTCGGGATGACGCGCGCCCTCGCCCGCACCGCCGACCGGCTCGCCGTGTGGCAGACCCAGCTCGTCGCCGAGTCGCTCACCTCGCCGTTCAGCGAGGAGCTCGAGGGCAAGGACAGCCGGTCGGTGCCCGCGCCGGACATCGCCACCGACGCGGCCAACCTGCTCGCCCGGATCAGCGACGACCTCGAGCCCCTGCTCGCGTACGTGTGGCGCCGGCACCTCACCGCAGCCGTCCACCGGATGCTCGCCGACGCCGACCCCTCGGTGCGGCAGGACCCGTCGGCCCCGCTGCGGGTGGTCGGCTTCGCCGACCTGGTCTCGTTCACCTCGTTCGTGCGCCGGATGAGCGAAAGGCAGCTCGCCCGGCTCGTGCAGCGCTTCGAGCTGCTGGCCAGCGACGTCGTCACCGAGCACGGTGGCCGGGTGATCAAGACCGTCGGCGACGAGGTGCTCTTCGTCCACACCGACGTGGCCGCGGGCTCCGCGATCGCGCTCGACCTCGTCGACGCCATGGCCGAGGACGAGATCGTCCCCCCGGTGCGGGTCGGCCTCGCGTACGGCCGGGTGGTCTCGCGCCTCGGCGACATCTTCGGGATGACGGTGAACAAGGCCAGCCGGATCACCGCGGTCACCCCGTCCGGCACCGTCTACGTCGACGACGGGATGGCGACGGCGCTGCGCTCGGTCTCCGGCTTCACCGCCACCGAGCGTCGCCGCCGGATGCTGCGCGGCATCGGCATCGTCACCCTCCACGAGCTCGGCCGGGCGACGGCCGGACGGCGGACGACCCCCGACTCGGACGGCGGCTGAGGGCCTGCGTGGCTACGATCCCCCCATGACCAAGGTGCTGCTCGCCGAGGACGACCCCGCCATCTCGGACCCCCTCGCCCGGGCCCTGCGCCGCGAGGGCTACGAGGTCGACGTGTGCACCGACGGCGAGTCCGCCCTCGAGGAGGGGCTCAAGCACCCGGACCTGCTCGTGCTCGACCTGGGGCTGCCGAAGATGGACGGCCTCGAGGTCTGCCGCCGGCTGCGCCAGGAGGGCAGCCACGTGCCGGTCCTCGTGCTCACCGCCCGGGCCGACGAGGTCGACACCGTCGTCGGGCTCGACGCCGGTGCCGACGACTACGTCACCAAGCCGTTCCGGCTCGCCGAGCTGCTGGCCCGGGCGCGGGCGCTGCTCCGCCGCGGGGTCCCGGAGGCCGCGGAGGCCGGCCACGACCCCCTGCTGAGCATCGACCCCGACGGACGGCGGGTGTTCCTGCGCGGCGACGAGGTCACGCTGACCGGCAAGGAGTTCGAGCTGCTCCGGGTGCTGGTCGCGAACGAGGGCAAGGTCGTCTCCCGCGAGAAGCTGATGCGCGACGTCTGGGACAGCGCCTGGTACGGCTCCACCAAGACCCTCGACATGCACATCTCGGTGCTGCGCCGCAAGCTCGGCGACGACGCCGCGCACCCGCGCTACATCACGACGATCCGGGGGCTGGGCTTCCGCTTCGACGCCCCGGACGAGTAGCCGTCGGTGCGGCGCGTCATCCTCGTCGTCGCCCTCGAGGCGGCGGTCGCGACCTTCGTCGCGGTCCTCGTCGGCGTCCTCGCCGTGGAGCTGGCCCGCCCGGCGCTCACCCTGGAGGACACCCGGTTGCTCATGCTCGGCGCCGTGCTCGGCGGCGGCGCCGTCGGGCTGCTCCTCGCCGCGCTGGCCGCCCTGCGGCACGCCGACCGGCTGGCCGCCACCCTCGAGACGCTGCGGCAGCGCGTGGAGCGGCTCGCCGGTGGCGACACCCGGCCGAGCCCGCTGACCACCGGCATCGAGGAGGTCGACCGGCTCGACGAGGCCCTGGTGCGCGGCGCCCAGCACACCGCCCGCCGGCTGGCCTCGGAGCGCGACTTCGCCGCCGACGCCTCCCACCAGCTGCGGACCCCGCTCACGGCGCTGCTCATGCGCCTCGAGGAGATCGCGGCCACCGACGACCTCGGCGTCGTGGCCGAGGAGTCGACGATCGCGATCGCCCAGGTGGAGCGGCTCAGCCGGGTCGTCGACGACCTGATGAGCCGCACCCGCAGCGGCGTCGGGGCCAGCCCGGCAGTCTCGCTCGACTCGGTGCTGGCCTCGCTGCAGCGCGAGTGGCAGCCCGCCTTCGCCAGCGCCCGGCGCAGCATCCACGTCAGCGGTGAGCGCGGCCTCGGCGTCCGGGCCACCCCGGTGGCGCTCGCCCAGATCCTCACGACGCTGCTCGAGAACTCGCTCTCCCACGGCCAGGGCACGGTCGAGATCGCCGCGCGGCGCTCCGGCCCCTCGGTGGTCATCGAGGTCACCGACGGCGGCGAGGGGGTGCCGGCCACCATCGCGCCGCACGTCTTCGAGCGCTCGGTGTCCTCCACGGGCAGCGGCCTGGGGCTGTCGCTGGCCCGCGACCTGGCCGAGGCGGCCGGGGGCCGGCTCGAGCTCGTCAGCGCCCGCCCGGCGGTCTTCGCGCTGTTCCTCTCGGCGGCCGCCGACGGGTGAGCGGGTGGTGCGTGCGGGTCAGAGGGGCTCGCCGGCGAAGACGAACCGGCGGTAGGCCCAGAAGCGGAACAGGGTGCCGAGCCCGATCCCCACGATCGTGGCGACGTTGTCGGCGAGGATCGAGGTGAACCCGAGGCCGTAGTGCGAGAGCGCGAGCGTGGCGGCCGAGATGCCGAGGGCGATGGCGTTGACCCCGAAGAAGAGCCCGACCTCGTGGTGCATCCGGCGGCTGACCCGGTGACGGAAGGTCCACTGCCGGTTGCCCAGCCACGCGACGAGGGTGGCGACCGCGCCGGAGATGATCTTGGCGGTCGTCACCTTGTCCTCGAGCACGGTGTGCCAGAGCAGGTTGGCGAGCCCCAGGTCGATGGCGAAGGCGACCGCACCGACGACCCCGAACTTGATCATCTCGCGGTAGAGGACGTCGAGCGCCTCGCGGGCCCGGTCGAGCAGCCCCGGGACCGTCCCCTTGGCGGGTGCGTCGTCCATGGTCACCCTCGCCACTCTAGCCACGGGGCCGCCGATATCCTCTGCCGGTGACCACCCCGCGCCGCGCCCCCGGCGGCTTTCCCGTGGTCGGCGTCATCGGTGGCGGCCAGCTGGCCCGGATGTGCGCCGGCCCCGCCGCCGAGCTCGGCATCACCCTCAGCGTGCTCGCGGAGGCCGAGGACGCCAGCGCCGCGCTCGTCGTGCCGTCCTCCCCGGTGGGAGCCCACACCGACGCGGAGGCGGTGCGCCGGTTCGCCGCCGCGTGCGACGTCGTCACCTTCGACCACGAGCACGTGCCGCCGGACGTCCTCGCCGAGCTCGTCGCCGACGGTGCCGTGCTGCACCCGCACCCGGAGGCGCTGCGCTACGCGCAGGACAAGCTCGCGATGCGCGAGCGGCTGACGGCCCTCGGGATCCCGTGCCCGCGCTGGACCCGGGCCGACACCGTCGCGCAGGCCGCCGCCTTCGGGGACGAGGTCGGCTGGCCGGTGGTCGCCAAGACGCCCCGGGGCGGCTACGACGGCAGGGGGGTCCGCGTGGCCGCGTCGGCCGGGGAGCTCGGCGACTGGCTCGAGCGGGCGGCGGCCGCGGGCACCGGGCTGCTCCTCGAGGAGCGGGTGCCCTTCCGCCGCGAGCTCGCCGTGCTGCTCGCCCGCAGCCCGTCGGGCCAGGCGGCGGCGTGGCCGGTGGTGGAGACGGTGCAGACCGACGGCATCTGCACCGAGGTGCTGGCGCCCGCACCGGACCTCGACCCGGCGCTGGCCGCACGGGCCACCGAGGCGGCGCTGCGGGTCGCGGGCGCCCTCGACGTCACCGGCGTGCTCGCGGTCGAGCTGTTCGAGCTGGCCGGCGAACCCGGCTTCGTCGTCAACGAGCTGGCGATGCGCCCGCACAACTCGGGGCACTGGTCGATGGACGGCGCCGTCACCGGCCAGTTCGAGCAGCACCTGCGGGCGGTGCTCGACCTGCCGCTCGGGTCCCCGCGCCCGCGGGAGCGCTGGACCGTCATGGCCAACGTCCTCGGTGGCGAGTACCCCGAGCTGTACCCGGCCTACCGGCACGTCATGGCCCGGGACCCCGGCGCCAAGGTGCACCTCTACGGCAAGGGCGTGCGCCCGGGCCGGAAGATCGGGCACGTCAACGTCTCCGGCGACGACCTGGCCGACCTGCGCGAGCGGGCGCGGCACGCCGCCGACTACCTCAGGGGAGTGGTGACGCAGTGAGCAGCACAGCGGACCGGGCACCGGTCGTCGGTGTCGTCATGGGCTCGGACTCGGACTGGCCGGTCATGGAGGCGGCGGTCACCGCCCTCGACGAGCTCGGCGTGCCGTGCGAGGTCGACGTGGTCTCCGCCCACCGGATGCCCGAGGAGATGCTCGAGTACGGCCGCTCGGCGGCGGGGCGTGGCCTGCGGGTGCTCGTCGCCGGAGCCGGCGGTGCGGCCCACCTGCCCGGGATGCTCGCGTCGGTGACCTCGCTGCCGGTCATCGGGGTGCCGGTGCCGCTGCGGCACCTCGACGGGCTGGACAGCCTGCTGTCGATCGTCCAGATGCCGGCCGGGGTGCCGGTCGCCACGGTGTCGGTCGGTGGCGCCCGCAACGCCGGCCTGCTGGCGGCGCGCATCCTCGGCGCCGGGGAGGGTGCCGAGGCGCAGCGGCTGCGGGCGGCGATGGACGCCTTCCGCACCGCGCTGCGCGACCAGGCCCACGCCAAGGGGACCGCGCTCCGCGAGCGCCGCGGCGGCTGAGGAGATGGGGGCGGCCCGCAGGCGCCGCGGTCGGGCCGACTAGACCCCGGTTCGTCGTCGTGGCACCGGAACCCACCTCGTGCCAAGTGGACATTTCGGGGTGACCCCGAAATGTTGAGGCGCCTGGGACGCGCGGCAGCCTTGGAGCGTGCGCAGGCTAGCGCTGCATCCCGAGGCTGCGCACCCGCGGCCACTCGATCCTCGGGCAGGTGTCCATGACCACGTCGAGCCCGGCCGCGCGGGCCCGCTCCGCCGCCTCCTCGTCGACCACCCCGACCTGCATCCACACCGCCTCCACCCGGAGCCGGTCCTTGTGCGCGATCGCCTCGTCGACCACGGCGCCGACCCGTGCGGAGTTGACGAAGCAGTCGACCACCTTGACGTCCTGGTCGGGGATCTCGGCGACCGACGCGTACCCGGGGGCGCCGTGCACCTCCTCGGCCCGGGGGTGGACCGCCACCAGCCGCTTGTCCAGCTCGACCGACAGCCAGCGGGCGACGCCCCACGCGGCCCGGGAGCGGTTGCTCGAGAGCCCGACGACGGCCCACGTGCCGGGGTCGACGAGGAGGTCGCGGATGACGTTCTCGTCGTTCTGGCGACGCAGCGCGGTCATGTGCTCATCATGCCCACCGGCGTCGGCGGCGAAACGGCCGCGGGGTGCCCCGGGCTCAGTCGCCGCCGAAGAGGTCGCGGGTGTAGACCCGGTCGGCGACGTCGCGCAGCTCCGGGGTGAGGCGGTTGGCGACGATGACGTCGCAGCGCTCCTTGAGCTCGTCGAGCCCGACGACCCGCGAGCCGAAGAACGACTCGACCCGCAGCTCGGGCTCGTGGACGAGGACCTCGACACCCTTGGCCTTGATCCGCTTCATCACGCCCTGGACGCTGCTGCTGCGGAAGTTGTCCGACCCGGACTTCATGACGAGGCGGTGGATGCCGACGACCTTCGGGCCACGCGCCAGCACGTCGGAGGCGACGAAGTCCTTGCGGGTGGTGTTGGCCGTGACGATGGCCTCGATGAGGGTCTGCGGGACGTCCGCGTAGTTGGCGAGCAGCTGCTTGGTGTCCTTGGGCAGGCAGTACCCGCCGTAGCCGAAGCTGGGGTTGTTGTAGTGGTCTCCGATGCGGGGGTCGAGCGAGACCCCCTGGATGATCTGCCGAGTGTCCAGGCCGTGGGTGGCCGCGTAGGTGTCGAGCTCGTTGAAGTACGCCACCCGCATCGCGAGGTAGGTGTTGGCGAAGAGCTTGATCGCCTCGGCCTCGGTGCTGCCGGTGAGGAGCACCGGCACGTCGTCGTCGAGGGCGGCACCGGCGAGCAGGTCGGCGACGAGCCGCCCCCGGGGCCCGGTGTCGCCGACGACGACCCGCGAGGGGTGGAGGTTGTCGTGCAGCGCCCGGCCCTCGCGCAGGAACTCCGGCGAGAAGAGCACCCGGTCGGTGCCGAGCCGCTCGCGCAGCGCATGGGTGAAGCCCACGGGCACCGTCGACTTCACGACGACGGTGGCCTCCGGCTCGATCCGGCGGACGTCGCCGACGACCTGCTCGACGCTCGAGGTGTCGAAGTAGTTGGTGCGCTCGTCGTAGTCCGTCGGGGTCGCGACGATGACGACCTCGGCCCCCGGGTAGGCGTCGTGGGGGTCGGTGGTCGCGCGCAGCCGCAGCGTGCCGTCCCGGAGGAAGCCGTCGATGTCGGGGTCGACGATGGGGCTCTCGCCCCGGCGTAGCAGCCCGACGCGGTGCTCGTCGATGTCGTACGCCACGACGTCGTGGTGGCGGGCGAGGAGGACGGCGAGGGACAGCCCGACGTAGGACGTCCCGACGACGCAGATGCGGTGGCTCACCGGCACAGCCTAGGTCGACGCCGGGCTGCGCGCCGACAGCGGACCGGTGGACCCGGGGCCGGTGCTCCGTGTGTCACACCGCGCACGGCCGGGGACAACCCGATGGGGCCGGTGCTCCGTGCGTCACATCGCCCGGGGACACCGGCTCCTAGGCTGGAGTCGTGACCTCGCGGGAGGTGTCGACCGCGCGCGCCGCCGCCGGCGCGCCGGGGTCCGCCCCGCGCTTCCGCGGACTGCGCGAGCTCCTCGCCATCCGGTCCTTCCGTGGGCTCTGGGTGGCGGGCACCCTGTCGAGCTTCGGGGACTGGCTCGCCCTGCTCGCGACGACCAGCCTCGCGGCGGCCCTGGCGCAGGACCGGTTCGGCGCCTACCTGGCGGTCTCCGGCGTCTTCATCCTGCGGATCCTGCCGGCCCTGGTGCTCGGCCCGTTCGCCGGCGTCGTCGCCGACCGCGTCGACCGCCGCCGGACGATGATCGTCGGCGACGTGCTGCGGGGCACCCTCTTCGTCAGCATCCCGCTCGTCGGCACCCTGTGGTGGATGTACCTGGCCATCGTGCTGTCGGAGTGCGTGAGCCTGTTCTGGTACCCGTCCAAGGACGCGACCATCCCCAACCTGGTCCCTCGGGGGCGGCTCGAGCTCGCCAACCAGCTGAACCTCGTCGGGAGCTACGGCTCGGCCCCCGTGGCCGCGCTGCTCTTCTCGGGGCTGACGTACGTCGCGACGCCGCTCCACGAGCACGTCCCCGCGGTCGGCCCCGCCGGGCTGTTCCTCGCCGTCTACGCCAACGCCGCCACCTTCTACGTCAGCGCCGCCGTCGTGTGGCGGTTGGCCTTCCCCCGCACCGTGGGGCGGGAGGCGCTCGCCGGCCAGCCGGTCCACCGGACCATCGCCGACGGGCTGGTCCTGCTGCGCGAGCAGCCCGCCGTGCGCGGCCTGGTGCTCGGGATGCTCGGCGGGTTCGCGAGCGGGGGCGTCGTGGTCGGCCTGTCCCGCGACTTCGTCGACGACCTCGGCGCCGGCGCGCCGGGCTACGGCCTCCTCTTCGTCAGCGTGTTCACCGGGATGGCCCTGGGGCTGGTCGCCGGCCCACGCTCGCTGCGGGGCCTGGGCCGTTCCCGTGCCTTCGCCCTCTCCCTCCTCGGCGCCGGTGCCGTCCTGGTCGTCCTCGCGGTCGTGCCGCTCCTCGAGGTGGCGCTCGTCGCGGCGGTGGCGCTCGGAGCCTGCGTCGGCGTCGCCTGGGTCCTCGGCTACACCCTCCTCGGGCTCACCGTCGACGACGTCGTGCGCGGACGCACCTTCGCCCTCGTCCAGACCCTGGACGGCGTCGTCCTCGTCCTCGCCCTCGCGCTCGCACCGCTCCTCGCCGCCGGTCTCGACGGGCTGCTCGGCCTCCCCAGGACGGTCGACCTCGGGTGGACCTCGCTCACCTACACGGGCGCGATGGTCACCTATGTCGTGGCCGGTGCCGGCATGGCACTCGCCGGCCGCGCGGCGTGGCGCCGCATGCGCGCCGACGACGACCGCACCGGCTGAGCCGCCGCCTCCGGTGCGCCCGGGCGTCGCGCGGAGGGAGCCGGGGGACGGGCCGGTCGGCGGGCGACCCCCGTGAGGCATGATCGACCCGGACCCGACGACCCCAGGAGACCTCGTGAAGTTCGGACTGTTCGTTCCCCAGGGCTGGCGCCACGACCTCGTGGGCATCGACCCCGACCAGCACTGGGGCGTGATGGCCGGGCTCGCCCGGCGCGCCGACGGCATCGCGGACTGGTCCTCGCTCTGGGTCTACGACCACTTCCACCCCGTCCCGCGTCCCACCGAGGCGGCCACCCACGAGGCGTGGACGCTCATGGCGGCGTTCGCCGGCGTCACCGGGCGGGTCCGCCTCGGCCAGATGTGCACGTCGATGGGCTACCGCGAGCCGACCTACCTCGCGAAGGTCGCGGCCACCGTCGACGTCGTCTCGGAGGGCCGTCTCGACGTGGGCATCGGGGCGGGCTGGTACGAACACGAGTGGCGCGCCTACGGCTACGGCTTCCCCGGGGCGGGGGACCGGCTGGCGCGGCTGCGCGAGGGCGTCGACATCATGCGCCAGATGTGGACCACCGGCTACGCCACGCTCGACGGCGAGCAGTACCAGGTGGACGGGGCGATGTGCTTCCCCCGCCCGCTCCAGGGCACCACGTTCGCGGGGTCGCCGGGCAACGGCATCCCGCTGTGGGTCGCGGGCGGCGGCGAGCGCAAGACGCTGCGGATCGCGGCGGAGTACGCCGACTACACGAACTTCTCGGGGATGCCGGAGGAGTTCTCGCACAAGTCGGAGGTTCTCGAGGGGCACTGCCGCGACGTCGGGCGCGACTACGGCGAGATCGTGCGCAGCGCCAACTTCAACGTCGTGATCGGCCGCGACGAGGGTGAGGTGCAGGACCGGCTGGGCTGGATCCGCGACCACTACGCGTCGGCGGGGCTGCCGGAGGACGTCGTGGAGTCGACGGTGCGGTCCTTCGCCGACGGCCCGCTCGTCGGCACGCCCGAGCAGGTGGTGGAGGCCCTGAAGGACCTCGAGCGACGCGGGATGACGTACGCCATCACGTACTTCGTCGAGCAGGCCTACGACCTCACCGGGGTCGAGCTGTTCGAGCGGGACGTCGTCCCTCACTTCGTCGACCGGGAGCAGCACGGCAACCTCTGGCACCTCCTCCACGGCGAGTAGCCGCTGACGCCGGCACTGCGGGACCGGCCCGCCGGGGTGACCGACACGACGGGGTGCCGTGTCACAGGGGCCGTCGACCGCTCAGACGAGGTGTCGGGGGTCGCCCTCGAAGAGCTCGGCGACGGACTCCTCGACCCGACGGAGCCGCTCCTCGTAGGCCCCCACCGCCTGCATCCGGACCCGGATCAGGGCGTGCTCCCGGCGGGCCGCGGCGAGCGAGCCACCGTCGTCGCCGTCAGACCCGGGGTCGGCGATCTCGTGGCCGAGCCGTTCCTCCAGGTCCGCGAGACGGGTCTCCAGCACGCCGATCTGGATCTCCCGGCGCTCGAGCTCGATCCTGCGGACCTCGTCGGCTCTCACCAGGTGCGTGGTCTGACGCTCCAGCCGCGTGAGCCGGTCGTGTTGTCGATCGAGCCGCGCCAGGTGCTCCGCCAGCTCCTCCCGCAGGGCGGCGAGCTCGCGTCCCTGGCGCTCGAGCCGGGAGCGCAGGCCGCGGGTGCCGACGGCGGCTGCGCGTGCGTCGGCGAGCCGGCGCCGGAGGCCCGGGGGCGGCGGCGTGGGGTCCGTCGGCATGGTCGTCCTTTCAGGGGAGGTGGCGCAGGCTGCCGTCTGCGATCCAGGAGTTCAGCAGCCGGGCCTCGAGGTCGAGCCGGTGCTGCCAGTTGACCTTCACGTGGCCGCCGGAGTGGTGCGACCAGGAGGTCTGCCGGGAATCGTCGAGGAAGGAGAACCCGGTGGCGACGAGATGGGCGTCGGGGAACATCTCGTGGGCGAGGAATATCGCCGTCGTGCCGGTCGTCGGGATGATCGAGCCGGGGGGTGCATCCGGATCGAGGGCCCGGACGCACCGAGCCTTGACGACCGCGTTGGGCAGCGGCACCGACCCGAGGTCGATGGGCCAGTACTCGGCGTGGACGAGCAGGCCGAGCTCGTCGCCGGGTTGGTACTGGACCCATCCCATCTGGGGCGAGAGATACAGCCGCTGCCGGTAGCCCCGCAACGCGTCCGGCGTGAGCGCCGTCGACCGGGACATGACGACGACGTGGCACGCGGTCCCGAGGGCCGGTGCCTCACCCGGGTGGTCGAGGACCATGGCGTTCACCCGGATCACCAGGTCGGCGGCGTCGATGGTGGCAGCTCGACCGGGGTCGGGGCCCAGCGGCGCATTCCCGACGACGGCGACCCTGCGGACGGGGTCGTGCGACGCATAGGCCGCGATGAGATCGCGCAGGCAGTCCCACTGCGCCGCGCGGGTCTCCTCCAGTGTCGTCCCCGGCACGCGCACATCGTGTCACGACTCCTCCGGTCGCTGGCGCCCCGCCAGGGGCGCCAGCGACCGGAGGAGTCGTGACGACCGGGGTGATGGCACCGGTTCCGTGGGTCAGCCCCCCGTGCGGGCCCCGAGCCCACCACTCGTACTGACGAGTAGCATGCGGGCCATGAGCGGCAACAGCGACTTCGACACCTACCGCCTCTCCGAGGATCACGAGGCGATCCGCGAGGCGGTCCGGGCGGTGGCCGTGGACAAGATCGCCCCGCACGCGGCCGAGGTCGACGAGGAGGCGCGCTACCCGCAGGAGGCGCACGACGCCCTGGTCGCCAGCGACTTCTTCGCGCCGCACATCCCCGAGGAGTACGGCGGCGTCGGCGCCGATGCGCTCGCCACCTGCATCGTCATCGAGGAGGTGGCCCGGGTCTGCGCGTCGTCCTCGCTCATCCCCGCGGTCAACAAGCTCGGCACCATGCCGCTCCTCGTCGCGGCCAGCGAGGACGTCAAGCAGCGGTACCTGCCGCCGATCGCCGCGGGCGAGACCACCTTCTCCTACGGCCTCTCCGAGCGCGAGGCGGGCTCGGACACCGCGGCGATGAGGTGCAAGGCGGTCCGCGACGGCGAGGACTGGGTCCTCTCCGGCCAGAAGTCGTGGATCACGAATGCCGGGGTCTCCGGCTACTACACCGTGCTCGCCGTCACCGACCCGGAGGGCCCCCGCGGCAACAACATCACCGCGTTCGTCGTCGAGGCGGGCGACGAGGGCCTCTCCCTCGGCGAGAAGGAGCGCAAGCTCGGCATCAAGGGCTCGCCGACCCGTGAGCTGCACTTCGACCGCTGCCGTATCCCCGGCGACCGCGTCGTCGGGGAGGTCGGGGCCGGCCTGAAGATCGCCCTCGCCACCCTCGACCACACCCGCGTGACGATCGGCGCCCAGGCCGTCGGCATCGCCCAGGGCGCCCTGGACCACGCCCTCGACTACGTCAAGGAGCGCCGCCAGTTCGGAACGCGCATCGCCGACTTCCAGGGCGTGCAGTTCATGCTCGCCGACATGGCGATGGAGCTCGAGGCCGCCCGCCAGCTCGTCTACGTCGCCGCGGCCAAGTCCGAACGGGGCGAGGCCGACCTCCCCTTCTTCGGCGCCGCGGCCAAGGCCTACGCCAGCGACGTCGCGATGAAGGTCACCACGGACGCCGTCCAGCTGCTCGGCGGCGCGGGCTACACCCGCGACTTCCCGCTCGAGCGGATGATGCGCGACGCCAAGATCACCCAGATCTACGAGGGCACCAACCAGGTGCAGCGCCTCGTCATCGCCCGCCAGCTGCTCCGGCGCTGACCTCGGGCCGGCACCGGTCGGCGCACCCGCCCCGGGCCGCCCGGGCGCACGCCAGGGACCTCAGCCGGTGCCGCAGATGTCCTCTTCGGCCGTGCGGGCATCGATGCTCGGGCTCTCGCTCGGCGTGGGCGCCGGGGCGGTCATGACCGGGGTCGGGACGGGCTGGGTGCCCAACCGGTTCGGCACCTCGACCGCCGGCTTCGACCCCGCACCGAGGGTCACCCGGATGACGTCGCCGAGCGGCTGCTCGGCCTCCTGGACCTTCGCCCCCGGGAACGCCGCGGCCACCGTGCGGGCGGCCTCCTCCATCCCGGCGGAGTACTCGACGACCGTGCCCTCGCTGTACTCGGCGTTGTCGGTGGAGACGTCCCCGAAGCCCTGGACCCGCAGTGCCTCCGCCTCCTGACGGGCCAGCCCGGTGGCGCCGGAGCCGTTGGCGACGACGACGGAGATCTCGGCGGGGGAGACGGTGAGCGGGCTCTCGGTCGGGCTCGGCCCGGGCTGCGGCGCCGGCTCCTCGGTGAGCCGGCGGTCCTCGCGCAGCGACTCCCAGATGACGTCGGCGGACTCCTGCCACTGCACCCTGTTGGGGTCCGGCGGGTAGGTCTCGTTCGGCACCGTGAGGAACTCGATGTTGTCGAGGCCGATGCCGCGCACGCTCTCGGCGAGGTCCTTCATCGTCCCCAGCCCGAACTCCGGATCGGTGGTCAGCGACCGGGTGGCGGCGTCGAGGAAGCCGTAGAGCCTGGTCGGCTGGAAGAGCAGCTGTGTCGATGTGGCCTTCTGGGCGACCGAGGAGAGGAACGCCTGCTGGCGCTCGATCCGGCCGAGGTCGGAGCCGTCGCCGAGCCCCTTGCGGGCGCGGACGTACTGGAGCGCGACCCGCCCGTCGAGCGTGTGCCTGCCGGCGTCGAGAACCAGGTGGGTCGTGGGGTCGTTGACCGGCTCGGTGGTGCAGACCTCGACCCCGCCGAGCGCGTTGACCATGTCCTTGAAGCCCGCGAAGTCGACGATCGCGTAGTGGTCGATGAAGATGCCGGTGTTGCCCTCGAGGGTGCGGATGAGGCAGCCGGTGCCGCCCATCGAGAAGTTGTGGTTCCACTGCCGGTCGACCCACTGGTCCTTCGGCGCGTCCGCCGAGCAGTCCGGCGGCGCCGGCGTCATCGAGTCGCGGGGGATCGAGACGACGGTCGCCCAGGTGCGGTCGGCCGAGAGGTGCACCAGCAGGTTGGTGTCGGAGTGCGGCTCCGGCTGCCCGCTGGTGTTCGCGTAGACGTCGTTGCCCTCGCCCTCCCGGGTGTCCGAGCCGATGAGCAGGACGTTGACGGCGTCCGTGGCCTGCGGTGCCTGGGTGGGGCGGTCGGTGCCGAGGCCGGAGGAGACGTCGACCTTGGTGATGTTCTCGTTCAGCCGCCAGAAGGCGACGGCCGAGGCCCCGGCCACGGCGACGAGCACCACCGCGGTGCCGATGGCCAGCCAGCGGCGCCACCGGTGCGAGCGCTGCTCCGCCGTGCCACCGTGGCGGTCGCGGCGCCGGGGAAAGGGGTCGTCGGAGGGATCACGGGGCTCGTGACGCTCGGTGGCGTCGTCCACCACGGCTCTCCTCTCGACCGCGTTCACGCACCCCGCGACCGAGGTCGGGGGGTGGCTTCGACCGGGTGCGACCGCTGCCGCCCGGCGTGGGGGGCCGCGTGCACGGTGCTCGTCCCGCGCTGACCGATCGTCAGGGGGACAGACGATTCTAACCGGGGCCGCGGGGAGTTCCCGGCCACCCTCAGCCCGACCTCAGGCGCGCGTCACGGCGCCGGCGCGTCGGGCGCGGCGCACGGCGCCGGCGCGACGCGGCGGCAGCGGTGAGGGCGCCGGTCAGCCGGTCGGGTCGCCGTCCGTGCCGGCAGGTGCCTCCTGGAGCGGCGTGCCCTCGCGGAGCATGCTGAACAGCTCCGCGGCGGCCTGCTCGTTCCAGATGACCGAGCTGCCCGCGCTGGTCGTCGTGTTCGTCGAGGCGAGCGGCACGACGTAGCTGAGCGTCTGCTCCGAGGACACTCCGCGCAGGGCGGACATGATCCGGTAGGCGTCCAGGAGCGTGGTGTCCTCACCGACGACGAGGTTCTCGGCCGCCGCGTGCGTGAAGCTCCACCAGCGCCACGGGATGAGCACGGTCGACGGGGTGGCGGCCTGCTTCATCACCGCCCCGAGGAACTGCCGCTGGCGCTCCGCGCGGCCGATGTCGCCCTTCGGGTCGGAGTACCGCGCCCGGACGTACCCGAGGGCGGTGGGCCCGTCCAGGGTCTGGCAGCCCTTCTTCAGGTCGATGTTCGCCTTCTCGTCGGCGATGTCCCGCGGGACGCAGAGGTAGACCCCGCCGAGGCTGTCGACGACGCTCGCGAACCCGCCCAGCCCGATCTCGAGGTAGCCGTCGATCGGGAGCCCGGTGGCCTGCTCGACCGTGGCGACCAGCAGCTGGGGGCCGCCGAGGGCGTACGCGGCGTTGACCTTGTTCTCCCCGTTGCCGGGGATCGGGAGGAAGCTGTCGCGCGGGATCGAGATGAGCGACGCCTTGCCGTCGCCGGACGGCACGTGCACGAGGATGATCGAGTCGGTGCGCCGGCCCGAGGCCTTGCCGGCGCTGAGCGCCTTCCGCTCCTCGTCGCTGAGGCCCTCCCGGCTGTCGGAGCCGACAAGGAGGTAGGTGTGGCCGTCGGCGGGCGGCGGGCGGTCGCCCGCCGGTGTGGTGTCGACCCGGGTGGTGGAGCTCCAGGCGTGCCACGGCGTGTACGCGGTGAAGGCCACCCACGCCGCGAGCAGCGCCACCAGGACGAGCGCGACGGTGCGGCCGGGGCGGCGTCGCCGACGCCGGGGTGGCCGTGGGGTGCCGCCCCGCGGCGGCTGCGACGGGGGCACCGGGCGGCCGTACTCGTCGTACCGCCCCGCGTCGGAGGCCCACGGCTGCGCGGCGGTCGGTGCGGGCGCCGCCGCCTGTCGAGGACGGGAGGACGTCGCGGACGCCCGGCCCGGGCGGGAGCGACGACCCCGGGTGTCGACGACGTACACGTCGTCCTCGGCTGCCTGCGCGCGGGGCCCCTGCGGGATGGGGCGGGCGTGCTCGTCGTCGCTCATGCTCTGCTCTCGGCCGGTGTCGGGTCGACTGCCCAGTGTGACACCACCGCCCGGGCGGTCGTGCTCACCGGCGGCCCCGCGGACCGCTCGCTGGGTCGCGCTCATGCCGTCACACACGTCACACTGGTGTCGGCGCGCCTCATCCGTTCACGCGGTTGCCGCCCCGATACTGGGCCCCCATGGGACCAGAGCGGGGCATCGGACTCCTCGAGCGCGGCGCGCAGGAGCCGATCCGCGTCGACACCCGCGGCCGGCGCGACCACCAGAAGGACCGGCGCCGCGCCGTGACGCTCGTCCTGCTCACGCTGGTGCTCCCGGGCAGTGCGCAGCTCGCCGCCGGCAACCGCCAGGTGGGCCGGGTGGCCCTGCGCGTCTGGGCGGGGCTGGCCGGTGCCGCCCTGCTCGTCGGCCTGCTGGCGTTCGTCAGCCGCGAGGCGGCCCTCACCCTGCTCACCCACCGGTGGACCCTCGCAGTGCTCCAGCTCGTGCTCTACGCCGTGGCGCTCGGCTGGGCCGCACTGCTCGTCGACGCCTGGCGGCTGGGCCGTCCCGACCGGCTCCCGCAGCGTGACCGCCGCGGGCTGCTCGGGCTGCTCGTCGGCGTGCTGCTCGTGCCCGTCATCGTCGCCTGGGTCGGGATGACGGTGGGCACCGCCCGCGCGGCGATGACCTCGGTGTTCGGCGACGGCGCCGCGGCCGGTGCGGTCGACGGGCGCTACAACATCCTCCTCCTCGGCGGGGACAGCGGGGCCGGCCGGTGGGGCCTGCGCCCGGACAGCATCCAGCTCGCCAGTGTCGACGCCGAGACCGGCCGGGCGGTCCTCCTCGGCTTCTCCCGCGAGACCGAGCTCATCCACTTCGAGCCCGGCTCGGTCATGGCGGGCCTGATGCCCGAGGGGTGGGTCTGCGGCGACGAGTGCCTGCTCAACGGGCTCTACACCTGGGCCGTCGACCACGCCGACGAGTTCCCCGAGGGCACCGACGACCCCGGTGTGGTGGCCACCCGCGAGGCGGTCGAGTGGCTCACCGGCCTCGACGTCCAGTACTTCGTCATGGTCGACCTCAAGGGCTTCAAGAGCCTCGTCGACGCCATGGGGGGGCTGGACATCACGGTCCAGCAGCGCACCCCGATCGGGTCGCAGGCGAACATCACCGGCTACATCGAGGCCGGTCGTCGGCACCTCGACGGCCACGACGCCCTCTGGTACGCGCGCAGCCGCGCCAACTCGTCCAACTACGCGCGGATGGCGCGCCAGCGCTGCGTCGTGACGGCCCTGGTCAAGCAGCTGGACCCGCAGACCGTCCTGCTGAACTTCAGCGACATCGTCGACGCCACCAAGGGCGTCTTCCGCACCGACATCCCCCAGGACGCGCTGGCCGAGCTCGCCCAGCTGGGAGCGCGCACCAAGGAGCAGAAGATCACCTCGGTGAACTTCGTGCCGCCCCTCATCGAGCCGTGGGACTACGACCCGGCCTTCGTCCGCGCCACCGTCGAGAAGGCCCTCGAGGCTCCCGAACCGACCCCGTCAGCGAAGGTGTCGGCCCAGCCGGCGGCCGGGTCCACGGCACCCGCGCCGAAGCCCTCGGCGTCGGCCTCGGTGCCCGCGGTGATGGAGCGCCCGGGTTCGGACCCGGACGCCAACACCGAGGACCTGGCGAGCGTCTGCGCCGCGGGCTGAGCGCTGGATCGCGGCGGATTCGGCCCCGACTCTCGGCTTTGGAATACTGACCTGTCGTGCCAGACCCGACCCCGACCGTACCCACGCTCAGCGTCGTCGTGCCCGTCTACAACGTCGAGGACTACCTTCTCGCCTGCCTGGAGTCCCTCGCCGACCAGACCTTCGACGACCTCGACGTCGTCATCGTCGACGACGGGTCCACCGACGCGTCCGGGGCGATCGCCGAGGACTTCTCCGCCGGCCGGGACGGCTGGACGGTGCTGCACGTCGAGAACGGTGGGCTCGGACGGGCCCGGAACATCGGGCTGGACCACTCCGACGGCCGGTTCGTCGCGTTCGTCGACTCCGACGACCTCGTCCCCAGGGACGCCTACGAGCTCATGGTCCACGCGGTCGACGAGAGCGGCAGCGACATCGTCAGCGGTGGCGTGCTCAGGTTCGACGGGGCGAAGGCCCGCCCCTCGGGCCTGCACCGCCGGGCCCTGAACGAGACGCGGATGCGGACGCACATCCGCAGGATGCCGTCGCTCCTCTACGACACGACGGCGTGGAACAAGATCTACAGGCGGGAGTTCCTCCTCGAGAACGGCCTGCGGTTCCCCGAGGGCGTGTACTACGAGGACATCCCGCTCACCGTTCCCGCGCACTACCTCGCGAGCTCGGTCGACGTCATCGAGCAGCCCGTCTACCTCTGGCGTGAGCGCCAGACCGCCGAGCAGTCGATCACGCAGCGCCGTGCCGAGGTCAAGAACCTCGTCGACCGCATGGCGGCGGTGTCCTCGGTCAACGACTTCCTCGTGCGCACCGGCGAGACCGAGGGCAAGCGGCGGCACGACCTGAAGGTCCTCCGGCTCGACATGCCGCTGTTCCTCGACGTCCTGCACGAGGGCGACCGGGAGTTCAGGGACACCCTCGTCACCCTGTTCGCCGAGTACCTCGCCACCGTCGACCCCGCCCTGCTGGTCCAGCTGTCACCGCAGCGACGGCTCGCCTACCACCTCGTCTCCCGCGGCCTCGGCGACGAGCTGCTCGAGGCACACGAGCAGATGCTGCGGAACCGGCAGCCGCAGATCACCCGGCGGGGGGTACACACGTACGCCGAGCTCCCGTTCCGTGGTGACCCGCGACTCGCCATCCCGGACTCCGTCTACGACGTCAGCCGCTCCCGGCGTCTGCACACCGGCATCCGCGACGTGCGGTGGGAGGGCGACACCCTGGTCGTCGACGGACACGGCTACATCTCCGGCGTGGCGGACGTCGGACCCGGCTCCACGGTCCACCGCCTGCAGCTGCGCCGCCTGGACGGCGAAGAACGGCAGCGGGTGCGGGCCCGTCGCGTTCGCCGTCCCGACGTCACCGGCCGCTCGACGAGCGCGGTCGACTACGACGGCTGCGGCTTCCTCGCCCGGATCCCCGCCTCCGAGCTGACGCTGCCCGAGCCGTACGACAGCGTCGAGTACGAGCTCATCGCCCAGGTGGCCTCGCCCGCGGCACGTCGCGGGTCACGGGTGGGCGGCCCCGAGTACTCCGTTGCCCTCCATCCGCCGCGTGCCGCCGTCGCCCCAGGGGTGCTCGCCGTGCCCGGGTACCGGGCCGGTCTGCTGCGGGTGGCCGTGCAGCGGGTCGACCTCGTGGTCCGCGACCTCCGGCTCACCGACGACGGCGGGTCGGTCCGGCTCCTCCTCGACCCCGTCCCGGGGGTGGACGGGCCCGAAGGCTGGCTGCACCTGCGCCGGATCGACGCCTCCAGCGGCGTGAGCGTCGCTCTGGAGCGCGATGCCGACGGTGGCCTCTGCGCTGTCGTGCCCTTCGCCTCCCTCGAGGTCAGCTCCCGGTCGGTCGCGGCCCGCTGGTGGCGGCTGTGGTTCGTCCCCGGCCGCGACGGTGACACCCCGGGTGACGTGGACTCCTTGGTGTCCGAGCGCTCGGTCCTCGAGGGGGAGCACCCGCACCGGTCCCGGGTCGGCGACCGCCGGGTCACCACGGTGCACCTCGCTCCCCACGCCGGGCCCGGCCGCGTGCTGCGTGCGGACCGCCAGCTGCACCTGCGCCAGCACGGTCTCGCCGGCGGCGCGCTCGTCGACGGTCCCTGCCTGCCCGAGGTCACCGACTTCAGCTTCGAGCCGGCCGGCCTGCGGCTCGAGGGCCATCGCGGCGGTGCGGAGTTCGACCGCCTCGTCCTGACCTCCAGCGCCGAGCAGCTCGAGGTACCGGTCGAACGGGAGGGCGAGACGTGGTCGGCCCTCATCCCGTCCGGCGGCGCACCGGGCACCGCCTGCCTGCGATGGCTCCGCCCCGGCCGGCACCGCGTGGTCGTGGCCTCCGAGGGCGAGACGACCCCGACCCGGGCCCTGCAGGTGACCCCCGGCGTCGAGGCCCGGATGGCCGAGACCGCGACCCACGGCGTCACCCTCCTGCTTCGCACCGACGTCGAGCACCGGCTCCAGATCGTCGTCGACGGTGGTGGCGACTGGAAGGACCGCGGCGCGTACCGCCAACGGATCAACCGCCGGATCCACTACCGCGTCGCCCGTCGGATGCCACTCGAGGACACCATCCTCTTCGAGGCCTGGAAGGGCCGCCAGTACTCGGACAACCCGCGGGCCATCCACGAGGAGCTCGAGCGCCGCGGGGACACGCGCGAGCGGGTCTGGGCGGTGGAGAACCACGGGGTGGAGGTGCCCGACAGTGTCCGCACGGTCCTCGTCGGGAGCCGGGACTACTACCGCGCCCTCGGCCGGTCCCGATGGGTGGTGAGCAACGACTCGATGCCGAAGCACTACGTCAAGCGGGACGGCACCCGGTACGGACAGACGTGGCACGGCACTCCGCTCAAGCGCATCGGGTTCGACATCGAGAACCTCCAGATGTCCAACAAGGACTACCTGGTCCAGTTCGCGCAGGAGGTGCGCAAGTGGGACGCGCTCGTGTCCCCGAACGCCTACTCCACGGAGATCTTCAGGCGGGCCTTCCGGTTCGACGGGCCGGTCCTGGAGACGGGCTACCCGCGCAACGACGTCTTCCACCGCCCCGTGGAGCGGGAGGTGCGCACCGCCGCCGTGCGGACCCGGCTCGGCATCGACCCCGGTCGGCGCGTCATCCTCTACGCCCCGACGTGGCGGGACAACCACTACGACCGGTCGGGTCGGTACCAGTTCGCGATGAAGCTCGACCTCGAGCGGATGTACCGGCGGTTCAAGGACGACAGCGTCCTGCTCATCCGGGGCCACCAGCTGGTGGCGGGGTCGGTGGACACCTCGATGTTCGGCCGGTTCGCCCTCAACGTCTCGCACTACCCGGACATCAGCGACCTCTACCTCGCCGCAGACGTCCTCGTCACCGACTACTCCTCGGTGATGTACGACTTCGTCAACACCGGCCGGCCGATGCTGTTCTACACCCACGACCTCGAGGCCTACCGCGACGACCTCCGCGGCTTCTACGTCGACTTCGAGGCCGAGGCTCCGGGGCCGCTGCTCTCGCACACGAGCGAGGTCGCGGACGCGCTCGACGACCTCGTCGCCGTCGACGCGGCCCACCGGGGCCGCTACGCGGCCTTCCGGGAGAAGTACGCCTCCCTCGAGGACGGGTGGGCGGCCGCTCGCTTCGTCGACCGGTTCCTCGGCGGCGACTGATGCTCAGCAAGTCCTACGGCCTGCTCAACTTCCTCAACCGCTCGCACTCCCCGGTCTTCCGGCACGCGGTCGGTGCCGCCGCGTGGGCGGGGACGGTCGCCGTCTCCGGGAGGCCGTCCGTGGCGCGGCTGGTCCGGCGCGAGTTCGTGGCCGACGAGACGAAGTACGCCTTCCGGCTCGCAGGGTGGGTGCTGCGGCGCGGATGGCCGGGTCTGGAGACCGTGACCGACGACTTCTTCGACTTCACGACGAGTGCCGGACCGGAGGACCTCGACGCGCTCGAGGCCTTCATCTCCTCGCGGGCCAGCAGGCTGCCCGAGCGCCTCTGGCGCGCCGACGACCTCTTCCTGCGGGCCGCCCGGATCCACCAGGCCCTGGACGCGGGGCGAACCGACGTCCAGGACCTCGTCGACGACTTCCGCCGCCGGGCCGACCTGCTGCTCGAGGAGCTCTCCGTGCCGACGGCCGTGCCGGCGCCACCGGCCCGGACGCGCACCGGGGACTTCTCGCTCGAGGACGCCCGCGCCGCCCTGCGCGACCTCGCAGACGCCCTACCCGTGGAGTCCTGGCCCTGGTACGTCATCTCCGGCACCTTCCTGGGAGTGGTCCGCGAGCACGGGTTCCTCGCCCACGACTACGACATCGACGTCGGCATCACCTACGACGCCGATCTCGTCCGTCGCATGGTCGCGGTGCTCGAGGCGAACCCGCACTTCGTCGTCAAGAAGGTCGACGACGCGCAGACCGTGGTGGAGACGGCCCCCGGGCGGTACGCCCTGCGCCGAGACCTCGCGCTCGTCAAGCTCATCCACGCGAGCGGCATCAACGTCGACATCTTCGTCCACCACCGTGACGGCGAGGTGCTCTGGCACGGCTCGTCCATCCACCGGTGGGAGAACCGGGCGTTCGGACTGGTGCCCTACGAGCTGGCCGGGGTGGCCGTGCAGGGACCGGACGACCCGGAGCGCTACCTCACCGAGAACTACGGTGACTGGCGGACCCCGGTCACCGAGTTCAACTGCACGACCGGCACACCCAACCTCGTCATCACGCGCAGCTTCCGCTCGGTGGCGCTCTTCCTCACCCGGCTCGCGCACTTCTCCACCGACGACCTGCGGGAGTACGACCGGCTGCGCGCGACGCTCGTGGCCGACGGCCTGCTCCGCGAGGACGACGGCCTGCTGCGCCTGGCGAGGGCCTTCTGATGCCGGCTCCCCGGCCGTCGCGCGCGGCTCGCGTATCCTCGGCTCGGCGTGCCCGGCCGGCGTGCCCGTACCGGACGACGACGGAAGCGAGGACCGCGCCATGATCCAGCGGGTCGCCGCCGTCTGGAAGCGCCGCTCGATCGTCGCGACGCTGGTCCGGCGCGACCTCAGGGTCCGGTACTCCCGCAGCGTCCTCGGGTACCTGTGGACGATCCTGGACCCGCTGCTCATGGCCAGCGTCTACTTCGTGGTCTTCACCTTCGTCTTCAAGGCCCAGCGGGTCGCCGACACCCCCTACTTCCTCTACCTGCTCTCGGGTCTGCTGTGCTGGCAGTGGTTCAGCAGCTCGATGACGGACACGACGAAGAGCCTGATCCAGGAGGCGCGCCTGCTGCGGTCGACGAACCTGCCGCGCGAGGTCTGGGTGGTCCGGGTCGTCGTCGCGAAGGGGATCGAGTTCGTGCTGTCCCTCCCGGTCCTCATCGCCTTCGTCATCTACTACGCCGCGGCCGGGTCGGCCGACCTCGACTGGGAGCTCGTCGTCTTCCCGCTGGGCGCGGTCATCCAGTTCCTCCTGCTCATCGGGATCGGGCTGGTGCTCGCCCCGGTCACCGTCCTGGCCACCGACGTCCAACGCGTGGTGCGCATCTTCCTGCGCTTCTTCTTCTACCTCTCGCCGGTGCTCTACGGCACCTTCGCCGTTCCCGACCCGATGAAGCCCTTCCTGGCGCTCAACCCGCTCAACGGGATCCTCTCCCTCTACCGGGGCGGCCTGTTCGAGCGCGGGGTCGCCTGGGACCAGGTGGCGGTGAGCACGGGGATCACGGTGGTGCTGCTCCTGGTCGGCCTGCGGGTCTTCGCCCGGCTCGAGCGCCCGGTGCTCAAGGAGATCTGAATGGGAGTCGTGATCAGCGCGGAGGGTGTCGGGGTGGAGTTCTACTCCTCGCGTCGGCGGAAGCTCCAGCTGCGGGAGATGCTCTTCCACGGACGGTCGGGCGCCGAGTCGAAGACCTTCTGGGCGCTGCGCGACGTGTCGTTCGACATCCGCGCCGGTGAGGCGGTCGGGCTCGTGGGAGCCAACGGGGGAGGCAAGAGCACGCTGCTGAAGATCATCGCCGGCGTGCTGCTGCCCGACGAGGGCCACGTGGACGTCGACGGCGGTGTCGCGCCCCTCATCGAGCTCACCGGAGGCTTCCGCGGTGAGCTCACCTGCCGGGACAACATCTATGTCCAGGCCGGGCTGCACGGGTTGTCGACGGACCAGATCGACGAGCGCTTCGACGACATCGTCGACTTCGCGGGGCCGCAGATCCGGGCCGCCCTCGACCGGCCCTACCGTCATCTGTCATCGGGGATGCAGGTGCGTCTGGGCTTCGCCGTGATCTCCTCGCTCAGCGAGCCCATCCTCCTCGTCGACGAGGTGCTCGCCGTCGGCGACAAGCGCTTCCGCGAGAAGTGCTACGCCCGGATGGAACAGCTGTTGTCCGAGAACCGGACGCTCTTCCTCGTCTCCCACTCCGAACGCGACCTGAAGCGCTTCGGGACGCGCGGGCTGTACCTGCGCTCCGGCCGGCTCGAGATGGACGGCCCGATGGAGGAGGTCATCGAGCGGTACAACGAGGACCAACGCTCCTCGTGACACCCTGAGTGCAGCCGACGTCAGAGGGAGACATGTCCACCGCAACTCAGACGCGCCCCACCGATGCAGGTGCCGGTGTGGGCCCCGCCCACCGCTGGGCAGGAACGCCCACCTCCCGCAGGGACGGTGTCGTGGCTGCGCTCATCGCCGTCGGCGTCATGGTCCTGGGCCTGCTGTTCCGCACCGGGCTGGTGCCGACCGACCCGTGGCGATACATGCAGTCGGCCAGGGACTTCCCCTCCGACGACTGGGTTCCGCTCGGCTACACCCGCTACGGCATCATCCTCGCGAACCTGCTGCCGCTGAAGCTGTTCGGCGAGGCGCAGGCGACCTTCTACTTCTGGCCGATCATCTCCTCGGGCGCGCTCGCGGCCGCCATCTACCTCATCGGCCGGCGGTGGTGGGGACCGCTGGCCGGTGCGATCGCGGTGGGTCTGTTCCTCGCGAACACCGTGGTGCTCCTGAACCTCTCCCGCGGCTACCCGGACATCATGTCCATGGCGATCACGATGTGGGCGCTGTTCCTCGCCCTGCTGGCTCGCGACCGCCTGGCCGTGGGGGGGCGCGCGGTCCTGCTCCTGCTCGCGGTCGGCGCCCTGCTGGGGTGGGGCTTCGAGGTGCGAGAGACCTCGATGTTCCTCTGGCCGGTCGTGCTCGTCGTGCTGTGGCACCGACCGTTCCCCTGGCGCACCCTGCTCATCGTGCTCGTCCCGCTGCTCGGTTGGGCCGCGCTGGACGTGGGCATCAGTGCCTGGGCCTACGGTGACCCGCTTCTGAAGATGCACACCCTCACCGGCAACGTCGTCCAGGTCTCGACCGACGCCGACGGCGAGGTGGCGGCCGACAACATCGTCGGCAAGCCGCGCAGCTTCTACTTCCTCGTCACCCCGCGGGCGGTCCTCGGACTCGTCGACGGCCCCTGGATCCTCGGGACCGCCCTCGTGGCCCTGCTCGGACTCCTCGTTCGCAACTGGCCCCTTCGGCTGCTCTCCGGCTCACTCGTGCTCGTCTACCTGCTCAACGTCCTCCCGGCCGGTGGTCTCGACCCGAGCAAGCCCCGTGGGAAGCTCGACGTGGCCCGGTACTGGATCCAGTACTTCCCCAGCGTGGCACTGGTCATCGGGGGCCTCACCGCCCTGGCCGTGGCCTGGGCGGTGCGCCGCTACGGGCTGTCCGAACCCGCGCGCCGGGGTGTGGCCGTCGGGGCAGCCCTCGCGCTGCTGGCCTACCCCGTTGTCACCGGCGCGCGGTACCTCGCCACGTTCCCCGCCTTCCCGCCCAGCGGGGGGGCCGCCCTCGAGGAGCTGCGCGGCCACCTGCGGGGCACGGGGACACCGGACCAGGGGGTGTGGTCGGACTGGCACACGAAGCGGATCCTCCCGGCCTACCAGCGAGACCCACTCGGTGGTTCCCGGGTGTGGCTCGGCACCCCCAAGAGCCTGACGGGCGATGGGACGCCGGAGGAGGGGGACCTGGTGCTCCTGTACAGCGTCGGCTCCCCGACCTGCGGATGGTGCGAGCGGGCGCTGCAGCCGTGGTCGGACGAGAACCCGGACATTCCGTCGTCGTGGCAGCTGGTCTACGAGAGCGACAGCGAGAACCTCGAGCTGTACCGCGTCGGACCCTGAGACGCCCTCGAGGGCTCGGCACTCCCGGGGCCGGGCGCCCGTCGCCCCCGCTCACTCCCTGGATCTGCTCCTCGATCTCCACCTCGTCGAGGGCGATCCGGCGGGCGAGAGGTCGGCGAGGATGTTGACGGCGTTCCACGGCGACCGGCCCCTGGCCCGCGAGGAGTCGGTGTCGAGGATGTGGGCCGGGCTCTCGGCGTAGCGGACGTCGAGCTCCCCGATCTGGTCCACGAGCGGACCAGCGCAGCACCTGGCGGAGCTCAACGCCGCAGGCACGTGAGGTCGTTGACGTCCCCTGCGGCGCTGAAGCCGGCGTCCTCCAACATCCCCACGGCTCGCTCCCGGGTGGACTCGACGCATGCGGTCCGGACGTCGAGGAGGTCGAGCTCCTCGGTGAGGGCCGACTCGGACACGGGCGGGCGCCCGTCGGCGAACTCCTGCAGCGAGTCCCGAGCAGCGGCGTGGGCCGCCGGGGTGTTCACATAGACTCGCAGGTACAGTTGCCGCGCCGACACGGGGCGAATGTCCACCGTCAACGCTGCGAGGACACGGGAGGTGTCCCACGGGGCCAGGACCGTGTCACCCTCGTCGCTGATGCTCTCGATGAACTCGGCCTCCGTCAGGGCGCCGGCGGGCACTTTCCAGGTGAGTGGGTGGACGAACCTGGCGTCGACCTGCGAGGCCCCCACCCAGGCCCCGTCGACGAGTGGCACCAGGGCCACCGCTGCGGCGGCCGCCGCTGCCGCGGTGGCCGTCCCGACACGCCCGGACACCCGTGCCGCCGCCTCGGCGGCGGCGCCGACGGCGCCGGCGAGCAACACGGTGATCGGCACGACCCACCACATCCGCCACGCCACGGAGCCCAGACCCACCGCGTCGAGGATGTTGCGCACAGGCGGCAGCAGCGACAGGCCCACCGCGACCACCGTGGCCATGGCGGCCGCCCGGTGGGCTCGAACCCGCAGGCCGAGCAGGCCGAGACCGACCCCGAGGGCGGTCGCCACGAAGATGCCGCCCCCGGCGGGCACGGTGAACAGCGGATCGACTCCGTCCACCGTCGTGACCTCGAACCCCCGGGCCCTCATCTGCGCGATCGTCGGCACCTGGGGCTCCAGGAGCAGGGTCAGCGCCCCGAAGAGCAGGGGAACCACCAGCCACGACACCACGCGGAGCGCTCCGCGGACCTCCCGCAGCGCCAGACCCGCCACGGCGACGGCACCGAGCAGCACCGGGAGGAGGAACACCGCGGTGTTGGAGAGGCCGACAGCCGCGACGACCGCCGCACCGAGGAGCAGGTGGTTGCGCAGGCCACCGCGGGCCAGGAGGCGGGAGGCGAGGATGAAGACGAGGGGAAGGGCGATCGACACCAGCATGGACTTGCCCTGCCACATCCGTACCCCGAAGAAGCTGCCCAGGCTGTAGCCGCTGGCACCGGTCGTCCACAGGTAGCCCACGACGCCGAGCAGAGCCAGGGCTGCGGCCCGGATCCTCGCCTCCGCCACGGCATAGGCGAGGACCAGCACGCCGAGGGCGGTCCCGGCGGGTGCCGCGAGGACGTAGGTGGCCGTCCCCGCCTCGATCCCGAGCACCCGCGCCACTGCGCCGAGGAGGCCCTCGACCGAGTGGATCGGAGGTGAGTGGCCACCGATCGCGGGGAACACGTTGGGGCTGATCATGGTGTCGCGCAACGGGAACCGACCGCGCTCGGCCACCCAGGTCGAGAGGTTGACGAAGTAGGCGTCGTCACCGTTGGGATTGGCCACGATCGACGCCAGGGCCGCACTCGCGCCGGCAAGCACCCAGGCCGTCGGCCACAGCAACCGTGACGTACCGGTCGGCGGGTCGGCGTCCGGATCCTCTGGAGCCGCCCGGACCGGCTGCCGGAGCAGGATCAGCAGGAGCCCCGTGGCGGCGCCCCCGACAGCCAGCGCCACGGCGAGCTCCCGATGGCCGGTGGCCCCCAGCGTCGTCGACACGGCGGTGGTCGCCAGGACCGCGAGGACCATGGGCAGAGCCATGTGGGACGTCGGGAGTGCCCGCGACCGAGGTGGACGCCGACCGGCCAGGATGAGGACCGCGACCGTGACGAGCGCCGCGACGACGAGGGTGGGGGTGGAGGGCAGGCCGGCGAACAGGGCGACCTGGTAGCACACGGTCCACACCGCCACGGCGACCACGGCCCCCACCACGAGGGCACGTCCGAGCCGTTCGCAGAGGCTGGAGACCGCCGCCCAGCTCACGTGTCGTCGTCGGCGATCGACTGCAGGCGCGCCTCGTCGAGGGCGATCCGGCGGGCGAGCCGGGTGTAGGCGACCTGCATGTCGCGGAAGCGCAGGTACGTCGTGACCGTGAAGGACAGGAAGGCCACGACGAGGGCGTAGAGGACGACGTCCGTCCCACGGCTGACGCCGACGACGGTCGCGATCCGGTTCCAGACGTCCGGGAAGAGGATCGACACCACGGCGAAGCCGGCGAAGGCCAGCAGGCCGATGCGGCGAAGGGCCTGGCTGCGTTCCCCCCGGGAGCGGAACAGCCGAGTCGCGACCACGACGACGACGACGATGAGGACGACCTGGATGAGGACGATGTTCACCGCAGAGTGCTCCTTCGCTCGGGTGCGGGCCTCATCGCAGGATGAGATCGGCGAGGATGTTGACGGCGTTCCACAGTGACTGGCCCTTGGCCCGCGAGTAGTCGGTGTAGAGGATGTGGACCGGGCTCTCGGCGTAGCGGACGTCGAGCTCCCCGATCTGGGCCACGAGCTCCGAGGCGTGGGCCATGCGGTTCTGCGTGATGTCGAGGCGGGCGACGACGTCGCGCGAGATCACCCGCAGACCGTTGTGGGCGTCGGTCAGCCGCGTGCCCGTCGTGAGGTTCGTGTACCCGACCGCGGCCTTGAGCACCAGGCTCTTGAGGAAGCCGGCCTCCGTGCGCTCGTCGAGGAAGCGGGAACCGAAGACCACGTCGAGGTGTTCCGAACGGGCGCGCTCGACCATCGTGACCACGTCCGCGACCTGGTGCTGACCGTCGGCGTCGAAGGTGACGACCCACCGCATGGTCGGGACGCTGAGGGCGTACTCGAAGCCGGTCTGGAGCGCGGCTCCCTGGCCGAGGTTCACCGGATGACGCACGACCACCGCGCCGGCCCGCGCGGCGGCGTCCGCACTGCCGTCGGAGGACCCGTCGTCGACGCACACGACATGGGGGAAGGTCTCACGTGCCGTGCGCACGACGTCCCCGATGACCTGCCCCTCGTTGAAGAGCGGCACCACCAGCCACACGTCGTCGTTCGTCATCGGGGTCACCCTAGTCGGCGCCCGGGTGTGCCGTGACCGGCGGCTGCCGGGTGTCGCTAGCCTCGTCGACCATGGAGGCCCAGAACCACTTCTACGGTCACAGCGCGGCGTTGGCGGCCTACCTCGGCCGGCGACGCCCGAGCCACGTCCGGGGGCTGGTGCAGCACGGCTGGGCGTCGGTGTCCCCGGTCTCCACCCACTTCCGGGACTTCCCGGACGTGGGGGTCTCACCGCGCGACCCCCGCAGGCTGCTCGTCTGGTCGCACGACTCCCGGGCCTGGGACCCTGCCGAGGAGCGGCACCGGACGACACCGATCGGCGCGCAGTTCGCCTACCTCGCCGCGGCGGCCGGCGCACCGCCGTCGCCGCGTGACGAGCGCGACCGGGTCGTCCTCATGCCCGTCCACGGGATCGAGACCCAGCGCGTCCGCGGGGACCACGCCGCACTGGCGCAGGGCTGGCGCGACGCCGAGGGCCCCGCGACCGCCTGCCTCTACGCTGCTGACGCCGCCGACCCGGACATCCTCTCGGCGTACACCGCAGCGGGCCATCGCTGCGTCGTGCTCGGCGGCCGGCTCGAGGCCGACTTCCTCTGGCGCCTGTGGACCCTGCTCGGACGCGCCGACCGAGTGGTCTCGAACCGGCTCTCCACGCCGGTGCTGTACGCGGCCCATCTCGGCGCCGACGTCGCGGTGTACGGGGACGCCCTGCGCCTCGACGGCGAGTCGGCGGAGCAGAACGACCGCGTGCGCGAGCTGTGGCCCGAGCTGCACACGGAGCACGTGGCGCCCGGCGTCGTGGGCGACATCGTCGACCGGGAGCTGGGTCTGTCCGCGATGCGCCCACCCGCCGAGCTCGAGCGGCTGCTCGGCTGGGACCGGAGCACGGCCCGTCCGGCCGTCGCCTACTGGACGACGTCGGTCGCGCAACGCACGCTCGTCAACCTCAGACGGAAGGCTGCCGCGCCCGCCGCGCCCGCGGCGCCGCCGGGCGACGAGGACGTCGAGGGGCTCTCCCTCGTCCAGTGGCTGCGGGCGGCCACGACCTACCTGCCCAGGCCGCTCCCACGGTCGGTGACCCCGCCCGGACGGGTCCGGGAGCCGATCGGCGTGCCGCTGCCGTCCGGGGGCGGTGTCAGCGCGTGAGGATCCGCCGCATGGCGACGCCCGCCAGCACGGCGAGGACGGCCGCGGCGGCCACGCGGACCACCGACCACGCGCCGCCGACGGGCGCGAGTGCTCCGGCGAGGCACAGACCGACCCCGACGGCGAGCGGAGCGGCGAGCAGCCGCTCCTGCCACCGGGTCTCGCTCACGCGCCTGGCGAGCAGGGCGACGCCGGCCGCCATCGCCGCGTAGGTGACCGCCATGCCGCCGGCCACGGCCGTGAGCCCGAACGCCTCACCTGCCCCCCATGCGCAGGCCGTCCCCAGGACGAGGGCGGCCGGTGTGACGACGGCCAGACCCTCGCTGCGCCCGGAGGCGAACACCAGGTGGACGTTGGCGAGGTAGAGCACCGACAGGACGCTGCCGACCGCCGCGAGGCCCACCGCGGGGGTCAGGACCGCCGGGTCGTACGAGGGGGGCGCGACGACGCGGAGCAGCAGTGGCGCGAGAAGCGACACGCCCCCCGCGGTGAGGGCCGTCAACGCCGCGATGTCGCGCCCTGTTCGTTCGAGCACGACTCCGCGGTGCAGCGGGTCGGTCCGGTAGACCACCGGTGCCCAGGCGTTGTTGAGGGACGAGGTGAGCACCGCCGGTGCCGAACCGATGAGGACCGCGAGCTGGAGCCGCCCGGCGTCGGCCGTGCCGAACAGGTTCCCGGCCACGAGCACCAGGGCTCCGCTGGCGAGGTAGATGGCGACCTGGTGCGGGATGGTGGGCAGACCGACCCTCAGCGCCCGACGGGTGTCGCCCCGCTCGTGGTGCACGCGCCGCGCCGCCAGGGCCAGCCCCACCAGACCGGTGACGACGAAGCCGACCGCCAGCCCGGCCAGGTAGGCCCGGGCCCCGGCGGAGGGGATGACGAGGAGCAGCACCATCCCGAGCACGGGACCTCCGGCCGCCGCCCCTGCCGACAGCAGGACGAACGGGAGGGGGCGGTCGACGACCCGCAGGTACGCCTGGGCGTTGACGACCATCGAGAACCCGGCCGCCGAGACGAGCGCCAGGACGACGGCCACCGGGTCGTCGATGCCGGCGACCTGCGCCAGCGGTCCGGCGAGGAGCGCGCCGACTGCCACGACCCCGACCGAGGTGAGCGCCCCCCGGCGCACGAGGAAGCGGGCTCCGGCGACGCCGGAGCGCTCCAGGATGCCGTGCCGGGTGATCGCCGCGGCCAGGCCCAGGCCCGCGAGGATCATCCCGACCTGGATGACGACGAGCGCGGTGGCGACGACGCCGTACTCGTCACTGCCGAGGAGGCGGGTGACGAACGGCGTGACGACCGCGTTGGACAGCACCGGCGCAGCCGTGCCCACCGTGTAGAGCAGGCCCCGCCCGAGGACGGTCCTGCTCGCGGCCGTGCCCGTGCCCGGCGGCGGAGTGGGGAGAGGTGGCTCAGCCACCCACGACCGTCCGGACGCTGTCGATGACGCGGTCGACGTCGTGGTCGGTGAGCGCCGCGTGCATGGGCAGCGAGATCTCCTCCGCGTAGAAGGCCTCCGCGTTGGGGCACATCCCGCGGCGGTAGCCGAGGTCCTCGAAGAGGGGGTGCCAGTAGACGGGCAGGTAGTTCACCTGCACGCCGATGCCGTGCCCGCGCAGCCGCTCGAAGACCTCCCGCCGGCGGCCCGCGAGGACGCGCACGGGGTACAGGTGCCAGATGGGGTCGACGTCGGGGCGCTGCGTGGGCAGGCGCAGTCCGTCGACGTCGGACAGGCCCTCCCGGTAGCGGGCGAACACCTCGGCACGGCGGGCCTTGAACGCGCCGAGACGACGCAGCTGGCTGAGGCCGAGGGCGGCGAGCACGTCGGGGAGCCGGTAGTTCAGGCCCCACTCGTGCACCTCTTGGTGCCAGGGACCCTCATCCGGGTGGCGCATCCGCGAGCGATCGCGTTCGAGACCGATGAAGTGGAACTGGTGCGCCCGGCGGGCCAGCTCGGGGTCGGGGGAGACGACGGCCCCGCCCTCGGCCGTCGTCAGGTTCTTCGTGGGGAAGAACGAGAACGTCGTGAGGTCGGCCAGCGAGCCGACGGGCCGGCCCCGGTACGTCGAGCCGATGGAGTGCGCGGCGTCCTCGAGGAGGAGCGCGCCCGCGTCGTCGGCGACCCGACGGAGGGCGTCGGCGTCCACCGGGTGCCCGGCGTAGTCCACGGCGGCGATCACGGCGGTGCGGGAGGTCACCTCGGCGGCCGCCGCCGCCGGGTCGAGGTTGGCGGTGTCCTCCTCGACGTCCGCGAACCTGATCGTGGCGCCGAGTGCGAGGGCGCACGACGCCGTGGCGACGAACGTCATCGGCGTGGTGACCACCTCGTCCCCCGCTCCCACGCCGGCGGCGGCGTAGGCGATGTGCAGGGCGGCTGTTCCGGAGGTGCAGCTGACGGCCCGGGGCGCACCGGCCTGCCGCGCGATCGCCTCCTCGAACTCGGTGACGGTCGGTCCGGTGGTGAGCCAGTCGCCCTGCAGGACCCGCACCACCGCGTCCACGTCCGACGCGTCGACGGACTGGCGGCCGTACGGGATCATCAGACCCCCGACTCCAGGATGGCCCGGATGTCCTCGGCGCTGTACCAGAGGTCGTTCTTGTCGGAGGCGCAGTGGAAGCCCTCGGGCACGGGCGTGCCGTCGGCCCGCTTGACGTAGCCCCAGGTCTCGACCTCGGGCTCGATGATGAAGTACTTGCCGTCCATGACCGTGACGGCCCGTCGGCCCTCCTCGGGGCTGATCATCTCCTCGTGCAGCTTCTCGCCCGGACGCAGGCCGATGTCGTGCATCCTGGCGCCCGGGGCGATGGCCTGGGCCAGGTCGGTGACGAGGTGGCTCGGGATGTGCGGAACCACGAGCTCGCCGCCCTGCATCAGCCCGAAGGTGTCGAGCACCATCTGCACCGCCTGGGGCAGGGTGATGAGGAACCGGGTGCAGCGCAGGTCGGTGATCGGCAGCGACTCCCCGGCCTCGTGGAGGGCGCGGAACTTGGGGATGATCGAGCCGCGGGAACCGGTGACGTTGCCGTAGCGGACGACCGCGAAGCGGGTGGGGTACGCCGCGGCGTAGTGGTTGCCGAGGACGAACAGCTTGTCGGCGGTGAGCTTGGTGGCGCCGTAGAGGTTGATCGGGCTGCTCGCCTTGTCGGTGGACAGGGCGACGACCTTCTGCACCCCGTTGTCGATGGCGGCCTCGATGACGTTCTGGCTGCCGAGGACGTTGGTCTTGACGAACTCGAAGGGGTTGTACTCCCCGGTGTCCACCTGCTTGAGCGCCGCGGCGTGGACCACGTAGTCGATGCCGTGCATCGCCCGGCTGAGCCGCTGGAGGTCGCGGACGTCACCGATGAACCACCGCAGGCGCGGGTCGTCACCGAAGAGCTGCCGGACCTCCCACTGCTTGAGCTCGTCACGGCTGTAGACGGCGACACGCCGGGGGTCGTGGTGGGCGAGGAGCTCGGAGATGAAGGCCTTTCCGAACGAGCCGGTACCCCCGGTGACGAGGACGGAGGCGCCGCTGAGGTCGGGAGTCGGGTCGGGCATGGGTGCCATGATGGCACGACCACGGAGAGGAGCAGCATGCGCACCGTCGTCGTCATCCAGGCCCGGATGGGCTCGACTCGCCTGCCCGGCAAGGTGCTTGCCGACCTCGGCGGGATGCCGGTCCTGGAGTGGGTCGTCCGGGCCTGCCGCGCCGCCCGCCGGGTCGACGGCGTCGTCGTCGCCACCACGACGGCGACCCTCGACGACAGCGTGGTCGAGGAGTGCGCACGGCTCGGGGTGGCGGTGGTCCGGGGCAGCGAGGACGACGTCCTGTCGCGGTACCGGCTCGCCCTGAGCGAGCACCCCGCCGACGCGGTCGTCCGCATCACCGCCGACTGCCCGTTCACCGACCCGGCGCTCGTCGACGCCGTCGTGGGGGCGTGGGAGGCTGACCCCTCGCTCGACTACGTGTCCACCGTCCTGGTCCGTACCCTTCCGCACGGCCTCGACGTCGAGCTCGTCACCGCGGACGCGCTCGAGCGGGTCGACGCCCGCGCCACCGGCCACCACCGGGTCCACGTCACCTCGGGGGTGTACGGCGCGCCCGAGGAGTTCGCGGTGATGGGCCTGGTCTTCGCCCCCGACGCCACCGACCTCCGGGTCACCCTCGACACCCCCGACGACCTCGAGGCCCTTCGAGCGGTCGTGGACGAGCTCGGCACCGGCATCCCTGACCGCGGAGCCGTCGTGCGCCTGCTGCGGAGCCGGCCCGACATCGTGGCCGTGAACGCCGACGTGCGGCAGAAGGCGCTGGCCGAGGGCTGATGCGGCTGCTGCTGCGCTGCGACGGCGGGCCCGGCATCGGTGTCGGACACGTCGTGCGCTGCCTCGCGCTGGCCGAGGAGGCGGTCACCCGCGGCCACGAGGTGAGTCTCCTCGGTCGGCTCGACAGCGACGTGCTGCGCGGCATCGCCGCCGCGGTCGGCCCGGGGCTGCGGCTGGTCGACCCGGGCCACGAGGTCCCGATCGAGCGGTACGCCCTCGACCACGACGTCGTCCACGTCGACCACTACGAGCTGGCCGAGGGCCTTCTCACCGATCTCGCGGTGGCCGCGGAGCGGGCCGGCCGGGAGCGGCCGGTGCTCTCGGTCCTCGCCGACGGCCCCTGGGGTGCTCGTCCCGCCGACGTGCTCGTCGACCCCAGCGCCGGCGCCGAGCGCACGCCGCCACTGGCGCCCGCCCGGTGGCACCTGCGAGGCACCCGCTTCGTCGCCCTCCGGCGTTCGGTCCGAGACGCCGAGCCGGCTCCGCGCCCTTCCGACCGCCTCCAGGTGCTCGTCGTCATGGGCGGCACCGACGCCCTGGGCTGTGCACCGCTCGTCGTCGAGGCCCTCGACCGGACGGCGGTGCCGATGGACCTCACGGTGGTCACGAGCCCGGGCACGCGTGACCGCCTGGAGGATCAGGCGTCGGGGTGGGGGCACGGCCTCGCCCGGCCGATGCCGCCGGTGCCGGACCTTCCCCGGTACATGGCCGCCTCCGACGTCGTCGTCACCGCGGCCGGGACCTCCACGTGGGAGCTGTGCTCGCTCGGCCGGCCGATGGCGGCGGTGGCCGTCGTCGAGAACCAGCGCCCCGGCTACGAAGTGCTGCTCGGGGCCGGCGCAGCCACCGGTCTGGGCACCCCGGGCGACCTCGCCGACGTCGGCACCACCGCTGCGGCGCTGCGTCCCCTGCTCACCGACGCCGACGTGCGGGCCGAGCAGTCACGTCGCGCTCTGGGCCTCGTCGACGGGCGAGGGGCCTGGCGGGTGGTCCGGATGCTCGAGGAGGCCGTGGCCGCAGCCCCGCTCAGGGGCGCCGCCTCGGCGGTCGATGTCCGTGCAGCCGGCCTCGAGGACGCAGATCTGCTCCGGGCGTGGCGCAACGACGCCACCACCCGGTCCGTGTCCCGCAACGCGCAGGAGGTGACACCGCAGGATCACCTGGCCTGGCTGCGGTCCTCGCTCGCGCGCCCCGACCGGCTCCTGCTCGTCGGGGACCGCGACGGCCGCGCCGTCGGCACCGTGAGGTGGGACGCGATGGGGCGCCGGGAGTGGGAGGTGTCGATCACGGTGGCGCCGGAGGCGAGGGGACACGGGGTCGCCGGCGCCCTGCTCCGGGCGGGCGAGGTGGCGCTGGCGGAGCACCTCGGCGAGCCTCCCGATGCCCTGCTCGCCGTCGTCCACCGCGACAACACCACGTCGCGGCGCCTGTTCGTCGGATCCGGTTACGCCCCTGACCTGCCGGCGGACGGCGGCGGCTTCGAGCGGTGGGTGAAGACGGTCAGACCAGGTCCCAGGTGAGGGGTGTCCCGCGCTCGACGTCGCGGGTGAAGCGCCGCCCCAGCACCGTCGTGATGGCATCGGTGGGGAGGCCGCCGGCCGGACGGATCGATCGCACGTTCTCCCGCGTCACCTCCTCGCCCTCGCGGACGTCGGCCACGACGTACAGGGATCGGCGCAGCGCCAGGGTGTCGCGCTCGGCCGGGGTGGGCCCGAAGCGCGGTGGCTGCACCGCGAGCCGGGCAGCCGCGGTCTCACGCACCAGGGCGGCGACCTCCTCGGGCTCGAGGGAGAAGTCGGAGTCGACCCCGCCCTCCGCCCGGCGCAGAGTGACGTGTTTCTCGACGGCCACGGCGCCCAGGGCCACGGCGGCGACCGCCACGCCGATGCCCGGCGTGTGGTCCGAGAGCCCGACCGGGACGCCGAACGCCCGGGTCAGCGTGGGCACGGACAGGAGGCGGGCCTCGGCGGGGTCGGCCGGGTAGGCGGCCGTGCAGGCGAGGAGGACGAGCTCGGTGCACCCGCCGTCGCGGGCGGCCGTGAGCGCGGCGTCGATCTCGCCGAGGGTGGCCATCCCGCTCGAGACGATCATCGGCTTCCCGGTCGCGGCGACCTCCCGGATGAGCGGCAGGTCGACGAGCTCGGCCGAGGCGATCTTGTACGCGGGGCAGTCGAGGGCCTCGAGGAGCTCGATCGCCGTGGGGTCGAACGGACTGGAGAAGGGGACCAGCCCGCGCTCCCTGGCCCGCTCGAACATCGGTGCGTGCCACTCCCACGGGGTGTGCGCCTCCGTATAGAGGTCGTACAGGGTGCGGCCGCCCCAGAGCTCGTGCCCGGACCGGATGCGGAACTGCGGGCCGGTCGCGTCGATCGTGAGCGTGTCGGCCGTGTAGGTCTGGAACTTGACCGCCTGGGCGCCGCTCGCGGCGACGGCGTCGATGATCTCGAGTGCCCGATCCAGGGAGCCGTTGTGGTTGCCGGAGACCTCGGCGATGACGAAGGGGGGCTCGTCGGCGCCGACCAGATGGTCGGCGACGCGGACGGGGGACGGGGTGGCTCCGGACATGACCGCCTCAGCACCTCGGGACAGGGACCCGCCCAGCGTAGGCGAGCCCAACGGGCAAGACACGACCCGGCATTGTCGCCAAGGGGCTGCCGCTCCCGCCACCGAGCAGGTACAGTCACGGTGGCCCTGTGGCGGCTGTGACTGATGGTTCTGATGTTGCACCCGGTCCACGCCCCTGGGGACGCGACACCTCGACCTGTGAGAGACCCACCATGACGGTTCTGCCGCCCGCCTCCCCCCGTCCGCCCCGGCCTCGTCACCTCCGCCGCCTCGTGGCCGCCGGCACCCTCGCCGTCGTCGGGGTGACCCTGGCGGGGGCGGCCACGCCGTGGTCGTCCGCGTCGGCCAAGCCGCGGCCGGTCGAGGCCCGCCGCACGGTCGTCGAGCCGCAGGCGGTGGATCGGGCTCGACTCGGAGACGGGCTTCCGCGGAGCGCCGGGCACGGTCGGATCACCGAGGAGCAGCCCGTCGAGAGCGGGCTGGCTGTCGTGGGGGCGAGCTGGACCCGCGGCTCGCTCGGGGCCGACGACGTCGTGCAGATCCGGGTCATGCAGGCGGGCACGTGGCAGGCCTGGACGGACATGGAGTCCGACGACGACCACGGGCCCGACCCCTCCGGCCCGGGTGCGCGGGCCGGCGCCAGGGGCGGCACCGCCCCCTTCGTCGTCACGGGGGAGAAGGCCCAGGTCCGCGTCGTCAGCGCGGACGCCGCGGTGCCCGACGTGGCGGTGGACTTCATCGACCCCGGTGACTCGCCTGCCGACGGCACGGTCGGCACGACCGCCGGCGCGGCCTCTGCGAGCCCGTCGCAGCCGACGATCCACACGCGGGCCCAGTGGGGGGCGGACGAGTCCATCCGCACGTGGGGGGCCCAGTACGGCCAGGCGCAGATGGCCTTCATCCACCACACGGCCGGCAGCAACACCTACACGTCCGACCAGGTGCCCGCGATCATCCGCGGCATCTACGCCTTCCACACCCTCGACCGGGACTGGGGTGACATCGGGTACAACTTCCTCGTCGACAAGTTCGGCCGCGTCTGGGAGGGGCGCTACGGCGGGGTCGACAAGGCGATCGTCGGCGCCCACGCGCTGGGGTACAACTCGGGCTCCTTCGGCACCTCCGTCATGGGCGAGTACACGACGACGAGCCCTCCCTCCGCCGTCATCACCGCGCTGGAGAGGCTGATCGCGTGGAAGTTCGCGATCCACGGTGTCCCCGCCCGCGGCACCGTGTCGGTCAACGACGCGGTGTTCGACCGCATCTCCGGGCACCGCGACGCCAACCAGACCTCGTGCCCCGGTCAGCGGCTCTACGACCAGCTCGGGGCCATCCGGGCCGCGGTGGCCTCCAGGCTCGGGACCCAACGACCATCGACCCTGCGCCGGTCGGTGGATGCCGGGGGGACGCCCGACGTCCTCAGCCACCCCGGCGATCCCACCACGGGGACGATGGACGGCCCCGGCGCCGTCCTGCGCGCCGCCGGCTCCCAGCCGGTGGCCGAGGGGCGTCGAATCGGGACCGGCTGGCAGGTGCTCCGCCACATCGTCCTCACCCCGGACTTCACCGGCGACGGGCGCGCCGACATCCTCGCCGTGGACCCGGGGACCCGAGGTGTGCGCGTCTACTCCGGTAACGGGCGCGGCGGGTTCGCCGCGGTGGCCAACCGCGGCGGCGGGTGGCAGGTCATGACCAAGCTCGTGGCCGCCGGCGACCGTACGGGTGACGGACGCACCGACCTCCTGGCTGTGCGCAACGACGGTGCACTCGTGCTCTACGCCGGTGACGGCAAGGGCTGGGTCACCGGCGGCCGGGTGATCGCGAGCGGCTTCGACGCCATGGACTCGGTCGTCACCGCGGGCGACGTGACCGGCGACGGCCACCCGGACCTGCTCACCGTCAACCAGTCGAACGGCCGCCTCTATCTCTATCCCGGCGCGGCCGACGGCGGAGTCGGTGCCCGGATGGTGTGGGGCGGCGGATGGCAGCAGCTCGACCAGCTGGTCTCGGCGCCCGACGCCGACCTGGACGGCGACGTGGGTGACGTCATGGTGCGCCGGGCCGACGGCCGGATGCGCGCCTACTACGCCGACGACGCCGGCCGGCTCACCCGCGTCGACACCTTCGGGCGGGGTTGGGGTGCGCTGGACAACATCAGCTCCGGTGCCGACTGGGACGGCGACGGCGTGCCCGACCTGGTCGCCCGCGTGTCGAGCAACGGTGAGCTGCGCGCCTACGCCGGGACGGGGCAGCGGGACTTCTCCCCCGCCCTCTCACCGTCACCGCCGACATCAGCGGCGCCGACCTGTTCCGTCTCGTCGGCGACATCGACGGCGACGGGTTCGCGGACGCCGTGGCCCGGATGACCAACGGGGACCTGCTCGGCCTGCGCGGGCGGGGCGACGGACGCTTCGACCGGTTGCCCGCTCGCATCGGCAGCGGCTGGCAGGTCTTCGACCTCATCGAGCCCGTCGGTGACTACACGAACGACGGCGTGCCCGACCTCCTCGCCCGCACGACCGGAGGCGAGGTGCGGGTCTACCCCCTGACGTCGTCCTTCGGCTTTCCCTGGCAGATGGTCGTCGCCACCGACTGGCAGGGTGCCCGCAGCATCACCGGGACCGGCGCCGTGAACTCCGACGCCAACGCCGACGTGGTGGTGCTGCGCACCGACGGCTCGGTGCGCGTCTACCGGGGCACCGGGGCCGGGGCGCTGGGCTACTACGAGGTGCGACTCACCGGACAGGCGGACCTTGTCCGCCTGCTGGGGGTGGGTGACATGACGGGCGACGGGCCCCCGGACCTGCTCGCGCAGTCCACGGACGGCCGCCTGTGGATCTATGCCGGCGACGGCAGGGGCGGCTTCCGCTCCGCGCGTCAGCCGGTGCGCGCACCGCTGCAGGTGTCCCATGTCATCGGTTGACCTCACCGTCGGCAGCCCACCGCGGCGTGCCCTCCGGCTCCTCCTCGTCCTGGCCGTCGTCCTGGCGGGCGGCCTCGGCGCCGCCGGCCCGGCCGCGGCCGACGAGCTGTACCCGCGCCCGACGAGCGGGACCTCGTTCGACCTGCGCGGTCACGGCTGGGGACACGGCAACGGGATGTCGCAGTACGGAGCACTGGGTGGCGCCCAGGCAGGGGCGACGTGGCGGCAGATCCTCGCGCACTACTACCAGGGGACCACCACGACCTCGATCGGGAACCCGACGATGCGGGTGCGGGTCGCCTCGCTCGGCAGCACGGTGCAGGCCTACCCTGCGACCGGTCTGCGCGTCACCTGGGACCTGACGCACTCGTCGGTGCTCCCGACGACGAGAGACGGGGTGGCGGTGGCTCGTTGGCGGATCAACCCCGCCGCCAAGGTCCCGGGCACTCCCACGAGGTTCAGGTTGCAGTACCTGCCGTCCGGGTCCTCGACGTGGAGGTACTACGCCACCGCGAGCGTCCCCCTCACCGGGGCGTTCCTCAACCCGACCTCGGGCACGGTGACGACCCTGCGCGGCAGCACGAAGGTCGTGTACCGCGGCCAGGTCCGGGGGACGCTCATCGGCTCGGCGGGGTCGGAGTCGCTGGTGCCCGTCGTCGCGCTGCCGATGGAGAGCTACCTGCGCTCGGTCGTGCCGAGCGAGTCGCCCTCCTCGTGGCCGGCGGCTGCCCTGGCGGCGCAGGCCGTCGCCGCCCGGTCCTTCGCCGAGTACCACCGCAGGTACGCGCCGATCTCCACCACCTGGTACGACGTCTACGACGACACCCGCAGCCAGGTGTTCCCCGGGACCTCCGTCGGCGGGGCCGCCAAGGAGTTCGCGGGCTCCACCGCCGCCGTCGACGCCACGGCGGGCGTGGCGCTGTCGTACTCGGGGAAGATCGCGTTCACCCAGTTCAGCTCGTCGAGCGGGGGCTGGACGAACACCGGGAGCCAGCCCTACCTCGCGGCAGTGCGCGACGACTGGGACGCCGTCGCGGCGAACCCGAACCACACGTGGACGGCGAGCATCCCGATCACGAGGATCGAGTCCGCGTACGCGTCGGTGGGCTCCCTGACCGCGCTGCGGGTCACCGAGCGCAACGGCTTCGGGGACCTGGGCGGACGGGTCGTCACGTTGACCGTCGAGGGGACCAAGGGGTCGGTGAGCACGACGGGGGAGACCTTCCGGTCACGGCTGGGCCTGAAGAGCACGTGGTTCGTCCCGACCAACGCGGGAGCCACCGACTTCCCGCACGACGTCACGGGCGACGGGGCGCCGGACGTGCTCGCCATCGAGGCCGACGGCGGGGCCCTGCGGGTGTACCCGACCTCCGGCACCGGCCGGTGGCGGGCGCCCATCCGCCAGGAGTCGGGGTGGAACGAGTACCCGAAGGCCCTGACCGCCGGCCGGTGGGACGCCGACGCCGTCGGCGACGTCCTGGTGCAGGACCAGCTCGGAGATCTCCTTCTCCGTCGAGGCCTCGGCGACGGCACGTTCGCCGCGCCGGTCCCGATCGGCTCCGGGTGGCAGATGCACGACCTGGTGGTGCCGGTGGGCGACTTCGACGGCGACGGCCACGGCGACCTCGTCGCCCGGAGCACCACCGGCGACCTCTACCTCTACCGCGGCGATGGCGCCGGGGGCTTCCAGCGATCGGCGTGGCGGGTCATCGGCAGTGGCTGGCAGATCTTCACGGCGATCTTCAGCCCGGGCGACTTCGACGGGGACGGTGCCACGGACGTGATCGCCCGCACGGCCGGTGGCCGGCTCTACCTCTACCGCGGTGACGGGCAGGGCGGGTGGAAGCTGCCCCGGGTGACCATCGGCACCGGGTGGCAGATCTTCACGGCGCTGACCTCGGTCGGGGACTTCGACGGGGACGGGAACGCCGACGTCCTGGCCCGCAGCGCCGACGGCGCGCTGCTCCTGTACCCCGGCGACGGCAGCGGCTACTGGGACCTCCCGCGTCGGCAGGTGGGCAGCGGCTGGGAGATCTTCTCCAGCATCGTGCCGTGACCCGGGGGGCTGCGCCCGTCCGGGCGACCGCGTGGCCGGGGAGGCTCAGCCGAGCTCGACGGTGAACGGCGCCCCGGTCGCCTCGCGCACCTGCTCCTCGGTGACACCGTCGGCGAGCTCGCGCAGGACGAGGCCGTCGCCGGTGACGTCGAGGACGGCCAGGTCGGTGATGATCCGCTGGACGACCCCCTTGCCGGTGAGCGGCAGGGTGCACTCCTGGAGGATCTTGGCGGAGCCGTCCTTGGCGACGTGCTCCATGAGGACGACCACCTTCTTGGCGCCGTGGACCAGGTCCATCGCGCCGCCCATGCCCTTGACCATCTTGCCGGGGATCATCCAGTTGGCGATGTCGCCGGAGGAGGAGACCTGCATGGCACCGAGGATCGCGGCGTCGACCTTGCCCCCGCGGATCATCCCGAACGAGGTCGCGGAGTCGAAGTAGGAGGCGCCCCGGCGCACCGTGACCGTCTCCTTGCCGGCGTTGATGAGGTCGGGGTCGACCGCCTCGCTCGGTGGGGTAGGCGCCGACGCCGAGGATGCCGTTCTCCGACTGCAGGACGATCTCGACGTCGTCGGGCACGTAGTTGGGCACGAGGGTGGGCAGGCCGATGCCGAGGTTGACGTAGGCGCCGTCCTCGAGCTCGGCGGCGGCGCGGGCGGCCATCTGCTGGCGGGTCAGCGGCATCTCAGGCCTCCTCGGTGGTGCGGACGGTGCGCTTCTCGATGCGCTTGTCGGCGGCCTGCTCCGGCGTGAGCGGCAGCACCCGCTGGACGTAGATGCCGGGCAGGTGGACCTGGTCGGGGTCGAGCTCGCCGGGCTCGACGAGCTCCTCGACCTCGGCGACGGTGACCCGCCCGGACATCGCGCAGAGCGGGTTGAAGTTGCGGGAGGACTTGTTGAAGACGAGGTTGCCGTGGCGGTCGCCCCTCCAGGCCCGCACGAGGCCGAAGTCGGCGACGATGGCGTGCTCGAGGACGTACTGGCGCTGCTCGCCGTCCTGCTCGAAGACCCGGACCTCCTTGGGTGGCGAGGCGATGGCGACCCCGCCGGAGCCGTCGTACCTCCACGGCAGGCCGCCGTCGGCGACCTGCGAGCCGACGCCGGTGGGGGTGTAGAACGCCGGGATGCCGGCGCCGCCGGCGCGCAGCCGCTCGGCGAGGGTGCCCTGCGGGGTCAGCTCCACCTCGAGCTCGCCCTCGAGGTACTGCCGGGCGAACTCCTTGTTCTCCCCGACGTAGCTGGAGACCATCCGGCGGATCTGGCGCGAGCCGAGCAGGATGCCGAGCCCCCAGTCGTCGACGCCACAGTTGTTCGAGACGACCTCGAGGTCCTTCACCCCGTTCCGGTGCAGCTCCTCGATGAGCACGGAGGGGATGCCGCACAGCCCGAAACCACCGACCGCGAGGGTCGCCCCGTCGGTGATCCCGGCCACGGCCTCGGCAGGTGTGGCGACGACTTTGTCCATGTCGCGCACCCTAGCGTCCGCGGTCGTGGGCGCCGTCAGAGGTGCGCCCACCGGACCTCCCGCCGCGGGCTCGTCCGGGACCCGCTCCGACCCCACCGCGGGCCCGCTGACCTGCACTGTCGTCCGTTCGGTCCGACTCCGGGAAGTACACGTCTGTAATTCAGCCGAAGGACTTGCGGTGGCCTTCGGGGGATGGGAGAACGGATGTGCCCGGTGGTCCTGCGGTGGCGGATGTGACGTCTGTGACGAGGCGCCGAGCGCGTCTCGACCCCTGCCCTGACGCTCGTCCGAGGAGCCCACTCGTGTCCCTGCCCCTGCCTCACCTCCCGCTGCTCCGGGAGCGTCGGGTCGCCCGCACCGTCGGGGCGATCTCGGCCTCGGTCATCGTGCTCCCGTTCATCGGCGGCGCCGCCGAGGCCGCGTCGGTTCCCTACCCGAAGCCGAAGCAGCCGCTGCCGAGCGCCCTGGACGTCATCACGCCGTACCAGAAGGGCACGCGCTGTCTCACCGAGACCCAGCCGGGGGTCCTGGCCTTCGCCAGGCTCCTCAACGCGACGTACGGCACCCACTCCTACGGGACCCTGCGCACCTGCGCCGCCGAGCACGGCGAGGGCCGGGCCCTGGACTGGATGCTCGACGCCAGGGACCCGGATCAGCTGGCGCTCGGCAACGCGCTCACCCGCTGGCTCTCGGCGGAGGACAGCGCCGGCCGCCCCGGCGCCAACGCCCGCAGGCTCGGCATCAACTACATCATCTGGAACCGGCAGCAGTGGTTCGCCTGGGACCCGGACATGGCGTGGAAGCCGTACTACGGCGCCTCCCCGCACACCGACCACATCCACTTCTCCTTCACCTGGGACGGCGCCTACACCCGCACCTCGTGGTGGACCGGCAGGGCGCTGACCGGCTACACGACCGGGCCGGCCGCCACGCCCGCCCCGGCCCCGACGACCACGTCGAGCGGCTACCCCTACCTCAGCCAGGGCAGCAGCGGCAGCGACGTCGTCCTCCTCCAGAAGGTCATCGGCGCCGAGCCGGACGGCCGCTTCGGGCCGCTGACCGCCGCGGCCCTCGGTACCTGGCAGTCCAAGAACGGGGTCAAGGCCACCAAGGTCGCCGACGACGCCACCTGGGCCAAGATGGTCGCGATCGGCGCGGTCCCGAAGAAGGGCTCGGGCGGCACCACCGCCGGCTCGAGCAGCACCTCGACCGACCTGTCGACGTACCGGTCGACGACCCTGCGCCGCGGCTCCAGCGGCACCGCGGTCAAGGTGCTCCAGAAGGCCATCGGCGGGCTCACCGTCGACGGTGCGTTCGGCCCGGCCACGGAGGCGCGGGTCAAGGCGTACCAGAAGAGCAAGGGCCTGACCCAGAACGGCGTCGTCGACGCCCGCGTCTGGGACGCGCTCATGGGGAAGGCCACCACCTCCTCGGGAGGCTCGACGAGCACGAGCCCGCTCGCGAAGTACGCCGGGGTGACCCTGCGGCTGTGGTCGCGCGGGGCCGCGGTCAAGGCGATGCAGCAGGCGATCGGTGGGCTGACCGCCGACGGCGTCTTCGGGCCGCTGACGCTGGCGCGGGTCAAGGCGTACCAGAAGTCGCAGGCCCTGGCCGTCACCGGAGTCGTCGACGCCAGGACGTGGAAGGCGCTGATGGGGGAGTCGGCGACGACGTCGTCCCCCCAGTCCTCGACCGAGTCCTCGGCGCCCTCGTCGTCGGCGAGCGGCTCGGCGAGCAGGAGCCCGCTCGCGAAGTACGCCGGGGTGACCCTGCGGCTGTGGTCGCGCGGCGAGGCCGTGAAGGCGATGCAGAAGGCGATCGGCGGGCTGACCGTCGACGGTGCCTTCGGCCCGCTGACCCTGGCGCGGGTCAAGGCGTACCAGAAGTCCACGGGCCTGACCGTCACCGGCGTCGTCGACTCGGCCACGTGGAAGGCGCTGATGGGCGGGTCCTCGAGCCCCACCTCGTCGTCCTCCTCGGCGGGCTCGAGCACCGACCCCACCGCGCGGTACTGGGGCGTGGTGCTGCGGCGCGGCTCCACCGGTGCGGCCGTCCGGGCACTGCAGCAGGCCATCGGCGGGCTCACCGTCGACGGCGTGTTCGGCCCGCTCACCGAGGCCCGGGTCAAGGCGTTCCAGAAGTCGGTGAAGCTGGCCCAGACCGGCGTCGTCGGCACCGTGACGTGGAAGGCGGTCGCCGCCCGCTGACCCGGCGGCCCGGCGGAGACACCCGGCCCGGGTTCGCACCGGCCGGTGACGCCCGGACCGGCTCACACCGAGCCGGTGACGCCCTCGCTCGCGAGGCGGCGCTCGAGCACGTCGGCGGCCGCAGTGCCCCGCGTGAGCACGACGGACCCGTCGGCCGCCCACGCCGCGAGGACGGCCCGGACGAAGCCGGCCGGGTCGGCGGTCGTGGTGTGCCACCGGCCGGGCGTGCCCTCGGGCACGAGGTCCGCGAACGACGTCGTGGAGTCCGGGGCGAGGAGGGCCGGGTCGCCGGGCGCCGGCCGGTCCCAGGGATGGAAGACGTCACCGTGGGTGGCGAGCTCGCGGGCCTCGTCGACGGACCCGGGCGGTACGGGCGCGGCGGCGCTGCGGGCGAGGGCGGCGAGCGTGACGACCACCGCCGCGGGGGCCTCGTCGACGCGGAGCGGGTCGTCGGTGACGACGACGTCGGCGGCGCCCTCGCCGGGCCGCAGGTCGACCGTGGCCCCCACCGACCAGGCGGCGAGCGCCCAGTAGAGCGTGCGCCAGTGCGGCGGCAGGGCGACCTGCACGACCGTCCCCGGGCCGGCGTCGAGCTCGTCCTGCAGCAGGTTGGCCGCCTTGGCCACCCAGTTGGCGAGGACCCGGGCCGACAGCTCGACCCGCTCGCCCCGGGTCGGCCCGTCGGTGTCGTCGTACACGGTGATCCGCGGCCGGCCGGGGTCGGAGGCGAGGAGGGCGGCCAGGAGGCCGGGGACGTCCCGGGGCGAGCGAGGCATGGGACGACGGTACCGAGGTCCGGGGCGCCGGGTGGGCCGCCGACCGGCCACTAGGCTGACCGCCATGAGCGCCCGCACCGTCATCACCTTCGGCACCTTCGACGTCTTCCACGTCGGCCACGTGCGGGTGCTCGAGCGGGCTGCGGCGCTCGGGGGCCGGCTCGTCGTCGGTGTGTCCGCGGACGAGCTGAACATCCGCAAGAAGGGCCGGGCGCCGGTGTACACCCAGGACGAGCGGATGGAGATCGTCCGGGCACTGCGCGTCGTCGACGAGGTGTTCGTCGAGGAGTCCCTCGAGGCCAAGCGCGACTACATCATCGAGCACGACGCCCAGGTCCTCGTCATGGGCGACGACTGGACCGGCAGGTTCGACTGGGTGTCGGACGTGTGTGAGGTCGTCTACCTGCCGCGCACGCCGTCCGTGTCGACCACGGGGATCATCGAGCACATCTCCGGCCTGGGCACGTGACACCGACCGGCGCGCCCGAGCGCGCCGGGCGGGTGCTCACTCGGGCCGCGCTCGGCACGGGTCTGTGGCTCGTCGCCACCACCTCCGTCGCGGGGCTGCTCGCCGCCGCCGGATGGTGGGCGCCGTGGGTGGGGTGGTCGGTGGCCGTACTCGCCGTCGGGGGCGCGGCGTGGGCGGTGCGCGGGCTGCCGGGCGTCGACCTGGGGCGGGGCGCGGCGGCCGCCGTGGTCGTCGTCGCGGCCGCCTTCGCGGTGTACGCGGGTGCCACCCACTCCGAGCACGTCCTGGTCCGCCGCGATGCCGCGAGCAACCTCCAGGCGGCCGTGAGCCTGGCCGGCACGCACCAGCGGGTCGTGCCGGTGGACGTGTCCGTCATCGGCGGTCCGGCGGCGCTGGAGCGCGGCGACGTCACGGTGGGCAGCGCCGCCTTCTACGAGGTCGGCACGCCGGCGGAGCCGTCGGTGCAGCCGCAGTTCCTGCTGGCCCCCGCGGTCGTCTTCGGCTTCGGGGTGTGGGCGGGCGGCCCGGCCGCGGCGCAGCTGCTGCCCGCCGTCGTGATGGCCGTCGCCCTGGTGCTCGTCGGGCTGGTCACCGCACGTGTCACCGGGCCCTGGTGGGGCGTGGCCGCCACCGGCCTCACCGGGGTGCTGTTCCCGGTGGTGAACGTCGCCCGCGGCACCTACTCCGAGCAGCTGGCGCTCGTGACCCTGCTGGGCGGGCTGCTCGCGCTGACCCTGGCCGCGGGTGAGGAGGACGACGGCGCGGCCCTCCGGGTGGCGCTGCTCGGCGGGGTGCTCGTCGGGGGCACCGGGCTGGCGCGGGTCGACGCGCTGCGCGAGGTGATGCTGCTGCTCCCCGTGCTCGCCGCCGCGGCCGCCCTGGACCGCCGCTGGGTGCGGCCGGCGCTGGCAGGGCTCGCCGCCTCCACCGCGGTGGCGGCGATCCTGGCGGTCACGCTGTCGTACCGGTACCTCGGCGACATCCACGCCAGCCTGCTGCCGCTGCTCGGCATGGCCGCGGTCGTCGGCGGTCTGTCGTGGGCGTCCCTGGTGCTGTGGCGTCGCGGGCACCGGCTGCCCGGCGCGGTCGTGCGCCGGGGCCCGGATGTCGCAGCCGGCCTGGTCGTGCTCGCCGGCCTGGTCCTGTGGAGCCGGCCGTGGTGGATGACGGTGCGCCAGGACCCGGGCGACCCGGGCGCCCGCTACGTGGCGGGGATGCAGCGCCGGCAGGGTCTGCCCGTCGACGGTGGCCGCACCTACGCCGAGCACACCGTCGACTGGTTGTCCTGGTACGTCGGCTGGGCGGCCCTGGTCGTCGCCCTCGTCACCCTGGCCCTCGCGGTGCGGCGGCTGCTCCTGCGGCTCGGTGCCGGCGAGCTCGAGGCCTGGGGGCCGGCCCTGGTCGTGGCCGCGGGGTCGAGCCTGCTCACCCTGGTCCGGCCCGGCATCACCCCCGACCACCCGTGGGCGGACCGGCGGCTGCTCGTCGCGCTGCCCTTCGTCGTGGTCCTCGTCTGCGTCGCCGCGTCCTGGTCCGCGGCGCGGCTGGAGCGCTCGGGGCGCCGCTGGGGGCCGGCGGCGGTGGCCGTCCTCCTCGTCGCGGGGGTGGGGGCGCCCGCCGTGGCGGCGACGTGGCCGTTCCGCGGGGTCGGGGTGGAGCGTGGGTCGCTCGCCGCCGTCGAGCAGGTGTGTGCGGCGCTCGGGCCCGACGACGTCGTCCTCGGCATCGACAGCCGTGCCACCTCCGAGTGGCCGCAGGTCGTGCGGGGGATGTGCGGCGCCCCCTCCTTCGTCGCGGCCCGCCCCGTGCGCACCGACCCGCAGCGGCTGCGGGAGGTGGTCGCCAGCTGGCCGCCGGGGCGGAGGCGAGCGGGCACCGGCTCGTGGTCCTCGCCGCGGACGGGCCGGAGGCGGTGGAGGCGCTGGGCCTGGACCCGGTGCCGGTGGCCGACGTCCGCTTCCCCGAGGAGGAGCACGCCCTCGACCGGCCGCCGCGCCGCACCGACCTCGGCGGCGTGCGCGTCTTCATCGCGGCGGTCCCGGCACCGTGAGCGCGTCCGCGCGCGCCCGCACGGCACGAGTCGCCGAGGTGGTGCGGTGACCGACCGGCGCGCCAGCCTCCGCCCGGTGCTCCGGCTCGCGCCGGGACCGCGCACCTACCTGCTCGCGGCGCTGCTCGGCGTCCCGGTCGGCGCGGTCGCCGGGGTCTACCTCTGGCTCGTGCGGGTGCTCCGCGAGCTGGTGTGGGACGGGCACGACCCGCGGCTCGCGCAGTGGTTCCCGCTCGGCGTCGGGCTGCTCGTCACGACGACGGTCGGCGGACTGCTCGTCGGGCTGGTCCGGGCCCGGCACGACCGGGACACCCCCCACGACCTCGACGACGTCCTGGCCGACGTCGACGCCGTGATGGCGGCCGAGGCGGGGCAGGAGGCCCGGACGGCCACGGCCCGGGTGGTCGACGACCGTGCCGAAGCCGCAGACCTGGCCGACGACCGTGCCGCAGCAGCAGACTCGGCCCACGACCGTGCCGAAGCCGCCGACACGGCCCACGACCGTCCGGCAGTCGGCCCCGGTGACGCGGGCATCGACGAACCGGGCGGCCACCGCGCCGTAGGCCCGCAGAGCGTGCCGTGGATCCTGCGCTCGGTCGTGCTCGGCATCGTCTCGCTCACCGCCGGCGCCTCCCTCGGTCCCGAGGCGCCGTTGCTCGCCCTGGCGGTGGGCTTCGGCCAGCGGATCGCAAGGCTGCTGCGGCTCTCGGCGGCCGAGGGGGTCGCGATCTCGTCGGCGGGCGCGCTCTCCGGCCTGTTCGGCGGACCGCTCGGCGCCGCCGTCCTCGTCGTCGAGGACCGGGCCGCGACCGGACGGGGCATCCGGCTCCTCGGCCCCGGGGTGGTCGCCGGCGTCACCGGCTTCGCGGCGATGCTGCTCGTCCTCCCCGACGGCCCCGGCCTGCGCTACGCGCTGCCGGACGACGGCGGGTCACCGCTCGCGGCCATCGGGTGGGCCGCCGTGGCCGCCGTGCCGGCTGCGCTGGCCGCAGCGCTGCTGCTCCTGTCCGTCGCGCCGACCCGCCGTCTCGCCGGCCGGCTGGCCGCGGTGCCGAGGGCCACGACCGGGGGCCTGGTGCTCGGGCTGGTCGCGCTCGTGCAGCCGCTGGTGCTGTTCTCCGGCGAGCACGAGGGCCAGGACCTCATCGACCGGCTCGGCGACTGGACCGTCGGCGCGCTGCTCGTCCTCGTCGCCCTGAAGATCGTCGCGACCGCCACCTCGCTGGCGGCCGGCTACTTCGGTGGGCAGATCTTCCCCGGGGCCTTCCTCGGGATGGCGGCGGGCGCGCTGGTCGTCGCGGTGTTCCCCACGGCCCCCGCCGCCGTGGTCGCCGCCGGTGCGGGCGCAGGCACCACCGTGCTGCTCCGCCGGCCGCTGGCCTCGGCGTTGCTCATGCTCTTCTTCTTCCCGCTCGACGCCTCCGTGCCCGTCCTCGTCGGTGCGGGCGTCGGGGCGCTCGTGGTCTCCCTGCTCGCGGACCGGCTGCCGCCGCCGACGCCCGTCGGTGGCCACTGACGCACTCGACCGGGCCGGGCGCGGGTCCGGGGCGCGGGAGTGCCGAGGGGTGCGCGAGTGCCCCGGGTGCGGGAGCGCTTCGGGTGCGGGAGTGCGCCGGGTGCGGGGGTGCTCGGGTGCGGGAGTGCCGGGTGAGGCGCCCGCGCCTCAGGCGCGGGTGAAGGCGGGCTCGGCGCGCCGCCGCACGGCGCTGCACGTGTGCGGGTCGACGCTGACGACCAGGCCCGGGCGGCGCGACCGCGGGTCGTAGGGCGTGCCGTCCAGGTGCGACACGGTGCCGCCCGCCTCGGTGACGAGCAGCGACCCGGGCGCGTGGTCCCACGGGTGCGAGCGCGAGTAGAGGATGTAGTCGGTCTCGCCCTCGATGAGCTTCGGGTAGTCGACCCCGCAGCACACCCAGGACAGCCGCATCGGGGGCAGGCCCTCGAGGGCGTGCCCGCGCAGCGACCACATCGAGGTGACGCCGCGGGGGTCCTGGCCCGCCTGGACCGGCCGGGTCGTCATCCGCTCCCCGTCGCGCCAGGTGCCCCCGCCGCGCTCGGCGACCCAGGAGACGCCGTGCGCGGGCTGGTGGATCCACGCCCGGGTGGTGGCGCCGTCGACGACCTCGGCCACCATCACGGCGTGGTCGGGGGAGCCGTGGACGAAGTTCTTGGTGCCGTCGAGGGGGTCGACGGTGAACGCGTGACCGGCCTCGAGGTAGCGGTCCATGAGGGAGGGTTCGGCGGAGTGCGCCTCCTCGCCGAGGACGACGGCGCCGGGGTAGGCGGCGGTGAGCCGTTCGGTGATGAGGGCCTCGGCCTCGTGGTCGGCGACGGTGACGAGGTCGCCCGGCCGCTTCTCCGCGACCTCGCCCTCGGAGAGCGAGCGGAACCGGGGCGCGATGGCCTCGGCGGCGACCTCGCGCAGGAGGTCGAGGACGGCGTCGGTCGACAGGCCGGACATGGGGTGAACGCTCGCACAGCGAGCACGCATCGACCAAACCGGGCCCCCCGCGGCCCTAGGGTCTGCCCATGGGGAGGTTGCGGCGGGTCTCACCGCGCTCGAGGGGATGGACGCGCAGGCGGGCGGGCCGGGGCTTCTCGTACCGCGACGCCGACGGCAGGCCGTTGGGCCCGGACGACGTCGCCCGCATCCGGGCCCTGGCCATCCCGCCGGCGTGGCGCGACGTGTGGATCTGCCCGTACCCGAACGGCCACATCCAGGCGGTCGGCACCGATGCCGCGGGACGCCGGCAGTACCTCTACCACCCGGACTGGCGCACCAAGCGCGACGAGCTGAAGTTCGACCGGGTCAAGGATGCCGGGGTGCGGCTGGCCCGCGCCCGCGAGCGGATCGTCGAGGACCTCACCGGGGAGGGGATGCCGCTCACGCGCGCCGCCGCGACGGCCACCCGGCTGCTCGACCTCGGCTACTTCCGGATCGGCTCGGACGCCTACGCCGACGCCAACGGCTCCTTCGGCCTGACGACGCTCGAGCGCCGGCACGTGCGCCGGCGCGGCGACGAGCTCGTGTTCGGCTTCGTCGGCAAGTCGGGCATCGAGCACTCGATCACGATCAGCGACCCGCAGGTCATCGAGTCGCTGAACCACATGCGCCGCCGGCGCGGCGGCTCGAAGCGGCTGCTCGCGTACCGGGGGCAGGCCCGCTGGGCGGACCTCGACGCGTCCGCCGTCAACGAGTACATCTCGCAGATGGTCTCCGAGGACCTCACCGCGAAGGACTTCCGCACCTGGCACGCGACCGTGCTCGCGGCGGTGGCGCTCGCCGAGTCGCCGGAGAGGGGCGACTCGGCGGCGTCGCGGCGGCGGGCGGTCAAGGCGGCGGTCGAGGAGGTGGCCGCCTACCTCGGCAACACGCCGACCATCGCCCGCAAGTCCTACGTCGACCCCCGCGTCATCGACCAGTACGAGGACGGCGAGACGATCGCCGCGACGCTGCGCCGACGCTACCGCGACGAGGACCAGCGGCAGGCGGCGATCGAGAGGGCGGTGGCCCGCCTCATCGACGGGGCCTGAGGCCGGGAGCCGGGCGAGTGCGGCGTCACCCGCGGCGGGAGCCCGACCGGGCCGCCTCTCCGGTTGCTCAGTGGAGCGCGGCCTTCAGTCCCGCCGCGACGAGACCGAGACCGCACCCGGCCACGGCACACACGATGCTGTCGCGCACGCCGAGCCCGCCGCGCCGGCCGGCCAGGTAGCTGTACAGGGTGAGCAACCCGACCGTCGCCCACAGGGCGACCCACGACGCCGTGACCAGCTCCGCCCCGACCGCCTCGGCCAGGAGCAGGACGGCGAGGGGCAGGAGCGACGCGGCGGCGATGGTCCACGTGTGCGTCACGGCCGCGCGGAGGGCGTGGAGGGGGTGCAGGCCCTTGTGCACGGCCGCGCCGATGGTGGCGGCGTGCAGGTGAGCGAGCCAGTACACGAACGTCGTGCCGAGGATCGCGACCGACAGCTGTGCCGTGGAGTCGACGTGCCCTGCGGTCGCCGCGATCACCGCGGCGGCCACGACGGTGCCGGTCATCAGGCCCTCGCCGCCGCGCAGCAGCCCCCACCGGTCGAAGGTGACGGCCCTCTGGGTCGGTGTCGTCATTGGTACGCCTCCGTCCGGGTGCCGGTGCGCCTCGGCCGGGGTGGCCGGCGTCGAGGGCCACGTCGCGGGTCTCGGGGTCCGAGGGTACCCGCCGACGTGGGCCGGCCCCGCGACGAGCAGGAGGTTCGGCGCAGGAAGCGCGGAGCGGGGCGGTACCTCGGTGGGGATTGCCCCGGAGAGGCCGCACTGCGCGCCGTCGGTGCACGCTCGGCGCAGGACGCCGAGGCCGACGACGGGCGGTTCACGACCTCCACGAGAGGGGCGGCCCCTGGTCGACGCGCATGACGCCGCGGTGTTCGAGCGCGAGGACAACGGCAAGGTCAAGACCGTCAAGAAGCACGAGACCCCCACGCGGGTCGGCGGCGGCACCGTCGGTCTCGCCACCGGCCCGGCCCTCGCCCTGCTCGCCGCCGCGGCGGCCATCGGTGCGGGCCTGCACCGCCGCGACGACCCGGGCGGGAGCCGCACTCGGCGCTGGCCCGGTGGTGTGGCCGGATGCCGCGGTCCGCGCGGGTAGGCTCGCCGCCGATGGACGAGCACGAGGAGACGACCGCCGCCCCTGTCGGCAGCGGCCCGGCCGCCGACCCCGACCACGAGGCCCTGCACGCCGCCCCCACGCAGCAGATCGCCGCGGCGACCGAGCGGATCGACGTCCGCGCCGGCGAGCGGGCCGGCCGGGGCGACGACGGGGACCACCGGCACCGCGAGTCCCCGCCCGCGCCCCGCCAGGCCCCCGGCCACGTCATCGAGGACGGACCCGACGGCCCCGGCCCGGCGCCGTACGTCACCGTCGTCCTGCCCTGCTACAACGAGGGTGCCCACGTGCTGCGCGAGATCGAGCGGATCGGCGCCGCCCTCGACGCGAGCGAGCACAGCTACGAGCTGCTCTGCATCGACGACGCCTCCACCGACGACACCCTCGACGTGCTGCGGCACGCGATGCAGCACCACCCGCACGTGCGGGTGCTGCCCTTCCGGCGCAACGGCGGCTCGGGCACGGCCCGCCGCATCGGCACCCAGCAGGCCCGCGGCGAGATCGTCGTGTGGACCGACGCCGACATGACCTACGAGAACGAGCGCATCCCCGAGCTCGTCCGCATCCTGCGCGACGACCCCACCTACGACCAGGTCGTCGGCGCCCGCACCACCGAGGAGGGCACCCACAAGTGGGCCCGGGTGCCCGCGAAGTGGTTCATCCGCAAGGTCGCGGAGTGGCTCACCAAGACCCGCATCCCCGACCTGAACTCGGGCCTGCGCGCCTTCCGTCGTGAGGTCTCCCTGCCCTACCTGCGCCTGCTGCCCGCCGGCTTCTCGTGCGTCACGACGATCACCATCGCGTTCCTGTCGAACCAGCACGACATCAAGTACGTCGACACCGCCTACGCCAAGCGGGAGGGCACGAGCAAGTTCCACTTCGTGCACGACGCGTACCGCTACATCCTCCAGGTGCTGCGGATGGTCATGTACTTCGACCCGCTCAAGGTGCTGATGCCGCCCGCGCTCTGGCTCGTCGGCATCGGGTTCGTCAAGGCGGTGGTCGACATGGTCCGCCACCCGTTCTACTTCCCCGCGAGCACCGTGCTGCTCGTCGTGAGCGGCATCATGATCGCCTCGCTGGCCCTGCTCGCCGACCTCGTCGTCCGGTCCCGCGACGGTGCCTGACGCACGGGAGCAGGCTGCGCCGACGCCGTCGCCGGGCTCGGCCGCGGCGCTGCGGGTCGCCGTCGTCGGCCCCTCGCACCCGTCCAAGGGAGGGGTCGCCGCACACACGACGGTGCTGGCGCACGAGCTCGCCGACGCCGGCCACGACGTCACGCTCGTCTCGTGGAGCCACCTCTACCCCTCCTTCCTCTACCCGGGGGAGCAGTCGGTGGGCCACGGCCCGCCCGACGTCCCGCCCTTCCCCCGGACGTTGCGCGTGCTGTCCTGGGCCCGGCCGGACACCTGGGTGCGGGCCGGCCGGCGGCTTCGCGACGCCGACGTCGTCGTCGTCGTCCACGTCGTGCCCGCCGTGGTGCCGGCCCACCTCGCCCTGCTCCGTGCGGCCGGCGCCGGCGGCAGGAGTGGCCCGCGTGTCGTCGTCGTCGCGCACAACGTCCTCCCGCACGAGGGACACCCCGGCGACCGCCGTCTCGTGGCGTCCCTGCTGCACCGGTCCGACGCCGTCGTCGTCCACTCCGACGAGCAGGCGCGGGTGGCGGCCTCGCTCGGCGCCAGCCGGGTCAAGGAGCTCGACCTGCCACCGCACCTGCCCGGGGGCCCGCCGGAGCGCCGGCCCGCGCACGAGGGCTCCCCGCGCCTGCTCGCGCTCGGCCTCGTGCGCGACTACAAGGGGGTCGACCTGCTCGTCGACGCCCTGCGCGACGTCGACGGCCTCACGCTCACCGTCGCCGGGGAGCTGTGGGGGGATGCCGGCTCCCGGGTCCGTGCGCTCGCCGCCGACCCGCGGGTCGCCGGGCGGGTGGAGGTCCACCCCGGCTACGTGCCGGCCGACCGCATCGCCGGCCTGCTGGCCCGCCACGACGTGCTCGCCCTGACGTACCGGTCGGCCACCGCCTCCCAGAACGTCCTGCTCGCCCAGCGGCACGGCCTGCCGGTGCTGGCGAGCGCCGTCGGCACCTTCCCCGACCAGGTGCGCGACGGCGTCGACGGCGTCCTCGTGCCACCGTCCGACCGCGAGGCGCTCGTCGCCGCCCTGCGCCGGCTCGCCGAGCCGGGCGCGGTCGCGGCCCTGGCCGGCCAGGTGCACGAGCCGGACCTCGCCGGCCCGTGGGCCCACTACGTCGGCGCGATCGAGGCGGTGGCCGCCGAGCCCGCGGTGCCCGAGGAGTCGGAGCCGTCCTCCGCCGTCCCGGTGGGGCCGGTCGCCCGGGCCAGGACGGTGCTGGCCGGGCTGCGCGCCCGCCGGGGGCCGGTGCTCGACCTCGCCCCCGGCGACCTGCCCGACGAGCTGCGCTCCACCGACCTGCTCGCCGTCGACGCCGAGGCGCTCGCGGCCGTCGAGATCGCCCGCGACCTCGGGCTGCCGCGCGCCCGCGACGCCGTCGCCGCGTGGGCCGCCCTCGGCGGTGTCGCGGCCCTGGTACGCATCCTCGACGACCGGCAGCGCGCCGCTGTCGTCGTCGACGAGTCGGGTGGGGCCAGCCCGTTCTCGCGGTGGGCCCGGGCGCTCGGGTTCGCCCCGGTCGAGCTGGAGCTCACCGGGCGCCGCGCCGCGGTGGAGGTGCTCGACGTCGACACCGCGAGCCTCGACGTCATCGCCCGGCTCCACCCGGGCGGCTGCACGGCGAGCGACGTCGACCACGTCGTCGGGCAGGCGTCCTGGGCGCTGGACACCGGCGGCCTGCTGCTGCTCACCGTCCCGATCGGCGACGACGACCCCGAGTTCGCGGTCCGGCCCGCCGACGTGCGCGGCGTGCTGGCGCGCGCCGACGACCTCGGCCTCGTCCTCGTCGGCGACATCGACGGCGAGCTGCTCGAGCGGATGCGGCACGCGCGCCTGACCGCCGCGGTCGGGGACGCCCCCGCGTACGCGGTCCTGCGGCTGGTCTTCCGGCGGCGGTGACGCTCGTGGACCCCCAGCACCTGCCGGAGCCGGAGGGCCGCGGCGCCCCGGACGGGCCGGACCCCCGTGGCACTGCGGACGGGTCGCACTCCCGGGGCCCCTCCGACGGGCCGGGCCCCGGTGGCACGGCGGACGGGTCGCACTCCCGGGGCACCTCGGACGGGTCGGACCCTCGTGGCCCGTCGGACGGGTCGGACCCTCGTGGCACCCGGGAGGGGTCGGACGTCCCGGGAGCGGGGGCCACGCCCGCACCGGCTCCCAGCCGCCGGCGGCGGGCGCTCGACGTCGCCCGCTACGTCCTCCTCACCGCCGTGCTCGTGGCGGTCGCGTACACGCTCTGGCGGAACTGGGACGAGGTCTCCAGCGAGCTCCAGCGGCTCAGCTGGGGCGTCGTCGTCCTGTCCTTCCTCGTCGGCCTGCTGCCCCCGGTCTTCACGATGCTCGGCTGGCGGGTCCTGCTCGCGGACCTCGGCACCCACCTCGCCCTGCCTCCCGCGGCGAGCATCTTCCTCGTCGGGCAGCTCGGCAAGTACCTGCCGGGTTCGGTGTGGTCGGTCGTGGTCCAGACCGAGATGGGGCACCGGCTCCACGTTCCGAGACGGCAGATGGCCGTCGCCGGCGTCATCATGCTCGGGCTGTCGGTGCTCGGTGGCGCGGTCGTGGGGGTCCCCGCCGTCCCGCTGCTGCTCGCCGGCCGGACGTCCCTCTCGCCCTGGTGGGTGGTCGGCGCCGTGCTCCTGGCCCTCGGGGCGCTCTGGCCACCGCTCATCAACGCCATGGTCGGCCGGGCCCTGCGGCTGCTGCGCCGCGAGCTGCTCGAGCACGAGCTGAGCGGCGGGGCGGTCGCTCGGTGCATGGCCTGGATCGTCGCAGCCTGGGTGGGCTCGGGGATCTCGGTGTTCGTGCTGGCCCGCTCGCTGGCCCCGGACGCCGGCCTGGGCCAGCTGCTCTACGTCAGCGTGTGCGGGTACGCCCTCGCTTCGGTGCTCGGGATGCTCGCCGTGCTGCTCCCCGCCGGCCTGGGCCTGCGCGACGCCGTGCTCGGCATCGGGCTCGCGACCCTGATGACGCCGGCCGCGGCCGCGGCGGTCGTCGTCGTGGCCCGCTTCCTCGCCGTCGTCGTCGACGTCGTCGTGGCGGGGGTCGCGTGGCTGTGGGCCCGTCGGCACCACCTCGTAGGATCGCGGGCGTGAGCGAGCGGTCCGGGCCCGAGGAGCGCAGTGGCCGCGAGGAGGGGAACGGGCGGCAGGAGCAGCTGGCCTACTCCGAGCTCATGGACCGGATGCTCGACGAGCAGGGCCGGCGCACGAAGGCGGCCAAGATCATCGCCGTCGTCCGGCACGCCCTCGGCGTCCGTGCGACTCGACGGCCTGCGGGCGGTCGACGTCGGCTGCTCGGCCGGCTTCATCGCCGACGAGCTGGCCCTCGCCGGCGCGCGGACCAGCGGCGTCGACATCGACGAGCCGGGCCTGGCCAGGGCGCGCGAGCGCTTCGGCGACCGGGTCGACTTCCGGCTCGCCCGCGGCGAGGACCTTCCCTTCGACGACGCGTCCGTCGACCTCGTCGTGCTCAACCACATCTACGAGCACGTCGTCGACCCCGAGGCCGTGGTCGCCGACATCCACCGGGTGCTGCGGCCCGGCGGGCTGCTCTACCTCGGCGCGGGACACCGCTTCCAGGTGGTCGAGCCGCACCACCGGCTGCCCTTCCTCTCGTGGCTGCCGCAGCGGGCCGCCGACCGGTACCTGCGCCTCACCCGGCGCGGGGACAGCTACTACGAGCACTACTACACGCCGGCCGGGCTGAGGCGCCTCGTCGCCGCCTTCGACGTCTGGGACTACACCCCCTCCGTGCTCGCCGAGCCCGCCGCCTTCTCGGCCGGCGACCTGGTGCCCGGGTGGGCGAGCCGGGTGCCGGCGCGCGCCTTCGCCGTGGCCGCGCCGCTCGCCCCCACGTACGTCTGGGCCGCGTTCAAGGGCCCCGGCACTCCTGCCGGCCCGCCACTTCGCCTGCCGCCGCGCCACCTCGGCTGATGGCGGACCGGTGACCGCCTCGACCACGGCCCGTACTCGGGTGGTGCGGGCGCGCCGCCCGGTACCGCTCGGGGCGGTGCTGTCGATCTTCCGCCGCGGCGGTGGCGACCCGACCAGCCGGCGCGGCGACGGCGGCTGGTGGTTCGCCTGGCGCACGCCCGGCGGGCCGGTGACGCTGCGGCTCGAGGTGGCCGGCGAGGTCGGCGCCGAGGTCACGGCGACGGCCTGGGGCCCCGGCTCGGAGTGGGCGCTGGGCCGCGTCCCCGCCCTGCTCGGCGAGCACGACGACCCCACCGGTTTCGAGCCGCGCCACCCGCTCGTCGCGCAGGAGTGGCGGCGCCGCCCCGGGTGGCGTGTGCCGGCATCCGGGCTGGTGCTCCAGAACCTCGTGGCCTCGGTCATCGAGCAGAAGGTCACGGGCAAGGAGGCCTTTGCCGGGTACCGCCGGCTGGTGCGGCGCTTCGGCGAGCCGGCGCCCGGACCGGGGGAGGGGATGGGGCTGGTCGTGCCACCCACCGCACGCGAGTGGGGCGCGGTCCCCTCGTGGGAGTGGCTCGCCGCGGGGGTCGACCCGGGACGCTCGCGCACGGTCGTCCGCGCCGTCGGGCACGCGGGTCGCATCGACGAGTGCGCCGAGCTCTCGCCCGAGGCGGCGCGGGCGCGGCTCACCTCGCTGCCCGGCGTGGGGCGGTGGACCTGGGCCGAGGTCGCCCAGCGGGCGCTCGGCCTCCCCGACGAGGTGAGCTTCGGTGACTACCACGTCGCCAAGGACATCGGCTGGGCGCTGACGGGCACGCCGGTCGACGACGACGGCCTCGCCGAGCTGCTCGAGCCGTGGCGCGGGCACCGCTACCGGGTGCAACGGCTGCTCGAGCTCGGTGGCCACCACCGCCCCCGCCGCGGGCCGCGGATGTCGACCCCGACGCATCTCCCGGTCAGGGGACGGTAGGCGCCCGGTCAGGACTCTCGGTCGCCCGCGGGACGGGGTTCTGATCGGAACCCTCGGTCGCTTCCGGTGACGACGTCGGCACGGGCGATGCCACGGTCACCGACCCATCGGGCGGCGGGGCGCCATCCGTCGACGGCGTCGGTGTGGGGGATGCCGTGGGCTCCGGCCCGCTGGCGTCCTCGGATGCCGTCGTCCGGGCGGGAGGGGCGACGGCGCCCCCGGATGCCGCTGGGCTGCCCGTCGGGGCCGGGAGCGTCCAGGCATGGACGACGCCGCCGTCCACGGTCAGCATCGCCGCCGACCCCGGGGTGGCCGTGACGGCGGCGACGCCGACGCAGACCCCCAGCGCCGCGGCGACCGCACCGACGCGCACCCGCCCGCGTCGTTCACGCCTCATCGGTCGGCCGCCCCCTCGGGCCCGCGAGCATGACGACCACGACGGCCACTCCTCCTCCGAGTGCGGCGAGCAGCGACGGCTCGCCCAGGCGCGTGAGGACAGAGCCGGCCCCCGGGACGACGAACCACTCACGACCGAGCACCTGCGCCGCGGTGGGGGTCCAGTCGTCCGCCCGCTCGCGGTTGTCCCCCCGGGTCGTGAAACCCGAGCGCGGCGAGCCGCCGACGATGCGGTGGATGACGAGGTCGCCGGCTCCCGGAGCCCCCTCCGGCACCGGGTACGTGACGACGTCGCCGACGTCGTACGCGTCCTGTGTCCGCAGGACCACGAGGTCCCCGGTCCACAGCGTGGGCTGCATGCTCGTCCCGCTGACGACCACGTAGGTCGCCGGACCGCCCAGGGCGGTGGGGCGCAGCAGTACCGCCCACGCGGCGAGGAGAGCCACGAGCACGAGCCAGGACACGACCCGCCGTGGGGAGCGGGCTCCCCCGGGTTCGCGCCGGCGGGTGGCGGCCCGCGCACGGGCCGCCACCGCCGTCACCGTGTGGGAGGTGCTCAGCCCTCGATCCAGACCTTGAGCGCACGGATCGACTCCGGCGTCGGGAAGGGCTCCCCGAAGGTGACCTTGACCTCGACGTCCGCGCCCTCGGTGGTGGGGGCCGGGATCGTCCCGGTGCCGACGCGCTCCCCGTTCACGGCGACGAACATCTCGGCCCCGGCGCAGGCCGAGTCGATCCCCGTGATGCGCACGGACCGCACGGAGTTGTCGTCGGTCTCCAGACCCCAGTTGGCCTTCACCCCGTCGGCGTCGCAGCTGAGGGTCGTGTCGGTCCCCGCCTGGATCGTTCCCCCGTCCACGGCCAGCGCCGACGCAGAGGCGTAGGCCACCGTGGAGACGGCCGCGCCCGCGGCCAGGGCGACTGCAAGTCGCTTCATGTTCATCCCTCTCTTCGTGTTCATCACGCCCGGTCCCGGGCGCAACGAGCCGAGACGCTAACCCCGGCGCCGGCGCGCGCCGCCACCCGACACGGGGGCCTCCGGCAAGCCCGTCCGAAGGAGGGAACCGTCCCCTCGTCCGATCGGGTCGAAGTGCCCCCGGCGCCCCGAAACCGGGTCGGAATCCGTTTGCGGGAGGGGTGCGGCTGGGTACGGATGCCGCCTCATCGTGGCCGCCGGCCGAACGACGTCGATCGGCGCCGACTGTGTCGAGCGATGCCGACGGTGTCGGCGGCGCTGCTCCGGTCGCCGAAGTGCCGCCCGTGTCGCGCTGGCACCGGCTCCGGTGGGCCCGCCCCGAGCAGGGCGCCTCGATCGTCGCGGAGATGCGCGAGCAGGCGCAGGCCGAGGCCACCCGCGGATCCCTGCGGGGCGACGCCGCCGTCAGGTGCGGGTTCCGGCCAGAGCTCCCCAGCGGGTCGACGCCTCGCGGTCGTAGCGCCCGCCGAAGAGGGCCGTCATGAGCCAGAGCACCGGGCCGGGCACCTCTCGCCGCACCGCGGCGGCGTACTGCGGGTCGAGGTCGTCGAGGTCCCACATGAGGGACGTCCCGCTGTCGGAGAACGACAGCCCTTTGCGAAAGTGGTTCGTGGACAGGTACTCCCAGTCGTCCTCGTCCAGTGCCTCGACGACGACCGGCATGGCTTCGCGCTCCTCGTGGTCGAGGTGCGGCAGGGTCGCGTCCTGCATCGCGACGGTGGCCTCGTGCAGGCGAGCCCGCGCATCCGGGGAGCCCTCGGCGGCGTAGGCGTCGGATGCGGCGCGCAGGCGGTCCGAGGCCGCGGCGAGGGCCTCGTGCTCGGCGTTCATCTGCTCGACGAGCGGCGCCAGGTCGGGCCGCCTCGCGAGCAGCCTCGGCCACACCCCCTCGTCCTCGCCGACGTGGTGGTGGTGGAGGAAGTCGAGCATCCAGGTGACGTGCCGGCACAGCGCGGCCCGCCGGTCGTCGGGCAGGTCGGTGCGGGTGACCTGCTCGAGCCGGTCGAGGTCGCGCCGCAGCGCGCGGTGGATCACGGCGTTCATGTTGTGTACGGGGTCGACGACGCTGGCCACGGCCGTCCTCTCGTCATGGCCGGCCCCTGCGACCGGCCCTCGTCGAATGGTGGACCGGCCCCGGCCCGGCGGCAAGAGGGACTGCGGCCGCCATCGGGTGGCCGCGGGGGCCGGTACTGCGGGACCGCGGGGGAGCGTTCCGCCGGGCAGCGCCGCCGCGCGGCGCACGCCCGCTGCGCTCCACCAGGCGTGGTCGTTCCGCCCGGTTCGGACGCTGATCGTGTACTGCAGGTACCCGAGAGTGCGCCGCCATGTTGGGCCCTCGGTGGATGGTGGTGGCGCATTGCCGGGGGCTCGTGACGACCTAGACTCGGCGAGAGGGTGGGGGGTGTCGCGGCACCGTGTCGACTCGACCCGCGACGGACGGCGGCTGAGCCGGAGGTGGGGGTCGTCGCGGCACCGTGCTGCCCGTGACCACCTCCACCCGCGACGGTGGCTCGGGCGCGCTCGAGCCGGATGGTCGTGGCGGGTCGAGGTGGTGTCGCGGCACCGTGCTGCCCGTGACCACCTCCACCCGCGACGGTGGATCAGGCGGGCTCGAGCCGGATCGTCGTGGCGGCGGGGAAGCGCGTCGTGCGCACCACCCGGAGCGACTCCGACGTCGCTGCCACGCAAGCCCTCTCGACGAGCCGTCCCAGCTCGTACGGGTCCGGCGCGGCCAGGACCACCTCGGCCCAGCCGCCTGCGGCCTCGGGCGCAGCCGGGGCGACCCCGGCCGGGCCGCCCTCAGCGCCGGGCGGGGCCGGGGCAGCCCCCAAGGGGGCCCCCGCAGCCTCGTGCACCTCGACGTCGGCGGAGCCGTCGGGCACGTCGAGCAGGGCCAGCGACACGACCCGTCCGACCCGCTCCGCGAGCGGCTCCGGCAGCGTCGACGGCACACCGACGGCGTCCGATGCCGCCGTTCCGGGAGCCGCGCCCAGTCGCCGCGCGCACCGCCTCGACGTGGCCGAGCGAGAACCAGTCGGCGGCCCCGGTCCGCACCAGGTCACCGGCTCCGGCGGCGTCGGCGGCGAACCACCGTCGGGGTAGCCCGCGCACCACGGCCGCCGGCACGCCGTCCGCCTTGCCCTTGACGAGGTCCGCCGCCGCGGCCACCTCGTCGGCGAGCGCTCGCGCGGTGACCGCCAGCGGCCGTCCGTCGGCGTCCACGGCGCCCCGGAGGTCGTCCAGCACGGCCAGCCCGGCCGCCCCGAGCGCGAAGTCCGTCTGCCCGGCCCGCCACGGCCGGCCCGCCGTGTCCGAGAGCACCACGCCCAGTGCGGCCGCCCCACCGAGGCCTGCGGCCGCCACCAGCTGCGACCGCAGCCGCGCAGCCTCGACGTCGGGGTCCTCGGGCAGCAGGAGCACGGCCCCCGACGGCCCGGTGTTCGAGGCGTCCACCCCACCGGCCGCCATCACCGGCCCGGCCACCGCCTCGACGATGCGGGTCACTCCCGCCGGCCCTCGGCGCTCGGCCACCACCCTGCGGGTGACCGAGTCCACCACCTCCGCGCGGGGCCGCTCGCTGACCAGCCCGAGTGCCTTCGACACCACCTTGCTCGACACGACGACGCAGTCGCCGGCCTCGAGGGTGATGCGCGCCCGCACCATCGCCCCCAGCAGCATCGCCGCGAGGTCGGCGCCGGCCCCCACCTCCGGCATCCCCGTCAGCGGCACCACGGTGACCGTCCCCGGGGGCTGCGCCCACTCCTCGCGGGACCTCGGCACGGGCGGGTCGTGCAGCGGCGGCACGGCGGCGCCTCAGGCGGAGACGACGTCGGCGACGCGCAACGCGTGTGCGGCGATCCGGCCGGCGGCCTCGACGTCCGACATGAGCAACGGCCCGTCGAACACCTCGACCCGCGCCCGCGGGAGCACGGTGCCGGCGTCGGCCGGGTCGACCAGCCACCCGTCCAGGAAGTCCTCGTACAGCCCGGCGACGGCCGCTGCCGTCGAGTCCACGCCGATCGCGCGCAGGCAGGCGTCCGCGTACCCACGCACCGGCCGCCCGGAGATCAGCGGCGAGACCCCGACCACCGGCGCGGTCGTGCCGCGCAGGGCGTCGCGCACACCGGGCACGCCGAGGACGATGCCGATGGAGACCACCGGGTTGCTCGGCGGGAGCATGACGACGTCGGCCTCCCGGAGAGCCTCGAGCACGCCCGGAGCGGCGGCGGCTCGGTCGAGGCCCGCCACGACGAACCGGCGCGCCGGCACGGACGCCTGATGCCGTACCCACCACTCCTGGAAGTGGATGGCGCGCTCGCCGTCACCGTCGTCGACGACGACGTGCGTCTCGACGGGGGTGTCGGTCATCGGGAGCAGTCGAAGGCCGCGCTCCGGCAGGCCCCACCGCTGTGCGAGGCGGGCGGTGACCTCCGAGAGGCTCAGCCCCTGACCGAGCCACTGCGAACGGGCGATGTGGGTGCCCAGGTCGAGGTCGCCGAGCGTGAACCACTGCGGCTGGGCGCCGTACGCGGCGAGCTCGGCCTGGAGGCGGTGCGACTCGTCCGCCCGTCCCCACCCCTGACCCTCGTGCACCCCGCCGCCGAGCGTGTAGAGGAGGGTGTCGACGTCGGGGCAGACCCGCAGCCCGTAGAGGGTGATGTCGTCTCCGGTGTTCGCGATGACCGTGACGGTCGAGTCCGCGAGACCGGGCGTGGTGTCGAGGTGGTGCCGGAGCCCGCGGACGAAGCGGGCGCCCCCGACCCCGCCGGCGATGGCCGTGATGCGCATGTCCGCGAGTCTTCCACCCTCCGAGTCGGCGCGGGAACACCGCCCTGAACCATTCGGCGGCGGCACCGGCGCAGGTCCGGACCGGGACGACGGGGTCCGTGACCGGCAGCGCTCCCGGCGGCGCCGGGCCGGCGACCCGGACCGTCGCCGGATGGCTCCGGCGGTGCGCGTCGACGACCGGGTCCTCGCCGTCCGGCTCAGGGATGACCCCTGGTTGTTCCACCCGTCGGGCCGAGCCGCACAGCGTCTTCTCGAGCGGCCGGCCGCGATCGGCGGGGGACCGTCTCGCGGCCGTGAAGGGGCGTCGGACACGACACGCCCGGGATGACGAAAAGTTCCCAATAACACCGAACGGCTTGACGCGAGGCGCATGACACGCGTGTAATTCCACCCATGTACCTCGGAGGAGCCCGGCCGGGGTACACGGGTCGAGGGTCGAGGAGGGAACGATGCAGGAGCTCTATCTGATCGACGGGTTGGTGGACGTCGAGGACGCGGAGGAGGGTGCCCTGTCCTGGCAGGAGCGCTCGCTGTGTGCCCAGACCGACCCCGAGGCCTTCTTCCCGGAGAAGGGCGGGTCCACCCGCGAGGCGAAGAAGGTCTGCGTGGGCTGCGAGGTCCGAGCGGAGTGCCTCGAGTACGCCCTCGCCAACGACGAGCGGTTCGGCATCTGGGGCGGTCTCTCCGAGCGCGAGCGGCGCAAGCTGAAGAAGCGCGCGGTCTGAGCGCCCGCCGCTCTCCCGCCTCCGCATGACGCTGGCTCCCGCGCGCCCCACCACCACCGGAGCGGTCTTCCCGACCGGTGCGGTGCCCCCGGTCGTCACGGCGGTCGTGGTGAGCCGGCTCGACCCCTCGGGCATCGGCGAGGCGCTCACCGCGCTCCTTGCCCAGAACCTCCTTCCCGACGAGGTGCTCGTCGTCGACCGAACCGCCGGCGCCCCGCTCGCCGACCCGGCGCCGACACACCCCGCGGTGGCACGGGCCGCAGCCGACACCGGAACGAACGTCGGCTCCCCGACCGGCGCCGACGCCGAGGTGGGCGGCCAGGTGGTGGCCGACACCCCGACCAGAACGAGTGTGCACGCCGGGTCCGACAGCCCTTCCGGGCTCGACGGCGACGCCGGCCTCGACAGCCCTGCCGGCCTCGACAACCCTGCCGCTCTCGACAACCCTGCCGGCCTCGACAACCCCGCGGGCCTCGACAACCATGCCGCCCCCGACGGCCACAGCACGGCGGACGCAGCCGGCGCACCGGGCCACGGCGCCGTCGGCGACACCACGACCAGCGACGCCGACCACGGCAGTGCCGGCGCCGCCGGCGACGACGCCGACAGCGCCGACCACGGCACCGACACCACCTCGGACCCCACCACCACGGACGACGCCCCGCCCACCACCACGCTCACCCTCGCCGACCTCGTCGCCACCCTCGCCGAGACCACCACGGTGCCCATCTCCGTCGTCACCGCCGATCCCCGCCTGCCCGTGCGCCGCGTCGTCCACGACGCCGTCGCCGCCCTCCCGGCCGCCTCCGACGCGCCCTCGCTCCTCTGGTTCCTCCCCGTCGGCTCCACCCCCGAGCCGGGCACCCTCGTCGCCCTCGTCGACGCCTGGCGGCGCTCGCCGTCCACCGGGCTGCTCGGCCCCAAGCACCTCGACGAGGCCAACCCGCACCGGCTGCGCGCGCTCAGCATCCGGATCACCCGCGGTGGCCGGCTCTTCGCCCGGCCCGCCCCCGGTGAGCCCGACCAGGGCCAGTACGACCGGATGTCCGACGCCCTCGCCGTCCCGTTCGCCGGCACCCTCGTCGAGCGCGACCTGCTGCTCGACCTCGGCGGCTGGGAGACCTCCTTCGGCGACGTCGGCGCCGACCTCGACCTCGGCTGGCGGGCCCAGGTGGCGGGCCGGCGGGTCGTCGTCGTCCCCGGCGCGCGGATGCGCTCCGAGCCCGGCGTCGCCGTCGCCACCGCCACGACCGCCGCTCGCCGGCGCGCGGCCCGCCGCGTGGCGCTCGCCCGCGCGCCGTGGTGGTCCACGCCGTTCCTCGCGGTGTGGATCGTCGTCACCTCCCTCCTCGCCGCCCTCGGCCTGCTCCTGCTCAAGCGGCCACGCTCGGCGTGGGCAGAGCTCACGGCGCTCACCTCCGTCGACCCCGTCCGCGGCCTGATGACCCGATGGCGCACCCGGCAGGCCCGGGTGGTCCGGCGGCGGCACCTTCGCTCGCTCTTCGAGCCTCGGCGGTCCGTGCTCACCGGGTGGGCCGACGCCGTCCACCACGCCCTGGTGCCGCCCCGCGACCCGATGGGGCAGCACGCCAGTGAGGTCACCCCGCGCTCCTGGGTGTCGCGGCTGGCGGGACACCCGGGGGTGCTCGCCACCGCGGCAGCCACCGTGGTGCTCGGCGTGTCCGCCCGGTCCGTCGGCCTCGGCGTGTGGACCGGCCTGGGCGCCGGGCTCGCCGGCGGCGAGCTCGTCGGCACCAGCGCCGACGCCGGCACCCTCTGGCACGCCTGGCGCGACGGCTGGACCGGCGCCGGCCTCGGCGGACCCGACCCCGTGGGGCCCTCCGCCGCCCTCCTCGCCGGGCCCGCGTGGCTCGTCGAGCACCTGCCGCTCCTGCCGAGCCCGACCTCGCCGGCCGGGCTCGTCGTCGGGCTCCTCGTGCTCCTCGCCGTGCCGCTCGCCGCCGTCTCCGCCTACCTGGCGCTGCGGGTCGTCGCCACCGACCGGTGGGTGCGGGCGCTCGGCGCCTTCGCCTGGGCCACGACCGGGGTCGCTTTCGCGGGGGTCGCCCAGGGCCGCCTCGCCGCGGCCGTCGCCCTCGTGCTGCTCCCCGCGGGCCTCGCCGGGCTGTGGCTCGTCGCCGCCCGCCGCTCCACGGCCACGAGCGCGTTCGCCACCGCCCTGGCCCTGGTCGTCCTCGGCGCCTTCGCACCCGTGCTGCTCGCGCCCTTCGTCGTCGCGGCACTCGTCCTCGCGGCGGTGAGGAGCGGCACCCGGCTGCACGCCCTCGCCATCGCCCTGGTCCCGGTGGCGCTGCTGGCCCCGTGGCTTCTCGGCAGCGCCCAGCGCTCCTGGCCGGTGCTCGTCGCCGGGGCCGGCCTCGGGCAGTGGGGCGGCGAACCCCAGCCGCTGTGGCGGGTGGCGCTGCTCGACCCCGGTGGCCCCGGGGCGCCGCTGGTGTGGACCACCGCGCCGCTGGCCGTCGTCGGTGTGCTCGCCCTCGCCCGGGCCCGCCGCTGGCGCTCGGCCGCCAGCGCGCTCGCCGTACTGGTGCCCCTCGCCCTCGCGCTGGCCCTCGTCGGCCCGGCGGTGCGCCTCGGCACCGTGCCCGCCGGTGTCCCCGGCACCGGTGAGCCGATCACGCTCTGGCCCGGCACGTTCATCCTGCCGCTCGCGCTGCTGCTCGTCGCTGCCGTGGTCCGCGGGCTCGACGGCGTCCGGCTGCGCCACCTCGGCCGATGGCGGCTCGGCGGCTCCTGGGCCGCCGTCACGGCCGCGGTCGCCGCGGTGCTCGTCGGCGCCGGGGGCGTCGTCGTCGCCACCCTGGGTGACGAGATCGGGCCCTGGCAGGATCCCCGGCCGGCGGTCGCCGTCGAGCAGGCCGGCGGGTCCTTCGCCACCCGCTCCCTCTTCGTCGTCCCCGGCGAGCTCGGCGCCGGCTACCGGCTCGTGGGCCGCGAGGCCGCCGACGTCGTCCGCCCGCTGCCCGCGGTCGCCGAGGCCGACGGCCTTGCCTCCGACGGCGTCACGGCCCTCCTCGGCGCGCGCGCCGGTGGTGACGGCCTGGTCGCGGCCACCGCGGTCGACCTCCTCGCCATCCGCGGCGAGCCCGTCCCCGAGGTGGCCCGCCGCCTCGACGCCACCGCCGGCCTCCAGCGCATCTCGCCGAAGGACGGCTGGCAGATGTGGCGGGTGCGCCCCGCCGACGAGGGCGAGCAGTCGCTCGTCGCGAGCCCGCGCCTGCGGATGGAGACCCCCGACGGCACCCGCCTCGTCGAGACCCACGGCGACCACGCCGCGACCTCCACCAGCATCGAGGTGCCACCCGACAGCCGCCTCGTCGTCGCCGAGCCCGCCGAATGGGCCGAGCACGCGACGGTCGTCGTCGACGGGCGCGCGCTCACCCCGCTCGAGGGCGGCGGCTCGCCCACCTACGCGCTGCCGGAGGGTGCCGGGCTGCTCACCGTGACCGTGGTCGACCCGCACCCGTGGTGGCACGCGGCCCAGCTCGCCGGGATGGTGTTCCTCGCCTTCCTCGCCGTGCCGTTCGGCCGGCGCGAGTCCCGGGTGGGCCGGACATGAGCGGATGGGGCGCCGTGCGCCCGTTCGTCCCCGGCGCCACCCGGGTCGTCCTCGCTGCGGGGGCGGCAGCGGGTCTCGTGTGGCTCGGCACCACCCATCCCGTGGGCCTCGACCTCGTGGCCGCGAGCGGGGGCGAGCAGGCCCCGGTGAGCGACACCAGCCTCACCACCGCGGTCGACGCGATGTGCCCGGGCGACGAGCTCACCGGCATCCGCGGCGTCCCGGGCGCCGACACCGACGGCACCGTCCTGGCGGTCACCGGTCCCACCGGGCTGCTGCCGCAGGAGGTCGAGGGCGACGGGGAGGTCCGCCTCACCGACCGCAAGGGCCGCGAGCTCGCCGTGCTGCCCACCGAGCGGCCGGCCACCGCCGCCGCCTCCCTCCCCGGCAAGGGCCCGGTGACCCTCACGGCCACCGGCTCGCTCGCGCCGGCGGTCGCCGGAACCCAGGAGTGGCTCGCCGACACCGACGAGGTGCGCGGCCTCGCGACGGCACCCTGCCTGGCGGCCGGCTCCGACCTCTGGCTGCTCGCCGGTGGCGCGGGCGCCGGGCGCCTGGAGCGCCTGGTCCTGCTCAACCCCGGCGGCAACCCGGTCACGGCCGACGTCACCGTTCACGGGGCGGCCGGCCCCATCGGGGAGTCGCACACCGAGAGCGTGCCCTCGGGCGGGCGCACCACGCTGCTCGTCGACGCGTGGGCGCCCGACGAGGCGGCGCCGGCGGTCCACGTCGTCGCCGACGGTGGTGGCCTGCAGGCGACGCTCACCGAGACCTGGCTCGACGGCAGCACCCCGCGGGGGGCCGAGACCACCGTCGCCACCGCGGGTGCCTCCACCGTCCAGGTGGTCCCGGGGACCCTGCTCGGCCGGGGCGCCACCCTGCGGCTGGCGGTGCCCGGCGACGAGCAGGCGGTCGCCAGGGTCTCGATCCTCGGCGAGGACGGCCTGGTGCCCACCACCGCCGACACCGTGCTCGCCGTCGCGGGCGGCGCCACGGCCGAGCTCGACCTGCCCGCGGTCGCGGAGGGCACCTACACCGTGGTCGTCGGCTCGGACGTCCCCGTCGTCGCGGCCGTCGGCACCGACGTCGGCGACGGCGAGGACCCCGGCGACGTCGCGTGGGCGGCGTCCGTGGCCCCCGTGCGCGAGGTGGCCGGCGCGGCCCTGCCCTCCACCGACGAGGTGACCCGCACCCTCCACCTCGTCGTCACCGGCGGGTCCGCGACCGCCGAGGTGGTGACGGTGCAGGACGGTCAGGTCGCCACCGACCAGGTGCGGCTCTCGCCGGACCACACCGCGGACGTGCCGCTCGACGGCGCCGAGTCGGTCTGGGTGCGCCGGGTGGTGGGCCCGGGAGAGGTCCGCGGCGCCGTGGTCTCCTCCTCCGGCGAGGGCACCGATCGGCTGGTCTCCGTCCTGCCCCTCCAGCGCAGCGTCGTCACCTCCCCGGTGAGCCGTGCCTTCCCCCTGCCCTGAGCTCACGCCGCCCTCCGACACCGGTGGGGTGAGCCGCCGATGACGGGACGGGGGGTGCCGCCTCGGCTCGCCGATGCCGGGTGGGCGTTGCGGCGACGCCCTCACTGACGGGCCCGCGGACCGTCCAGGGCGCTGCCGGCCGGGTCACGTGCGGGCGTCAACGGCGCGCGTCGCGCCGGCCGTGAGGCGCTACCGCCGCTGTCGATCCCGACGACGGGGGGCTCAGCGGTCCGGGTCGATCTCCGGGTCGAGCTCCTCGGGCGGCACGCCGAGCAGCGCGGCCACCTGCTCGGTCACCACCTCACGCACCAGGTCGGCGAGGTCGAGGTCGTCCTGCGCCCGCGCCTCCACCGGCCGCCGGTAGACGACCACCCGGTTCGGCCGGTCGCCGGAACCCCGGTGCAGCCGGCCGAGCGCGGCCACCTGCTCCTCCCACGGCGCCGGGTCCACGGGAGGCACCTCCTCGACGGCGAACTCCAGTGCCGCGTACCGCGACCCGAGATGCGGGCGGAGCCGGTCCGCGGCGTCGAGCACGAGGTCGTCGAAGCGCTCCAGGCGCGTCTCCATCGCCGGGACCGGAGGCCAGGCCATCGGCCCGCGAGGCCCCCGGCCGTGGCGGTCGCGGCGGCGGGCGGTCACGGCCGCATGCTACGGCGTGCCTCCGGTCCACGCCCCGGCCCGACACCTAGAGTCGATGTCGTGAACCTGTCGCGTAAGTGCACGAAGACGGGCTGCCGCGGGGCGGCGGTCGCCACGCTCACCTACGTGTACTCCGACCAGTCGGCGGTGCTGGGGCCCCTGGCCACCTACGCCGAGCCGCACACCTACGACCTCTGCGCCGACCACGCGAGCCGGCTCACCGCGCCTCGCGGCTGGGAGGTCGTCCGACTCGCCACCGAGTACCCCGAGCCCGAGCCCACGCCCGATGACCTGCTCGCCCTCGCCGACGCCGTCCGCGAGGCCGGCCGCCCCCGCACCCCGGCGGCCGCGCACGTCGACACCGGTCCGGTGCCGGGCGAGGTCGCCCGCCGCGGGCACCTCCGCGTCCTGCGCGGCAGCGCCGAGGCCTGACCCGCCCGGCCGCCGAGGCGCGGCCCCTCCGGGCCCGCAGCACGACGCCGTTCAAGCGCTCTGCTGGGCTCGTGCCGACCGATGCCGCACCCACCCCGACCCGGTGCCGCGGTGAGGCCGACGTGGGTGGGCGCCCGACGCTGTTCCGCCCTGGTGGTGCGGCCAACCGCCCGGCGCCGCGGGTCCACCCGCCCGGCGGCCGAAATGGTGCCGACGTCGGGTGCCGTGGCCCCACGCTGTCCGGCCGTCCCGGTGCGGCCGCCGTCCGGCCCGGCCGGCCCGGCCACCTGTCCGGCTACCGACGACCGGCTGACCGCGACCTCGCCGGTCCCGTAGTCTCACCGGCCGTGAGCGCTCGTTCCCTCGCCGACATCGTCAAGGCCTACGACGTGCGCGGCACCGTGCCCGACCAGCTCGACGCCGGCGTGGCCCACGCCCTCGGCGTCGCCTTCGGGGAGGCGGTCGTCGGCCGCGACGGCGCCGGCGGCTGCGTCATCGGCCACGACATGCGCGAGTCCGGCCCCGCTCTCGCGCGGGCGTTCGCCGACGGCGTCCGCAGCCGCGGTCACGATGTCATCCTCATCGGGCTGTGCAGCACCGACGGGCTCTACTACGCCAGCGGCGCGCTCGACCTCCCCGGCGCGATGTTCACCGCCAGCCACAACCCGGCCCGCTACAACGGCATCAAGCTCTGCCGGGCCGGGGCCCGGCCCGTCGGGCAGGACTCCGGCCTCGCCGAGGTGCGCCGGCTGGCCGAGCACCTCCTCGACAACGGCGACGAGCACGCCGAGGAGCAGTCGGGCGACCTCGTCGAACGCGACCTGCTCGCGGACTACGCGGCCTTCCTGCGCGGGCTCGTCGACCTCTCCGGCATCCGCCCGCTCAAGGTCGTCGTCGACGCCGGCAACGGGATGGGCGGCCACACCGTCCCCGCGGTGCTCGGCACGGGCGCCGGTCTGCCGGCGCTGCCCCTGGAGGTGGTGCCGCTCTACTTCGAGCTCGACGGCACCTTCCCCAACCACGAGGCCAACCCGCTCGAGCCCGAGAACCTCCGCGACCTCCAGGCGGCGGTGCGGTCGCACGGGGCCGACCTGGGGCTCGCCTTCGACGGTGACGCCGACCGCGTCTTCGCCGTCGACGAGAGCGGCGAGCCGGTGAGCCCCTCCGCCATCACCGCCCTCATCGCCCGCCGTGAGGTCGCTCGCGCCGTGGCCGCCGGCGCCGACGCCGCCGACCTCGCGGTGGTGCACAACGTCATCTGCTCCGCGCAGGTGCCGGAGGAGATCGCCGCCACCGGGGCCCGGCCGGTGCGCACCCGGGTCGGGCACTCGTTCATCAAGGCAGAGATGGCTCGCAACCAGGCGGTCTTCGGCGGCGAGCACAGCGCCCACTACTACTTCCGTGACTTCTGGTTCGCCGACACCGGGATGCTCGCCGCGATGCACCTGCTCGCCGCCCTCGGCGAGCAGGACGCGCCGCTCAGCGAGGTGATGGGCGACCTGAGCCGCTACCCGGCCTCGGGCGAGGTCAACTCCACCGTGGCCGATGCGGTCGCCGCCACCGAACGGGTCCTCGCCTGGGGAGAGAGCGAGGGGGTCGAGGTGGAGCGGCTCGACGGGCTCACCCTCGTCCACGCCGGCGGCGACGGCGACCCGATGTGGTGGCTGAACCTGCGCGCGTCCAACACCGAGCCGCTGCTGCGCCTCAACGTCGAGGCCGAGGACGCCGTGACGATGGCACGCGTGCGCGACCACGTGCTCGGCATCGTCCGCGCCACTCCCTGAGTGCCCCCGCCCGGCGGCGCCCGCACACCGGCGGTGTGCGAGGATCACCGGGACGTCGCGAGAACCCGGGAGGACCCACGATGAGCGAGCCGTCCGGCGCCACGGCGCACCTGGAGCCCTGGCTGCGCGAGATCCTGCGCTGCCCCGCCTGCCACTGCGAGCTGCGCGACGACACCGGCCCAGACGGCGGGCCCGAGCTCGTCTGCACCTCGGACACCTGCGGCCTCGCGTACCGCATCGACGACGGCGTTCCCGTCCTGCTGATCGACGAGGCGCGCCGCCCGGCCTGAGCCGGCGCCGCATCCGGCCATGGCCTGGCTCGACGAACGCCGCCTCGACGATCCCGACGCCCTCGCGGCGCTCGACCGCCACGAGACACTGCGGGCCCTGGCCTCGGCCGGGGCGCAGGTGCGCCGCGCCGTCGTGGCGGCCGACGAGGCAGGTGTCGAGCGCGTCGCCGACGGCCAGCGGCCACGGTCCGTGCTCGTCGCGGCGCTCGGCGGTTCAGCGGTGGTGAGTGACGTCCTGGACCTGCTCGCCGACTCGGGCTCGCCGGTACCCCTCCTCACCCGCCGCGAGCCGCCGCTGCCCGGCTGGGTGGGGCCGCTCGACCTCGTCATCGCGGTGAGCCAGTCCGGGCGGGCCGCCGGCCCGCTGGCCCTGGCCGCCGAGGCCGCGCGCCGTGGCGCCGCGCTCCTCACCGTGGGGGCCGCGGACTCCCCGCTCGCGGAGGTCACCGCCCGCTCCCACGGCGTGCACGTCGAGATCGCGGTCCCTGCCCCGTCGTCGCGCACTGCGCTGTGGTCGATGCTCACCCCGGTGCTGCTCGCGGCCGACGTCCTCGGTCTGGCCCACGCCCCCAGGGCGACGCTCCAGCAGGTCGCGGACGTCCTCGACGAGGTGGCCGAGGAGTGCCGGCCGTCCTCGGAGTCCTTCGTCAACCCCGCCAAGCTGCTCGCGACCGGCCTCGACGGCACCGTCCCGGTGGTCCTCGGCGACGGCCCGCTCACCGGGGTGGCCGCAGCCCGGGCCGCAGCGATGCTCTCGCGCACCGCGCGGGTCCCGGCGCTGCACGGCGCACTTCCCGACGCCGCCTCGCAGGTCGTCGCCACCCTCGACGGCCCGTTCGGCAGCGGCGGCTCCGCCTCGGCCCCCGACGGTGGCCGCGACCTGTTCGCCGACCCCTTCCTCGACGGCCCGCCCACGCCGCGCCTCGGGCTGCTCGCCCTGCGTGATCCCGACCTCGACCCTGCCGACATCGCCCTCGCCGACGCGGTCCTGGAGTCGGCGCGCGAGTCCGGCGCGGTCGTGCTCGAGCAGCAGGCCCGGTCGGGCCACCCCGTCGAGCGGCTCGCCTCGCTGATGTCGGTCACCGACTTCGCGGCCACCTACCTCGCCCTCGGCCTGGGCCTGGACCCCGCCGTCAGCCGGCACGTTCTCGACCTGCGAGACCGCACCAGCTGAGCCGGCGCCCAATCCTGTCGTCCTGAGGCCGTTGAGGGCCCGCCGGGCGGGCGCACTGCGCCCTACGATCCTCGGCATGGAGGGGTGGGCTCGCGCCACGCACCGGCGGCAGGGCCGGCGTGCACCGGTGGTCGATCGCCGGCCCGGCCTGGGCCCGTCGCATCCGCCGACGCGTCACCGGGTGTGGGGACTGCCGATGCGGGCGGGGGTGACGATGCAGCACGGGGCCCTGACGGGCCTGACCGCAGGGCTGGTACAGCTGTTCGGCGATACGCGCGGACGATGCGCGCCCGGCTGCAGCGGACGATGATCGCGGGACTGGTGACGCTCGCCGCCGAGGCGGCGGTCGTCGGCGTCGTCGTCGGCATGCTGCTCGCGTGGGGGTTGGCCGGCGGCGACGGTGTCGATGCCCACCCTGTCTCGTCGCTTCTCGGCCTCCTCCTCTTCGGCGGGACCGTCGCGACCGCCGTCGTCGTCCTCGGCTTGTTCGACGGCTGGACGGGGGCGGTGGTCATCGCCGCGGTGTTGTCGGTCGGTGCGGGGGCCGCCGCGTGGCTGTCGCGGCAACCGGCCGAGCGTGACCGGCGCCCGTTGTACTGGGCCCTCGCGGGATCGGCACTGCTCCTCCCGGTCGCGGTGGGCTTCTTCGGTTCGGCGGATGCGGCGACACCGCGCCAGCTCCTCATCGCGGCCGTCGCGCCGGTGTCGCTACTGGTCGCCCTGGCGCCTCCCTGGGGCGACAGGGAGACGCGGCGGGATCCGATGGTCGTTCCCGCGCTCCTCACCCTGGCGGCGCCGGCGGGGGTGCTGGCCACGACCCTCCTCGCCTGACGAGGGCCGGGTCCGGCGCGGCGCCCGACACCGCGACGGGATGGGCGTGCACCGGGCCTCAGCCGGACACCGGGCTCCGCGAGCGGTCGGGTCGACGGGGTCTCGTTCGTCCCGGAGGGTCCGACACTGGGCTCCGCGAGGGGTCGGGTCGGCTCGTCTCGCTCGTTCCGGAGGGTTCGACGGTGCGCTCCGCGAGGGGTGGCGTCAGCGGCTCTCGCTCGCTCGGGACGGATCGACCACGGGCGTCGCGAGGGGTCGGGTCGGTGGCTCTCGCTCGCTCGGGACGGACCGACGGTGGGCGCGACAAGGAGCCGGTCCAGCGGTCCCGCTCGGCGCCCAGCGCGGGCACGGCAGGGTTCAGGCTGGCGGGTTGGGCGAGCGCGAGCCGTTCGGCGCCGGGCAGGCCCAGCAGGTCCACGCCGGTGACGAGCAGCTTCCCGGCCCGCACCCCACTGCCGATCACCACCTCGCCCGCCTCGACGACGGCGTCGTCGACGAGCACCGGCCAGTCGCTGGGCAGCCCGACGGGCGTGATGCCGCCGAACTCCATGCCGGTGAGCCCCACCGCTTCGTCCTGCGGCGCGAACGAGATCTTCCGGACCCCGAGGTGGCGTCGCACGACGTTGTTGACGTCGGCCCGGTGGGTGGCGAGCACCATGACCGCCGCGAACGTCGTCACCCCCGCCCGACGCCCGGCCACGACCACGCAGTTGGCGCTGGCGCCCAGGGCGACGTCGTAGGCGTCGCAGAGGGCGGCAGTGTCGGCGAGCCCGGGGTCGATGGGCGCGACCAGGGCGCCGGGGATGTCGCGCACCGCCTCGGCAACCGACGGCGCCATGAGCTCGGGGCGGGCGATGGCAGGGGACCAGTCCAGGGTTCCGCGGGCACTGGGCATGGAGCCGACGCTAGCGGAGCAGCCACCCGAACGGAGTGGACCGCGACGGCAACAGAACGACGGTCGAACACGGGGAGTGGGACGGCGCTTCGGACGGCTGAGGCCCCGGGCCGAGGCAATCACGGGCAGGCGCGTGCTGTCCACGGTCCACGGCCACGGCTACGGCCACGGCTACGTCCGGCGGTGGAACACGACGTGCTTCCGCCCGTCGACATCGCTGATGGTGTGGTCGTACTTCTTGTCGTGAGCGCGTCGGTGGTGCCAGCCGCACAACGGCACGGCGAGGTGGAGATCCGTCGGACCGCCGACGCCCCACGGATCCTCGTGGTGCAGGTCGCACCAGGCGTACGGACGGTCGCACCCCTCCGCCGCGCACTCGTCATAGACGGTCGCGAGCGCGGTGTGTTGCCGTTCGCTGAAGAAGCGGGTGGTCCGACCGAGGTCGAGCGGAACGCTCGCCCCGCCCAGCACGGCCGGGATGATGCCTGCCCCGCACGCCAGCCGGCGCGCCTGGGCTGCGGAGAGGTCATGCCCGGTGTCGAGGTGCGCGACGCCGACCTCGGCTCGCAGTGCCTCGAGGTCGACAGTGACGACGACGTTCGCCGCATTCCGGCCCGGCAGCCGGTCGGTGGGGAGGTGCTCGAGGATCTCGACGAACGCCTCCCCGTAGCGGCGTGCCCAGTCGAGGGGCTGAACCGACCCTGCCGCGCTCGCGCCACCGACCTCGCCACCCGCGCGGTCTCGACGCGGCGACGCGATCTGCTGGACGACCTTCCTCAGGATCGCCCCGGCAAGCGCAGGCACCGTGAAGTGGCCCGACACCGTGCCGTCACGGTTGTCATGCATGGTCAGCCGCACCCGGGCCGCGGCCCGCTCCTCCTCGCCGCGCAGCTCGGCATCCTCGTGCGCGGCCACCTCGGCGGCGGTGCGGTCGGCGGCCTCGAGCGCCCGTCGCGCCGCGCGCCGCAGCCGCGGCGGGTCGAGCCGACGGGCCTTGGCGACCAACGCGGCCTCCACCCGGGCGCGCTCATCGGCGCTCAACGCGTCGGGAAGTCGCGACACCGTGCCGGAGATGATCGCGGCGTGCTCCGCGGACACCTCACCGGCCGAGAGCGCCTCCCGGGTCGCCGGCAGCGAGGCGTCGAGCGCCACGGCAAGCCCCACCGTGCCGGCTGCCTCCGCCCCGCCGGTGCGGGTGTGCACCGCGAGCCACGGCGCCGTGCCGCTCATCCCGGAGGACTCGGCGACGCGCTCGCGGTCGGCGGCGGCCACCATCTGCAGCTTGATGGCCTGCATCCGCGCGATCGCCCGGTCCGCCGACGCCAGGTCGTTGCCCGTCACCGGCCCCACCACGACGCCGGAGGCGATCTCGTCGAGGACGGCGTGCACCCGTGCCACCGCCTCGGCCGCCGGCACGCCTGTCCCCACGGCCACTTGTCCCGCCGCCGGCACCCCCGCCCCCACGGCCACCTGCCCCGCCGCCGGCACAGCCGCCCCCTCGGCCACCGGCACGGGCGCCGGGGCCGGCAGAGGCGAGGCCGCAGGAGAGCTCATGCCCCCACCCTCCGCCCCGCACCACGCCGTCACCACCCCCCTCCCGACCCTGTGGACAACCGACGACAAAGGGCGTGCCTGTGGACGACCGCACACCCCCATCACCCGCCTAGGATCACGAACCATGTCGACAGAGGGTGGGAAGAAGGCCGTCATCGCGGCGATGCTGGCCAACCTGGGCATCGCCATCACCAAGTTCATCGCCTTCCTCCTCACCGGGTTCTCCTCGATGCTCGCCGAGAGCATCCACTCGGTGGCCGACACCAGCAACCAGGTGCTCCTGCTGATCGGCGGCAAGCGGGCCGACCGTGCCGCCACCCCGCAGCACCCGTTCGGGTTCGGCCGCGAGCGGTACGTCTACTCGTTCGTCGTCGCGATCATCCTGTTCAGCCTCGGTGGCCTCTTCGCCCTGTACGAGGCGTGGCACAAGTACCAGGAGGTCAGTGGCGAGTCCGACTACGACCCCTTCGAGTCACGGTGGTGGTGGGTGCCGGTCGTCGTGCTCGTCATCGCCATCGGGATGGAGGGGATGAGCTTCCGCACCGCGGTCAAGGAGTCGAACAAGACCCGGGGCAAGCGCTCGTGGCTGCGCTTCGTCAAGAGCTCGAAGTCGCCGGAGCTGCCGGTCATCCTCCTCGAGGACTTCGGCGCGCTCATCGGCCTGCACCTTCGCCCTGCTGGGCGTCGGCCTCATGCTCCTCACCGGCAACCCGATCTTCGACGTGCTCGGCTCCGCGATGATCGGGGTGCTCCTCGTCATCATCGCCGCCTTCCTGGCCATGGAGATGAAGAGCCTCCTCGTCGGGGAGGCCGCCACCATCAAGCACCAGGAGGCGATCGCCGAGGCGCTCCAGGCCCCGGAGACCATCGACCGGGTCATCCACATGCGGACCATGCACCTCGGCCCGGAGGAGCTGCTCGTCGCCGCCAAGCTGGCCGTCGGCAGGACCGACCACGCCGACGTCGTGGCCCGGGCGATCGACGACGCCGAACGCGCGGCCAGGGCGGCGGTGCCGGACCTCGACCTCGTCATCTACATCGAGCCCGACGTCGACCGCGACGCCGGGCGGACGCCGACGGGGGAGCGCCTCGCCGCCACCGGCGGCGACGTCCCGCACGGCGAGCACGCCGACGGCGGCTGACCGCCGACTCGCCCGTTCCCGCCAACCCGCTGCGAGACCGGCGGATGTCGTGCAGACTCGGCCCGGCGTCGGGGGACGCCGGCCCGGCACGGCTGTCGGGGATGCAGGCTCGGCACGGCTGTCGGGGATGCAGGCGCTGGTCCGGCTGCGCTTCTGCGCAGGCGCCCGCCGGATGCAGGCGCTGGCCGTTACCGATACCACGTCCTGCGTGGCGAGTGCGCCCAGGTCGCCAGATGACGACGCGCTCGATTGCAGCGCTTTGCGGTGCCGCGGTCGGGCGGCGCTGCGCATGAATCTCCGCCGAAAGCGGCCGCTGCGCCCAATCTCCGGCGCCGCCCCTGCTGATTGCCGCAGGATGCGGTGTATGCCTGAGGGGAGAAGCCGCCGCCTGGCGTCGCTAGATGGGCTGCGAGGCGTGGCGGCACTGGTCGTTGTTCTTCACCACACAGCCCTGACGGTACCGGCCCTCGTTGCGGCGTCAATCGAACGGACTGGAACCACAGGATGGGCCTGGTGGTTGACGAACACCCCGCTTCACCTGTTGTGGGGAGGGCACGAGGCGGTGTACGTGTTCTTCGTCCTGTCCGGGTTCGTGCTTGTCCGACCGTTCGTAGGCGACGGTACGGCCACGTGGAGCTCGTACTACCGGACACGACTCTTGCGGTTGTACCTCCCGGTGTGGGGTGCCTTGCTCTTCGCGGTCGCGCTGTGGGCCGCGTTCGGCCGCTCCACCACGACCGGCAGCTCGTGGGTCGACGGTCATGCAGCTCCGCCAACCCTCGCGTCGGTGCTTGGTGACCTGACCCTGGTGGCGCCTTCGTTCTTGGACAGTTCGTTGTGGTCCTTGAAGTGGGAGGTGGCGTTCTCCCTTCTGCTTCCGGTCTATGTAGCCACCGCTACCGCTTGTCGGAAGTGGGGTGCGTGGACCCTGATTCTTCCGCCGGTACTTGTGATGGCGGGGATGCTTGTTCGCTCCCCGGCCATGACGTACATGCCCATGTTCCTGATGGGCAGCCTGCTAGCCCTCAGGCTGCGTTCGCCCAACTCACCAAGCACGCCCATGCCACCACGGTGGAGCGTGACACTGGGAGTGATGTCGGTTGCCCTGCTGACAACCAGTTGGTGGTCTCCGGTGCGAGGGGCCGCGGGCACGGCGTTGGCCGTCGTGGGGGCAGCGTTGGTCCTTGTTCTCTTCCTCAAGTCCCCTGGAGTGGTGCGTGTCGCCGAGCACAAGATCGCCCAGACTCTTGGCAGGTGGTCGTTCAGCCTCTACCTCGTGCACGCCCCGCTGGTGATCACCCTCGTCGGTGCCGTGGTCTTGCCACCTGCCACCCTCGCCCCCCTCGTACTGGCTCTCTCGCTGAGCTGTGCAGCGCTGTTCCACCGGCTGGTTGAGCTGCCGGCCCTCGCTTTCGCCCGGCGGCAGGGGAGCCGAACCCCGCGGAAGATGGATGGCGCTCAGAGCAATCAAGTCATGCACCCAGGGACAGGGGCCCACGGCGCGAGTCTGAACGTGGACTAGCGGTAACCAAACCCGCCAAGCCAAAGGAGCACCGACCCGCCGCACCCCCTGCGGATGCGGCAGGCCGGCGGCCTGTGATGCCGCCCAAGTACCCAGTGGCGGTGCGCTCTACTCCTGCCTGGACGACGAGCCGATGCCGGTCTCCGGGCTGACGTCCACGTGGTCGCCCATCGCCTCGGCGCGCCTCGCCGCCTCCTGTCCGAGCGCCCACACCTCCTGCGTCTCGGCGTCGCGGGCCTCGGCGTCGCGCTCGGCCTGCTCCCGGGCGGCAGCCGCACGGTCCTCGCGGGCCTGGTCGAGCTGCTCGTCGGTGGGCTCGGCGTCGGGCGTGGGCAGGTCGGTCACGGCGGTCTCCCTCGGTGGTTGTCCAACCATTTGAACCCGTACCGCCGCGGATCGGGGCTTTGCTGACCTGCGGTTTCGCAACCAGTGGGACTTGCGTGGTCGAGTGTGACGCAGATTCCCGATCGGTGAGGAGTGCTACTCGCCATGCGCGTCGGACCCCGCCTACGCTGGAAATCTCTCGTCCGAAGGCAGGGTGACGATGATGATGTTCGACGGATTGACCAACGGCCTCCGCTGGATCTTCTGGGGCTGCGTGTACCTGACCGTCCTGATGACTGCCGCCCTGGTCATCGTGCAGTTGCCATTGCCGGACCAGGTCAAGATGGGCATGGTCCTCGTCTTCATGTTCGGCATCGCGGTGGACGTCAAGAGCAAGCGAGAACCTCAGACCGCCTGAGCGCGCGGGGCTGCCGGGGCGTCTGCGTTACCCTGATGGCCTGCCGGCGCGGGTGATAACCCTCGACGAACGCGGCCCAGATGGGCGACGCCGGGTCAACCACGAACGCACGACTCTGCCAAGGAGCTCACGCATGCCCGTTGACCACAAGGTCCGCGACCTCGGCCTCGCGGAGGCCGGCCGCCACCAGATCCGACTCGCCGAGCACGAGATGCCCGGCCTGATGTCGCTGCGCGCCGAGTACGGCGAGGCGCAGCCGCTCAAGGGCGCCCGCATCGCCGGGTCGCTGCACATGACCGTCCAGACCGCCGTGCTCATCGAGACCCTCATCGCGCTCGGCGCCGAGGTGCGCTGGGCCTCCTGCAACATCTACTCCACCCAGGACGAGGCGGCCGCGGCCGTCGTCGTCGGCCCGAACGGCACCCCCGACGACCCGCAGGGCGTGCCCGTCTTCGCCTGGAAGGGCGAGACGCTCGAGGAGTACTGGGAGTGCACCGAGCGGATCCTCACCTGGCCCGGCGACACCTTCGCCAACATGATCCTCGACGACGGCGGCGACGCCACGATGCTCGTCCACAAGGGCAAGGAGTGGGAGACCGCCGGCCAGGTGCCGCCGAACGCCGAGGAGGACTCCGAGGAGTTCCACGTCTTCAAGGCCCTCGTCCGGCGCACCATGGCCACCGACCACCAGAAGTGGACCCGCATCGCCGCCGAGATCAAGGGCGTCACCGAGGAGACCACCACCGGCGTCCACCGGCTCTACCAGCTGGCCGAGACCGGTGACCTGCTCTTCCCGGCGATCAACGTCAACGACTCGGTCACCAAGTCCAAGTTCGACAACAAGTACGGCTGCCGCCACAGCGTCCTCGACGGCCTCAACCGCGCCACCGACGTCCTCATCGGCGGCAAGGTCGCCGTCGTCGCCGGGCTACGGCGACGTCGGCAAGGGCTGCGCCGACGCGCTCCGCGGCCAGGGCGCCCGCGTCATCGTCACCGAGATCGACCCGATCTGCGCCCTCCAGGCGGCGATGGACGGCTACCAGGTCGCGACGATGGACAGCGTCGTCGACCAGGCCGACATCTTCGTCACCGCCACCGGCTGCTTCAACGTCATCACCGCCGAGCACATGCAGCGGATGAAGAACAAGGCGGTCGTCGCCAACATCGGCCACTTCGACAACGAGATCGACATGGCCGGCCTCGCCAAGCTGCCCGGCGTGACGAAGACCGAGATCAAGCCGCAGGTGCACGAGTGGACCCTCGACGACGGCGACTCGATCATCGTGCTCTCCGAGGGCCGGCTGATGAACCTCGGCAACGCCACCGGCCACCCGAGCTTCGTCATGTCCAACTCGTTCTCGAACCAGACGATCGCCCAGGTCGAGCTGTTCACCAAGCACGACGAGTACTACGACGAGGACGGCAACCCCACCGTCACGACGCTCCCCAAGCACCTCGACGAGAAGGTCGCCGAGCTGCACCTCGAGGCCCTCGGGGTCGAGCTGACCGAGCTCACCAAGGAGCAGGCCGAGTACCTCGGCGTCGACGTCGCCGGCCCGTACAAGCCGGACCACTACCGGTACTGACCACCTTGCATCCTGTCGGCGGGCAGGCAGAGGCGCCGCCGGGCCGAGTGCCCGGCGGCGCCTCGTCGGTTGCGCAGTATCGACGTCAGGATCCGTGTCAAGTCCGACCCCCGACCCTCCTCCGTCCGTCGGGCCGAGTGCCCGGTCGGAGGATGGGGGATGCTCACGGTCGCAGGCACCGTGGTTCGGTGTCGAGCAATCGGTCTGAGAAGGGGTTGCACGGCTTCGGCGCCGCCACGCAAGGTGCCGCGTTCGACCGGCTCCGAGGGTTCGCGGCGCGCACTGTCTTCCTGTGGCACATGTCGCTCCGCTCGGCCTGCTGCCGGTGGTCACCCTGGGCGCCTCATCCGCCGTCCTTGTCTCCTTCGCATTGTGCGGTTACCTGATTGCCGAGGTGTGCTGGCGTCGGGGATCCGACCCTGGCGGAGCCCGCCAGGTTCCTGCGTGCGGCGGGTCGTCAGGCTGGCGCCTGCGCTCGCGGCTGTGGTGATCATCGGTGGATCACTCTTCGCGACCGTCGGTGGACTGAAACCCGGGTCGGTGCTTCGTGATGGTCTCGTGGCGATGCTCCATGGAACGGCGTTCGCCCTGTCGTCCGGGATGGGCACTTCGGGGGTCTTCCGACCGACGTGGAGCCTGACCGTCGAGTGGTTCGTCTACCTGGTCCTCGGCGTCCTCCGATGGCGCTGGGCACCCGGGCACGGTGGCGCGGATTCTCTCGTGGACTGCCGGGGCCTGTACGCCGTCGAACTGCTACTGCCAGCACGGGGTTTCTGCCTTCTTCCCGTTGCGAACCTCGGGGTGCGCTTCGCCGACGCTGCACTGGCCACCTGGCAACGAGGGCGTCGCGCGGGGGTTCACCGCCGGCTGATCCCGAGACGGGCCTGTCCATCGAGGAGACCACGGCCGGTGTGTGGTCATGTGGGCAGTCCTCCCCTTGTGATCGCCGCCGTACCGGCAGTCAGATCGGCTGGGGCTGGCAGATCCTGGCGTTCCCACTGGCAGCCGTTGCGGCACTCGCCGTTCTTCATGGCTGCCGTTCCGAGAACCTGGTGTCACGTTCGCTCTCGTGGAGGCCGTTGCGTGCAGCGGGCTGCGCGTACAACCTCTGTCTGTGGCACGTGCCCGTGCTGTGGCTCGTCCGCGAGAACAGCCCGGGACTTCCGCCGTCGATCCAGCGCAATGCTGTCCGGGCTGGTGCTGGCACCCGTCGTCATCATGAGCTACGAAGTTGCCCAGAAGCCGGTTCCTCGAGGCCGTCGAGTGTCCGCAGGCACTTCCCGCGGCTACACACTCGACGTCGCGGATGTATCTCGAGGATGGCGAGTCGAACGACCAGTCATGATCGGCCTGAGCGCGCGACGCCTTGGGGCCAACGACAAGGAGACAGGATTGCGGTTCGTGGCTCACTCTGTGTCATCGGCCTACCACTTCCGGCGGCGGCGTTGAGTGTTTCGCCGAGTTGGCGCTACGCGGGTCCGTATCCTCGAGCCTGGCCCGGTTGACCAGCCGGGCTGTCATCAGGAGGACACGTGGGCGAGGCCATCCGGACGCGTGAGCGCCGCATGCCGACGGCGGAGGAGGCGGTGCCCGGCGTTCCCTCGACCCGCGATGTCTTCGGGGCTCTCGGGGACCTCGGAGCGGCGTTGGTCATCGCGTTCGCCGTGCTCCTTGGGTGCGTGCTGCTCCTCGGGGAGATAGGAGCGCGACCGCTGCGGCCGGGCGTGGCCGGAGGCCTGACCACACTCGGATTCCTGGTCGTGGCTGTACTCGCCTACGGATGGCTGACCCGGGGCCGTGGTGTCGCGGCCGGGTCGCCGGTGTGGACCATGCTGGTCCCGGCCGCCCCGGCGCTGGTGCTGGCCTGCTACGCCCTGGTCGCACGCCTGCTGCCCGTCGGCACGAGGACCGAGTGGTTCCTCGGCGGCGACCACGTACGTCACGTCCTCATGGTCGCCGAGGAGCAGTCCACCGGATCGCTCTCGTACGCGACCTGGTCCTATCCGCGTGGATGGCACACGCTCGTCGCCGCACTGTGGTCGACGGTGCGCGTCGAGCCACGTGACGACTTCGCCGCAGCCGTCGACATCGCCTCGGTCGCCGTCTGGAGTCTCTCCGTGGGGCTCGCCCTGACCACCGCCGCGCTCGCCGCGACGCTCGCTGATCGGTACGGTCTGGGTCTTCGTGCGGCAGCTCTCTCCGGCGCCGTGGCAGGTCTGCTGACCTTCCTCCCGGGATTCCTCGGCAGCTATCAGGCCCTCGGCTTCGAGACGTCGCTGCTCGGTGCCGTCACCCTGGCAGCCGTGCTTCGCGACCAGCTCGTGCGCCCCGCCGAGGTCCGGGCGCTCGTGGTGGCGGCCGCTGGGCTGGTCGTGCTCGCGCACACCTGGCAGCTGCTCATGCCGTTGGTGGCCGTCGCGGCGCTCCGCTCCGGGCTCGGAGTCTGGCGAAGGCGGGGGGTGCCCGGCCTTGCGCTGGGGGCGGGTCTGGCCGCTGGGGTGGTGGTGGTGGGCTGGCCCGCGCTGAGAGCCGTCGTCACGGTGGTCGGGATCGAGAGTGCCACGGCGGCCGGGGTCGACGTGCCCACGCCGTGGGTGGTTCTCCTGCTGGGCGTGGCTGCCGCCCTGCTGCTCGCGGCCGGAATGTCGTGGCAGGACCGTGGGGTGCTGCTCCTCATGGGGGTGCCGGCGTTCACTGGCCTCGCGCTTGCAGCGTGGCTGGGCATCACGCCGGGCACGTACTACGCGAGCAAGCTCCTCTGGCACACGGCGTCCCTGCTGCTTGCACCGATCGCCGTTGCCACGGTTGTGGCGGCCGTTCGAGTCGCCCACGCCCGTCGCGCCGTGGCCAGGCTCGCCCGGGTGCTCGGTGCGCCCGCGGCCGCCCTGGCGGCCCTCTTCCTCGTGGTCCAGCCGGCGGGCGCCTTCGTCGGGGTGTGGTCCACAGTCGACGGGCCGCTGCTCCTTCGGCTCGTCCAGGCTCCGTCGTCGGCGCAGGCGCAGGTCGTGTGGACGGGCACGAGCGGGGGCACCGACACCGTGAGCCGCAGTTTCCTCGACTCCGTACGCCCCGACCCCGGGCCGCTCACGTCGCCGCGGGAACGGCTGACCATCGAGGACGAGTGCGATCTTCTCGAGGCGGCTGAGGACCCGACGGTGCTCACGACCATGACCGAGGAAGCCGCGGTGGAACGGTATGCGTGCGTGCCGTCGTTGCGCGTGATCAAGGTCCCGTGAGCGACGCGCTGCCGACGCTTCGGAGGTCCGACGGGCCGGCGCTTCGTCGGAGCACGCGCGTTCAGCTCATTGGCACAACCCTGGTGACTCGTGCACGTGAGCCGCGACGCAGAGGGCCACATGCCTGCTTCGTCGACCCGCTTCTCCTGCTGTGTAGTCGCCCCGTGATCGCCTGCGGGAGCCCGTAGCGCACGCTCCGGCCCATCCCCACCGTTGACCTCCAAGCGACTCGCTCGGCCCCGTATCAGTCGAGTCGGTACACGTCGACGTCGGTTGTGCTGTAGACCAGTCGGGCAACGTCGGCCAGGCGGTCGGACGTCTCTCCCCGGCGGGAGTCGGCGAACGCCCAGTCAACGCCCCGGCGGCGCAGCTCTGTCACAGTGTCGGGGCGAGGGTCGGTGAAGAGCTGCTGGTTGAGTCCGAGCTCCTCACGGTCATGGAACGGCTGCTCGACCTGAGGGCGACCCTTGCGTGCATCCGATGCCTGCGTCTGCTCGAGATAGCCCCATCCACCGATGAAGGCCCTCCGCCGGGTGAGCGCGCTGACCCAGAAGCCCCGGGCGTCACACGGGGCACCCGGGCCCCGGCTCAGGCAGTGGACGTTCGTGGCGACGACGTCATGCGGACCGGCATGCTCCGCGAGCCACCGCGCGGCGCTCGTCTCGGCCGGCGAGATGGCGGCGGGCCCGGGTGGTTGGGCTGGTGGCGGGAGCGCGGTCGGCACGAGGGTGGTGGCGACGCTCGCGGCCATCACACCTGCCCCCAGCCCCAACGCAGTGTGCAGCCGCCCGCTGCGAGCGCGCACCAGTGCTACCGCGGCGATGCACACCAGGGCGATCGTCAGGGGGATGAGCGCCGCGGCAAGTGCTGCCGCGATGCCCTCGCGCTCCGGCCGTCCAGCGAATGCGGCTGCCAGAAGGAGCACGAGGACGAGCGCCGCCGAGGACGAGCCGAGCACGACCTTGGCCGGGGCTCGGTCTTCACGCCGGGCCCACGCGCGGTGCCACAGCTCGACGAGACCCCAAGCGGCCAGGAGGAACCAGAGGACCACACCCGTGGACAGGAAGTAGACCTGGGACAGTCCGCTCTGGTCCACGAGCAGCATCAGCAGCCATCCGCTGAGACCACCACCGAAGAGAAACCATGCCGCCGGGTCGACCGCTCGTCGTCGACTCCAGAGGGCGGCGGCGCCGGGAAGCAGCCACACGTACTTCAGAGCCGTCGCCAGGAGCAGGAGACCGGCAATCAACCCCGCCCCAGGCACGGCGAGCCCTGGTAGGACAAGACCTCCCGTGGCGCGCACCTCGGTTGGTGAGAGCCCGATGTACTCGTAGTAGGCGGGGTTGTGGCGCAGCGTCGACAACAGCTGGAGTCCCGAACCCGCCGCACCCCCGGCGCCGATCGCCCGAGTTCCCAGGACGAGGGCCGAGACCCCCATACCCGCGAGCAGGGCCTGACGACGCCACGGGGCGGACAGGACCACGGACACCGCCGTGGCAAGCAGGAGTCCGGAGACCACAACGGGGAGGATGGTCGACTTCGCTCCCGGCCCCAGGAGGAGTAGTGCGGCCAGCGGAAGAACCTCTCTGATGCCGCCCCTGCGCAGGAAGCGAACCACGAGCATGACCGTGAGGAGCAGAATCGGGTAACTGTAGTTCTGCGACGGGCTCACCACCGCAAAGGTGTTGGGCCACGGGGCGTCGACCCAGGGTGCGACCTCCAGGCCCGCTCGAGCGGCAAGGAGGAGGGCGGCCAACGCCGCGATTGGCTGAGCGTGCCGCCCCAGCTCGAGAGCCACCGCGAGCAGGAGGCCGACGGTCACGGCGACGAGGGGGAGCACCCACAGTCGCGAGATGATGGTGGCCGGGTCGATACCCGTCATGAGGGAGGCGGTGGCCATGTCCGCGTGGGAGAACCAGTGGTAGCCGAGGTGGGACCCGGCCACCTGCGAGTCCTCCGGACGTAGTTGTCTCTTGAACAGCTCGACGAGCCCGAGATGCCAGTACATGTCGACCGGCCACTCGTGTCGGCCGGTCATCGGCTCCGTGGTCGCGAACAAGGCCGTGAACCAGACCGACACCAGCGCGGTCGAGAGGGACAGCACCCATGCCATGCCCGGTCGTATCCGCTCGGCGTACCCCCTCCGCCAATGCTGGCGCAGCGCGGGCACGAGTGCGAACACGGCGAAGACGATGAGCGGCCAGGAGCGGATCCACCCTTGGAGTCCGAGGCCGACGTACACGAACCATGCAGCCAGCTGCAGGACCAGCCCCACCGCCGCCCCCAGGGCGAGGTCGGCGACCAACAGGGGCGATCGACCGAGCACTGCGCGTGACACGAGCAGGCCGGGTGCGAGGAGGCCGAAGAGCAGGTAGGCCGCGTAGACGAGGAGGCCGCGCGCCGACACCGAGCTCGACAGCAGGACCACGAGCGGCACCAGCACCGCAGGACCTGCGGCTGCCCACCGCAGCACTGACTCAGCCTTCGGCACCGTCCCCCCACTTCCCCCCCACAACAACGGCCGTCGGAAACCCTAACAGCGCGTCGACCTGGGCCTCACCTCGCGCTGCCGGCCGTCGACAGGTCTGTCGCAGGCGAAGACCTCAGGGGCTCCACGCCGACGGTCCGAGGTCACTGGACCCGGCGACCGAGCCGCGCGTCCGACACGAGCCAGGGGCACGGCGCGGCCCACTGCAGCGGCATCAGGGGAGGATGACTCCGGTGTCGGCCTGTTCCTGGAGGCCGGCAATCCGGACCGCCTCGGGGCTCGAGGCCACAAGGTTCGAGAGGCGCGCGGAGACGCTCTTCTCGGCCTCATCCCGGACCGGGGCACCGGAGAACTCGACCATGAACCGGTGGTACCCCGGCGGTGCTGGGACCGTGAGCCGGACCGGCGTGGTGGTGCCCTCCCGGACCGTCCACCGTCCCAGGGTTCTCGTGCCGTCGCGAACCACCATCTCCCGCTCCGGCGCTCCGAGCGACTCGACGTCGACGGAGATCGCGACCTCGGAGACCGCCGAGTCCGACAGGTTCGAGGTGAACAGCGACGTCCTCGGACCGCTGTCCTGTGACGCCGTGTCGGCGCCGATGGTCCACGCGCTCGACACACCGACGAGAACCGGCTCCAGCAGGCGTTCACGGTCCGCGCCGCCTCCGGCAGGGGCGGACTCCAGCGACCAGGCCACGAGGCGGCCGTCGGGGGTGCTGGCGACGGGGTCCCCCAGGGGCCGGGTGATGGCTGTGACAGTCGGGTTGTCGAGGGGTACGGCGCGCGTGTCCACCTCGATGGCGCAGAACCCGGCTGGCGCGCAGCTGTCGATGCAGTTGCGCCGGGATCGGAGACGTCAATCCCGAGCGTCCAGTCGCCGGCCTGAGTTCCGCTCATGCCACCGTGGCTCCAGGCGAGGTCGTCCGTGGTGAGGTGCTGGAGCAGCTGCTGGTTGATCTCGTAGCCCTCGGGGACCCTCCCCTCGGGGAACCGCATGACAGGCAGCTGCAGGACAGCGCATTCCTGCGCCGTGGCCGCGGCCAGCTCGCGGGTGTAGTCCCCGATGGTGTCGAGCGCGCGGCCGTTCCCGGCCCAGTCGGGGGCACGATCCGGGTTGGTCTGGTCCAGGAGCCCCACGGCGAGGGTCGTCGCCGCCAGCACGGCTGCGAGCACACGCGGCCGGGGCCGGCTCAGCCAGTGGCCCACGGCGAGCAGGCCGAGCAGGAGGATGACGAGGGAGAACCGGGACCACGTGCGAAGCTGCGGCGTTGCCAGCAGCGCGATGACGCTCCCGAGCCCGCCGACGGTGAAGAAGGTGCCGGTCACGACGAGCAGCCCCGCCCACAGCCGCAGACGGGCTCGGACGAACCGGTCCGTGGTCAGTGCACGGAGCCCGACGAGCGCGAGGGCGACCATGCCGACCGCTCCCACGAGTCCCAGCGCGACCGTCTCCACGACAGGCCGGCCCGCCGCCTGGTACGTCTGGGTCAAGGTCGCGAGGGCGTCCACCCGGTGGCCCTCCCAGGGGAGGAGCAGGTCGACGATGCGGCCGGAGTAGCGTTCGGCCTCGATCGGGCTCCTGGTTGCGGGCCGGGGGCCAGTCAGGGTGGTCCCGGCCATGCCGATTCGCGCGGCCACCAGGGGAATCGCCGCCACGAGCCCGATGCCGGCCAGGGTGGCGAGCCCTCCGCCCCACCACCTGGGAGGCCGCTCGCGGCCGGCGCGGAGGACGAGGACCGCGGTGACGAGAAGGAGGGTGAAGCCGGCGTAGTACGCGCCGCTCAAGCCCACGAGGACGATCGCCAGGAACCACAGCGCGACCCGGCCCGGGCGGGACTCGCCCGCAGGGTCTGCCGGGGTCCGGCCGCGCGCCACCGAGAGCACGAGCCACAGGGCGATCGGCACGGTCCAGTAGGAGCCGAGCCACAGGTGCTCGAAGCGCTCGACGTGGTAGGGCGCGTTCGCGAAGAGCACCCCTCCGACGACACCAGCCGTGCGGGTGAGACCCTCGCTGCGAAAGAGCAGATAGGTGGTGAGCGCCACGAGCGGCCACCCGAGCGCGAAGTAGACGGAGCCGACGGTCGCCGCGTCCGCCGAGAACAGCCCGAGCGCCTTGATGCCGATGAGGTGGACGACGTTGAGCTCGGGGAAGAACGAGGCGTTCTGCCCCAGTGGGTAGCCGATGCTGTCGTTGCTCCAGAACCATCCGTTCTGCAGTACGTCGTCGATCTGGGTCAGGACCAGCGGGCTGTCACCCGTCACCGAAGGAGGAGCGCCGGGGCGCCACTGCCAGAGTCGGAGCGTCAACACCCCACTCAGCGCACCGAGCAGCGTCGCCAGTGCAGCACCGTGGACATCGGGATGGTGCAGCCACCGACGCCACCCGGGGGCAGCCGTCACTCGCGCGTCCACAGCCGGAAGTCTGCGTCCTCGGCAGCCACCCGCCAGCCGGGCTCGCCCGCGAGGGCCGCGTCCAGTGGCCGGGACCGATCTGCGAGCACCGCGGTGACGCCCTGCTCGTCGGCGTAGGTCTGCCACCCGGGCCGGGCGTCCTGGAAGTCGTCGTAGGCGAGGGCCACCGCCGGCGAGTACACCTCGGCCCTCAGGTCGCGCAGCGGGCGGACGTCGCCGTGCGCGAACTCGACCCACCCGACTGCTCGACCGTCGACCGCGAGCCGGGTCTCTGGCGACAGCTGGCCCACGGCGGCGGAGACGGAGGCGGAGACGGGGGGACCGAAGGGCGTCGTCAGCGCGTGCCAACCACCGATCGCGAGGAACAGCACGGCGGCGACGACCCAGGGCCCGGCCTCGGCGGCGGAGCCCTCGCCGGCCGTGCCGTCGGCGATGCGCCTCCTGCCGCGGGCGCTGAGCGTGGCCAGGCCCACCGCCAGCGCCGGGGCCAGCACCACGGCGCCCACGGCGATGGTTCGGACCATCCACAGGTCGAATGCCACCGCCGCCAGCACCGAGAGCAGCCGTGCCCACCGCAGGTGCGGTGAACGCACGACTCCGAGCAGGCCCACGAGGGCTCCGGCGAGAACCACGAGGAACAGCGGGTTGAGCAGGGAGGGGGTCTGCCACTCGTTGACGGTGAGGCGCGCGACCTCGCTCATGCGGAAGGGCTCGAGCACTCCGCGCAGTCCCAGGGGGGTCAGCGCGGCCAGCCCGAGGCCGAGGGCTGGGACGCACGCCACGAGCAGCCGCGGTCCGGCCGCGCCACCGGTGGTCGAGCACCCCGCCCAGCGTCAGTGCTGCTCCCACCGCCACCCCGAGGATCCAGCTGCCGTGCACGATCGCCCACACCCAGGTGAGGGGCAGCACGAGCCAGGGCACTCGCCCTGGTCCAGGGCTCGCCACCAGAGCACGAGCGAGGCCGCGAGGAGGACGGCGCCCGCCAGCTGGGGGCGCTCGCCCCAGGCGGCGGACGAGCCGAACATCGTCCACGCGGCCGCGGCGCCGGCGGCGGCAGGCGGCGCGACGGTGCGTGCCGCCGCCACGACCAGCGCCCCGAGCAGAGCGACGAGGAGCAGCGCGGGCGGCCTGGATCCCGTCCATTCCCCAGGCGCCGTACACCACCGACATCCCCACCTGCGACAGCCACTGGGTGGGGACGTACGGGCGGTCCGCCAGGGTCGTCAGCGGGTCGGGGGCGACCCGAAGCGCTCACCGCCTCGAGCAGGTCCCCGATGCGCAGGTGGAGCCAGAGGTCGACATCCGGGGTGGGCGCACCGGAGGAGCAGGCGGGACGAGGCCGAGAGCAACTGCCGCCCCCCAGGTGGCCGGGCCGACGGCCGCGACCCGGCGGGTGCGTGGGCGCCGGGTCCGCCGTGTGCGCCGTGCCGACGCTCGTGCTGCTCATGGGTCCGTCCTGTCGGTGCTGGCGTGCTGGTCCACCGTAGGTGGGCCGCACCCGCAAGGCCTAGCACCGACCCGCACCATCGTCCGTTCGGCCCATACGCTGTGCAACGTTCAGCCCAGCGGTGCCCGCTCGGGCCATGGCGACGGGCCCGCGGGTGTCCTCCACGATGGTCGTGCAGCTCGGCACACACTGACCCGAAAGGAACCACCATGACCAAGGCTCTCGTCAAGCTCCAGAGCTCCGCTCCGAGAAGGGCGCCACCGCCGTCGAGTACGGCCTGATGGTCGCCCTCATCGCGGTCGTCATCATCGTCGCCGTCGCCGCCATCGGCACCAAGCTCGACACCCTCTTCAACGCCGTGGCGAACAGCCTCGCCTGACCCTATCGGTCAGAGCATCGTCCGGCCTCGTCGCCGGCGGGGCCGGACGATGCACGAAGGCCGGACTGCTGGCCGCTCTCCTCCACACAGCAAAGGAACCAGACATGACCAAGGCTCTCGCCAAGCTCCAGGCTCTTCGCTCCGGAGAAGGGCGCGACCGCCGTCGAGTACGGCCTGATGGTCGCCCTCATCGCGGTCGTCATCATCGTCGCCGTCGCGGCGATCGGCACCAACCTCGACAGCCTCTTCAACACGGTCGCCAACAGCCTACGCCTGACCCAGCCGTGGGCCGTCGGCGCCGGCGGCCGTACCGCCGGCGCCCGTCCACTCCCGATCAGCCTCCGCCAAGGAGGACAGCACAATGTCCCACAGACTCACGCGCCGGCTTCAGCACAGTCGCCTCCGACGAGCGGGCGCCACTGCCGTCGAGTACGGCCTCATGGTCGCCCTCATCGCCATGATCATCTTCGCGGTGTCTACCTTCTGGGCCCCGAACCTGTTGGCCATCTTCAACGACCGTCGCCAACTCAGCTCTGAGGCACGTACCCGGAGGTCCCTGAGACCTTCCACGCACCACGTCTCCGCGGTGTGCCACCGATTCGTCCTCCATCCCAGTCGTCACCGAGGAGGGTGAGATGGCGTAGAACGCCGGGGTCGCGAGCGCGGCGCGGCCGCCGTCGAGATGGCGCTCGTCCTGCCCGATCCTCGTCGCTGCTCATCGCCGGCATCATCGACCTGGGGCGCGCCTTCATGACGAGGTCGATCCTCACCAACGCCGCCCGCGAGGGCACCCGCTACGTCGTCGGTGCTCGAAGACCCCGACGCGTCCGAGACCGACATCGAAGCCCGCGCGGCCGTGGGCAGCGGCGAACCTAGCACACAGCCCACCACCGGTACCCCCACCGCGGAGTACTTCAACGAGTGCGCCTCGGCGACCCCGCCCAGTACCGGGTCACCGTCAGCGTCCAGTTCAACTGGCTGATGCTGAACATCATCCCGGGTATCACCAACCCCCAGACAATGACCGGCACGTCGACGATCGGATGCTGATGATGCGTACTGCACGTTCCGCCCGCCTGCGCCGCCGCGCCGAGCGCGGAGGCGCCGCCATGATCGTCGTGGTCCTGCTCGGCGGTGGGGTCCTGCTCGGGCGTCTCGGCGCTGGCCATCGACGTGGGGAACATGATGTTCGAGCGCCGGCAGCTGCAGAACGGCGCCGACGCCGCGGCCCGGACCATGGCGCAAGCTGTGCGCCGAGGACCTGAACAGCTGCAGCGTCTCCGACCCGACGACGATGGCCGCCGTGGAGGCCATCAACAACTCGAACGCCCGCGACGGCGTCAGCGCCCTCGAACACCAGCCGCCCGGGTGTCCCCACCGGCATCTGCGGGCGCGTCGCCGGAGCCCTCAACCTGCCTGCGTGCCCCCCTGACGCCCTTGGGCGCCGTGGACAACTGGGTGCAGTGCCCGGCGCTGCCGTCGGCCTGGGCGGCCGGGACGCTCCCGTACGTGCAGGTGTACACGATCACGGCGGACCAGGCGTCGGTCGGTGCCCTCGACCGCATCCTCGGCAGCACGACACCGCGCCCAACGCCTGCGCCCGCTACGGGTGGGGCCCGGTCAAGAGGCCAGCTTCTTCCCGTTCACGATCATCGAGTGCGAGTACACCGAGGCCGTGGACACCGCCCCCGGTGGAGGGCTTCGGCCCGGCGAACGAGGTGGCCGATTCCCGTCAAGTACAAGACGAACCTCGGACTCGTGCGACCCGAACACCGCCCCGTCCGGAGGCGACTTCGACGGTGGCTTCGGCTGGGTCGACAACGTCGACTGCCTCGCCGACGGGCAAGTCCCGGGGTGGGTCGACGCCGACACCGGTGTCGGCGCAGGCACCGGCTGCATCGACCTGACATCGAGATCGATCGACGTCTACCTCATCCCCGTCTTCCGTCTGCATCTCGGACAACAACGTGCGGCGACACCAGCGACATCGCCGACTGCACCCGAGCAGCGGGACGAACACCTGGTACTACATCAAGAAGTTCGTCGCCTTCCAGATCACCGGCCTCAGGCTCACCTCCACCGGCGGCTGGGAGGGAAACCCGAGCAGCGCCACGAAGACCGAGTGCAACAAGATCTCGAAGGACAAGAAGTGCCTCGCCGGATTCTTCGTCGAGGACTACGACGCCGGCGACGGTGAGTCGACACCGACGGCACCTGGGTCCCACAGGCCCCACCGTCTACCGAGCCATCGGCTGACCTGCGACTCTCTCCTAACTCCCTGCACGCAACACCACCAACGTAAGGACTCTCAGACCATGGGTCGACGCATCCTGGCCATCGCCGCCGCAGCGGTCATCGCCCTCGTCGGGGCGGTGCTCGTTCTCCTCTACGCCCGAGGGGCGGACCAGAGGGCCGTAGCCGCGGCCAGCCCGACGACCGTCTACGTCACCGCGCAGCCGGTCGTCCGCGGGGACGACGATGAAGGACGCCATCCGGCTCGGCCAGATGGTGCAGACCCAGGTGGCGGCGCAGGCCAAGCCGGCAGGGGCGCTCGAGACCGTCGACGACACCAACGGCGCCCTCGTGGCGCTCACCGACATGCCGCCCGGCCAGTACGTGCTCGCCGCCGCGTTCGGCGACGTCCCGGTGGGCCAGCAGGCCCTCCAGGTGGCCGCCGGCCGGCTGGCGGTCTCGGTGCAGCTCAGCGACCCGGCCCGGGTCGGCGACTTCGTGCGGCCCGGCTCGCGGTTGACGATCTTCATGTCCTACCAGCTCAAGGACCTCGGGACGACCGAGGAGGCACAGGCCTTCAACGAGGCCGACGTCAAGGCCACCTCGGTCCTGCTCGACGACGTCAAGGTCATCGCGATGGGCAACGCGTCGCTGACGCCCCGGCGCCGCAGCAGAACCAGGACGAGGAGGACCCGAACGCGACCGGGACGCAGACCCCGCAGTTCCTCGTGACCGTCGAGGTCACGCCGCAGGATGCCACCCGGCTCATCCACGGCATCAACAACTACACGCTGTACGCGGGTCTGCGCGGCTCCGAGCTGAAGGTGGACCCCGACCTCTACGTTCTCGACCAGGACCTCCTGCCGGGGTTCAAGGAGTGACATGAACATCCTCTGGGACCCCAGTCCAGGGGCGCTGGACCGCTATCGGTTCGCGCTGGGGCCTGACACGCAGTCGCTCGACACCGCCGCGATGGTGGCTCGGGCGCTGCACGACAACGCCCAGGTGGAGCAGGTGGTCATCGGTGCAGACGTGCCGCTGGACCAGGCCTGCGAGCTCGCCGAGGCGGCCCGCCTCGACCGCCCCGAGCTCGGCGTGATCCTCCTGCGCGGTCGGGTCGACGTCACCGCCCTCAGCCAGGCGCTGCGGGCCGGCGTCCGCGAGGTCGTCACCGCCGACGACCACACGGCGCTCGCCGAGGCACTCCGCCGGAGCCGCGACCTCACCGCCCGCCTCGCCGGCCACGCCGGAGGAGCCGGCAGCAAGGACGGCAAGGTCGTGACGGTCTTCTCCGCCAAGGGCGGTGTCGGCAAGACGACGCTGTCGACGAACACCGCCACGCACCTGGCGAACAGCGGCTCCCGGGTGCTGCTCATCGACCTCGACCTGTCGTTCGGAGACGTCGCCATCAGCCTCCAGCTGGTGCCGAACAAGTCGGTCTACGACGCGGTGGCGATGAGCGGCCACATCGACGCCGACGCCATCTCCGAGCTGACGACGCTCCACGAGGACAGCGGGCTCGAGGTGCTCTGCGCGCCCAACGACCCGGGCGACGCCGACCGCATCCCGGTGCCCACGGTCACCGAGATCATCAAGGTGGCCCGCCGCGCCTACGACTACGTCATCATCGACACCCCGCCGTCGTTCACCGAGCACGTCCTGGCCGCGATCGACGTCTCCGACAGCCTCGTGCTCATCGCCACCCTCGACATCCCGGCCGTGAAGAACCTGCGGGTGGCGATCGACACCCTCGACATGATCGGCAGCCCCAAGGATGCCCGGGTCATCGTCCTCAACCGCGCCGACACCAAGGTCGGGCCTGCGCCCCGACGACGTCGTGAGCGCGATCAAGTCCGACATCGCGGTCAACATCCCGAACTCCCTCTCGGTTCCCGCCTCGATCAACCGCGGCGTGCCGATCGTGCTCGACGACCCGCGCGGACCGGTGAGCACGGCGATCAAGCAACTCGTCGACAGCCACCTGGTCAGCCACAACGTCCAGAACGGCGAGAACGGCGCCGACGGTGGGTCGCACCGCGCCGACGGCCACAGCACCCGACGATCTCTCTTCAGGGGGCGTAAGTCATGAGTCTCGCCGACCGTCTCGACAGCGTTCGCCGCGCCCAAGTTGCGGCCGAACCGGCCGCAACCTCTTCGTCCACCGCGCCGGCGCAGCGGCCCGGGGCCGCTGCACGTCGCCGGGGCGCTGACCCGTTCGCCGAGGTCAAGGGACGCGTGCACCAGGCGCTCATCGAGACGCTCGGGCCCGCGCCTCTACGACCCCCACCTGCCGGAGGCGGAGCTCGCCGCCCAGGTGCGCCAGACCCTCCAGCAGACCATCGACGCTGAGCAGACCCCGCTCTCGCACGCCGACCGGACCCGGATCGCCCAGGAGGTCTCCGACGAGATCCTCGGTCACGGCCCGCTCGAGCCGCTCCTGCGCGACCCGGACATCACGGAGATCATGGTCAACGGGGCCGAGTACATCTTCGTCGAGCGCGCCGGCAAGATCTACCCGGTCGACACCCGGTTCTCCAACGAGGCGCACCTGCGCCGGGTCATCGACAAGATCGTCGGCCGGGTCGGCCGGCGCGTCGACGAGGCCAGCCCGCTCGTCGACGCCCGCCTCCCCGACGGCTCCCGCGTCAACGCGGTGATCAACCCGATCGCCCTCGACGGCGCCGTGCTGACGATCCGGAAGTTCGCCGCGGACCCGTTCACCGATGCCGACCTCATCGCCTTCGGCACGATCACCCCCAACGTCCGCGACTTCCTCAAGGCCTGCGTCATCGGCCGGCGGAACATCATCATCTCCGGCGGTACCGGCTCGGGGAAGACGACCACCCTCAACGTCATCTCCTCGTTCCTCCCCGAGGACGAGCGGATCATCACCATCGAGGACGCCGCCGAGCTCCAGCTGCACCAGGAGCACGTGCTGCGGCTCGAGTCACGCCCGGCGAACATCGAGGGCCGCGGCGCGATCGCCATCCGCGACCTCGTTCGCAACGCGCTGCGCATGCGCCCCGACCGCATCGTCGTCGGCGAGGTCCGCGACGGTGCCGCCCTCGACATGCTCCAGGCGATGAACACCGGCCACGACGGCTCGATCACCACGGTGCACGCCAACAGCGCCCGCGACTCCCTCTCCCGTCTGGAGACGATGGTGCTCATGGCCGGGGTCGAGCTGCCGGTCCGGGCCATCCGCGAGCAGGTCTCGGGCGCGCTCGACCTGATCGTGCAGCAGGCCCGCCTCAAGGACGGCTCCCGCCGGATCGTCCAGATCAGCGAGGTCGTGGGCATGGAGGGCGAGGTCGTCACCCTCCAGGACCTCTTCGTCTTCGACTGGCACGCCGGTCGCGACGAGAACGGCCGCTTCCGCGGCACGCTCGTCAGCACCGGCCTGCGGCCGAAGTTCCTCGGTGACCTCGACGACCTCGGCGTGCACGTTCCGCCGAGCCTGTTCATCAACGGGGCGCGGTGACCGTGTTCCGCCACCTCGTCGACGTCATCCGCCGCCACGGAGCCGTGGGGCTCGCCGTGGTCCTGGCGTTCCTCGTCGTCGCGCCGTCCGCCCGTGCTGCGGACGACGTGACGGGCTCCATCAGCGACGTCCGGGTCGACGAGCGGAAGCTCACGGCATCCCTCATCCTCCGGAGCAAGGAGCCGGTCAAGCTCGACGACACCTCGGTGCGTGCGACCGTCGGTGGCAAGCCGGCGGGCATCGGCACCCTCGAGGGGGTCAAGCAGAAGCGCTCGACGATGCTCGTCATCGACACCAGTGGCTCGATGGGCGCAAGTGGCATGGCGACGGTCCGCGAGGCCACCAAGGAGTTCCTCCAGGAGGTGCCCGACGACGTGTACGTCGGCGTGGTCTCCTTCGCCTCCACCGCCGGTGTCGACGTGGCACCCACGACCGACCACGCCAAGGTGAGCCGGGCCGTCGGGGCACTGCGCTCCAAGGGGGAGACGGCTCTGTACCAGGCCGTCCAGGTGGCCGTGGCCGGCCTCGGGACCGAGGGCGAGCGGAGCATCATCCTGCTCAGCGACGGCGGCGACAGCGTCGCCATCGACGTCAGCGAGGCCAACAAGGAGAAGGAGCGCAAGGCCGCCCTCGAGGCGCTGGCCCGTGCCAAGGTGCGCGCCGAGGTCGTGTCCTTCAACAAGGCCACGACGGCCGACAACACGTTGGCCGGCCGAGAGCGCGAGCGCGAGGAGGTGCTGGAGCAGTTCGCGGCCGCAGGTGGCGGCTCGGTGGTCAACGCCAAGGACACGGCCGCGGTCTCGGAGGCCTTCGCAGCCGCGGCTCGAGCGCTGGAGTCGCAGTCGCTGCTCGAGATCACCCTCCCCAACGCCGTCGAGCAGAACACGACCCTCGAGATCAGCGGCACCGCCTCCGGTGCCCCCTTCACGGTGACCAAGGAGGTCGACCTCGGCGACACCAGCCCGGTCGTCATCCCGAGCGGGGTTCCGATCGTGGCCGCCGTGGCCCCGCAGGACGGCGTCATCACGACCGCGGTGGCCCCCGCGCTCCTGGTCCCGGCGATCCTTGTCATGTCGATCGGCCTGTTCCTCCTCGCCGTCGCCTTCATGGGCCCCATGTTCCGGTCGCGCCGCGCCGAGCGGGTGAGCGCCATCGAGGCCTACGGCTTCGGGAAGTCGCCACAGCGCCAGGCGGCGCCGACCCCCTCGGCCATCGGTGAGCAGCTGGTGACGATGGGCGACCGGGTCATGGAGGGTCGCGAGTCGACCACCAAGACGATGATGCTGCTCGACCGCGCCGACCTCCCGTGGCGGGCGGGCGAGTGGTTCGTCCTCCGCCTGCTGGCCGTCGTGATCGCGGGGGCCCTGGGCTTCCTGGTCCTCCGGCCGTTGCCGGTCTTCGGTGCCATCCTCGGCGTGGTGCTCGGCATCGTCGCCCCGCCGCTCATCCTTCGGTTCCTGGCCAACCGGCGCACCAAGCGCTTCGAGGCCATCCTCCCCGACACGCTGATGCTGGTGGCCACCTCACTCGCCTCCGGCTTCAGCCTCCTGCAGGCCCTCGACGCCGTGGCGAAGGACGCCCCGGAGCCCGCGGCCAAGGAGTTCTCCCGGGCCCTTGCCGAGGCCAGGATCGGTGCCGATGTCAGCGACGCGCTCGAGCACGTCGCGAATCGCATGAACAGCAACAACATGGCGTGGGCGGTCATGGCCATCCGCATCCAGCGGGAGGTCGGCGGCAACCTCGCCGAGACGCTGCGCACCACCGCCGCCACCCTGCGCGAGCGCGAGATGCTCCGCCGGCAGGTGCGAGCACTCTCGGCGGAGGGTCGCCTGTCCGCCTACATCCTGATCGCGCTCCCGATCGGCATCTTCCTGTACTCCCTGTTGGTGAACTACGACTACGTCAGCCTGCTGTGGACTTCCATCTTCGGGATCGCGATGTCGATCGCCGGCATCATCGCCATGATCATCGGCATCTTCTGGATGCGCAAAGTCGTCAAGATCGAGGTCTGACATGACCCTTCTCATCGCCGGCATCGTCCTCGTGATGGTGGCGCTCGCCGTCGTCGTCCTCGCGGTGGTCGTGGGTTCCGGCCAGTCGACCGGTGTCGCTCGCTCGCTCCAGCTGCTCAACCACCAGGTGACGACCAAGGAGGTGGCCAAGAACGAGCTCGGCGTGCAGGAACGCCTCATCAACCCGGCGCTCGGAGCTCTGCGCGGACTCGGCTACCGGCTCTCGCCGGGGGGTGCAGGAGCCAAGATGGCCCGCTCCCTCGACCGGGCCGGGAACCCCCCCGCGTGGACGGTGGAGCGGGTCATGGGGGCCAAGGGCCTCGCCCTGATCCTCGGCATCGTCGTGCCGCTCCTGGTCGTCGGCTTCTCCCTCAACGGGCTCCTCGTCGCCGCTGCGGCCGGGACCGCGCTCTTCTTCCTGCCGGACCTGCTCGTGTACAACGCGGGGATCAAGCGCCAGCAGGAGCTCCAGAAGGGGTTGGCCGACGCGCTCGACATGCTCACGGTGTGCGTGGAGGCCGGCCAGGGCTTCGACGCCGCGATCCTCCAGGTGGCCAAGACCGTGCACGGCCCGATCGCCGGGGAGTTCGCCCGCGTCCTACAGGAGATGCACATCGGCAAGTCGCGCGGGGAGGCGTTCTCCTCTCTCGGCGAACGCACCTCCGCACCGGAGGTCAAGAACTTCGTCAGCGCCCTGGTGCAGGCTGACCGTCTCGGCCTGCCCATCGCCGCGGTGCTGCGCGAGCAGACCAAGGAGATGCGCATCGTCCGCCGTCAGCGCGCCGAGGAGAAGGCCCAGAAGGTCACGGTGAAGATCCTGTTCCCGCTGCTCCTGTGCATCTTCCCGGCCTTGTTCATCGTCATCATCGGGCCTGGTGCGATCAGGATCGCGCAGACCTTCGCCAACCTCTGAGCGGATGGTCGGCGCGCACTCCGGCGCACCGACCGCGGCACCGGTCACCGGTCCATCCGGGCCAGGGCAGCCGTCCACGTCGGCCGCAAGGGCGGCAATACGGCGTGCGCCGTCTGCCTCGTCCTGACGGGTGGCCCAGAGTCAGACGCCCTGGCGGGTCCCGTCGGCGATGAGACCGAGCCGAACCGCGGCGATGACGGCACTGGCCCTGTTGTGGGCGCCGAGCTTGTCGTAGATCTTGCCGATGTGGGTCTTGACCGTGGACGGGCTCATGAACAGCTGCTTGCCCACCTGGGCCACGGAGGCGCCCTCGACGAGCAGGCGCAGCACTTCGGTCTCACGGTTCGTGAGGTTGGTCTGGGGCGTGTCGTTCTGGCGGCGCATCGCCTCGGCGAGGCCGCTGGCGGAGAACTCGAGCGGGAACTCGGCGGCCCGGCGAACGGCCGAGAGCACTTGGTCGGCCGGGGCGCTCTTGCGCACCAGCGCCGAGGCCCCGGCGTCCAGGGCCTCGAGCAGCGTGGAGTCGTCGTTGTGCATGGTGAGCACGACGAGGCCGATGTGCTTGCTCCGCTCGCGAGCCGAGCGCACGAGGGAGAGGCCGCTTCCGTCGGGCATCGTCACGTCGATCACGGCGACCACCCGGCCGGGCGGCGGGGTCGTGAGGAGCTTGTCGAAGAGGGCCTGGCCCTCGGCCAGCGAGCCGGCCTGCCCGACGACGGTGACCTCGTCCTGGTCGTCGAGCATGCCGGCGACCGCCTCGCGGACGACGGCATGGTCATCGACTAGCACCACGCTGATCCCCATCGGGTACCTCCTGGCTCAGGGGGCCTCGAGCGCGACACGCTCGGGCTGATCGATGGTCAGGCTAACGGTTGTGCGGCCCTGGGGCTCGGAGGTCAGGGAAAGTCGCCCGTCGAGGTCGCCGAGCGGCGGCTGGCGGAACAGGCGCTTGGCGCGCTCCGGGTCGCCGTCGTGGGAGACCTCGACGCTGGCCGGGCCGACCACCGATGTCGACAGGGTGACCCAGGCGTTCTTCGCGCCGGAGGCCTGCGCGTCCGCGAGCACGTCCATGACGAGTCGGTGGATGAGGATCTCCACCTGCGGTTCGAGCCGGCGGCGCCCCTCGCTGACGGAGAAGGTCGTGCGGACGCCGGTCATGCTGCCGAAGCTCTGCACGGCACCGCCGAGCACGGCGCCCAGCCCGGACCCGGGGCGCTCGGCGACCCGCAGGTCGGTGATGTGCAGCCGCAGGTCGGCCATCGTGTCGCTGAGCCGGTCGCGAAGGGCGTCGAGCCCGTCGCGGAGCTTGGTGCCGGGCGGGCCGGCCTGCATCCGCAGGGCGTCGACCGAGTAGCCGAGGGCGGCGAGCTCCTGGGCGATGCCGTCGTGGATGTCGCGGGCGATCCGGTTGCGCTCCTCGAGGCTGGCGTACTGCTTGAGGTTGCCGAAGAGGAGACCGGCCTGGACGGTGGGGGCGAGGCGGCGGGTGAGGTCGAGGGTCGCCTGCTTCTCGAGGTCGGTGAACGGCCGGTCGACGCCGCGCTCGACGACGACGATGGTGGCCGGCCCCGCGGCAAGTGCGAACGGCGTGACGAGCGCCTGACGACGGCCGAACTCGTCGACGAAGCCGATCTCGGTGGGCCGCCACTTCGACGGGTTCTGGTCGAGGATGCGGGACACGTCCTCGGCCACGTGCCAGGGCGCCCGGGTGGAGCCTCGCAGCGCCACGGGAACCAGGTGCTCGCTGTCCTCGGTGACGAGCACGGCGCTGCGCGTGGACGGCACCGACGCCGCGAGCAGGTCGAGGGCGAGCGACGCGCTGGCCGGCGCGTCGAGGCCGGTGGACATCTCGCCGGAGATGTCGCGCAACCGCTGGATCAGCTCGATCGCTTCACGCGCCGCCGGGTCCGACGACTCGTCTGTCCTGCTCGGCGACCAGCCGCTGGTTCCATACGCCGAGCCCGCCGAGGATCATCGCGGCCGCGAGCCACGCGAACACACCGAAGGTGAAGGCCTCCTGGTCGTCCGAGGTGAGCGCCACGAGCAGGTAGGCGATGCCGCCCATCACGACGGCCAGTAGGAAGCCGATCCGCCCGAACCGCGTACCTGCGTGGTAGGCGGGGATGAGGATGAGGAGAGCGGCGCCCAGCCCCGCCACGGCGTAGCCGGCACCAGCGGCCGCGGCGTCGACGGCGAGCAGGGCGAGGATGACGGTGTCGAGGAGCCCGCGCCGCGAGATCGGCATCCGGTCCAGAGCCACGATCACGAGGTCGATGACCACGACGATGGCCAGCCACGGAAGCACTGCGACGGCGTTCTCGGTCATCGCCGCGATGAACGCAGCCAGCACCGCGAAGGCGAGCCGGATCTTCGTCGAGGCGTCGATCGCCGCGAACCGGGGTGCTCGCATCACGGGGTCAGGGTAGTCCGGTCCCCGCCCCGGGGCGCGGGGGCGGCCGGGCATGTCCCGGGATGGCCGGAACACCGCAGGTCGCTGTGGGATCATGTGCCGGACCTCGGACACCGACAGCAGGGAACGGAGGGGGCCGTGAAGGGTCGCGTCCTCGTCGTCGACGACGACCTCGCGCTCGCGGAGATGCTCGGCATCGTGCTGCGCAACGAGGGGCTCGAGACCGCGCACGTCGCCAACGGCGCCTACGCGCTCGCGGCGTTCCGCGAGCACCGCCCCGACCTCGTGCTCCTCGACGTCATGCTGCCCGGCACCGACGGGCTCGAGGTGTGCCGCCAGATCCGCGGGGAGTCCGGCGTCCCCATCGTCATGCTCACCGCGCGCACCGACACCGTCGACGTCGTCCTCGGCCTCGAGTCCGGCGCCGACGACTACGTGGTCAAGCCGTTCAAGCCCCAGGAGCTGATCGCCCGCGTCCGGGCCCGGCTGCGCCGCGGCGACGAGCCGGCCCCGGAGCGGCTGACCATCGGCGACCTCGAGATCGACGTCGCCGGCCACTCGGTCACCCGCGGCGGCGAGCCGCTCAACCTCACCCCGCTCGAGTTCGACCTCCTCGTGGCGCTGGCCCGCAAGCCGTGGCAGGTGTTCAGCCGCGAGGTGCTCCTGGAGCAGGTGTGGGGCTACCGCCACGCCGGCGACACCCGGCTGGTCAACGTGCACGTCCAGCGGCTGCGCTCCAAGATCGAGCGCGACCCCGAGCACCCCGAGATCGTCGTCACCGTCCGCGGCGTCGGCTACAAGGCCGGCAAGACCTGACGATGGCCGACTCCGCCGCCGGGCTGCCGGCCCGGGCACCGCGGGTCGGGTGGATGCGGTCCTTCCGGCACGGTGTCCTCGCGGCGCTCGACGCCCTGCGCGAGGTCGGCGCCGAGGCGCGGCAGCGCTGGCGCCAGTCGCTCCAGCTGCGGGTCATCACGACGACGATGCTCCTCGGCCTCGTCGTCGTCTCGGTGCTCGGCGGGGTGCTGCACTCGCAGATCGCGAGCGGCCTGGAGAGCGACCGCATCGACCAGTCCCAGAACGAGGCGCTCAACCTCACGAGCAAGGCGCAGTCCTACTGGGACGCCACGACGTCGACCTCGGTCGGCGAGCTGAACCAGACCGCCAGCGACATCATGTCGAGCATCCTCGCCGCGCCCGGCGTCGAGGACCCCAGCCGCTTCGTCGTGATGAGCCGCTCGCTCGGCAACGACAGCGACATCGTCCTCGTCGAGCTGGTGAGCCCGAAGAACCTCGTCGACACCTCGGTCATCAGCCCCGAGCTGGAGGAGGCGGTGGCGGCCAACCCCGGGCGCCAGCAGGTGCAGCTGACCTCGATCACGGTCGAGGGCCGCGAGCTGCCCGCCGTCATCGTCGGCAGCGTCGTCCAGGTGCCCAACGCCGGGCCCTACTCCCTGTTCTTCATCTACCCGATGGAGCAGGAGGTGGCGACGATGGACCTGATCGGCAACAGCTTCCTCGTCGCCGGGGTCATCCTCACCCTCCTCGTCGGCGGCGTCGCCTGGGTGGTCACCCGGCAGGTGGTCGCGCCGGTGCGGCGGGCGAGCGAGGTCGCCCAGCGGCTCTCGGCCGGCCGGCTCAACGAGCGGATGCCGGCCCGCGGCGAGGACGACCTGGCCCTGCTCGCCACCTCCTTCAACGGGATGGCCGACAGCCTCCAGCAGCAGATCCGCCAGCTCGAGGGCCTCTCCGCGGTGCAGCAGCGGTTCGTCTCCGACGTCTCGCACGAGCTCCGCACGCCGCTGACGACGATCCGGATGGCCGTCGACGTCATCCACGACTCGAAGCAGCGCTTCGACCCCGCCACGGCACGGTCCGCCGAGCTGCTCGCGGGCGAGCTCGACCGCTTCGAGGACCTGCTCGCCGACCTGCTCGAGATCAGCCGGTTCGACGCCGGCGCGGCCGCGCTCGACGTCGAGACCGTCGACCTGCGCACCACGGTCCAGCACGTGGTCGACGCGGCCCGGCCGCTCGCCGACCGCCGGGGGAGCGTCGTCACCGTGCACGCACCGGACGACGAGGTCACCGCCGACGTCGACGAGCGGCGGGTCGAGCGGATCCTGCGCAACCTCGTCGTCAACGCCATCGAGCACGGCGACGGCAAGCCGGTCGACATCCACCTCGGCGTCGGCGGGGGAGCGGTGGCGGTGGTGGTCGAGGACCACGGTGTCGGGCTGGCCCCGGGGGAGGCCGCCAACGTCTTCACCCGCTTCTGGCGTGGTGACCCCGCGCGCGCCCGCACCACCGGCGGCACCGGCCTCGGGCTGTCCATCTCGCTCGAGGACGCCCGGCTCCACAACGGCTGGCTGCAGGCCTGGGGGGAGCCGGGGGTGGGCTCCCGGTTCCGGCTCACCCTGCCGCAGCACTCCGGGGCCACGCTGCACGGCTCCCCGGTGGGGCTGAGCCCCTCGGAGGCCCGATGACGCGCCTGCGCCTGCTCGCCGTGCTCGCCGCCGCCCTGCTCGTCGCCGGGTGCGGCGGGCTGACGACCGACGGCCCGGTGCAGCCGGGGCTCGAGGTGGGTGCGGAGGAGGCGCCGAGCTCGAACCTGCGCTACGTCTTCCCCGGCCCGCGCGAGGGCGACGAGCCCGAGTCGACATCGTCAGCGGCTTCCTGCTCGCCGGCGCCGCGAGCGACGGCGCTCTACGACAACGCGCGCGCCTTCCTCACGGTGAGCGTCGCCGAGCAGTGGAACCCCGACGCCGAGCTCGTCCTGCTCGCCGACGACAGCCCGCCCACCACGACTCTGGTGGACCCCACCCACGTGCGGGTGACGGCCTCCCCGGCGGGGACGGTCGACACGGGCGGGCGCTACACCCCGGCGCCGCCCGGCGCGGAGGTCAGCGCCGAGTTCACCCTCACCGACGCCGGTGACGAGTGGCGGATCAGCGAGCTGCCCGAGGGCTTCGGCCGGTGGATCCAGGCGGGCTACGTCTCCCGGCTCGTGCAGCCCTTCGACCTCACCTACATCTCCACGAGCCAGCGGGCCACCGTGCCCGACGTGCGCTGGTTCCCGCTCGACAAGCTCGCCACCCGCCTCGCGCGCGCCCAGCTCGACCCGGTGCCCGGCTACCTCGAGGGGGCGGTGAAGACCGCCGTGCCCGAGGGCGCGCGCCTGCTCGGCGACGCGGTCTCCGTCGACGACAGCGGCCTGGCCACCGTCAACATCGTCGGCCCGCGGCTGGACCCGGACGAGACCACCCGCCAGGACCTCTGGGCCCAGTTCATCACCACGCTCAACCAGGACCTCTCGGTGGGCCGGGTGGCGCTCTCGGTCAACGGCACGCCGGTCGACCTGCCCGGAGTCGACGGCACCGCCTCCTCCCTCGCCGACATCGGCTTCCCCCCGCGGCCCACGCGCGACCTCGCCCTGCCCGTGGTGCGGCGTGGGGCCGAGGTCACCGTGTTCGACCCCGCCGGCTCGCTGCAGGGCGGCACGCAGCCCGGCGTCGGCGCGTACCCACCCGTGCCCGCCGCGTACACCGGGCTGGCGCTCTCGCCCGCCGGTGCCGAGCTCGCGGCCGTCGACCCCGGCGGTGACGGCCTCTCGCGCTGGCGTGACGGCACCCAGTACGAGGTGCCCGGGTTCGGCAGCGACGTCGGCGCCCCGTCGTACGACCGGCGCGGGTGGCTCTGGGCCGGAGGCGTCGGCGGCGGCGACGACCGGCTCTTCGTCGTCGACGTCGCGGCCGACCCGGCCGACCCGGAGGCGGCCTACGCCAACCCGGTGCCGGCGGAGTGGCTCGCCGGCCGCCGGGTCGTGGAGTCCCGGGTGTCCGCCGGCGGAGACCGGGTGGCGGTGCTCTCCACCAGTCCCGACGGCAGCGACGCCCGGGTCGACGTCACCGGCATCGTGCGCGGCACCAACGGCCTGCCCGAGCGGCTGTCCGGCGAGCCGCTGCGGCTCGGGGTCACCGTGACCGACGCGGTCGGCCTCACCTGGGTCGACAGCACGACCGTGGCGACGATCGCCCGGATCGCCTCCCGGCCGCCGACGCCGACGCTGCTCGGCGTGGACCGCGACGTGCGGGCGCTGCCCCAGGTGGAGGGGGCCGAGTCGATCACCACCACCGGCGGCGAGCGCGACCTCTACGTCGTCACCGACGACGGGCGGCTCCTCGCCCGCAGCTCGCCGGGGTGGGCCGACAGCGGCCGTGCCGACGACCTCGCGGTGGCCGCAGGCTGATCCCGCGTCCGGGTCGCTGGAGGCCGGAGCTCGCCATCCGGGTCGCCGGAGCCGGCCCGGTCGTCCACAGCCGGCGGCGACCTGCCAGGCCGTCCACAGACCGGCGCCGGGGATGGCGTGGGTCGCGGCCGCCGTCGAGGATCACGGTCATGACCGGGGGAGTGCTGGAACGGCTGGGCGAAGGGCTGAGGGCCGCCGCCGATCTCGTCCTGCCGGGGCAGTGCGCCGGGTGTGGCGAGCCGGCCCCCTCCCCGCTGTGCCCCTCCTGCCGGGCCGAGGTGCGGGCCGCCGCCGTGTCGGGGCCGGTCGGCCGGTCGTCGGGGGCGGCCGCGGCAGCCGGTGTCTCCTGCTGGAGCGCGGTGCGCCTCGACGGCGCCGTGCGCGGTGGCCGTGACGGCGTACAAGGACGGCGGCCGCCGCGACCTCGCCGCGGTGCTCGCCCCCGTGCTGGCCGGCGCGGTCGGTCGCGCCTGCCGCGAGGACCCTGCCCTCCGGCGGGTGCGTGCCCGCGACGGTCCGGTGCTCGTGGTCCCCGTTCCGCCCACCGGGCGAGCCCGCCGCCGGCGGGGCGACGACCCCCTCGGTGCCCTCGTCGCGCGCGCGGTGCGGTGCGTCGGCGATCCGGCGCTCGTCGTCACCGGTGTCCTGCGCCACACCCGTCGGGTGGCCGACCAGGCCGGGCTCGGCCGGGACGCCCGGGCGGCCAACCTGGCCGGTGCCCTGGCGGTGCGCCCGGGCGCGCGCGAGGCGGTGCACGGTGCCGCCTGCCTCGTGGTCGACGACGTCCTGACGACGGGGGCGACGGTGGCCGAGGCGGCCCGCGCACTGCGCTCCCACGGGGCCGCGCACGTCGCCGCCGCGACCCTGGCGGTGAGGGCTAGACACGTCACAGCGGGTGCCCTTGTGGGCCACAGGGAGGGCGGCTAGCGTCGTGACATGAGGATCCCCTCAGAGGTGGTGATGCCGCCGGACGACTGCTGCTGAGCACCGCACCACCGAGTACGAGGAGGACCACGTGGACATCGTCGTCAGTGGACGGCACCTGACCGTCAGCGACCGCTTCAGGGAGCACGTCGAGGAGAAGCTGGGCAAGGTGACCCAGCTCGAGCCCCGAACCCGGCGCGTCGAGGTCGTGCTGAGCCATGAGGCCAACCGCCGCCAGGGCAAGCCCTGCGACCGGGTCGAGGTCACCTGCTACGCCAAGGGTCCCGTGGTGCGCGCCGAGGCGTGCGCCGAGGACCGCTATGCGGCGCTGGACATGGTGCTCGACAAGATCATGGAGCGGCTGAGGCGGCGCAGCGACAAGCGACAGGTCCACCGCGGGCGACGTACCCCCGAGTCGGTGGCCAGCGCCACCGCGCGCATCGAGGCCCCGACGGCGGCCGAGTCCGAGATCGAGGCCGAGAACCCCTTCGACGGCTCGCCGATCGAGGTCAGGGAGAAGGTGCACCGCTCCGAGCCGATGACCTTGGCCGACGCACTGCGCGAGATGGAGGCGGTCGGACACGACTTCTACCTCTTCCACGACATCGACACCGACCGGGCGAGCGTCGTGTACCGGCGCCGTGGTTGGTCCTACGGTGTCCTCCACCTCGACCTCGACGGCTCCCTCGCCGACCAGGACGGCGAGGCGGGTACGAGCGCCCGGTACGGGGCGGCTGCCTCCTGAGGGATGGCCGGGATTGGTGAGGCAGTTGTGGAACTTCAACACACGAACCGACCCTGACCTGAGACGATGGCTCCGTGAGTGACGACACGGCGGGCTCGGGTACTGCGGGCCGGACGCCCATCACCGTCGTCATCGCCGACGACCACGACCAGTACCGGCGCGGGATGGGCATCGTCGTCGAGCTCGACGGCACCGCCAAGATCATCGGCGAGGCCAGCAACGGCAACGAGGCCGTCGAGGTCGTGTCGCGGCTGCGCCCGGACGTCGTCCTCATGGACGTCCGGATGCCGGGGGTCGGCGGCATCGACGCCTGCCGGCGCATCCGCGCGGCCACCCCCGCCACCCGCATCCTCATGTTGACGATGAGCGACGACGAGACCGACCTCTTCGAGGCGATCAAGGCCGGCGCCAGCGGCTACCTGCTCAAGGACCTCCCCGGGGAGGACGTGGCGGCGGCCATCCGCACCGTCCACGACGGACAGGCGATCATCCCTCCGGGGATGGCGGCCACCCTGCTCAACGAGTTCAGCCGGCTCAGCCGGGAGAACGGCCCCACCTCCTCGCCGGACACCCGGCTCACCGAGCGCGAGGTGGAGGTGCTCCGGCTCGTCGCCCGGGGGATGGCCAACCGCGAGATCGCCGAGCACCTGGTCATCTCCGAGAACACCGTGAAGAACCACGTGCGCAACATCCTCGAGAAGCTGCACCTCCACTCCCGGGTGGAGGCGGCCGTCTACGCGCACCGCCAGAACCTCATCGCCAAGGATGAGTGACCCGGCGCCGGTCCGCCTCACCGCGGCCGCCGCCCGCAGGATCGCCCTCGCCGCCCAGGGTTTCGCCCGGCCGCGGCCGCCGGCTCCCACCAGCCGTGACCTCCAGCGGGTCGTCGACACCGTGGCCGTCGTGCAGGTCGACAGCGTCAACGTCGTGGTCCGCAGCCACTACCTGCCGTTCTTCTCCCGCCTGGGGCCCTACGACCGCGCGCTGCTCGACCGGGCCCGCGACGTCGCACCGCGCCGCGTCGTGGAGTACTGGGCCCACGAGGCGTCGCTGGTCGCGCCGTCGACGTGGCCGCTGCTCGACTTCCGGATGCGTCGGGCGCGCAGCGAGTCGTGGGGTGGGATGCGGCGGGTCGCCCGCGACCACCCCGAGCTCGTCGAGGCGGTGTTCGACGAGGTGGCCCTGCGGGGCCCGATGACCGCCCGCCAGGTCGAGGTTGCCCTCGAGCACGACCTGCCGAGGACCCGCGACGACTGGGGCTGGAACTGGTCGCTGGTCAAGAGCGCGCTCGAGCACCTGTTCTGGGCCGGGCGGCTCTCCAGCGCCGGGCGCACCACCCAGTTCGAGCGGCGCTACGCCACGCCCGAGCGGGTGCTGCCGCCGGCGGCTCGGGCGGCCGCCCTCGACCCCGCCGGGCGGCCCTCCGACGCGGAGTGCTTCCGCCGCCTCGTCGAGATCGCCGCGCGGGCCCACGGCGTCGGCTCGGAGCAGTGCCTGCGCGACTACTTCCGGCTCTCGCCCGAGCAGGCCCGCCCCGCCATCGAGGAGCTCGTCGCCGACGGCACCCTCCTTCCCGCGACGGTCCAGGGCTGGCACCGCGCTGCCTACCTGCACCGCGACGCCCGGCGCCCCCGCCGGGTGCGCGCCCGGGCGCTGCTCTCACCGTTCGACTCCCTCGTCTGGCAGCGCGACCGGGTGCGGGCCCTGTTCGGCTTCGACTTCCGGCTCGAGATCTACGTCCCCGAGCCGCAGCGCGTGCACGGCTACTACGTGCTGCCGTTCCTCCTGGGCGACGAGCTCGTCGGCCGCGTCGACCTCAAGTCCGACCGTGCCGCCGGCGTGCTGCAGGTGCGGCGCTGCACCTGGGAGCCCGGCCGCGGCACCGAGGAGGACCGCCGCGAGCTCGACGACGAGCTGGCCCTCCTCGCCGGCTGGCTGGGTCTGGCTGGTGCTGTGCCCTGAGCTATGCGTCGAGGTGGCGGTCCGGCGGCAGGAGCAGCACATACCCGGCATCAAAGGACGTCTCAGTCCAACCGAGCTGATCGACCAGGGCGTGCGCGAGAGGTGACGACGAGTACAGAACCGCGACGGATGCCCGGCTCCCCCGAACGGTGGTATCCCAGCCCGGGCTCAGCTCGTAGCTGTCCGCGACCCTCGCGAAGTGCTCGATGTCGTAGACGTCAGCACGTCCGTCGATGACGGGGTCCAGCTCTGGGTGTTCCCATAGAAGCCATCCCCCGAGGACGTACTCGTTGTAGACCACCGTTCCAGCAGGCATTTCCGCCAGCGCCTCGTTCATGCCCGACGGGACTGCGCTGGGGCGGTCGGCGTCGGCGGCAAGGGTCAGGGGGCCCAGTCCGGCAAGCAGCGCAACGACCGTGCTGAGCACCACCATCTCGGTCCTGGATGACGGCGTCGTGCCGGTGCCGACCCGAGGATGGCGAGCCAGGGCGGCCGCCGCCAGCACGGCGAGGATCATGGCTCCCACTGCAATGGTCCGGGTATAGAGCAGGGCGAAGGTGACGCCAGCAAGCCAGAGGCCGATCTCCGTCCATCGCGCTGGTTCGGTGGCGCGCCACCAAGCCAGCGCAATCGTCAACGCGAGGGCGAGTGTCAAGATGCTTTGGGGCGTGAACAGCGCAGGGGCGGACCACTCTCCGACGTACTGGGTGTAGGCCCGCATCTTGACCGCAGTCCACAGGAGTGAGGGACCGACCGGTGTGAGGGCGGCTGCGCCGACCGAGAGCACAGGTACCAGAGCAAGCCGAGTGGCTCCGCGAAACGAGATCCGCTTGTCCAGGATCATGCCGAGCACTGCGGCGAAGCCGATGGCGACTCCCACGAACCACATGCCGTGGCAACAGGCCCACAGCCACGTCAGCGGAATCAACCACCAGCGTGGGCGCCCGTCGTCGGCGGTGCGCAGCCACGTGGTGGTCACGATCGCGACCAAAGCGAAGCTGACGATCTGAGGGCGAAGGGCCAAAGAGCCGAAAGCTCCCCCAAACCCCACGACCGTGATGATCGCCGCCAGCAACGGTGGGGAGAAGCGACGCGTGCAGTAATACAGCACTACGAGGAGGACCACGGCCTCGATCGCTTGAAGCCATGCGAGCCCACTCCAGCCGGCGAGGTCGAAGACCCACGCGTAGACCACTTCGGGACCCCATTCATGCAGGACCAGAGGGCGCGTTGCCAGCGAGGTCCAGGGCTCTGGTCCGCGGAATTCGCCGGTACTCAGGAGATAGGAGCCCAGCCGTAGGTGCCAAAACGCATCGGGGTCGGAGATCGCCCTGAAGAGCGTTCTGTATACCGCAGCGGCGGTGACAGCGAGCAACACCAAGGGGGCAGCGGCAATGGCCCGATCCATGACCGAGCGCTCAGGAGGCTGGTCAACCCCACCGGACGGATAGGGCGCTGCAGCCGATCTCACCAAGGCCCCGTCCGTCGTCACGTAGCAACTATGGCAAGTCAGGATCCGGGCCACAGCGATATCGCATGAGGCTCGTCGGCCGATGTCGTCTTTCCGGTGCCGAGTGGTCCACCTTGCCCAGCACGAGCGTGGGTCAGGCGTCGGCGAGCAGCTCCCAGTGCAGCGCGTCGACCGTGCGCCCACCGGGCAGCGCGTCGGCCGCCGTCTCGGTGCCCCACAGGGTGAAGCCGATGCTGTCGAGCACCCGGTTGCTGCCGACGTTGTCCTCGGCGGTCTGCGCCACGAGCCGCCGCAGGCCCATCCCGCCCTGCGGCCGGGGCGCCAGCGCGTGCTCCGCGCACAGCCGGGCCGCGGCGGTGGCCACGCCGCGCCGGCGCGCCCTCGGCAGCACCTGGTAGCCGAGCTCGGCGGTGTCGTCGGCGAGCGTGCCCTCGTGCACGAAGACGAGCACCTCGCCGAGGCAGCGGTCGGTGGCGGCGTCGGCGACGCACCACGACACCATGACCCCGGCGGCCATCCGCTCGCGCCGGGCCAGCAGCCACTCCGGGAAGGTCGCGGCGTCGAGCACGCCGCGCGCCGGCATCAGGTGCGCCGGCTGGTCGGGGTCGCGGTCCCCGACCGCCTCGACGTCCTCGTCGCGCCACGCCCGCAGCCGGATGCCGCCCGCGGCGTCCGAGGTGAGCCCCCTCGGGTCCTCCCACGGCGTGATCGCCTCCATGACGTCGTCGGCGCCCAGGCTGGCCACCCAGGCGTCGACGGCCCGACCCTCGGCCGCCGAGGGCAGCAGCTCGGGCACCGTGCCGTGCATCCGGAAGCCGCACGACCACGCGACCCGCCACGAGCCGAAGTTGCCGCGCATCGCCCGCCAGTGCACCCGGGTGCCGCCCCCCTCGAACCACCACTGGCAGATCAGGCGCAGCGCGCTCGCCATCAGCCCCCGCCCCCGCGCGTCGGGATGCAGCCCGTAGCCCACCTCCATCGTGCCGCCGGCGCGGGGCCGGGCGTCGATGGTGCCGAGGTAGGCGTGCTGCGGGTCGTTGGCGTCGGTGACCGCCCAGAGGCGGTCACCGGCGGGGTCGTTCCACTGGGCCTCGATGTGGGCGAGGAACTCGCGGGCGTCCTCCGGGCGGTAGGGGCGGGGCACCGTCGTCCACTGCAGCGAGTCGGGGTCGCGCGACTGCTCGACCATCCGGTCGGCGTCGGAGGGGCGGTGCGGGCGCAGCAGCGCGTGCCCGTCGGTGAGCTCGGGCACGCACCCCGGGTAGACGAGCTGGGTCATGGGGGCCAGCCAACCACCGCCGGAGCGGCGAGGGAACTCGGGGCGCGGCCCGGCCCGTTGGCCCAGGTGGCCCGCTCCGCGTCGGTCGGGCCCGCGCGCTCGACTACCCTAGGCAGGTCCGGTCGTTGCGCGACCGCCGAAGCAACCTGCCCCGAGGAGTCCCACTCGTGAAGATCGTCGAGAAGCTGCTGCGTGCCGGTGAGGGGCGCATCCTCAAGAGGCTCGACAGCATCGCGGCCCAGGTGGCCGCCATCGAGGAGGACTTCGAGAAGCTCACCGACGCCGAGCTGCGCGCGGAGACCGACACCTTCCGGGCCCGCCTCGAGGCGGGGGAGACCCTCGACGACATCCTCCCCGAGGCCTTCGCGGCCGTTCGCGAGGCGAGCAAGCGCACCCTGGGCAAGCGCCACTTCGACGTGCAGATCATGGGTGGGGCCGCGCTCCACCTCGGCAACGTCGCCGAGATGAAGACCGGTGAGGGCAAGACCCTCGTGGCCACCCTGCCGAGCTACCTCAACGCCCTCACCGGCAAGGGCGTGCACATCATCACCGTCAACGACTACCTCGCCGAGTACCAGTCCGAGCTGATGGGGCGCGTCCACCGCTTCCTCGGCCTCGAGACCGGCTGCATCCTCAACTCGATGACGCCCGAGCAGCGGCGCGCCGAGTACGCCAAGGACATCACCTACGGCACCAACAACGAGTTCGGCTTCGACTACCTGCGCGACAACATGGCGTGGAGCACCGCCGAGCTGGTGCAGCGCGGCCACCACTTCGCGATCGTCGACGAGGTCGACTCCATCCTCATCGACGAGGCCCGCACGCCGCTCATCATCTCCGGCCCCGCCGACGCCCCCACGAAGTGGTACACCGAGTTCGCGAGGGTCGCGGCGCGGCTCGAGCGCGGCGAGCTCGAGTCCGGGCGCGGCGACTACGAGGTCGACGAGAAGAAGAAGACCGTCGGCGTGCTCGAGCGGGGCATCGACAAGGTCGAGGACCACCTCGGCATCGACAACCTCTACGAGTCGGCCAACACCCCCCTCATCGGCTACCTCAACAACGCGATCAAGGCCAAGGAGCTGTTCCACCGCGACAAGGACTACGTCGTGATGAACGGCGAGGTGCTCATCGTCGACGAGCACACCGGCCGGATGCTGCCCGGTCGCCGGTACAACGAGGGCATGCACCAGGCCATCGAGGCCAAGGAGGGGGTGCAGATCAAGAACGAGAACCAGACCCTCGCGACGATCACCCTCCAGAACTACTTCCGCATGTACGACAAGCTCTCGGGGATGACCGGCACCGCCCAGACCGAGGCCGCCGAGCTCAACTCCATCTACGGGCTCGGGGTCGTCTCGATCCCGACCAACCGGCCGATGATCCGTCAGGACGTCGCCGACCTCGTGTACCGCACCGAGGAGGCCAAGTACAACGCGGTCGTCGACGACATCGTCGGGCGGCACGAGCGCGGCCAGCCGGTGCTGGTCGGCACCGTGTCGGTGGAGAAGTCGGAGTACCTCTCCGAGCAGCTGCGCCGCAACGGCGTGCGCCACCAGGTGCTCAACGCCAAGCACCACGAGCGGGAGGCCGCCATCGTCGCCGACGCCGGCCGCAAGGGCGCCGTCACCGTCGCCACCAACATGGCCGGCCGCGGCACCGACATCATGCTCGGCGGCAACCCCGAGTTCCGCGCCGTCGCCGCCCTCAAGGAGCGCGGCCTCGACCCGCACGAGACGCCGGAGGAGTACGAGGCCGCCTGGGACGAGGCCCTGGCCCGGGCCGAGGCCGAGGTGGCCGAGGAGCACGACGAGGTCACCGGGTTCGGCGGCCTCTACGTGCTCGGCACCGAGCGCCACGAGTCGCGCCGCATCGACAACCAGCTGCGAGGCCGCTCCGGCCGCCAGGGCGACCCCGGCGAGTCGCGGTTCTACCTCAGCCTCCAGGACCACCTGATGCGGCTGTTCAACGCCGGCCTCGTCGACCGGGTGATGACGACCGCGAAGATGGAGGACGACCAGCCCATCGAGTCCAAGATGGTGACGCGGTCGATCCAGTCGGCGCAGGCGCAGGTCGAGGCGCAGAACTTCGAGATCCGCAAGAACGTCCTCAAGTACGACGACGTGCTCAACCGCCAGCGCACCGTCATCTACGACGAGCGCCGTCGGGTGCTCGAGGGGGAGGACCTGCACGAGCAGCTGCGCTTCTTCGTCAACGACGTGGTCGAGGGCTACATCGACGCCGAGACCGCCCAGGGCTTCCCCGAGGACTGGAACCTCGAGCGGCTGTGGACCGCGCTGCGCGCGCTCTACCCGATCACGCTGACCCCCGACCAGGTCGAGGAGGCCGCGGGCGGCCGGTCCGCTCTCACCGCGGAGACGCTCAAGGAGGAGATCCTCTCCGACGCCCACCACGCCTACGACGAGCGTGAGGAGGCCCTCGGCTCCGAGGTCATGCGCGAGGTGGAGCGCCGGGTGATGCTCTCGGTGCTCGACCGCAAGTGGCGCGAGCACCTCTACGAGATGGACTACCTCCAGGAGGGCATCGGCCTGCGCGCGATGGCCCAGCGCGACCCGCTCGTCGAGTACCAGCGCGAGGGGTTCCTGCTCTGGCAGGCGATGAACGAGTCGGTCAAGGAGGAGTCGGTGGGGCTGCTCTTCCACGTCGAGGTCAACGTCGACCAGCCCGCCGCGGCCACGGAGCCCACGGTGGAGCCGGTGCACGTGTCCCAGATGCTCGGGGCGATGGCCGGTGCCGCTGCGGCGTCCGGCGACGGGGCCGGGGCGGCGAAGGCCGCCGAGGCCGCTCAAGCCGCCGAGGCGGCGGAGGAGGGCCTGGCCCCCGCGGCGACCACGGAGTCCGAGCCGGTGGCCGACGGGGCCCCGCACGTCGAGGTGTCCGGGGTCGGCGTGGGCCGGCCGCGCACCGGCGCCCTGCACTACTCGGCGCCGTCCGAGACCGGTGGCGTCGAGCTGCGCGACGAGAAGGGCGGCGGCACCGCCACCCTCACCGAGGACGAGATGGCCTCGACGCCGCGCAACGCCCCGTGCCCGTGCGGATCGGGCAAGAAGTTCAAGATGTGCCACGGCCGCCGCTGACGCGGTCGACCACGCGGAGCCGGGCCCTGGTGGCCCGGCTCCGTCGTTGCTTCCGGAACCCCTGACGGAGCAGGCCCGACGCGGCGTACCGTTCGTGCAGGACGAGCCGCGAGAGGTGCCGACGATGGCGAGGGAGCTGCAGCCCGGTCCGCGCTCGCTTCCCGGGCCGCGGCCGGGCCCTGGGACCCAGGTGGTGCTGGACGCCGCCCTCGGGACGGTGGTGGCGGCCGTGGCCGCCACGGTCGCGGTCGGTCGCGCCGGGGCCGTCGTGGCGGCTCCCCTCGCCCGGGTGCTGTGGGTCCCCCCGCTCGTGCCGCGGGGGCTGCAGCCACGGTCGGTCCTCTACGCGACCGCCTGGCGGGGGCGGGACGAACGCCGGCTCGCCGCCCATCGCCTCTCCCTCCTCCTCGACGCCTGGACGCCGCTCGTCGTCACGGCGCTGCTTTCCCGGCTCGACCTCACCCGGCTGGTGGCGGAGCACGTCGACCTCGACGCCCTCGTGGCGACGGTCGACCTCGATGCCGCGGTGGCGCGCGTCGACCTCGATGCGGCGGTGGCACGGGTCGACCTGGACGCCGCGGTGGCACGCGTCGACCTCGACGGGGCGGTCGCGCGGGTGGACGTCGACGCGGTGGTCAACCGGGTCGCCATCGACGCGATCCTCGAGCGGGTCGACATCGACGCCATCGTCGCCGGGGTGGACCTCGACGCGATCATCGACCGGATCGACCTGGACGGGGTCGCTGCCCGTCTGGACGTGGACGCGGTGGTGGCGCGGGCGGACCTGGACGCGGTGATCGACCGGGTCGACCTGGACGGGGTCGCTGCCCGTCTGGACGTGGACGCGGTGGTGGCGCGGGCGGACCTGGACGCGGTGATCGACCGGATCGACCTGGACGGGGTCGCCGCCCGTCTGGACGTGGACGCGGTGGTGGCGCGGGCGGACCTCGACGCGGTCATCGACCGGGTCGACCTCGTCGGGATCGTCCAGGAGGTCCTCGACGAGATCGACCTGCCGGCGATCATCCGCGACTCCACCGGGTCGATGGCCTCCGAGACCGTGCGCGGCGTCCGGATGACCGGCATCTCGGCCGACGACGCGATCTCGCGGGCCGTCGACCGAGCGCTGTTCCGACGCCGCCGGCGCGCGGACACAGGCGGGGAGGCGCCGTGAGCGAGCACGACATCTCCCCGGTCCCGAAGGAGGCCAGGCCGTACCAGGGCTCGCCTGCAGGCATCGTCACCCGCATCGTCGCCAACACCGTGGATGCTCTGGTGGTGGCCGCCGTCCTCGGCGCCGGGTACCTCGGCTGGGCGGCCCTGCTCTTCCTGCTCGACCCGCGCGCCTTCTCGTTCCCGCAGATGACCTTCCTGTTCGGCCTCACGGTGGGGATGGCGCTCTCGGTCGTGTACCTCTGGCTCGCGTGGTGGCTGGGCGGGACCACCTACGGCGGGCACGTCATGGGCCTGCAGGTGCACGGCCGGTACGGGCGGCGGCTGGGGCCGCTGCGCGCCCTCGCCCGCGCCGCGTTCTGCGTCTTCTTCCCCATCGGCCTGTTCTGGTGCGTCCTGAGCCCGGAGCGCCGCTCGGTCCAGGACCTCGTCCTGTGGACCACCGTGGTCTACGACTGGCGGCCCAACCCTCGCGCCCGCTCCCGCCTCGCCGCTGCCGAGACGCCCGAGCCCCCCACCCCGTCGACGACCGAGGCAGACCGATGAGCACCGACACCGCCGCCCGCACCGTCGGGGCGACCGTGCTCACCACCCTCGCGGCGGCCCAGTTCCTCATGACCCTCGACAGCTCGGTCATGAACGTCTCGATCGCGACGGTGGCCCAGGACGTCGGCACCGACGTCACCGGCATCCAGACGGCCATCACCCTCTACACGCTGGTCATGGCCTCGCTGATGATCACCGGCGGCAAGATCGGCGGCATCCTCGGCCGCAAGCGCGCCTTCGCGATCGGCTGCGTCGTCTACGGGGCGGGGTCGCTCACGACCGCGCTCGCCACCAGCCTGCCCGTGCTCATCGTCGGCTGGTCGGTGCTCGAGGGCCTGGGGGCGGCCCTGATCATGCCGGCGATCGTGGCCCTCGTCGCCACCAACTTCGCCGCCCCGGAGCGGCCCCGGGCCTACGGGCTGGTGGCGGCCTCCGGCGCGGTCGCGGTGGCGGCCGGCCCGCTCATCGGCGGCGTGCTCACGACGTACGCGTCGTGGCGGTGGGTGTTCGCCGGCGAGGTCGTGCTCGTCGCGGTCATCCTCGTGCTGGCGCGGCGGATGGCCGACGCCGCGGCCGACCCCGACGCCGCCCTGGACCTGGTCGGCACCGCCCTGTCGGCGCTGGGGCTCGGACTGGTCGTGCTCGGCATCCTGCGAGGCGGCACGTGGGGATTCGTCAACCCCAAGCCCGGCGCACCCTCGTGGGCCGGCCTGTCGCCGGTCGTCTGGCTGGTGCTGGCCGGAGCGATCGTCATCTGGGCCTTCCTGGCGTGGGAGAGGCGCCGGGTCGCGGCGGGCCGCTCCGCCCTGCTCGACCCCGCGATGCTGCGCATCCCGCCGCTCCAGAAGGGGCTGACGGCGTTCTTCTTCCAGTTCCTGCTCCAGGCCGGCCTGTTCTTCTGCGTGCCGCTCTACCTCTCGGTGGCGCTGGGGCTCAGCGCGATCGACACCGGCCTGCGGATCCTGCCGCTCTCGGTCACCCTGCTGCTCGCCGCGGTCGGTGTGCCGCGGCTCTTCCCCGACGCCTCGCCGCGGCGCGTCGCCCGGCTCGGGTTCCTGGCCCTGCTCGCCGGCATCGTCAGCCTCCTCGCTGCCCTGGAGCTGGGTACCGGTGCGGAGATCGTCACCGTGCCGCTCCTCCTCGCGGGGCTGGGCATCGGCGCGCTGGCCTCGCAGCTCGGGGCGGTGACGGTCTCGGCCGTCCCCGACGAGCAGAGCGGCGAGGTGGGCGGCATCCAGAACACGTTCACCAACCTCGGGGCCTCGATCGGCACCGCGCTGGCCGGCGCCGTACTCATCTCGGCGCTGACGTCGTCGTTCATCAGCGGCATCGCCGAGAACGAGGCGGTCCCGCCGTCGGTGACCGCCCAGTCGGAGGTCCAGCTGGCCGGCGGCGTCCCGTTCGTCTCCGACGCCCAGCTGAAGACTGCGCTCGACGAGGCGGGGGTGGAGCCGGCGGCGGCGACCGCCATCGTCGAGGAGAACACCCAGTCGCGGCTCGACGGGCTGCGCAGTGCCTCTGGCCGTGCTGGCGCTGCTCGCCCTCGTCGCGCTCGTGGCCGCGGGCGGGCTGCCGACCCGGCAGCCGGGCAGCCCGGACGCCGAGGCGGCGCAGGACGTGACGGTCACCCCACCTGGAGGGCGCTGACCTTCCAGGCGCCGTCCTGGCCGACGAGGCGCACCGCCACCGCCCGTACCCGCGGCCCGTGCCGGACGACCACCGCGGCCTCGGCCACGCCGTCGGCGGGCTCACACACCCGCACCCGCTGGACCACCACCGGATGCCGGGTGCGCGGCGCCCGGCCGTCGGCGGCCCGCCGTGCCACGAGGGCGCCCCGGCGGGCGATGACGGCGTAGACCTCCGGCGTGGTCCAGCGGACCACCTGCGGGGCCGGCCGCAGCCCCGTCATCACCTCGAGCAGCGAGCGGGTGAGCCGCCCGGCCCACGCCACCGGGTCGGGCAGGTCGGCCCGGCTGGTGCGCTGCGGGCCGAAGAGCTGCTCGTCGGACGCGCACTCGAAGTCGACGGCCAGCGCCTCCTGGATGTAGCGGGGACGGCGGGCGAGCGCCTCGCGAGCCTCGCGGCCCTGGCGGACCGCTTCGTCGAGCGGCAGCGCCGGGGGCAGGGCCCGCACGGGCGGGGTGACGTGGAGCGCGCCGTGGTTCACCGCCGGCCCTCCGGGGCCCGCAGCACCTGGCCCGGCAGCACCAGGTCGGGGTCCGGCCCGATGACCGTGCGGTTGGCGGCGTACCAGCGGGGCCACTCCTCGGCGACCTCGGCGTCGGTGGCGCCGGGGCCGAGGTGCCGGGCGGCGATCGCCCACAGCGAGTCGCCGCGCCGCACCACCACCTCGTCGAGGTCGGTGGTCGCCGACCGCCGGCCCGCCGCGCTGACCGGCCCGACGTCGGGCTGCGGCCGGACCAGCGGGGCGTCCGGGGTCCACCCGGGGTCCGGTGCCGGGGACCAGCCGGGGTCGGGCAGCGGGTCCGCGCTCGCGGCGGCGCCCTCGGGGTGCGCCGCGGGGGACTGCACGGCCGGCGGCGCCGCGGGCATCGGCGCGGCCCCGCCGGGCCCGGCACCCAGCCCCACGCCCATCCCCATCCCCATCGCCAGGCCCACCGCCCGGCGCACCAGGGCCGGGGTCACCGCTGCGGAGGCGCGTGCCGAGGCCCGACCCCATCCACCCGGCAGGCGGGCCAGGAGCTCGAGCGCGACCCCGAGGAGCAGCCAGGCCGCGCCGAGCGCGGCGGCCAGCGCGATGCCGCCGAGAAGCGCGTCGGCGGGGGAGACGGGCACGCCGCGTAGGGCGTCCGCGGCCGAGGCAGCGGCCGTGTCCAGCAACCAGCGGACGACCGCCCCGCCCGCGAGCAGGCCTGCCAGCAGCCAGAGCCAGCTTGCCGGCATAAAGTGGTGTTTGCCGGCGTTTGATGACGTTTGCATGCAGAAGACCATAGATCGGTGGTCCGGACGGCGGCAAGGGGTGCCGGCGGCTACGCTCCGACCGTGCGGTGGGAGGGGCTGTTCGCCGACCTGGAGGGGCAGCTCGCGGCGGAGGAGCGGCGCGAGCTCGACAGCGAGGTGGCCGAGCGCACCCGCCGGGAGCGGGCGCTGGTCGACCTCACCGCCCGGCTGGCCGCCTCCCGGGGGAGCGAGCTGGCCGTCGACCTCGCCGCTGGGCGCCGCATCGAGGGCACGCTGTCCGACCACGGCGACGGCTGGCTGCTCCTCGCGGCTGCCGGGCCCGGCCGGCCGGGGGCCCGCCGGGAGGTGCTCGTGCCGCTCGCCGCGGTGGTCGCTCTCACCGGGCTCTCGTCGGCGTCCGAGCGGGGGCGCACCGCCCGCCGTTTCGGGCTCGGGTACGCGTTGCGCGCCCTCGCCCGCGACCGCGCGACCGTCGCCCTGCTCCTCGCCGGCGGCGGCGGGCTGGTGGGCACCGTCGACGTCGTGGGCGCCGACCACCTCGTCCTCGCCGAGCACCCCGAGGGTGAGGCGCGCCGGCGCGAGAACGTCCGCCGGCTCGTCACCGTGCCCGTCGCGGCACTGGTCGCCGTCGAGTCGCGCGGGTGACCGCATCCGCATCCGGTCCGGTCGCCCAGGGGTTTGCGGGGCCGGCGGCCGGCTCAGCGCAGGGTGGCTCGGCTCAGCGCAGGCTGCACCGTGCGCTGGGTGCCACGAGGCTGCGCTGAGCCGGGCCGGAGAGGGCGAGCAGCCGCCGGGGATCGCGGTGCACGGGCAGATGGGGCGCCGGCACCGGCACGGATCAGCTGCCGGCGGGGCCGCCCTCGTCGTCGCCGCGGTCGGCCCGCGTGGCCACGAAGTCGCGGGTCTCGGCGTACATCCGCTCGATGTAGCTCTCGAGCTCGGTGGTCTCCACCCGCCACTGCCCCCGCCCGCCGACCTTGATGGCGGGCAGGTCGCCGCTGCGCACCAGCGCGTAGGCCTGCGCGGCGGAGATGTCGAGGATCTCGGACACCTCGGTCAGCGGGATGAAGCGGCGGGCCACGGCGCCAGTGTGCCACCCGGCCGGTGAGGTCCCGTGAAGACCGTCCACAGGCCACCCGGCTCGGGAGGCGAGCCGGGCCGGCCTGGATGAGAATCGCGCCATGAGCGACCTCCCGGCGCCCACGGCCTCGCGGCTGCGCGCCCCCTCGTGGCGCGACTCGCGGCTCCTCGTCGGCGTGCTGCTCGTCCTCGTCTCGACCGTGGCGGGGGCCGTGGTCGTGGCCCGGGCCGACGAGCGCGTGCCCGTCTTCGCGGCGGCCACCCCGGTGGCCCCGGGCGAGCGGGTCACGGCCGACGACCTCACCGTCGTCGACGTCCAGCTCGGCGGCGGCGCGGCCGCGTACCTGCCCGCCGACCGGCCCCTGGCCGACGACACCTACGCCCTGCGGCCGCTGCGTCCGGGCGAGCTGGTGCCGGCCGCAGGCGTCGGCACCGCGGCCGAGGTCGGGGTCCAGCAGGTGGCGCTGCTCGTCGACGCCACGTCCGCCGCCGCACTCTCCGCGGGCTCGGTCGTCGACGTCTACGTCAACCGGCCGGAGGAGGGGTCGGCCGCTGTCGGTGTGCCGCGGCTGCAGGGGCCGGAGCGCGTGCTCGAGGCAGTGTCGGTGGTGCGGGTCGCCGGCGACGACGCCGTGCTGGGGAGCGCCACCGCGACCCGGGCCGTACAGGTGATGGTGCCGCGCGAGGCCGTCCCCGGCCTCGTCGCCGACGTCGACGTCGGCGCGCGGATCACCCTGGTCCCCGTGCCCGGCGGCGCCGGCGGGTCGGCGTCGTGACGACGGTCCTCACCGCGGTCACCCACCGGCACGAGGCCGGCTTCGTCGAGGTGCTCGGGGCGGCGCCCGGGCTCACCCTCGTACGCCGGTGCGCCGACCTCGCCGAGCTGCTCTCGGCCGGGGCCGCCGGGGTGGCCCGGGTGGCGGTGCTGTCCCCCGACCTGCGCGGCCTGGACCGCGACGCCCTCAGGCACCTCGCCGGCCACGGCGTGCGGGCCGCGGGGCTGGTGGCCACCGACGACGAGGACGGGGAGCGGCGGCTGCGCCAGCTCGGGGTGGGCACCATCCTGCATCCCGGGGACGACGCCGCGACGGTCGCCGCCGCCCTGACCGAGATCGCCGGGTCGGGCGCCGGCGACGGGGACGCAGCGGGCGCGAACGCCGCGGACCCCCCGCCGGCCACGGACGACCTCGCGGACCCGGTCCCCACGATGCCCACGCCGGTCACCGTCGTCTGGGGGCCCACCGGCGCGCCCGGGCGCACCACGGTCGCCGTCACGCTCGCCGCCCAGCTCGCCGCCGGGGGAGTGCGGACCCTGCTCGTCGACCTCGACACCTGGGGGGCCTGCGTCGCGCAGGTGCTCGGGATGGTCGACGAGGCGCCGGGCGTGGCCGCGGCCGCCCGGGCCTCCGAGCACGGCGGGCTGGACGTGCCCGCCCTCGCCCGCCTCGCCCCGGAGGTGGTTCCCCGGCTCCGGGTGCTCACCGGCCTGCCGCGGGCCGACCGCTGGCCCGAGCTGCGCGCCGGGGCCGTCGAGGACGTGCTCCGCCTGGCGCGCTCGGTCGCCGACCACGTCGTCGTCGACACCGGCTTCGCCGTCGAGGACGACGAGGAGCTCAGCTACGACACCGCCGCACCGCGCCGCAACGCCAGCACCCTCGTGGCCCTCGCGGCCGCCGACCGGCTCGTCGTCGTCGGTGCCGCCGACCCGGTGGGGCTGCAACGGCTGGTGCGCGCCGTCCAGGAGGTGGCCCTGCGCCCCTCGCCGCCGCCGCTCGTCGTCGTCAACAAGACCCGCACGTCCGCGGCCGGGGCACGGCCGGAGCGCTCCATCGGCGAGGTGCTCCGGCGCTTCGCCGGCCTGGAGGCGGTGCGGTTCCTGCCGTGGAGCCCGCAGGAGTGCGACGAGGCGCTGCTCGCGGGGCGGACGCTCACCGAGACCCATCCCCGCGCCGCGCTCACCCTCGCGGTCGGCGAGCTGGCCGCCGAGCTCGACCCCCGCGTCGCCCCGGCCGTCAGGGCCGGTCGACGAGCCGGTCGACGACGTCGTGCAGGTGGCGTCGGAAGCGCTCCAGCATCGCGCTCTCGGGCGGCGAGCGCCGCCGCCCCGAGTGGTCGATGATGCCGGCGCGCACGAAGGAGTGGCTCGTCCACACGATGGTGAAGACCAGCATGTCGACGTCGAGCCCGGCCGCCATCCCGGCCCGGTCGAGCAGGCCACGGACCACCGACGAGACCTCGCGGACCAACGGGCCGGCGTGGTCGGTCTCGATCTCGGCGACGTCGGGGCCCTCGCTGAGCCAGCGCCGCATCCACAGCGCCGGCACGTGCGGGTTCGCGACGCTGAAGTCGAGATAGGCGTCCACGAAGCGGCCGAGGGCGGCGCGCACCTCCGCCGGGTCGGCACCGGCCGACGCGAGCGTCGCCAGGGGAGCGGCCATCGCCTCGCGCTGCGCCTGGTGCCCGCGGCGGACCACCTCGCGGTAGAGGTCCGGCTTGCTCCCGACGTGGTACGCCACGGTGGCGATGTTGAGGCCGACGCCGTCGGCGATGGTGCGGGTGCTCGTGGCGTCGTACCCGCGCTCGGCGAACAGCTCGGTGGCGGCACGCAGGATGCGCTCGCGGCTCGTCGCCGGCTCGGTGGTCGTCGTCACGCCGTCGATCGTAGGCACGGCACGCCTCTCAGTCAATCACTTGACGGAGAGGCAGAGGGTGCGGCACACTCGTCCGCATCTCTCCATCATGTGATGGATGCCGCCTTCCCCCTTCTCCTCGAGGAGCACCACGATGCCCACCCCCACCCGGGTCGCCGTCATCGGCGCCGGCGCCGCCGGCCTCGCCGCGGCCACGTCCCTCCTGCGCGAGGGCCTCGACGTCGTGGTGCTCGAGAAGGGCGACCGGCCGGGCGGCCTCTGGGCCCAGGGCAACGCCAGCGGGCTCTCGCCGGCCTACGACACGCTGCACCTGAACACGAGCAAGGGCCGCACCGAGTTCGCCGACTTCCCGATGCCGGCCGAGTGGCCCGACTACCCCTCGGCCGCCAAGGTCGCCGGCTACCTCGCCGACTACGCCGCGGCCTTCGGGGTCGCCGAGCGAATCCGCTACGGCACCGAGGTCGAGTCGGTCGTGCGCCGTGACAGCGGCTGGGAGGTCGCGGTCGCCGGGGGAGCCTTCGAGCAGTTCGACGCCGTCGTCGTCGCCAACGGCCACAACTGGAGCCCGCGCTGGCCCGACCCGGCCTACCCCGGCCACTTCACCGGCGAGCAGATGCACGCGCACGACTACCGCGGCCCGGACCAGCTGCGCGGCAAGCGGGTCGTCGTCGTCGGGATGGGCAACTCGGCGATGGACATCGCCGTCGACGCCTCCTACGCCGGCGCCGGCCCGGTGCTGCTCAGCGCCCGTCACGGCGCGCACATCGTGCCCAAGTACCTCTTCGGCCGCCCCGCCGACGCCACCGGCGGCGCCATCGCGCGGCTGCCGTGGCGGCTGCGCCAGCGCCTCGCCGAGACCATGCTCCGGCTCGCCGTCGGCCGGCCCGAGCGGTACGGGCTCCCGGCTCCCTCCGGCGGCCTGTTCCAGAACCACCCGACGATCAGCGACTCGATCCTGCACCGGATCACCCACGGCGAGGTCCGCCCCAAGCCGGGCATCGAGCGCTTCGACGGCGACCGCGTCGTCTTCACCGACGGCAGCTCCGAACAGGCCGACCTCGTCGTCTGGGCCACCGGCTACCGGGTGAGCATCCCGTTCCTCGGCCAGGAGTGGCTCGGCGGCGACCCCGAGGCGATGCCGCTCTACCAGCGCGTCTTCCACCTCGAGGACCCGACCCTGACCTTCGTCGGGCTCATGCAGTCCACCGGCGCCGCCCTGCCCGTCGTCGAGGCCCAGGCCAAGCTCGTCGCGGCCCACCTCGGCGGCCGCTACGCACTGCCGTCGGTCACCGACCAGCAGCAGGCGGTCGACAGCGCCCTCGCGGCCGCGATCGAGCGCTGGGGCACGAAGCGCCCGATGATGCGCATCGACTTCGACCGGTACGTGGCCGACCTGCCCAGGGAGGTCGCGGCCGGTGAGCGGCGCGCCCTCGACGGCGCCGCCACCTTCGCCCCCGTTCCGGGGGCCGGGGCCCGCACCTGACCCCGGCGTCGCCGGCGGGCCGCGAACGGGACCGGCGCGCACCACGCCACGACCCGGGACCCACCGGTCCCGACGCGCACCGTCTGACACGATAGGCACCGTGGCAGAACGGCTCAGCTCGCTCGACGCGTCGTTGCTCCGGATGGAGGACGCCGCGACACCGATGCACGTCGGGTCGGTCATGGTCTTCGACGCCCCCGAGGGCGGGTTCGACTACGAGCGCCTGATCAGCCTGATCAGCGAGCGGATCGCGCACGTGCCGCGGTACCGCCAGCGTGTGCGCACCGTGCCGGCCGGTCTCGGCAACCCGGTCTGGGTCGACGACAGGAACTTCGACCTCAGCTACCACGTCCGCCGCAGCGCGCTGCCGAGGCCGGGGTCGGACGAGCAGCTCGAGGAGCTGGTCGCGCGGATCCAGCCCCGGCCCCTGGACCGGTCCCGCCCGCTCTGGGAGGTCTACCTCGTCGAGGGCCTCGCCGAGGACCGGTTCGCGATCATCGCCAAGAGCCACCCCAGCCTCGTCGACGGCGTCCACGCGGTCGACCTCGGCGGGGTCCTCCTCGACGGCAACCCCTCGGTGCCCGACGGCGGCCTCCCGGCATGGCGCCCGCGCCCGGAGCCCACCGGCGCCGAGCTCGTCGTCGGGGCCCTCGCCGACGCCGTCCGCACCCCCAGCCAGGTGGTCGACACCGTCCAGCACGGCGTCGCCGACCTCGCGCACACCCTCGGCAGGGTCGCCTCGGTCGCCGGCGACGTGGTCTCCACGATCGCGCGGGTCTCCGCGCGCCCGGCCCCCGAGTCACCGCTGAACGTCACCGTGGGTCGCGCCCGGCGCTACATCATGGTCGGCACCGACCTCGAGGACTACCGCACCGTGCGGGCCCAGCTCGGCCGCGGCTCGTTCGCCGAGGAGGTCACGGTCAACGACGTCATCCTCGCCACCATCGCCGGGGCCTTCCGGTCCTGGCTGCTCACCCGCGGCGAGGCGGTCTACCCGGGCTCGACGGTGCGCGCCCTGGTCCCGGTGTCGGTGCTGGACGCCGACGGCGAGGTCCCGCCCGGCGGCCAGGTGCAGGCGTGCTTCGTCGACCTGCCCGTGGGCGAGCCCGGGCCCTCGATGCGGCTGCACCAGATCGCGTTCTCGATGCGCCAGCAGATGGAGACCGGCACGCACCGCGCCGTCGCCGCCGACACCCTCGCCGGCCTCGGTGGGTTCGCGCCGCCGAACATGCACGCCCTCGGGGCCCGGCTCGGCGGGATGGTGTCGCGGCGGCTCTACAACGTCGTCATCACCAACGTCCCGGGACCGCAGAGCCCCCGGTACGCCGCCGGCGCCCGGATGGTGTCCACCTACCCCGTCACGCCGCTCGGCCCGACGATGGCACTGTCGATCGGCCTGACCTCCTACGACGGCGGCGTCCACTACGGGCTCTACGCCGACCGCGACGCGATGCCCGACGCCGACGTCCTCGGGCGCGGGGTCGTCGACGCCCTCGCCGAGCTGCTCGAGGCGCCCCGCTCGGCGGCCCGATGACCGAGGACCCCCGATGACCGAGGACCCCCGATGCCGCTGACCCGCGTCTACCTCGCGCTCACCCCGGCCGACCTCGACGCGCTCGCCGAGGAGGGGACGCTCGGTGGGTCCCCACGCCGCGCGCACGCCGTCACCCCCGCGCTCGGCACGCCGGGGCTGACCACCGACGTGGAGCAGCTCGAGCACCTGGCCTGGGTCGCGGCGGCGGAGGAGGCCGGGCGCGGTGCCGCCGCGGGCACCCGCCGGGTCGTGGCCGCCGCCGACGTCGAGGTCGAGGCGGTCAGGCACCCGACCAGCCCCGACGTGCCGTCGCGGGTGGAGGTCACGGAGCCGGTGAGCCGCCGCCAGGTCGTGTCCTTCCACGTCGACGAGGAGCCCGACGCCGGCGGCACCGGCGACCTGCTCTGGTACGACGTCACCGAGCTCGACGACGTCCGCGCCCTCGTGCGCGGCTGAACCGGGGTCGGGGAGGCGCCCCAGTCCGCGACCCACCACGCGACATCCCCCGGTCGAGGATCCGCGACGTCACGGTGACGACGCGGATGTCCGGTGCCGACGCCGCAATTGCCGCGTCAGCACCGGGCAACCGCGTCATCCCAGTGGTGACGCGGTTGCTCCGGACGCTCCCGACGACAGGCGCGGCTTGCGGCGCCCCGAGCCGGGGGGAAGAGTGGGTACCGTCCCGTCGTCGTGACCCGATCGAGGTGCCCTGACCCATGGACGCTGTGACCCACGTCCCCGCCCCCACCAACGAGCCCGTCCTCGACCACGCCCCCGGCAGCCCGGAGCGCGCCGCCCTCGAGGTGGCCCTCGCCGAGATCGGCGCCGAGCGGCACGAGCTGCCGCACACCATCGGCGGTGAGCGCGTCATGGGCAAGGGTGAGCGGATCGAGGTGTGCCAACCCCACGCCCGCCGCAAGGTGCTCGGCGTCACCCGAGGCGCCACCACGGCCGACGCCGCGTCGGCCGTCGAGGCCGCGATGGCCGCCGCACCGGCCTGGCGCGACCTCGCCTTCGACGACCGGGCCGCCATCCTGCTCAAGGCGGCCGACCTGCTCGCCGGTCCGTGGCGCGCCCGGGTCAACGCCGCGACCATGCTCGGCCAGTCCAAGACCGCGTACCAGGCCGAGATCGACGCCGCCTGCGAGCTCATCGACTTCTGGCGGTTCAACGTCCACTTCGCCCGCCAGATCATGGAGGAGCAGCCGCCCGCCAACTCCCGCGGGCTGTGGAACCGCAGCGACCACCGCCCGCTCGAGGGCTTCGTGTACGCGGTGACGCCGTTCAACTTCACCGCGATCGCCGGCAACCTGCCCACCGCGCCGGCGCTCATGGGCAACACCGTCGTGTGGAAGCCGTCGCACTCCCAACAGCTCGCGGCCCAGCTGACGATGGAGGTGCTCGAGGAGGCCGGGATGCCGCCCGGGGTGATCAACATGGTCACCGGCCACGGCCGCGAGGTCTCGGACGTCGCGCTGACCCATCCGGAGTTCGCCGGCCTGCACTTCACCGGGTCGACGGCGGTGTTCCAGGGCCTGTGGCGGCGGATCGGGGAGAACCTCGCCTCCTACCGCCACTACCCGCGGATCGTCGGCGAGACCGGCGGGAAGGACTTCGTGCTCGCGCACCCGAGCGCCGACGTCGACGTGCTGCGGACCGCGCTCGTCCGCGGCGCCTTCGAGTACCAGGGCCAGAAGTGCTCGGCAGCCTCCCGCGCCTACGTGCCGCGTTCGGTGTGGAAGCGGCTGCGGGGCGACCTCGTCGCCGTCACCGAGGGCCTGGCCCAGGGCGACGTCACCGACCTGTCGAACTTCATGGGCGCCGTCATCGACGAGCGCGCCTTCGCCAAGCACAAGGACGCCATCGACCGCGCCCACGCCACGTCGCACCTCGACGTCGTCGCCGGCGGCAAGTACGACGACTCGGAGGGCTGGTTCGTCCGCCCGACGATCGTCGAGAGCAGCGACCCCACCGACGAGATGTTCGCCACCGAGTACTTCGGGCCGATCCTCGCCGTGCACGTCTTCCCGGACCGCCAGTACGACAAGGTGCTCGACCAGATGGAGTCGTTCGCGCCGTACGCGCTGACCGGTGCCGTCATCGCCCAGGACCGCGCCGCCGTCGCCGACGCCACCCACCGGCTGCGCTTCGCGGCGGGCAACTTCTACGTCAACGACAAGCCCACCGGCGCGGTCGTCGGCCAGCAGCCGTTCGGCGGGGGGCGCGCCTCGGGCACCAACGACAAGGCGGGCTCGGCGGCGAACCTCATGCGGTGGACCTCGACCCGGTCGATCAAGGAGAACTTCGTCCCGCCCAAGGACCACACCTACCCGCACATGGGCTGACCCGCGTCGCGGCCTCTCCCATCCCGGGGAGCCCGCCAGCCCGCGACCCAGTGCCAGTTCGGCCGGTCGACACGCCCTCCGAGGGCGGGTCGACCGGCCGAACCGGCACCACGCCGAAGGCAGCCGGGGCGGGTCAGCGGGCGAGCCACTCCCGGAGCAGCCGGATCTCGATGTCGATCGCGACGTTGATGGGATGAGCCGCGGCCCGCTCGATCCGCCCGCCGATGAGCGGGACCTGGGCCCGCAGGACCGTGTCGATGGCCTCGACCGTGCCGGACCCGTTCGGCTCGAGCCGGACCGCCCCCTTGAGGGTGAGTGGGGCGCCCTTGACGTGCATGTCGAGGCTCGACTCGTGGATGCCGTCGGCACCGGGCGCGGCCCATTCGTGGAACTCGACGATGATGAGGTGGTCGCCGACGAAGGACCGGGCGACGTCGGGCAGCCCCTGCGAGGGCAGCTCGCGCTCGGTCCGGACCCGCGCCCCCACGGCCGCCGGTGTCACCTCCACCGTGTGGACGCCGCCGTTGGTCGTCGCGTCGCACTTGGCTTGTTGGAAGACCGGGTCGATGAGCACGGCGTAGACCTCGTCGGGGGAGCCGCGCAGCTCCTCGCGCCTGCTGACTCGCACGCTCGGTTCCTCTCTGCCGATGGGGGCCGGGGTCGTGATCCTCTCACCCGCGCCGCAGGGCGCGGGAGACCCCGGCGAGCTCGGCGGTCGAGGACCGCAGCACGCCCAGCACCCAGTCGCGGCGCCGGGCGTGCCGCGCCGTGACCGCGTCGAGCTCCTCCTGCAGGGCCGCGGCGGTGTCGGCCCGGCGCCGGTCGCCCGCCGCGTCGGCCTCCCCGGCGATGCCATAGCGGGGGACGACCCGTCGGTCGCGGACCTCGAGCCCCCCGGCGGCGGCCCGTTCGCCCACGCGGCGCGCCCGGGCGTGGAGGTCGGCGAGGTCGGTGGCGTGGTCCTGGAGGACCACGGCCACCGCGTCGAGCGCGGCCGCCGTGGTGCCCGCGGCTGCGGCGAGCGACTCCCCACGCCGGCGGGTGGCGGCCGAGACCCGGCCGGGCCAGCCGTCGGCGAGCTCGTGCACGGAGTCGGCCACCGGGTCGGCGTGGGCCGCGAGGGCAGCCGCGACCGCCCGGACCGTGCTCGCGCACGCCGACGTCGATGCCGGGTCGCCCGCGACCGCGCTCACGGGTCGACCGCCTCGGCGCCTGGGCCCGGCCCGTCCGCCGGCCCCGCCGTCCTCGCCGCTCGTGGCGCGGGCGCCGCACCCGGCGCCGGACCGCCCGGCGCCGGACCACCCGGCGGCGCGGCGTGCGGCGCGAGCACCGGGGCGAGCTCGTCGGCGACCTCGCCCAGGGCCCGGAGGCTGTCGACGACCTGGTCGAGCCAGTCGTCGAGGACGCGCTGGGCGCCCGGCTCCCCGGTGACGACGAGGCACGCGAGCACGTCGTCCTCGGCCGCGGCGACCGTGGCGCGCACGGCGTCGAGGCTGGCCAGCGCCGCGCGGGCGCGGTCGGGGTCCGGGCCGGCGTGCACCCGGTCACTCTAGGGGCGGTCGCCGCGTCCACCGTGGAGTTGCCCACAGCCGCCGGGGGGCGGAGACCCGGTGCGGCGTACATTCGCGGCATGTCAGCGCCGAGCAGGGTCCCGAGCACACCGGGCCCGCTCGGTGCCGCGGCCGTCGCCCTGGCCGCCCGGCTGGTGGCCACCGACTCGGTGAACCCCGGGCTGGTGCCCGGCGCCGCGGGGGAGCGGGAGATCGTCGGGCTGCTCCGGCGGCGCCTCGAGGGTCGCGGGTTCGACGCGCACGTCGTCCAGGCGGCGGGCCGGTCCGAGCGGCCGAGCCTCGTCGCGGCCTCCGACGCAGTGCCGGGCGGGCCGACGGTGCTGCTCACCGGGCACCTCGATACCGTGGGCGTGGCCGGCATGGCGGACCCGTTCGGCGCGCGGGTCGACGGCGACCGCCTCCACGGCCGCGGGGCGTGCGACATGAAGGGCGGCGTGGCCGCGCTGGTCGTCGCCGCCGAGGAGCTCGTGCGCCGGGCCGTGCCCGCGCGGGTGGTGCTCGCGCTCGTCGCCGACGAGGAGGACCTCAGCCTCGGCACCGAGGCGGTGCTCGAGGCGCTGCCCGGGCTCGGCATCAGCCCCGACGTCGCCCTCGTCGGCGAGCCGACGTGGCTCGCCCGCACCGCCTCGCTGCGCGGCTACGCCCTCGTCGAGGTGGTCCTCGCCGGGCGGGCGGCGCACTCCTCCCAGCCCGAGCAGGGGGTCAACGCGGTGACGCACCTCGGGCGGCTGCTCGTCGCGGTCGAGGCCCGGCACCGCGAGCTGGAGCACGCCGGCGGGTCGCTGGTGGTCACCGTCGCCGAGGGGGGCGACTCCCCGTTCGTCCTCGCCCGCTCCGCGCGGGCCGTCGTGGAGCGGCGCACGGTGCCCGGCGAGCGTGCCGCCGACGCCCTCGCCGAGGTGGAGGCGCTGCTCGACGGCCTGCGGGTCGACGACGGCGACGTCGACGCCACCGCGCGGCTGCTCACCGCGCGCGAAGCCTGGCGGCTCGACGACCACGGCCCCGCGGCGGCCCTCGCGGACGCCCTCGACGACGCCCTGGCCCGCTCCGCCCCACCGGGCGCGGCCCGGCCGGCACCGTTCCACGCGCCCTACTGGATGGAGGCGCCCCTCTGGCAGGCCGCCGGAGTCCCCGCCGTGGTGTGCGGCCCCGCCGGTGGCGGGCTGCACGCGGCCGACGAGTGGGTCGACCTGGGCCAGGTGCGGCGGTACACGGACGCGGTCGTCGAGGCCGTCCACGCGCTCGCCGGGCCGGGGGGCGGACGCCGTGCCCACTGACCCCCGGGGCCTGCGCGGCGACGCCCCGCTCCTCGACGCGTGGCTGCGCTTCCACGAGGAGCGGCCCACCCCGTTCACCATCCCCGGGCACAAGCACCGGCTGGACCTCGTCGGCGACGTCGTGGCGGGCGACGTGCCGCTCTACGCCGGCCTGGACTCGATGAAGCTGAGCCGCGGCGTGCTCGCCGACGCCGAGGACCGGGCCGCGAGCGCGTGGGGGGTCGACCTGTGCCGCTTCTCCACCGGCGGGTCCACCCACGGCAACCAGGCCCTCGCCCTGGCCGTCGGCCGCCCCGGGGACACGGTCGTCGTGGCGCGCACCCTCCACCGCTCGATGCTGCTCGGCCTGGTCCTCGCCGGCCTGACCCCGGTGTGGGTGCGCCCCGAGGTCGACCCGGGGCACGGCCTGCCGCTCGGCGTGCCGGTGGCCGCCGTCGAGGAGGCCCTGGCGGCCACCCCCGACGCCGTCGCGGTCATGGTCGGCGACCCCTCGTACGTCGGCACCACCGGCGACGTGGCGGGCCTGGCCCGCGCCGCCCACGACCACGGGGTGCCGCTCGTCGTCGACGCCGCGTGGGGCGCCCACTTCGGCTTCCACCCGGACCTGCCGCCGCACGCACTCGCTCTCGGCGCCGACGCCCTGGTCACCAGCGCCCACAAGACACTGCCGGCGGTGTCGCAGGCCGCGCTGGTGCTCGCCCGCTCCTCCCGCATCCACCGCACCCGGCTCGACGCCGCCGTCGAGGCCACCGCCACGACCAGCCCGGCCGGTGCCGTGCTCGCGAGCACCGACGCCGCCCGGGCCCTCCTCGTACGCGACGGCACCGCGCTGCTCGGCCCGGTCCTCGCCGGGGTCCGCGCCGTCCGTGACCGGCTGGCCCGGGTGCCGGGGCTCACGGTGCTCGACGGCCCGGGCGTCGACCCGCTGCGCGTGGTGCTCGTCCTCGGCGGCACCGGGGCCGACGGCAACGCCGTCGAGGCGGACCTCCTCGGCCGGGGCATGCCCGTGGAGCTGGCCGACCGCGACACCCTCGTCGCGATGGTGACCCTGGCCGACACCCCGGAGGGTCTCGAGGACCTCGCCGTCGCCCTCGTCGAGGCGGTGGAGGCCCACCGGGGCCGACCGCGTCCGGTCGCGACCAGCGGGGTGTGGGCGGTCGACCCGGTCCAGGCGATGGCGCCGCGGGAGGCCTTCTTCGCCGAGCGGGAGAGCGTCCCCGCCGAGCACGCCGTGGGGCGCGTGTCCGCCGAGCTCGTGGCGCCCTACCCCCCGGGCGTCCCCGTGCTCGCGCCCGGTGAGGTGGTCACCGCGGAGGCGCTCGACGCGCTGCGCTCGGCGCGGGCCGCCGGCAGCCGGATCGCCTACGCCGCCGACCCCGGGCTGCACACCCTCGACGTCGTCGTGCGGGCCCGCCCGTGGCCCCCGCCGGTGTCTGGGGGGTGAGACATCCGGCGGGTGCCCCCCTCCACCCACGGGGCCCCGGGTGGCTACTCTCGGAGACGGGCACGAGGGCGTGCCCTGCCGCGACCCGGCGAACCCGACGAAGGAGTGCCACCGCACCATGTCGACCGTCCACACCGCCGACCGCGACGAGGTCCTCGCACCGATCTCCGAGGTGTTCGCGAAGCTGGCGCCGGACGGCTGGGGGCCCGGGTTCGTCGAGCGGTACTTCCGGCACGTGCCCGAGGACGAGCTGACCTCGAGGAGCTCGGAGACCTACGCGGGGGCGGCCCACAGCCAGCTCGAGCTGGCCCGCAGCCGGATGCCCGGCACCGCGAAGGTGCGGGTGTTCAACCCCAGCACCGACCCGGACGGCTGGTCGAGCACCCGCACGATCATCCAGGTCGTCACCGACGACATGCCCTTCCTCGTCGACTCGGTCACCGGTGCGCTCGTCAGCCAGGGCATCGACATCCACCTCATCGTCCACCCGCAGCTCGTCGTCGTCCGTGACGCCGTCGGCGCCCTGGAGAAGGTCGAGAACCGCGACATCACCGGCAAGTTCCGGGCCGGGTCGGTCGGGGAGCTCGCCGAGTCCTGGATGCTGCTCGTCATCGACCGTGAGAGCGACGAGGACCGCCGCGCCCAGCTCGAGCGCGACGTGCGCAAGGTCCTCGAGGACGTGCGGCAGGCCGTCGAGGACTGGCCGAAGATGCGCAGCAAGTGCCTCGTCATCGCCGCCGAGCTCGAGGGCGCCCCGCCGGAGCAGGTCGACGCCGACGAGGTGGCCCTGGCCACCCGGTTCCTCCGGTGGATGGCCGACGACCACTTCACCTTCCTCGGCTACCGCGACTACCGCCTCGAGCAGCAGGACGGGGGCGAGGTCATCGTGCCCGTCACCGGCAGCGGGCTCGGGCTGCTGCGCGCCGACCCGCCGCTCGGCAAGGACCCCGACGTCCTCACCACCGAGGCGTCGCGGGTGGCCCACGAGCACCACCTCCTCGTGCTCACCAAGGCGAACTCGAAGTCGACGGTCCACCGGGTCGCGCACCTCGACTACGTCGGGGTGAAGACCTACGACGGCGACGGCGAGGTCGTCGGCGAGCGCCGCTTCCTCGGCCTGTACGCCTCGACCGCGTACACCGAGTCGGTGCAGCGGGTCCCGCTCGTCGCCGAGAAGGTCCGGGCGGTGCTCGCGCGCGCCGGGGTCGCCCCCGACAGCCACACCGGCAAGGACCTCCTCGGGGTGCTCGAGGGCTACCCCCGCGACGAGCTGTTCCAGGCCGACGTCGACAACCTCTACGAGACGGCGATGGCCGTCACCCAGCTCCAGGAGCGCCGCCGCACCAAGGTCTTCGTCCGCGAGGACGCCTTCGGGCGCTTCGTCTCCTGCCTGGTCTTCATCCCGCGCGACCGGTACAACACCTCGGTCCGGCTGCGGATGGCCGAGATCCTCAAGGAGACCTTCGGCGGCGTCGACATCGAGTTCTCCGCCCGGGTCAGCGAGTCGGCGCTCTCCCGGCTGCAGTTCGTCGTGCGCGTCCAGCGCGGTGGACGGGTCCGCACCCTCGACCCGGGCGAGCTCGACGCCCTCGAGCAGCGCCTGGTCGAGGTGAGCCGCACCTGGTCGGACCGGCTCGGTGACGTGCTGCGCGAGGCCTACGGCGAGGAGGAGGGCGACCGGCTCCTCGACCGGTTCGGCCGCGCCTTCCCGACGGCGTACGAGGAGACCTTCACGGTGACCCAGGGGCTCGCCGACGTGCGGCACCTCGACCGTCTCGGGGACGAGCGGGGCACGAGCGTGGCGCTCTACCGGCCGCTCGACGGTCCCGGTGACATCCGGCGGTTCAAGCTGTTCCGCGTCGACCCCCTCTCGCTCACCGACATCCTGCCGATCTTCACCCACATGGGGGTCGAGGTCGTCGACGAGCAGCCCTTCCAGGTCGACCGCGCCGACGGCACCAGCCTGCACGTCTACGACTTCGGCCTGCGGGTGCCCGGTGGCGTGCTCTGGGAGGCCTGCCCGCACGACCGGCTCCGTGAGCTGTTCGAGGGCGCCGTCGCCGCGGTCTGGGACCGCCGCGCCGAGTCCGACGGCTTCAACCAGCTGGTGCTCACCGCGCACCTCACCTGGCGCGAGGTCGTCATCCTCCGCGCCGTCGCCAAGTACCTGCGCCAGACCCGCGCCACGTACTCGCAGGACTACCTCGAGGACGCCCTGGTGTCGCACCCGGGGGTGGCCCGCGACCTCGTCGAGCTGTGGCGGGTCCGGTTCGACCCCGACCTGCACGGGGGTGCCGGCCGACGGCGCACGCACCGAGGAGACCGAGCAGGTCGCCCAGCGGGTGCTCGACGCCCTCGACGAGGTCTCCAGCCTCGACCACGACCGGATCATCCGCGCCTTCCTCGGGGTCATCCGGGCCGGCCTGCGCACGAACTACTACCAGGAGGGCCGCGACGGCGCCGACTTCCACGGCTACGTCTCGCTCAAGCTCGACCCCCGGGCGGTGCCCGACCTGCCGGCCCCGCGGCCGCAGTACGAGATCTTCGTCTACGGCCCGCGGGTGGAGGGCGTGCACCTGCGCTTCGGCCCGGTGGCGCGTGGCGGGCTGCGCTGGTCCGACCGCCGCGAGGACTTCCGCACCGAGATCCTCGGGCTGGTCAAGGCCCAGATGGTCAAGAACGCGGTCATCGTCCCCACCGGGTCCAAGGGCGGCTTCTACCCCAAGGCGCTGCCCGACCCCGCCGTCGACCGCGAGGCCTGGCTCGAGGAGGGCAAGGCCGCCTACCGCACCTTCATCTCCGCGCTGCTCGACGTCACCGACAACCGGGTGGCCGGCGAGATCGTCCCGCCCCCGCGGGTCGTGCGGCACGACGGCGACGACCCGTACCTCGTCGTCGCCGCCGACAAGGGCACCGCGACCTTCTCCGACATCGCCAACGGGGTCGCGCAGTCCTACGGCTTCTGGCTCGACGACGCGTTCGCCTCCGGCGGCTCCGCCGGCTACGACCACAAGGCGATGGGCATCACCGCCCGCGGCGCCTGGGAGTCGGTGAAGCGGCACTTCCGGGAGATGGGGATCGACACCCAGAGCGAGGAGTTCACCGTCGTCGGCGTCGGCGACATGAGCGGCGACGTCTTCGGCAACGGGATGCTGCTCTCCGAGCACATCCGCCTCGTCGCCGCCTTCGACCACCGGCACGTCTTCGTCGACCCCACCCCGACGCCGCGACGTCCTACGCCGAGCGGCGCCGGTTGTTCGAGCTGCCCCGTTCGTCCTGGGACGACTACGACCGCTCGCTGATCAGCGAGGGCGGCGGGGTGTTCCCGCGGACGCTGAAGTCGGTGACGGTCACCGAGCCGATGCGCGAGGCGCTCGACATCGCCGCGGACGTGACCTCGATGACGCCCGCCGAGCTGATCCACGCCATCCTGCTCGCCCCGGTCGACCTGCTGTGGAACGGCGGCATCGGCACCTACGTCAAGGCCTCGACCGAGGACCACCTCGACATCGGCGACCGCGCCAACGACGGCATCCGCGTCGACGGCAACGAGCTGCGGCTCCGGGTGGTCGGTGAGGGGGGCAACCTCGGGTTGTCCCAGCTCGGCCGGATCGAGGCCGCGTTCAACGGCGTACGGGTCAACACCGATGCCATCGACAACTCGGCCGGCGTCGACACCTCCGACCACGAGGTCAACATCAAGATCCTCCTCGGCGAGGTGGTCCGTGACGGCCGGCTCACCACCGAGCAGCGCAACGAGCTGCTCGCCTCGATGACCGACGACGTCGCCGACCACGTGCTCCGCGACAACTACGAGCAGAACGTGCTGCTCGGCAACGCCCGCGCGCAGGAGCACGCCATGGTGCCGGTGCACGAGCGGTTCATGCGCTGGCTGGAGCAGCGCGGCGACCTCGACCGCAGCCTGGAGTTCCTCCCCACGGACGCCGAGCTCGAGAAGCGGCTGCACGACGGGCTCGGGCTGAAGAGCCCCGAGTTCTCGGTGCTCGTCGCCTACGCCAAGCTGGCGCTCAAGCACGACATCCTCGCCAGCGACATCCCCGACGACCCGTACTTCGAGTCGGTGCTCGCCGAGTACTTCCCCGAGCCGATCCGCGAGGGGTACGCCGGCGAGCTCGCGGCGCACCCGTTGCGGCGGCAGATCATCACCAACTCGATCGTCAACTCGATGGTCAACCGGGGTGGCATCACCTTCGCCTACCGGGCCCAGGAGGAGGCCGGGGCGGCGCCCGAGCAGGTGACCCGCGCCTTCGTCGTCGCCCGGGAGGTGTTCGGGCTGGCCGACTTCGTCCGCCGGGTGGAGGCGCTCGACACCCAGGTGCCGACGGCGGCGCAGACCGCGCTCTACCTCGAGTTCCGGCGGCTGCTCGACCGGTCGGTGCGGTGGTTCCTCTCCTCCCGGCCGTCGACGCTCGACATCGGTGCCGAGGTGGAGCGGTTCACGGGGGTCGTCCGCGCGCTGTCGCCGACGGTTCCCGACCTGCTGTGCGGGGAGGAGCGCAAGCGCCTCGACCGGCGGGCCGACGAGCTCGTGGCGGCCGGGGTGCCCGAGGACCTCGCCGTCCACGCCGCCGGGCTGCTCGACCAGTTCTCGCTGCTCGACGTCGTCGACATCGCCGCCGACCTGGGCCGCGAGCCCACCGACGTGGCGCCGCTGTACTACCTGGTGTCGGAGCGCTTCGGCATCGACACCATGCTCGCCAAGGTCAGCCGGCTCCCGCGCGAGGACACGTGGGACGCCCTCGCCCGCGCGGCCCTGCGCGACGACCTCTACGCCGTGCTCGAGTCGCTGACCCGTTCGGTCCTCGAGACCGGTGGCGCCGCCGGGGTCGGGACCGACCCCGAGGCGCAGTGGCAGGCCTGGGAGTCGGTGAACGAGGAGGCGGTGGCCCGCACGCGGGCCGCGCTCTCGGGCGTGATCCGGCTCGACGCGCCGAACATCGCACCGCTATCGGTGGCGCTGCGCACGCTGCGCTCGGTCATCCGGGTCGGCTCGTCGTCCTGACCGGCGCGGCGCCGCCGTGGCCCGGCGCCCCACCCGCGCGGCGGGGGCGTCCGGGCCGGTGACCTAGGCTGCGGGCTCGTGAGCACGCTCGCCGACATGCTGCGGACGACGACCGACCTCGAGCCGGCCGAGTCCGAGTGGCTGCACCTGCTCGTCGGTGACTGGCAGCTCATCGCCGACCTCTCCTTCGCCGACCTCGTGCTCTGGGTGCCTGGCGGGATGGACGGGTGGCGCGCGGTCGCGCACGTGCGGCCGAACACCGGGCCGATGGTCTTCTACGACGACGTCGTGGGCCGGTCCTCGTCGCGCGCCCGCGCGGCGATGCTCGACGCCGCGGCACGGGACCGCCGGATCATCGCCTCGCCCGCGCCGAGCATCCGCGAGGACATGGCGATCCGGGAGGACTCGGTGCCCGTGGTCCGGGGCGAGCGCGTCGTGGGCGTCGTGACCCGGCACACCAACCTCACCGGCGGGCGCACCCCGAGCCGGCTCGAGCTGACCTACCGGGAGCTCGCCGACTCGATCCTGCGGATGGTGGCGTCGGGGGAGTTCCCGTCACCGTCGTCGCCCACCGGGATGCGCCGGGGCGCCCCGCGCGTGGGCGACGGCGTCATCCACCTCGACGCCGACGGCGTCATCCGCTACGCCAGCCCGAACGCGGTCTCCGCGGTCCACCGGATGGGGCACCGCGGCGACGTCGTCGGGGAGCTGCTCGCCAAGATCGTGGCCGACCTCGCCGACGGCGGCGGGCACCACGTCGACGAGTCGCTCGCGGTCGTCGTCATGGGCCGGGCGTCGTGGCGCACCGAGGTCGAGACGGCGAGCGCCACGGTGACGATGCGTGCCATCCCGATCCTCAGCGGCGGCCGGCGGCAGGGCGCGATGCTGCTCCTGCGCGACGTCTCCGAGCTGCGGCGGCGCGAGCAGGAGCTGCTCACCAAGGACGCGACGATCCGCGAGATCCACCACCGGGTGAAGAACAACCTGCAGACCGTGGCGGCGCTGCTGCGCCTGCAGGCCCGGCGGGTGCCGGAGGAGAACGCGAAGCTGGCCCTGGACGAGGCGGTGCGTCGGGTCGCGACGATCGCGCTGGTCCACGAGACCCTCTCTTCGGGCTTCGACGAGACGGTGAACTTCGACGAGATCGCGCTGCGCGGGCTGCGGGCCGTGGTGGAGGTGGCCCGTCAGGAGCACCACGTGGAGTCGCGGTTCACCGGCTCGTTCGGTCGGGTGCGGGCCGAGGACGCGACCGCGCTCGCGATGATCATCTCCGAGCTGGTCCAGAACGCCGTGGAGCACGGTCTGTCCGACCGCGACGGCACGGTCGGGGTGACCGTCGACCGGCGGCCGGGTGAGGACGGCGACGAGCTCACCGTCACCGTCGTGGACGACGGGCAGGGGCTCCCGGCCGGCTTCCGGCCGGTGCTGGCGGGCCTCGGCACGCGGATCGTCACCTCGTTCGTCCAGGACCTGCGTGGCCGGATCCGCTGGGAGAACAACGATCCCACCGGCACCAGGGTGGAGTTCGTCGCCCGACTGCGGCCGGTGGGCCGCTGAAGCTCACCGGTGGCCCGCTGAGCGTCACCGGTTCGGCGGGTGGCGGTCACCGTCGGGCCGGCTGACGGTCACCGGAGGGCGGGGCCGGCGGTCACCGGTGAGGACGGTCGTGGCTGCGGTGCCTCAGCCGGCGCGGCGGGCGCGGGCGTTGCGGCCGGCTGCCGTGCCTCAGCCGGCGCGGCGGGCGCGGGCGTTGCGGCGCTTGAGCGCGCGGCGCTCGTCCTCGGACATGCCGCCCCAGACCCCGGCGTCCTGGCCGGAGTCGATGGCCCACTTCAGGCACGTGTCCATCACCTCGCACCGGCGGCAGACGGCCTTGGCCTCCTCGATCTGGGCGATCGCCGGGCCGGTGTTCCCGATCGGGAAGAACAGCTCCGGGTCCTCGTCGAGGCACGCAGCGCGGTCGCGCCAGTCCATGGGTGGGGCTCCTTGTACGGGGGTGGTAAGCAGCAGGGTCGGCCGCCGCGCAGTGGTGCGGGCGGCCGTGGGTGCGGGCGGCCGTGGGGTGCGCCCTTGCAACCCGGGTGACGGCGGTGTTACGCACAGACGTCCGTGACGTTATCCTACCGTGACCCTCCCAATCGGGCCAGAGGCGCGAGGTGTGTCGCTGCCGCGGTGGCCTCGCCGTCACGCCCGGTGAACGACCGGCGGGTCCGCCGGTGTTCCCCCCGCGCCGCCGGGTCCACCCGCGCTCCCGGGCGTGTCCGGCGGTCGCCTAGGCTCGCGCCCGTGGTCGATGAACCGTTCGGCACCCCACCGCCGCTCACCCGTGCCCCCCGCCGGGTCGCCGGGGCCTCGTGCGCGATGCAGGCCCTGGCGCTGCTCGGGTTCGCCGCGTTCTACCTCTACGAGCTGTCGATCGGGGAGGGCAGCGACGCCACCCGTGTCGTGATGTCGGCGGTCGTCATCCTCCTCTTCGCGGCGGCGCTGGCCCTCATGGCGTGGGGCTGGCTCACGGACCGCGGCTGGCAGCGCGCGCCGACGATCGTCTGGCACCTGCTGCTCCTCCCGGTGGGGGTCAGCCTGCTCCAGGCCGGCCAGGCGCTGCTCGGCTGGACCCTGCTCCTCGTCGCCCTGGTGACCTTCCTCGCCGCGCTCGCCGCCCGTCAGGACCCCGACGAGGAGTCGGCCGGCCCGCCCACCGACTGAGGCAGGAGCACCTGCACGGCGAGGGTTCGACCGTGCCGGACCAGGACGCCGCGCCCGGGGCGGTGCTCGGCATCGGGGCGGGCTCGGACGCCGAGCACCTCGCCGTCGCCGGGGCGGGGTGAGAGCACGAGCCCGCACCCGTGCCGCGCGGCGTCCACGTCGAGCCCCCGGAAGCGGGTGGCGAGGGCTCGCGTCGTCGTGGCGACCACCACCGCGCCGCCGTCCCGCGCCGCGAGGTCCGCGACCTCGGCCAGCACCGGGCGGACGGGGGCGTCGTCGAGGTGGTCGCCGTCGTCGACGAGCACGACGAGCGCCGGGTGCTGCCGGCGCAGCGCGACGAGCGCGTCGACGTCCTCGGGGCCGAGCACGGTTACCGCGGGGACGCAGGGGTGGGCCGGGCCCGGGGCGAGGGGCGACACGACGACCGCGGGACGGCCGGCCAGCACGGCCGACTCCGCGAGCACCCACAGCGCCGTCGAGCGCCCGGAGCGGGGTGGCCCCGCGACGAGCAGCCGACCCGACGTCGTGGCGGGGTCCCAGGCCCACCCGCGGGCCTCCGGGCCGGCGGCGCCGAGCAGCAGGCCGGTAGCGCCCGGCGCGAGGTCGTCGCGGCGGACGACCGGGGGAGCGGACGGTACCGCCAGGCCCGCAGCGCCGGCCGGGGCGGCGGCCACCGCGCCGCGAGCGCCGCGAGGTCGGCCTCGGCCGTGGTCACGACCTGAAGCTCGCGACCGGCCCCGGCGAGGACCCCGCGGCCCGGCGGCGGGTCGCGGGGGAGGTCGCGCTCGTGGACCCCGGCGGCCAGGGCGTCGAGGGGGTCGAGGCGGCCCAGCAGCACGGTGGTGCCCCCGAGCGCGCTCCACCTCGAGTGCAGCAGGGAGCGCCCACCCGCGGCGACGACGTGCACACCGACGCCGGAGCCGTCGCGGACGACGCGCAGCACGCGGTCGGAGGCGGGGTCGGCCGCTCGGGGGTCGTCGGCCTCGAGGAGCTGGTCCCAGCCGTCGACGACGAGGAGCACCCGCGGGCGCGGGCCGGCGGGTGTCGACCGCCGCGTGGCCACCTCGGCGGTGAGGTGGGCGACGAGCTGGGCGACTGCCTCGGCGTCGTCGGTGCGGCACCAGGTGCCGACGTGCGGCAGCGCCCGCGCGCCGGCCAGGCCGCCCGCCGCGTCGACCACGTGGACGTGCAACCGGTCGGGTGGGCAGGTGTCGACCGCCGCGGCCAGGACCGCCCGCAGCATCGAGGTGCGCCCGGAGAGCGGGCGACCCACGACCCGCCACGGCGCGGCGACGGTGCTCCACCGCAGCGGGCTGCGACGCTGCAGGTCCGGCTCGTCGACGACGGCCACCACCCCGGCCGGGGCGGCGCCGGGGCGCAGCTCGGCCGGCAGGGGAGGGAGCCAGGGCGGGGCCGGCGCACGCACGCCGCGGGTGGCGGCGGCCGCCACGACGACGTCGACGACGGCCGCGAGCTCGGTGGTCCGGTCCGGTGCCGCGGGCACCGGCGAGCGGGTCCGGCCGCGTTCCTCGACCTCGAGGAACGGCTCCTCGGTGGGGGCGGGGGCCACGAGAGCGGTGCGGAACGCCGTGAGCGCGCCGTCACCGCCGCGGGCGAAGCCGCTCCCGGGCGCCCCCGGCGAGAGCAGGGCGGCATCGGGTGCGTCGAGGACGTCCACGGAGTCGGCCCGGTCGCGCACCCGGAACGCCACCCGAAGGTCGACGTTGGCCTGGACCTCCGGGGTCACGGTGCCGGAGGGCCGTTGCGTGGCCAGGACGAGGTGGATGCCGAGCGAGCGCCCCTGCGCGGCCACCCGCACCAGGCCGGTCACGAGGTCGGGCAGCTCGTCGACCAGGGCCCGCAGCTCGTCGACCACGACGACGAGGCGCGGGACGGTGCCGGCGGTGTGGTGGAGGTCCGTGAGGTCGGCCACCCCCGCGTCCGCCAGCAGCTGCTCCCGGCGGCGCAGCTCCGCGCGCAGCGACGTCAGCACCCGGTGGGCGAGGTGGTCGTCGAGGTCGGTGACGAGGCCGACGACGTGGGGCAGGCGCGAGCACGGCCCGAACGCGGCACCGCCCTTGAAGTCGACGAGGAGGAGCGCGAGCCGCTCCGGCGGGCACGCCACCGCCAGGCCGGTGACCAGGGTGCGGAGGAACTCGGACTTGCCGGACCCGGTGGTGCCGCCGACGAGCACGTGCGGGCCGTCGCGCGCGAGGTCGAGCCGGTACGGCGCACCGGCCGCCGTGCCGACGACGGCGACCGGGCCTGAGATCGGGCCGTCCCAGCCCGCCCGCACGCCGTCGGGAGTCAGCCGCCCCGCGCCGAGGACCCGGTCGAGGGTGAGCCGGGGGTCGCCGTCGGGGGCCGCCCCGGGCATGCCGGGCAGCCGCAGCGGCGCGAGGGCCCGCGCCACCCGGTCGGCCCACCACGACCCCACGCCGTCGGCCGCGAAGGTGGTGCGCCCGCCGTCGGGGGTGACGAGGACGTGCCGGCCGGCGCCGTCCGGCTCCACCCGCGCCCCGCACCACTCCGGCAGCGAGGCCGCGTCGGGCGCGACGACGATGCCGACCGCGCCGTCGAGGTCGTCGCCCGCGCCGTCCGCACCCGCGTGCCCCTCGGTCCCGTTGACGCCGACCCGGACCGCGCCGGTGGGTGCGGGGCCGCGCGCGTGCGGGGCACGCCACCAGTCGCCGCCGACCGCGTGGAGGTGGAGGCGGTCCGGGGGGAGGGCCACGCAGAGCTGACCGACGAGCCAGTCGAGGAGCCGGCGGGTGCCCTCGTCGCCGCCCGCGAGGCCCAGCCATCCGACCCGGGTGAGGTCGACGACGACCGGGACCTCCCGGGCCGTGGCGGGCGCGGCCGCACCGGCCGGACCCCAGGTGGTGTGTGCCTCCACGTCGCCGAGGCCCAGGCGCACGGTGGGGCTCGTCCCCGACCACAGGCCGGCGAGCCGCTGCTCGGCGCGGCGGAGGACCACGTGCGGGTCCGGGTGAGCGGCGTGCCGCCGGCGCTGCTCCTCGGCCAGCGCGGCGTGCAGCGCCCCGCGGGCGGCCGCGACCGCGCGGTCGTGCTCGGCCACGGCGTGACGGCGTTGCCGCCGCGCCGTCACCCGGTCACCCACCGCGCTGCCGAGGACCATGACCGGGCCGAGGAGAGCGAACGCCAGCAGGTGCGGCCCGAGGAACACCGCCAGCGCCAGCGCGACCGGCAACGGCACGAGCGCGGCGACCCACGGGACCCGGGTAGGGGGCGGCAGGGCGGGCGGTGCGGGGGCCTCCACGTGGCGGGTGGCGGCCGGGCCCGGGTGCGGCGGGCCGGGGGTGACCCTCACCGTCCCGTCACCGGGCAACGCGAGCGGCAGCCCCGCCCCGCCCACGCGGCGCACGCGCATCGTCGTCCGGCCGATGACGAGGGCCGAGCGGGTGTCCAGGTCGGCGGTGGCCACCGCCCGGCCGTCGACGAGCACGCCGTTGGTGGAGCCGAGGTCGGTGACGCGCACGCCGTCGGGGCCCACGTCGACCCGGGCGTGCCGCCGGCTGAGCGCGGTGTCGTCGAGGCGCATCCCCGCGGCGGGGTGACGGCCGACGTCGAACCCGGGGGGCAGCAGCGGCCGTGACCGGCCGGCGTCCGGCCCGCCGACCACGACGAGCTCCAGCGGCGCGGCCGGCCCGGGCAGCGGGTCCGCCGGGGGGCCGGGCGGCGCCACGGCGAGGGAGGCGCCGTCGACCAGTGGCGGCAGCCCCAGCACGGCGTCGTCGGCGACGTGGCGGCCCGCCGCGAGGAGCCCTCCGACGGGGTGGCCCAGGTGCCCGGCCACGGCGGCCCGCAGGTCGGCGGCGTGGTGCCGGCCCCGCCAGCGCACGACCAGCTCGACCGGCCGCGGGCGGCGCCGCGGCACGTGGAGCGTCACCCCCATCTCCATGACCGGGAGGGTAGGCACGTCCGCGCAGACGGTCCCCGGACTTGTCCACAGGCCGCCCGCCGCAGGGGACCCGGCGGCAGGCTGGGAGGGAGCGGATGGCCGCCCCGACCCGGCGGGCATGTCCAAGGTCACAGCCGCGACCCGCCGGGGGTGCCCTACCGTGAGGTGGGAGGGGCGAGCCACCCTTCGCCCCCCGCCCGGGAGGCGTGATGGTCGACAGCCGGATGATCGACGTCGCCGGTCTGCAGGCGCTCATCGAGGCGCTACTGGCCCGGGGGTTCACCGTGATCGGGCCGACGGTGCGCGGTGGCGCCGTCGTCAGCTCCCGCATCCGCGGCGTCGACGACCTGCCCCGCGGCTGGGGCGACGAGCAGGAGCCGGGTGGCTACCGGCTGCGCCCGCGTGGCGACGACGCGTTCTTCGGCTTCGCCGCGGGCGCCCAGTCCGCCAAGCCGGTGTTCTTCCCCGCCGACGAGCTGCTCTGGCGCGGCACCCGCACCCCCGACCGGCGTGGGTTCGCGGTCGAGCCGTCCGGGCCGTCCGAGCCGGACGACGGTGCGACGCCGGACGACGCGCCGTACGCCCTCGTGGGGGTCCGCGGGTGCGACCTCGCCGCCGTCGGGATCCACGACCGGGTGCTCGCCGGCCGGCACTTCGCCGACACCCACTACGCCCATCGGCGTGCGGACGCGTTCGTCGTCGCGGTCGCCTGCTCCGACCCCGGCGGGACGTGCTTCTGCGCGTCGATGGGCACCGGCCCCGCCCCCGATCCCGCCGGCGCCGACCTCGTGCTCACCGAGCTGCTCGACGGCGGGCACCGGTTCGTGGTCGAGGTGGCCAGCGACCGGGGGGCGGAGGTGCTCGCCGACGTTCCCGCCCGCCCCGCCGGGACGGCCGACCTCGACGCCGCCCGTGCCGTCACCGACGACGCGGAGCAGCGGATGGGCCGACGCCTGGACACCCGCGGCATCAAGGAGCTCCTCTACGCGAGCGTCGACAGCCCGAGGTGGGCCGAGGTCGCCTCCCGCTGCCTGTCGTGCACCAACTGCACGATGGTCTGTCCGACCTGCTTCTGCACCTCGGTCGAGGACGTCTCGGACCTCACCGGTGACAGCGTGGAGCGGCACCGGGTGTGGGACTCCTGCTTCACCTCCGCGTTCTCGTACATCCACGGCGGCACCGTGCGCGAGTCGGCCTCCTCCCGCTACCGCCAGTGGATGACGCACAAGCTCGCCGCCTGGCAGGACCAGTTCGGGTCCTCCGGATGCGTCGGCTGCGGCCGCTGCGTCACCTGGTGCCCGGTGGGCATCGACATCACCGAGGAGGCGGCCGCCCTCCGCGGGCTGCCCGGGTCGAACCTGCCCGAGCCCGCCGCGGCCGCTGTCCCCGCAGGAGCGAAGGAGCCGTCGTGAGGACCATCGCGCAGTACCTGCCCCAGCACCCCTTCTTCGAGGGGCTCGACGAGTCGGTCGCCGCGCTCGTCGCCGGGTGCGCCCACAACGTGCACTTCCGCCCGGGTGAGCACCTCTTCCGGGAGGGCGACCCCGCCGACACCTTCTTCGTCGTCCGCCACGGCCGGGTGGCGCTCGAGGTGCGCGGCGCGGCCGGGCCGTCCGTCGTGGTCGACACCGTGCACGACGACGACGTCATCGGCTGGTCCTGGCTGGTCCCGCCGCACCGGTGGATGTTCGACGCCCGCGCCACCGACCAGACCAGCGCCATCGCCTTCGACGCGGTGTGCCTGCGGGAGAAGGCGACCGCCGACCCGGTCGTGGGCTACGCGCTGCTCCAGCGGGTCGTCACGGTGATGGCCGCCCGGGTGCAGTCGGCCCGGGTGCGGCTGCTCGACCTCTACGGGACGCCGGCATGACCGCGCTGGCCGGCCCCCCGGTACGCGACGACGCCGGGGTCGACCCGTTCGTCCCGCGGCCGTTCGTCGTCCGCCGGCACCGGCAGGACACCCGCGACACCTTCACCCTCGTCCTCGAGGCGGTCGACGGCGAGCCGCTGCCCTTCGCGCCCGGCCAGTTCACGATGATGCAGGCGTTCGGGGTCGGTGAGGCGCCGATCTCGATCAGTGGCGACCCGGCGCACCCGGAGCGGCTCGAGCACACCATCCGCGACGTCGGGTCGGTGACCCACGCGCTGGTGCGCTCCGCCCCCGGCACGCAGCTCGGCATCCGCGGCCCGTTCGGCACCGGGTGGGAGGTCGGGTCCGGGCGCGGCGGCGACGTCGTGTTCGTCGCCGGTGGCATCGGCCTGGCGCCGCTGCGGCCGGCGGTCATCGACGTCTGCCGGGAGCGCGACGCCTACGGCCGGGTGCTGCTGCTCTACGGCGCCCGCACGCCGGAGGACATCCTCTTCGGCGACGACCTGCGCCGCTGGGGCGCCGAGCACCGCATCGACGTCGAGGTGACGGTCGACAACGGCCAGCACGCCTGGCGCGGCCGGGTCGGGCTCGTCACCCAGCTCGTCGCGCGGGGCGGCTTCGACGCGACCAACACGCTCGCCCTGGTCTGCGGGCCCGAGGTGATGATGCGCTACGCCGCCTCGGCACTCGCCGAGCGGGGCGTGCGCCGGGAGCGGCTGCGGCTGTCGATGGAGCGGAACATGAAGTGCGGCGTCGGGCTCTGCGGGCACTGCCAGCTGCGGGAGCACTTCGTCTGCGTCGACGGGCCGGTGCTCGGCTACGACGTGCTCGAGCCGCTGATGTCGAGGGCGGAGGTGTAGGCGATGACCGTGACCGACCTCCCCGCACCGTCGAGCCGCCGGGCCGCACCGACGCTCGCCGTGTGGAAGTTCGCGTCGTGCGACGGCTGCCAGCTGACCCTGCTCAACTGCGAGGACGAGCTGCTCGCCCTCGCCGGGGCGGTGCAGGTGGCGTACTTCCCGGAGGCCACCCGTGGGGTGGTGGGCGGTCCCTACGACGTCTCCCTCGTCGAGGGGTCGGTGACGACGCCGGAGGACCTCGAGCGGATCCAGCAGGTGCGGCAGATGTCGCGCACGCTCATCACGATCGGCGCGTGCGCCACCGCCGGCGGCATCCAGGCGCTGCGCAACTTCGCCGACGTCGCCGAGTTCCGCTCGGTCGTCTACGCCCACCCCGAGTACCTCTCGACCCTGTCCCGCTCCACCCCGATCTCGGCGCACGTCAGCGTCGACTTCGAGCTGCGCGGCTGCCCGATCGACAAGCGGCAGCTGCTCGAGGTGCTCGCCGCCGCGGTGCAGGGGCGCACCCCGCGCATCCCGTCGTACAGCGTCTGCGTGGAGTGCAAGCGCAGCGGCAACCTCTGCGTCACCGTCGCCCACGGCACCCCGTGCCTCGGCCCGGTCACCCAGGCCGGATGCGGTGCCCTGTGCCCGCGGTTCGACCGCGGCTGCTACGGCTGCTTCGGCCCCCAGGACACCCCGAACACGGCCGGCATCGCGGTGCGGCTCGGCGAGCTCGGCATGAGCCCGCCCGAGGTGATGCGCGTGTTCCGCACCTTCAACGCCGCCGCCGAGCCGTTCCGCCGCGAGAGCGAGCGGCACGAGGCGGCGGCGGACGCCGGAACCCACGAGGAGGCGGGTCGATGACGCACGGCACCACGGAGGGCGACCAGGTCCTCCACGTCCCCACCCTGGCCAGGGTCGAGGGCGAGGGCGGGATGCACATCGAGTACCGCGACGGCGAGGTCACCAACGTCGAGCTGCGCATCTACGAGCCACCGCGGTTCTACGAGGCGTTCCTGCGCGGCCGCTCCTACACCGAGCCGCCGGACATCACCGCCCGCATCTGCGGCATCTGCCCGGTCGCGTACCAGACCAGCTCGTGCTGGGCGCTCGAGGACGCCTGCGGCGTCTCGGTGACCGACGCCATCCGCACGATGCGACGGCTGCTCTACTGCGGGGAGTGGATCGAGAGCCACACGCTGCACGTCTACCTGCTGCACGCGCCGGACTTCCTCGGCTACGACGGCGCCATCGAGATGGCCGCCGACCACAAGGACCTCGTCGAGCGCGGCCTGCGGATGAAGAAGGCCGGCAACGACCTCATGGACGTCGTCGGCGGCCGGTCCGTGCACCCGGTCAACGTGCGGCTCGGGGGGTTCTACCGGATGCCGTCGCGCGAGGAGCTGCTCGCGCTCAGGCCCCGGCTCGAGCAGGGCCTCGAGGACGCGCTCGCCACCGTCTCCCTCGTCGCCGGCTTCCACTTCCCCGACCTCGAGCAGCCCTACGAGTACCTGTCGTTGCGGCCCGAGCAGGGCTACCCCATCGAGGCCGGCCGCGTCGTCACCTCCTCCGGCACCGAGTTCGACGTGCGCGAGTTCACCGAGCACATCGAGGAGTTCCACGTCCCGCACTCGAACGCCCTGCACGCGCGGCTCGACGGCTCGCCGGTCCCGTACGCCGTGGGGCCGCTCGCGCGGTACTCGCTCAACGCCGACCGGCTCGGCGACGTGGCCCGCGGCGCCGCGACCGCGGCGGGGCTCGGTGACGTGTGCCGCAACCCGTTCCGCTCGATCGTCGTGCGCTCCGTGGAGCTGGTCGAGGCCTTCACCGAGTCGCTGCGGATCATCGACGGATGGGTGGACGGCGCAGCGCCCAGCGTGGCGGTCCCCGCCCGGGCGGGGGAGGGGTTCGGTGCCAGCGAGGCGCCGCGCGGCACGCTCTTCCACCGCTACGTCATCGACGACGGCGGCATCGTCCGGGACGCCCAGATCGTGCCGCCCACCTCGCAGAACCAGCCCAGCGTGGAGGCCGACCTGCGCGCCCTGGTCCAGGCCTGGCACGACCTCGACGACGAGGCGCTGACCCACCGGTGCGAGCAGGCCATCCGCAACTACGACCCGTGCATCTCCTGCGCCACCCACTTCCTCGACCTCACCGTGGACCGCGGATGACCGGTGCCCCCGTGCTCGTCGTCGGGGTGGGCCACCCCGACCGGGGGGACGACGCCGTCGGCCTCGTCGTGGCGCACGAGGTGGCGCGGGTCGCCCGTCCCGGCGTCGAGGTGCGTGAGCAGGAGGACCCCACCGACCTCGTGATGCTGTGGTCCGGGTGGGAGCGGGTCGTGCTCGTCGACGCGGTGACCTCGGGTGGGGGAGTGCCGCCCGGCACGGTCCACGTGCTGCGCACCGGCGCCCGCCGGCCCCCCATCGCGGCGGAGGAGTGGGCGCGCACCGGGCGCGGCGGCACCCACGCCTTCGGGGTGGGTGCGGCGGTCGAGCTCGCCCGGGCACTCGGGCGGCTGCCCGCCGACGTGGTCGTCGTGGGGGTGGAGGCCGCGGGGGTCGAGCACGGTGCGCCGTTGACCCCGGTCGTGGCCTCGGCCGTCCCGGCCGCGGCCCTCGCGGTGCTCGACGCCGTCGCCGACGTGGGGGTCGGGGGCGGGCTCCGGGCCTGACCGGTCCGCGCCGGCGGGGCGTCTCGCCGTGGGCGAGGGTGCACAGACCGCGTCGGAAGATCCCGATGTGCGCCACGGACGACCGCGGATCTGTGAGCATCAGTGCATGCGCGACGTGACCATCGCCCCGACGCCGCTCGACGAGCTCACGCCCTTCCTCGACCCGGACCGGGCGGAGAGGCTGCGCGAGTACGCGGTGCGGGCCCGGTCCCTGCTCGGCGGGCGCCGGGTCTGGAACGTCAACGCCACCGCGGCCGGGGGCGGCGTCGCGGAGATGCTCCAGGGGCTCCTCGCCTACGGCCGGGGGGCGGGCGTCGACACCCGCTGGCTGGTCCTGGACGGCACACCGGAGTTCTTCCGGTTCACCAAGCGGCTCCACAACCACCTGCACGGCTCCCGGGGCGACGGCGGTGACGTCGGCGAGGCGGAGCGGCCCGGCTACGAGGCCGTCCTCGCCGACAACCTGGAGCAGCTGCGGGAGCGGGTCCGACCGGGAGACGTCGTCCTCCTCCACGACCCGCAGACCGCGGGGCTGGCGTCGGGGCTGCGGGAGTCCGGTGCCCACGTCATCTGGCGCTGCCACATCGGGAGCGACCACGCCGACGAGCAGACCGACGCCGGCTGGACGTTCCTTCGGCCCTACGTCGAGCAGGCCGAGGCCCTGGTCTTCTCCCGCAGCGCCTTCGCCCCCGCGTGGGCGGACCCCACGCGGCTCGTGGTCATCCCCCCGTCGCTGGACCCGTTCAGCGCCAAGAACCACGAGATGGCCCCCGCCGACGTCGCGACCGCCCTGCGCCTCGCCGGGGTCGTCGCCTCCGCGCACGACCACGGCAGCCTGGCGTTCGTGCGCCGGGACGGGTCGCCGGGCAGCGTCCGCCGGCACACCGACCTCGTGGTCGGGGGGCCGGTGCCGGACGACGCCCGGCTCGTGGTCCAGGTGAGTCGCTGGGACCGGCTCAAGGACATGGCCGGTGTGCTCACCGGCTTCTCGGACAACGTGGCGAGGTTCCCGGAGGACGTCCACCTCATGCTCGTGGGACCCGATGTCTCCGGCGTCAGCGACGACCCGGAGGGGCGCGAGGTGCTCGAGGAGTGCCTCGCCGTCTGGAGCGCACTGCCCGCCCCGGTGCAGCGACGGACGCACCTGTGCAGCCTGCCGATGGACGACGTCGACGAGAACGCCCACCTGGTGAACGCGGTGCAGCGCCACGCCACCGTGGTGGTCCAGAAGAGCCTGGTCGAGGGGTTCGGCCTGACCGTGACCGAGCCGATGTGGAAGGCCCGGCCGGTCCTGGCCTCGAAGGTCGGCGGCATCCAGGACCAGATCGTCGACGGCGAGAGCGGTGTGCTGCTCGAGGACCCCTACGACCTCGACGCGTACGCCGAGCAGCTTGCCGGGCTGCTCCGCGACCCCGACCGGGCCGAGCGCCTCGGTCGGGGAGCGCGGGAACGGGTCCGCACGCAGTTCCTCGGCGACCGTCACCTCACCCAGTACGTCGACCTCTTCGCCACCCTGGTCGAGGGGGACTGACCGGCCGCGGGCCGGCGGCGCCGTGCCGTCGGCCCGCGGGGGCGGTCAGTCGAGGCCCTCGAGGATGCCGTTGCCCAGCAGCCGGAAGGCGTTCTCGGGGTGTCCGCGGAAGGTGGCGTCGAGCCCGATCAGGGTGACGTCGGTGTCACCGGAGTCCCCGCTGACCACGATCGGCCGGCCGGCGGCACCACTGGCCTCCCACCCGGGCCAGTACCCGGAGACGAGGAAGTCGCCGGCTCCCACGGAAGCCGCCACGTCGACGTCGGGCCCGAGGTCGGTGAACCAGGCCGGCGTGTAGACGAACCCGGTGTCCTCGTCCTCGTACCCGCCGGCGACGCCGTCATCGGTGTAGTCGAGGGTGACGATGGCGTTGCCGTCGGCGTTCTCGAACTGGGCGTCGAGGATGCCCGCGTCGAGGGCGAGGGCGATGCCGGTGCTCCGCAGCCCCACGTAGTCGCCCCCGGCGGCGAAGAACGCCGCCAGTGAGTCCCTGCCCGCCTGCTGCAGGCCGCCCCAGGAGCGGCTGTAGTTGACGAACACGTCGTAGTCCTCGACCGCGCCGGCGTTGACGTCCGCGGTGCCCACGGTGTCGTAGTCGAAGCCGAGCCGGTCCAGGGCGTAGCGGGTGCCCTCGTCGGCGAACACGGCGATCCGCTGCGGCCGCACGACGACCGAGTCGGGCACCGACTCCACGGCGTACACGTCGAGGCCGTCGGCCGTGGCCAGGCGGTTCGCCAGGGCCCGGTCGGCGGGGACGACGAAGCTGCCGGGCTCGAAGGTGCGCCCACCGGCGCTGAAGGCCTCCGGTGCCCGGCGCACCGCCACCCCGTCGTCGACCAGCGCGTTGGCGGCGCGGAAGGCCTGCAGGCTCGTCGGCTCGAACACGTAGGCGGTGGCGCGGTTGCCGGTGACCTCCCCCCGGACCTGCGTCGCGGTCGTCACCGGGTGGGTGGCGACGTCGAGCTCGTCCTCGACGACCGTCCGGGTGGCGCCCCACAGCAGCGGGTGGCTCCACACCGCCGGCGGCGAGTAGAAGGTGATGCCGGTGACGTCGGAGAGGTTCTTGCCGTCCTCGAGGAAGGTGTTGGCCAGGCTGCGCTTGGCCTGGTCCATCCACACGACGTAGGTGCCCGCCGGGTAGGTGGTCCCGTCCACCGTGAAGGACTGCGACGCGGCCTGGACCTCGACGTCGTTGAACAGCAGGAAGTCGACCAGGCGCTGCGCCTGCAGCGGGCTGCGCTGGAGCGGCTCGTCGACGGGGATGACGTGCGCGGTCGGGAAGTCCTGCACGACGAGCTCGTTGTACTGGTTGTACTGGGTCTCGTCGAGCAGCTCGTCGGGGATCGGCAGCTGCGGCAGCTCGAGCACCCCCCGGCGGAAGATCTCGACCTGGTCGTGCAGCATCGCCTCCTTGTTCTCCGCGACGAAGCCGAGTGCGCCCCAGACGGCGGCCTCGTGCGCGTCGACGCCCAGCTCGGCGCGGCTCGACGTCTCCAGCGTGTGGCCGTAGGACCCGTGGTACATCGAGTACATCGGCACGTACTGGCCGCCCCAGTCGTCCCAGCCGTCGGCCAGGTCGCGGTAGGGGATGAGGGCGGGGAGGCCGAGCCGCTCCTGCAGCGAGTCCTCCATCGCGTAGGCCTCGGCGAGCGCCCACTTCAGGTACAGGTCGTACTCGTAGTTGCTGTTGTGCGGCGGGGTCGTCGGCTCGATGAGCATCGGGTTGACGAAGCCGTGGAGGTCGAGGGTGACCAGCGGGTTCCACTCGGTGAGGATCTCGACGGTCGCGCGCGACTCCGGCTGGGTCTGCGAGAGCATGTCGCGGTTGATGTCGAAGCCGGCGGCGTTCTGCCGGGTGCCGAGCACCCGCCCGTCCGGGTTCTGCACGACGTTGACGACGAGGATGATGTTGTCGAGCACCGCCTGCACCTCGGGCGAGTCGCCGTACGCGAGCGTCTCGATGAGGCGCAGCGCCGCGTCCGTGCCCGGGTACTCGTTGCCGTGGATGCTGGCGTTGACGAACACCGGCACCTTGTAGTCGCCGAGCTCGGCGATCATCCGCTGGGCCTTCTCCGGGTCGCGGACCATCGCCGAGCTGATCGCCTTGTACCTGCCCAGGCGTCCCATCGCCTCGGGGGCGGAGACCACCGCGAGGTAGAGGTCGCGGCCGCCGGCGGACTGTCCGGCGACCTCGACGCGCACCCGGTTGCTCGAGGTCTCGATCTCCCGCAGCCGGGGCCCGATCTCCGAGTAGAGGATGGAGTCGTAGAAGGGCGAGGGCCTCTCGGCCTCCGGCTCCACCTCCCACCAGGGGCCGCCCGGAGCAGTGGCCACCGGACCGGTCGTCGCCGGCCCGGCCGGGACCGGTCCGGCGGCCGCGGGTCCGGCGGCGACGAGCAGACCGGCCACCGCCGCGCCCGCGATGAGCAGCATGCGATGGCGTGGCCGACCCCTCGTGCTCGTTCCTCCGCTGTGCCGGCTGCCCTGTCCCTCGCCATGTGCCATGGCCCCTCCTCGTCCGAGCGCGTCCACGACCCGGGGACCGGTGTCGCCTCCGCGCCGGTCGGCCCCCGCGGTAGTGCGTGCCCACCACGGTCCCACCGACCGGGGAACTCGACAACCGGAGGGGGACGCCGGTGCCGGGACGCCTCAGTCGGCCGACCGCGGGGTGCCCGGGTCGCGCCGGTCGACGTCGTTCTGCGGGCGACGACGCGGAACGTCGCCGTCGCGGGGTCCGGCCCCCGGCGGTGAGCGCGAGCCGGTGCTCGCCGGGCGGCGGGGCATTGCCTCCGACGGGCTCATCCACCGCGGCCGCTCTACGCGTCAATCTTCGCGCTCGAAGCTACGCGCCCGGAGTATCCGCGTCATCACCGTGATGTCGCGGATGCCCGGTCGGGTCGCGGCAATTGCTGCGTCCTCCTCGAACTTCCGCGCCGTCACTGTGACGTCGCGTTTCCTCCGCGGGTCGACGTGCGTCCTCGCGCCGCCTGTCGACCGCCCGGATCGCGGGATGAGCGCCCACCCGCGCGGGCGCGCGCGCGTTCTTTCGCGATCCCGACGGTCATCTGTTCGAGGTCTCAGAACTCCATTGAGCTGCACAAACGGGACGGGGTCTGTCCGCCGCCTGCCGGGGCGCCGCCGACATCGCCCGGGCGACGTGTCGTCCGCGATGGTTCCGTCCGCGGGTCGGTGGGTCAGTGACTGACGACACCGCCGTGCCAGGGCCGCGGATCGGTCCGAAGCAGCGAGTAGAGCAAGACGTCCTGGTTGCGACCGTCGTTGAAGAACGCGCCGCGCACTGTACCTTCGAGAGTGAAGCCGCACTTGTCTGCGATGCGGCGGGAGGCGAGGTTCTCGCCGACGATGACCAAGTGGATTCGGTGCTCCTTCTTGGCGCCGAAGAGGTAGTCGACCAGCAGCTGGAGAGCCTCGGTCACGAAACCTCGGCCCGCGTACTGGTCGTCGTAGAGCTGGTAGGAGAGCTCGAACGCATCCCAGTACGAGACCGGACGGAAGAACTCGATGTGACCGACGATCTCGCTAGCAGAGGACTCGATGACGAGCATCCCCTCGGTCTCCTGCCAGAAGCCGTGCTCAGCAAACGCGCGCCGGAAGGCCGTCTGCGACATGACCCCGAGTGGAAAGTACGCCCCTCGGCTGCGGATGTTCGTGTGCGCGTCGTAGAGAACGTCCAGATCCCCCTCACGGACCGGACGCAGTGTCACGGACCTACCGGCTAGCACGATCCCAGCCTAGGCCCCACGCGAACGCGCGACGCTCGCTACGGGCGGTCAGCAGCCACCCGTGCCGGTCGCGCAACGGGGCGCTCACCCCCAACATCGGACCAGACGCGCCGAACAACCCGACGGTGCGTCACAGCGATCCTCACAGTCTCTTCGCCGCGAGGCGGGCTTCTTCACTGGCCTCGCCGGACGCTTCCTCGGGCTTCGGACGAGGACGACGCTGAGGTCCTGCGGGACTAGGAAGTAGCAGGGTCGGTGGTCGAGGCCAGCAGCCGTCGCGCTCGACGACCAAGGTCACCCAGGTCCACCCGACCCGCATCGGCTGCCGCTGCCAACCGCGCGGCCAAGTCCGACGCCTCGTCGAACTCAGGCCCGGCGATGGCGGCCTCCTGCCCCATGTCACGAAGAATGGTCCCCTCCGTCCTGGAGGCGATCAAGGGATCGACGACCCCATCAATCCAGACCCGAGTGCGACGGCCATCACCGCGTTCGTCGCCGGTGATCCGCTCGAGGGCGAAGATGCGATCCGCACGCGCGAACTTGCCGAAACCCAATGCCACCATTCGAGTGTCCGAAGCCACGTTGACAACTTGACACCACCCACCCAACCTCGGTCGTCATAACCTGCCTCGCCCGCGGTTGGCGGGCAGCATCCGATCCAGCGGCCATCTCGCACGGAACCTGAGTCACACGGTGGAAGTGTCACGCCCCTTGTCCATCGAGCCGCGTAAGGGTGCGGAGATCCCCTCACGCGTTGACATGCGGAGCTCTCAGGTGGGAGTCAGCCGCGCCACGGCGATCTTCCGACCCGCTTTCGCCTCGTAGGGGCCGAAGGAGGGGTACGTCTTGACGATGATGTGCTCCCAGGCGGCATCCGATTCAGCTCCACGCAACACCTCGACGGCCACCGTCCTCCTGTCGCGACCCACCTCGATGGTCGCGGTCGAGGCGGCCCGCAGGTTCTGGATCCACTGCGGCTCCTTCGGCTGGCCCCCTGCGGTGGCGGCGAGGTAGTAGGCGCCGTCGCGCTCGACATACGCCACAGGAACGGTGTGCAGTTGCCCCGACGTTCGCCCGGCCACGGTGAGCAGGAGCACCAGGCTGCCGCCCTTGGCCCTGCCACCGACCCTGCCGCCGGTGCGCCTGTACATCCACACGGCCGCTCTGTTGCCGGCCTTCCACAATCGCTGCGCCAACGTGGCCATTTCGTCCTCGCTTGCTCGCGGCGGGTGCTCACTCTGAGTGAAGCACGGTGCCAGCACCTCAGGTCAGTGGCGGTTCGCAGAGCGCCTCAGTCATTCAAGCGCGCGGGGCCACCTCGCACACCATCACGCAGTTGCCCAAGCCCTTGGGCCGGTCGTAGGTGAAGCCCTCGCGCTCGTACATCGTGCGGGTGCCGTTGTAGAGGAACGACGAGTTCCTCTTCCGCACCCCGCCGGTGTCGTGCGGGTAGCCCTCGACCACGCCGCCGCCCGCCCGCGCGATCAGGTCCACGGCTCCGCGCAGGGCGACCGACGCCAGTCCCTTGCCGCGGTGGACCTTCTCGACCTGGATGCAGGTGATCCGGTAGTCGGGCAGTCGCTCGGCGGTGGCGAGGTACTCCTTGCGGTGGTGGATGCCGGGCAGCTCATCGGGCGTGCCGTACTCAGCCCAGGCGATGGCGAGGTCGCCGTCATAGACCAGCGCCGCGTGCGCGATCCCCTCGTCCACCAGGCGCTTCTTGAATGCCCGGTTGTCCTCGGCGGTGCTGTCCGGCTCGCGGTCATCGGGGTGGAACCAGGTGCACCAGCAGCTGGCGAACATGCCCTTGTTGCGCTCCACGAGGGCGGCGAAGTCGTCGAAGGTCTCCGGTGTGAGCGCCTTGGTCGTGACGTCGGACATACTGGCAACCTAGACCGGATCGGATGTTCGTCGTCGCACAGCTCCCTGCGTTCCGTTGGCGCTCATGCGCGCCATCAGCCGCGAACGGCAGGCATCTGCCCGCAAACGCTCGCGCATCGGCAGTTCCGGAGGATCCGGCTTCACTGCGACCTGCTGCATACCGCACTCTGCCGACGTGGGTGCGTGCGCCCGTCCTGTCGCTATCCAGCGGTCTCGAGCTGGCCAACCGACACGACCCGGACGAGGTCCTTCGCCTTGCCGCCCATTTCCGGGTCGACCGTGGCCAAGGCGTCGGCCTGCAGCATGGCGACGGCGAGATACTCCGCGTCCCGAAGGGATGCCCAATCGCGCTCGCGTGCGATCTGCCAGGCGGTGCGACGCGAGACCCTGTCGCCCAGGAGGCGCATCTTCAGCCGGGTCATCTTCTCGTGGGATGCCAGCGCTTGGTGGTCGCTGCGTTTGTCGCCTCGGACGTCCTGCAGCAGAAGTTCGAGCGCCTCCGTTCGGATCGAGTTCGGTGCCACCAGCTGGTGGCTGGGGTGGATGGGCAGGGCCTCGTCGACGAGGTGCACAAGGGTCGGTGCGTCGATCGCATATCGCGCCATGACCCCTGAGGGTAGGCCGCCACCCAGGTGCCCCACACCGCCGCGTGCGCGCGTGTCCGCTCCGCCGGTCAGGTGATGGCATGACTGTGGCATGAGCCGCACACGGTTGAGTACCACGGTGGACGCGGACCTTCTGGAGAGCGCCCGGCAGGTGTCCGGCAAGCCGGACTCCGCGCTCGTCGACGAAGCCCTCGCGGCGCTGCTTGCCCGGCATCGCGCAGCCGAAGTGGACGCCAAGTGATCCCGCGGCATCGTCGAGCAGTGATCGCCCCGTGCACGACCACCATCCGGCACCTGCCGAGCGAGGTCCTCCTGGAACCCGGCGAGGACCCCGTGCCGCTTCGCTCGGCGGTCAACCTGGACTCGGTGGAGTCAGTCTCGATCGCGGTCCTCGTCGAACGCCTTGGCCGGCTGGCCGAGGACCGGATGCGACAGGTCTGCACCGCACTGGCTGTCGCAGTCGACTGCTCGGACTGAGCGCAGCCGCTCACCGGGGCCCACGCTCCGGCGCTCGTCGTGACCGAACCCCGCTGCTCTCGAGTCGCAGAGTGCGTCTATCCGCCGCGAGGTGGCCACGTCCCGCGAAAGGAGCGACGGCGCGCGGGAGGAATGCTCGAGCGACGGGTTATGTCGCGGGTCGTGCGCTATGTCCCCGCGAGTTCCCCGACGACCGAGCCGAACTCGTCGGCGACGTCGGCACCGATGACGACGTAGGAGAAGCCGATCTCCTCCCGCCGCCGCTGGATCTCCTCGACGGCGGCTGCCCGGTCGGCCGGGAGCGCAGCGAGCGACTCCGCCTCGTGCGCTGCGGCGGCGTCGGTGTCAGAAGGCGCCATGAACGCGGCGACACGGTCGCCGATGACCGACACGTGGAGCGCCAGCTCCACATCGCGGGCAGTGCGGATCTCGCGGGCCAGCCGGGCGACCTCGCCACGGGACTCACTCGGCAGCTGCGCGAAGGTCACCGTGTCCGCGACCTCGGCCGCGAGCGCCACGGCCCGCCGGCCACGGACGGCCATCGCCACAGGCGTGTGACGCACCGGGCCGTCGAGGTCGCGCAGGATCCTGAACGCTCTCGCGGACGTCGGCAAGCCGCTGGCTCGGAGAGGGGACGGGCTGCCCCTTCTCTCGCAGCTCGTCCTCGATCCCCGGTCGGCCGAACCCGATGCCCAGCTCGAAGCGGCCATCGGTGAGCTGTGACAGGGAGTGCGCCTCCCACGCCGTCAGCCAAGCCGGCCGCAGCGGCGAGGCATACACCCACGTGCCGACGCGCAGGTCGCTCACTGCCGCGGCGGTGGCCAGCGCGGGTGCGGGCGCCGGCTGCAGCTGCGGGAAGTCCGGCATCAACAGGGTGGCGTAGCCGCTGTCTGCGATGCGGCGTATCTGGTCCAGCCAGCTCTGCACGTCGGTTCTGAGGGGCGCGACGACCCCGAATCGAAATGGTCTCGGCATCCTTGGTCCCTCTCGTGCTGGGTCGGCCACCATCGTCTCGCTGGCCCCTCGAGGGGATCGACCATGCAACTGCCCGTGACTCATCGGCGCCGCACAGACCATTCCGGCTCCCACGGTGGCCAAGACGTTTGAGCGCCTCCGCCGCCAGTCGCCACACGACGTGGAGCAGGATGCCAAAGACGAGGGTGTCGTCGCCGATTGGCCCGGAATGGGCCGTCCGGTGCCGAAGAGCCTCAGGATCAGTCTCGCCTGATGCCACCACATCGTCGTCGGTCACGGCCTTCGAAGAGCAGAAGCTCGAGGGAGTCGATCTCGATGACAACGCCGGCACTGCGGTAGGGGCCACCACCTTGACCTGCGGCCTGCTCCACAGCCTGATCGAGACCGTGGCCTCGCCGTGGGCAACCCGGTCGCGAACGACTCGACTGAACATCATCGCGACACGCTAGGGCGGTCCGGGCGATCGTCGATGTAGCCCACACCGCCGCGAGTCGACCGACCCAAGCAGCCGCGGCTGGGTGCCTGGGGCCCCTTTGGCGAGCGTCGGAGTGGGCATCCAGCTACGTCAGACAGCGGATTCCGTCACGGCAGGTCTCGGTTGGTGTAGGCCCAATCAAGGCCATCTTCGCCGTGGTCGTCCAACGCGGTGTCGCGGTGCAGACCCGCCTTCAATGCGACGTTCCGACTCGCCACGTTCTCGGGGCGCACGCGCGCCAGGAGCACCTCGGTCGGCATCTCCGCCGTGACCCTGGACACGACGCCCGCCACCGCCTCCGTGGCGAGCCCACGTCCCCATGCGTCGGGCACCAAACGACAGACGAGGTTCAGCACCGGCTGGTCCCGCACTGTCATTCGCTTCACCCCGACATAGCCGATGATGCGGTCCTCGTCAGGGACGCGGGCGCACCAGTAGCCGAAGCCGTGTTCGTCCCAGTGGCGGATCCACCTGGCCACGAGCTCAGCGGCCTCTGCCTCGTCGGCCAGCAGGTCAGAGGGGTTGTGCTCGACGGTTCGCGGATCACCCAAGATCGCGAACACCCCCGGGACGTCGGCCGAGACGGGCCGGTCCAGCCGCACCCGCTCCGACTGGTGCTCGTGGACGCGCACCCGCCCATGGTCGCATCCATGGACCTGCCCCACTTCGCCGCCAGACGGGCGCCAAGGATCGCGCGGTCCTCGGATCGCGCCGTGACGGACCCGCAGAGACGGTCGAACCGTGGCGCAGGCGGGGCCGAGGAAGACCTGGGGACGTACGGCATCGTGTGGGTGGGGCTCAGCGCCGCTGCGGTTGTCGCGGTCATCGACGGCAGTAGGCGCGGTGGTCTACCTCGTCAGCAAGGTTTCGGACCGGCCGTAGCCAACCCCTGGCGGCCATCAGGCTCCGACCACATCTGCGGCACTCCGCCGCCTGACCGGCGCCTCGGCTGCACGCCACCGCCTCGAGCCGGTGGGCAACTCGATGCACCGCCGCCTGACCAAGCGGGCGTTGTCCACAGATGGGTCCTTCTCGAGGTGCGAGCCGGCCCGACATGGGGTCGGATGGGGCCATCGGCCGGGAGGGCGGTCGGTGGCGAGAGGGGTGGTCGGTGGACGCGGTCCGCACGCTGGAGGGTGAGGTGCGCGAGCTCATCCGGCGCTCTGGCCTGGACCCGCTGCGGGACGAGCCCGCGGTGCGCCGGCTGGTCCACGACGCCGTCACCGACTACGACGAGCGGTCCATGCACGGCGGGATGCCGGTGCTCGCCGACCTCGCCGCGACCTCCAAGGCGGTCTGGGACAGCGTCGTGGGCTACGGGCCGCTTCAGCAGTACTTCGACGACCCGGCGGTCGAGGAGATCTGGGTCAACGAGCCCGCTCGAGTCTTCGTCGCCCGTCAGGGTGTGGCCGAGCTGACGACCACGCTCCTCACCCACGAGCAGGTCCGCGACCTGGTGGAGCGGATGCTGAAGTCGTCCGGCCGGCGGGTCGACCTGTCGTCGCCGTTCGTCGACGCCGTCCTGCCCGACGGCAGCCGGCTCCACGTCGTCATCCCGGACATCACCCGTGAGCACTGGTTCGTCAACATCCGCAAGTTCGTCGTCAAGGCCGACTCGATGGACGACCTGGTCCGACTCGGCACGATCACGACGCAGGCAGCGCGGTTCCTCGAGGCCGCGGTCGCCGCCGGGCTTAACGTCCTGGTCGCCGGCGGCACGCAGGCGGGAAAGACGACGATGCTGAACTGCCTCGCCGCGGCGGTCCCGGCCCGTGAACGCGTCGTCACGTGCGAGGAGGTCTTCGAGCTGCGCATCCCGCACCGGGACGTCGCGGCGATGCAGTGCCGGCAGGCGTCGCTCGAGGGTACCGGCGAGGTGCCGCTGCGCCGTCTCGTCAAGGAGGCGCTGCGGATGCGTCCGTCGCGCATCATCGTCGGGGAGGTGCGACAGGCGGAGAGCCTCGACCTGCTCATCGCGCTGAACTCGGGTCTGCCGGGGATGTGCACGGTCCACGCCAACAGCGCACGCGAGGCCGTCACGAAGATGTGCACCCTCCCGCTTCTCGCCGGGGAGAACGTGGCCGCCCGCTTCGTCGTCCCCACGGTCGCGGCCTCGATCGACCTCGTCGTCCACCTCGCCCTCGAGCGAGACGGGCGCAGGGTCGTCCGCGAGGTGGTGGCGGTTCCCGGGCGCGTGGAGGAGGAGGTCGTCGAGACCGCCGACATCTTCGTCCGGCGCGACGGCGAGCTCCGGCGCGCGGACGGCTTCCCTCCCCACGTCGAGCGGTTCGAGCGCGCCGGCCACGACGTGGCCGCACTCCTGGCGCGGGGCGCGACGTGACCGGGCTGGTGGTGGGCCTCGGCGCGGGAGTCGGCCTCTTCCTCGTGTGGTGGAGCTGCTGGGTCCCCTCGCCCGGCGCGCCGGCGCCGGTCCGCCGCGCCGGTCCGCTGAGCCGGTTGTCGGACGAGATCGTCCAGGCAGGGTTCTCGGGCCTCACCCTCCGGTCCCTCCTCGTCTCGTGCATCGTCGCCGGGCTGCTCGTGCTCGCGCTGGTCCAGCTCACCGTCGGGGTCCTCCCGATCGCCGCCTGCTTCGCCGTCATGGCGACCGCCGCCCCGGTGGCGCTGGTCAGGCGAAGGGCCCGGCAGCGCCGGGCACGCCTGCGCGACCTCTGGCCCGACGCGGTCGACAACATCACCTCGGCGGTGCGGGCCGGGCTCGCGCTGCCCGAGGCCCTGGCCCAGCTCGGCGACCGCGGACCCGAGGAGCTGCGTCCGCCGTTCCGCCGGTTCGCCGACGACTACCGGCTCACCGGTCGCTTCGCCGACTGCCTCGACCAGCTGAAGGACCGGCTCAGCGACCCCGTCGGCGACCGGCTCGTCGAGAGCCTGCGGATCGCCCGCGACGTCGGTGGCACCGACCTCGGCCGGCTGCTCCGCACCCTGTCGGGCTTCCTGCGTGAAGACGCCCGGACCCGCGCCGAGCTCGAGGCCCGGCAGTCGTGGACGGTCAACGCCGCCCGGCTCGCGGCGGCGGCCCCGTGGATCGTCCTGGCGATGCTCTCGACGAACCCGGAGTCGGTCGCCGCGTACGCGTCACCCTTGGGCGCGGCGGTGCTGGCCGTCGGCGCCGTGGTCACCGTGGTGGCGTACTGGTCGATGATGCGGCTCGGCCGGCTGCCCGAGGACCAGCGGGTGCTGAGATGAGCGACCTCGCGGGCCGGGGGGCGGTGCTCGGGTTCCTGCTCGGGCTGGGGGTCGTGCTCGTCTGGGTGAGACTGCCCCGCAACCGTCGGCACGGGCTCGCCGAGCGGGTGCTGCCGTACCTGCGTGACACTCCGGTCCCGTCGAGGCTGCTCCGCGACGAGCGGGGGAGCGCCGGAGTGGTCGGCATCCTCGCGCGGCCCATCCTCCACGACCTCGGGCAGGGCCTGGAGCGCGTCATGGGCGGTCGGGCCTCGGTACGCAGTCGGTTGCTGCGGGCCGGCGGTGCGCCCGACGTCGACCGGTTCCGCGCCGAGCAGGTCCTGTGGGGAGTCGCGGGCGCCGTCGCGGGCGCCGTCTTCGGCGTCGCGGTGGTGCTCGCCCGCGGCTCATCGGCGGGTCCCGCCGTGCTGCTCACCGTCATCGGGCTGGGGCTCGGTGTCACCGGTCGCGACTACGCCCTCTCCGCGCGGGCCACACGCCGCGAACGCCGGATGCTCGCGGAGTTCCCTACGGTCGCCGAGCTGCTGGCGCTCGCCGTGGGCGCAGGCGAGGGGGCGGTCGGCGCCCTGGACCGGGTGTGCCGGCTCTCGCACGGCGAGCTCGCCGACGAGCTCCGCCGCTGCCTGTCCGACGCCCGTGCCGGCGCGAACCTCCCGACCGCTCTCCAGGGACTCGCCGACCGCACCGGGCTGCCGAGCCTGCGCCGCTTCGTCGACGGGGTCGTGGTGGCTGTCCAGCGCGGCACGCCGCTCGCGGAGGTGCTGCGGGCGCAGGCGCAGGACGTGCGTGAGGAGGGGCGCCGCGCGCTGATGGAGGCAGGAGGGCGCAAGGAGATCGCGATGATGGTCCCCGTCGTCTTCCTCATCCTCCCGGTCACCGTCCTGTTCGCCGTGTTCCCCGGCTTCAGCTTCTTCCGGCTCTCCCTCTGACCTCCGAAGGAAGGACGACCATGAGACGTACGAACGGCCAGATCCGCCGACCGCGGCGTGGTCCGGGCACCACCCGGCGGCGCGAACGGGGCGACGTCCCCGGCTGGGTCCTCATCACGCTGATGACCGCGGCGCTGGTGTCGGCCCTGTGGCTCGTCGCCGAGGACCAGCTCGTCGCCCTCTTCCAGAACGCGCTGGCCTCGGTCGGCGGCTGAGGTCGGAAGTGGGACGGCGGGGCGAGGACCGTGGGGCGGCGGTGGCCGACTTCGTCCTCGTCTCGGTGCTCGTCCTGGTGCTGTTCCTCGCGGTGGTGCAGCTGGGACTGGCGCTCTTCACTCGGAACGTCCTCATCTCGTGCGCCTCGGAAGGTGCGCGCTACGGGGCGAGGGCCGACTCGACGCCCGGCCAGGGCGCTGCCAGGACCCAGGCGCTGATCAGCACCTCGCTGTCACCGTCCTACGCCCGCAGGGTCACCGCGCGCGAGGGGGTCGAGGGGGGCGTGCGGGTGGTCGAGGTCAGGGTGGTGGCGCCGCTGCCCGTCGTGGGGCTGCTCGGTCCGGACGGCGCCGTCGACGTCACCGGCCGCGCGTTCGCGGAGCGGCAGTGAGGGGCAGGGGATGAGGCGGGAGCGGGGCAGTGCCGTCGTGGAGTTCGTCGCCCTCGGTGTGCTCCTCCTCGTCCCGCTCGTCTACCTCGTGCTCATGCTCGCCCGCGTGCAGGCCGGCGCCTTCGCGGTGAGCCAGGCAGCTCGTGAGGCGGGGCGCGCCTTCGTCACCGCGCCGGTCGCCGAGGACGCCGCGGTGCGGGCGCAGGCCGCCGCGCGGATCAGCTTCGAGGACCACGACTTCGCCGAGTCCGGGCGGCTCACGGTCACCTGTTGGTCCACTCCCTGCCTCGGCCCGGACGCGCGGGTCCGCACGACGGCGGCGGTCGACGTGCCGCTTCCCCTCGTCCCGGCGTTCGTGCGGGGGTCGGTCCCGCTCTCGGTGCCGGTCACCGCCACCCACGTCTCGACCGTGGACCGCTTCCGGGGTCCACGGTGACCGGACGGCACGACGAGGGCGGCTCGATCAGCCTCTACCTGCTCGGGCTGGCCGTCGTCGCCATGGTGCTCGTCGCCGGGACGGTCGCGGTCACCTCCGCCCACCTGGCCCGGATGCGGCTGCTCGACGTCGCCGATGCCGCGGCCCTCGACGCCGCCGACGCCCTCGACTCCTCGGCCTACCAGCAGGGTGTCGGCGAGTCGGTGCCGCTCAGCGCCGCCTCGGTGCGCGAGCGCGCCGCGGCCTACGTGGGGGCGGTGGAGCGGCCACCCGGCGTCGTCGCCTGGCGGCTGGGCCCCGCCACCGGAACCCCCGACGGTCGCACGGCCGTGGTCGCGCTCACGGGGGAGGCCGAGCTGCCGATGGTCGGCGGCGTGTTGCGTGACCTCGGCGTCTCCATCACGATCTCCGTCACCTCGCGTGCCCGGGCCGACCTGCTCGTCCCGTGACCACGCCCGACGTCGCCGTCGGCCTCGCGCGGCGCCGGAGCCCACCGGACCCACGGCACCCGCGCCGGCGGTCACCACCGGCGCGGGTGCGAGGAGGAGGGTTGCTACGAGCCCGGGATCGTCATCAGCATCAGCTGGCCGGACTCCATCTTGTAGAGCACGTCGCCGACCTGCTCGGAGTCGACGTAGCTGCCGTGGCCCTGCACGTCCAGCAGCCAGCTGCCGCCGCCGAACCAGCGGGAGGCGTCGACGATGCCGCTGGACTCGCTGTCGCTGTCGGCGACGGTGGCGACGGCCCGCCAGGTGCCCTGCCGCAGCCGGTGCTGCCAGACCTTGGCGTCGCTGGCGTCCTCCGAGACCATCAGGCTCTTGGAGCTGGTGTCGATGTTGTCGGGGCTGCGGAAGGCCACGTAGGCGCCGGCCGACGGGTCGTCGCCCTGGGCGATCTTCGAGAAGCTCGTGACGGCGGTGGCGTCGTCGTGGTCGAACTCGAAGCGGAAGATCGCCCCGTTGTCGGAGATGCCGCCCGACCCGCGGGTCAGGCGACCGGTGCTCGGGTCGGGAACCACGCCGGTCCCGCCGGTGTCGGCCATGTACACGACGTGCGGGTCGTTCTTGTCGACCGCGATGTCCTCGGCCCGGACGAACTGGAACACGTTGTTCTCGTTCGACCACGCCTCCAGGGCGTCCTGGGGCAGGGCGTCGGTCTCACCGCGCGCCACGTCGTCCGGCACCGGGATGAACTCCCCGGTCAGGTCGTCGCCGGGGTGCACGTCGCCGTAGTCGTTCGCTCCGTTGAACGGGTCCGTCGGGTCGACCGCCTCTCCGTTCTTGCCGGTGACGCGGAACGCCCACAGGTGCCCCTCGTCGCCGAACACGGCCGCCTGGTCCTCGGCCCGGTACATGTACACCTGCGCTGACGGGCGGTTGAAGGTGTCGTCGGTGGTGAGCAGGGAGATCGTCTCGTAGCCCTGCAGGCCCACGGTGTTCTCGTGGTTGAGGCGCCCGAGACCGGCCACCTGCGTGTACTCGCCCGTGGCCGTGTCGAGCGCGACCGCGTACCCGGCCTGGCGGGTGCCGTCCCCCGGGTACGGGTCCGGGCCGTACGGGGCGTCCGCCGGCACCTCGAGCCCGGCGTCGTTGGCCTCCTCGCCGGTGACGTAGACCTCGGTGTCGAAGCCCTCGGCCGGCCCGAGCATCGCGGCGGAGCAGAACCGCAGGAAGCCGGCCTCGGGTCCGAGCGCCACGGACGCGTCGAGCACGCCGGCGCGTCCCTCACCGCCGACGGTGCTCAGGGTCAGCTTGGACACCGACGCGTCCTGGAAGTCCGCGGTGCCGAAGAACGGCACGGTGGTCTCCTCGTGGGCGACGTAGACGTCGACGGTGTGCGCGGCGTCCCCGGACCGGATGCCGATGCCGTCCGGTAGCCCCTGGAAGGTGAAGTCGCCGAGGCTCTCGCCCGAGGACAGGATCGGGATGAGGGAGGCCCCGGAGGGCAGGGAGCCGTCCAGCGTCAGGAACGGGTCCTGGTCGGTGAGCCAGCCGGAGCGGTCCGGCGGGGCTCCGAGGGCCGAGGAGGAGGCGAGCGCCACCATCGAGGCCGACGCGATCACCGCTCCCGCCGTCCGGACCACGCGAGCTCGTCGTGAATGTCTGGCCACTGCCAACACCGCCTTGGTGAGTCGATCGCCGGAAGCCCAGCACGCTACCCCCGCGGTGCCCATCTGGCGACCCCTGCGAGGTCTGGCGGTCGTGACCGAGCGGCCCGTCCTGCCGCGTGCGTCACCCGCTCCATGTCGAGGCCTGGGACGACGACGGGCCGCGGTGGACCGAGGCACTGGCGGCGCTGCTCGGCGAATCCGCCTGACCGTGACGGGTGGGCGGTGCCCGAGGACGTCCCTCGCCCACCCGACACCGCTGGTCGAGGCGGGCACGAACCCGGCGCTGCCGATCGACGGCGTCGGCCACCGAGCCGATGGACGGCAACGAGCGCCTCGATGCGTCGCCCTGCGTGAGGTCGCCCGCTGCGAGCCCACGGGTGGGGGTCTGCCCGGCCGGTCTGCCGGTCCTGCTCGGTGCGGGCATCGTCCGCATGACGACCACCTCGTCGACGGCAGCCGCATCCGTGGGGCGCGGACGGGACGCCTCGGCCGGCGCCTCCGCCCCAGTGCCCTGCGGAACCTCTCCGCGGACAGCGTCCCGGGAGGTCTCGTGCGGCACGGGCCAGCCGGCGCCGAGGGTCCCGGCGAGCGCCACGGCCGCTCCCGGCGGCTGGGCTACCCGCCGACGAGGACGCGGCGCTCGCCGGCGCCCAGCCGCCGGAGCAGGTCGCGCCGGGAGAGCTCGACCGGCCCGCAGTCGCACCAGGCCGCGAGCACGTCGTCGGCCGAGCGCCCGGCCTCGAGCAGGTCGAGCCGGTCGGGCGCCCGGGACCCGTGGTGCGCGGTGTCGACGAAGTCCTTCGAGCCGTGCGCGTGTGACCCCGGCCTGGTGCGCACCACCGGCCCGGCCGCCGTGTCGTAGACGGCGGCGAGGTGGTGGCTGCGGTGACACTGGACGGTCATCCGCTCGGCCGCCGCGCGGTCCGCCAGCGCGTCCAGCGCCGCCCGGGCGCGGCGCTCCCGGGTCTGCGTGAGGGTGGGTCCTGTGGCCATCGTCGGCCTCCTTCGTCGGCGCGTGCCGCCGACACGATCCCGTCGCCCTCAGGCTACTCCGCGGTCGGTCCCGCGGACGTGGCGAGGATCACCCGTCATCGGCCGCTCCAGCCAAAACCACTGCCGCACAAGGCTGCTGCGGGTCAGAAGCCATGGCAGCCGGTCTCGGCCCGGGCGTATCCTGACAGGTGGGGGGCCGGACGGCCCCCACTCCCCAGGGAGGCGCACGGTGCCCCCTCGTGGGGCACGGAAGAAGGTGTTCTCATGAGTCTGGTCAAGCGCGAGAACGCGTGGCCGCTGGACGTGGTGCTCACCGAGGACCGCGTGGACCGCATGTTCCGCGACATGTTCCGAGGCTTCTTCGGCGAGGGCTGGGCGCAGGCGCCCGACACGAAGCCGATGAAGGTCGAGGAGTTCGTCGAGGACGGCACGGTGGTGATCCGTGCCGAGCTGCCCGGCATCGACCCGGACGAGGACGTCGACCTCACCGTGGCCGACGGCATCCTCCACCTCACGGCGACGCGCGAGGAGCGTTCCGAGGAGGAGCGGCCCGACGGCTACCGCTCCGAGTTCCACTACGGCCGCCTCGAGCGCCACATCCGGCTGCCGGAGGGTGCGAAGGCCGATGACATCACCGCCAGCTACACGGACGGCATCCTCGAGGTGCGCGTCCCCGCGCCGACGGAGATCGAGAAGCCGACGACCAAGGTCGCCATCACCCGCGGCTGACGCCCGGAAGGACGCCCGCACGCCCCACGGCACCGTCATCGGTGCCACGGGGCGTCGCGTGCGTGGTCACACCGCCGGTGGCTGCGCCACCGCCCCGCGGGGCGGTAGCAGGTCCAGGTCGTACGCCCGGAGCACGGCGGACAGCCGGTCGGTGACGTCGAGCTTGTCGTAGATCCGGCGCAGGTGCACCTCCACCGTGCGCGGCGAGGTGCCGAGCTCGCGGCCGATGCGGCTCGCCGTGTGCCCGGCCGCGAGCAGCTCGAGCACCTCGCGCTCGCGGGACGTCAGCCGCGGCACCGTGCCCGGCCACGGGAGGGGACGGATGCCCGCGAGGGTGGCCATCGACGCGACCACCGGTCGCACCACGGCCAGCTGCTCGAGGTCGTCGTCCGAGAAGTCCGCGCCGAGGCGGCCCAGCAGGACGACGGCGAAGTCGGGTCCCCCGACGAGGGGCAGCGTGCACGCCTGGTCGACCCCGCAGTACTCGAGGCAGCCCTGGCGCTGGCGGGACGCGCCCCAGGCCTCGCGGCCGAAGACGCGCTCGGCCGAACGCGGAGCCAGGTCGCCACGGGTCACAGGGTCGAGCAGGGGGTCGCTGGCGCGCATGAGCACGAGCTCGTCGACCAGGCCGCTGCGGGGTCCGGGCGGGAGCGAGGCGCCGTCCACCTCGACGTGGGTGTGCGTCGGGTCCGACCGCAGCAGCAGGGCGACGGAGGCGCCGCCCGCCCGCGCCACGGTCTCGAGCACCGCGTCCACCCGGCGCGCTGGATCGGCCGTCGCCGACATCCTCCCCGCGAGGTCGGTGACGAGGGCGAGCAGCGGATCCCCAACGGCCACCGGGGCAGCCTAGGGCCCTCCGCACGCCGGTGACCAGCGAAAACGCGCAAACCCCGGGACGCATGCGGCCCGGCGGCGGGGTGTCCCCGTGCCCCACCCCGCTGCCGGGCCGCGACCAGAGCCCGCTCGGCTCAGGCCCCGCAGTCGTAGGCGGACGCCGCCCCGATCCAGGTCCCGAGGAGCTCGTCGGGGAGGGTCGAGCCCGCCCCGAAGTACTCCAGGCCCTTGCCGTCGGCACCGTTCGGGTTCATCCGGCCGGTCTCGTTCGGGTCGCCGATCGTCATCTTCTCGAAGACCTTCAGGCCGACCGGCAGCCCGGCCGCCTCGAGGGCGTCGTACCCGGCGGCCGCGGCCTCCTCGCAGGGCGCCTGGTAGCCGGCGACCTCGGCCGCGCCGAGCTCGGCGGTGTAGACGACCCAGTTCTCCGACTGCGGCCCCTCCAGGCTGTACATCGGGACGAAGCAGTGGTGCGCGTAGGCGGGTGACGCGCCGATGAGCAGCGCCGCGGTGGCGGCCCCGCCGACGAGCACCCTCCGGCGGACTGTGGACATGACGGACATGGTTTCCTCCTCCGTGTTCGGGACCGGTCCGGCCCCGGAGGACATGGAAGCGGCTGCGACCGATCGCCGGGAATGCGGAGTTCTACGTAGCCCGTCCGGGGGAGCAGCCCGTCGGCGCGCCGGGTGAGGACCCGGCGCCGGCGGCCGGGGTCACCCCGCTCGCGTAGGCTTGCCCCTCGTGGCTGTCGACTTCACCCAGGAGATCAAGGACCTGCGCACGACCATGGCGTCGGTCCGCGAGGTCACCGACCTCGCCGCGCTCGACCGGCAGATCCAGGAGTTCGAGCAGCAGGCCTCCGACCCCGCCCTCTGGGACGACCAGGAGCGGGCTCAGCAGGTGACGTCGGGACTGTCCCGGGCCAAGGCCGAGCGCGACCGCGTCACCGGGATGGACACCCGCATCGGCGACCTCGAGGCCCTGGTCGAGCTCGGCCAGGAGGAGGACGACGCCGACACCCTCGTCGAGGCCGAGCGCGAGCTGCGCCTCGGTGAAGAAGGCGGTGGGCGAGCTGGAGGTGCGCACCCTGCTCGCCGGCGAGTACGACGAGCGCGCCGCGGTCGTCACCATCCGCGCCGGGGCCGGGGGAGTGGACGCCGCCGACTTCGCCGAGATGCTGATGCGGATGTACCTGCGCTGGGCCGAGCGCCACGGCTACCCGACGAAGGTCATGGACACCTCGTACGCGGAGGAGGCCGGCCTGAAGTCGGCGACCTTCGAGGTCGACGTCCCCTACGCCTACGGCCACCTCTCGGTGGAGGGCGGCACCCACCGGCTGGTGCGGATCAGCCCGTTCGACAACCAGGGCCGCCGCCAGACCAGCTTCGCCGCGGTCGAGGTGGTGCCGCTCATCGAGTCCAACGACACCGTCGACATCCCGGAGAACGAGATCAAGGTCGACGTCTTCCGTTCCAGCGGCCCGGGCGGGCAGTCGGTCAACACCACCGACTCCGCGGTGCGGATGACGCACCTGCCGACGGGCATCGTCGTCTCGATGCAGAACGAGAAGAGCCAGATCCAGAACCGCGCGGCCGCGCTGCGGGTGCTCCAGTCGCGGCTGCTCCTGCAGCGCAAGGCCGAGGAGGCCGCCGAGCGCAAGGAGCTCGCCGGCGACATCAAGGCCAGCTGGGGCGACCAGATGCGCTCCTACGTGCTGCAGCCGTACCAGATGGTCAAGGACCTGCGCACCGAGCACGAGGTCGGCAACCCGGACAAGGTCTTCGACGGCGACATCGACGAGTTCATCGAGGCCGGCATCCGGTGGCGCAAGGCCCAGGAGAAGGCTGACGCCGGGGTCTGACGGTGAGCGAGGACCAGAGCGCGGCCGCCACCGGGTCGTGGGCGGCATGGCAGCAGCTGCTCGTCACCGCCGTGCTCGGGCTCGCCGACGGCGAGACGGTCACCGTGGAGGCCCCCCGTTCGCGGCCCGGATGGCCAAGAGCCCCGAGCGCCGGTTCCCCTTCATGCCCGCCAAGCGGGCGATGACCCGGCCCTGGGTGCGCCTGACCAGGGCCGAGGACCTGCTGCGCGGCCAGTGCATCGGTGCCGAGGTTTTCGGTGGCGCCTTCCCGTGGACCGCCGAGGAGCACGCCGCCCTCGTCGACCTCGGCTGGCACGCCTCGCTCGCCGACGGGCCCGACTACGTGCGCTTCTGGCCGGACGACGTGCCGCAGGGGCCCTTCCTGCCGAGGGCGGACGCCGAGCGCGCGGCGGCCGCAGTGGCCACGACGCTGCGCGAGGTGGTCAGCCCACCGCGCCCCGGCGCCGACGACCCGCTGCCCGCCATCCTGCGCGGGTGAGCCGGCGGCGAGCACGCCGGCTCCGGACACAACCCGCCGGAGGGCACCCCTTGACCGGGATCCTCGGACACCCGACCTATCCTCGACAGTGCCACCCCGTGGTCCCCGAACCCCCTGCCGACGAGGCCCCGCCACCCGCATGATCTCCTTCGAGAACGTCACCAAGGTCTACCCACGGTCCACCCGCGCCGCGGTCGACGATGTCACCATCGACATCGAGCGCGGCGAGTTCGTCTTCGTCGTCGGACCCTCCGGCTCCGGCAAGTCGACCATCCTGCGGCTGGCCCTGCGTGAGGAGGCCGTGACCAACGGCACGGTGCTCGTCGCCGGCTACGACCTGCGCACCATGCCGATGCGGCACGTGCCCCGGCTGCGCCGGGAGATGGGCGCGGTCTTCCAGGACTTCCGGCTGCTGCCCAACAAGACCGTCCACGAGAACGTCGCCTACGCCCTGCAGGTCCTCGGCAAGCCGAAGCACGTCATCCGCCAGCTCGTCCCCGAGACCCTCGAGATGGTGGGTCTCGCCGGCAAGGAACGGCGTTTCCCGCACCAGCTCTCCGGGGGCGAGCAGCAGCGCGTCGCCATCGCCCGGGCCGTCGTCAACCGGCCGCAGATCCTGCTCTGCGACGAGCCCACCGGCAACCTCGACCAGCGGATCAGCATCGAGATCGTCCGGCTCCTCGAGCGGATCAACCGCACCGGCACCACGATCGTCATGGCCACCCACGACCACGACATCGTCAACGACCTGCGCCGCCGCGTCATCCAGCTCGACGACGGTCGCGTCGTCCGCGACGAGCAGGACGCCGCCTACCACCCGGCCGCGGCGGACGGGGAGGCCTGAGGATGCAGACGCGCTTCCTCGCCTCCGAGGTCGGCTCGGGGCTGCGCCGCAACCTGTCGATGGCGATCTCGGTGGTGCTCGTCACGATGGTGTCGATCTTCCTCCTCGGCCTCGGCCTGCTCGCCCAGCGCCAGGCCGACACGATGAAGGGCTACTGGTACGACCGCATCCAGATCTCGATCTACCTGTGCACCCCGACCTCGCTCCAGCCCAACTGCGAGGGCAAGGCGGTCACCGACGCCCAGCGCAGCACGCTGTCCGCACAGCTCGAGGCACTGCCGGAGGTCAAGCAGGTCTTCTACGAGTCCGAGCAGCAGGCGTACGAGCGTTTCAAGGAGCAGTTCCGCAACAGCCCCATCGCTGGCAACGTCGAGGTCGGTGACATCCCGCAGAGCCTCCGGGTGCAGCTCAACGACCCCAACCAGTACGAGAACGTCACCAGCCAGTTCGAGAACGCGCCGGGTGTGGCGGCGGTCCAGAACCAGGAGAAGGTCCTCAGCAAGTTCTTCACCATCATCAACGTCGTCACCGCGTTCGCGGTGGCCCTGGCGGCGCTGATGGCGGCCTGCGCCGCGCTGCTCATGGCGACGACGATCCGGCAGGCGGCGTTCATCCGCCGCCGGGAGATCGGGATCATGCGCCTGGTCGGGGCGTCCAACTGGACCATCCGGATGCCCTTCATCACCGAGATGGTCATCGTCTCGGTGCTCGGCACGACGATCGCGATCGGACTGCTGCTGGCCCTGACCCAGTACGTCATCACCGAGGGAGCCAGCAAGATCGCCCTGGCCCAGGCCTTCATCGGGCCGGCGGACGTCTGGCTGCTCGTCCCGTGGCTCGTCGGCGGGGTGGTCCTCATCGCCGTCGGGACGAGCCTGGTCACCCTGCGTCGCTACCTGCGGGTCTGACACCGGCCACGAGGGCGGACGTGCCGTGGGTGCCCTCGCCGTCGTCGGGCGACCGCTCGGTCCTTCGGCCGTTCGGCCGGGGAGTTCCGGACCGGCTGCGCGGACCGGCCGGAGCCGTCAGGCTGAGGCTGCGCTGAAGGCCAGGGGCGCCCGAACGGACGCGAAACGCGTGGTTCGCTAGCGCGCTTCTGTTATTCGTGTTACCAATGGGGATCATGGGACGACTTGACCCTGCCCGCCCGCGCGCGCCCCGCCGGGCGGTCGCCGTCCTCGCCGGCCTGACCTGCGCCGCCGGCGTGGTCGTTCCCGTGCCCGCGCAGGCCGCCACCGACCCCGGCGTCCAGAAGCGCAAGGTCGACTCCACGATCGACCGGCTCGAGGACCACCTCGACGACACCAGCGCCAAGCTGAAGAAGGCCTACACGGCCCTGGAGTCCACGAAGTCGCGGATCCCCGGTGCGCGCGAGGCCCTCGAGCAGGCCCAGTCCGCCGCCGCCGAGGCCGACCGGGCCAACACCGTCGCCGCCCAGGAGCTCGAGGTGGCCCGGGCCAACGAGCAGAAGGCCGAGGACGAGCTGGAGCGCACGGTCAAGGAGGTCGAGGAGGGGCGGGCCCGGCTGGCCCAGTTCGCCGCGCAGATCTACCAGGAGCAGGGCTTCGGCCAGCTCGACGTCGCGCTCTCCAGCACCGACCCCCAGCAGTTCGCCGACCGCATCGCCCTCGTCGACACCGTCATGGACGTGCAGGGCCAGACGATCGAGCGGCTCGCCACCGAGCAGGCCAGCCAGCGGGCCCTGGAGGACCACCTCTCCGCGCTGCGCGCGGACTCCGCCGCGAAGAAGAAGGCCGCCGAGGAGGCGCTCGCGCGGGCGGAGGCCGCCCGCGACGTCGCCGCCAGGGCCAAGGCCGACCTCGAGGCCCTCGCGGCGAGCCAGGAGCAGCAGACCGCGGACTTCGAGGAGCAGGTCACCGCCGACAAGGAGCAGCTCGCCGCCATGAAGGCCGAGCAGGCGCGGCTGCAGAAGATCCTCGAGCAGCGTGCGGCCGAGGCCCGCCGCCGGGCGGCGGAGGCGGCACGCAAGAAGGCGGCCGCCGAGGCCGCGGCCCGCCGCAAGGCCGAGCAGGAGCGGTCCTCGCGCTCCGACGGCGGGGGCAGCAGCAGCTCGGGCGGATCCAGCAGCTCGGGCGGCTCCGGCGGCTCCGGCGGCTCGACCAGCTACCTGAGCCGACCGGTGCACACCGGGTGGGTCAGCTCCGAGTTCGGGAACCGCTACCACCCGCTCCTGCACATCTGGCGGCTCCACGCGGGGCGGGACTACGCCGCCGACTGCGGCACGCCGGTGTACGCGGCCGCCTCGGGGACGGTGATCATGGCCGGCCCCACCTACGGCTACGGCAACCGCATCGTCATCGACCACGGCCTCGAGCGCGGGGTCGGCCTCGCCACCACCTACAACCACCTGAGCGGGTTCGCCGTCGGCGGCGGCAGCGTCGGCCGCGGCCAGCTCATCGGCTACGTCGGCTCGACCGGCACCTCCACCGGGTGCCACCTGCACTTCGAGACCCTGGAGAACGGCGGCTTCGTCGACCCCCGCCGGTGGCTGTGAGCCCCGGAACCCGCTGGGTCGCCGCACCGGGCAGCGGGTAGCCTCCTCGACGTGGCTCGGAAGGACGACGGCACCACCACGGTCGCCAGCAACCGCAAGGCCCGCTACGACTACCTCATCGAGGACACGTACGAGGCGGGCCTGGTCCTCATGGGCACCGAGGTCAAGGCGCTGCGGATGGGCCGGGCCTCGCTCGTCGACGGCTGGGCCGGGTTCGACGACGACGGCGAGCTCTGGCTCCAGGGCGTGCACATCCCCGAGTACGTCAGCGGCACCTGGACCAACCACACGCCGCGGCGCAAGCGCAAGCTGCTGCTCCACCGGCGCGAGCTGGAGAAGATCGCGGCGGCCACCCGCGAGACCGGGCACACGGTCGTGCCGCTGCGGCTGTACTTCAAGGACGGGCGGGCCAAGGTCGAGATCGCCGTCGTCAAGGGCAAGAAGGCCTACGACAAGCGGCAGACCCTGCGCGAGCAGCAGGACCGCCGCGAGGCCGACCGGGCGATCGCGGCCCGGCGCCGCGGAGAGGACTGACACCGGTGGCCGACCGGCCGCGGGTCCGGCTGCGCCCGGTCGTCGCGGCCGCGTTCCTCTGGCTGGCCGTCCTGCTGTCCGCGTCCGCGTCGGCCGCCCCACCGGCTGCAGTCCTCCCGCCGCCCGCGCCCACGCCCGCGCCGGTCGCCGGGTGGTCCGGGGCCGTGCTTCCCCGCCTCCTCGCGCAGGAGGAGGCCACCTCGCTGCACACCGACTTCGAGCTGGCGGCGGACGGCTCGGTGGTCGTCACCGAGCGGATCGGCTGGCGCTTCCCCGAGGACGAGGGGCGGCACGGCATCAACCGCACGGTGCGGGTCCGCGCCGGCTACCAGGACAGTGACACCCAGTACCGGTACTACGAGCTCAGCGGTGTCGAGGTGACCAGTCCCTCGGGCGCACCCACCGACATCGCGATCTCCGACCTCGGCGAGTACCGGAAGATCCGCATCGGCAGCCCGTCCGAGACCGTCACCGGGGTGCAGGAGTACGTGGTGCGCTACCGGCTCGCGCACGTCGTCAACGACATCGGCGACGGCACGGCCGAGTTCTACTACGACCTCGTCGACACCTCCACGGCCGTGCCCCAGCGCGACGTCCGGGCCACGGTCACCGCCCCCGTCGCGGCCACGCGGGCCGCCTGCTTCTACGGGGCCTTCGGCTCGACGACGCCCTGCGAGGCCACCCCGGGCGACCCCGCCACCTTCTCCGTGCCGGACCTCGCTGCCGAGGAGGGGGCGAGCATCGTCACCTCGTACCCCCGCACGGCCTTCGGCGACCTCACCCCCGACCTGCGCACCGGCGACCCGCAGAGCGACTCCGGCACGCTGGTGAGCCCGTCGGTGTCGCGCGCCCTCGGCTGGCTGGCCCTCGGCACCGGGGTCATCCTGCCGCTGGCCGCGGTCGCCCTCATGGGGATGCTCGTGTGGACGCGCGGACGCGACGAGCAGTACGCGGGGCTCACCCCGGGCCTCAGCCCCGGCCTCGGCCAGCAGGCCGAGGCCGTCGTCGGTGGCCCGGCCCCCACCGTGGCGGTGCAGTTCACGCCGCCGGCCGGGGTGCAGCCCGGGATGCTGGGCACCGTCCTGGACGAGGAGGCCAACCTCGTCGACGTCTCGGCCACCATCGTCGACCTGGCCGTCCGCGGGTACCTGCGGATCGCCCGGGACGACTCGGGGCTCCTCCGCGACGACGACTGGGTGCTGACCCGGGTGACGCCGCCGGCGGGGCAGGCGCCGCTCAGCCCCTACGAGCAGCTCCTCTACGACTCGCTCTTCGCCGCCGGCGACCAGGTGGCGCTCTCGCAGCTGAAGAACAGGTTCAAGCCCACGCTCGACGCCGTGAAGCGCCTCATGTACGAGGACGTGGTGCAGCGCGGCTGGTTCCGCCGCAGCCCCGAGCGCCAGCGCGCCGGGTGGCAGGCGCTGGGCGTCGTCATCATCGCGTCGTCCGTGTTCCTGCTCGTCGTGCTCGGCGGCCCGCTGTCCGGCCTGGTGGCCGACTCCGGGCTGCCGGTCGACCCGGTGTGGGTGCTCGGCGGGGGCGGGGTCGTCGCCGGCGGCGTGGTGGTCCTCCTCGGCCGGCGGATGGCGGCCCGCACGGCGGAGGGGTCGGCGGTGCTCGCGCAGTCGCGGGGCTTCGAGCGGTACCTCGCCACGGCCGAGGCGAACCAGATCCGGTGGGAGGAGGCCCAGGACCTGTTCAGCCGCTTCCTGCCCTACGCCATCGTGTTCGGGCTCGCGGACCGGTGGGCCTCGGTGTTCGAGGAGGTGGCCCGGGCCGCGGCGGCCGCCGGCCACGTGGTCGCACCCCCGCTCTGGTACGCCGGCGGGTGGGGGAGTGGTGGGTTCCACGACGTCGCGTCGAGCATGGACTCGTTCTCGACCGTCGCCGCCGGCACCTTCGTGTCGACGCCCGGCTCGTCGGGAGGCAGCGGGTTCTCCGGCGGGGGCGGGTTCTCCGGCGGGGGTGGTGGCGGCACGGGCGGCGGCAGCTGGTAGCCCCGGCCGCCGGGACGCCACGGGCCGCCCAGCGGATGAGGCAGGGCGGCCCGTGGGGTGGTCCGGGGACGGACAGGACCCCGGTGGGTCCTCAGTGCTTGAAGGCGTCCTTGACCTTCTCGCCGGCCTTGCGCAGGTCGGCCTCGGACTGGTCACGCTTGCCCTCGGCCTCGAGGCGCTCGTTGTCGCTCGCCTCGCCGGTGGCCTCCTTGACCTTGCCCGAGGCGTCCCGGCCGGTGTTCTCCAGCTTGTCGTCGAAACCCATGGCTGACTCCTTTGCTCGTGGACTGGGGCTCGGCCACTTCTTGACCTGTTGTCGACCGTAGGACGCCGACCGGGGGGCACGGGGGGATCGCGGCGCGCGACTTTCGACCAACCTTCGACGGCGGCCCGGCCGTTCTCGGGCGGTCAGGTCGCGATCACGAGGACGAGGTCGCCGCCCTCGAGCTGCTGGTGGCCGTCGACGGCGAGCCGCTCCACCCGTCCGGCCACCGGAGCGGTGATGCTGGCCTCCATCTTCATCGCCTCGATGGTGGCGACCACGGCGCCGACCTCCACGTCGTCACCCTCGGCCACGGTGGGGGTGACGACACCGGCGAACGGGGCCGGCACCTGCCCCGGCGCGGCGGGGTCGGCCCTCTCGGCGGCCTTGACCTCCGCCTCGACCGAACGGTCGCGTACCTGCACCGGCCGGAACTGGCCGTTGAGGGTGCACATCACGGTGCGCATCCCCTGGCGGTCGACCTCGCCGACCGAGGCGACGCCGAGGAGCAGCGTCTTGCCGGGCTCGATCTCGGCGCCGTACTCGGTGCCGTGCTGCAGGCCGTGGAGGAACGGGCCGGTCTCGAGCACGGCGAGGTTCCCATGGCGCTCACGGGAGTCCTCGAACTCCCGGGTCGGGCCGGGGAAGAGCAGCATGTCGAGGGTCCGTCTCGGGTCGGTGACCAGCGCCTCCTCCTGCTCGGGGGTCAGCTCGGTGACCCGGGGCCGGGGGCTGCGGCCCTCGAGCGCCCGGCTGCGGAACGGCTCGGGCCACCCCCCGGGCGGGTCGCCGAGCTCGCCGGCGAGGAACCCGATGACCGAGTCGGGGACGTCGTAGCGGCTCGGGTTCTCGGCGAAGTCGTCCGGGTCGGCCCCGGCGCCGACGAGGGCGAGGGCGAGGTCTCCGACCACCTTGCTCGACGGCGTGACCTTGACGATGTTGCCGAGGATGCGGTTGGCCGCGGCGTACATGTTCTCGATGTCCTCGAACCGGTCGCCGAGGCCCAGCGCGATGGCCTGCTGGCGCAGGTTCGACAGCTGGCCGCCGGGGATCTCGTGGAAGTAGACCCGCCCCGTGGGGGAGGGCAGCCCCGATTCGAACGGCCGGTAGAGCCGTCGCACCGCCTCCCAGTACGGCTCCAGCGCGAAGACGTGGTCGATGTCGAGGCCGGTGGGCCGCTCGGTGTGGTCGGTGGCCGCGACCAGCGCCGAGAGGCTCGGCTGGCTGGTGGTCCCCGCCATCGACGCGGTGGCGGCGTCGACCGCGTCCACCCCGGCGGCGATGGCGGCGAGGAGCGTGCCCACCTGCCCGCCCGCCGTGTCGTGGGTGTGCAGGTGCACCGGCAGGTCGAAGCGCTCGCGCAGGGCGGTGACCAGCCGCGCGGCCGCGGGAGCGCGCAGCAGCCCGGCCATGTCCTTGATCGCGAGCACGTGCGCGCCGGTGCCGACGATCTCCTCGGCCAGTCGCAGGTAGTAGTCGAGGGTGTAGAGCCTCTCGCCGGGCTCCATGAGGTTGCCCGTGTAGCAGAGCGCGACCTCGGCGACGGCCGTGCCCGTCTCCAGCACCGCGTCGACGGCGGGCCGCATCTGGTCGACGTCGTTGAGCGAGTCGAAGATGCGGAAGACGTCGAGGCCGGTGCGGGCGGCCTCGCGGACGAAGGCGTCGGTGACCCGCGTCGGGTAGGGCGTGTAGCCCACGGTGTTGCGGCCCCGCAGCAGCATCTGCAGCGGGATGTTGGGCATCGCCTCCCGCAGCTGCGCCAGGCGCTCCCACGGGTCCTCGTGGAGGAAGCGGAGGGCGACGTCGTAGGTGGCGCCGCCCCAGGCCTCCACCGACAGCAGCTGGGGCGTCATCCGGGACACGTGCCCGGCGACGTGGAGCAGGTCGCGGGTGCGCATCCGGGTGGCGAGCAGGCTCTGGTGGGCGTCGCGGAAGGTCGTGTCGGTGACCGGCACGTCGGTGCGCTCGCGCAGCCGTCGGGCGAACTCGGCGGGGCCCACCCGCAGCAGCTGGTCGCGCGTGCCCGGTGGCAGCGGGAGCGTGGTGTCGAGCTCGGGCAGCTTCGAGCGCGGCTCGACGGTGGTGGTGGCGGGTCCGTGCGGCTGGTTGACGGTGACGTCGGCGAGGTACTGGAGCAGCTTGGTGCCGCGGTCGGCGGGCGTGCGCGCGTTGAGCAGGCCGGGCCGCTCGTCGATGAAGCCGGTCGTGGCCTCGCCCCGCTGGAACACCGGGTCGGCGAGGACGGCCTCGAGGAAGGGGATGTTCGTGGAGACCCCCCGGATGCGGAACTCGGCGAGGGCGCGGCGGGCCCGGCGGACCGCGACGCCGAAGTCGCGACCCCGGCAGGTGAGCTTGACCAGCATGGAGTCGAAGTGGGGGCTGACCTGCGCGCCCACGAACACCGTGCCCCCGTCCAGGCGCACCCCGCCGCCGCCCGCCGAGCGGTAGACGGTGATCTGTCCGGCGTCCGGGCGGAACCCGTTGGCCGGGTCCTCGGTGGTGATCCGGCACTGGAGGGCGGCGCCGTTGGTGCGCAGGTCCTCCTGCCGCAACCCGAGGTCCTCGAGGCTCTCGCCGGCCGCGATCCGCAGCTGCGAGACGACGAGGTCGACGTCGGTGACCTCTTCGGTGACGGTGTGCTCGACCTGGATCCGCGGGTTCATCTCGATGAAGACGTACCGTCCGTCCTCTCCGAGGAGGAACTCGACGGTGCCGGCGTTCACGTACCCGATGGACTCGGCGAAGCGCACGGCGTCGGCACAGATGCGGTCACGCAGGCCAGGGTCGAGGTTCGGCGCCGGTGCGATCTCGACGACCTTCTGGTGCCGCCGCTGCACCGAGCAGTCCCGCTCGAAGAGGTGGAGGACGCGGCCGTCGCCGTCGGCGAGCACCTGGACCTCGATGTGGCGTGGCCGGACGACCGCCTGCTCGAGGTACAGCGTGGGGTCCCCGAAGGCCGCGTCGGCCTCCCGCTGGGCGGCCTCGAGCGCCTCGCGCAGCGTGGCCGGGCCGTCGACGCGGCGCATCCCGCGTCCACCACCGCCGGAGACGGCCTTGACGAACAGGGGGAAACCGATGTCCCCGGCCACCGCCGCGAGCTCCTCGAGGTCGGCACCGGGTGCGGCGCTGCGCAGCGTCGGCAGCCCCGCCTCGCGGGCCGCGGCCACCGCGCGGGCCTTGTTGCCGGCGAGGTGCAGCACCGGGGCCGGGGGGCCGACGAAGGTGATCCCGTGCGCCGCGCAGGCCTCGGCGAGCAGTGGGTTCTCCGAGAGGAAGCCGTACCCGGGGTAGACCGCGTCCGCGCCGGCCTCCACGGCGACCCGGACGATGTTCTCGTGGTCGAGGTAGGCCCGCACCGGGTGCCCCTCCTCGCCGATCTGGTAGGACTCGTCCGCCTTGAGCCGGTGCTCGGAGTTCCGGTCCTCGTGGGGGAAGACCGCGACCGTCTTGGCGCCGAGCTCGGTGGCGGCCCGGAAGGCCCTGACGGCGATCTCACCTCGGTTGGCGACGAGGATCTTCTGGAACACGGCGGGCCTCCGGTGGGCTGCGGTCGAGGTCAGGCCACCCTAGTGACGCAGGTCACGCAGCCGCCCGGTCATCCCGAGGGGCGAGGTGCGGGCAGGCGTTCGGCGCCGGCGGCCGTCGGGTGGTTCCACGACCGGTCGGGCGCGGTGTCACGAGACCGGGCGCCGGGGCCCCGACCGCCGGCTCGAGCAGGGCCCCGCGGACCTCGCGCCGGTTCCCCGGAGCGCGCCGGGCGGCGGTGCGAATCAGGTGTGCCCGATGTTCCTCATGGTCGCCGCGGGCGCAGGCTCGGCCGAACGGCTGCAATGTGGGCTTTCACCCTGCGGCCACCACGGCGTGTCGCTACCTTTGAAGCATGTCGGGTCGCGGTACGCGCGTGCAGGCACACGCGCCCAGCCGCCTGGTGGTCATCACCCAGGCGGCCGTTGCCGCGACCGCCGGCATCCTCGCGCTCGGAGGCGTCGTCGCCATCAGCCCCGAGGGGATGGCCGCCTTCCCCATCACGCGGCTGTGGTCCGACCCCGACCCCGACACCACCGCCGCCGCCCCTCCCGGACGCGACGTCACCGACCTCCTCGAGGAGCCCGGGCGGCTCTTCCCGCTGCCCCCGGGCCCCGCACCGACGACCGAGGACGAGCCCTCCGACGAGGACTCCGAGACCCCCGACGAGCAGCCCGAGCCCACCCCGACCGCGACGCCGGGGCCCGCTGCCACCGAGGTCCCCGGGGTGCTCCCCACGCTGGACCCGCCCGGCACCGAGGAGCCGACGGACCCCGCGCAGCCTCCGCCCGCCACCGACGAGCCCGACCCCGTGCGCCCGACGCCCAACCCCCGCCCGACCCCCACGACGCCCCCCCGGCCGACGCCGACCACCCAGCCGAGCACGCCGCCCAAGCCGACCACGCCTCCGACGCCGCCCAGGCCCACCCCGAAGCCCACGCCGACGCCGACTCCCACCTGCTCGCCGAACAACCCCGGCCAGGGCCGGGCGGGCAGCGCGCCCGGGCAGGGTGTCGGCGGCCCCGGGAACACCGGTGGGTCCGGCGTGGGCGCACGGTGCAACGGCGTCGGACCCACGAAGCGCTGAGCCCCGACCGGCCGGTCCGGTCGCTGGCGACCGCCCCGACCACCCGCGGCACTGCTGGCGACGGGGACTGAGCCGGCCATGTCGACCCCGCGGCGGGCCGGCGCCACGCCGACCCGCGCCGCGGCCGGCGCCACGCCGACCGCGCCGCGGCGGCGCCGCCGACCCGCGCCGCGGCCGGCGGCGGTCAGCCCCGCCCGTCGTCGTCCACGTGGTGGGCGTACCCCTCGGTCTCCGGGTGTGCCCCGTGCTTGCCCTGCGACACCGCGTACTCCTCCTCGGGGGAGTACACGAGGTGGTGCCGCCCGCGGATCGCGAAGTAGGCGAGGCCGATGGCGAAGAACACCGCGACCCCGACGATGACGGACCGGTAGTCCGGGTTGAACGGCAGGATGACGAGCGTCGCCCCCGCGATCACCCCGGCGACGACCGCGCCGGCGACCCCCACCGGGCTGACGTACGGGCGCTCGGCGTCGGGCAGCCGGCGCCGCAGCAGCACGAAGGAGACCATCTGGAGGAAGTAGGCGATGACCGCGCCGAAGACCGCGATGTTGAGCAGCTGGCCGGCGACGACGACCTGTGCGTCGCTGAGGCTCTCACCGGTCTCGGCCCGCAGCGCGCCGAGGCCGATGACGAGCGCCACCCCGATGAGCCCGCTGACGACGAGGGCCACCCACGGCACCTTGCGGCCGCCGGTGAGCGAAAGGACCTTGGGGTAGTAGCCCGCCCGGGACAGCGAGTACATGTTGCGGCCCGCCGCGAACATGATCCCCTGGAAGGACGCGACGAGACCGGCGAGGGCGAAGAGCGCGAGCAGGCTGGCGATGCTGCTGTCGGGGAAGATCGCGCGGAAGCCGTCGAGGATCGGCTCGCCGCTCCCGGAGATCTCCTCGGCACCCATGACGCCGGGGTTGAGCACGAGCACGAGGAACGCGGTGACGAGCAGGGTGAACATGCCCATGAGCGACCCCCGGGGCACGTCGCGCTGCGGGGTGTGCGTCTCCTCGGCCGCGAGCGGCAGCTCCTCGATGCCGAGGAAGAACCAGATCGCGAACGGCAGCGCCGCCAGCACGCCGCCCGCCCCGAAGGGCAGGAAGGTGCTCCCGCCGCTCTCGGGGGTGATGTTCCACAGGTTGTCCCAGTCGAACTTCCCGCTCGTCAGCGCGAGCACGAAGAAGATGGCCAGGACCGCGAGCGAGATGATCGTGATGACGACGGCGAACCGGAACGACGCCGCGGCCCCGGCCGAGTTCAGCGCGATGAACACGACGTAGAAGAGGATGACCCAGGCCCACAGCGGCATCGAGAACCCGAAGAGGTCCTGGGTGATGGCGTCGGCGTACAACCCGGAGAAGGTCCCCACCACCGCGGTGGTGATGACGTACTCGATCGACTCCGCGAGGCCGGTGACGAAGCCGCCCCAGGGCCCCATCGCGGACCGGGCGAACGAGTAGGCGCCGCCCGTGTGCGGCATCGCCGCCGACATCTCGGCGATGCTGTAGACCATCAGCAGGTACATCAGGCCGATGACCACCGTGGCGACGAGCATCCCGCCCCAGCCGGCCTCGCCGATGCCGAGGTTCCACCCGGAGAAGTCGCCCGAGATGACCGCGGCGACCCCGAGCGCCCACAGCGACCAGGCGCCGGCGTGTCGGGTGAGCCCGCGCTTCTCGAAGTACGCCGGGTCGGCGTCGGCGTAGGTGACCCCCGAGGTCCGGCGGCGTCCGGCTGGTTGCGACGACTGGCTCATCCCGTGCTCCTCGCAGGCGGGGGCAGGTGCCCGACCGACATCGGCCTGAGATTAGACCTTTTGTGGTGAGGGCGTCCAGAGCCGGGGACTGCGGGGAATCGGGTTGGGGCGCGGCGCGTTGGACGGCATACTGGCGGGTGTCCGGAGAGCGCGGCACGCGTCCGCCGGTGAGAACTGAACAGCGTGGGAGTGAGCCCCTCATGGGGGTGATCGGTTTCGACATTGGCCGGATGGTCAAGGGGAAGCGGGTCGAGGACGCACGGTCATCTCGTACAACGCTCCGTGCAAACCAATAGGTGCCGATTCCAAGCGCACCGACTTCGCCCTCGCTGCCTGAGCGAGCCCGAAGTCCGTTGGCCCAGTCTTGATCTCGGACTGGTAACCAGCGTCAGCTAGAGATCTCGCTGCGTCGTCGTGCCGAGGGGCGACGTGGGACTCCTACTCGGCTGGGCCTGTCGGGGAACGTGTGCGCGCGAGCCCCGGGGCCGAGAAACTCCACAGCGCACTGCGCCCGGAGAAGCCCTGGCCTGCCGTCAGTGGACGCGGGTTCGATTCCCGCCACCTCCACCACGTGCTCGCTCCCACGCGTTCGACCTCGGCCCGGCCCGCAGACCCGCGGAGCCGGGCCGAGGTGTTTGAATGCACCGATGGCCGCCCCACACCGCGACCCCGCTCCCGACGACCTCGAGCGGCGGGTCGAGGACCGGATCGGCGCGCGCGACCTCGGGGTGTGGTCCACCGCGGCGGGTCGTGCGCTCGTCGCGGTGGTCGGCCGCCTCGTCACGCCGCTGGCCAGGCTCGTGGGCTGGGGCCGCCACAACCTCGCCCTCGTCGTCACCGTGGTGGTCGGCGGGGTCGTCGTGCTCGGGGCCGACCTCCTCGCCGCCCAGGTCTACGACGTGGTGAGCGAGGACCAGGCCCTCGGAGCGGTGGACGAGCCGGTGCTCGACGCGGCCGTGGCGCTGCGGACCCCGGCACGCGACGCCGCGGTCAACGCCTTCACCGACCTCGGCGGGGTCGTCGGCATGAGCGTGCTCGCCGTCGTGCTCACCGTGGCGCTGGCGGTGGTGCGCCGGTCGTGGACCCCGGTCCTGCTCATGTCCATCGCCGCCACCGGGTCGGTGCTGCTCACCGTGCTCGGCAAGGATCTCGTCGGGCGCGCCCGCCCGCCGGCGGCGCTCGCCGTCCCCCCGCTGGAGAGCTCGCCGTCGTTCCCCTCCGGACACACCCTCAACGCGACCGTGCTCATCGGGATGCTCGCCTACCTGGCGCTGCTCGGCACGGCCCGGGCGTGGCTGCGCTGGGCGGTCGTCGTGTCCGCGGTGCTCTTCGTGCTCGCCATGGGCCTGTCCAGGGTCTACCTCGGGCACCACTGGCTCACCGACGTGGTCGCCGGATGGCTGGTCGGCGTCGGGTGGCTCGCCACGGTCGTCACGGGGCACCGGATCAGGACGACCCTGCGCCGGTCCGCGGACCCGGGGTGAGCGGGGCGGCGGCGTCGGTGGCCGCCCCGCCCGCCCCGGGGGCGGCTCAGTCGTCCAGCGCGGCCCGGCCGGCCTCTAGCCGGGCCACCGGCACCCGGAACGGCGAGCAGGAGACGTAGTCGAGTCCGGAGCCGTGGAAGAAGTGGATCGACTCCGGGTCGCCCCCGTGCTCACCGCAGACGCCGAGCTTGAGCTCGGGCCTGGTCTCTCGGCCCTCCCAGGCGGCGATCTGGACCAGGCGGCCCACGCCGCCCTGGTCGATGGTCTCGAACGGGGAGACCCCGAAGATCCCTCGGTCGAGGTACTGGGAGAAGAACGCGCCCTCCACGTCGTCCCGGCTGAAGCCCCACGTCGTCTGGGTGAGGTCGTTGGTGCCGAAGGAGAAGAAGTCCGCGGCGTTGGCGATGTCACCGGCGGTGAGGGCGGCGCGCGGCAGCTCGATCATGGTGCCGACCTTGTGGTCCAGGTGCACCGAGTGCGCGACCCGCACCTCGTGGGCCGCCGCGTCGATCTCCTCTCGGATGGCCGTCAGCTCCTGGACCGCGCCGACGAGCGGGACCATGATCTCCGGGTGCGCCTCGCCGCCGCCCTCGATGACCGTGGCGGCCGCCTCGAGCACCGCCCGCGCCTGCATCGCGAACAGCCCGGGGATGGCCAGGCCGAGCCGGACTCCGCGCAGGCCGAGCATCGGGTTCTCCTCGTGGAGGCGCAGCACCGCGTGCAGCAGCCGGGAGTCGATGTCGGAGTGCTCGCCGCGCTCGTCCTCGAGCGCCACCTTGACCGACAGCTCGGTCAGGTCCGGGAGGAACTCGTGGAGCGGCGGGTCGAGGAGGCGCACCGTGACCGGCCGGCCCTCCATCGCCTCGAAGATCTCGAGGAAGTCCTGCCGCTGGAGCGGGAGCAGCTGCTCGAAGACCTGCTGCCGCTCCTCGTCGGAGTCGGCGAGGATGAGGTGCTCCACCATCGCCCGACGCTCCTCTCCGAGGAACATGTGCTCGGTGCGGGCCAGGCCGATGCCCTCGGCGCCGAACCGGCTGGCCCGGGCCGCGTCGGGGCCGGTGTCGGCGTTGGCGCGCACGCCCAGTCGGCGGACCCGGTCGGCCACCTGCATCAACCGGTGCACCGAGCGCACGACCGGCGCGACGTCCTCGGCCTCGGGATCGACCTCGCCCTCGAAGTAGCGGACGACGGGGGAGGGGCGGACGGGGATCTCGCCAAGGAAGATCTCGCCGGTGGAGCCGTCGATGGAGATGGTGTCGCCCTGCTCGACCACCGTGCCGTCCGGGGTGGTGAAGCGGCCCGCCTTGGTGTCGACGTCGAGGGCCTCGGCGCCGCAGACGCAGGTGCGGCCCATGCCGCGGGCGACGACCGCCGCGTGCGAGGTCTTCCCGCCGCGGCTGGTCAGGATCCCCCGCGCGGCGACCATCCCGTGCAGGTCGTCCGGGTTGGTCTCCCGCCGGACGAGGATGACGGGGGTGCCCGCCTCGCTCATCGTCACGGCGGTGTCGGAGTCGAAGACGGCCTGGCCGACCGCGGCACCGGGCGAGGCGCTCATGCCGAGCGCCAGCGGGTCGGGGACGCCGTCCTGCTCGAAGTGGGGGAACATCAGCTGCGCCAGCTGGTCGCCCGTGACGCGCTGCAGCGCCTCGGTCTCGGTGATGACGCCGTCGTCGAGGAGGTCGGTCGCGATGCGGAACGCGGCCTCCGCGGTGCGCTTGCCGACGCGGGTCTGCAGCATCCACAGCCGGCCCTGCTCGATGGTGAACTCGATGTCGCACATGTCGCGGTAGTGGCTGTCGAGGCGGGCCATGATGTCGAGCAGCTGGTGGTAGCTGTCGGGGTCGAGGGCCTCGAGCTCGGCGAGCGGGAGGGCGTTGCGGGTGCCGGCGACGACGTCCTCGCCCTGGGCGTCGGGGAGGTAGTCGCCGTAGACGCCGACGGCCCCGGTCGCCGGGTCGCGGGTGAAGGCGACGCCGGAGCCCGAGTCGGAGCCGCGGTTGCCGAAGGCCATCGCCTGGACGTTGACCGCGGTGCCCAGGTCGGTGGGGATCCGCTCGCGGCGGCGGTAGAGGACGGCCCGGGGCGCGTTCCAGGAGTCGAAGACCGCCATCACGGCGGCGCGCAGCTGGTCCCGCGGGTCCTGGGGGAACGGCGCGCCGGCCTGGTCGGCGATGACCTTCTTGAAGGTCGCGACGAGGTCGCGCAGGTCGTCGGTGTCGAGGTCGACGTCGGCCGTGACGCCCTTGGCCTGCTTCGCGGCGTCGATGGCGTCCTCGAAGAGGTCGCCGTCGAGGTCGAGCACCGTCTTCCCGAACATCTGGAGCAGCCGACGGTAGGAGTCCCAGGCGAACCGCGGGTTGCCCGTCTGCCGGGCCAGACCGGCGACGGAGTCGTCGCCGAGCCCGATGTTGAGGACGGTCTCCATCATCCCGGGCATCGAGAACTTGGCGCCGGAGCGGACGGAGACGAGGAGCGGGTCCTCGGGGTCACCGAGGGTGCGCCCCATCCGCTCCTCGAGGGTCTCGATGTGCGCGTCGACCTCGGCCCACAGCTCCTCCGGGGCGGACCCCGCCTCGAGGTAGGCCCGACAGGCCTCGGTCGTGATGGTGAACCCGGGTGGCACCGGGATGCCGAGGTTGGTCATCTCGGCGAGGTTCGCCCCCTTGCCCCCGAGCAGGTCCTTCATGTCCTTGTTGCCGCTCTCGAAGTCGTGGACGAGCTGGGCCATGGGACTGCCTCCTGGGGTCGGGAACCGGTACTACGTACCGTAGTACATGATGATACCCCCGGCGGTATGTGGGGCGAACCGGACCCTCGTCACACTCAGCAGTGGCTCAGCCGACGTCGAGGGCGTAGCGGTCGTCGACCCGTGCGAAGCCGAGCTCGGGGTAGTACGGCTCGACCATGCCGGGCGGCGTGAGCACCCGGCGGAAGCCCCGGTCGCGGAACAGGCCGGAGCGGCGGAAGACGAACTCGCCGGGGGTGAAGTCACGGAACCGCGGGGTGACGTAGTCGAGGTCGACCTGGGCGGTGCCGTCCCCGACGTCGCGCACGAGCATCGCGCCGACCGTCTCGTCACCGTGCAGCACGAGGTAGGCGGCCCGCCCCGAGCCCTCGCGGAACCGGGGGAAGTACCGCGCGATGTCGGTGCCGTGCACGTCGAGGAAGTGCTGGAGGTAGCCGTCGTCCTCCTCCACTCCGAGCACGGTGTACTTGGTCTCGTCGTGCCGCTCGCGCAGCAGCCGTGCGATGAACCAGAGGTTGATGGTGGCGAGCACGACGTTCATCGCCACCATCGGCCACACCTCGATGATGGCGTTGAACACGGTGAGGATGACGCACGCGATGGTGTTGAGCACCCGCAGCCGCAGGATGCGGGCCTGGAGCAGCGAGAAGACGAGCAGCGCCGAGCCGAACCAGCCGAGGGCGTCGACCCAGCTCACCGGGCCGGCCCCAGGCCGAAGCGGACCACGACCGCGGCGTGCACCTGGGACTCGCCGGCGGCGACCGGCATCGCGGCCATCGACTCCGCGGCCATCGCCCGGCCGCGGGCGACGGGGACCGCCGCACCGTCACCGTCCTCCACCCGGAGCACCGGCCCCAGGAGGCGGCCGGCGAGGGCGGCGTACTGCTCGGCGCGCTCCCGCGCGTCGGCGAAGGCCGCGGCCCGGGCCTGCTCGTGCAGCGGCTGCGGGTCCTCGACCTCGAAGCCGAGCTCGTCGACGCCGAAGGCATCGCCGGCCGCGTCCGCGAGGCCCTCGAGCAGCGCGCCGACGGCGCCGGTGTCGCGGACCCGCAGCCGGAGGCGCTGGTGGGCGACGTAGCCGGCCACCGAGCCGTCCGTGTCGGTGCGGGTGCGCACGCCGAGGTCGGTCGTGCGCAGGTCCCGCTCGGCGAGGCCTCGGCGTCGGGCCGCGTCGAGCAGTGCGGTGGCGGCCGAGGCCGCCCCTGCCAGGGCCCGGGAGACCTCGGCCTGCTCGACCTGCACCCGGACGGCGAGGACGACGACGTCGGGCACCGCGCTCGCGGTGCCGCGACCGGTGACGACGACGTGGTCGGACATGGCGGACACTGTAGGGCGCCGGTGATCCGGGCGGCCGGGTGTTTCGGGCTACCTGCGGGTACGCGGTTGAATCGTCCCCATGCCCTCCGCGCCGTCGATCGCCAACTCGGTCACCGTCCGCCTCGTGCTGCCCGCCCGGCCCACCGCGGTCAGCGAGCTCTCGGGCCTCATCGAGTCCGCGGGCGGTGTGGTCACCGGCCTCGACGTCACCGGTTCCGGCCACGCCCGGATGCGGGTCGACCTCACCATGCTCACCCGCGACCCCGACCACGCCGAGGAGATCGTCGACCGGATGCAGGGGGTGGAGGGCGTCGAGATCGGCAAGGTCTCGGACCGCACCTTCCTGCTCCACCTCGGCGGCAAGCTCACCGTGGAGTCCAAGGTGCCGATCCGCACCCGCGACGACCTGTCCCTCATCTACACCCCCGGCGTCGCCCGCGTCTGCACCGCCATCGCCCAGAACCCCGAGGACGCCCGCCGCCTGACGATCAAGCGCAACACGGTGGCGGTCGTCACCGACGGCACCGCCGTGCTGGGTCTCGGCGACATCGGCCCGCTCGCGGCGCTCCCCGTCATGGAGGGCAAGGCCGCGCTGTTCAAGCGCTTCGCCGACATCGACGCCTTCCCGCTGTGCCTGGACACCACCGACACCGAGGAGATCATCCGCACGGTGAAGGCGGTGGCCCCGGGCTTCGCCGGCATCAACCTCGAGGACATCTCGGCCCCGCGGTGCTTCGAGATCGAGGCGCGGCTGCGCGAGGAGCTCGACATCCCCGTGTTCCACGACGACCAGCACGGCACCGCCATCGTGGCCCTCGCCGCGCTGCGCAACGCGCTGCGGGTGGTCGACAAGCGGCTCGAGGACGTCCGGCTCGTCATGAGCGGCGCGGGCGCGGCCGGTACCGCCATCCTCAAGCTCCTGCTGCACGCGGGGGCGCAGCACGTGGTCGTCGCCGACGTGCACGGCGTCGTGCACCGCGACCGCCCGGACGTCGCCTCGGGCGAGCACCCCAACCACGCCTGGATCGCGACGCACACCAATCCCGACGGCGTCACCGGGACCCTCGCCGAGGCCCTGCGCGGCGCCGACGTCTTCCTCGGGGTCTCCGCGCCCAACATCCTGTCCGAGGACGCGGTGGCCTCGATGGCGCCCGACAGCATCGTGTTCGCCATGGCCAACCCCGTGCCGGAGATCGACCCCGACATCGCGGCGCGGCACGCCGCCGTCGTCGCCACCGGACGGTCCGACTTCGCGAACCAGATCAACAACGTCCTCGTCTTCCCCGGGGTCTTCCGGGGCCTCATCGACGCCGGGGTCCGGCACGTCACCGTCGACGTGCTGCTCGCGGCCGCCGACGCCCTGGCGGACGTCGTCTCCGACGACGAGCTCAACGCGACGTACATCATCCCCAGCGTCTTCCACCCGGACGTGAGCGAGGTCGTCGCCGACGCGGTGCAGGCGGCGGCCGAGCGCGGCGACCGGGAGTGGGCCGAGGCCGAGGACCGCCGCGGGTGAGCGACCCGTCCGGGGCGACGCGGCCGGCCGGGAGAGGCGCGCTCGCGGTGTCGGCGGCGCTCGCCGTCGCGGTGCAGCTCGTCGTCCTCTACGCGCCGCGGGCGCCCGGGAGCCCTTTGTTCCCGGGCAGCGACAAGGTGGTGCACGTGCTCGTCTTCGCCGTTCCGGTGCTGCTCCTGCTGCTCGCCGGCGCGCCGGAGCGCGTGGTCCTCGTGCTGCTCGCCCTGCACGCGGTGGTCAGCGAGGTGGTCCAGGGGGCGCTGCTGCCGGACCGGTCGGCCGACCCCCTCGACGTCGTCGCCGACCTCGTGGGCGTGGCCGTGGGCTGGGGGCTCTGGCGCCTTGCGCAGGACCGGAGCCCGTCCGCGCGCTGGTAGACTCGGTCCTTCCACCGGGTTCCCGGGCGCATGGCTGCGCCCCCTGGGCCGCAGGTCGCGGCCCCGCTCGACACACCACCCGGCGGCGCCGGTGACACCTCTCGAACCGGCCACCCAGGACCACAGCCGGTCCGTGGACCCGTTGATCTCGCTGCTTCGCCACCGGCCGACGACGTGTCGCTCCGAACGCCATCCACGACGAAGCACAGGTGAACACCCCATGCCCAAGAAGGCATCCGGGCCGAAGGCCCGGTGGACCGCCGCCCAGAAGGCGCAGGCCCGCAAGACCCCCAAGAAGCCGCACCGCGGCCAGGGCGACTCCCGCCCGACCGCCAAGCGCGCTCCCCGCGACGAGCGCGACGCCACGCCCCGCGCCAAGCGGCCCCGCACCGAGCGCTCGCCGCGCTGGGACCGCGAGGACCCCCGCCGGTCCGGTTCCCCGGCCCGCACCGAGGCTCGCGAGGACCGCCGCCGCTCCGGTGACGACAGCCGCCGCGACGACCGCTGGCAGGACCGTCGCGACGACCGCCGCCGCGACGACCGCTGGCAGGACCGCCGCGACGACCGCCGCCGCGACGACCGCTCGCAGGACCGACGGGAGGACCGTGCTCGGGACGACCGGCGCCGGGACGACCGGTTCGAGGACCGCCGCCGCGAGGAGCGGCGTGGCCACCACCGACCGCACGAGCCGCGCCCGCGCCGGGAGCGGGGGAGCGGCCGGTGCGCGAGCGCAGCCCCCGCGTGGCCGACCCGGCCCGCCGCGACCGCCACGAGGGCCGCCACGCCGAGCACCCGGTGTCCTTCGAGGAGGCCGAGGCCCTGCGCGCCGAGGCCGACACGTGGACCCGGTACTCCTCCACCGCCGGCGGGCCCAAGGACGTGACCGAGGACAACGGCTTCGCCGCCCTCGGGCTCACCGGCCGGCTGGTCGAGCGGCTGGCCCGCGACGGCATCACCGACCCCTTCCCGATCCAGGCGGCGGCCATCCCCGACGCCCTCGCCGGGCGCGACGTGCTCGGCCGGGGCCGCACCGGGTCCGGCAAGACGCTCGCGTTCGGACTGCCGATGGTGTCCCGCCTCGCCGACGGCACCAGGCCGGCCAGCCGACGGCCCCGCGCGCTGGTGCTCGTCCCGACCCGCGAGCTGGCCATGCAGGTGAGCGACGCGCTCGAGCCCTTCGTGCACGTCACCGGCCTCCGGCACCGGCTGGTCGCCGGTGGCCTGTCGTACGAGCCGCAGATCTCCTCCTTGGCCAGGGGCGTCGACCTGCTCGTCGCCACCCCGGGCCGGCTCACCGACCTCATGGAGCGCGGCGCCGTCGAGCTGGACGACGTCCGGGTCGCGGTCCTCGACGAGGCCGACCACATGGCCGACATGGGGTTCCTGCCGGAGGTCACCGCCATCCTCGACGCCCTCCCCGAGGGCGGCCAGCGGATGCTCTTCTCCGCGACCCTGGACCGCGGCGTCGACGCCCTCGTCGCCCGCTACCTCGTCGACCCGGTGACGCACTCCACGGACGAGGCCCAGGCCGCGGTGACGACGATGAGCCACCACGTGCTGCTCATCGACCCGCAGGAGAAGAAGGCCCTGACCGCCGAGCTCGCCGGACGCGAGGGTCGGGTCATCGTCTTCGCCCGCACCCAGCTGGGCGCCGACCGGATCGCCGGCGAGCTGCGCTCCAAGGGCGTGCTCGCCGCGTCGCTGCACGGTGGGCTCTCGCAGCCGGTCCGCAACCGCGTCCTCGGCGCCTTCCGCGACGGCCGGATGTCGGTGCTCGTCGCCACCGACGTCGCCGCCCGCGGCATCCACGTCGACGACGTCGGCCTCGTCGTGCAGGTCGACCCGCCCCGCGACCACAAGGACTACCTCCACCGGGCCGGGCGCACCGCCCGGGCGGGGGAGCGGGGCGCGGTCGTCATGCTCGCCCTGCCGCACCAGCGCCGGATGGTGACGCGCATCATCGAGGGAGCAGGCGCCGACGCCACGACGGCTCGCGTCTCCCCCGGTGACGCCACGATGCAGGCCATCGGCGGCCGGGCGCCAAGCGGGGTCCCGGTGCCGGACGAGGTGTGGCGCCCGATCCTCGAGCCGAAGCGCTCGGAGCGGCGCGGCGGCCGACCCGGCAAGGGCGGTCCGCGGCACGGCAACCGGCGTCCGACGACCTCGGGCGGACCTCGTCGAGGCGCCGGACGCGGCGGCCACTCCGGGGGCAGAATGGGCGCGTGAGCGCGACCCACACGACCGGGCAGCTCCTCGTCGCGACGCCGCAGATCGAGGAGGGCGTGTTCCACCGCAGTGTGGTCCTCGTGCTCCACCACGGCGACGACGGTGCCCAGGGGCTCGTGCTCAACCGGCCCATCGACGCCGACATCGACTCCGTGCTCCCCGGGTGGGAGCAGCACGCCAGCCGGCCCGCCAAGGTCTTCCAGGGCGGGCCGGTTCAGCTGGACTCGGCCCTCGGCCTCGTCGCGGTGCCCGGCGACGTGCCGGAGCCCACGGGCGTGCGGCGGCTCTTCGGCTCGGTCGCGCTCGTCGACCTCGACACCCCGCCCGTGCTCGTCGTGCCCGAGGTGGCCGGCCTGCGCATCTTCGCCGGCTACGCCGGCTGGTCGCCGGGGCAGCTCGAGGACGAGGTGAGCACCGGCTCGTGGTTCGTCGTCGACACCGAGAGCGGCGACGCCTTCACCGACGACCCGGAGCACCTCTGGCGGCGGGTGCTCCGACGCCAGCCCGAGCCGCTGCGCTGGGTCGCGTGGTTCCCGCCGGACCCCGACCTCAACTGAAGCAGCGGGCCGGCCCCGGACCCGCCCCGCCACGGCACCCCCGTGCATCCGTCGAGGGCTCGGCGCCGGGCGCCCACCGGCGTAGGCTCGGACCATGAGCGAGACGACTCCGCCGCTGGACGACCCGAACGCCCCCGGTGAGCCGCAGACGCAGACGGCGGTGCTCGAGCGCACCGAGACCGTGCCGGAGGTCGCCGAGCCGGGCGACCACGAGCGCTTCGCGCACTACGTCCGCAAGGAGAAGATCCTCGAGAGCGCGCTGTCCGGTGAGCCGGTCACCGCCCTGTGCGGCAAGGTCTGGGTGCCCGGCCGTGACCCGGACCGCTTCCCGGTCTGCCCGACGTGCAAGGAGATCTACGACGGTCTCCGGCCGCCGGAGGACGGCGGGGAGTAACCACTCCGCGACGGGTCGTCAGGGGAGCGAGCGGCGCGGCCGGCGCCCCGGGGGCGTGGCGGCCCTGCGGGGCAGATCGCCTGCCGGCGAAGCATTTACGGATCCTTTGCCGTGGACGGACCCGGGCGTGACCGACGGCCGCCTAGTCTTCCGGCAGCCGTGCCGGAGGGGCGCGGCCCACACCCGGAGGACGACACTCATGCGCTCACGCTCCCTGACCGCCGCCGCCGCGCTCGCGCTCGGCCTCGTCGGCATCCTCGTTCCCGCGACGTCCGCCTCGGCACGCCCGATGGCCGGTGCCGCCTCCGCGGACGCCGAGTGCGTCACCCATGCCGACGAGGTCGGTGCCCGCGGTTCCGGCTCCCGCTACGACCCGCACGAGCTGAGCGCGGCCAAGGCGGCGTCGATGGACCGCGCGCTCAGGCAGGCGATGGCCGCCAAGGGCATCAGCGTCGACGGGCGCGGCACCGTCCAGAAGGGCAAGCCCGGGGGCGGTGGCGGCGGCGGGACCTTCACCGGGGCCACGGTCGACGTGTACTGGCACACCATCACCGCCGGGACCAAGGGCGGGCTCACGCGCTCCGAGATCGACGCCCAGATCTCCGTGCTCAACGCCGCGTACGCCTCGAGCAAGTTCAGCTTCTCGCTCGTCCGGGCCGACACGACGGACAACCCCGCCTGGTACAACGGCCTCACCTACGGCGGCAGCGCCGAGCGCGACATGAAGACCTCTCTGCACCAGGGCGGCAAGGACGCACTGAACATCTACACCGCCGACCTCGGCGACGACCTGCTCGGCTGGGCGACGTTCCCCAAGTCGACCCTGGACCCGATGGACGGCGTGGTGCTCCTCGACGAGAGCCTCCCGGGCGGCAGCGCCACCAACTACAACCAGGGCGACACCGGCACCCACGAGGTGGGCCACTGGCTCGGGCTCTACCACACCTTCCAGGGCGGCTGCAACGGCCAGGGCGACTACGTCGAGGACACCGCCCCCGAGGCCTCGCCCGCCTACGGCTGCCCGACCGGCCGTGACAGCTGCACCCGTCAGGCCGGGCTCGACCCGATCACGAACTTCATGGACTACACGTACGACTCGTGCATGAACAGCTTCACCGGCGGCCAGACGACCCGGATGCAGTCCGCCTGGCTCGCCTACCGCGCGGCCTGAGCGCCTGCGGACCCGGTCCGCACTAGCACACGCCGAGGGCCCCGACCGGTTGGTCGGGGCCCTCGGGCATGTCGGGCGCGGGCCGGTTAGGGTGGCCGCCGCCCATGAGTACCTCAGCCGCCGGACACCTGCCCCCCGCCTACCCCGAGCGGGCCGCCTGGGGTACCGCGTCGAAGCTGCGGGCCTGGCAGGAGGAGGCGCTCGCCGCCTACCTCGGCCGGGGCGAGCGCGACTTCCTCGCCGTCGCGACACCCGGTGCGGGCAAGACGACGTACGCGCTGCGTATCGCCACCGAGCTGCTCGACCGGGGAGTCGTCCGGGCGGTCACCGTCGTGGCTCCGACCGAGCACCTGAAGACCCAGTGGGCCGACGCCGCGGGGCGGGTGGGCATCCAGCTGAACCCCGCCTTCTCGAACTCGGCCGCGGTGCAGTCGCACGAGTACGACGGCGTCGCGGTCACCTACGCGCAGGTCGCAGCCAACCCCGGCTTGCACCGCCGCCGCACCGAGGCCGAGCCGACGCTGGTCATCCTCGACGAGATCCACCACGGCGGCGACGCCCGCTCGTGGGGGGACGGCATCCGCGAGGCGTTCACGCCGGCCACCCGCCGGCTCGCCCTCACCGGCACCCCGTTCCGGTCGGACACCACCCCGATCCCCTTCGTCCGGTACGAGATGGGCGAGGACGGCATCCTGCGCTCGGCCTCCGACTACACCTACGGCTACGCGGCGGCGCTGCGCGACGGCGTGGTGCGGCCGGTGCTCTTCCTCGCCTACGGCGGTGCGATGCGGTGGCGCACGCGCGCCGGCGACGAGGTCGCGGCCCGACTCGGGGAACCGCTGACCAAGGACCAGACCGCCCACGCGTGGCGCACGGCGCTGGACCCCAAGGGGGAGTGGATCCCCTCGGTGCTGGCCGCCGCCGACCGCCGGCTCTCCGAGGTGCGCCGGCACGTGCCGGACGCGGGCGGGCTGGTCATCGCCTCGAACCAGACCGCCGCCCGCGCCTACGCCCGCCTGCTGCGGACGGTGACCGGCGAGGACGCCACCGTCGTGCTGTCCGACGACGCCGGGGCCAGCGCCCGGATCGAGCAGTTCGCCGGGGGCTCGTCGCGCTGGATGGTCGCCGTGCGGATGGTGTCCGAGGGCGTCGACGTGCCCCGGCTCGCCGTCGGCGTGTACGCGACGTCCACGTCGACCCCGCTCTTCTTCGCCCAGGCCGTGGGCCGCTTCGTCCGGGCGCGCAAGCGCGGGGAGACCGCCTCGGTGTTCCTGCCCTCGGTGCCCGTGATCCTCGCCCACGCCGGGTCGATGGAGGAGGAGCGCGACCACGCCCTCGACCGGTCCGGTGGCGACGAGGCGGAGGCCTCGGTCTGGGCGGAGGAGGAGGGGCTGCTCGCCGCGGCCAACCGCACCGAGCGCACCCTCGGCCTCGAGGACGAAGGTGCCTTCGAGGCGCTGGAGTCCGACGCCCACTTCGACCACGTCCTCTTCGACGCCCGCCAGTACGGCCTGCACGCGGCCTCCGGCTCGGAGGAGGAGCAGGACTACCTCGGGCTGCCCGGGCTGCTCGAGCCCGACCAGGTGGCGGCGCTGCTCCACGAGCGGCAGGCGAAGCAGGCGAGGTCCTCGCGCGGGGACCGGTCGGGGCCGGCGCCGGTGGCGGCACACCGCGCGCTCGCGGCCCAGCGCAAGGAGCTCAACAAGCTGGTGGCGGCCTACTCGAGCAAGACGGGTACGCCGCACGCCGCCGTCCACGTCGACCTGCGCCGCGCCTGCGGTGGCCCCGAGCTGGCCTCCGCCACGGGGGAGCAGGTCGCCGAGCGGATCGACCGCATCCGTCGCTGGTTCGTCGGCCGCCGCTGAGGGGCCTCTCAGCGGGTCCGAGGGTCCAGCGCGCGCGGATGCGTCCGCAGGGCTACTGTCCCGCTTCGTGACCACCGAAACCCACACCACCACCCCCACCCGCCGCCAGCTGCTCAGCATGGCCGTCGTCGGCGGGGCCGGGCTCTTCACCGCGCCGCCGGCCCTGGCCACCACCCCGGCCGGCAAGGGCGGGCCCGACAAGCCCTTCCGGCTCACCGTCCTCGGGACGACCGACCTCCACGGCAACGTCTACAACTGGAACTACTTCGCGAACGCGGAGTACACCGACCGGGGCAACAACGACATCGGCGTCGCCAAGGCGGCGACCCTCATCAAGGCGGTCCGCGAGGAGCGCGGCGCCGGCACCTGCCTGACGCTCGACGCCGGGGACACGATCCAGGGCACCCCGCTCGCGTACTACTACGCGAAGGTCGAGCCCATCACCGGTGGCACCGAGCACCCGATGGCGACGGCGATGAACGCGGTCGGCTACGACGCCGCGGCACTGGGCAACCACGAGTACAACTACGGCCTCGACATGCTCCGCGCCTTCGAGGACCAGTGCGACCACCCGCTGCTGTCGGCCAACTCCGTCGACTGGGACACGGGGGAGCCGATCTTCGCGCCCTACGTGCTCAAGCGGGTGAAGATCCCGAACGACCAGCCCGATCACCGTCGGCATCCTCGGGCTCGTGACGCCGGGCGTGGCGATCTGGGACAAGGCCAACGTCGAGGGCAGGGTGCGCTTCCCCGGGATCGTCGAGCAGGCCGCGGTCATGGTGCCACGGATGAAGGCGGCCGGCGCCGACGTCGTCATCGTCTCGTGCCACTCCGGGCCGGTCCCGTCGTCGAGCTACGGCGACGCGCTGCCGTACCCGGAGAACGCCAGCCGCCAGCTCGCCGAGCAGGTGCCCGACATCGACGCCGTCCTCGTCGGGCACGCCCACCTCGAGGTCGCCGAGCTCAAGGTGACCAACGAGGTCACCGGCCGCGAGGTGCTGCTCAGCGAGCCGCTGTACTGGGGGATGCGGGTCTCGGTCATGGACCTCGACCTCGTCAAGGTCCGGGGCCGCTGGAGCGTCCAGCACTCGGCCGCGACCCTGCTCAACGCCAACCAGGCCCCCGAGGACGCCGGGATCGCGGCCCTGGTCCGCCCGGCACACGAGAAGGTCCTCGCCTACGTCAACTCGGTCATCGGCACGTGCACCGAGGCGATGTCGGCCGCGACCTCGCGGTACCAGGACACCGCGGCGATGGACTTCATCAACCTCGTCCAGGCCCAGGCGGTCAAGGCGGCCCTCGCCGGCACCGCCTCCGAGGGGCTGCCGGTGCTGTCGATCGCGGCGCCCTTCAACAAGGCCGCCGCCATCCCGGAGGGTGAGGTCACCGTCCGGGACGTCGCGGGGCTGTACATCTACGACAACACCCTGCTCGGCATCACCCTCACCGGGGCCCAGGTCAAGGACTACCTCGAGAAGTCGGCCACCTACTTCCAGCAGGTGCCGGACGCGGGTCCCTTCGCCCCCGACGACGTGACCAACGCCGTCACGGAGGCCGCGCCGAACGGCACGCCCGACTACAACTACGACATCATGGGCGGGCTCGACGCGGCCCTGACGTACGAGATCGACATCGCCCAGGACCCGGGTGCGCGCATCGAGAAGCTCGCGTACGGGGGAGCCCCGGTGGCCGACGAGGCCGAGTTCGTCGTGGCGATCAACAACTACCGGCAGTCCGGCGGCGGCGGCTTCCCGCACGTGACGACCGCCCCGGTCGTCTACAACCGGCAGGTGGAGATCCGGCAGCTGCTCATCGACTGGGTCGCCGAGAACGAGGTCATCGACCCGCCGACGTTCTCCTCGATCGACTGGAAGCTCACCGCGAACGACGTCGACGTCGTCATCACGCCCTGAGCGGCGGACCCGGCCACGCGTCGGGTGAACGGGACGCGCCGTCCCGGGCCAGCCCGGGACGGCGCGTGTTCCCTACTCTCGACCGTCGGCCGCCGTCGCCTCGGGGGCCGCGGCGCGGCCTTCACCAGCGGTCCCGTGCGGTGGTCGAGGTGGGTGACGAGGCAGATCGCGGTGTTCGCGCGCAGCACGTGGACGTCGTCGATGATCTCGTCGATGACCCGGCCGAGGTCGGCGTTGTCGCGGGCGGCCACCCGGACGATGAGGTCGCCCACGCCGGTGATGGAGTGGATCTCCAGCACCTCGGGGATGGCGGAGAGGTGCGCGACCACGGGCGCGTGGCCCTGCCGCTGCCGGATCTCCAGGGTGCAGTAGGCGGTCACCGGGTAGCCGAGCGCGGCGGGGTCGACCTGGGGGGCGAAGGAGCGGATCACGCCGCGGCGCTGGAGGCGGTCGAGCCTGGCCTGCACCGTGCCCCTGGCGACGCCGAGGGACCGGGAGGCGCCGAGCACGCCGACGTGCGGGTCCCCGGCGAACAGGGCGATGATCCGGGCGTCGAGGTCGTCCACACCGTGATGACGGGCCATGGGCACATCGTCCAGGATCGGCACCCTCAGAGGCAACACCATGCGCAGGATGACCACCGTGTCGTGGTGAGGTTGCACATCGTGCACCGGGAGGTGACAGTGTCCGGATGACTGACACGACGACGACGTCCGGCAGCCACGTGGAGCTCACCGACACCGAGCGCGAGGCCGACCTCGACCTCCAGCAGCTCAAGCAGCTCGTCGGCCTGGTCGACTACGACGAGAGCAGCGACCCGTTCCCGGTCACCGGCTGGGACGCCGTCGTCTTCGTCGTCGGCAACGCGACCCAGGCCGCGCACTACTACCAGAGCGCCTGGGGGATGGATCTCGTCGCCTACGCCGGGCCGGAGCACGGCACCCGCGACCACAAGGCCTTCGTCCTGAAGTCCGGGTCGATCCGGTTCGTCGTCAAGGGCGCGGTGAGCCCCGACAGCCCGCTCATCGCCCACCACGCCGCCCACGGTGACGGCGTCGTCGACATCTCGCTCGAGGTGCCCGACGTCGACAGGTGCGTCGCGCAGGCCCGCAGCGCCGGCGCTCGGGTCGTCCAGGAGCCGACGACGGTGACCGACGAGTTCGGCGCGGTGCGCGTCGCGGCCATCGGCACCTACGGCGAGACCGTCCACAGCCTGGTCCAGCGGGAGGTCGACGGGGTCGTCTACGGCGGTCCGTACCTGCCCGGCTTCCTGCCGGCCGAGTCCACCTTCGAGAAGCGCGAGGGCGCACCGAAGCGGCTGTTCCAGGCCCTCGACCACGTCGTCGGCAACGTCGAGCTCGGCAAGATGGACGAGTGGGTCGCGTTCTACAACCGGGTCATGGGGTTCGTGAACATGGCCGAGTTCGTCGGTGACGACATCGCGACGGAGTACTCGGCCCTGATGTCGAAGGTCGTCGCCAACGGCAACCACCGGGTGAAGTTCCCGCTCAACGAGCCGGCGGTGGCGAAGAAGAAGAGCCAGATCGACGAGTACCTCGAGTTCTACCGCGGCCCGGGCGCCCAGCACCTGGCCCTCGCGACCAACGACATCCTCCGCACGGTCGACGAGCTGCGCCGCGAGGGCGTGGAGTTCCTCGCCACCCCGGACGCGTACTACGAGGACCCCGAGATGCGCGCCCGGATCGGCGAGGTCCGGGTGCCGATCGAGGAGCTGCAGCGGCGCGGCATCCTCGTCGACCGCGACGAGGACGGGTACCTGCTCCAGATCTTCACCCGCCCGCTCGGCGACCGCCCGACGGTCTTCTTCGAGATCATCGAGCGGCACGGGTCGCTGGGCTTCGGCAAGGGCAACTTCAAGGCGCTCTTCGAGTCCATCGAGCGTGAGCAGGAGCGTCGCGGCAACCTCTGAGCGGGTGCAACCGGACACCGGTGCGCGCCACCGAGGCAGCGCCTAGCCGAGCCCCGCTCCCGGGACCAGCCCGGCCGTCGGGGCGGACCGTTCGGCCTTGGCGCGCAACAGCATCTCGGTGAGGGTCCGCGACGGGCCCACGCCGAGCTCGTCCCGGATGCGGTCCCGGAAGCGCCGGTACTCCCTGAGCGCAGCGCTGAGGTCGCCCTCGCCGAGGAGGGCTCGGATGTGCAGGGCGGTCGCGCTCTCCACGAGCGGCTCGAGGCGGACGGCCTCCACGGCGAAGTCGACACTGTCCGTGAGGCGCCCGTGGTCCAGGCTGGTCTGCGCGAGCCGCTCCAGGGCGCGGAAGCGTCGTTGGTGGAGGCGTTCACGGTCGGCGACGACCCAGTCGTCGTACCACCCGAGGAGCAGGTCGGGAGCCCGGAGCACGCGGAGAACCGAGACCGGGTCGCTGGCGGCCTCCTCGGGGACCGCCTCGGCCATGTCGAGGATCGAGTGCAGCAGGGTGACGTCGACGGTGACGGCCTCGGAGAGGCGAACCTCGTCGTAGTCGGTGCCCACCGCGCCGTCCAGCTCGCGGCGCACCCGGAGCAGCGCCGTCCGGAGGTTGGACCGGGCCCGGTCCTCGGGACTCTCGGGCCACAACATGCCCGCGAGCGCCGCCCGGGACTGCGGTCCCCGGAGTCCGAGGAAGGCCACGACCCGCTGCTCGCGCGACTGGAGGTGGAGGCTGTGCTCACCCCGCTGGAGGCCCCAGCTGCCGAGCAGGCGCAGCCGGTAGCCATGTCGTCCGTCGGACATCGCACCCCCTGCGGTGGTGGTGTGGTCCTCGGGCTGACTGCCGACCTGCCCGAGGACCCGGCAAAGATCGCGTCTCCGTCGACCACGGTACGGCCGACCACCACGGCCCGCGACCTGGGACACGCCGGGGGCAGCACGGTCACGCGCGGATCACGCCCGAGTCACGCTGCGGCGGCGCGTGGATGACAGCCCGGCAACGCCTCCTCCGCTTTAGTGGGCCGGGTCACACCGAGGCAGGGGAGGAGGTGACACCCATGGACACCACCATCACGTTCGCCGAGCTCGACACCGAGGCGGTGGAGCTGCTCCCCTCGAAGGAGACGCTCTACTGGAACCACAACTGGGCGAGTATCTACGCGACCAACTCATCGATGGCTCTCAACGCCGGGTCGTTCTTCTCGAACGCCTGGAGCAGCGCGGGCCAGAACATCCAGGTCGCCCAGGGCTGAGCCTGAGTCGACACCACAGCCGGGGGCGGGACCGGGCGGGCCCCTCGAGCCGCCCCCGCGCTGTGGCCGAACGTTCTTCCAGCCGGAGGTCACCAGATGCGTCAGACGCGCACACCACCCATCGAGAGGGCCCGCCCTCCTGCCGACCCTCGTCGAGGGCCGGTCGGTGCGGTCACCAGGGCAGAGCTCGACGGCGAGGCCGCCGAGCTCCTGCCGCGGCGGGACACCCTGTGCCAGATCGGGTGCGTCAACGTCACCACGATCGTGGGTGTCAACCTCGCCTTCGCCATCAACGCGGCGACGGTCAACAGCACGGCGAACGCGTTCGCGGGCCAGTACCTCATCGCGTTCCGCTGAGCACCGACGGCGGCCCCGAGGCCGCCGCCCGACGTTCGCGGTGCCGCACCGAGCGGCATCGCGAACGTCTCCGTTCCCACCAGGGAGGTCCCGAGCGTGCAGACCCTGCCGACCGCCGCCCGGGTGGCCGCCCCGCCGCCGGACCACCTGGCGACCGGCAGCGACAACACGGACCCGGTCCTGGAACCCGGGCCGGACGATCGGTGGTCGCTGGCCCCCGGCCTCGAGCTCCTGGGTCTCGTCGAGGGTTCCGGCCTCCACCACGACAGCTTCCTCGTCCGTCGCGCCGACGGACAGGTCCTCCAGGTCTCCGAGATCGTCCAGCTGGCGCTGACCGGCGTCCGGTCCGACCGGTCCACCGCCGAGGTGGCCGAAGGCATCAGCGCCGCGTACGGCCGCCGGCTGCCCGTCGACGGCCTCACCCACCTGCTCTCGACGAAGCTCGAGCCGCTCGGGCTCGTCGTGCGGGACGACGGCACCGGGACCGTCGCCGCGGCGCCGGCCACGGCCCCCCCTCGGGCCGCGCCGTTGCTCTCCCTCGCGCTCCGTGGCGTCATCCTCCCGGCACGGGCGGTGCCGGCCGTGGCCGACGTGCTGCGCCCCCTGTTCCGTGCCCCCGTCGTGGCGCTCGTCCTCGCTGGCGGCCTGGCCGTCGACGTCCTCGTCTACCGCTCGGGCGACCCGGGCCTGGCGCTCCAACAGGTCCTCGCCACCCCGGCCCTCCTCCTCGGCCTGTGGGCGGTTCTCACCCTGGCCGGGCTGGTCCACGAGCTGGGGCACGCGAGTGCGTGCCGCTACGGGGGAGCGCGGCCGGGTGCGATCGGCTTCGGCGTCTACCTCCTGTTCCCGGCGTTCTACACCGACGTCACCGACTCCTACCGACTGCCCCGGGCGGGTCGGTTGCGGGTCGACCTCGGCGGGCTCTACTTCAACGTCATCTGCGTGATCGTCCTCGGGGCGGTCTACCTCCGTACGGGGGAGGGGCTCTTCCTCCTGGCCCTGATCGTCATGCACCTCCAGATGCTCGAACAGCTCGTGCCGGCCGTCCGTCTCGACGGCTACTACGTCCTCTCCGACCTCGCCGGGGTCCCGGACCTCTTCGCCCGGGTCGGACCGGTCCTGCGCAGCCTGCGCCCCGGAGCCGTGCCCGACCGCCGGATCGCCGAGCTGACGCCCCGGGCCCGCCGGGTGGTGGTCACCTGGGTCCTGGCCGTCACGCCACTCCTCATCGTCGGGGCCCTTTGGTTGCTCTGGCACCTTCCGGTCATCGTCGAGCAGAATGTGAGGGCCCTGGGGTTCCAGGTCGGTGAGCTGCTCCGGGCCGCCGCGGCCGGCGAGGTCGTGGAGACCGTGCTCGCGCTCCTCGCCGCCGTCCTGCTCGCCGTCCCCCTGCTCGGTCTGGCCGTGCTCCTCGTGCGGGCCGGCCGGGGGCTGGTCAACCTGGTCGGCCGGCTCGTCACGCGAGGCTTCGGCCGCGCCCGCACACCATCCCCCACAGGGAAGGAGACGACGATGACCGACCTCCAGGACCGGGCCGACCCGCCTCCGTCGGCGAATGACTTCACCGACGACCTCATGCTGCCCAGCGTGGTGCCGGTTCCCACCATCGGCTGGCGCAGGGCGGTCTACCGGGCCACGGCGAACACCGTCAACCTCGGACCGGGTCCGAAGGAGCAGCGCCGACTCGAGATCGCCGAGCGGTTGCGCGCCCCGGTGAGCGGGTCGCGGCGGGTCGTCGTCATGAGCCGGAAGGGGGGCGTGGGGAAGACGACGATGACGTTCGCCCTCGGCAGCACCTTCGCCTCGCTGCGCGGCGACCGGGTCATCGCGGTCGACGCCAACCCCGATGCGGGCAACCTCGCCCACCGCGTCTCGCGGCCCAACGACCTGACGATCACCGACGTGCTCGGTGGGATGGACGAGATCGAGAGCTACGCCCAGCTGCGCGGCTACACCTCGCAGGCGGCGGAGTCGCGCCTGGAGGTGCTGGCCTCCGATGACGACCCGCGGATCGGGATGGCGCTGGACCGCGAGGACTACCACCGGCTCATCGCCCTCCTCGACCGCTTCTACAACCTCATCGTCCTCGACACGGGGACCGGCATCCTCGACAGCGCGAACCAGGGCCTGCTCGTGGAGGCGGACCAGATCGTCCTCGTGGCCCGGCCGGGAATCGACGGGGGACGGGCGGCGGCGCTCACCCTCGACTGGCTCGACGAGCACGACCACGCGAACCTGGTGCGAAGCGCGGTCGTCGTCGTCAACGCCGTCCGGCCAGGTGTCGGGGCGCCCCTCGAGCCGATCGTCGACCACTTCGAGCGCCGGTGCGGTCGGGTCGTGACCGTCCCGTGGGACCCGGCCCTGGAGACCGGCGGCCAGACCCGCTTGTCATCCCTGCGCGAGGCCACCCGTGACGGGCTCGTCGAGGTCGCAGCCGCCGTCGCCGACGGCTTCTCCACGGTGAGGTCGGATCGATGAGCGGGGTGGCGCGCCGAACCGCGGCGGGTGCGCTCGTCGCGGTGACCGCACTCGGCGCGACGTGGTGGGGCGGGCACCACGACCGCGACCTCGACGTCACCGTCGTCGCGATCCCGTCGGCCGACCAGCCGTCGGTCGTCGACGAGGCCGTCGAGGTCGAACGCCTCGGCGGGCGCTCGAGCACCGTGCAGAGCGACGCCACCGCGACGAGTGACTGTGACGGCTGCGAGGCCACGGGCGTCGCTGTCACGGTGGCGTACGTCGACGGCTCCCGCGGAGGGCGGATGGACAACGTCGCCCACGCCTGGTCCTCGTGCACGGACTGCACCTCGCGCACGGTGTCGGTCCAGGTGGTCGTCATGCGCCGCGCCGGGCCGGTGCGGGCGGCCAACCGGGCGTTCGCCGCGAACGTCGCCTGCACCGGCTGCACGACGACCGCCGTGGCGTACCAGCTCGTGGTCGTCGGCCAGCGCGGGCAGGTCTTCGACCGGGACGACATCGCCGACCTCACCGAGTGGGCCCGAGCACAGGTGGCGGACCCCGTGCCCACCACGATGCTGCGGGGTGCGGCGCCCCGGACGTCCGACGAGGACCGGTTGGCCGAGCTCGAGGAGCAGGCCACCCGGGCGCTCGGCGCGGTGAGGACCGTCCGTGGGGACGTCGACCGCTCCACCGCCACCCCATGATGGGTGGGTGACGCGCGTCCTCCTCCTGCCGAGCCCGCTCCTCCCTCGGCTGGTGCACCTGCCGTTCCTCCACGCCCTCGGGGAGGCGCTGTCGTCGGCACGCGGTGGCGAGTGGTCCGTGGACGTCGCCGCCTTCCCGCACCCACCCCCGGACGCCGACGTCGTCCTCGACGCGTTCCGGCGCCGGGTGGAGGAGGTGGCACCCGACCTCGTCCTCACCCACAGCAACGGCGGGCGCTACGCCGCGCTCGCGGCCCCGGGGGTGCCGGCGGTCCACATCGACGCCGCGCTGCCGACGGAGTCCGGCCAACGGGCGCCCCTCGCGCCCGAACCGATGCTGGACCGGCTCGCGGAGCTCGCCGACGACGCCGGACTGCTGCCCGCGTGGAGCCGGTGGTGGCCCGACGAGGCGTTCGAGGCGGTGCTGCCCGACGCCGCCGCCCGGCGGGGACTGCGGGCGCAGGAGTACCGGATGCCGCTGTCGTACTTCCGCAGCCGGCTGGGGGCCCCGCCGGGGTGGGCCGACGGCCCCCAGGCGTACCTCGCCTTCGGCGACACCTATGCCGAGGAGACCGACCTGGCCCGGCGCCACGGCTGGCCCACCGAACGGCTCGAGGACGCCGGCCACCTCCACCACCTCGTGGCGCCGGCCGTGGTCGCCGCGACGGTCCTCGAGCTGGCGGGGCGGATCTGAGCCACGGGGCCGGGTCCGCCCACGGCGACGTCGGTCGACGTGCGATCCTGCCTGCATGAGCACGCCGACCGCGCCGGGCTGGTACCAGGATCCCGAGGACCCCGACCAGCTGCGCTACTTCGACGGCATCGTCTGGTCCTCGCACACGACCCCGCGCACGACGCCCACCCCGCCCGTCCGCACCGAGCCCGACGGCGCCGTCCCCCCGGGGTGGGGGCCGCCACCCGGCAGCAGCGGCCAACAGGGGTGGGGCGAGCAGCAGTCCGGGTGGGGTCAGCAGCAGGACCGGCAGCAGCCGGGACGGGGCCAGCAGCCCGGGTGGGGACAGCAGCAGCAGCCGAACCCCTGGGCCGCGCCGCCGGTCGGTGACCGGACGGGCTGGAGCACTGCCCGCAGCGGGATGCTCCCCGACGGCGCAGTGCTCGCGGAGTGGTGGCGGCGCCTCGTCGCCCGGATCCTCGACTGGATCGTCGTCGGCCTGGTCGCGGCCCTGTTCACGGTGGGGCTGCTCAGCGACCTCGTCGCCGCGGTCGACACGTACTGGCAGGCGGCCCTCGCGGCGGCCGAGAGCGGCACCACCCCGGACACGACCCAGCTCGAGAGCGCACTGTTCGACGCGGCCCTGCCGATCACGCTCATCGGCGTCGCCGTCACGGTCGTCTACGAGGTGGTCTTCCTCGTCTGGCGCGGTGCCACGCCGGGCAAGATGCTGCTCGGCACCGTGGTCCGCCCGGCCGAGGCGGCAGGAGGCATCTCCCTCGCCGTGGCGCTGCGGCGCCAGGCCATCTTCGTCGTCACCAACCTCCTGTCCCTGGTACCGCTCGTCGGCCTGCTCGGCAGCCTGCTGGCCCTGCTCGACCCCGCCTGGCTCCTCTGGGACCCGCGCCGCCAGGCGCTGCACGACAAGGTGGCCGACACCGTCGTCGTCCTGCGACGCCCCTGACGAGGGCCGATGACGGCCCCGGGGCAGGTCCGTCGCCGACCGCCCACGTCCTGAGGGCGCCATCCCCACCAGGGCGGTCCGGCCCCGGAGGGCGACCGAGTCAGCGCAGGGTGCTGCCGCTCAGCGGATGCCGGAACCTGCGCTGGGCAGGGCCAGGGTGCGCTGAGCGGGGGTCAGGTGCCGAGCGACCGTCCGGGGGGACGGGTCAGCAGAGGGCCGGTCGCACCGTGCCCACGCACTCGCCGAACCCGACGACGGTGCCGTCCGGCCCGGGGGCGCTGGCCCGCAGCACCACGGTGTCGCCGTCCTCGAGGAAGGTGCGCTGCGAGCCGTCCGCCAGGGTCAGCGGGTCGTGGCCGCTCCACGTGAGCTCGAGGAAGCACCCGCGGGTGTCCTTCTCGGGGCCGGAGACCGTGCCCGACCCGAAGAGGTCGCCGGGCCGGACCGTGGCGCCGTTGACGGTCATGTGGGCGAGCATCTGCGCCGGCGACCAGTACATCTCGCGGAACTCGGGGCGGGAGACGACGGTGCCGTTCCACTCCACCTCGACGTGCAGGTCCAGGCCGTATGCGGTGCCCGCCCCGTCGCCGGATCCCCGCAGGTAGGGCAGCGGTACGGGGTCCTGGCCGGGCAGCGGGACGCGCGCGGCGCGCAGCGCGTCGGTCGTGACGACCCAGGGCGAGATGCTCGTCGCGAACGACTTGCCGAGGAACGGGCCGAGGGGCACGTACTCCCAGGCCTGGAGGTCGCGCGCCGACCAGTCGTTGAGGATCACGGCGCCGAAGAGGTGGTCGTCGGCGTCCGCGAGCGCCACCGGCTCACCGAGGGTGGTGCTGCCACCGACGACGAAGCCCATCTCGGCCTCGATGTCGAGCCGCCGGCTCGGCCCGAAGCTCGGGGCCTCCTCCGACGGCGCCTTCCGCTGCCCGCAGGGGCGCACCACGTCGGTGCCCGAGACGACGACGGTGCCGGCGCGGCCGTGGTAGCCGATGGGCAGGTGCTTCCAGTTCGGGGTGAGCGGCTCGGAGTCGGGGCGGAAGATCCGCCCGACGTTGCTCGCGTGGTGCTCGCTGGCGTAGAAGTCCACGTAGTCGGCCACCTCGAACGGCAGGTGCATCCTCACGTCCGCCAGCGGGGTGAGCCGGGCCTCGACGTCGGTTCGGTGCGCCTCGTTCGTCAGCTGCTCGGTCAGCCACTCCCGGGCGGCGGACCACGCCGCGCGCGGTTCGGCGAGGAAGGCGGTGAGCGAGCCGGTGCGCCACACCGCGGCGGACTCCATCCCGACGTGGCCGGCGAGGTCGGCGACGTCGAGCACGCGGTCACCGACGCGCACGCCGACCCGGCGCTCGCCGCCGCCGGTGGAGTAGACGCCGTAGGGGAGGTTGTGGATGCCGAACGGGTGGTCGGCGGGCAGGTCGAGCCAGGTCATGGCGGTCCTCTCCGTCGTGGGGTGCCGGCTGCGGCCGGTCGGGTCAGGGGGCGGTGAGCAGGCCCAGCTCGACGAGCTCGCCGAGCGGGTCGGTGACGGTGCAGCAGCCGAACGAGGTCAGGGCCGCGCGCACCCGGACGGCGGTGGCCTCCGGCCAGCCGCCGACCGTGGCGACCAGGGCGTCGGTGTCGCGGTCCGCGAGGACCGCGGCGAGGTCGCCGGGCGCGGCACCGTCGAGGGCGGCGGCCGTGGCCGCGAGGACGTTGAGGAGACCGTGGTTCTCCTCGGGCACGCCGTCGACCTCGTGGCGGCCGCGCACCGCGTGGTGCAGCCCACCGGTGAGCTTGACGGGCACCGGTGACCCGGTGGCGGTCGCGAGGAACGCGGCGAGCTCGGCCTCGTCCGGCCAGGGCCACACGGGCGTCGGGCCGGTGCGGTACTTGGCGACGACCGCGTCTCCCTCGGCGACGCTGTCGCGGAGGTCGGCGACGGCCTCGGCCTGTTCGGCCCCGCCGCGCGGCACCTCGAGGGCGAGGGGCAGCTCTCCGGGGATGCCGAGGCGCCGCCAGCTCGCGGTCCACCCCAGCTCGACCCCCGCCACCTCGACCCGCGGATCGGCCGTGAGCAGGGCCAGTGCCTCGCCGAGGACGGCGGGATCGGTGCCGGGGCGGGCGACGACCGCCACGCGCAGCGCGCCCGCGCCCGGCCAGCGGCCGGCGTCGAGCTGGGCGAGGAGGTCGCCGGCCGCGGCGGCGGGGACCAGGAGCGGCCCCACGGCGTCGGCGTACCAGGCCCCCCGGTGTGCCGCGTGCCCGCTCACGGCGTCCGGCAGCGGGCTGTTGGCCGGGGGGTAGACGGCGGCGTCGTCGACGAGGGCGCCGAGCAGCACCGGGATCGTCGTCGACATGGAGTCAACCTATCGCGGGCGTCCGTGGCAGCAGCGGGCCCGCGGCGACGAGCGCCGCCCCGGTGGCCCAGCCGGCGGCGACCCCGGCCGCGGGCGCCACGAAGAGGACGGCCGTGCCACCGGCGACCAGGAGCGCCCCCAGGCCCCAGAAGGCGGGCATCCCGTAGAGGAACACGAACGGCAGGTAGTGGGCGCCGACGACGACCATGGCGGCGGGGAAGACCAGGGCCGGGTCGTCGCGGGTCAGCACGAGCAGCACGAGCAGCCCCAGCGGCACCGTCATCGCCACCTGGAACGCCAGCGCGTTCATCGGGTGGCCACGGGGGAGCGTCCCCGGGCCGCCGCGCAGGCGCAGCACGGCCGAGGTGACGGGGAAGATGAGCACGCCGCCGAGGAAGAGCGCCGCCGACCCGGCGCCCACGGAGGCCCACGTCGCGATCGCGGCCGCCACCAGCCACACGGTGCCGGAGACGACCTGGCCCACCGACCCGTGCCGGTAGACGGACCTGACGTCGGACTGTGCGCGGCCGATCTCCACCGTCGGCATTGTGGCAGCGGTGACCCCGGGTGGGCCACCACCTGGACGGCCGGCGGCCCGGCCGTGCGTGGCGGCCGCGAACGGCGCGTGGCGGGCTACGGTGACCGGATGAGCGGTGAGGACGAGGGACAGGTCTCCGAGGTGCAGCGGATGACGCAGGAGGGCGCGGGCACCCCGGTCAGCGACGACCAGGCGGTCGCCGGCCAGCCGGACGGCGAGTCCGGGGACGTGCAGGAGGGCCCGACCGGGCCCGACGCCGAGGTCCCCGGCGCCGCCGACGAGCACCCCGAGGTGGTGCGCCGCACCGACCGGCGGTGAGTCCGGGCCCGCAGCAGCAGATCAACGACCTCGGGGACGTGGCCGGGCAGTGACCCAGGCCGCGGCGGCGACCGGCTCAGACCCGGCCGCGGACCGGCGTGCGCTCGACCTCGCCGTCCCCGTCGTCGGGCATCGTCATCTCGGCGCGCACGCCGAGCAGCCGCACCTCCCGCCCTTCGTCGAGGTGGTCGGCGAGCAGGCCCTGGACGGCCTCGTGCACCGCGGCGCCGTCGTCGGTGGGCGCCGCCAGCTTGCGGCTGCGGTTGACGGTGGAGAAGGGCGCGTACCGGACCTTGACCGCGACCCGCGTCACCGCCCGGCCCTCGTGCCGCACGTCCTCGAGCACCTGGTCGGTGAGCACTCGCAGGGCGGCCCGGACCTCCTCGGGCCGCACGAGGTTCTCCTGGTAGGTGGTCTCGCGGCTGTGGCCGCGCGCCACCCAGGGTGCGTCGTCGACCTCGGCGCTGCCCTCGCCCCGCCCGAGCGAGCGGTACCACGCACCCATCCGGGGGCCGAACTCCGCGACGAGCACGTCGAGGTCGGCGTCGGCCAGCTCGTCGACGGTGCGCACCCCGAGGCGCTCCAGCCGCGCCGACACCCGCGGGCCGACGCCCCACAGCGCGGCCACCGGCCGGTACCCCATGACCTCGCCCCAGGTGGCCGCGGTGAGCCGGAACACGCCGCGCGGCTTGCCGAAGTCGGTGGCGATCTTCGCCCGCACCCGGCTGTCGCCGACCCCCACCGAGCAGTGCAGCCGGGTGCGGTCGAGGACCGCTCGTTGGATGCGGCGGGCGAGGCGCTCGGGGTCGTCGGTGTCGGCGCCGACGAACATCTCGTCCCAGCCCAGCACCTCGACGACCAGCCCGAGGGCCCGGACGGCCGCGACCACCTCGGCCGAGGCCGCCAGGTAGTGCGGGGCGTCCACCGGCAGGAACACCGCGTCGGGGGCCCGCCGAGCGGCGACGCGCAACGGCATCCCGGAGCGCACGCCGCGCTCGCGAGCCTCGTAGCTGGCGGTGGAGACGACGGCGCGCTCGGTGGGGTCGCCGCGGCCGCCCACGACGACCTCGCGCCCGGCGAGCTCCGGACGCCGTAGCACCTCGACCGCGGCGATGAACTGGTCGAGATCGACGTGGAGCACGAAGGGGAACGCGCGCGCCGCCATCCCCCCATCATCGCCACACCCACCGACGCCCGCACACGGGCGCCCCACGGTCCCGGCGGTGGATGGGCAGGTTGCGTGGTGGCCCACCGGTCGCGCTGGACAACGGTGACCACTGTGCCGGGTGGTGAGGGCACAGGGATGCCAGCGGCGCGTCGCAGCGCCTACCCTGACGGGAACCCCCCAGACGACGACCACAGCGAGGTGGACGACCAACCGTGGCGCACTACCAGGCGATGGGCAGCATCCCCCCGAAGCGGCACACCCAGCACCGCCGGCCCTCCGGCCGCCGGGGCCGCCCCGGCGAGCTCTACTACGAGGAGCTCATGGGGGAGGAGGGGTTCAGCTCGGACTCCAGCCTGCTGTACCACCGCAACATCCCCTCGACGGTGGCCGAGTACCGCGAGTGGGTGGTCGGGGACCTCTCCACCACGCCGAACCACCCCCTGCTGCCGCGGCACCTGACGCCGCACGCGCTCTTCGCGGACAAGGTCGTCAAGGACACCGACGTCGTCACCGGGCGCCGCCTGCTCCTCGGCAACGGCGACGTGCGCCTCTCCTACGCCGTGGCGGGAGCGCCGAGCCCGTGGTACCGCAACGGCATCGGCGACGAGTGCGTGTACGTCGAGCGCGGGGCCGCCCGGGTCGAGACCGTCTTCGGGGCGTTCGACGTCGCGGAGGGCGACTACGTGATCATCCCGCGGGCCACGACCCACCGCTGGCTGCCGGTCCGCTCCCGGAAGGACCCGCTGCGCACCATCTGCATCGAGGCCAGCAGCCACATCGCACCGCCGAAGCGCTACCTCAGCAAGTACGGCCAGTTCCTCGAGCACAGCCCCTACTGCGAGCGCGACCTGCGGATGCCGGACGGCCCCCTCCTCGCCGAGGACGTCGGCGAGAAGGCCGACGCCGAGACCGAGGTGCACATCAAGCACCGCGGCGGCGGCCCGGGCAGCAGCGGCGGGGTGGTCGGCAGCGTGCACGTGCTGCCCTTCCACCCGCTCGACGTCGTCGGCTGGGACGGCTGCCTCTACCCGTACGTCTTCAACGTCCGCGACTACGAGCCGATCACCGGGCGCATCCACCAGCCGCCGCCGGCGCACCAGGTCTTCGAGGGCTGGAACTTCGTCGTCTGCAACTTCGTGCCCCGCAAGGTCGACTACCACCCGCTCGCGATCCCGGTGCCGTACTACCACTCCAACGTCGACTCCGACGAGGTGATGTTCTACGTCGACGGCGACTACGAGGCGCGCAAGGGCTCCGGCATCGGCAAGGGCTCGATCAGCCTGCACCCCGGTGGTCACGCGCACGGGCCGCAGCCCGGTGCGGCGGAGGCCAGCCTCGGCAAGGAGTTCTTCGACGAGCTGGCCGTCATGGTCGACACCTTCCGGCCGCTCGAGCTGGGCGAGGGCGGGCGGGCCTGCGACGACGGCGTCTACGCGGGCTCCTGGAACCGGGCCCGCGGCTGAGCCCGGACCGCCTCGCCGCGGGTGCCCAGGTGGCTGCCCGGCAGCCACCTGGGCACACGACGCGAGGTGGTGGGCCGACGCTCCTATCCTTGGGGGCGTGTCGATCGCACCCACCACCGAAGAGGTCGCCGCCCCCGAGGACGACGTCGACCTCGACGTCCCCTGGGTGACGATCGTCTGGAACGACCCCGTCAACCTCATGTCGTACGTCACCTACGTCCTGCAGGCGCACTACGGCTACTCGCGCGCGAAGGCGGAGAAGCTGATGATGCGCGTGCACACCGAGGGCCGCGCGGTGGTCGCCAACGGGCCCCGTGAGGCGATGGAGGCCGACACCGAGGCGCTGCACGGCTACGGGCTCTGGGCCACCTTCCAGAAGGACGCCTGATGGCGCGCGCCTTCCGTCGCCGCGGCTCCGGCGACGAGGTCAGGTTCGTCGCCCAGCTCGACGCCGACGAGCGGGAGGTCGTGGCCTCGCTCATGGAGCAGGTCCGCGGGATGCTCGAGCCGCCCGACGCCGCCGACCACGGCGACGACGAGTTCGCCGGCATCGTGGCGGGCCTCGGCATCGGGCGCGGCGACCCCCTGGCCGGCCACCACGCCGAGGACGACCCGGACGCGGGGGTCCCCGACCGGGCGCCGGAGGCGCGCGACCCGGCGCTCGACCGGCTCCTGCCCACCGCCAACCGCGAGGACGAGCAGGCGGCGGCCGAGTTCCGGCGGCTCACCGAGCCGGGGCTGCGGCACCGCAAGGCGCTGGCCCTCGACGCGGCGGTCGCGGCGCTGCACGGCGACGACACCGTGCGGCTCGACGACGGGGCCGCCCGCGGCTTCCTCACCGCCCTCACCGACGTCCGCCTCGTCCTCGGCGAGCGGCTGCAGCTGCGCACCGACGAGGACCTGGACCTGCTCGAGGAGCTGGCCCGCTCCCTCGACCCCGAGGACCCGGTGGTCCACGCCGTCGCGCTCTACGACTTCCTCACCTGGATCCAGGAGACGCTCGCGTCGGCGCTCCTCGGGGACTGAGCCGGTGGGGCGCCGGGTCGGCACCGTGGTCGCCACCCTCGTGGCCGTCGTGCTCTGCACGGTGCTGCTGTGGCCCGACGGGTGGGCCGTCAACCGGCTCGTCGTCCGCATCTACCTCGTGTTCCTCGACCTCGGCGTCCCCGGGTCGGTCACCCCGGAGCACTACGCGGCGCTGCTCAACGTGCTCGCCTTCGCCGCGCTCGGCTGGGTCGGTGTCGCCGTGCTGCGGCGGCGGCCGTGGGTCGTCGTGGCCGTCCTCTCGGCCGCGAGCGCCCTGGTCGAGACCACCCAGCTGTGGCCCGCGCTGCGTCGGGAGCCGAGCCTCGTCGACGTCGCGTGCAACGTCACCGGTGCGCTCGTCGGGGCCGGGGCGGCGTCACTGCTGGTCCGGCTCGGCCGGCGCCGGGGTGAGCGGGCCCAGGACGCCGGCGCGGACCAGGTCGTCGAGGAAGCGGGTGACCGCCGGCCCCACCGCCGCGGCTGACTCACCGGCCGCCTCGGCGGCCCGTGCCACCACCTGCTCCACCGTGCCCCCGTCGAGCAGCGCGCGCCAGACCAGCGCCCCCGAGCCCTCGAGCACCAGCGGTGGGCCGTCCGGCAGCGCGGCGACGTAGACGATCCCGTCCTGCTCCACCCAGCCACAGGCGTCGGCCACCCGCACGGTGCCGGCAGGGACGGCGCTCACCGGCCGGTCACCTTTCGCCCCAGCTCGTGGGCGGCCCGTCCGAGGCGGCGCACGAACTCGCGGGCGACCTCGGCCCGGGTCGGCTCGTGGCCCAGTCGCAGGCGCAGGTAGTAGCGGTTGACCGCGAGGGAGCGCCCCGCCACCGACGCCTTGGCGCGGACCCCGCGCGCGGCCCGCCACCGGGCGTGCCACTCGTCGAGCCGGTCGCCGGGGTGGGCGAACACCTCCCACAGCGCGGCCTCGGGGTCGCCGGCGTGCTCGTGGAGGGTGCCGGTGGCGGCGGCCAGGCCGACCGTGGCACCGGTGCGGGCCGCGAGCTCGCGCAGGGCGCGGCGGTCGGCGTCGGTGCGGTCGGTCCAGTTCGGCGCGACGTCGGGGTGCTCGGCCGCACCGTGGCGGGAGCGTGCCGCGTGGAGGAGGAGGACGAGGGACTGGGCCAACGGGTCGGGCACGGCGCACCGGACGTGGCCGAGCTCGACGTGCTGCCGCCGCTCCCAGAGCTCGGCGAACGCGGCCGCCGGGTCGCGCTCCATCCCGGGGTAGTGGCGGTGCACGTCGAGCAGTCCCCAGCTCGGGTGGTAGAGGTTGGCCGCGTGGTCGAAGGCCGACCCGGCGTCGAAGGTCGTCTCGACCTGCCACCCGTGGCGTCGCAACGTGTCCATGAGGCGCTCGACGCCGTCGGGCCGGACGATGACGTCGACGTCGGTGCCCGAGCCGCCGCGGGGGCGCAGGCCCGGCGCCACCGCCGGACCCTTGATGTGGAGCACGTCGACACCGCTGTCGCCGGCCAGCCACTGGACCGCGGCGTGCGCCAGCTGGACGCGCACGGGCAGTGGCACGGCGTGGCCCTCCGACACGCCCCCAACTGTAGGTGCCGGCCGGCGGCGAGCCGCGGTGGTCCGCCCGCGTGCCCACCTACAATCGCGGCAGACCCCGTGCTGACCCCGAGGACCACCGTGACCCTGCTCGACGTCGTCCGCCTCACCCGCGCCAACGCACTGATGATCTTCGTCCTCGTGGTCACGGGCCTGGCGGCCGCCTTCGTGATCACGTCCCGGACGCCGCACGTCTACCAGGCCGATGCCAGCGGCTACGTCCGCGTCACCGGGTCGGCCGAGAGCACGGGTGAGGGCATCGCCGCGACCACGCTCTCGGGCAGCAAGGCCGAGTCCTACCTGCCGATCGTCGACAGCAGGGCCGTGGCCCAGCGGGTCATCGACGAGACCGGCATCCGGGCCTCGCCCGCCGAGGTGGCCGGCAGGGTGTCGGCGAGCGTCGCGCCGAACTCGGTGGTGCTCGAGGTCGCCGCCACCGGGCCGACGCCGGAGGAGGCGCAGCTGCTCGCCGACGCCGTCATCGCCGCCACGGCCGAGGAGGCCAACCGGATCGAGACGGCCGGCACCGGGCGGGCCGACGCCCTCGTGCAGGTCGTCCCGATCGAGTCGGCCCTGCCGGGGGTGCAGGTGGCCCCGGACCCGCTGCGCAACCTCCTCGTCGGTGGGTTCGTCGGGGTCGTCGTCGCCTACCTCATCGTCCTCGCGCGACGCCAGCTCGACACCCGGCTGCGCACCGTCGACGACGTCGAGGAGGTCACCGGCGGCAGCGTGCTCGGTGTGGTGCCGGCGGTCCGCGAGCTGCGCACCGTGAGCGGGCGCGGCCGCCTCGACCAGCTCGGCGCCGCCTCCGAGGCCTTCCGCCAGCTGCGCACCAACCTGCGCTTCGTCGGGGTCGACGACCCGCCGCGCAGCATCGTCGTCACCAGCGCCAACGCCCACGAGGGCAAGTCCACCGTGTCCGCGACGCTGGCCCGGGTGCTCGCCGACGCCGGGGAGCACGTCGTGCTCATCGACGCCGACCTGCGGCGGCCCAGTCTGGCCGGGGTGTTCGACCACGACGGCGGGGTGGGGCTCTCGCAGCTGCTCGCCGGCCAGGTGGGCCTGCGTGACATCCTCCACGGCACCGACCAGGCGAACCTGTCGCTCATCACGGCCGGCCGCACGCCGCCCAACCCCAGCGAGCTGCTCGGCTCGGTGCGGATGAAGCAGCTCGTCGACCACCTGGCCCGCGACCACGTCGTCATCCTCGACGCCCCGCCGCTGCTGCCGGTCACCGACGCCGGGGTGCTCGCGGCGCAGTGCGACGGCGCCCTGTTCGTCTTCGCCGTGGGGCGCACCCACAAGGACCAGGCCCGGCTCGCCGCGCGGATGATGGCCAGGGTCGGCGGCCGGGTGCTCGGGGTCGTGCTCAACCTCGCGCCGCGGCGCGGGCTGGGCGCCGTCCACTACGGGTACGGCCACGGCGGCTACGCCTCCGACTACGCCACGCGCCGGCGCTACGAGCAGGTGGTGGCGCAGGTCCCGGTCCCGGTGGTCGACGACGACGACCTCGACGAGGTGTCCCCCGAGGGCCTGGTCGGGGAGCGCGCCGGCTCCGGTCAGTAGGCGCCGCGCCCGGCCACCACGGCCGACATGGTCCGCGCCAGGATCGCCAGGTCCTGGACCAGCGACCAGTTGTCGACGTAGTAGAGGTCGAGCCGGACCGCGTCGTCCCACGACAGGTCCGAGCGGCCCGACACCTGCCACAGGCCGGTCATGCCGGGACGCACCGCGAGGCGCTGGAGCATGTCGGAGCTGTACCGCTCGACCTCGCTGGGCAGCGGCGGACGCGGGCCGACCAGGCTCATGTCGCCGCGCAGCACGTTGAGCAGCTGGGGCATCTCGTCGATGGAGAACCGGCGGATCACCCGCCCGGGCGGCGTGATCCGGGGGTCCTGCGCGGACTTGAACAGCACGTGGTCCTCGCCGTACATGGTGTCGACCGCCGTGACCTGCTGGTCGGCGTCGACGACCATCGAGCGGAACTTCAGGCAGTCGAAGGTCTCGCCGTCGCGCCCGACCCGCTGCTGCCGGAACAGCACCGGCCCGCCGTCGTGCCGCCTGATGGCCAGGGCGGTGACGGCGAGGAGCGGGCTGAACACGACGAGCAGGGCGGCGCCGCCCACGATGTCGAACAGCCGCTTCGAGAACCGGCTGGCCCGCTGCGCCCGGGGTCCCTCCAGCTCGAGCAGCTGCAGCCCGGCGGCGGGGCGGACCCGGACGCGGTCGCTGGAGACGTCGGTGAGGCTCGGGACCAGCATGATCTGGACGCCGGACGAGCCGAGCTCCCACGCCACCCGGCGCATCGACCGGGCCGAGTCGACGCCCCCGCCGGCGAACAGCACGATGTCGCACTGGGTCTGCTCGAGCACCCCCACCGTCTCGGCGGTGCTGCCGAGCACCGGGACGCCGCCCTCGGTCTCGGCCGCGGCCTCGGTGGGCGGCAGGACGGCGCCGACGACCTGGTAGCCCAGCCACCGCTCGCGGGAGAGGACCCGGGTGACCTCGTCGACCTGGGCCGCCGACCCCGCCACGAGCACCCGCTGGGTCAGGTGCCCCTTGGCACGGAGCCGGTGGAACACCCGCCGCAGCACGAAGCGGCCGAGGAACAGCAGTGGCACGCCGAGGATGATGAGGAGGAAGAAGAAGCCTCGGGAGAACTGGAACTGTGCGAGGAAGGAGACGATGCCGGTGGCACCGGCCGCCACGAGCGTGGCGCGGACGACGATCTTGTACTCCTGCGTGCCGGACCCCATGACGTGCACGGCGTAGCCGCCGTGGAACGCGATGAACGCGACCCACCCGAGCACGATGGGCACGCCGACGATGGCCACGAGCTGGTCGACGTCCCCCGTCTCGGTGAACACGGGAAGCCAGGCCCGGCCGAGTGCGGCGAGGGCCACCACCAGGGTCATGACGACCAGGTCGGTGAGGACGGCTCCCAGCGCCGGGAGCAGATGGCTGCGTCTGACCAAGCGGCTCCGCACGCGCGTGACGGTCTCTTCGTTGACGATCATTCGGTAACCCCTGCCGTTCCGGTGATGTCGTCGTGGTCCCTGGGGGGACCGGCCACCCAGTATGTCCCCCCGGACCTCGTCCCGTCTGCGGGTTCTCGCAGATCTGGTCCGATCGGACTACGCGGCGAGGCGCCGGTCGCCCGCCCCGGAGGGTCGTCCGCCCGTGGCTCAGAGCTCGTCGAGGACGGCGCGGATGCGCTCGGCGAACCGCTCCTCCGAGAAGGTGGCGGCGTGGCCGCGGATGGCGTCGCGGTCCCACGGGTGCACCAGTGCGGCCTCGATCCCGTGGAGGAAGGGACCCGGTTCCGGGAGGTCGGCGTGCAGGCCGGTGACCCCCTCGATGACGGTGTCGAGGTAGCCGCCGGCCCGGAGGGTGACGCTGGGGACGCCGAAGGCTGCCGCCTCGATCGGCGTCAGGCCGTAGTCCTCCAGGCTCGGGGCGAGGAGGAGCGTGGCGTGCGCGTAGACCCAGCGCATCTGTGCGTCGGTGAGGTGGGAGACCAGCCGGACGCCGGCGGTGAGGTCGGCGCGGATGCGGTCGCGGTCCGGACCGCTGCCCACGACGACGAGGCGGTGGTCGGTGCCCCGCAGGGCGTCGAGCAGCACGTGCACGTTCTTGTACGGGAGCAGCCGGGAGACCACGAGGTGGAACCCCTGCTCGGCCCAGTCCTCGAGCTCGGGCACCGGCGCCCGCGGGGCCGAGACGTCCATCGAGTGCGGCGCCGGCACGACGGTGGCGTCGATGCCGTACGCGTCGGCGATCCGCTGGCGCACGATGCGGGAGTTGGCGAGGTAGCGCGCCGGGCGACGGGCGGCGCGGGCGTCCCACGGCGCAGCATCGGCCGCACCGCCCGCAGCCCGACGCCGCGGGCCGACGCCACAGCGGGCCGCCGAGGTACTCCTCGGCTCTGGTAGAGCCAGCGCGCCGGGTGAGTGGCAGTACGCGACGACGTCGCCGCAGGCGTGGAAGCCGTGGGCCCACCCGCTGCGTCGAGGCGATGACGACGTCCTCGGTGGGCGTGAGGGCTTCGGACGCGCAGGTGGAGGAGCGGGCAGGGCGGCCCGGTGCGAGCGCCGGAGCGGGCCCACCCGGTTGAGCGGCGAGACCCGCACGTCCAGCCCGGCGAACTCGGGGTACGTGCCGGGCGGGGTCGTAGAGGGTGGTGTGCACGGGGGCACCGGGGAAGGCGCGCGCCAGGGCGAGCACCACGCGCTCGGCCCCGCCGCGCTGGGTGAGGTAGTCGTGGGCGATGCCGACCGTCCGCCCGTCGTCGAGGCGGTGCGTCACGGGCCCCCGTCCTCGGCGTCCACCATCCGCGCGACGATCTCGGCGAACGGCACCGTCGGCGACCAGCCCAGGTGCTCGCGGGCACGGGTGGCGTCGCCGACCAGCACGCTGGGGTCGGCGGGGCGGAACAGGTCGGGGTCGACCTCGACCAGGCCCTCCCAGTCCGCGATGCCCGCGTGCTCGAAGGCCGCGGCGACGAAGTCGCGGACGCGGTGCGCCACCCCAGTTGCGACGACGTAGTCGCCGGGCGCGTCGTGCCGCACCGCCCGGACCATCGCGTCGACGTAGTCGGGCGCCCATCCCCAGTCGCGTCGTGCGTCGAGGTTGCCGAGGCGCAGCCGATCGGCACGGCCGGCCGCGATGGCGGCCACGGTGCTCGTGATCTTCCGGGTGACGAAGGTCGACGGCCGTCGGGGCGACTCGTGGTTGTACAGGATCACCGAGGCGGTGAACAGCCCCCGCGAACGCTCCACCGCCGGCGGCGTGGTGGGCGAAGGCCTTCGCCGCGCCGTACGGACTGACCGGGTGGATGGCGGTCCGCTCGTCCTGGGGGGAGACGTCCGGCTCACCGAAGATCTCGGCGCTGGAGGCCTGGAGCACCCGCACCTCGCGGCCGCGCCGCTCCTGCAGCCGTCGGGCGGCGTCCATGAGAGCGAGCGAGGCCAGGCCGTTGACCCGGGTGGCGAGCACCGGGTCGTCCCAGGAGCGGGCCACCGAGCTCAGCCCGCCGAGGTGGTAGAGCTCGTCCGGACCGACCCGGTCCACGAGCCCGGCGAGGAGCTCGGGCGCCGAGCCGAGGTCGACCTCGTGGAGCACCGAGGCCGTTCGGGAGGTCGTCGCCGAGGTCCTCGCGGCGCACCAGCCCGTGCACCTCGAGACCCTCGGCGAGGAGGCGGTCGACGAGGTAGCTGCCGTCCTGCCCCCTCGCGCCCGTGACGAGCGCGACGCTCATCGTCGGCCGCCCTCCCGGAGCAGCTCCAGGTCGTGGTCGACCATCATGGCGACGAGCTCGGCGAAGCCCACGGTCGGCCGCCAGCCGAGCCGCTCGCGAGGCCTTCGAGGCGTCGCCGACGAGCGTGTCGACCTCTGCCGGGCCGCATGAACCGCGGGTCCTGGCCGACCAGGTCGGTCCAGTCGTCGATGCCGACGTGGGCGAAGGCGACGTCGAGCAGGTCGCGGACGGAGTGCGTCTCGCCGGTGGCGAGGACGTAGTCGTCGGCCGTCGGGCTGCTGGAGCATCCGCCACATGCGCCTCGACGTAGTCGCCGGCGTAGCCCCAGTCCCGCTCGGCGTCGAGGTTGCCCATGACGAGCCTCTCCTGGAGGCCCAGGGCGATGCGCGCGACCGCCATCGATGACCTTGCGCGTGACGAACTCCGGGCCGCGCCTGGGGGACTCGTGGTTGAAGAGGATGCCGGAGGAGGCGTGCATGCCGTAGGACTCGCGGTAGTTGATCGTCATGTAGTGGCCGTAGACCTTGGCCACGCCGTACGGGCGAGCGCGGCCACAGCAGCGTCGTCTCCCGCTGCGGGACCTCCTGCACCTTGCCGAACATCTCCGAGCTCGACGCCTGGTAGAAGCGCACCGACGACGGGTCGTCGCCGGTGTGGAGGCGGACCGCCTCGAGCATGTTGAGCACGCCCTTGCCGGTGACCTCCGTGGTGAGCCGGGCGTTCTCCCAGGAGTAGGCGACGAAGGACATGGCGCCGAGGTTGTAGACCTCGTCCGGGCCGGCGGCGCCCAGGGCGCGGATCAGGCTGGACAGGTCGGTCAGGTCGCCGGTGTGGCAGCCGGACGTCGGGCACGGCCCGCTCGACGAGCTCGCGCTTCGGGTTGTTCTGGCCGCGGACGATGCCGTGGACCTCGTAGCCCTTGCCGAGCAGCAGCTCGGAGAGGTACAGCCCGTCCTGGCCGGTGATCCCGGTGATGAGCGCGGTGGGCATGGTGGACGGGGCTCCTTCGTCGCAGGGGTGCGGCTGGCATCATCGCAGACGGTCCGCGCCTCCGGCCGCCGGTCACGAGGCCCGGTGGCCGGTCACCCGATGATCCCCAGCCGGGTGGCGAGCGACGCCACCCGCGCGGCCCCCGCCGCGGGCGAGAAGTGCTGTTCCCACCGCCGCCGGGCTGCGTCCAGGACGGCCTCGCGGGTGCCGGGCGCGGCCGCCACGCAGGCCCGGAGGGTCTCGGCCAGGTCGGCCGGGTCGCCGCGGCGGGCGCTCCAGGGGTGGTCGGCGCCCACGACCTCGGGCAGGGCACCGGCGTCCGAGACCACGCAGGGGAGCCGGGCGCTCATCGACTCGGCGACGACGAGCCCGAACGGCTCGTCCCAGCGGGAGGGGAAGACGGCGACGTCCGTGGCGGCCTGGAAGTCCGCCCGGTCGCACCAGCCGAGGTGGTCGACGAGGTGCCGCACCGGGGCCAGCGCCTGCTCGACCCGGCGGGCCTGCGCGTCGGGCACGAACCGTCCGTCCCCCGCGAGCACGAGTCGCCACCGCCCGGGGTCGGCGCGGTCCAGCAGCGCCACGGCCTCCGCCAGCACGTCGAGCCCCTTGTCGGTGGAGTGGCGCCCGATGAAGCCGAGGTGGACCGGGCGCCCCGGCCGCCGTGCCGTGAGGACCGGAAGCGGCTCGGTCCAGTTCCACAGGACCTCCGACCCGGCGACCTTCGAGCGCAGGAAGTGGCTCGGGACCAGCGTGACCGCGGCCCCGGCCCGGGCCGCCACCGTCAGCAGGCGGTGTGCGCCTACCGGGTCCTGGTGGAGGTGGACGATGCGCCGCCGGCGCCCGGCGGTCGCGGCACTCGGGACCAGCCCGTGGCACCACACCCAGTCGTCGGTGCGCCGGGCCCACGAGCGGAGCTCGCGGAGGTAGGTGCGCCGCGCGGGAGCCGAGCCGCACCACGGGGAGTCCCCGGTCGGCTGCGGCGTCCAGCACCCCTCCGGAGGCGTCCGGCCCGACGACGAGCACCTCTGCGCCCAGGGCCGTGAGGGCCCTGGCGGTGGCGAGCAGCATCACCTCACCACCACCGACGTCGCCGTTGTTGGCGGCGAGGACGACGCGGGTCACGGCCTCGCCACCTGCGAGTACACCTCGGCGAGGGCGGCGCACATGGCGGCGCGGTCCGGCCAGTCGTCCGGCAGAACCGGCCGGGCGGCCGGGTCGGAGCCCTGCCGGGCGACCTCCGCCGCGATGCCCGTGTGGTCGTCGTGTCGGCGCAGCGCCGTGGCCGGCAGCATCTCGGGATTGCCACCGACCGGCGTCGCGACCACGCCGACGCCGTGGGTGAGCGCGTCGAGTATCGAGTACGAGCAGTTCTCCCAGACCGAGAGCTGGACGAGCACGTCGCAGTGGCCGAGCAGCCCCGCGGGCTCGACGTGGCCGACGAGGTCCACGACGTCGGCGACGCCGAGGCCCGCCGCACGGCGGGCCAGCGCGTCCCGCTCCGGGCCGTCGCCCGCGATGGTGAGCCGTGACGCGGGATGGTCGGCGTGGAGCACCGCGAAGGCGCGCAGCAGGTGGTCCAGGCGCTTCTCGGGCGCGAGGCGGGCGATCGAGGCGACGTGCAGGCCCGGTGCCCGCGGAGGGGCCGAGGGCAGCCGGTCCACGCCGTTGCGCACGAGCCGCACCGGTGTCGACGGGGGCGGGTGCCACTTGTCCCGCAGCGTCCGGGCGGTGGCCTCCGACACCGCGACGACGGCGTCCGCCCGGCGCAGCCGGACGCCGTGGACGAGCGCCGCGACCCGCGCCCGCCGGCGGGTGCCGTGGTAGACGAGGTCGTCCCCGGCGACGCCATGCTCGGTTGTCACGACGGCGCACCGGCGGCCGACCGTGGCCAGCGCCACGACGACGTCCGCCCACGACAGGTGGGAGTGGACCACCGCCGGGCCCAGCGCCTGCACCGTCCGCCGCACCGCGACCACCGACGCGACCACGCCGTCGTCGGGGCCGACGGGGCCGGTCGTCACGGCCGCTCCGTCCGCTCGGAGCGCGTCGGCGAGCGGGCCCGGTGGACACAGGACGACGACCCGGTAGCCGGGGACCCCGACGGCGGTCACGTCGCGGACGTGCCGGGCGACACCGGCCAGGTCCGAGACGGGGACCACCCACAGTGCGGTCGGGGGAGAGCTCAGAACCACTGCTCGAGCCGCTCGAGCGCGGTCCAGAACCCCTCGCCGCCGTTGACGTGGCCCTGCCAGATCTCGGGGATGAAGGCCACCCCCGGGGCGAGTGCGTCGAGCTGCTCGGCCAGCACGGCCCAGTCGACCTCCCCGTCGCCCACCTGGACCCCCTCGCCGTCGACACCGACGGCGTCGACGAGGTGGAGGTGCTCGGTGTACGGGGCCAGGAGCGCGACCGCCTCCGAGAAGGGCTGGCCGAGGAAGGTCGCGGCGAGCTTGGAGTGCGAGACGTCGAGGCAGAGCCGGCGCCCGTACCGCTGGGCGAAGGCGGCGGTGTCGGAGGGACGGACGAAGAGGTTGCAGTACAGCTGGCCCCCCATGTACCAGGGGAACGGCGGCAGCGTCTGGCAGGCGAGGCGGACACCCGAGTCGTCGACCCGGTCGAGCCCCGCGGCGACGCGGGCGTACATGTCGGGCAGCTCGTCGAGGGGCACGTGGCGGTCGGACGTGAACCCGCCGACGCTGGAGATGACGACCGGGTCGGCGTCGACGGTGAAGAACTGCCGCAGGGACCGGGTGATCTCGATGACCCGCTGCAGCTCCTCCACCGAGCGCTGCCAGTGCGCCTCGTCCTCGCTGGCGAGGTTGAGGATGAAGTCGCCGGCGAACAGGTCGGGGGCGTGGCAGGCGTACCCCATCGGCAGCCGGTCCCGCAGGACCGTGGCCGGGTCGATCTCGAGGTCCTTGTAGGAGAAGTGGAACTCGAGGAAGTCGGGGGTGCAGTCCGCGGTGAGTGGCTCGACGTCGTGGTACCGGACCGGGAGGCCCCACGGGCGTCGGAAGGCGAAGTCGCGGCCCTTGGGCGCCGCCTCGGTGAGGTCGGAGGCGTAGAAGAAGTCGCCGGCGAGGAGCGCCCGGTTCGCCGTACGACCGACCAGCCGGTCGAGGGCGTTGGGCTGCAGGCCACGCCCCGGGCTCTTGATGTCGACCGCCGCCCGGTCGATCACCTCGCCCGGGGTGATGTCGCGCGCGGCGACGAGGCTCTTGGCCAGGTTGACCCGGTTCATCATCTCGCCGGTGGAGACCGCCCGCGGCTCGGTGGAGCCCAGCGCCTCCTCGACCTCGCGGACCCGCCGGACCATCGCGCCGAACTCCTCCGGCAGGAGCGAGACCTTGTGGTCGTTGCCCTCCATCGTGCGGTCGACGGTGAAGTGCTTCTCGATGATGCTCGCCCCGAGGGCGACCGCCGCGAGCGGCACGTGGAACCCCCGCTCGTGACCGGAGTAGCCGACGGGGCAGTCGCCGAGCTCGGCCAGCCGGGTCAGGTAGGCGAGGTTGACGTCCTTGAACGGCGCCGGGTAGGTCGACTGGCAGTGCAGCAGCGCGTACGGCGTGCCGGTGCTGCGCAGCAGGGCGACGCTCTCGCGGATCTCGGCCTCGGTCGACATGCCCGTGGACACGACGAGCGGAGTGCCTCCGGCAGCCGCGTGCGTCAGCAGGGCGTGGTTGGTGAGGTCGGCCGAGGCGATCTTCAGGGCAGGCACGCCGTACTCGACGAGAGCGTCGACGCTGGGGGCATCCCAGGGCGTGCACATGACGTCGATGCCCACGGCGGCCGCGTGGTCGAACACCTCGAACAGGCGGTCCGCCGGGAGGTTGAAGCGCGAGAGCAGGTCCAGGGTGTACTGCGGGCCGAGGTCCTCGCCGGCGCCGGCCGCGCCCCCGCGGTACAGCGCCCTCATGTCGCGCAGCTGGAACTTCACGGCGTCCGCCCCGGCGCCGTGGGCGAGGTCGACCAGCTCCTTGGCGAGCTCCACGGAGCCGTTGTGGTTGATGCCGATCTCGGCGATCAGGAACACCGGGTTGCCCTTGCCGACCTGGTGCCGCCCGACGGCGAAGGCATCGCTGCGGTTGACGGCCACCGCGACGAGGTGCTCGTGCTCGTCGAGGAGGGGGATGTGGTCGACGGCGGGGGTGAACAGCGGCCGCACCTCGGCCGGGGAGGCGCTCGCCGGTGCGCGGACCACCGCGGTGTACGCGACCTCTGAGCACGGCCGCTGCAGGTCGACCTCGGGCTGGGTGGCGATCCAGCGCCGGACGTCCCCGTCGGAGATCGAGCCCACGAGGTGCCCGTGCTCGCTGACGCAGAACACGATCCGCGCCTTGTTGGCGGTGATCTTCTCGAGGGCCCGCAGCAGGGGGTCCTCGGCGTAGACGACGTACGGCGTGATCGCCCTCTCGATGATCACGGGGTCGTCCCCCCGGTGGGGCTGGTCAGGCCGAGCAGGATGCGCTCGGCGACGAGGAGGTCGAGCTCGGTGTCGATGTCGGTGCCCTCGAGCTCCTCCATGACGAACAGGCCGACCCGGCCGCCGATCCGGTTGTCGCGCTCGTCGTAGACCCACGGCCGGGTGAGGTAGAGCGAACCGGTCTCGCGGTAGCGCATGGACTGCGGGGTCAGGTCCTGGCGGCGGGGTCGGTCGGCCACGTCATAGGCGGCCGTCGGCACCTCGCCCGCGGCCCAGAGGAACGGCGCCTGCGGCACCACGCCGACGAGGGAGTCGACCCCGGTCTCGGCGAGCTGGTCCACGGCGCGGTCGAGCGTGCCCGGCAGCCGCACGGGCGAGGTCGGCTGGAGCAGCATGACGGCGTCGGGGTCGTGCCCTGCCGACCGCGAGGCGTCGAGCACGTGGCGCACCACGGGCTCGGTCGGTGTCGTGTCCTCGGCCAGCTCGGGGGGTCGGTGGACGACGCGGGCGCCCGCGGCGCGGGCGACTCCGGCGATCTCCGCGTCCTCCGTGGACACGACGACGTCCAGGCCGTGCCGGGCGGCGACCGCCTGCTCGACGGTCCAGGCGAGCAGGGGCCTGCCGGCCAGCTCGCGCAGGTTCTTGCGCGGGAGCCCTTTGGAGCCCCCTCGAGCCGGGATGACGCAGAGGATCCTCATGGGCTCATCATCCCCCGCAGCGCCGCCGCCACCGCACGCGAGGGGTCGACGGAGGGCTGTTCGGGGGCCGGTGTCGGGGCCCCACCCCACCGCGCGAGGTGGTACCGGTCCCAGAACTGCTCGACCCACGCCGGCGGGTCGGTCAGGTACACCCAGCCGGGGGTCCCCGCGGCTGCGGCCTCGAGCACACCGGTGGAGAAGACGCTCACCACCGGGCGACCGAGCGCCCGGAGCGGTGCGGGGGAGCGGTCGACGGTGATGCCGGCGCGCTCCCACCGGCGGTGGGTCGCCCGGGAGCGACGGTCCACCTCGGCGGGGTGCGGCCGGTAGCTCGCCCCGGTGCTGCGGCAGAAGCCCTCGGCGGCGCGCTCGAGGACGGGGCGGGGCAGCTCGGCGCCGTGGAGCTGCCCGAGGAAGACCGGCGTGACGCCCTCGGCGACGTCGGGGCGCGGGCCGTGCCCGGCGTCCCACACCAGCTGCGACCCGACGACCCGGGTGGTGACGTCGTCCCGCCCCGACCGCCAGAACTCGGCGTCGGCCTCGCCCCAGGCGAGCAGGGTCGTCCCGGGCGCGAGCGGCGGGGCGTGGGGTGTCAGCAGGCCGTGCTGGACGGTGACGTACCGCGCGCCGGCTCGTACGGCCGCGCGCAGTCCCGCGGCCCCGAGGTGGAGGAAGTGGCCGAGGGCCACGACGACCGTCCCGGGGCCGACCACGCCCTCCAGCAGCCGGTCCGGCCGGCCGGTGACCCGGTCCCACGCCGCGGGGACGACCCCACCGTCCTCCTCCCGGTACAGCACGGCGACCTCCTCGGTGGGGAGGTGGAGCGTGGGGCGCCACAGCGCGCCCAGCGCCGTGGGCGTGGCGGCGTCGAGCGCGACGACGACCCGCGGCGACGGACCCCCGCTGGGCCAGCACCGCCGGCCTCTCGGTCCTCCCGCCCAGGGCGTCCTCCACCCCGGCACGAAGCCGACGCGCGAACGGCTGCCGGGCCCGCTGCCAGCGACGCCACGCGGCCAGGTCCAGCGGGTGTGTCAGTCCCTCCACAGCGACTCCAGGGCGGCGGCCCGGTGGGCGAAGGTGTGCTGGGCGAGGGTGCGGGCTCGCCCGGCGGCCCGGAGCCCCTCGGCCCAGGCGCGGTCGGTGGCGGCTCGGCGGGCGAGCTCGGCCGCCTCCTGGGCCGACCCGAAGACCGCCACCTCGGTGCCCGGCTCGTAGAGCGCGGAGACGTCGGCCCGGTCGACGAGCTGCACCGCACCCACCCCGCAGGCCTCGAAGGTCCGCATCGTGAAGCCGTCCTGGTCGCCGTGGACGTTGAGGGCCGCTCGGGCGCCGGCCATCACGCCGTACGCCTCGGCGCGGGGGAGGTCGCGCCCGGCGGGTACCCCGGGGTGGCCCACGCGCCAGGTGCGGGCCCGGTCCAGGGGGTGCCGGGACCAGTCCCGTCCGAAGGCCCGCACGGCCACGCCGGACGCCTGCAGGGCGGCGAGCAGCGCCTCGCGCGCCGGATAGCGGGCTCCGACGAAGACCACGTCGCCGCTCGGCCGAGGGGTGAAGGCGACGGCGGGGTCGTGCGCGAGCGGCACGTGCAGTGCCCGCAGGCCCTGCGCGGAGAGGGTCGCCACGTCGTGCGGCGAGTACGACGCCACCGGCCCGGCGGCCGCCAGCGAGCGGGGGGTGTGACCGGTCCGCCGGAGCTCGTCGTAGAGCCAGAGCGCGCGTCGTTGCCGCCTGCGGTCGAGCAGGTCCCAGAAGTCGTCGTCGAACGCGTCGCCCTTGACGACGAGGACGACCTCGGGATCGTGGGCGAGCACCGCCGCCCGCGCCCGGTGGCCGGTGGCGGCGCGGCGGCGGGCGTCGTCGGCGCCCATCCGTTCGGGCAGCTCGTGCGTCAGCTTCGCGGCCACCCGGGCCACCGGGCCGCGATCGTCGTAGGTGACCGTCCGGACGTCGTGGCCGCGCGCGGCGAGGGCGCGTTCCAGGGAGGTCCAGTAGCCGTGGAACACCGGGCTGAGGACGAGGACGCGGTTCGGGCGGCTCACGAGGTGAGCCCGCGCCGTGCGAGCTCGTCGAGGGCTGCCTCCCAGGTCGACGGGGAGGCTCCCGGGCGGTCCCACGAGGCCCGGACGAAGTCGGCGACGGCCTCGGCGCTGGTCCTCGTCGGAGCGGGGGCTCCGACCCGTCGGAGGCGGGTGAGGTCGGCACAGGCGTGCTCGATGTCGCCCGCGCGGTGCACGTCGACGCGGGTGACGCCGGTCGCTCCACCGGGCGCGGCCGCGCCGGCGAGGTGGGCGAGCTCGACGAGCGAGGTGCGCACCCCGGTTCCGCTGTTGAGGACGAGCGGCGATGCCGCTGAGGGCGGGCGGGCCACGACGTGGGCGAGCAGCGCGGCGAGGTCGTCGACGTGGACGAAGTCACGGGTCTGGTGGCCGTCGCCGTAGACCGTGAGGGGCCGGCCGTCGCGCAGCATCGCGAGGAAGGCCGCCAGCACCCCGGTGTAGGGGTTGTGCAGCGCCTGTCCCGGACCGATGACGTTCTGTGGCCGGACGACGGTGAGGGGCACCCGTCCGGCACACTCCTGCGCGGCCACCCGCTCGGCGACGGACTTGGTCTCGCCGTAGACCGACACGGGGCGATGGGGGTCGTCCTCGGTGGAGGCGAGCGGCCGGGCGAGGGAACAGCACCGGGCGCCGAAGGTCCGTCCGTGCTCCGGGCACCCGTAGGCGCCCTCGCCGTAGACGGCGCGAGAGCTCACCACCACGAGGGCGGCGTCGTGGGCGACCGCGTGCCGTGCGGCGAGCCTGGTCCCTTCGACGTTGATCCTCCGGTATCGGTCCGCCTCGTACATCGACTGGCCGGTCCCCGTCTCCGCGGCCAGGTGGACGACGACGTCCGGGCGCGCCGGCGCAGCGGGGTCGGCCCATGCGTCGGGGTCGGACACGTCGCGCACGAGCACCGGGCCGGGGAATGCGGCACGTGCGGCGTCGGGGTCCTGGTGCACCTGGGGGAGGAGGCAGTCCAACGCCGCCACGTCGTGCCCCGACCCGAGGAGCCGGCGCGCGACGTGCTGACCGATGAAACCGGCGCCACCGGTGACGAACACCCTCATCGGCCACCCCCGGACGTGCTGTCAGGGGCGGCGTCGACGCTCGAGTCCACCGTGCTGCTGGACCCGCCGTCGCCCGCGCGCCGGACCACGTCGACACCCTCGACGGCCGGGAAGGGCTCGCGGGACGCGTCCTCGACGACGACCACCCGGAGGCGGCGAGCGGTGAGCTGGCACCGGAGGTCCCGCACCGTGGCGAGGGCAGGCTCGGTCGGTCCGTAGCGAGGCACCACGACGGACACCGCGAGCGGCGGACGCGGTGGACTGGGCACCGCTCGATGCTAGTGGGGGGTGGGGTGGCCCACGGCCGCTTCCGGGCAGCCGTGGAGCCGGCTCGCGGACGGTGCCGGCGACCGGACGTCCGGGCCGGGCCGGATGTCCGGTCGCCTCAGCCGGCGCCGTGCCATGATGGCGGCCCCGCGCCGGGCCGCCGGCCAGGGGGCCGGCCCTCCACACCCGAGAAGAGGCGCACGAGGCGAGGCGACATGGCACACGAGCGCGACGGACGCTGCGCCGCGCCCCGGGCCGGCCGGCGATGACCGAGGCGGCACCCTCCTACGGTGCCCGCGCCGGTCGCGGCGTCGCGGCGAGCCTGGGCAACCAGCTGTACCGGATCGTCCTCCAGGTGGTCTCGGTCAGCCTGCTCGCCCGGTTGCTCGACCCGCAGGACTTCGGCCTGGTCGCGATGGTGCTCGCGGTCATCGGGGTCGGCGAGCTGCTGCGCGACCTCGGCCTCTCCGGTGCGGCCGTCCAGGCGCGGGAGCTGACGACGGGCCAGCGGGACAACCTGTTCTGGCTCAACACCGGTACGGGCGCCGCCGTCGGCCTCGTCGTGGCGGCGTGCGCCCCGCTCATCGCCGCCGCCTACGGCCAGGACGCGCTCGTCGCCATCACCCTGGCCCTGGCCCCGACGTTCCTGCTGTCCGGGCTGAGCACGCAGTACCGCGTGGGGCTGGTGCGTTCCCTCCGGTTCCAGCGCCTGGCCTGGGTCGACGCGGTCGGCACGACCCTGGCCCTCGGGGTGGGGCTCGCGCTCGCCGCGACGGGTGCCGGGTACTGGGCGCTCGTCGGGCAGCAGCTGGCGGGAGGGCTGCTGACCCTCGGCCTCCTGGTGGCAGCGGACCCGTGGCTGCCGGGTCCGTGGGGGCGGGGCCGGGGGACCCGCCACTTCGTCACCTTCGGCGGGCACCTGCTGGCAGCGTCCCTCGCGGCCTACGTCAGCATGAACGCGGACTCCTTCGTCGTGGGTCGGCGCTTCGGCCCGGAGGTGCTGGGGCTCTACAACCGGGGCGCCCAGCTCGTGCGGCAGCCCGGGCGCCAGGTGATGGCAGCGTTCACCGTGGTCCTGCAGCCCATCCTCGCCCGGTTCCACGAGGACCGCGACCGCCTGGAGCAGGCGCTGCGGCACGGCCTGATCGCCGGGGCCTACCCGATCGCGATCGTCGGTGCCGTGCTCGCGGCGGACGCCCGCGGCGTCATCCTCCTCACCCTCGGTCCCCGGTGGACCGAGGTCGCGCCCTACCTCGTGGTCATGACCCTCGGCGTGCTGCTGCGGCAGGTCACCGAGGGCGTCTCCCTGGCCCTGGTCGCCTCGGGGAGGGGTCGCGCCCTCTCCGGGTACTCGGTGTTCTCGGCGGTGGTCGTCGTCTCGCTGATCGTCGCCGGCGCGCTCGTCAGCCCACTCGGTGCCGCGGTGGCGTACTCGCTCGCCCCACTGCTCACGTGGACCGCGGGGTACGCGTGGTTGCGCCGCCAGACCGGGCTCGAGGTCGGCGGGCTGCGCGTGGACGGGCTGCGGGTCGTGGCGCTGGGCCTGGTGGCGGCGGGGGTGGGCCGGCTGGTGGCGCTCGCCCTGGGCGACGTCCACGAGCTGGTCCGGCTGCCGCTCGTCGCGCTCGCGGTGGGCGTCGTGTTCGCGGTGGCCACCGCCGTGCCGGCGGTGCGTCGGGACGTCACCGTCCTGGTCGAGTACGTGCGCCGCCTCGGCCGGCAGGAGGCCGCCTGAGTGCGGCCACGGGCCGAGCCGGGCGCGGGCCGTTGGGTCGGCGTCGCGCCACGGACCCTCGGCGTGACGCGGCCAACAGGGTCAGGACGGCGCCGCCGACGGCGGCTGCACCTACGCTGGTCCGAATGACCGACTCACCGATCGGGGTGTTCGACTCCGGCTACGGCGGCCTCACCGTGATGCGGGCGATCCTCGACCAGCTGCCCCACGAGTCGGTGGCGTACTTCGGCGACACCGCCCGCGCCCCCTACGGACCCCGGCCGATCGCCCAGACCCGCGAGTACGCCCTCCAGTGCCTCGACCGGCTCGTCGACCACGGCGTCAAGATGCTCGTCATCGCGTGCAACACCGCCAGTGCCGCGGTGCTCCACGACGCCCGTGAGCGCTACGACGTGCCCGTCGTCGAGGTCATCCGGCCGGCGGTGCGCCGTGCCGCGGCGGCCACCCGCAGTGGCCGCGTCGCGGTCATCTCCACCGAGGGGACGCACCGGTCCGGGGCGTACCTCGACGCGTTCGCCGCCGCCCCGCACCTGCACGTCACGAGCACGCCGTGCCCGCGGTTCGTCGAGTTCGTCGAGGCCGGGGTCACCGGCGGGCCCGAGCTCGTCGGCGTCGCCCACGAGTACCTCGACCCGCTGCGGGCCGCGGGAGTCGACACCGTGGTGCTCGGCTGCACCCACTACCCGCTCCTCACCGGCGTCATCTCCTACGTCCTCGGCGACGACGTGACCCTCGTGTCCAGTGCCGAGGAGACCGCCAAGGACGTCTTCCGGGTGCTGGCCGACCACGGCCTGCTCCGGCCCGACCACCTGCCCGAGCCGGGCCACGGCTTCACCACCACGGGCGACCCGGAGGAGTTCCGCCGGCTGGCGGGCCGCTTCCTGGGGGTCGGCTCCCACGTGGGGCCGGTCTTCCCGTCGCCACCGCTCGTCGCCAGGGCGGTGCTCGCATGAGGCTCACCGTCATCGGCTGCTCCGGGTCCTTCGCCGGCCCGGACTCGCCCGCGTCCTCGTACCTGCTCCGGGCCGACCACGAGGGTCGGACGTGGTCGGTGCTGCTCGACCTGGGCAACGGCGCCCTCGGGCCCCTGCAGCGGCACCTCGACCCGGCCACCGACCTCGACGCCGTCTTCCTCAGCCACCTGCATCCCGACCACTGCGCCGACCTGCTGGGCCTCTACGTGATGCGGCGCTACCGCCCCTACGGCCTGTCCGGCTCCCGGCTGCCCGTTCACGGGCCCCGGGGGACGCTGCGGCGGCTGGAGCTGATGTACCACGGGCTCGACGAGGGCGGAATGGGCGCGCAGTTCGACGTGCGGGCCGTCCACGACCGCGAGCCGGTTCGGGTGGGGCCGTTCACCGTCACCCCCTACGCGGTCGAGCACCCGGTGGAGGCCTACGGCTACCGCGTCGAGGCCGACGGCGCCGTGCTCTCCTTCACCGGCGACACCGACGAGTGCCCGGCGCTGCAGCCGCTCCTCGCGGGCGCCGACCTCGTGCTCAGCGACAGCGCGTTCGTCGACGGCCGGGACACGATCCGCGGCATCCACCTGTCCGGGTCGCGGGCGGCCACCGCCGCCCTCCGCGCCGGTGGGGTGGGCCGGCTGCTGCTCACCCACATCCCCCCGTGGAACGACCGTGAGGTGTGCCGCCGGCAGGCGGCCGCGGTGTGGCCGGGCGAGGTGGAGCTCGCCGAGGGTGGCCGCACGTACCACGTCGGGATGGCGGCCGGCACCGGCGAGGTGGTCGTCGACGTCGCGGCCGGTCGCCGGATGTGGCTCGACTACCGCGCCACCCGGCCCGACCTGCCGCCCGAGGACGACCTCGCCGTCGAGTGCTTCGGCGACAGCCCGGCCCTCGCCGACGAGCTCATCGCGTTCGTCGTCGACGGCCCGAAGCGGGCGACCGCCGGTCTGGTGGCCGAGTACGCCGCCGACGACGAACGGCTGCCGCGGGTGGGCTCGCACTGGGTGGCCTGCGACGGGTCGGGCAAGCCCCGGGCCGTGCTGCGCTCCACCGAGCTGCGGGTCGGGCCGCTGTCCAGCGTCGACGCGCGGTTCGCGTGGGACGAGGGCGAGTACGACCGCACCCTGGACACCTGGCTGGACGGGCACCGTCGGTACTTCCGCCGCGCGTGCGAGCGGATCGGCGTCGAGTTCTCCGACGAGGTCGAGGTCTGCTTCGAGCGCTTCGACGTCGTCTGGCCGCCCGAGGTCGCCGACGGCTGACCGTCTAGCCTTGCGGCCATGCCCGAGACGACCCGACACGACGGCCGCGCCCTCGACCAGCTGCGCGAGGTGCGGCTGACCCGCAACTGGCTCGACCACGCCGAGGGCAGCGTCCTCGTGGAGTTCGGCCGTACCCGGGTGCTCTGTGCCGCCTCGTTCACCGAGGGCGTGCCGCGCTGGCTCAAGGGCCGTGGCACCGGCTGGGTCACGGCCGAGTACGAGATGCTGCCGCGCTCGACGAACACCCGCAGCGACCGCGAGTCGCGCCGTGGGAGGGTCGGCGGGCGCACGCACGAGATCTCCCGGCTCGTCGGCCGCAGCCTGCGCGCCGTCATCGACACCAAGGCCCTCGGCGAGAACACCATCGTCCTCGACTGCGACGTGCTGCAGGCCGACGGCGGCACCCGGACCGCCGCCGTCACGGGCGCCTGGGTCGCGCTCGCCGACGCCGTCGCCGACGCCCGCGAGCGCGGGCTGCTGGCCGCCGGCGCCGAGCCGCTCACCGGCTCGGTCGCGGCCGTCAGCGTCGGGGTGGCCGGGGGCCGGCCGGTGCTCGACCTCGACTACCCCGAGGACTCCACCGCCGAGACGGACATGAACATCGTGATGACCGGGGACGGCCGGTTCGTCGAGGTGCAGGGGACCGCGGAGGGGGAGCCCTTCGACCGTGCCCTCCTCGGGGAGCTCCTCGACCTGGCCACGACCGGCTGCGCCGAGCTCACCCGGCTGCAGCGGGCGGCACTCGACGCCCCCGCGCGGGAGCGGGTGCGGTGACCCGGCGCCTGGTCCTCGCGACGCGCAACGAGCACAAGGTCCACGAGCTGCGCCAGATCCTCGCCGACCTCGTCGCCGAGCTCGACGTCGAGGTCGTCGGCGCCGGTGAGGTCGACGGCGCCCCGGAGGTGCCCGAGACCGAGGTGACCTTCCTGGGAAACGCCCGGCTCAAGGCGGTGGCGCTCGCCGAGGCCACCGGGCTGCCCGCCGTCGCCGACGACTCGGGGCTCGCGGTGGACGTGCTGGGCGGCTCGCCCGGGGTGTTCTCGGCCCGGTGGTCGGGCTCGCGGGCCGGAGCGGAGGCGAGTCGCCGGCAGGTCGACCGGGCCAACCTCGACCTGCTGCTGGAGCAGCTCGCCGACGTGCCCGACGAGCACCGGGGGGCCGCGTTCGTCTGTGCGGCCGTCGTGGCGATGCCGGACGGGCGCGTCGAGGGCGTGGAGGGCCGGGTCGAGGGATCGCTGGTGCGCTCACCGCGCGGCACCAACGGCTTCGGCTACGACCCGGTGTTCGTCCCGCTCGGCGACGACCGCACCCTGGCGGAGCACAGTGACGAGGAGAAGAACGCCATCTCCCACCGCGGCACCGCCTTCCGGGCCCTCGCCCCCGTCCTGCGGGACGTCCTCGCCGGGTAGGCCGCGCAGCCGGTGCCGCCCCGGTGGGTGGACGGCCTAGGCTGGCCGCGCGCGCAAGTGGCGGAACTGGCAGACGCGCCAGGTTTAGGTCCTGGTGCCTTCGGGTGTGCGGGTTCGAGTCCCGCCTTGCGCACCACGGTGCTGCGATGGGGCACCGACGCCGCGGTCCCGCGCGCCCGGGGGCGAGGGGGCCGTCCGGCTCGACCCCGGGCACCACCGGTGGTTGTCCGCCGTGCCCGTCGGGCGACCCGTCCGAGGGTCGAGCTACCGGACCCGCGACCCGATGCTCGCCGACCGCAGGAGGTGCTCGAGCTGCGCGTCGCGGCGGGCCTCGGCGTGGTGGCGGGACATGAACCCGATGCCCCGCCCCGCCAGTGCGGCCCGCCGCTGCGGGTCGCGGGCGAGTCGGCGGACCGCTGCGGCGAGGGCCCGGCTGCTCCTCGGGGTGGTGGTCACGGTGAACCCGGCGAAGCGGCGGTGCCCCTCGAACGTCGCCGTCCGGAAGCCGAGGACCGGTACGCCGAGCCCGGCCAGCTCGAGCTCGACGCCGGTCGGGTGGGCGTGGAGGTGGGGCAGCACCGCGAGGTCGGCGGCCGCGGCCACGGCACCCATCCGGCCGACGTGCGTGCCCAGGGGCCCGGCGAGCCGCACGTGCGGCCCCGCGGCCGCGCGCAGCCGCTCCTCCAGCGGCCCGGTGCCGTGCAGGACCAGCTCGTGCTCGACACCCCAGCGCTCCAGCAGCCGCGACGCCGCGACCGCGTACTGGGGGCCGTCCGCGGGGTGGAGCCGCCCGACGAACACCATCCGCAGGACCCCGTCCGGAGGCCCGCCGGGGCGGGGCCGGGGATCGGCGCGGGCCACCTCCTCGGCGGTCAGCGGGCTGTCGAAGTAGAGCAGGGGTGGCACGCGGTGCCGGACCTGGGCGTGCTCGTGGTACGTCGCCCAGGCGCCCCAGCCGTTGCACTGGAGCCCGTCCGCGGCCGCGAGCACGGTGCGCGCCGTCCACAGCTCGCGCACGGCACGGACGGCCGTCCCGGGAAGTGCAGCCGTCCGCGACGCCTGGGTGTACCGGAGCCGCTGGACGGCGGTCGAGTGGGCGACGACGACGGTGGGCAGCCGGCGGGCGAGGCGGGTGAGCCGGGGGTCGAGCGGCATCCGCACGGCGTCGGCGCCCAGCCGCTCCACCGCCGCGACCGCCTCCCCGGCGACCACGTCGACACCGGCGTCGGCGAGCCGCGGGAGGGCGACGTCGCGGAGCTCGTCGTCGCCGTGGGCCCGGAGCACCAGGCTGACCCGGCCCGGCCACCTCGCGGCGAGCGCCCGCACCTCGCGCACCGTCGTCTCGTCCGGGGCCGCGGAGGCGCCGGGGGACAGGACGACGGCCAGGTGCGGCATCCACCGAGTCTACGGACCACGGCCTCGCATCCGTGCAGGCCGGACGCCCGGCCACCGGCGCCGCGGCGCTCGCGGTAGGTTGGCGCCAGCACCGCCGACACCGAGGAGGACCCCCGTGGCCGACCGGCTGCAGCCCGGCGACACCGCGCCGGACTTCACCCTGCCCGACGACACCGGCACCCAGGTCGCCCTGTCCGGCCAGCGCGGGCGGAAGGTGATCGTCTACTTCTACCCGGCGGCGATGACCCCCGGGTGCACGAAGCAGGCCTGCGACTTCAGCGAGTCCCTCGAGTCGCTGGAACGGGACGGGTACGCGGTGCTGGGCATCTCGCCGGACCCGCCGGCGAAGCTCGCCCGCTTCCGCGAGCGCGACCACCTCACCATCCCGCTGCTCTCCGACGCCGACCGGTCGGTGATGCAGGCCTGGGGCGCCTACGGCGAGAAGAAGCTCTACGGCAAGACGGTCGAGGGCGTCATCCGCAGCACGGTGGTCCTCGACGAGCAGGGCACCGTCACGCACGCGTGGTACAACGTCAAGGCCACGGGCCACGTCGCCAAGCTCCGCCGCGACCTCGGACTCGAGTGAGGACCAGATGAGCCAGACCAGCTCCGCCAGCACGCCCCCACCGTCGATCGCCACCCTCGACGCCGAGCTCACGGCCCGCCGCGAACGGCTGGCCGCCACCATCGACGAGCTCGTCGAGAAGGCCAGCCCGAGGAACATCCTCCAGCGCCAGGCCGAGGCGGCCAAGGCACGCTGGGCCGACGTCGCCACCACCCCGGAGGGCGAGCTCCGCGTCGAGCGGCTCGCCGTGGTCGTCGCGGTGGTCACGGTCGTCGGGGGACTTGTCGTCTACCGGCGCCTGCGCCGGCGCTGACGGTGCCCGAGGGCTCGCGGGAGGCGCGTGGGCGCCTCCCGATCCGGATGCTGCACGACCGCGTGCTCGTCGGGTTGGAGGGCGAGGCCGGCGAGCGGCGGTCCGGCGGGGGCATCGTCATCCCCGCCACGGCGAGCATGGGCAAGCGTCTCTCCTGGGGCGGGGTCGTGGCGACCGGCCCCAACGTGCGGCAGGTCGAGGTGGGCGACCGGGTCCTGTTCGACCCGGAGGACCGCGCCGAGGTCGAGATCGGAGCCAGGGAGTACGTGCTCCTGCGTGAGCGGGACCTCCACGCGGTCGCGGCGCCCCGTGTCCAGGAGGGGAGCACCGGGCTCTACCTCTGAGGCCGCTCAGCGACCCGGGGGTCCCCGCCGCTCACGCTCGACCTCCACCGCCTTCTGCTCGCGGTAGGCGTCCTGGTCCGACGTGCCGTGCCGGCGGCCGGCAAGGGCGGCCGACTCCACGGCGAGGGCGACCAGCCTCCCGCCGACGCCGACCGGCAGCAGCGGCAGCAGCCGGTCGACCCAGCGTCCGGCACGGGCCGCGGCCGAGCGCCGAGGCAGGGCGACGGCCAGCACCCTCGTGGCGGCGCGCCAGGCGCGCGCGCCGGCCGAGCGAGCCCCGTCGGTAGACGGCAGGGCCGTCGTGCCGGGGTGGTCGCGCTCGAAGCGCACCTCCGAGGCGCCGCTCACCCACGCCCGCGGGGCGCGGGTTCGCACGTCCGGAGCGGCGCCGCGGTGGTCGATCTCGAGCCGGGGGTCGACGATGATGGTCACCCCCGAGGCGGCCAGGCGCAGACCGAGGTCGGAGTCCTCGCGGTACGAGTAGGCCTCGTCGAAGCCACCCACCGCCTCGACGTCGGCCCGACGGGCCGAGTTGTGGGCGGCCCAGTGCCGCCACCGCTCCGCGGGAGTGCGGCCGAGGACGCCGGCCACGGCGCGAGCACTCGCCGCCCGCCCGTAGGCGCGCGCGTAGGGGGAGTCGGGCAGCACGTCCCTCGTCGGTCCGATGACCCCGACCCGTGCGCCTGCCGCGTGGTGGGCGAGGTGCAGCCGGACCATCCCGGGCCGCGGGGTGAGGTCGTCGTCGCAGCGGATCACGACCTCGCCGCAGGCGGCCGCGTACCCGGCGTTCAGCGCCCCGGCCACCCCCGTGGAGACCTCTCGCCGGACGATGCGCAGGGGGAGGAGCTCGACCCAGCGCCCGAGTACCTCCTCCGTCTCCGGGTCCGTCCCGTCGACGACGACGACGAGCTCCCACGGCTCGTCGGTGTCCTGGGCCGCGAGGGCCGCGAGCAGGGGTGGCAGCCGGTGGGCTCCGCGGTGGGTGGGCACGACCACCGATGCGCGGGGCGGCGCCTGTTCCATGGCCCCTCCGCGGGACGGTCCGGATGCGGGAGAGGCTCCCCGCGACCGGGGAGCCTCCGTGCTGGTGGGGTGGTGCGCCATCAGGGACTCGAACCCCGAACCCGCTGATTAAGAGTCAGCTGCTCTGCCAATTGAGCTAATGGCGCGCGACCGCAGACATTATCAGCAGCCGCCGGGTGCCGTGAAATCGACGGCGCCTCAGGACGGGGGGTCCGAGGGGCCGCCCCGGCGCCGCCGGAGCAGCAGCACGCCACCCGCCAGCACCGGTGCCACGACGAGCGCGACGAGCACGGGGACGACCCATCCGGGAGTGCCCGCGGCGGTCGCCGACGCAGATGCCGCATCCGCGGTGGGTGTCGCGGTGGGACTCGCCTCCGGGGAGGTGGTGCCGCTCGGTTCGGCACTCGTGGCGGAGGCCGACGGCGAGGGGGTGCTCGGGCCCACGGTGGTGGTGAACGCGAAGGTCCCCGACACCGGGTGCCCGTCGACGCTCACGACGCGGTAGGTGACGCGGTGCTCGCCCGCGGGCAGGTCGGGGGAGAGGGCCTGGGTGACGTCGCGGCCTTCGGTGGCCGGCTCGCCGTCCGCCTCGTCGCCGCCCGGCCCCTCCACGAGCACCCGGACGAACCGGGCGTTGACCTCCTCGCTGAAGGTGAGCCTCACCTCGCCCACGGTCTCCACGGTGTCCCCGTCGGCGGGGGTGGTGGCCAGCAGCTGTGCGTGGGTGACGAGCGCGGCACCGGCGGGCGCGCAGACCCCGACCGCGCCCAGCACCGTGGCGAGGAGCACGAGCACGGCGCGGTGGGTGGTCATGCCGCCATCGTCGCAAACCGCGGCGGGGCCGCGCGCGGGCGCCCCCGGGAGGCGGCCGGCCCTGGGGACGCGGAATGCCCCGGTCGGCGTGACCGGGGCATCGGCGTGGGGTGAGTGACGGGACTTGAACCCGCGGCCCCCTGGACCACAACCAGGTGCTCTACCAGCTGAGCTACACCCACCACGGCGGGCGCATGGCATCCGAGGATGTCGTGCGCCCGCAGCGCGGACCATCGTACCCGCTACGAGGAGGTGCTCCCGACCGACTCCCCCCCGGTGCCCTCGGCCCCGGTCCCGTTGCCGTGGTCGACGACGTACCGGGCCGCGAGGGTGCGCAGCTCCTCGCTGGACCGGCCCGGGGGGTCGACGAAGACGGCGCCCCGGTAGTAGCGCAGCTCGGCGATCGACTCGCGGATGTCGGCGAGGGCACGGTGCCCGCCGCTCTTCGTCGGGGCGGCGAAGTAGGCGCGGGGGTACCAGCGCCGGGACAGCTCCTTGATCGAGGAGACGTCGATGATGCGGTAGTGCAGGTGCGCCTCGAGCTCGGGCATGTCGCGGGCGAGGAAGGCGCGGTCGGTGGCCACGGTGTTGCCCCCCAGCGGTGCCTTGCCGGCCTCGGGCACCCAGGTCGCGGACGTACTCGAGCACCCGGTGCTGGGCCTCCTCCAGGGTGACCCCGCCGTCGAGCTCGTCGAGCAGCCCGGACGTCGTGTGCATGTCGCGGACGAAGTCGCCCATCTGCTCCAGCGCCTCGGCGGACGGGCGCACGACGACGTCGACACCGTCGCCGAGCACCGTCAGCTCGAAGTCGGTGACGAGCGCGGCGACCTCGACGAGGGCGTCGTGATCCAGCGACAGGCCGGTCATCTCGCAGTCGATCCACACGATGCGGTCGGTGAGGGCGCGGTCGCCGGGAGATGGAGGCATGGCGGCCATGCTAGGCCGGGCCGCCCGGGCGGGGGCCGCGGACCGGCGCACCTGCGGCTAGGGTCACGGGCCATGACCGGGGAGTTCCGCAGGCGGGCACCGGGGTGGCCGCTCGCACGAGGACCCGACCAGCCGTCCGGCGCTGCGCGCGCTGGCTGCTCACCGGGGTCGGCGACCGTCGGCTTCCTCGTGACGGCCCTCGTCGTCTCGGCCTACCTCGGCGCCACCTTCGGGGTGCAGACGGCGCTGCTCGCCCTCGCCGTGGCGACGCTCCCCCTGGGCATCGTCATCCCGGCCTTCCTCTGGCTGGACCGGTTCGAGTCCGAACCGACGCGGTACCTCGTCGTCGCGTTCCTCTGGGGCGCCCTCGTCGCCGCCGTCGTCGCGGCCGTCTTCAACACCAGCGCGATCGCCGTGCTGGAGGTGGCCTCCGACCCCGACGCGGCGTCACGGCGACGGCCGTGGTGGTGGCGCCCGTGGTGGAGGAGGCTGCCAAGGGGTCCTGGTGCTCCTCGTCTGGTGGGTCCTGCGGCACGAGTTCGACGGCGTCACCGACGGGATGGTCTACGCGGGGGTCACGGCCGCGGGCTTCGCCTTCACCGAGAACATCCAGTACCTGGCGCAGGCCTACACCGACGGCGGGGGCGAGGCGCTGACCGCCACCTTCGTCGCCCGCTGCCTGCTCTCGCCGTTCGCGCACCCGATGTTCACGGTGCTCACCGGGGTCGGCGTCGGCATCGCCGCGACCTCGCGCACCTGGCTGCCGCGCGTCGTCGCCCCGGTCGTCGGCTACCTACTCGCCGTGCTCGCTCACGCGCTGTGGAACCTCGCCGCGGTCACCGGCGGCTCCGGGCTGCTCGTCGTCTACCTCCTCGTCGAGGTGCCGGTCTTCCTCGCGTTCGTCGGCTTCGTCGTGTGGGCGCGGCGGCGCGAGGGCCGGCTCATCGGCCGGTACCTCCGGCCGTACGCCGACGCGGGGTGGCTCGCCCCGGAGGAGGTGGCGATGCTCTCGTCGATGCCGCGCCGCCGGGAGGCCCGGGTGTGGGCGCGCGCCAACGCGGGTCCGCGCGGCCTGGCCGCGATGCGGGCGTTCCAGGACACCGCCTCCGAGCTGGCCATGCTGCGGCGCCGGATGCACCACGACGCGGCCGACTCCCGGGCCCGGGCCCAGGAGCGGGAGCTGCTCCGGCGCTCGCCGGCCGGCGCGAGGAGTTCGTCGGGATGCCCGTCGGGTGAGGCACCACCGGCCGCCGGGGGCGGCCTGCGAGGATCCCGCCATGAGCCGAACCGTGGACCTCGCCGAGCGCCTCGCGCCGGAGCTGGTCGCCCTGCGCCGCCGCCTGCACCGCCACCCCGAGATCGGGCTGCACCTTCCCGTGACCCAGGCGGCCGTGCTCGAGGCGCTCGAGGGCCTCGACCTCGAGGTGACGACGGGGAGGTCGCTGAGCTCCGTGGTCGCGGTGCTCCGGGGGTCGGCGCCGGTGGAGGGCGAGCGCCCGGTCGTGCTGCTCCGCGGCGACATGGACGCCCTCCCGGTCACCGAGGAGGTCGACTGCGACCACACCTCGACCGTCCCCGGCGCCATGCACGCCTGCGGACACGACCTCCACGTCGCTGCGCTCGTCGGTGCGGCCCGCATCCTCCACGAGCTGAGGGAGGAGCTGGCCGGTGACGTCGTCCTGATGTTCCAGCCGGGGGAGGAGGGCCCGGGCGGCGCCGAGCCGATGGTCCGGGAGGGACTGCTCGACGCGGCCGGAGCGCGGGTGACGGCCGCGTACGCCGTGCACGTCACCGCGGCCGAGCACCCCTTCGGGACGTGGTTCTCCCGGCCGGGCGCGCTGATGGCCTCCGCCGACGAGGTGACCGTGACGGTGCGCGGCGAGGGCGGCCACGGGTCGGCCCCGCACCACGCCCTCGACCCGGTGCCGGTGGCGTGTGAGGTGGTCCTCGCCCTGCAGAGCGCGGTCACCCGCCGCTTCGACGTCTTCGACCCGGTGGTCGTCACGGCCGGTCGGCTGGCCGCGGGCACGGTGAACAACGTCATCCCGGACGACGCCGTGGTCGAGCTGACCGTGCGGCCCTGTCCACGCGACGACGGGAGGAGGCCCTCGCGGTCGTGCGGAGGGTCGCCGAGGGCGTCGCCGCGGCCCACGGGCTCACCACGGACGTCGTCGTCGACCACGGCTACCCGGTCACCCGCAACGACGACGCCGAGTACGCCTTCGCGCGGGGGGTGGTGACCGGGCTCTTCGGAGAGCGGCGCTGGAGCGAGATGGCGCACCCCGAGATGGGCTCGGAGGACATGTCCGTCGTCATGGAGCGGGTGCCGGGGGCGTACCTCTTCGTCAGCGCCTGCGCCGGGCCCGACCACACGACGGTCCCCGACAACCACTCGCCGCGGGCCGTCTTCGACGACGCCGTCGTCCCCGACGTCGCGGCCGCGCTCGCCGAGCTCGCCCTTCGCCGCTGCCGGGTTCCCCGCGGACGGTCGCCACGCCCACCGAGCTGATGGCTCCTCCCGGGCCCTCGACACCGGGGGGCCCGCGGCCGCGGGCCCTGAGCCCCGGGCGACGGGTTGGCCCCTGGCGCTGCTCCGCGCGACGAAACTCACCCCGTGGGGACGATGTGGGGCGCTCGCGCCGGGCGTTGGCTGGCCCTGGCGGCCCCGTCCGCTGGGGGCGGCGGTCGATCAGTCACTCCCTGTGACAGGAGGCCATCATGTGTCGTTGGCTGGCGTACTCGGGGTCCCCGGTGCTCCTCGAGGACCTGCTCTACAAGCCGAAGAACTCCCTTGTCGTTCAGAGCAAGCACTCGCTGATGGGGGCGACCACCACCAACGGTGACGGGTTCGGCGTCGGCTGGTACGGGGCCTACCCGACGCCGGGGCTGTTCCGCAGCACCGAGCCCGCCTGGAACGACATCAACCTGCGTGAGCTGTGCGCCCACGCCGCCGCCGGTCGGGTGTTCGCGCACATCCGCGCCTCCACGGGCTCGGCCGTGCAGCAGACGAACTGCCACCCGTTCCGCCACGAGAACTGGCTGTGGATGCACAACGGCTACCTCGCCGGCTTCCACGAGATGAAGCGCGACCTGGCGATGGAGGTGGACCCGGACCTGTTCGCCGACATCCAGGGCTCCACGGACTCGGAGATGCTCTTCTTCCTCGCCCTCAGCTTCGGGCTGCGCGAGGACCCCCGCGCCGGGGTGGCGCGGGCGGTCGGGCTGGTCGAGGAGGTCGGCCGCAGCCACGGCATCGAGTACCCGGTGCAGATGACGGTCGCGACCACCGACGGGGCCACGACCTGGGCCTTCCGCTACTCCAGCGAGGGGCGCTCCAGGTCGCTGTTCCAGAGCACCGAGGTGTCGACGCTGCGCTCGCAGTACCCCGACAACCCCGTCCTCCACGAGCTGTCCGACGACGCCCGGCTGGTCGTCTCCGAACCGCTCGGCGACCTGCAGGGCGCGTGGCGCGAGATCCCCGAGAGCTCCAGCGTGCTCGTGCACGGCGCTGACGACGAGGTGCAGCCCTTCGCGCCCGTCGCCCCCGTCGCGGTGTAGCGCGTCCCGGGAGATGCCCCGAGGACGCCGAGGGTGACGGGAGACCATCGGCCCTGGGGTGGGTCCACCGTGGCCGTCATGCCGCCCACCGTCGGGGTGGAGGAGGAGTTCCTCCTGCTCCACCCCGTCAGCGGCCTGCCCCTGTGGGTCGCCGACGTCGTTCTCGAGCGGGCCCGGCACCCCCGGCCCCGCTGCCCGCGGTCGGCGCTCACCCGGGAGGTGCTGCGCTGCCAGGTCGAGAGTGCCACGCCGATCAGCCGGTCCGCGGCCGAGCTGGAGACCCACCTCAGGTCCGCCCGGTGCCGTCTTGCGGCGGCCGCCGAGGAGCAGGGGGCGGTGCTGTCACCGGTGGGCGCCGCGCCGCTGGGTGAGCCGCACGCCTCGGTCACCGTCTCCGACCGCTACCTGGCGATGCACCACGCCGTCCCGGCCCTGCTCGACGAGCAGCTCGTGGACGGCATGCACGTGCACGTCGCCGTGCCGAGCCGGGCGGCCGGTGTCGACGTGGTCAACCGCCTGCGCCCGTGGCTGCACGTGCTGCTCGCCCTCAGCGCCAACTCCCCGTTCTGGCGAGGCCGGGACAGCGGCTTCTCCAGCTGGCGGTCGGTACACACGCAGCGGTGGCCGGTCGAGGGGCCGCCGCCGTTCTCCGACGGGGTGGAGGACTACGAGCGCCGGGTCGACACGCTGCTCAGCAGCGGCGTGATCATGGACCGGGCGATGCTCTACTGGCACGCCCGCGTGTCGGACCGGTACCCGACGGTGGAGATCCGGGTCGGCGATGTTGCTCTCGACGCGGCCACCGCTGTCTCGTGCGCGAGTCTGGCGCGGGGCCTGGTGGCCCGGGCCCTCAGCGAGGGGTTGCTCGGTCTGCCGGTGTCGCAACCGACGCCGGAGGCGCTGCGGGCCGCTGCGTGGCAGGCCGCGCGCCACGGCCTCGGCGGCGGCCTGCTCGACCTCACGCCGGCGGGGGGTCACCAACCTCGGCTGCGCCCGGCATCCGCTGTGGTCCTCGAGGTGGCCGAGGCCGCCCTCGCGAGCCTCCCACCGGCCGAACGGGACACGACCCTCTCCGGGGTGCAGGCGGTGCTCGACGCGGGTGGCGGGGCCAGGCGCCAGCGGGCGGCCATGCGGGACGGTGGCACCCGGGGGCTGCTCCGCCTGCTTCGCTCGGCCGCCACCGAGTGAGGTGCGGCCCGGAGACGGTCAGGCCGACGGCGCTTCGCGCACCCACGAGCGCGCCCCCGTCGGCGCTCTCACTCCGTTCGAGCGCCTGTTGCTTCTGCCGTGGTCGCGCCCGTGATCCGCTTCGCGCACCCACGAGCGCGCCCCCGTCGGCGCTCTCACTCCGTTCGAGCGCCTGTTGCTTCTGCCGTGGTCGCGCCCGTGATCCGCTTCGCGCACCCACGAGCGCGCCCCCGGCAGGACTCGAACTTGCCGATGGGCACCTTTCCCTTACTCGGCTGATCTGGCAAAATGGGCCCCTGACCTGCAGGTTTGTCGGCTAGTGAAGTGCCCACGACAGGCCAGTAGTAGTCAGAATCCGACACCGTTAATGCACGATAAGCGCACGCCAGGGGGAGGGCCGGTCGGGGTGACGACCACTGGAAAGAGGGTTCGCAGGGGCTTCGGCTCGCTCCGCCGCCTGCCCTCGGGGCGCTACCAGGCGTCCTACGTCGGGCCTGATCTCGCCCGGCACACGGCGCCGCAGACCTTCAGCGCGAAGATCGATGCCGAGCACTGGATGGCGGTCGAGCGGCGGCTCATCGAGGCCGACCAGTGGGTGGCACCACGAGTGCGCGCGCAGGCCCGCCAGGGCGCGATGACACTGCGTCAGTACGCGCCGGGGGCGATCGACCGGCGGAGGGTGCGTGGCGAGCCCCTCAAGCCCAGGACCCGCGCCCTCTACGCCTCGCAGCTCGAGCGGCTGATCTTCCCCACCCTCGGTGAGAAGGCACTGCGGAGCATCACCCGGGACGACGTCTCTCGTTGGTACGACGCTCTCGGCCCCGGGCACCCCACCCAGCGCGCCCATGCCTACTCCCTCCTAAGGGCCGTCATGGGGCAGGCCGTCGTCGAGGGACTGGTCTCGTCGAGCCCATGTCAGATCCCCGGCGCAGGCCGCGCAACGCGGCAGCGGCGAATCGAGCCAGCCAGCCTGCCCGAGCTGGCGGCGATCGTCCAAGGGATGCCGGAGCGGCTGCGGTTGCTCGTCGTGCTCGGAGCCTGGTGCGCGCTGCGCTACGGCGAGCTGGCGGAGCTCCGGCGGCACGACGTCGACCTCGAGCGCGGCGTGCTGTCGATCTCACGTGCCGTGGTGCGCGTGGACGGAGCCGATCTGGTCGGCCGGCCGAAGAGCGTCGCCGGTGTGCGCCAGGTGGCCATTCCACCGCACCTCTTCCCGGTCATCCAGGCGCACCTCGACGCGCACGTCGCTCCCGGACCTGACGCGCTGCTCTTTCCGCGGCCGGGCACCAACCGCCACTTGATCCACACCGAGGTCACCAAGATCTTCATGACTGCACGAGCGGCCGCGGGCCGACCGGACCTGAGGCTGCACGACTTGCGGCCCACAGGCGCGGTCCTGGCAGCGCAAACGGGTGCGACGCTGGCCGAGCTGATGGCACGACTGGGGCACTCGACGCCAGGTGCCGCACTCCGTTACCAGCACGCCGCCGCCGGGCGCGACGCCCAGATCGCGGCGCGGCTCTCCGAGCTCGCCCGCGGCTGACCACCATCGCCGCGCGCTCGGTCCGCGCACGACCGCAAACCGCGCACGACACTCCCGAACACTTCCTAGGCCCTACGCGACCCCGCCTACCCACGCCAACTCCGCCGCGCCATGCCCGTCCACCGCCGGCCCCCAACCTCGCTCTCCCGCACGAATGTCCCTCCCCAAATAGCGAGAAAGGCCGTCGACCGCACACCCGGTGCACTCCGGTTCCGCGGACGTTTCAGTGATGCGAAATGTGCGCGATCTCGGTACGGTGGATTCATGTCGGGGGAGGAGCTTCGGGGGTGTCCGCAGTGCGGCGCGCCGGTGTCGTATGCGGGCCGCGGCAGGGTAGGAGTCCCGCGGAGTGGTGGGCTTTGAGGTGATCTCGTTGCCTACCGGTCGCCCTCGTTGAGGGCGACGGGTTCAGTATCGCCGGTCGGGCAGAGCTTGGCCATGGATTCTTCGGAGAGGTAGCGGCGTTCGTCGGTGCCACTCGTCGTGGGTGTCGGCCAGGACGGCGCCGATGAGGCGGATGACGGCGGCTTCGTTGGGGAAGATGCCGACGACGCGGGAGCGGCGCTTGATCTCCTTGTTGAGCCGCTCGAGGGGGTTGGTGGACCAGATCTTGCGCCAGTGCTCCCGGGGGAACGCCGCGAACGCGAGGACCTCGGCCTTGGCGTCGTCCATCAGCGGGCCGATCTTGGGGTAGCGGGCGGCGAGCTCGTCGCGGACCTTGTCCCACTGCTTGCTCATCGGCTCGGGGTCGGGTTGGGCGAAGATCGTGCGGAACACCGCGGCGACCATCTCGCGCTCGCCCTTGGGCACGTGCGCCAGGACGTTGCGGATGAAGTGGACCCGGCAGCGTTGGTGCGCCGCGCCCTGCAACGCACCGGCGGAGCGCGGCGACCAGGCCGGCGTGCTGGTCGGAGATCACCAGGCTGCACCCCGGACAGGCCGCGCTTCTTCAGCCCGGTCAGGAACGCCCGCCAGAACACCTCGTCCTCGCTGTCGCCGACGTCCAGGCCGAGGATCTCCCGGCGGCCGTGCTCGGTGACGCCGGTGGCGACCACGACGGCCTTGGAGACCACCATGGCCGCCTCGGTGCGCACGTGCAGGTAGGTCGCGTCCAGGTACACGTACGGGAACGCGGCGTGGTCCAGGGGCGGGTGCGGAACGCCCCGACGGTCTCGTCGAGGCCGGCACAGATCCGGGACACCTCGGACTTGGAGATCCCGGTCCCGCCGAGCGCGGCGACCAGGTCGTCGACGCGAGCGGGTGGAGACGCCGTGGACGTAGGCCTCCATCACCACCGCGTACAGCGCCTGGTCGATCCGCCGGCGCGGCTCGAGGATGCTCGGGGAAGAAGAGCCCGGTGCGCAGCTTCGGGATCGCCAGGTGGACGTCCCCGGCCTTGGTGGTCAGCACCCGCGGCCGGGAGCCGTTGCGCTCGGTGGTGCGGGACTCGGTGCGTTCGTAGCGGCCGGCGCCGATCGCCGCGGTCGCCTCGGCCTCGATCAGCTCCTGCATCGCCACCCGCACGCACTCGCGGATCAGGTCCACGCCCTCGCCGGCGCGGAACACCTCGAGCAGCTCGGACACGGCAGACTGGGGCAAGGCCATCGGTGAGATCTCCTTCGATGAGTACTTGGCGGTACACACCGAGAATCTCGCCGATGGCCCCCTTCACTTCAGGAGCCGCGCCGTCACCCCAAACCCCACCACTCCACGGGGCGCTGTCGCGGCAGGCGCCCCGTGTGGTGCTCCAGCCGCTGCCGGAACATCGCTTCTGTCACGCGTCGGGGGGCCCGCAAGGCAGGCGTTCAGGTACGGATGATCGACGTGCCCAAGGCACCCAAGCCACGTCCCGAGCGCACGCCGACGAGGGAGGAGAAGGACGAGTCCGCGATCGCCCGGGTAGCCCGTTCGTCGCGGCTGTCTCGCGATCTCCTCGTCCGTCTGCAGAACCGCCGACAGAGCGGCGAGCTCGCCAGCGAGGTCTGGGACGACATCACGGCGATGCTGGACCAGTTCGTCCCGGGCTACTCGGCGAGGCTCGTACCGCCGGTGCCAAGACCGCCGGCTGCCTCCACACCCGCGTCCGCGACCACGCTGCCTGAATTCATCCAGGCCATCGACCGTCTCTCGGCCGGCCTCGAGACCGGTCGGATCTACGACCGCGACTTCGCCACCTTGGGGCCGGCTCTAGAGCGACTTGGCAACGCATGGGTCCGCCGCACCTCGCGCTAGGGACGCTTCCGGCGTGTGTCCTGGGCGCCGCTCGAAGTTACCGGATAATGCCGATGTCCGGGTCGACGGGATGCCGCCAGTCGAGCGGTCACGATTGCCGGTGAGCGTCGCGATCCCGGGAGAGTCTCGACCCTAAATCCGCTCCTCTGGCCGGAGGTCTTGCACCGAGCGGGGGCCTGTCGCGCACTGTGCATGACGCGAGCCGTCCAGCGCCGCCATAAGCGTAGGATGCCGGCGCCCATGGCAGCGCTGGCCCCATGCGGTCTTGCCGCACTCTGCGGGACCGTGCCGCTCGCCAAGCGGGCGTTGTTGTACGGGGGAACCGTCCGCTTGCTCGAACGCTGCGACGTGTGCTCACCCCTTTGGGATGAGGCAGTTCGCTGACGCACGCCATAGCGTCGATGGTGTGGCTAGGACACAACTTGGTTGAGCCCTCGTAGCGTCCAGACATCGAGCCACGGACCCATACGGCGACGGCGCCTGCAGGTGTCTTGAGCGAAGAGAGGGCGTCCCCATGGCGCTGAACGAGTACGGTCCCGGGGCAGCCTTTTCAGGGACGATCGGTCGAACGACAGACGAGTCGACGCCGGCGTGGCCCAAGCCGACGCGAGCTGTGCGGGGCACACCCAACGTGTTGATGGTCGTCATGGATGACACCGGGTTTGGGCACCTGGGCTGCTACGGCAGTCCGATCGAGACGCCAGCGTTCGACGCGCTCGCGTCTGACGGACTGCGGTTCAACAACATGCACACCACCGCACTGTGCTCACCCAGCCGGTCGTGCATCGTCACCGGCCGGAACCACCACAGCAACGGCATGGCCTGCATCACCGAGTTCGCCACGGGCTACCCCGGCTACAACGGCGTCATCCCGTTCGAGAACGGGATGCTCTCGGAGATGCTGCTCAATGAGGGCTACAACACCTACATGGTCGGCAAGTGGCACCTCACGCCGAGCAACCAGGAGACCGCCGCCGGGCCCTACGACCGGTGGCCACTGGCGCGAGGATTCGAGCGCTTTTACGGCTTCCTCGGTGGCGACACCAGCCAGTGGTACCCCGACCTGGTCTACGACAACCACCAGGTAGAGCCGCCGAAGCGGCCGGAGGAGGGATATCACCTCTCCCAGGATCTCGTGGACAAGTCGATCGAGTTCATCGCCGACTCGCGCCAGATCGACCCGGACAAGCCGTTCTACCTGCACCTCTGTTTCGGCGCCACCCACGCCCCTCACCATGCTCCCAAAGGAGTGGATCGACAAGTACGCGGGCAAGTTCGACGACGGTTGGGACGCCTACCGGGAGCGCGTGTTCGCCAAGCAGAAGGAACTGGGCATCGTGCCGGCGGACGCCGAGCTGTCCCGTCACGACCCGGACGTTCCGGACTGGGACGCCCAGACAGCAGACGCGCGCCGGCTCTACAGCCGGATGATGGAGGTCTTCGCCGGGTTCCTCAGCCACACCGACCACGAGCTGGGCCGGCTGCTGGACTTCCTGGGCCAGCAAGGCGTCCTCGAGAACACCATCGTGATGGTGATCTCCGACAACGGCGCCAGCGCCGAGGGCGGCCCGACGGGCACCACGAACGAGAGCCCAGTTCTTCAACAACGCCCAAGAGCCGATCGAGGACAGTCTCGCGCTGATCGACGAGATCGGCGGGCCCAACCACTTCAACCACTACCCGTGGGGCTGGACCAACGCCGGCAACACGCCATTTCGGCGCTGGAAGCGCGAGACCTACCGTGGCGGCTCATCAGACCCCTTCATCGTGTCGTGGCCCGCAGGCATCAAGGCTCGCGGAGAGGTGCGTACGCAGTACGCCCACATCATCGACATGGTGCCCACCGTCCTCGACCTGCTCGACATCCAGCCGCCCTCGACGATCCGGGGCGTCACTCAGTCGCCGATCCACGGCGTCAGCTTCGCCGACGCGCTTGACGACGCAGACGCCGAGAGCAAGCGCCGCACCCAGTACTTCGAGATGATGGGTCACCGATCTATCTACCACGACGGCTGGCGAGCGGTCTGCCCGTGGCCGGGACCGTCCTTCGCCGAGGCAGGTGTCGGCTTCGGCCAGGCCATCTCGGCCGACAAGCTCACCGAACTCGATGCGACCGGCTGGGAGCTCTATCACGTCGACCAGGACTTCGCTGAGACCCGAGACCTGGGCAAGGAGCACCGCGACAAGCTCATAGCGCTCATCGGCCTTTGGTACGCCGAGGCTGGAAAGTACGACGTGCTGCCCGTCGACGGCAGCGGCCTGGCACGGATCCTGGCGGAGAAGCCGTTGGCCGCGGTGCCACGGAAGCGGTACGTCTACCGCTCGGGCACTCAGTCGGTGCCGTTCAACGCGGCGCCACGTGTGCTCAACCGGCCACACAGCATCACCGCAAAGGTGGAGCTCCCCGAAGAAGGTGCCGAGGGCGTCCTGCTCTGCCAAGGCACGGCAGCCGGCGGGTACTCCCTGTTCGTCCAGGACGGGAACCTGCACTACGTACACAACTACGTCGGACGCAGCCTGCACAAGGTATCGACCTCCAAGCCACTCCCTGCCGGATCCCACGAGTTGCGCTTCGAGTTCGAGCCCACCGGCGAGCCGGACATGGCCCAAGGCAAGGGTGCGCCAGGCCGGTTGCAGCTATATGTGGACGGCGCGCTCGTGGCGGAAGCAGAGGCCCCGGTCACCACGCCATTCATGCTCAACCCGGGTGCTCTCACCTGTGGAGCAAACCCCGGGTCGCCGGTGACGCCGGACTACCCCTCGCCTTACCGCTTCACCGGCACTATCCACACGGTCACCGTCGACGTATCCGGCGAACTCATCGTCGACACCGAAAGCGAGATGCGTGCCGCGATGGCCCGGCAATAGGACGTCGTTCGAAACCTGAACTGCCATCCAACGCCAACTGACGGGAGACAGCGTCGCTTCTGCTGCCTGCACCCATCGCGCACGTCCGACTTTGCCGCGATCGGTGTGCCAATGGATGGCGCCGCGGTTGCCGGCCCCGAGGTCCGACCCGGCCGTCGGTGGGGCGGCGTAGCCTGCGCCGATGGCCGCCGCGCCCGTCCGCAGCCTCACCGACGACGTCCCCGCCGACGTCGAGCGGCGCCTGCGCCGACTGTGCCTCGCCCTCCCGGACGCCTACGAGGAGCACGCTTGGGTAGGCACCCGGTGGCGGGTGCGCACGCGGACCTTCGCGCACGTCCTCGGGGTCGACGACCCCGTCGACGGGGCCAATGTGGTCATGACCTTCCGCGCCGCGGGCGAAGAGCTTGAGGCGCTGCGGCACGCGGGCCCGCCCTTCCACATCCTGGGCTGGGGCCGCGACGCGATGGGTCTCACGCTCGACGACGCCACCGACTGGGACGAGGTCGCCGAGCTCGTCGTCGAGTCATACTGCGTCCTGGCCCCGAGGAAGCTGGTCGCGCTCGTCGACCGCCCGCACCCCACCTAGACCCCCTGTGGTCATCATGCCCTGCAGGCAAGCATCAACCGGACATGCCGCGGGGAGTGCTGTGACAGCTGGCTGGACGGGACGGTTGTCGGCAGTGGAGGGCGTGCGCGTCCGTTGCCCCGTCAGCGTCCGAACCGCTTTTGGGCTGCCTGCTTGGTTACACCCAAGGCCATTCCAATACTCAGCCAGGAGTCCCCGGCCTCGCGGGCGGCGCGGACCGCGTCGTGAAGCTCGCGATCGGCGCGAGCAACACCGTCTTGGGCCGCGATGATCCGCCGGAAGTGCACCGCATCGCGGGCCTTGACCGTCGAGGGATCGAGGTTGTCGAGCATGTTCTCGACCTCGTTGATGTTCGTGGTTGCCATGTCAGATCACCTCACTTCAGGAATTCGTAGAACTTCGGTCGCAGCCGGTCCGCGTGGATGATCCGGTCGGCGTCGTCGGCCGGTATGGCCACCAGCTCCAGCCAGTTGCCTGCCCGGTCGGGTCCGATGACGATGAGCCGGTCCTCGCCGTACTGCTCGACCTCCACTAGTCGCACGGCATTTGCGTAGGCGTGCAGGATGTCGGCTTCGGCGATGCCGTGCTTGAACGCTGAGTCCGTTACCCGCACGCGTCAACCCTAGGCTGACAGCTCGCGGGGGTCAACCTTAAGTTGACGATGGCCATTCCTTCCGTGCCATTGCCGCCGACGGTGGCGCGCGTCTCGGTGCCTTCGGTCATTCGATGGACTCGAAGCGCAGGCGGAGGCCCAGGGCCCGGGACACCTTCAGCACGGTGGCGAAGCTGGGGTTGCCGTCGGCCGACAGTGCCTTGTAGAGACCCTCACGGCTCATGCCGGCGCGTCGGGAGAGATCGCTGATGTTGCCGGAGCGTGCGATAACTCCCAGCGCCTGGGTGATCTGGGCGGGGTCGTCGTCGCCTTCGTCGATCACAGCCTCGAGGTACGCCGCGGCGTCATCGAAGTCAGACAGGTAGTCGGCAGCGTCGAAGGGAGAGAAGGCGTCGACCATGTGTCAACTGTAGTTAACAACGGCACGACAGAGTTGGCGCACGAGAGGCCTTCGTTAGTGCACGACTAGTGCACGCTTCGGAATCCGCATCTTATTTGTGCAGGTCAGAGCCTGTTCTCGAGAGCGCCCCCGGCAGGACTCGAACCTGCGGCCTAGAGATTAGAAGTCTCTTGCTCTGTCCAGCTGAGCTACGAGGGCTCGGCGCCGCGGCACCGCGCACAGTCTAGGAGCGCCCTCGTGGGTCCCGCGGGCGGACGGGGAAGCGGGCGAGCACCTCGTGCCGAGGGTGGTGCCCGCGGCCTCGGGGCAGGTGCGACTCCACGAGCACCACCTCGTCCGGCACCCACTCGGGTCCGGCGTAGCCCTCGAGGAGGCGCACCCAGCGGGTGCCCTCGACCGGCCTCGGGAAGCGGGCCAGGGTCAGGTGCGGCCGGAACGGCCCGCCCTCCGGTGCGGCGCCGGCCACGGCGGCCGCGGAGCGCACCGACCGGGCCAGCGGCGCCAGGCCCTCCCCGCCGCGCACCCCGCACCAGAGCACCCGGGCGCGGGTCACGCCCGGGAAGCAGCCGCCACCCGCCAGCGCCAGCGACGTCGGTGAAGCGCTCGAGGCCACCGCCTCCAGCCGGTCGTGGAGCTCGTCGAGGACCCGGTCCGGGGCCGCGGGGGCGAAGGCCAGGGTGAGGTGCCACCGGGCCGGGTCGGACCAGCGCGGGCCGGCCACGTCGCGGCGCGGCTCGAGGAACCGGTCGAGGTCCACGGCTGCCTCGGGCGGCGGGACGACGGCCACGAAGAGTCGCACCCGGACATCATCGCGGTCTCGCGGCTGGCCTGCGCGGACACCGGCCTCCCGGTCGTTAGGCTGACGGCGTGGTGGCCGACCGTGACGTGGACGCCCTCGTCGCCGCCGTCGAGGCGCTCCGCGACGAGGTCGGCGCGGCCGTGCTTCCGCTCGAGCTCCCGGACCGGTCCGGGGCCGAGACGGCCCGCCTCCAGCTGCTCCGCCAGCTCGACGACTACGTCCTGCCGCGGCTGCGCTCGCTCGAGGCGCCGCTGCTCGCCGTCGTCGGGGGCTCCACGGGAGCGGGCAAGTCGACCCTGGTGAACAGCGTCGTGGGTGCCGAGGTGAGCCGCGCCGGCGTGCTGCGCCCGACGACCACCGCCCCGGTGCTCGTCCACCACCCCGAGGACCTCCACTGGTTCGAGGGCGACCGCATCCTCCCCGGGCTGGCCCGGGTCACGGGGCGCCGCACCGAGGAGGAGCAGGCGGGGACCGTGCGCCTGGTCTCCTCCGGGTCCCTCCCCGCGGGATTGGCCCTGCTCGACGCCCCCGACATCGACTCGGTGGTCTCGGCGAACCGCGAGCTCGCCACCCAGCTGCTCGCCGCCGCGGACCTGTGGCTCTTCGTCACGACGGCGGCCCGCTACGCCGACGCCGTCCCGTGGGACCTCCTGCGCACCGCGGCCGACCGCGGCACCGCCGTCGCGATCGTCCTGGACCGGATCGCCCCCGAGGCGGTCGGCGAGATCCGCCCGCACCTGGCGGCCATGCTGCGGGAGGAGGGACTGCCGACCGCGCCGGTCTTCACCGTGCCGGAGGTGGGGCTGGAGGACGACGGCCGGCTGCCCGCCGCCGCGTTCGCCCGGCTCCGCGCGTGGCTCGAGGCGCTGGCGGGGGACGTGAGGGCCCGCGACATCGTCGTGAGCCAGACCCTGCGCGGCGCCGTCGCCTCGCTGTCCGGGCGAGCCGAGGCCCTGGTGTCCGCGAGCCGGTCGCAGGAGGAGGCCGAACGCGTGCTGGCGGCCGCGGCGGAGGAGTCCTTCGCCGCCGCGCACCAGCGGGTCGCCGACGGGATGACCGACGGCTCGCTCCTCCGGGGCGAGGTGCTCGCCCGCTGGCAGGAGTTCGTCGGCACCGGCGAGTTCTTCCGCCAGGTCGAGAGCACCATCGGCCGCTGGCGGGACCGCATCACCGCTGCCCTCAAGGGCGCACCCCCGCCCCCGCGGACCCTCGGCGAGGCACTGCACACCGGGGTCGCCGCCCTCGTCGTCGCCAACCTCGAGACGGCGACGTCCGACACCGCCCGCGCCTGGCGCCGGCTGCCCGGGGGCGCCGAGCTCGTCGCCGGGCAGCCGGGGCTCGCGCGACCGCCGGACGGCTCCGGGGAGCGGGTCGAGCGGATGGTCCGCGACTGGCAGGGCGAGGTGATGGAGCTGGTGCGCACCGAGGGCCAGGGCCGGCGCACCAACGCACGGGTGGCGGCCTACGGCGTCAACGCCATCGGCCTGTTCCTCATGCTCGTCGCCTTCGCCCACACCGGGGGCCTGGTCGGCGCGGAGGTCGGCATCGCCGGGGGCACGGCCGTGCTCGCGCAGCGTGTGCTCGAGGCGATCTTCGGCGACCAGGCGGTCCGCGACATGGCCGCCAAGGCCCGTTCCCGCCTGCTCGAGCTCACCGACGAGGTGTACGCCGAGCAGCGCGAGCGGTACACCGCGGTGCTCGCCGAGCACCGCACCCCGCAGGGCCAGGCCGAGTCGCTGCACGCCGCCACGGCCCGGCTGGCGAGCGTGGCCCGGTGACCCCGTTGCGGATGGGCCGCGCCCGCGGAGCCGTCGTGACGCCAGAGGAGCTGAGCGCCGCCGCGGCGGCGCTCGGCGCCGCGGTCGAGGCCGGCGGCGCGCAGCTGCCTCGCGGCGAGCGGAGCCGGGCCGACGCCGTCGTCGCGAAGGTCGAGCAGCGCACCGCCCTCGTCGGCGGGCACACCGTGGTCGCGCTCGCCGGGGCCACCGGCAGCGGGAAGTCCTCGCTCTTCAACGCGCTCGTCGGCGAGGACGTCGCGAAGGTCGGTGTGCTCCGGCCGACGACCTCCACCCCCACCGCCGCCGTGTGGGGCGACGAGGCGGCCGGCGAGCTGCTCGACTGGCTGGGTGTGGGCACCCGCCACCACGTCGCCGACGACGACGGCGGCCAGCTCGGCACCCTGGACGGGTTGGTCCTGCTCGACCTGCCCGACCTCGACTCCCACGAGCTGGCCAACCGGGCGGAGGCGGCTCGGGTGCTCGAGCTCGTCGACCTCTTCGTCTGGGTCACCGACCCGCAGAAGTACGCCGACGCCCGGCTCCACGACGACCACGTGCGGGCGCTCGCGACGCACGAGGCCGTCACGATGGCCGTGCTCAACCAGGGGGACCGACTCTCCCCCGCCGAGGTCGACAGCTGCCGCGTCGACCTCGCCCGGCTGATGGCGCTCGACGGCGTCCCGAACGCCGCGGTGCTCGCCACCTCGGCCACCACCGGGGTCGGCGTCGACGAGCTGCGCCAGCGGCTCGCCAACACCGTGGCGGGGCGCACCGCGGCACGCACCCGGCTCGCCGCCGACGTGCGGGCGGTGGCGCAGGCGCTGGCCGGCCACGTGGCCCCCGAGGAGGCCGAGGTCGACGACGAGCTTCGTGAGGAGCTCCTCGACGCCCTGGCCCGGGCGGCCGGGGTGCCCATCGTCGTCGACGCCGTCGAGCGCGACTACCGGATCGAGGCGGCGGGGCGCACCGGATGGCCGTTCACCCGCTGGGTGCACCGGCTGCGGGCCCGTCCGCTCCGCCGGTTGCGGCTGGGCGACCGCGACATCGAGGTCACCCGCGCCGACGTCCGCTCGGTGCTGGGCCGCTCGTCCCTGCCCCCGCCGACGCCGGCGGCCCGGGCCGCGGTCTCGCTCGCCAGCCGCCGGGTCGCGGACCGCGCCGGACACGACCTGCCCACGCCGTGGGCGGACGCCGTCGAGCGCGCCGCCGCCCCCACCGACGCCGAGCTCGGCGACTCCCTGGACCGGGCGGTCGTGGGCACCTCCCTGCATGCGCGCGCACCGGTGTGGTGGCGCGTGGTCGAGGTGCTCCAGCTGGCCCTCGCCCTCGCGGCCGTCGTCGGCCTCGCGTGGCTGGCGCTCTACGTGGTCCTCGGCTGGCTGCAGCTCGACACCGTGGTGCCCGACCCGCCGACGGTCGGGGTGCTGCCGGTCCCGTTCCTCCTGCTGGCCGGCGGCCTGCTCCTCGGGGTGCTGCTCGCCCTCGTCGCGGCCTGGCTGGCCCGGATCGGGGCCCGCCGCCGCGGGGGGGCCGCCGACGCCCGGCTGCGCGGGTCGATCGCGGTCGTCGCGGACGAGCAGGTCCTCGCCCCCGTGCAGCGCGTGCTCGACCGCCACGCCGCGACCCGGACGGCGCTGGAGCGGGCCGCGTCCACCTGACCCCGTTCCCGTGCCGGGCCGTCCGTTCGGCCAGAGTCCTCCACCGAACGGACGATGGGTCTGCCGAGGCCGGTGTGACGCCGAGGTGACCCCCTAACGTCAGTGGTGGGCCTGGCCCGGGAACCCCTGCACCCGGGCCGGCCCGCACCTCGTCCGGGGGGACGTCGTCCACAGGCGGGCCGCCGGGTCGGCGTCGTCCACAGGCCCCCCGCACCCCTTCACGAGCCTCCCCGAGACGGCGCACGCTGGTCCTGCGACCTCGAGGGCGGGGCCGCAGGGAGGGGATCAGCGATGTACGAGACGTACGTGACCGTCCAGGGCCGCCTCGTGGCCGACCCGGTGGTCAAGGAGGGCCGAGGCGGCCGCTTCACCACGCTGCGGGTGGCGCAGTCGGAGCGCCACCAGGTGCGCGGGGAGCCCGGGCGGTGGGCCGACTCCGAGCCCAGCTTCTACGACGTCAACGTCAACAGGGGGATGGGCGAGAACGCCGCACGCTGCCTGCGGAGGGGTCACCCCGTCGTCGTCCACGGCAAGCTGCGGGTGCGTCAGTTCCAGCGCGGTGACGGCTCCTACGGGACGGCGGTCGAGGTCGATGCCCATGCTCTCGGGCACGACCTGCGGTGGGGAGTCACCGCGTACACCCGCAACGGCGACCTCGAGCCCGCGCTGCCCGCGCCCGGGCCGACCGGGCCCGGCGACCCGCAGCACGACCCGTACACCGTCGACGACGGCGCCGGGGGGCCGCCGCAGCCGGGGTCGCCGCCGCAGCCCGGGTCCGGACCGCTCCTCCCCGCGGCCGACGACCCGGCCGCCTGACCCCGGGCGGCGCACCCGGCGCGCCACCCGGGGCGGGGCGGCAGCGGCCGGCAACCGATTCGGGCGGACGGGGGTGTCCTCGTTAGCCTTGGCCGCATGCCCGAGTTCATCTACGTGATGTCGCGTGCCCGCAAGGCGCACGGCGACAAGGTCATCCTCGACGACGTCACGCTCTCGTTCCTGCCCGGCGCCAAGATCGGCGTCGTCGGCCCGAACGGTGCGGGGAAGTCGTCGGTCCTGAAGATCATGGCCGGGCTCGACCAGCCCTCCAACGGCGAGGCGCGCCTGACCCCGGGCTACTCGGTCGGGATCCTCATGCAGGAGCCGGAGCTCGACGAGACCACCACCGTCCTCGGCAACGTCGAGCAGGGTGCGGGTGAGATCAAGGCCAAGCTCGACCGCTACAACGAGATCTCCGCCGAGATGGCCGAGCCGGACGCCGACTTCGAGGCGCTGATGGCCGAGATGGGCCAGCTCCAGGAGGCCATCGACGCCGCCGACGCGTGGGACCTGGACTCCCAGCTGGAGCAGGCGATGGACGCGCTCCGGTGCCCGCCACCGGACGCCGACGTCACCGTCCTCTCCGGCGGTGAGCGCCGCCGGGTCGCGCTGTGCAAGCTGCTGCTGCAGAAGCCCGACCTGCTGCTCCTCGACGAGCCGACCAACCACCTCGACGCCGAGTCGGTGCTCTGGCTCGAGCAGCACCTCGCCGCCTACCCGGGCGCCGTCGTCGCGGTCACCCACGACCGGTACTTCATGGACAACGTCGCCGGCTGGATCCTCGAGCTGGACCGCGGTCGCGCCTACCCCTACGAGGGCAACTACTCCACCTACCTGGAGAAGAAGCAGGCCCGCCTCCAGGTCCAGGGCAAGAAGGACGCCAAGCTCGCCAAGCGCCTGGCCTCCGAGCTCGAGTGGGTCCGCAGCAACGCCAAGGCCAAGCAGACCAAGTCCAAGGCCCGGCTCCAGCGGTACGAGGAGATGGCGGCCGAGGCGGACCGCACCCGCAAGCTCGACTTCGAGGAGATCCAGATCCCGCCGGGCCCGCGCCTCGGCAGCAAGGTCATCGAGGTCCGTGGCCTGCGCAAGGGGTTCGGCGACCGCATCCTCATCGACGACCTGTCGTTCACCCTCCCGCGCAACGGCATCGTCGGCGTCATCGGCCCGAACGGGGTGGGCAAGACCACTCTCTTCAAGACGATCGTCGGGCTGGAGGAGCCCGACTCCGGCACCGTCGACATCGGCGAGACCGTCGAGATCTCCTACGTCGACCAGAGCCGCGGTGGCCTCGACCCGAACAAGAACCTCTGGGAGACCGTCTCCGGCGGCCACGACTACATCCAGGTCGGCCACGTGGAGATCCCGTCGCGGGCCTACGTCAGCCAGTTCGGCTTCAAGGGGCCCGACCAGCAGAAGAAGGCGGGCGTGCTGTCCGGCGGCGAGCGCAACCGGCTCAACCTCGCGCTGACCCTCAAGGAGGGCGGCAACCTGCTGCTCCTCGACGAGCCCACCAACGACCTCGACGTCGAGACCCTGGGCTCCCTCGAGAACGCGCTGCTCGACTTCCCCGGCTGCGCCGTGGTGATCAGCCACGACCGCTGGTTCCTCGACCGGGTCGTCACCCACATCCTCGCCTACGAGGGGGACGACGTGGACCCGGCCAAGTGGTACTGGTTCGAGGGCAACTTCCAGTCCTACGAGGAGAACAAGGTCGAGCGGCTCGGCGAGGAGGCGGCACGGCCGCACCGGGTCACCTACCGTCGCCTCACCCGCGACTGACCGGCGTCCCGGCCCACTAGGGTGACGGCCGTGCCGACCGAGAGCGCCTCCCCGCACCTGATCAGCGTCGTCGTGCCCGTCTACCAGGGGGCCGGCAGCCTCGCGGCTCTGGTCGACGAGGTGGCACCCCTCGTCGAGGGCGGCACCACGCCGGGGGGCCGCGCCTACCGCGTCACCGAGCTGCTGCTCGTCGACGACTGCGGGCCCGACGGGTCCGACACCGTCATCCGCGGGCTGGCAGCGGAGCACGACTGGGTGCGGCCGGTCTGGTTGAGCCGCAACTTCGGCCAGCACGCGGCCACCCTCGCCGGCATCGCGGCGTCCGGCGGGGAGTGGGTGGCCACGATGGACGAGGACGGCCAGCACGACCCGGCCCACGTCGCCGCGCTGCTCGACACCGCCATGGCCGAGCAGGCCGACGTCGTCTACGCCAAGCCCTCGAACGAGCCTCCGCACGGGGCGCTGCGGAACGCCGCTTCCGGCGGGGCGAAGTGGTTCGTCGCCCGCGTCGCCAAGGGGGCGCCCGCGTCCGACTTCAACAGCTACCGGCTCGTGCTCGGGGAGGTGGCCCGCTCGGTCGCGGCCTACGCCGGGCCCGGCATCTACCTCGACGTGGCGATCTCGTGGGTGGCGCGCCGGGTCACCACGGCACCGGTCCCGATGCGCACCGAGGCCGACCGCCCGTCGGGGTACGACCTGCGACGCCTGCTCTCGCACTTCTGGCGCCTGGTCCTCTCCAGCGGCACGACGCCGCTGCGCTGGGTCAGCCTGACCGGGGCCACGGCCCTGCTCCTCGCGCCGGTCGTGGCCGTCGTGCTCGCCATCGGCCGCGCCGCGGGTCGCTGGGACGTCCCCGGCTGGACGTCGACGATGATCCTGTTCATGATCGCGACCGGGGCGATCCTCTTCGCGCTCGGCGTGATCGCGGAGTACGTCGGCATGGCGGTCAACATGGCGATGGGCAAGCCGCTCTACCTGCCGGTCCGCGACCGGGCGGAGGGCCCCCTCGGGCGCGACCGGGTGCAGGGTCCGCTCGGACGTGGCCGCGCCGGGGGCCCGCTCGGCCGCGACGGCGCGTGAGCGGTCCGGCGCCGCTCGCCTGGGTGGTCGGGGCGGGCGGCCTGGTGGGCAGGCACGTCGCTCGCGAGCTCGAGGTGGCGGGCCACGAGGTGATGACCTCCCGGGTGCCGTGGCACGACGAGGCCGCTGCCGTGGCCGTGCTCGCCGACGAGGCGGCGCGGTTCGCGGCGGCACGGGCCGGGCGCGAGTGGGTGCTCGCGTGGTGCGCCGGCGCGGGCGTCGTGGCGACGGGGGAGGAGGCGCTCGCGACCGAGGGCCGGGTGTTCGCGGCCGCCCTGGAGCGCTTCGCCCGGGGTGTCGCGACCGACGAGGAGGGCGTGGTGTTCCTGGCCTCCTCGGCCGGCGGCCTCTACGCCGGCTCGTCGGATCCGCCGTTCAGCGAGGAGACCGCGCCCCGGCCCCTCGTGGCCTACGGCCGGGTCAAGCTGCGGATGGAGGAGCAGCTGCGCGAGGTGGTGCAGGGCACCGCACTGCGGGCGGTGGTCGGCAGGCTCGCCAACGTCTACGGCCCCGGTCAGCGGCTCGGCAAGCCCCAGGGCCTGCTCTCGCAGCTGTGCCTCGCCGACGCCACCGGCTCGCCGCTGCCCGTCTTCGTGTCGATGGACACCATCCGCGACTACGTCCACGTGGGCGACGTCGCCCGGATGGTCCGCCGCAGCGTCGAGCTCGCCCGCGAGGAGCCGGCCGGCACCGTGGTCCTCAAGGTGCTCGCCTCGGGCACGCCCGTCACGGTGGGACATCTCGTCGGGGAGGCCCGCCGGGTGTTCCACCGCCCACTGCGCACCATCCCGGTGGCCGGTGGCCGGGGCCAGGTGCTCGACCTGCGGATGCGGTCCGTGCGCTGGCCGGAGGTCGACGCCCTCGCGACCACCACCCTCGCGGCGGGCCTGGCCGACACCGCGGCCGACGTCCGTTCCCGGGTGGCCTCCGGAGGTGCGCTGGACGCCTGACGGGGCTCAGCCCGGCCGGGTGGCGGCGACGAACACCGAGGAGCCGAACGGCAGGTCGGTGCGACGGAGGAGGGCGGCGTCGACGCGTGAGAGCCCCGAGAGCGCGCTGTTGACGACCGTGGGAACCCTGGGGAGGCCCACCACGTCGGCGGGTCCGTGCACCCGGCGGCGGACGGCCTTGCGCACCAGGCGCTCGGCCGCGAACATCGGGAAGGTCGAGGCGAAGCCGTAGGTGGCGCGCTCGACGTGGAACCCGGCCGCCTCGAGGGCCGCGGAGGCCCGGGCCCGCGTGTACCGCCGGTGGTGGCCGTTCGCGACGTCGAAGTCGCTCCAGGCCCAGGCGTAGGCGGGGACCGACATGAGGAACCGGCCGCCCGGCCGGAGCACCCGCAGCACCTCGGCGAGCGCCACCTCCTGGGGATCGCAGTGCTCGATGACGTCGAAGGCCGCCACGGCGTCGAAGGTGTCGTCGGCGAAGGGCAGCGCCAGGGCGGAGCCGCACACCCCGTCCGCGCCGAGGCCGCGCGGGTCGATGTCGAGCGACGCGGTGCGGCCGGTGGCCTCACGGAACCACGCCGCACTGGGACCGTCGGCGCTGCCGAGGTCGAGGGCGAGGGACGCGCCCTCGACCCGTTCGCGCAGCGCGGCCTCGAGGAGGCGGCTGCGGCTGACGTACCACCAGTAGTCCGGTGCGGCGATGGACGGGGATCCTCCGTGCCCCGGGGCGGCAGTCACCGCGACAGGCTACTCGTGGCTGTCCCGGTGACCGACCGGGGGCCGGGCTCGAGGGCTCGGGGCCGGGGCGCCGGCCGAGGGGTCCGCCATGCCGCCGGCATCTGCTCCGGCGCCCCCGGACGGGAGGGTGCCGGCGCGCCGGGCGGCGTGGTGGCCGACGTGCCCGAGCAGCCCCGCACCGAGGGCGACGGCGGCCCCGGTGGTGCCGAAGACCTCCCCGAGGCGGAGGGCGCAGACGAGCACGGCGACGTTCGCCGCCTCGGCGGTTGTGGCCCAGCGGGCGATGGGTGGGCCGGTCCGGGTGGGGCCGATCCCGAACCACACGTGGACACCGACGTACGCGACGAGGAGGATCCAGCCGCCCTCGACCAGGGCCGACCAGTAGGAGTTGTGGAAGAAGAAGGTGTCGCCCTGCAGCGGCGCGTAGGCGTTCCCGAGGCCGGACCCGTACCAGGGCGTCTGCCCCAGCTTCAGCTCGGAGGCCGCGTCGATCCGAGCCCGGAGGTTGTCGCTGCCGACGCGCTCACTGAAGACACCCACCTGGGCGTAGTCGACCTCCAGCAGCCGGACGAGCAGCGCGAGCGCCCCGACGAGGGCGAGCCGTCCCCAGGGTCGCAGCCGGGGCCGCAGCCAGAGCCAGACGAGGGCGCAGCCGAGGGCGGCCAGCGAGGTGCGGGAGCCGGTTCCCCACACGGCGGCCGAGGTCGCGAGGAGCACGAGGGCGCGTCGCAGGCCAGTCGACACCAGGCCCGCCAGCAGCAGCCCCACGACGAGGTAGACCAGGCCGGCGACGTTCTTGTCGAGGAGGAACCCGGAGAGGTAGGCGCCGTAGGGGGTCGGCGCGAGGCCGGCGTAGAAGAGCACCGCGTTCCCGAGCAGCCCGGCCGCCATCCCCCGCACGAGCGAGGGGTAGTGCAGCCTCCCGCTGACGATGCTGACGAGGAACAGGAGGACGAGCACCAGTCGGAGCGCCCGCTTCTGCCAGCCGAAGAGCGACTCGTCGGCCGTGAGCATGGACAGGCTCGCGACGTAGCCGAGCACGATCACGCCGGCCACGAGGAGCCAGCCGAGTCCGGTGCGACCCCACGCCGGCCGGCGCAGGCTCGCGAGCACGACGAGGGCGGTGACGGCGATCAGCCCCAGCGACACGCTCGACGGCACCTCCGGCGGCACCCACGCGAGGAGCGCGAGCGTCCCGAGGAGGAAGTCGAGGAGCCGGGTGGGCTCGGAGGCGAGGTCGCGGAGCCGGCTCGCCACCTCGCGGGGGGTGGTGGCCTCCGGCCTCGTGGGGTCGGACCGGTGCTCCGGTGCGCGGAGCGCCGTGGTGGGCAGGTCCATCGCCACCTCGCGTCCGTCCGGCGTCGGGCCCGGCCGACCACGACCGCGTCATGCTAGCAACGCCACGGCCGCGGACCGCGCCGTTCCGGGCAGTCCGCCCTGGGGCCCCGGCTCAGCCGCGTGCGGTGACCAGGCGCAGGGCCAGGTCGCCGTAGAGCCGCTCGATGTCCTCGGGGGCGCGGCGGACGCCGGGGGTGTACCAGCGCGAGACGTCGATGGCCATCGAGAGGAGGGCGAGGGCGGTGCCGGGGACGTCGGCCACGGCGAACTCACCGCTCTCGACGCCGTCGTGCAGCACGCCGGCGACCACCTGGTCGATCTCCTTGCGCAGGGTGAGGACGGCCTCGCGGTGCTCCGGGCCGAGGTGGCGGAACTCGAACTGGACGATCCGCCCGAGCTGGTGGTGCTCGGCGTGCCAGCGGGAGAAGCCACCGACGATGGAGCGCAGCGCCTCGCTGGGGCTCGGAGCGCTGTGGGCGGCGTCGACGAGCAGGTCGCGGGCCCGGGTGTGCCCGCGACGGCTGAGCTCGAAGAGGAGCACCTCCTTGGACGCGAAGTGCACGTAGACGCCGGCGGGGGACAGGCCGGCCCGCGAGGCGATGTCACGGGTGGTCGTCGCGGGGAAGCCGTGCTCGGCGAACGCGTCGGCGGCCGCGAGCATGATCCGCACCGCGGTGTCGGTGACGTCGTCGACGTGGCCGTGGCGCCCGCCCTCGGGGGCGAGGGCGGCGAGGACGTCGTTCTCGCTCAGCGGTGGGCTCGGCACGGTTGACAGCATGCCGTACCCGCGCAACACTAAGCAAGCGCTTAGTCAATGTCGACGCCGATGCCGTGCGCCGACCCCGTCGCCTTCGAGGAGCACCATGCCGCGCAACGTCTACGCCGCCGAGCACGAGGACTTCCGCGCCTCCGTCCAGGAGTTCGTCGACCGCACGCTCGCGCCCCGGGCCGAGCAGATGCTCGAGGCGAAGTCGATCGACCGCGACATCTGGAAGGAGGCCGGCAAGCTGGGGCTGTTCGGCCTCGACATCCCCGAGGAGTTCGGGGGGATGGGCGCCGAGGACTACCGCTTCAACGCCATCTCGGCCGAGGTCATCGCCGGGTTCAACTTCGCGGTGTCGTCGTGCTTCGGCATCCACTCCGACGTGTGCCCCCCGTACATCGTCGACCTCGGCACCGAGGAGCAGAAGCAGCGCTGGCTGCCGGGCATGGCCAGCGGCGACCTCATCGCCGCGATCGCGATGACCGAGCCGTCCGGCGGCTCGGACCTCGCGGCCCTGAAGAGCACCGCGGTGCGCGACGGGGACCACTGGGTGCTCAATGGGTCGAAGACGTTCATCACCAACGGCTACCAGGCCGACCTCGTCATCGTCGCGGCGCGCACCGACCCCAGCAGGGGCGCCAAGGGCATCACCCTCTTCGTCGTCGAGGAGGGGATGGCCGGCTTCACCCGCGGCCGCAAGCTCGACAAGGTGGGCCAGGAGGAGGCCGACACCTCCGAGCTGTTCTTCGAGGACGTGCGGGTCCCCGACGCGAACCGCCTCGGCGAGGAGGGCATGGGGTTCATCGCGATGATGCAGCGCCTCTCGCAGGAACGGATCGGCGCGGCCGTCGCCAACACCGCCCACGCGTTCCAGATCTTCCGCGAGACCGTGCAGTACACCAAGGAGCGCAAGGCCTTCGGCCAGCCGGTGGGCTCGTTCCAGCACAACAAGTTCAAGATGGCCGAGCTCCTGACCGAGCTCGAGGTCGTCCAGGCCTACGTCGACGACTGCGTGGAGGCGCACTCCGAGGGCCGGCTCACCGCGGTCGACGCCGCCAAGGCCAAGTGGTTCTCCGCGCAGGTGCAGAACCACGTCCTCGACGAGTGCGTGCAGCTCTACGGCGGCTACGGCTTCATGAACGAGTACCGGGTCGCCCGCGCCTGGCGCGACGCCCGCGTCTCGAAGATCTGGGCCGGCTCGAACGAGATCATGAAGGAGCTCATCGGCCGCGACCTCGGCCTCTGACCTGATCACGACGCCCGGGACCGTGAGCTCCCGGGCGTCGGGGTCCTGTGGATCGGTCAGGTCGTCGGGAGCCACGTGCCCGCGACGACATGCCCTGTCGAGCCGGCCCCTCGACGGCCCACCGCCGAACCGGACCCTGACGGCGACCGCAGCACCGGAGCACCCCTCGACGTCCCGGCCGCTGTCACCTCCCGCGATCGGGGATGCCGGCGGTGCAAGATGCGGTGTGCCCTGCCCCACCCCGGCCGACGCCTCAGCCCGTCACGCACGGTGGCTCGACGTCGCACCCACCCTTCGGACAGCGACTGGAGTCGGCGGTTGACGGGCGTGCTCGTCGGGGTGGTGCTGATCGGCACCGTCGTCGTGGTGGGGTCCGGCCTGTTCGCAGTCCTGCGCTCCGCGCATGTCGCTCTGCTCCTTGCGGCGATCCTGCCGTTTCCCGTCGTGCTCACGATCTCCGAGGTGCTCTCGGCCCTCGGGGTCTTCCGGCCGTGGCTCCTGGTGGCCTCGTCGAGTGCGGTGCTCGGCGGGCTGACCCTCCTTGTCGCGGCGCGGTGGGTGCCCGCCCACAGCACTCGGCGGCTCCTCCACGCCGTCATGTCCTCGGTTCGCGCAGGCGGATGGCCACGCATGCTCATCGCCGCCGGCATTGCGGGGGTGCTGGGCGTCACCTTCGTGGTGGGCCTGGCGACTGCGCCCAACAACCCCGACTCCGTGAACTACCACCTGCCGCGCGTCATGCAGTGGTTCCAGCAGTCGGGCCTGGGGAGCTTCGCGACGCCCTACCCGGCGCAGGTCTACATGCCGCCGGGCGCCGAGACGGTCCTCGCCCTGCTGCTGGCCGGCCCTGGCGAGCATGCGATGTTCCTCGCACAGTGGGCATCACAGGGAGTCGTCGGACTGGCGGTGTACTCGACGGCCCGCCACGTGGGGGTCTCTCGTACGCCGGCACTCGGCGGGGCCCTCCTCGCGGTCAGCGCCCCGCTCGTCGTCGGAGAGGCGGCGACCACCCAGAACGACCTCGTCGCCACCGCCTCCGTCCTCGCGGGCGTGGCCCTGGTCACGCGGCCCGCCCATGCGCCGCACCGCTGGGTGACCCTGCTCGGTTCGCTGATCTGCGTCGCCTACGCCGTGGCCGTCAAGCCCTCGGTGGCCGTGTTCGGGCTGCCCGTGGCCGTGTGGACGGTATGGGTCCTGATCCGTGGACCCCGGCGGTCCGCCGTCGCGGTGCTCGTGCTGGCGGCGCTCATCGGGGTGTCCCTCAACCTCGGCTGGATGGTGCGCAACCAGCAGGAGTTCGGTCGCCCCACCGGCCCAGAACTCGGGCTCACGGTTGAGAGCGACCACCTTCGGGCCGCCGTCTCGAACGCCGTGAAGAACACCGGCCACAACCTGGCCGTCCCGGCCCCCCAATGGATCAATCACGGGGTGGAGGAGGCCCTCTCCAGGACGTCCGAAGCGTTGTCGGGGGCGCCCGTCGACGACCCGCGGTTCTCCTTCACCCCCGTGTCGGTCGACTCCCAGCGCAACGAGGACCGGGCCGCGAACCTCCTGCAGTTCCTCCTCGGCTCCCTCGCCGTGCTCGTCGTGCTCCTGCATCCGTGCGCACGACGCCGGCTGACCCCGGTGCTCCTGGTCGCGGGCTCGGGGTACCTCCTGTTCTCCGGTCTCGTCCAGTACCAGGCCTGGGGGGGAAGGTTCCTCCTGCCCCTCGTAGGACTGGCGTCCGTGGTCGTGGCCGCGGCCATCGACCTGTCCCGGCGACGTGTCGCCATCACACTGCTGGTGGCGGCGCTTGCAGTGGCGCAGTCAGTCCCGTGGCTCCTGGTCCAGAAGTGGCGTCCCCTCGTGGGCACGGGATCGGTGGTGCTGACCGACGACGAGACCGAGGTGCTCGCGTCGCTGCCACCGGATGTGAGGGCGGACTGGCGCGAGACCATCGCCTACCTGCGCCATGCGGAACCCGGCGTGGTCGCGCTGGCAGGGCCCCTGTCCTACCGGTCAGAGTACGTGTGGTGGCGCACCGTCGGCCTCGGGTCCGACACCTCGCTCTTCCACGTCGACATCGGGCCGTCGGGCGTCGGAGGCGAGAAAGCGGTTCCCGCCGCCGACCTCGTCATCCGTCCGTGGCCCTCCCCTCAGGACGGCGAGGACCGCGGCACCGTCCTCGACGTCGGCTCGCCCTCGGTCGTCACCTCGCGATAGCAGGGTCGGGAGGAGCCGCGGCGGTCTCACCCCGGATGTGGAGGGGGTGCGCGCTGCCATCGGACAGGCAGGATCGCGCGAGGCTCAGGGCGGTGAAGGAGATCCGCCACCGACCGGGACGCGACGCCGCATGCCACGGCAGGCAGCGTGCGGACGCCGAAACGTGGTCGCGCCCCGAGCCGCTCCTGAGATGCTGGACGGGTGAGACCGTCGGACGTCGCCCGGCTGCGCCGCGGCATCGTGCAGTGGCGCAGCTACGTGGCCCTGGCCGCCATGGTCCGCGTCTTCACCGAGCCGGTGGAGGCGGTCCGCCGCTACCTCGACACCGGCCACGGTGCCTACCCGTGGCAGACCCGTCTGCGCACCCCCGCGGGGCTGGTCGACGTCACGATCCCCGACGGCCACGACGTCCGGACGGTCAACGAGGTCTTCTGCCGGCACGACTACGGCACGACGGCGCACCGGGTGGTCGTCGACGTCGGGGCCAACATCGGGGTGGCCGCACTCTACTTCCTCACCCGCCGGCCGGACGCCGTCGTGTACGCGTTCGAGCCGGTGGCGGCCAACCTCGAGACCCTCGAGCGCAACCTGGCGCCGTTCCGCGACCGGGTGAGGGTGGACCGGAGGGCGGTCTCGCCCACCGGGGGCCCGGCGCGCTTCTTCGTCGAGCGGGTGGGCCGGTACAGCGGTCTCGCCGACTACTACCCGCACGACCTCGAGCACGAGGAGGTCGTCGTCGACACCGTGGCCGTCGCCGAGGCCCTCGACGCCGTCCTCGCGGCGGAGGGGCGCATCGACCTGCTGAAGGTCGACACCGAGGGCAGCGAGGCGGCACTGGTCGCCGCGGTCCGGGCCGACCAGTGGCAGCGCGTCGGTGCCGTGCGCTGGGAGCGCGGGGACCATGTCGAGACCCGGCCGCCGGACGGGCTGGTCCCGGGGTGGGAGCCGAGGTCGCCGGGGGTGCGCCCGACCGAGATGCCGCGATGGCTGCGGGCGACCTTCCGGGCCCCGAACCACCTGTTCGACGCCGGCCTCGGACGGCTGCTCGGCGGCCGGTTCCTGCGCTTGACCCACACAGGCCGCCGTACCGGGCGTGAGCGGCACACGGTGCTGGAGGTGGTGGAGCACGACCCCGTCACCGGGGCCGTCACCGTGGTGTCCGGCTTCGGCCGGCGCTCGGACTGGTTCCGCAACGTCCGGGCCGGTGGGCCGGTCGCCATCGATCTGGGTCGCGGTCCGCGGGCGGCCGCGCCGGAGCTGCTCCGGCCGGAGGAGGCCGAGCGGGTGGTGCTCGGCTACGAGCGTCGCAACCGGCTCGCCACGCCGGTGCTGCGACGGGCCCTCTCCGCGATGCTCGGCTGGCGCTACGAGGCAACCGCCGAGCAGCGCCGTCGGCTCGTCCTGCAGCTTCCCCTGGTGCGGTTCACGCCAGCACGCGAGCGACGCTGACCCACCACCCTCGCCGGCACGGTGACCCGGTCAGCTGCCGGGCGAGGACCCGGGCTCGTCCGGTGGGGGCACGAGGTCGACCGGCACGGGCACCGGCCAGAAGCGAACCAGCGACACCGCGGCCTCACCGCGGTCACAGGGCGCCGACCACGGCGTCGCCAGCGCGACCTCGCCGGGCATCGTGGACGACCCCTCGAGCCGGAGGGCGGTGCCGACGACGCTGTTCGCCGACCTCCCCCGGGCCGTGGAGGAGCAGCTCCTCGTCGCGCCGGGTCAGCAGCCGCGAACGCACGAGGGGCGCCGCGCCCCGGTCCGCGTCAGGGCGCAACACCGCCACCGCCCCTCGCCGTTCGATCGAGCGGGCCCAGCCGGGCGGGAGGACGCGCACCGTGCTGCCCACGAGCACCAGCCGCCCGTCGGCGTCGTAGCCGGTGGTGCGCCGGGCGCCCCGGGGCGCCTGTGACGCTGCGCCTCGCGCGACGACGACCAGGGGGAGGCCGGCGAGCGCGACGGCTGCGGCCACCCCGACGAGCAGCCCGGCCCCCAGGCCGCTGGTCCAGGCCGTCACGACCCCGGCGAGGACGCCGAGGAGGCACCGGAAGACGGTGGGACGGCCAAGGCCCACCACGACGGCCGCCCGCCTGAACGCCGACACGTCCTCGGCGGTCAGGGCCGCTGTGAGCGGCGGGCGGGGAGTCGTCGCCCACCCGCCGGCAGGCTCTCGGGCCTCCGCCGCCTCAGTCGAGCGGTCCACCGGCGACGTAGATCACCTGGCCGGAGACGAAGCCGGCCCCCTCGGAGACGAGGAAGGCGATGGTGGCCGCGATGTCCTCCGGCTGGCCGACCCGACCCACCGGGATCTGGGCGGCGCTGTGCTCGATGAAGTCCTCGAACGAGACCCGCAGCCGCTCCGCCGTCGCCCTGGTCATGTCGGTCTCGATGAAGCCGGGGGCCACCGCGTTGGCGGTGACCCCGAACCTGCCGAGCTCGATGGCCAGGGTCTTGGTGAACCCCTGCAGGCCCGCCTTGGCGGTGGAGTAGTTGGCCTGCCCGCGGTTGCCCTGCGCCGAGGACGAGGAGAGGTTGACGACGCGCCCGTACCGCTGCTCGGTCATGTGCGCCTGGCAGGCCCGGGTCATGAGGAAGGCGCCCTTGAGGTGCACGCCCATGACGGCGTCCCAGTCCTCCTCGGACATCTTGAACAGGAGGTTGTCGCGGATGATGCCGGCGTTGTTGACGAGGACGACCGGCGGGCCCAGCTCGTCGGCCACGCGCTGCACCCCGGCCGCGACCCGGTCGGCGTCGGTGACGTCGAGCCCGATGCCGAGCGCCGTGCCCCCGGCCTCGCGGATGCGGCCCGCGACCTCCTCGCACGCGCTCTGCTCGAGGTCGGCGACGCCGACGGCGAACCCGTCTCGGGCCAGCCGCTGCGCAGTGGCGGCGCCGATGCCGCGGGCGGCTCCGGTGACGATGGCGACACGCTGGCTCATGCTTCCTCCGTGGGGTCTGCGGGTGCGGTGGCGCACCGACCCTAGTCGAGACGGGTGGCGACGAACCGAGGTGCCGGTTTGGTGGCGGGCCACCGGGGGCGGGTACGTTAAGCGTTCCACCGCGCGGGCCCTCGGGGCCGCGCCGCACCCGGCAGCGCCGCCGGTCAGCGGTGACTCACGACGGAAGGCAGTGTGTGGAGATCTGGCCCGGAACGGCGTACCCCCTCGGCGCCACCTACGACGGTACGGGGACGAACTTCACCCTGTTCAGCGAGGTCGCCGAGCGGGTCGAGCTGTGTCTCATCGACGACGACGGTGTCGAGACCCGGGTCGACATGCCCGAGGTCGACGGGTTCGTCTGGCACGGCTACATCCCCGCGGTGCAGCCGGGCCAGCGCTACGGCTACCGCGTCCACGGACCGTACGACCCCGAGAACGGCCACCGCTGCGACCCCAGCAAGCTGCTCCTCGACCCGTACGCGAAGGCGATCCAGGGCCAGGTCGCCAACGACCAGGCCCTGTTCTCCTACGACTTCGCCGACCCCACCACGCGCAACACCGAGGACAGCCTCGGCAAGACGATGCTCGGCATCGTCACCAACCCCTACTTCGACTGGGGCCACGACCGTCCGCCCCGCCACGAGTACCACGACACCGTCATCTACGAGGCCCACGTCAAGGGCCTGACGATGACCCACCCCGACATCCCCGAGGAGATCCGCGGCACCTACGCCGCGATCGCGCACCCGGCCGTCATCGACCACCTCACCGCGCTCGGGGTGACCGCCATCGAGCTGATGCCCGTGCACCAGTTCGTCCAGGACACCTCGCTCCAGGCCAAGGGGCTCTCCAACTACTGGGGGTACAACACCATCGGGTTCCTCGCCCCCCACAACGCGTACGCGCGCTCCGACCGCGGTGAGCAGGTCACCGAGTTCAAGGCGATGGTCAAGGCGCTGCACGAGGCGAACATCGAGGTGATCCTCGACGTCGTGTACAACCACACCGCCGAGGGCAACGAGCTCGGCCCGACGATCTGCTTCCGCGGCATCGACAACGCCGCCTACTACCGGCTGGTCGACGACGCCAAGGAGCACTACTACGACACCACGGGCACCGGCAACAGCCTGCTCATGCGCAACCCGCACGTCCTCCAGCTGATCATGGACTCGCTGCGCTACTGGGTCGCCGAGATGCACGTCGACGGCTTCCGGTTCGACCTGGCGGCCACCCTGGCGCGCCAGTTCCACGAGGTCGACAAGCTCTCGGCCTTCTTCGACATCATCCAGCAGGACCCGGTGATCTCCCAGGTGAAGCTGATCGCCGAGCCGTGGGACGTCGGCGACGGCGGGTACCAGGTGGGCAACTTCCCGCCGCTGTGGACCGAGTGGAACGGCAAGTACCGCGACACCGTCCGCGACTTCTGGCGCGGGGTGCCGAGCACCCTCGGCGAGTTCGCCTCGCGCATCACCGGGTCCAGCGACCTCTACGAGCACAGCGGCCGCAAGCCGATCGCGTCGATCAACTTCGTCACCGCGCACGACGGCTTCACCCTGCGCGACCTGGTCTCCTACGACGACAAGCACAACGAGGCCAACGGCGAGGACGGCCGCGACGGGGAGTCGCACAACCGGTCGTGGAACTGCGGCGTCGAGGGCCCCAGCGACGACCCGGAGGTCACCGCGCTCCGCCGGCGGCAGCAGCGCAACTTCCTCGCCACCCTGCTGCTCAGCCAGGGGGTCCCGATGATCGCGCACGGTGACGAGATCGGCCGCACCCAGGGCGGCAACAACAACGTCTACTGCCAGGACAACGAGATCTCCTGGGTGGACTGGCAGCTCGACGACGAGCAGCGCGACCTCTTCGCGTTCACCGCGGCCGTGGCCCGGATCCGCGCCGAGCACCCGACCTTCCGCCGCCGCCGCTTCTTCGAGGGCAGCGCCGACCACGGCGGGCAGAGCGACAACGGCGACATCGAGTGGTTCATGCCGTCCGGACAGCCGATGGCTGACCACGACTGGTACGACGGCGATGCGCGGATGGTCACCGTCTACCTCAACGGTCAGGCCATTCCGAGCCCCGACAGCCGTGGCCGGCGCGTCTCCGACGACGACTTCCTCCTGCTCTTGAACGCCAGTGCCGGGGCCCACACCTTCCAGCTGCCCGGCGAGGAGTACGGCAAGCGGTGGTGCGTCGAGATCGACACCGCCGCGTCCAGCGTCGTCGACGACGTGTGGCACGACGCCGACGGCCAGGTCCGCGTGGAGTCGTTCTCGTTCCAGCTGCTGCGCCGCCCCCTGGAGTCCCCGACCGTCCCTGCCGGAGCGACGAGCGCGGCAGCCCTGCGGGCGTGAGGCCGGTGAGCACCCACCGTCCCGAGCCCGGCCGCGTCGTCCCGGGCGCCACCTACCGGCTCCAGGTGCACGGCGGCTTCGGCTACGACGACGCCGCGGAGCGGGTCCCCTACCTGGCCGACCTCGGTGTCACCCACGTCTACCTCTCGCCGATCCTCCAGGCGGCGCCGGGCTCGACGCACGGCTACGACGTGCTCGACCACACCCGGATCAACCAGGAGGCCGGCGGCCGGGCGGCCTTCGACCGGCTGGCGGCCGCCTGCCGCGAGCACGGCCTGGGCATCGTCGTCGACGTGGTCCCCAACCACATGGCGGTGCCCGAGCCGGAGCACCTGAACTCGCCGTTCTGGGGCCTGCTGCGCGACGGCCGGCGCTCGCCCTACGCCGGGTGGTTCGACGTCGACTGGGTCGCCGAGGAGGACCGCATCCTCATGCCCGTGCTGGGTGGCACCGTCGAGCAGGTGATCGAGCGCGGCGAGCTCGTCCTCGCCGACGACGGTGGACCGACCGGGTCCGAGCACGTGCTGCGCTACTACGACCACGAGTTCCCCGTGGCGCCCGGCACCGAGGACCGCCCGCTGCGCGAGGTGGTCCAGGCCCAGGCCTACCGGCTCTCGAGCTGGCGCGAGGCCGCGGACGCCCTCAACTACCGGCGCTTCTTCGACGTCACCTCGCTCGTCGCCGTCCGGGTCGAGGACCCCGTCGTCTTCATGGCCACGCACGCGATGCTGCTGGCGCTGCACGGCCACGGCGAGGTCGACGGCTTCCGGATCGACCACCCCGACGGCCTCGCCGACCCCGGCGGGTACCTCGACCGGCTCGCCGACGCGACCGGCGGGGCCTGGGTGGTCGTCGAGAAGATCCTCGAGGGGGAGGAGTCGCTGCCCGACGGCTGGCGATGCTCGGGCACCACCGGCTACGACGCGATGCTGCGCATCCAGCAGGTGATGACGCCCCCGGACCACGAGGGCACGCTCGACCGGATCTGGGCCGAGGTCGCTCCCGACCGGGCCTCGCTCGAGCAGGTCGTGACCGACAGCAAACGCCTGGTCGTCGACGACGTCCAGGCCGCCGAGGTGGACCGGCTGATGCGCCTGGTCCGCCGGGTGCTCCCCGGCGAGGACACCGCAGCGCTGCGCCGTGCCCTGGAGGCGCTGCTCGTCTCGATGGACCGCTACCGCGCGTACGTCGTGCCCGGCCGCGCCGTCGAGCCCGAGCAGGCGGCGGTCGTCGACGCCGCCGCCGACCGGGCACGCGGCATCCTCGCCCCCAGCGACCACGGGGCGCTCGACGTCGTCGTCGCGCTCGTCCTCGCCCGCGACCTGCCGCAGGCCGCCCTGGACACCCAGGCGGCCGCCGACGAGTTCCGGGTGCGCTTCCAGCAGACCTGCGGCCCGGTGATGGCCAAGGGGATCGAGGACACCGCCTTCTACCGGTGGTTCCGCCTCGCCGGCGCCAACGAGGTGGGCGGTCACCCCGAGCACCTCTCCATCGGCGTCGAGCAGTTCCACGAGTGGTGCACCCGGATGCAGCGTGACTGGCCGGTCTCGATGACCTCCCTCACCACCCACGACACCAAGCGCTCGGAGGACACCCGGGCCCGGCTCATGGTCCTCGCGGAGGACGCCGAGGGCTGGGAGCAGTGGCTGCGGCAGGCGCGTGAGCTGGCCGAGTCGCACCGCACCCCGCGGGTCGACCCCGTCACCGAGTACCTCGTCTGGCAGACGCTCGTCGGCACCTGGCCGATCACCGGGTCGCGCCTGGAGGAGTACCTGCTCAAGGCGGTGCGCGAGGCCAAGGTGGAGACGGCCTGGGTCGACGGCGACAGCGACTACGAGGAGGAGGTCGTGGCGTTCGCCCGGGCCGTCGGCCGCGACCACGCCGTCCACGAGCACCTCGACGCCTGGACCGGACCGCACGACGCGTCGGTGCGGGCCAACATCCTCGGCCAGAAGCTGATCCAGCTGACCATGCCCGGGGTGCCCGACGTGTTCCAGGGCTGCGAGATCGGCCGGCTCGCCGTCGTCGACCCCGACAACCGCCGCCCCGTCGACTGGACCGACCGGGCCCTGCGGCTGTCCCGCGTGCTCGACGACGAACCGTGCTTCGACCTCGACGACGACAAGATCCGCGTCACCGCCCTCGCCCTGCGCGCCCGACGCGAGCACCCGGCCGCGTTCGTCGGCCCGGACGCCACGTACGCCGGGCTCCCCACGAGCACCGAGCACGCCCTGGCCTTCGCCCGGGGGGACGCCGAGGGGCCGTACGCCGTGACCGTCGTGACCCGCGCCGCGGGCCGGCTGGCGGCGGCGGGGGGCTTCGGCGACGCCACGGTGGCGGTGCCGCCGGGCCCGTGGCACGACGTCCTCGCGGGCGCCATCCACCGGCCCGACGAGCACGGCCTGCGCCTCGCCGACCTCCTGGCCGAGCGGCCGGTCGCGCTCCTCGTGCGCGGAGAGCCGTCGTGAGCGCCACGCCGCCGCTCGCCACCCCCGAGGAGGTCTGGCTCTGGGCACCGGTCCCGGAGCGGGTCGAGCTCGAGTGGGCCCCGGTCTCCGCCGCCGGCGTCGTCGCCGACGGCGCCCGTCGCCGGGACCCGATGGAGGCCGCCGGAGACGGCTGGTGGCGCTGGCGGGGCACGGGCGGTGCCCCCGGCATCGACTACGCCTTCGTCCTCGACGGGTCCGACCCGCCGCTGCCCGACCCGCGCAGCGCCTGGCAGCCGCACGGCGTGCACGGGCCGAGCCGGACCGTCGACACCGGCGCGTTCGGGTGGACCGACGAGGGGTGGCGGGGACCGCGCGGCGGTGCCGGGGTGCTCGGCGCGGTCGTCTACGAGCTGCACGTCGGCACCTTCACGCCCGAGGGCACCTTCGACGCCGCCGCCCGGCACCTGGACCACCTCGTCGCGCTCGGGGTCGACGTCGTCGAGGTGATGCCGGTCGCGGCGTTCCCCACCGACCGCGGCTGGGGCTACGACGGCGTGGGGCTCTACGCCGTCCAGGACTCCTACGGCGGACCGGAGGGCTTCGCCCGCCTCGTCGACGCCTGCCACGCCCGCGGCCTCGGCGTGGCCCTCGACGTCGTCCACAACCACCTCGGGGCGAGCGGGAACTACCTCGCCCGGTTCGCGCCCTACTTCACCGAGGCCCACGAGACGCCGTGGGGACCCGCGGTCAACCTCGACCACCCCGGGTCCGAGGTCGTTCGTCCCTTCCTCGTCGAGAACGCGCTGCGCTGGTTCCGCGACTACCACGTCGACGCCCTGCGCCTGGACGCGGTGCACCAGCTCAAGGACGACTCGCCGCGCCACGTGCTCGCCGAGCTCTCCGACGCGGTCGCGGCGCTCGCGGGCTCACTCGGCCGTCCCTGCGACCTGGTCGCCGAGAGCGACCTCAACGACACGACGATGGTCACCCCCACCGCCGAGGGCGGGCGCGGGATGACGGCGCAGTGGGACGACGACGTCCACCACGCCCTGCACGTCGCCCTCACCGGCGAGGCCCAGGGGTACTACGCCGACTTCGGTGGCCACTGCCCGGCGATGCCCGACGGGGGTCCGCTCGCCGTGCTCGCCAAGGTGCTGACGCACGGCTTCCTCCACGACGGGGCGTGGTCGAGCTTCCGGGAGGCCGAGTGGGGCCGCCCGGTGGACGGTGCGGCCCTCGACGCCCGTCGCCTGCTCGGCTACCTCCAGACCCACGACCAGGTCGGCAACCGGGCCACCGGCGAGCGGATCAGCGCGCTCGTGGCGGACCCCGGCCTCCAGGCGGCCGGCGCCGCGCTCCACCTGCTCGGCCCGACGACGCCGATGCTGTTCATGGGGGAGGAGTGGGCCGCCTCGACGCCGTGGCAGTTCTTCACCAGCTTCTCCGAGGACTGGCTGGAGGCGGCCGTCCGCGACGGCCGGCGCGCCGAGTTCGGCACCCACGGCTGGGCGGCCGAGGACCTGCCCGATCCGCAGGACCGCGCCACCCGTGACCGCTCGGTGCTCGACTGGTCCGAGCCCGGCCGCGACGGGCACGCCAGGATGCTGCGCTGGTACTCGGCGTGCACCGCGCTGCGCCGCCGGGTGCAGCCCCCGGGGCCGACCCGGCTCGCGGACTCCGCCGCGTCCTACGACGAGGACGACCGGTGGTTCGTGCTCGAGCGTCGGCCCGCCGACGGCACCGCGCTGGCGGTCGTGGCCAACCTCGCGGACGGGCAGCGGACGGTGCCGGTGCACGGACCCCGGGAGGTGCTGCTCGAGTGGGAGGCGGGAACGGTGCTCCAGGGCGAGGCGGTCCGGCTCCCGGCGCACTCCGTCGCCGTCGTGGCCCTGCACGGGGGCTGAGCCGGGCCGTCCGGGGTGGGGCGCTAGGGTGACCCCGGTCCGGACGGCAGGCAGGAGGTGTGGATGGGGTTCGCCCGCCTGCTGCGCCGACGCCTCGGCACCCACCCCGTCGCCGTGCTGGCGATCGTCACCTCCGTGACGATGTCCCTGCTCGTCGTGACGGCGCTCCGGCTGCTCTCCACCGACATCGCGGACGCAGGGGTCCGCACCACCCTCGACGTGCCACCCGCTGACCGGTCGTACGCGGTGTCCGCCGCCCTCGCCCCCGGTGACCTCGCCGACGCCGACCGTGCGGTCCGCTCGGGCCTGCGGCCGCTGGGGCCGGTGCCGGTGTCGCGGGTGGCCACCACGACCTCCCGGGGGCTGCAGGGGCGAGCGGACACCGACCGCGCCGTCCTCGCCGACGTGGCCGACCTCCCGGCCGTTGCCGACCTCGTGGACGGCGACTGGGCACGGCCGCCCACCGGCCCGGCCGCCGGCCCCGGAGGGGGCGTCGTCGAGGTGACGCTGCCCGAGGGGGCGGCGCAGGCCCTGGGGGTCGGGACCGGAGACGTCCTCGCCCTCGTGGACCTCATCGACGACGACGCGCCGCCGCAGGAGGTGCGGGTGAGCGGCGTGTTCCGCCCGCGGGACCCCGGCGCCGCCGTCTGGACCGACCTGCCGCTCGCCCTCAGTGGGGTCCGGGAGTCGGACTTCACGTCCTACGGCCCCTTCGTCCTCGGTCCCGGTGGCCTCGACGGGGAACTGTTCGGCGGCTCCACCGCCACCTGGCGCGCCACGCCGGGCATCGACGACCTCACCGCCCGGGCCCTCCCGGCGGCCCGGGACCGGGCGGTCGCGACGGCCGGGGCCCTGGAGGCACTGGACCTGCGCAGCGCCCGGGTCCAGGCGCCCCTCCCGGCGCTGCTGGACCAGGCGGGCCTCGTCGCCGAGCGGATCCGCGTCTCGCTGCTCGTGCCCTCGGTGCTGCTCGGCGTGCTCGGCGCGGTCGCCCTCGCCGTCGCGGCGTCGCTCCTCGCCGGGCTGCGCGACGCCGAGACCCGGCTCGTGCGCACGCGGGGTGCCTCGACGACGCAGCTCGCGGCGCTGGCGCTCGCCGAGGCGACGCTGGTCGCCCTCATCGGCCTCGTCGGGACCGTGCTGCTCGCGCCGCCGCTCGCCCGCGCGGTCGCCGGGTCGTTCGTCGACACCGCGGGGCAGGGTGGCGCCGACCGGGTCTGGGCCACCGCCGTCCCGCTGGCCGTGGCGGCGGTCCTCGTGTCCGTGGCCACGACGGTGTGGGCCGGTCGGGCGGATGGCCGCACCACCGGACGCTCGCGCGGGCGCGTGCTCCGGGTCGTGGTCGGGTCCGGGGTGGACGTCGTGCTCGTCGGCCTCGCGGTCCTCGGCGCGGTCCAGCTGCGCCGGTACGACGCCGCTGCCACGACCGGGGTCGACCCTCTCACCACCGCGGCGCCGGTGCTCGTCATCGCCGGCCTCGCCGTGCTCTGCCTGCGGCTCATCCCGCTCGTCGCCCGGGCGGTGGCGCGGCTCGCGGTGCCCCGGCCCGGGCTCGACCTCGCATGGGGGTCGTGGCAGTTCGCACGCCGGGCCTCCGGGCAGGCAGGCACCCTGCTCCTCGTGCTGCTCGCGGTGGGGGTGGGCACGGTCGCCCTCGGGCACTCGGCCACCGCCGACCGGGCGGTCACGGAGCAGTCCGCCTTCGACAGCGGCGCCCCGGTGCGGGTGGCGCGGGACAACGCGGCGGTGAGCGCCGCGGTCCTCGGCGGCGTGACCGTGCGCGCCACCGGAGCAGCGGACCGGGTCATGCCCGTGCACCGTTCGACGGTGCGGCTCGGTGACCTCGACGACGTCACGGTGCTCGCCGTCGACGCCGCCGTCGCCGGGACGGTGATGGACCCGCGCCCCGACACCGTCCGCGGCACCACCTGGGCCGCGGCCGTGGACCGGCTGACCGCGGCCCGCGAGCTGGGCGGTGGCGTGGAGGTGCCGGCGGGCACCCGTGAGCTGACGGTCACGGCCCGCCTCACCGCCCCGGCGCGGCTGAGCCGGGTCGCCTTCCCCGCGTCCCTGCACGTCCGGGACGGCCGCGGCCTGGTCACCGTCCTGCCGCTCGGCAGCGTGCGGACCACGCCCACCACGCTCGCGGTCGCCCTCGAGGACACCGGGCTCACCGAACCGCTCACCGTGGTGGGGGTGTCGGTGCCGCTGCCGCAGTTCGTCAACTTCTTCGTGAGCACCGCCGGCATCGGGCTGTCGGTCGAGTCGGTCGAGGCGGACGGCGACGTCCTGGACACCTCCTCGCTCACCCTCCACTCGACGCCGTCGGGCCTGTGGTGGGCGGCGCGGGCCGGGGCGGTCGACGCCGTGCCCGCGCTCGCCACCGCCGAGGTCGCCGACGCCCTCGCGGCGGCCGGCGGTGGACCCCTGGTGGTGCAGGTCGGGGCGGTCGCGGTGCCCGTGGAGGTGGCGGCCGTGCTCGACGTCCTGCCCACCGCAGACGACCCGACCCGCGGGCTGCTCGTCGACCTGCCCACCGTGCAGGCCACCCCCCAGCAGGGGCTGCGGCCCACGGCCGCGGTCTCCGCCGGGGGAGTTCTGGGCGGCACCCGCCGACCCGGAGGCGGCCGCGGCCGGGGTCCGGGCCGAGGCGCCCTACGGCACCACGGTGGTCGTGCGGTCCGAGGTCGAGGACGAACGGCTCACCAACCCGGTGAACGCCGGCATGCGCGCGGCGATGGCGCTGGTCACGTTCGCCTCCGTGCTCCTCGCGGCGGTGGGATTCGCGGCGACGACCGCGGCGCTGGGCCGGGCCCGACGCCACGAGAACGCCGTCCTCCACGCCCTCGGCACCCCGCCGCGCCGCATCGGCACCGTGCTCCTCCTCGAGCGGGTGCTCGTCACCGTCGTCACCGTCGCCGTGGGGATCGGCCTGGGCGTCGTCGCCGCGGTCTCCGTCGTGCCCCTCCTCGTCGGCGGTGACGGGCACCCGCAGGTGCCACCGGTGCTCGTCTCGGTGCCCGCGGTCCCGCTGGTCGTGCTGGCGGGCGCGGTCACGGCGGTGCTGTCGCTGGTCGGGATGCTCGTGCTGCGCAGCTCGGTCCGTGACCTGGCGCGCGAGCTGCGCCGCGGCGAGGAGGGCCCGTGACCCGCCTCGACCTGCTCCGGCGCTCCCTCGGCCAGGGGCGCCTCGTCGCGGTGCTCCTCGCCGTGGTCGCCGGGCTGGCCGCCGCCTACGTCGTGGCGGTCCCGAGGCACGCGTCGACCGCGGTGGACGCCGCCCTCGGCGACGCGGTCGACGCGGCGAACGTGCGGGCCCGGGAGGTCGGCCTCTCGGTCAACCCCCGGGCCGCAGCGGGCCCGTCGCTCGCCGAGCAGCCCGGGCGCGGGGCGGCGCCACCGTTCGACCAGGTCGACCGCGCCGTCCGCCAGGTGGCGGGCCCGGACGTGCAGCCGTTGCTGGCCGAGCCGTCGTGGGCGGCCCAGAGCGAGCCGCTGCGGCTCACCCGTGACGACGGTTCCGCGCTGAGCCTCGACACGATCCAGGCCGTGCTGCGGGTGCAGTCGGGGCTGGACGCGCGGGTGCGGTGGGTCACCGGGTCCGCCCCCGGGGCATCGACCGAGGAACGGGTCGTCGCCGATGGCGGCGGCGAGCGGACCGTCCGGGTCGTGCCGGTGGGCGTCGCGGACTCGACCGCGGAGCGCTGGGGCCTGAGGGTCGGCGACCGGCTCGACCTCGTCGCCGAGGACGGGGGCCCGAGCGCCGCGGTGGAGGTCACCGGCACCTACGAGCCGCTCGAGCCCACGGACGGGTTCTGGCAGGTCGAGCCCCGGCTCACCGGTGTCGCCGCCATCCCGGAGCCGCTCGGCGGGATCATCCAGGAGGGGTCACTCGTCGCCTCGACCGAGGCCTACGGAGCCGTCACCGACGCGCTGTGGCGGGTTCGCCCCGACACCGACACCGGCTCGGGCTCTCCCGCCCTCGCGCACTCCTGGCGCTACCCGCTCGACCCCGACGTGCTCACGGCGGCGGACGTCCCCGCGCTCCGGGCCTTCCTCGTGCGGCTCGACGGTGACGCCCGCCTGCGTGCTGCCGTCCCCGACCCCGTGCGGGTGACCACCGGGCTCGGAGCCGTGCTCGACCGCTACGAGACCGCGGTGGCGACGACGGCCGTGATGACCTCCTTCGCCACCGCCGGCGTCACCGCGCTCGCCGTCCTCGTGCTCGCGCTCACCGCACTGGTCGGGGTGGGACGCCGCCGGGAGGAGGTGCGGATGCTCCGGGCGCGGGGGGCGTCGGTGCTCCTCGTCTGCGCGTTGCTCGCCGTCGAGGTCGCCCTCGTCGTGGTGCCGGTCGCGGCGGGGTCGGTGCTCCTCGTGCTGGCGCTGCTCCCGGGGCGGACACCCGCCGCGGCGTGGACGGAGGCCGGCATCGTGCTCCTCGTCCCCGTCGTGACCGTCGTCGGGGGCGTGCTGCTGCGGGTCCGTGCCCTCGACCGGCCGGCGGCCGCGGACGCCGAGTCGGCCCTGGTGTCCCGGTTCCGCCGGGTCGTCGCCGAGCTGGCCGTCGTCGCGGTGGCCGTCCTCGCAGTGACGACCGTGCGCAGCCGCGGGGGCGCCATCGCGGCGGGCACCACCGACTGGTACGCCGCCCTGGCCCCCACCCTCGTCGCCCTGGCGGCCGCACTGCTCGTCGTGCGCCTCGTGCCGCCGGCCCTGCGGCGGGTGGCGCGGGGAGCGGCCCGGCGACCGGGGCTGGTCGGGTTCGTGGGGCTGGCCCGCGCCGCTCGCACGGGGGCGACGGCGGTGCTCCCCGTCGTCACCGTGGTCGTGGGCGCCACCGTGCTCGCCCTGCTGGCGGCCACCACCGGCGCCGTGTCCGCGCAGCGCGAGGTGGCGGCGTACCGGGCCGTCGGAGCCGACGTCCGCGTCGATGCCGTACGGGTGGACCCGCCCGACGTCCGGGCCCTGGCGGCCCGCCCCGGCGTCCGCGCGGTGGCTCCCGCCTACACCGACCCGGCGGCGAGCGTGCGGTCGGGCACCGGGGTCCGGGAGGTGCTCCTCGTCGCGGTCGACCCGGCGCAGTACGCCGAGGTCCTGCGCGGCACGCCGCTGGAGCTGCCGCCGCTGCCGGGGGGCTCGGCCGGCGCCGGCCTGCCCGCCGTGACGAGCCCCGGGGTGGGGCTGGTCGACGGGTCGGTGGTGGTGACCCGGCGCAACGAGGTGCCGGTCCGGACCGTGGCCGAGGTGCCGGGCCTCGACCGGGCCGTGGCGGGCCGCTCGCTGCCCGTCGTGCTGGTGCCCCTGGAGGGCCTGCGCGAGGCCGTCCCCGCGGCGCAGCCGGACACCGTCTACGTGGCGGCCGACCCGGCCGGGGCGCGCGCCCTGGCCGCCACGCCGCCCGAGGAGCTGGCGCCGGGTGGCCTCGTCACGGGCGTGGTGAGCGCGGAGGGCGCCGTCGCGGACGTCGCCCGCCTCGCGCTCCCGGCCCTCGTCGCCGCCACCTACCTCGCCGCCGCCTGGCTCGCGGCCCTGCTCACCCTGCTGGCCGTCGCGCTCGTGCTCGCCGCGACCCACGACGAGCGCACTACCCTCGTGGTGAGGCTGCGCACCCTCGGGCTGCCCCGCGGTGGGGAACGGGCGCTGGCGTGGACCGAGGTGCTGCCCGTCGTCGCGGTCGCGGCGCTCGCGGGGGGCCTCGTCGGCGCCCTGTCGCCCTGGCTCGTCGACGACGCCCTGGATCTCGCCCCCTTCACCGGCGCCGTCGACCGGCTGACCGTCGACCCCAGGCCGCTCGTGGCGGTCGGGGCGGCGCTCGCCGTGGTCGCCCTCGGCGCCCTCGCACTCCTGCTCGACGCCCTGGCCGCTCGCCGGGGCCGGCTCGCCGACCACCTGCGCAGAGGAGCAACGGCATGACCGCCACCGCCACCACGCACCGCCCCGGGCAGCCGGGCCACACCCCGGACATCCTGTGCGACAACCTGGTCCGCATCTTCCGGGCCGAGGGCATCGAGGTCGTCGCCCTGCAGGGCCTCGACCTGGTCGTCCAGCCCGGCGAGCTGGTCGCGGTCGTCGGGGCCTCCGGGTCGGGCAAGTCAACGCTGCTCGGCATCCTGTCCGGCCTCGACGTCCCGAGCGCCGGCACGGCGCAGGTCGCCGGCCAGGACCTCGGGTCGATGACGCCACGGCAGCGCTTGGCCTACCGGCGCGACACGGTCGGCTTCCTCTTCCAGCAGGCCACCGCCAACCTGCTGCCCTACCTCACCGCGCTCGAGAACGTCGAGCTGCCGATGGTGCTGTCGGGCGTGGCCCGCTCGGAGCGCACGACCCGGGCGCACGACACCCTCGAGGTGCTCGGCATCCCCGACTGCGCCGACCGGCGCCTCACCGAGCTGTCCGGCGGGCAGCAGCAGCGGGTGGCGCTCGGGGTCGCCGTCGCCAACCGTCCGCGCGTGCTGCTCGCCGACGAGCCGACCGGCGAGCTCGACACGCGCAGCAGCGACGAGGTCTTCACGGCCATCCGGGGTGCCAACCGCGAGCTGGGCACCACCGTGCTCGTCGTCACCCACGACCCGCTCGTCAGCGAGCACGTGGCGCGCACGGTCGGGATCCGCGACGGGCGCACTTCCTCGGAGGTGCTGCGTCGCGGTGACGGCGGGGAGGGGCTCGTCGCGGAGGAGTACGCCGTGCTCGACCGGGCCGGCCGCCTCCAGCTCCCGCGGGCCTTCACCAGCGCCCTCGAGATGCGCGACCGGGTGCGGCTCGACCTCGAGACCGACCACATCGGCGTCTGGCCGGCCCGCCCCGAGGACGGGGCCGTCGACGCGGCGCAGGGGGAGGAGCGATGAGCCACCACCTCGAGGTGCGCGACGTCCACCGCACCTTCGGCACCGGGCCGTACGCCGTGCACGCCCTGCGCGGGGTGTCCTTCGACGCCGAGCCCGGTGAGGTGGTGGCCGTGCGCGGCAGGTCGGGGTCGGGAAAGACCAGCCTGCTCAACGTCATCGGCGGCCTCGACCGCCCCGACTCCGGCACGGTGCGCCTCGGCGAGCAGGAGGTGACCGCGATGGGCGACGACGCCCTGCTCGCGTTGCGCCGCGCGCACGTCTCCTACGTCTTCCAGTCCTTCGGGCTGGTGCCCATCCTCACCGCCCGCGAGAACGTCGGGGTGCCCTTGCGGCTGCGGGAGGTCGACCCCGCCGAGCGCGAGCGGCGGGTGGCGGAGGCGCTGCAGCACGTCGGCCTCGAGGGCCACGCCGAGCACCGACCGGACGAGCTGTCCGGGGGGCAGCAGCAGCGGGTGGGGCTGGCGCGAGCCCTCGTGGCCGGGCCGGACCTGCTGCTCGCCGACGAGCCCACGGGCCAGCTCGACTCCGAGACCGGCCGCGAGATCATGCTGCTCATCGCCCGCCTGGCCAAGGAGGAGACGATGACGTGCGTCGTCACCACCCACGACCCGGCGCTGCTCGCGGCCGCCGACCGCGTCCTCGAGCTGACCGACGGCGTGCTCACCGGCTGAGCGCCGCCCACGGTGCGTCGGCGGCGCCGCGCCCGGGGGCGGTCAGACGTCGGGGAAGCGGACCATGCCCTCCTGCGCCACCGAGGCGACGAGCGTGCCGTCGGCGGCGAACATCCGGCCGATGCCGAGGCCCCGCCCACCCTGCGCGGACGGCGACCGCTGGGCGTAGAGCACCCAGTCGTCGGCGCGGGCGGGCCGGTGGAACCACATCGCGTGGTCCAGGCTCGCGGCGCGCAGCCCTCGCTGCGACCAGGACCTGCCGTGCCGGCGCAGGATCGGCTCGAGCAGCGAGTAGTCGGAGGCGTAGGCGAGCACCGCCTCGTGGACGATCGGGTCGTCGGGCAGCTCGCCGACCGCACGCAGCCACACCAGCTGCTCGGCCAGGTGCTGCTCGCCGGGCCTGCCGTAGAGGTTGCCCTCGACGTGGCGGAGCTCGACCGCGCGCCCGGCCAGGTGCTGCGCGCGCGGGTCGTCGACCCCGCCGAAGACGTCACGCAGCGACGGCACCGAGAGCGGGTCGGGCGCCTCCGGCATCTCGTCCTGGTGGTCGAGGCCACCGCCCGGCACCTGGAACGAGGCGCTCATCGACAGGATCGGCTTGCCGTGCTGGAGGGCGTGGACCCGCCGGGTGGAGAACGACCGACCGTCGCGCATCCGCTCGACGCTGAAGGTGATCGGCCGGGTGTCGTCGCCCGGACGCATGAAGTACGCGTGGATGCTGTGCAGCCGGCGGACCGGGCCGTCGAGCTCGCGGACGGTGCGGCCGGACGCGACCACCCCCTGGGCGAGCACCTGGCCGCCGAAGACCCGGCCGTGCGGCTGCTTCTGGCTCCGGCCCCGGAAGAGGGTGATGTCCTCGGCGAAGGTGGCGGGCAGGCGCAGCTCGGGGTCGGTGACCGACACCGGTTCGACGCTGACCTCCGCCCGGCCCAGCTCCTCGAGGTCGAGGGTCTCGAGCAGGTCGTCGACGGGGGAGCCCGGGTCGCTGGTCACGGCGTCACCCTAGCGACGGCGCGCTCCCGGTCAGGCCACGAGCGGGCGCCGACGGTCCCGGGGTGAGCCTGCCCTCCCCGCCCGAACGCGCTCGGCGGCGACGGTGAGCCTGGCCACGGCGTCGCGCATCGTCTCCGGGGGCAGCACGTGCGGGAGGCGCAGCCACCGGTCCAGCCCCCCGTCGACGGCGAAGCGCGGCCCGGCGGCCAGGAGCAGGCCCTGCCCCTCGGCGGCCACGGCCAGCCGGGTGGCGTCGAGGTCGCCGGGCAGCCGGCACCAGAGCGAGAGCCCGCCCCGGGCGAGGGTGAAGCGCACGTCGGGCAGGTGCTCGGCGAGCGCCGCGGCCGTCGCCTCTCGGGAGGCCACGAGGTCGGCACGGCGGTCGGCGGTGATGCCGGGGGCGGACCGCATCAGCTCGAGGAGGACCAGCTGCTCGAGCACCGGGGCCCCGAGGTCGCTCGCGGCGCGCGACTCGACGAGGGTGCCGACGAGGCCCTGCGGGGCGCGCACCCAGCCGGTCCGCAGCCCGCCCCAGTGCGACTTCGACGCGCTGCCCACCGACACCGCGGCGGGGGAGTGGGCGGCGAACGGGCGCGGCATCGGCCCGCCCTCGAGGTCGATCTCGACGATGGTCTCGTCGACGACGGGCACGGTGCCGGCCTTCCGCAGCGCACCGGCCAGGGTCGCCCGCTCGTCGTCGGACATCAGGGCCCCGGTGGGGTTCTGGAAGTCCGGGACCAGGACGGCGGCCCGGGCACGCGTCGACCCGACGGCGCGCACCGCCCCCTCCACGTCCCAGCCGTCGGGGTCCATGGGGAGCCCGGACGGTCGGGCCCCGGAGCGGCGCAGCGCGTCGATGGTGTTGGGATACCCGGGGTTCTCGACGAGGACGCGGTCCCCGGCCGCGACCAGGGCGCCCACGACGACGTTGATCCCGGCCACCGCCCCGGACGTGACGAGCACGTCGTCGGGGTCGGTCGGCAGCCCCCGACGGGTGTAGCGATCGGCGATGGCGGCACGCAGGGCGGGGACACCCAGGGTGAGGTAGCCGGCGCCGGTGAGGTACTGCGGCAGCAGCGCCACCGCCCGCTCGTACGCCTCGACGACCCCGACCGGCGCGCGGGTCGCGGCGCAGGTGAGGTCGATGACGTCGTCGTCCGGGTCGGCGGGGAAGAGCGCGGAGGTGCCGCGGTGGCGTGCTCCCGACGGGATCGTGGCGAGCGACCCCGAGCCCCGGCGCGAGAGGAGGTAGCCACTCTCCCTCAGCACCTCGTAGGCGCGGGCGACCGTCGTGCGGCTCACGCCGAGGGCGGAGGTGAGGTCGCGCTCGCTCGGCAACCGGGTACCGACGGCGATCCGGCCGTCGGCGATCGCGACGCGCAACGCGTCGGCCAGGGTCCGGTAGGCGGGCCGGGTGGCGGCGACGTCGCCGACGATCCGGGCGACCCGGGTGGCGCCGACGAGCGGGGCGGGGGTGGTGGACATGGTGGCCACTATCCCACCATTGGCCCTCGATTTCGAGGCCAGTTCCGGGCATCCTCGTCGTCATGTCCCCGATCCAGCTCGTCCGCCGCGGCGTCAGCCGCCGCGTCGACCTCGTCCCGATGAGCCCGTTCCAGCAGCTGCGGGCCGGCCGGCTCGTCCGCCGCGTCAGCCAGCTCCTCGCCGGCCTCGTGCTCTTCGGGGCGACGATGGCCCTGATCCTCCGGGCCGGTCTCGGCCTCGAGCCGTGGGGCGTGCTCACCTTCGGCCTGATCCAGCACCTCCCGATGAGCTACGGAGCGATGGTCGTCGCCAGCTCGTTCGTCGTGCTGCTCCTGTGGATCCCGCTTCGGCAGTGGCCCGGTCTCGGGACCGTGCTCAACGCCGTCGTCGTCGGCGTCGCCACCGACGCCACCCTGGCCGTCGTGCCCGACGTCGAGGGCCTGCCCCAGCGCGTCGCCGTCCTGCTCGTGGGGGTCGTCGGCAACGGGGTCGCCGGTGCGCTCTACATCGGCAGCCAGCTCGGCCCCGGGCCGCGCGACGGCCTGATGACCGGGCTGGCCCGGCGCACCGGGCGCTCGATCCGCCTGGTGCGGACCTCGCTCGAGGTCACCGTCGTGGCGCTTGGCTTCCTCCTCGGTGGGGTCGTGGGGGTGGGCACGGTCGTCTACGCCGTGCTCATCGGTCCGGTCGTCCAGCTGTTCCTGCCGCTGCTGACGGTCCGGGTCGACGTGCCGGCGGCTCAGCCGGCCACCGAATGGGCGGGCTCGCGCCGCCAGGACCACACGGCCGCCGACCACGCGGTGGCGAGCAGCACGAACGACACCCCGAGCGCCCACCGCAGCGCCGTCCCGGGCGTGACGCTCTGCGACAACGCCACCTGATAGGCGGTCATGATGAGCGCCGCACCGATGGCGGCCCCGATCCGCTGACCGGTCTGCAGCGCCCCGCCGGCCGCGCCGCCCATCCGGGTCGGGACCTCCGCGAGCGAGAGGGTGATGTTCGGCGAGACGACGGCACCGCCGCCGAGGCCGGCGACGAGCAGCGGTAGCGCCAGCGCGAACCAGGCGAGGTCGGAAGGGCTCTGCGCCGGCACGGCGAGGCCCACGCCCACCAGGCCGGCCATCATGACGAGCAGTGCGGCGACCGTGAGGGGGCGGCCGACCCGGCTGACCAGCCTCCCCGCCAGGGGGGACGCGACGGCGGAGCCGACCGCGAACGGGGTCAGCAACAGCCCGGCGTGCAGCGCCGACAGGCCCAGGCCGTCCTGGAGGTAGACGCTGAGCACGAGGAAGACGCCCGTGAAGCCGGTGAAGTACAGGCCACCGATGACGATGCCGCTCGCATAGCCGGGCGTCGCGCGCAGCAACCCGAGGTCGAGCAGCGGCGCGCCGTCGGACCGTACGATCCGGCGCTCCCAGCCGACGAAGGCGAGGGCGAACAGGGGCACGGCGACGAGCCCGACGAGGGGGACGAACGAGCCGCCTTCGAGGCTGACCACCGGGTACAGCAGCGCGAGCACCGTCGCGCCGAGCAGCAGCGCGCCGACGAGGTCGAGCCGGGTGTCGGAGCGGCCGTCGACGCGGCCGGGGACGAGCCGGGCGATCGCGACGAGGAGGACCAGCCCGATCGGCACGTTGACGAGGAAGATCCACCGCCACCCGCTCTCCTCGCCGAAGGCGGCGATGAGCAGGCCGCCGAGGATCGGGCCGATGGCCGAGGAGACCGACACGGTGAAACCGAAGAGCCCGAACGCCACCCCGCGCTCCGGCCCCCGGAAGAGGGTCTGGATCAGCCCGGAGCTCTGGGGAGTGAGCAGCCCCGCGGAGAACCCCTGGACGAGCCGTGCGGCGACGAGTACCCAGACGTTCGGCGCCAACCCCGCCGCTGCACTGGAGGCGATGAAGCCGCCGAGGCCGATGAGCATCATCGCGCGCCTGCCGTGGGCGTCCCCGAGCCGGCCGCCGGTGACGAGCATCAGTCCGAGTGCCAGGGCGTAGCCGGAGACGACCCACTGGATGGCGCCGGGCCCGGTGTCGAGCCCGTCCTGCATCGACGGGATCGCGACGTTGACGATGGTGACGTCGAGCAGCACCATGAAGCCGACGGCGAGGGTGACGCCGAGGATGCGCCATCGGCGCGGGTCGACCTGCTCCGGCGCGGTGCCGGCGCGTTCCTCCGTCTCCTGGCTCACCGCACCACGCTAACCAGTGCATCGCCCGCGGCCCCCTCCCGTGACCAACCCTCGACGGAAGGGGCCGGCCAGCGCAGTGGCTACAACGCCTGCTCGAGGGTGAGGAACCGGTATCCGCGGGCCCGCAGTCCCTCGATGATCGCCGGGAGGGCCGCGGCGTCGAGGGTCGTGCCGTCCGTCGGGTTGGCGCCGACGTGCAGGAGCACGATCATCCCCGGCCGGGCCGCGGCGAGCACCCGGTCGCGCACCGACGCCACGCTCATGCCGCCGCTCGTCCCCTTCCAGCCCAGGCTGTCGACGGTCCAGCGGACCGCGACGTAGCACTGCTCGTTGACGAGCGCGATGGTGCGGGCGTCCCGGGCGCCGTAGGGGAAGCGGAACCACGGACCCGGCCGGCTCCCGGTGGCGGCCCGGATGGCCGCGGCCCCGTCGCGGACCTCGTCGACGACCGCGGAGGAGGGCAGCGTGGTGAGGTCGGGGTGCGTGTCGCTGTGGTTCCCCACGGGGTGCGCCCGGGAGATCGAGCCCGCCGCACCCGGGTACCGCCGCACGAAGTCGCCCGTGAGGAAGAAGGTGCCGGCCGCCCCGGTCCGCGACAGCGTCGAGAGGACGGAGGCGACGCCGGTGTCACTCGCCCCGCCGTCGAAGGTCAGTACGGCGACCTTCGACGAGGTGGGGACCGCCTCGAGGTCCAGGCCCCGGTACTGCGCGGTGAGCCGACAGGCGCTCGGTGTCGGTGGCGGCGTGGTGGGGCGGGGGGTGGTCGGTGGTGTCGACGGGGTGCGGCTCGGGCTCGACGTGGGGACGGGTGTCGGGCTGGTTCCCCCGGGCGTGGACCGGGTCGGGGTGGCGGACTGCGTCGCGGTGGGTGACGGGGTACGCGCGGGGGGTGCAGGGGAGCCACACGCGACGGCGCCGACGAGGACGGCGGCGACGGCGCACCGGACGAGGTGTCGACGGGACATCGGTGCCTCCACCGCCATCGTCACCCCGCCGCCGGGCGCCGGCGGTGCGGTGTGGCGAACCACGCACCGGGTACGGGCGGCGCGCCCCCGGGCCGGCTCAGCCGTCGACGGCGAGGGCGAAGGGCAGCACGCCCGGGGCGCCGGCGAGCCGCAGTGCGCGGCCGGCCACGGTCATCGTCCAGCGCGAGGACACGACGTCGTCGACGAGGAGCACCGGGCCCGGCGCCGCGGCGAGCGCGGTGGCGAGAGCGGGGCCGACCACCACCCGCTCCCAGACCCCGGCGAGCCGGTAGGCGCTGTTGCCGCCCATCTCGCCGGTGGGGCCGCCGTGGTCGAGGTCGAGGGCGCCGAGCAGGGGCAGCCGGCCGATCTCGGCGAGCCCGGAGGCGAGCGAGCCCACGAGCCGGGGGTGGGAGCGAGAGGGCACCGCGACGACGCCGACCGGCCGCTGCGCCCACCCCCACTCGGCGAGCACGGGCACGCAGGCGCGCAGCAGGTCGGGGGAGGCCGGCGCGTCCTCGCGCAGGACCTCGCGCAGCCGCCCGCCCCAGCCGAGGTCGGAGAGCCGGGCCAGGGCACGGCCGGGGAGCAGCGCCTCCTCGGCGGGGATGCGGCCCTTGACCGGGACCCCGACGCGGTCCATGCCGGTGGGCCACTGGGCGCGCGGGTCGAGCGGCACGCCCACCCGGGCCAGCCGTTCGCGGGCAGCCCCGACGACGCGGTCGGGGACCTCGGTGGGGTACCAGGGGCCGGCACAGCCGTCGCAGCGGCCGCACGGCTGCGCGGACGGGTCGTCGAGGGTCCGCTGGAGGAACGCCATCCGGCATCCGTCGGTGCGCTCGTAGTCGACCATGAGCTGCTGCTCGGCGCTCCGGGCGGCGGCGACCCGCTCGTAGCGCTCGGCGTCGTACACCCACGGGACGCCGGTGGCGACCCAGCCGCCGGAGACGCGCTGCACCGCGCCGTCGACGTCGAGCACCTTGAGGAGCAGCTCGAGGCGGGTGCGGCGCACGTCGACCACCGTCTCGAGCGCCGCCGTCGACAGCGGGCGGCCGGCCTCCGCCAGGGCGCGCAGCACCGCGTCGGCCTGGTCCTCCCGCGGCATCGACACGCTCGCGAAGTACCGCCAGATGTCGCGGTCCTCGGGACCGGGCAGGAGCAGCACGTCGGCCCGGTCGGTGGCCCGGCCGGCGCGGCCCACCTGCTGGTAGTACGCGACCGGGCTGCTCGGGGCGCCGAGGTGGACGACGAAGCCGAGGTCGGGCTTGTCGAAGCCCATGCCGAGCGCGGACGTGGCGACGAGGGCCTTGACCTGGTTGCGGCGCAGCGCGTCCTCGAGGCGCTCACGGTCGGCCGGGTCGGTGCGGCCGGTGTACGCGGCCACGGGGTGCCCGGCGTCGCCGAGGGCGGCGGCGACGTCCTCGGCGGCGGACACGGTGAGCGTGTACACGATGCCGGAGCCGGGGAGCGACCCCAGGTGCTCGGCGAGCCAGCCCAGCCGCTGTTCCGGCGACATCGACCGGAGCACCCCGAGGCGCAGCGAGTCGCGGGCCAGGCCGCCGCGGACCGTGTGCACCAGCCGCCCGCCCTCGCCGAGCTGCTCCTCGACGTCGTGGACGACGCGGGCGTTGGCCGTGGCCGTCGTGGCGAGCACCGGGACGTCTCCGGGCAGGCCGGCGAGCAGGTCGCGGATGCGGCGGTAGTCGGGCCTGAAGTCGTGGCCCCAGTCGCTGACGCAGTGCGCCTCGTCGACGACGAGGAGCCCGCAGCGACGGGCGAGGTCGGGCAGCTGCTCCTCGCGGAAGCGCGGGTTGTTGAGCCGCTCCGGGCTGACGAGGAGCACGTCGACGGCGTCGTCGGCGAGGGCCGCCCGTACGTCGTCCCAGTCCTGGGCGTTGGCGGAGTTCATCGTGACGGCGCGGATGCCGGCCCGTCCGGCGGCCGCGATCTGGTCGCGCATCAGCGCCAGCAGCGGGCTGATGATGACCGTCGGCCCGGCGCCCTCGGCCCGGCGCAGCGCGGTGGCGACGAAGTAGACGGCCGACTTGCCCCAGCCGGTGCGCTGCACGACGAGCACGCGGGCCCGGTCCTCGACGAGGGCGGTGACCGCCTCCAGCTGACCGTCGCGGAAGTCGGCGTCCTCGCGCCCGACGAGGCGGCGCAGCGCGGCTCTGGCCGCGTCCGGGAGCGCGGCACCCCGGGCGGGGCCGCCCGCCGGCTCCGCGGCAGGACGAGGGGCAGGGGGGCTCACGGCGTCCGTCGGCTTCGTCATGGTCCCTTCACCGTATGCGGGGGCTGCGACGGTGCCGTCCGCTCGTCCACAGCCGACCGCCTCACGCACCGCGGGGCGGCGGGTGGGCCCGTCAGGAGAAGAGGGCCGAGAGGTCGAGCGAACGCACGTGCCGCTGGGACGCCAGCGAGACGTAGGTCCGGGCCAGGACGTCCTTGCCGAAGCCGAGGACCGTCCCGACGAGACCGGTGGCCTCGGCGAGGTCCTCGGGCGGGGTCTCGGCGACGACCCGGCGCCAGATCGACTGCTCCAGCGCGTTGAAGGCGGCCTGGACCTCCCCGATGTCGAAACCCTGCTCGAAGCGCTCGGTGGCGATCCTCGCCGAGTAGTCGCCGACGGCGGACAGGTCGCGGTCCCGGATGGCCGTGACGACCAGCCGGAACAGCTCGTCGAGCCGCTGTCGGGTCAGGTCCTCACCGGCGGACTCGTAGTGGGCGACGTGCGACCGGTGCAACTGGGTGTAGCCGTCCCCGACGATGTCCGACTCGGCGTCGAGGAGGAGGGTTGCGAGCTCCATGGCGTGCCTCTCTCTCGTCGCACCCATCGTGGCACGGGGCCGGTGGCGCCGGCACCGCGGGTCCGGGGACCGCGGCGGCCGTCACTGGCCGGTGCGACCGTCGATCGCCTCGCGGAGCAGGTCGGCGTGCCCGGCGTGCCGTGCGTACTCCTCGATGAGGTGGACGAGCACGTCCCGGACGGCCACGGTGCCGTCGTGGTGCGGCACCTGCCTGTCGAGGTCGGAGTCGGCCAGGGCGTCGAGCCGGCCGTCGGCGAACCGCACCTCGGCGTCCCACGCGGCGAACGCGTCGCGGACCACGTCGGCGTCGGCGACCGCGCCGTCGAAGTCCTCGTCCCCACCCCCTCCGCGCGCCCACATCCGGGGCAGCTCGGGGTGTTCGTCGAGCACCCTCCGGAACCAGTGCAGCTCGACGCCGGCCAGGTGCCGCACGAGGCCGAGCAGGCTCATGGTGCTCGGCGGCACCGACCGCGCGGCCAGCTGCTCGGCGTCGAGGTCGTCGCACTTCATCCGGATCGTCAGCCGGTAGTTCGAGAGGTACTCGCGGTAGGTCGCCAGCTCACCGACGGGGTTGCCGTAGGTACGGGGGTCGGCCTCCGGGGTGGTCCACATGTCGCTCATGGGTGCCACCCAACCACGCCACCGCGTCGGGTGGCATCCGCGGTCGGCCGTGCTGCCAGCGGCACCACCTCACCGCCACCCGGCCTCGTCCACCCCACCCGGGACGTCGGCTCGCGGGTCGTACGGGGTGCGGGTGAAGCGGAAGGAGGCCAGGTCGAGGTGCGAGACGGTGCCGTCCGGGCGGCGGACCACCCGCAGCGGCTCGCCGGCGTGGTAGCCGTCGAGGCCCACCCACGCGTCGGGTCCGGTGCGCTCGAACCGGGAGCCGCGGCCCGCGCCCGGCTCCCCGAGGACGAGCTGCTCGTCGCGGACCGTCGCCGTCGAGGTCGACGGGCCCCAGTGCCACGTCCCCACGAGCTCGAGCAGGTCGGCGTCGCCGCCCGCCGACCACGCCCGGACCGGCGCCGGCTCGGCCTCGGCGAGCGTGCGGAGCAGGTCGTCGGAGAGGCCGCGCACCACGGTCGTGTGCGTCGTGTTGGCCATCACCACGACCCCGTCCCCGGCGGCGGCGCCGGGCAGCGCGTCGTCGGCGTCGGAGAGCCGCACCCGCAGCCCGGCGAGGAAGCCGGGCATCGACCCGCCGTGGCCCGCGTGGCGGGCGCCGTCGACGTTCCACACCTGCCAGCCGAGCCCGTGCGCCCCCGTCCAGGCCTGGCCGGGCTCGTCGACGACGTGGTGCGGCTCGACCATCTCGGCGAGGGTCCCGGCGGAGAGCAGGCCGGCGGTGTCGCCGGCGAGGAAGGCCGCCCACCGGGCGAGGTCGGGCACCGTGGACCACAGCTGGCCGGCCGGGGCCATGGCGCCGGCGTCGTGCTCGGGCTCGGGCAGCACGAGGTCGGCGAACGGGTGCACGGCCAGCCCGGGGGCGGAGCGCCCCTCCGGCCGGGTCGTCGTGCGCCGCATCCCCAGCGGCTCGAGCAGCTCACCGCGGACGACCTCGTGCCAGCCGCGCCCGTGGTGCTCCTCGAGGAGCCGGCCGAGCGCGCCGTACCCGACGTTGGAGTAGTGGAAGCGCCGGCCCGGCCGGAAGCGCCGGCCCACCGGCGAGGCGGCGAGGGTGGCCCAGTCGCCACCGGGGGTGCGCTCCCACCACGGCCCGTTCGTCTCGGCCTGCACGCCGCCGGCGTGGGTGAGCAGCTGCTCCACGGTGACGTCGTCGAGCGCCGAGCCGGGCACGTGGTCGCCGAGGCGGTCGGTCAGCTCGAGGCCACCGGCGTCCCGCAGCCTGAGCACGCACACCGCGACGAAGGTCTTGGTGATCGACCCCATCCGGTACTGCGTGTCGTCGTCCGGGCGCTCGCCACCGGCGCGGCCGTCCACGCAGCCGGCGGCGCCGCTCCACACGAGGACCCCACCGCGGACGACCCCGGCGACGAGCGACGGCACCCGACCGTCACGCTGCGCGCGGGCCAGCGCGGTGTCCAGGCGGGACGCGGTCGAGGGCTGCACGGTCTGCTCGGTCACCGGCCCACCCTAGGCCGGTGGTGCCCGCGCCGGCTGGGAGGATGGGCGCCATGACCGGTCCCCACGTCGTCGAGGTCCCGCTGCGCTGGTCCGACATGGACGCCTACGGCCACGTCAACAACGTGCAGTTCCTGCGCCTGCTCGAGGACGCCCGCGTGGGTGGGCTCCGCGCGTGGAACGCCGGCGGGCCGTCGATGCTCGAGGAGGGCATCGTCGTCACCCGGCACGCCATCGAGTACCGCGCCCCGCTCACCTACCGGCCCGACCCGGTGGCGGTGGAGCTGTGGGTGACCCGCATCCACGGCGCCGGCTTCGACCTCGGCTACGTCGTGCGCGACCCCGTGCCGGTCGGCGACACCGTCTACGCGGTGGCCGAGACCGGTCTGGCGCTCTTCGACTTCGCGACCTCCCGGCCGCGCCGCCTCGGCCCGGAGGCCCGGGCCACCCTGGAGCCGCACCGCGGCGAGGCCGTGACCTTCCGGTGGGCCGGCCGGTGAGCACGCCCGCCGTCGACGTGCTGCGCCTCACCGACGCCGCCGCCCTGTCCGACCTCGGCCGCTACGCCGCCCGCGCCCGGTCCCTCGACGACGCGGGCGCCATCCGCCTCCAGGCGACCGGCGCCGTGCTCGCGGCCTGGGTCGGGGTGCTGCCCGGTCGGGGCATCCTGGGCGAGGGCACGGTGCTCGGGCTGCGGACCTTCGCGCTGGCCGAGCCGGCCGAGTGCGACCTCGTGGTGCCGCTCGGGGCCGTCACCGACCGCGCGGCACGGCCCGCGGGAACGGGCGACCTGCCGGTGCCACCCACCCGCGCCATCGCGACCTGGTCGGCGATCACGCCGCCTCGCTCGGGGTGGACGCCCACCGGCACCGTCGCCGGGGACGACCTCGCCGCGGCCGCGCGCGTCGGGCTGGAGCAGGTGTCCGCAGCGGTCCGGGAGCGTGGCGCCGCAGCCGGCCTCGTCCGCGACCGGGTGTGGGCCGGCGAGGCGGCCACGGGCGTGCGCGCCGGTGGTGCCTTCGCCGCGTACTCGCTGGGCTTCCTGCGCCCCGGGTCACCCGTCAGCGTGCTCCGCAGCGGTCCGTGGACCCGGCTGACCGCGGTCGGCGGCCACGTCGTCATGCGCTGAGCGCCGCGGGTGCCGGTCACCGGCGCTCCCGCCCACGATGCGCTGGCCCGCCGGGACGACCATCGCCGCGACACCTGCGAGCGCGAGGAAGATGGCGCCGAACAGCGGGTTGTCCCGCCCCGGCTCGTGGAAGGCCGCGAACACCGCGGTGGCCCCCGCGACGCCGACGACGCTGCCGAGCACGTCCGAGAGCTGGAGCGCCGACGAGGCCTCGCCGTGCTCCTCCACCGGGCTCAGCTCGAGGGCGAGGATCGTCGTCGTCGTCACCCCGGTGCCCATGGCGAGCCCGGTGAGGAGCAGGGCGACGACGCTGAGCCACCCGGGCAGGTCCAGCCACGCGACGAGCGACAGCGCGGCCAGGCCGGCGGTGAGCAGCACCGCGCCCACCTCGATGAGGCGGTGGCGGGGCAGGTGCATCCGGTCGTGCCCCTGGTACCAGGCCCCGGCGGCCCAGCCGATGGCGCCGACGGCCAGCGCGAACCCGGCCACCTGCAGGCTGGCGTGGCGCTGGCCCACGAGGAAGAGCGGCACGTAGGTGATGCCGCCGTAGAACGCCGCGCACAACAGGGCCCGGGAGAGCACCACCGAGGGCAGCCCGCGGGCCATCACCACGGTGCCCTTCGGCAGGAGCGCCGGCGCCAGCCCGGCGAGCGCGAGGAGCCCGGCGACGGCGAGCACGGTCTTCGGCGACCACTCGACGACGAGCTCGTGCGTGCCGAGCTGGAGCGCACCGGCCGCGAGCGCGATGCCCACGCCGGCCCATGCGGCACGGACGTGGGCGCCGTGGTCGCGGGCGCTCGCCGCCACCCGAAGGTGTGCGATGTCGACCCGACGCTGGGCGTGGAGCAGCACGGCGGCCGTCACGACGACGGGCACGACGACGACCCAGAACACCCACCGCCAGCTGAAGGTCTCGGTGACCCACGCCGACAGCGGCGGTCCGAGGAGAGCGGGCAGCACCCAGGCGGCGGAGATGTAGGTGAAGAGCCTGGGCCGCAGCGGCTCGGGGTACACCCGCCCGGCGATGACGTAGAGCATGACGACGAGCAGCCCGCCGCCGAGCCCGGTCAGCGCCCGGCCGACGAGGAAGACGCCGAGGTCGGACGCGAACCCGCAGGTGGCGGCACCCACGGCGATGAGCGCCTGGCCGACGAGGCTGCCCGGCAGCGGGCCGGAACGGTCGGTCCACACCCCGGCGAGGACGATGCCGAGGAGCTGGGCGGTGAGCATCACCGAGAAGGCGAAGCCGTAGGACCGCACCGCGTCGAGGTCGCGCGCCACGTTGGGCATCGCCGTCGAGACCGCCATCGACTCGAAGGCCACGATCGTGACCAGCGCCAGCACGGCGAGCGTCACCTCGAGGTACGGCCGGCTGAGCGGGCCCCCTGTCGGCGCGGGGGCGATGGCATCGGGCATCCCGGCCACTCTAGGACCGGGCGGGCGGATCCAGGGGGGTACCGCGCTCGGTGAGCACGTCGCGCAGGACGTCGATGTGGTCGGCGACGATGCCGTCGACGCCGAGGTCGAGCAGGCGGTGCATCTCGGTGGCGTCCTCACGGGACCAGGAGTGGAACCACACGTGCACGTGCTTGCCGAGTGCGTGCGCCCGCCGGACCAGCCCGGGTGTGACGAGCGTGATCGTCCGTCCGCCGACGCGGTGGTGCGCGGGGATCTGCAGCACCGGTGCGGGGGTGTGCAGCAGCCGGCTGAGCGCCGTTGGGCTGAACCGGAGCAGCGCCGTGCCCACCTGTCCCGCCGCCGTGGCGACGCCGGGCCCGAGGGCGCGGCGGGCCGCGTGCAGCCGCCGTTCCGAGAACGAGCCGAGGCAGACCCGGTCGGTGGCGCCGAGGCGCTCGACCTCGCGCAGCGTCGCCCCGAGGGCCGAGTCGGCCTTGACGTCGATGTTGACCCGGACGTCCGGCCACTCCTCGAACAGCTCGGCGAGGAGGGGCACCGCCTCGCTCCCTCCCACCCTCGCCCGGCGCACCTCCCGCCACGGCAGGTCCGCGATCGCTCCGGCGCCGTCCGTGGCCCGGTCGAGCACGGCGTCGTGGAACGCCACGACGTGCCCGTCCCGCGTGGCGTGCACGTCGGTCTCGAGGTAGCGGTAGCCCAGCCCGACGGCGCGGCGGAACGCGGCCATCGTGTTCTCGAGGCCGACGTTGGGCCCGTACCCGGCCCCGCCGCGGTGCGCCAGGGCCAGCGGGGCGGGGCCGGCGAGGTACGGGAAGTCCTCGGCCCGCACGTCAGTCGGCCGCGACCGGGAGCCGCACCCACGCCGTGGTGTCCCGGGGGACGCGGCCGTCGTCGGTGAGCGGGCCGGAGGCGGCGATCACCTCGCCCTCGGGAAGCTCCACCGGGTCGGCTCCGGTGTTCGTCACGACGAGCAGGGTGCGCGCACCGTCGCCCGAGAGGTTGCGGAAGGCGATGACGTCGTCGCCACAGCGCTCGTCCCAGGCGAGGCCGCCGTGCCCGAACCGGTGCCGCCGGCGGTAGTCGAGCAGCGTGCGGTAGAGCTCGAGGGTCGAGCCGTCGACGCCGGCCTGCTGGTCGACGGCCAGGTCGCCGTAGACCTGGGGCTGGGGAAGCCACGGGTCCTCGCCGGGGCCGAAGCCGAGGTTCGGCTCCTCCCTCGCCCACGGCATCGGGACGCGGCAGCCGTCGCGGCCGGTGACCTCGTGGTGGGTGCGGTGGAACGTCGGGTCCTGCCGGTAGCGGTCCGGCATCGTCGTGTGCTCGGGCAGCCCCAGCTCCTCGCCGTAGTACACGTACGCCCCGCCCGGCAGGGCGAGCATCATCGCGCTGGCCGCGCGCGCCCGCTTCAGCCCGAGAGCGGCGTCGGGCTGCGGGTCGTCGGCCCGGATGCCGTTGGGCCGGGGCCGGGACTGGTCCAGCCCGAGGCGCGAGGCGTGGCGCACCACGTCGTGGTTGGACAGCACCCACGTCGTCGGCGCCCCGACGGCGTCGTTGGTGCGCAGCGAGGCCTCGACGACCCGGCGCAGCTCGGCCGCGTCCCAGTGGCAGTCGAGGAACTCGAAGTTGAACGCCTGGTGCATCTCGTCCGGTCGGACGTAGCGGACGAGGCGGTCCAGGGGCTTGACCCAGGCCTCGGCGCACAGGATGCGGTCCGGCTCCCCGTAGGCGTCGAGCACCTTGCGCCAGCCGCGGTAGATCTCGTGGACGCCCTCCTGGTCCCACATCGGGGAGGCCCCGGTGGCGTTGTGGTCCAGGACGCCCGTGGGCTCGTCGTCGGCCTCGCGGCCCTCCCCGGTGGGGCCGTGGTCGGCCTCGACCCGGTCGTAGAGGCCCACCGGGCCGTGCCAGTCGGGGAGGTCCGGCTTCTTGACCAGGCCGTGGGCGACGTCGACCCGGAAGCCGTCGACGCCCCTGTCGACCCAGAAGCGCAGGATCGAGTGGAACTCCTCGCGGACGTCGGCGTTGTCCCAGTTCAGGTCGGGCTGGGTGACGTCGAAGAGGTGGAGGTACCACTGGCCGGGGCGGCCGTCGGCCTCGGTGACCCGGCTCCACCCGCGCCCGCCGAACACCGAGGGCCAGTTGTTCGGCGGACGCTCGCCGTCCGGGCCGAGGCCGTCGCGGAAGATGTACCGGTCGCGCGCCCGGCTGCCCGGGGGCGAGGCCAGCGCCTCCTGGAACCAGCGGTGCTCGCTGCTCGTGTGGTTGGGCACGAGGTCGACGAGCACCTTGAGGCCGAGGTCGTGCGCGGTGGCGATCATCGTGTCCGCGTCCTCGAGGGTGCCGAAGAGCGGGTCGACGTCGCGGTAGGCCGCGACGTCGTAGCCGGCGTCGTTCATCGGCGAGACGTAGAAGGGGCTGAGCCAGACGGCGTCGACGCCGAGGTCGCGCAGGTACGGGAGCCGGGCGGTGACTCCGGGCAGGTCGCCGATGCCGTCACCGTCGGCGTCGGCGAAGGAGCGCGGGTAGACCTGGTAGATGACGGCGTCGCGCCACCACGGCGCCTCGGCGGAGTCCGGGGCGTGGACGCTGGTGCCGGGCTCGGTCACGGTCGCGGGAGTGGGATCGTTCACCGGCCCCATGTTTCCCCACCGACCGGGTCCGGGGGAAACCCGCGCCGCATCGCGGTCGGCCGTCGGTGCGGGTCAGATCGGGGTTGCCCCGTGGTCGTCGGCGGTGTTGACCATCATGTGCGCGGCGCGCAGGAAGTAGTCGCGCATCTGCTCCGCCTGCGCCTCCGGCAGGTCGAGGGTGTCGAGCGCCGCGAGCATGTGCCGCAGCCAGCGGTCGCGCATGTCGAGGGTCACGGGGAAGGGCGCGTGCCGCATCCGCAGCCGCGGGTGGCCCCGCTCGGCGCTGTACGTCGTCGGTCCGCCGAAGTACTGCTCGAGGAACATCCGCAGCCGGCGCTCGGCGGGGGCGAGGTCCTCCTCCGGGTAGAGAGCCCGCAGCTCGGCGTCCTGCGCCACGCCCTCGTAGAACGCGTGCACCAGCCGCACGAAGGTGGGGGCGCCGCCGACCTCGTCGTAGAGGCTCACGGGGCCGCACCCTGCAGCGGAGGGAGCGGCGGGCCCTGGATGTCGTTGGCGTCGAACGCCGCCTTGATCCGCGCCCGCAGCTCGCGCTGCACGCCGAAGTTCTCGCCGGCGAGGGTCTTGGCCAGCACCTTGACCGTGACCGTCTGCCCGGTGATCGAGTCGACACCGAGCACGGTCGGCGACTCGATGAGCAGCGGCTCCCACTCGGGGTCGGCGGCGAAGGCCTCGCACACCTCCTGGACGATGCCGAGGACCTTCTGGATGTCCTCCTGGTAGGAGACCGGCATGTCGACCCACGCCGCGCCGTTGCCCTGCGACCGGTTGCCGATCCGGATGATCTCGCCGTTGCGGACGTACCAGACGACGCCGTCGAAGTCGCGCAGGCGGGTGATCCGCAGGGTGACCTCCTCGATGGTGCCGATGGCCTCGCCGGTGTCCACCACGTCACCGACCCCGTACTGGTCCTCGAAGATCATGAAGACGCCGGAGAGGAAGTCCTTGACCAGGCTCTGCGCCCCGAAGCCGATGGCGACACCCGCGACGCCGGCGGACGCCAGCAGCGGACCCAGGGGGAGGCCGATCAGGTCCATGACGGTCAGGCCCGCGACGGCTCCGATGACGAAGGTCGAGACGCTGCGCAGCAGCGAGCCGACCGTCTGCACCCGGGCGCGCTGGCGCTCGGCCGACAGCCCGGTGGTGGTCGCGAGGATGTTGCCCCTGGCGTCCTTCTCCGACGACCGCTGCGTCGAGCGGGCCGACATCGTGTCGACGGCTCGGTCGATGATGCGGTGCAGCGCCCAGCGCGCCACGAACGCCAGGACGATCGTGACGACGATGAGCACACCCTGCTTGAGCAGCCAGCTCTGGGCGTCCGCGACGAAGTCCATGACGAGCGCGGGGGAGAGGCCGGCCAGGTCGGCGGTCGAGAGCGTCTCAGCCACGGGCATCACGCTCCTGGGCGGCCAGCCCCCGGACCACCGGGTCGCGGTTCTCCTGCACGAGGCGACGCAGCGCCGCCGGCGCCTCCGGGTGCTCGTCGAGCCAGGCCTGGGTGGCGTCGGCGAGGCGGCGGTCGGCGAGGGAACGGGGGTAGAAGCCGAGGACGATGGCCTCGACGAGCGCGTGGGAGCGGCTGCGGGAGAGGGGAAGCAGGGCCTCGTGGTACCGCTCGACGTACGGGGCGAGCACCTCGGCCGGGGTCCCCGAGCGGGTGAAGCCCGCTGCCAGCGCCTCGACGACGGAGTTGGGCAGGGTGTCCTCCTCGACGGCGGCCGCCCACGCCTCGGCCTTGGCCTCGGCGGTGGGCCGGGCGGCCCGCGCCCGCGCGGCCCGCTCGCGGCCGGTGGCGGTGTCCTCGCGGCGGCGCTCGGCGTCGATCTCGTCGGCCCCGGCGTCCCCGGCCGCGGCCAGCGCGGTGAGGAGGGTCCAGCGCAGCTCGAAGTCGACCCGTAGCCCGTCGAGCACCTCGGTGCCCTCCAGCAGCGCGCGCACCGGCGCGGTGTCGTCGTCGACGGTGGTGAAGGTCGCCCACGCCGTGACCAGCTGGAGCTGGGCGTCGCTGCCGGGCTCGGCGGCGCACGCCGTCTCCCACAGTCGCCGGCGCGCCTCCCGCCGGGTGTCCTCACGGGTGGCCGGGTCGGTGAAGCGGAACACTGCGACCTGCAGGTGCGAGAGCAGGGTGCGCAGCAGGGTGGAGTCGCGCTCGCCCGGCAGCACGCCGAGCACGAGGTCGGCGAACGAGCGGGCCGACATCTCGGCCTCGCGCATCATGTCCCAGGCCGAGGCGAGGACGAGGGCGCGCGGGAGCGAGTGCTCGAATCCGCGGGCGTGCACGAGCGCCGTCGCCAGCGAGCGCTCGTCGAGGCGCAGCTTGGCGTAGGTGAGGTCGTCGTCGTTGACGAGCAGCAGGTCGGGCTGCTGGCGGCCGACGAGCTCGGGCACGTCGGTGCGCTCCCCGGACACGTCGAGCTCGAGGCGGTCGATGCGCACCAGCGCCTCGTCGCGCACCTCGTACAGGCCGACGGCCAACCGGTGGGGGCGCAGCGTCCCGCGGGTCTGCTCGATCGTCGCGCTGGTGATGCGGCCACGGTCGTCGACCTCGACGAGGGGCCGCAGCACGTTGGCTCCCGACGTCTCGAGCCAGTACGTGGACCAGGTGCGCAGGTCGCGACCCGAGGTGGCCTCGAGCTCGGTGAGCAGGTCGTCGAGCGTCGTGTTGCCCCACGCGTGTGTCGCGAAGTAGGCGCGCAGCCCGTCGCGGAACGGCTCGCGCCCGACGTAGGCGACGAGCTGCTTGAGCACCGAGGCGCCCTTGGCGTAGGTGATGCCGTCGAAGTTGACCTCGACGTCCTCGAGGTCGCGGATCTCCGCGACGATCGGGTGGGTGGTGCTCAGCTCGTCCTGGGTGTAGGCCCAGTCCTTCTCGTAGGTGCCGAACGTCGTCCACGCGTCGGTCCACTCGGTGGCCTCGGCCTGCGCGGTCGTGGAGGCCCACTCGGCGAAGGACTCGTTGAGCCAGAGGTCGTTCCACCACCTCATCGTCACGAGGTTGCCGAACCACATGTGGGCCAGCTCGTGGAGCACGGTCAGCGCCCGGCGCTCCACGATCGCCTCGGTGACGCGGGAGCGGAACACGTACATCTCGTTGATGGTGACGCAGCCCGCGTTCTCCATCGCGCCCATGTTGTACTCCGGGGTGAACAGCTGGTCGTACTTCTCGAAGGGGTACGCGCAGTCGAACTCCTCCTCGAAGAAGGCGAAGCCACGCTTGGTGAGGTCGACGAGGTTCTCGGCGTCGAGGTAGGGCCGCAGGCTCCGACGGCAGAACAGCCCCAGCGGCACCTCGCCGGCCCTGGAGGTCACCGAGTCACGGACGACCTCGTACGGGCCGGCGACGAGTGCGGTGATGTAGCTGGAGATGCGCGGGGTCGGCGCGAACCGCCAGGTGGCAGTGCCGTCCGCGGCCGGCTCCGGCTCCGGGGTCGGGCTGTTCGAGACGACCTGCCAGTGGGCCGGCGCGGTGACCGTGAACGTGAAGCGGGCCTTGAGGTCGGGTTGCTCGAACACCGGGAACATCCGCCGGCTGTCCGGCACCTCGAACTGGGTGTACAGGTACACCTCGTCGTCGACCGGGTCGACGAACCGGTGCAGGCCCTCCCCGGTGTTGGTGAAGCGTCCGGTGGCGCGCACCGTGACGACGTTCTCGGTCGCGAGGCCGGCGAGGCGCACCCGGGAGTCGGCGAAGTGCGTGGCCGGGTCGAGCTCGGTGCCGTTGACGGTGATCGCCTCCACGCTCTCACCGACGAAGTCGAGGAAGGTCTCCGCGCCCGGGTGCGCGCACGTGAAGTGGATGGTGCTCGTCGTCGCGAAGGTCTGCTCGCTGCGCGTGACGTCGAGCTCGACGTCGTGGCGGTCGACCTCGACGAGGGCGGACCGGGTCGCGGCCTCCTCGCGGGTCAGGTTCGTGCCGGGCACGGATACTCCTCGCGTGGGTACTGGGTGGGGGCTCGCCCGCGATGGGCGTCAGGCCATCTTGGCACGCACCCCGGGTGCTCCCCGAACGCGCGGTCCGACCGGCACGGCCCGTCCGGGGCGACACCGGTGCACCCGCCCGGCGGTGTCGTGGTCCGCCTGGTGGCACGATGGCTGGTGCCTCCCGCCCACGCGGCGGAGACCCGACGGCACGGCTCCGCCGCGCTGCGACCGGCCACCCGACCCGGAGGAGACCCATGGCCCGCGTCCACATCGGTGGCGACCACGCCGCCTACGAGCTGCTGGTCGACCTCGTCGCGTTCCTCGAGGAGGAAGGGCACGAGGTGACCAACCACGGACCGCACGCGTACGACGCGCAGGACGACTACCCGGTGTTCTGCCTGAGGGCGGCCGAGGCGGTCGCGGCCGACCCGGGCTCCTTCGGTGTCGTCCTCGGGGGGTCCGGCAACGGGGAGCAGATGGCGGCCAACAAGGTGGCGGGCATCAGGGCGGCGCTCTGCTACGACGACGAGCTGGCCCGGCTGGCGCGGGAGCACAACGACGCCCAGGTCATCTCCATCGGCGCCAGGATGGGCACGACCGAGCACGCGCGCTCGATGCTGCGGACCTTCCTCGCCACCCCGTTCAGCGAGGACGAGCGGCACGCGCGCCGGCTGGCGATGGTGAGCGCCTACGAGCAGGACGGCACGCTGCCACCGCTGCCCTGAGCCGGGGCCCTCCGTCCGCCTCCGCGACCTGCGGGGATGCCGCCCTCCCGCGGCGACGTCGCCCGGTCGGCGAGGCCCCCCGCCGACCTGTGGCGGCCGGGTGCGCCGAGCACTACTGTGTGCCGCGGCCCTACCACGCCCAGGGGGTGACCTTGGCCATCGACACCGACAGTCCCGGCGACCTCGTGGAGCAGGGCCCGGGACCCCGGCGGCGGGTGTTCACCAACCGCTTCGCCGGTCTGGATGTCGAGCGCGCCGTCACGGCCGGCCTGCTCGTGGTCGTGGCCCTCGTGGGGATCGGTGTGGTGACCCACCCCGAGATCGTCCCCGTCGCGCTGTTCTTCCCGGTCGTCGTCGTCGCCGGGATCCTGCTCCGGCCGCGCCAGCTCGTCGTCGTGTGCCTCGCCGCGGGGCTCGCCGTGGCCTTCTGGATCCCCGACTCCGACCTGACGCCCGAACGGGCGATCGGCGTCGTGCTCTCCCTCCTCATGGTCATGGGGCTGTCGGGTGTGGTCTCCCGCTCCCGCGCGCTCGTCGGCACGCGCGGGCTGAGCGGCGACCGGATGTTCGCCGAGCTGCGCGACCGGATCGCCCAGGTGGGCCAGGTCCCCGAGCTCCCCGAGGGGTGGTCCGCCACCTCGTGCATCCTCTCCGCGCACGGCGACCGCTTCTCCGGCGACTTCGTCGTGGTCCACCTCGGCCCGTCCGGCAACCGGCTCGAGATCGCGCTCGTCGACGTGAGCGGCAAGGGCACCGGCGCCGGCACCCGTTCGCTGCTGCTCTCCGGTGCGCTCGGCGGGCTCCTCGGCTCGGTGCCCCCCGGTGACTTCCTCCGCGCCGCCAACGGCTATCTCGTGCGCCAGGGGTGGGACGAGGGGTTCGCCACCGCGGTCCACGTCGACATCGACCTCACGACCGGCGAGTACTCGGTCGCGAACGCCGGGCACCCGTCGCCCGCGCTGTTCACCTCGGGTCGCGGGCGATGGACCGTCCTCGACGCCGGCCGGGGTCCGCTGCTCGGTGTCGTCCCGGACGTCTCGTTCCCGCGGCAGCACGGCGCCCTCGCCCCGGGCGACGCGCTGCTCATCTACTCCGACGGCGTCATCGAGGCCCGCGACCGCGAGCTCACCGACGGCATCGACCGGATGCTCGGCGTCGCCACCCTGTCGGTGCTGCGGGAGGGCGACGTGGCCCGCGATGTGTGCGAGTCGGCCCGTTCGGGGGAGGATGACGACCGCGCGGCACTCGCCGTGCGCCGTCTCTGACCCCAACCCGGAGGACCTGCCGTGGCCACCCGCCCGGTGCTCGACCACGCGCCCCGCGAGGGCGTGCGCACCTTCACCCCCCGCTGGCGCAACAGCCCCCTGACCGACCACCGGATGGCGACCCTGCTGCCCACCCGTGCGCTTCCCGACGGCCCGCTCGACTGGGCGGAGGTCTTCGGCCGGCGCGCCCCGGTCGTGCTCGAGATCGGCTCGGGGCACGGTGCCGCGGCCATCGCCTACGCGCGGACCCACCCCGAGGCCGATGTCGTCGCCGTCGAGGTGCACGTCCCGGGAGTGGCCCGGATGCTGGCCGCGGCCGAGGGTGAAGGGGTGGACAACCTGCGGGTGCACCCGGGCGACGCGGTGCCGCTGCTCGGCGAGCGGGTGCCCGTGCACTCGCTCGCGGCCGTGCACCTGTTCTTCCCCGACCCGTGGCCGAAGAAGCGGCACGCCAAGCGGCGCTTCGTGCAGCAGCACAGCCTCGGGCTGCTGGCCTCCCGGCTGCAGCCCGGCGGGGTGCTGCTCGTCGCCACGGACATCCAGGCCTACGCCGCGCACACCCGCGAGCAGCTGGCGCACCACGGCCGCTGGGACGTCGTGGAGGGGGAGCGGCCCGCCTGGCGACCCGACGACGGCTTCGAGGCCAAGGGCCTGCGCGCCGGCCGCACCGTCACCGAGCTGCGCTGCACCCTGCGCTGACGCGCCCCACCGCCACCCCCACCTGCCTCAGCATTTCGGGGTCACCCCGAAATGTCGTCATCGCGGGGGTTGCCAAGCCGTACCGGGTCGACGAACCGGGGTGTGGTGGCCGGCGCCGGGCTGCCGGCGGGTCGTCGGGGTAGCCGGACCCGCGCTCGCCCGGTCCGCTCCTTCGTCGCGGCCCCGGCTCGCGCTCCCGGCACCCGGCTCCCGCCACGCCACGAGCCCGGCTCCTGCGTCGCCGGGCTCGTCGTCGTGTCGGGGTAGCCGGATTTGAACCGGCGGCCTTCCGCTCCCAAAGCGGACGCGCTACCAACCTGCGCCATACCCCGCCGCCCACGGGTGATTTCTGCTCCCGCGAGTGCGCCCCATAGGCTAGCGCTGCCCTCGCGGTCCCGGCCGACGAGGTGCGCGGGCGTAGCTCAATGGCAGAGCCCCAGCCTTCCAAGCTGGTCATGCGGGTTCGATTCCCGTCGCCCGCTCTCCCGGAGGTCCGCATCCGCCCCCGGCGCGAGTGCCATGCTGGGCCGGTGACGACGGTCGAGGCCAGGCGCCCTCGCGGGCGCAGGCGCCGCTTCCGCCATCCGGCGCAGGTGGTCGTCGCCGCCTTCGCCGCCGCGGTCGCGGTCGGCACCGCGCTGCTCGCCCTGCCGTTCGCGACGACCGACGGCCACGGCACCGACCTGCTCACCGCCCTCTTCACCTCCACCAGCGCCGTGTGCGTCACCGGGCTCACCGTCGTGGACACCGAGCGCTACTGGAGCACCGAGGGGCAGGTCGTCATCCTCGCCCTGATCCAGGTCGGCGGCTTCGGGATCATGACGCTGGCCTCGCTGCTGGCCCTGTTCGTCTCCCGGCGGCTGGGCCTGCGGACCCGGCTGACGGCTGCCGCCGAGACCAGGAGCGTCGGCATCGGGGACGTGCGCGCCGTGCTGCGGGGCGTCGCGCTCATCACCGTCGTCGTCGAGGGGACCACCGCCCTCCTCCTCACCGGCCGCTTCGTCGCCGACGGCCAACCGCCGGGGCGGGCCGTCTGGCTCGGGGTCTTCCACGCCGTCTCGGCCTTCAACAACGCCGGCTTCTCGCTGTGGGGCGACAACCTCACCCGCTACCTCACCGACGGCTGGGTGCTCCTGCCCGTCTCGGTCGCCGTGATCATCGGCGGACTCGGCTTCCCGGTGGTCCTCGAGCTCAGCCGCCGCACGCGGCCTCGGCGCTGGAGCCTGCACACCCGGCTGACCCTGATGATGACCGCCGTCCTCCTCGTGGGGGGCACGCTCTTCGTCACCATCAGCGAGTGGAGCAACACCGACACCATCGGCACCCTCGGCCCGGCCCACAAGGTGCTCGCCGGGTTCTTCGGCGCGGTGATGCCCCGAACCGCCGGCTTCAACGTCTTCGACTACGCCGACGTCACCCAGGAGACCCAGCTCGGGACCATCCTGCTGATGTTCGTCGGCGGCGGGTCGGCCGGCACCGCCGGCGGCCTGAAGGTGACGACGTTCATCCTGCTCTTCTTCGTCATCGTCGCCGAGGTGCGAGGCGAGCCGCAGGTGACCGCCTTCGACCGCCGGATCGAGCCGCGGGTCGTCCGGCAGGCGCTCACCGTGGCGCTGCTCGGGGTGGCCGCCGTCGTCGGGTCGACGATGCTGCTGACCGAGCTCACCGACTTCGCGATCCCCGACGTGATGTTCGAGGCGACCTCGGCCTTCTCCACCGTGGGCCTCTCGACCGGGCTCACCCCCAACATGGGGGTGGCCGGCCAGCTGATCCTCGTCGGGCTGATGTTCGTCGGGCGCCTGGGCCCGATCACGCTCGTCTCCGCTCTCGCCCTGCGCGAGCGCACCCGCCGCTACTCACTCCCGGAAGGAGCCCCCCTCATTGGCTAAGAACATCGCCGACGCCGGCGGCGTCGTGGTCCTGGGCCTCGGCCGCTTCGGCAAGTCGCTGGCCCTCGAGCTCGAGCGCGACGGCGTCGAGGTGCTGGGCATCGAGCGCGACGCCAAGCGCGTCCAGGACCTCGCCGGCCGGCTCACCCACGTCGTCCAGGCCGACAGCACCGACCTCGAGGCGATGCGCCAGCTCTCCGTGGGGGAGTTCGGCCGCGCCGTCATCGGGATCGGCAACGACCTCGAGGCGAGCGTGCTCACCGCCTTCGTGCTGCGCTCCCTGGGGCTGCGCAACATCTGGGCCAAGGCCGTCTCGGAGTCGCAGGGCAAGATCCTCGAGCAGGTGGGCGTCCCCCACGTCGTCCGGCCGGAGCACGACATGGGGCGCCGGGTCGCCCACCTGGTGCGCGGGAAGATGATCGACTACATCGAGTTCGACGACGGCTACGCCATCGTCAAGACCACCCCGCCCCGGAGCATCATCGGCAGGACCCTCGCCGAGGCCGGGGTGCGCTCGCAGCACGGCGTGACCATCGTCGGCATCAAGACCCGCGGCCAGGACTTCACCTACGCGGTGCCCGACTCGGTGGCGCGCGAGGGCGACCTCATCATCGTCTCGGGGGACCGGGCCAAGGTCGAGCGGTTCTCCAACCTCGACTAGGCCCGGCCCCCGGGACGGCAGTGGCTACCGCTGGCCCTGCCCGCCGTCGCCACCCTCGCGGAACGCGAGCCAGCCGTCGCTCATCCGGTCGGCCTGGCCCGGCGTGAACATGTCCATGCAGTCGTCGTAGGTGTAGTCCATGAAGTTGTGGATGGGGTCCAGCCCGGGTGCCGCGCAGGTGTCCGGGGCGTCCGGGCAGCCGAACTGCGGGTAGGCCTCCTTCGGCGTGTCGGCGACCCAGTCACCGGCCGCGCTGCAGCCGCGGGAGAACGTGTGGTCGAGCAGCAGCCAGTGACCCACCTCGTGGGTGAGGGTGTCGCCCTCGCCGTAGTTCCAGACCTTCGTCGGGTCGTCCGGGTTCACCCCGCCGGGCATCGACTCGTCGAGGATGACGACGCCGTCGATGTAGTCGCGGCCGTTGTTGTAGTCCTTCGGGAAGTACGCCCAGCCGAGCAGGCCGCCCCCGATGTTCGCCGCGTAGACGTTGAGCGTCTCGGAGTCACCGACGTGCAGCGCCTTCTTCATGTCGCGCTCGCCCTTGCCGGGGGTCACCGTGTACCACTGCGGGCTCACCGTCCACGTGGTGTCGACGAGGTCGAACCGGAACGGGGTGTCGGCGGCGTCCGCGGAGGTCGTGCCGGAGTACGAGTCGTTGAGCACCTGCATCTGGTCGGTGATCATCTGCTCGAGCCGGGCGCGTTCGGCCTGGGTCGGGGCATCGTCGCTGATGACGTGGAAGACGGTCTTGATCGTGACCGAGCCTGCTGCCAGCGTCGGCAGGTCGGGCAGCTGTCCGTACGCCTTCGCCTCGTTGTCGGGGAAGAGCTTCGGCTCCTTCGCGCTGGCCCCCTCGGCCACCCGGGCGGCGCTGCCGCCGAGCGCCACCGCGCCCGGCACGCAGTCGACCGCGGCGGTGGACCAGCCGGCGGTGGTGGGTGCCGCCGCGACGGAGGCGACCCCGCCGGTGAGCGAGGCGGCCACGACGGCCGCGGCCGCCCCGGCGCCGGCGAGACGGCGCACGGCCGTGCTGACGTGTGTCATCGAGATCCCCTTCACGCAGGTCGCGTGCCCCTTGTCCGGGCACGTCCGGGGGGACGCTACCGGCCCGTCGGCCCCCGCGGTAGGTCTCGTGCCCGGCCCGGCAGCGGCGGATTCGGCCGGCCGGCGGCCGGGCGCTAGCATGGGTGTTTGGTCCGACACCGGGTGCCGCGCTCTCGCGCGCCCCGGAGCCGGCCGGCGAGACCGGCCCCGGACGTCCGTAGCCCCCGACCCCCGCGTGGAGTGCCCGAAGTGAAGAGTGCCGTCGAGACCCTGAGCCCGACCCGGGTCAAGCTGATCGTCGAGGTCCCGTTCGAGGAGCTCAAGCCGATGCTCGACCAGGCCTACAAGTCGATCGGCTCGCAGATCCAGGTCCCGGGGTTCCGCCGCGGCAAGGTGCCGAACCGGATCATCGACCAGCGGATCGGCCGCGGCGCGGTCGTCCAGGAGGCCGTGAACGAGGCGCTGCCCAAGTTCTACGCCGAGGCGGTCGAGGCCGAGGACGTGCGCGCGATCGGCCAGCCCGACGTCGACGTCACCGCCGTGCCGCTCGAGGACGGCCAGGACCTCGAGTTCACCGTCGAGACCGACGTGCGCCCCGACATCGAGCTGCCCGAGCTCGAGGGGATCGCCGTCGAGGTCGACACCGTGGAGGTCACCGACGACGACGTCGAGGAGCGGCTCACCGCGCTCCGCGAGCGCTTCGGCACCCTCGTGGGTGTGGACCGCCCGGCCGAGGAGGGCGACCACGTCTCCATCGACCTGTCCGCCGAGATCGACGGCGAGGCCGTCGACTCCGTCTCCGGCGTCTCCTACGAGGTCGGGTCGGGCAACATGCTCGAGGGCATGGACGAGGCGCTCGTCGGCATGGCCGCCGGCGAGACCCGGGAGTTCACCGCGCCGCTGGCCGGTGGCGACCGCGAGGGCCAGGTGGCCGACTGCACCGTCACCGTCCAGTCGGTCAAGGTCCGCGAGCTCCCCGAGCTCGACGACGAGTTCGCGCAGCTGGCCTCGGAGTTCGACACCTTCGACGAGCTGCGGGCCGACCTGGTCACCCAGGCCGAGCAGGCCAAGCGCTACGAGCAGGGGGTCCAGGCCCGCGACCGCCTCCTCGAGAAGCTGCTCGACACGGTGGAGATCGCCGTGCCCGAGGGCGTCGTCGCCGCCGAGGTCCACAGCCACCTCGAGGGCGAGAACCGACTCGAGGACGACGAGCACCGCGCCGAGGTCGAGGAGAGCACGCGCAAGGCGCTGCGGGCGCAGTTCCTCCTCGACGCGATCGCCGAGAAGCTCGAGGTGCAGGTCGAGCAGCCCGAGCTCATCGAGTACCTCGTGATGAGCGCGCAGCAGTACGGGATGGACCCGAACCAGTTCGCCCAGGCGCTGGACCAGCAGGGCCAGGTGCCCGCGATGGTGCAGGAGGTGGCCCGCCGGAAGGCGCTCGCCGCCGTCCTCGACGAGGCGAAGGTCACCGACACCGCCGGTGCGGAGGTCGACCTGGACGCGCTCGTGCCGGACGCCGACGAGGCCGCCACGGAGCAGGCCGCCGCCGTCGCCGCCGAGGAGGCTGCGCAGGCGGAGGCCGACGTCGTGGTGGCCGCCGCCGAGGAGACCGCCGACGCCGAGGCGGAGCCCGCCGAGAAGGCCTGAGCCCGACCACGACCACTGAGGCCGCGTCCCGAACCCGGGGCGCGGCCTCCGCCGCGCTTCGGGCCCCACGGGCGGAGGATCAGCCGGGTCGCGGAGCGGCGGTCGTCGTACCGATGCGCAGCGAGACGGGGAACGGCTCATCCTCGACGGCCTCGCCGGCGAGGGCCCGGCGGACCAGCCCTCCGAGGGCGTGCCCCTTGGCCACCCCGGGCTGGAGCACCGTGGTGAGGGTGTGGTCCAGCCACGGCAGGTCGACGCCGTCGAACCCGGTCACCGAGACGTCCCCGGGCACGCGCAGCCCGAGCGACTCCGCCGCACGGACCGCCCCCGCGGCCAGCAGGTCGGCCTGCGCGACCACGGCGGTGGGCCGCCGCGCCGGTGGCACGTCGAGGAGCACGCGGGCCGCCTGCTCGCCCGCCCCCACGCTCAGCTCCGGGGCCTGCACGGCCTCGGCCCGCGGCCCGGCGACGTCGAGGAAGCCCCGCAGCCGGCCGGCGGCGTCGGGGTACGCGGCGGAGGCCACGTCCTTCGGCCCGACGCGGCGCAGCGTCGCCCCGGGCGCCAGGTGCATCGTCAGGTGGGCGACCCGGGTGTGGCCGAGGTCGACGACGTGCCGGGCGGTGAGCGCCATCGCGGCCACCTCGTCGGTGCGGACGTGGTGGACCCGCGGGCCCTGGGGGGCGCCGCTGCCGACCATCGCGACACCGCGGGCGGCGAGGTGCTCGACGAGGGGGTTCTCGCTCATGCCGCACAGGGGGAAGACCACGGCCTCCACCGGCTGCCTCGCGAGCTGCTCGACCGCGCGGCGGGGGTCCGTGGGCGACTGCGCCACGAGGAGCATCGAGCGGCCCAGGCCGTCGAGCTCTGCGGAGAGCCCGTCGAGCACCGCCAGCGCGAACGGGTCGCGGAAGGCCATCCCCAGGGGGCCCTCGACGACCACGGCGACGGTGCCGACGCGCCCCCGCCGCAGCGACGACGCGAGCGGGTCCGGGCCGCTGTACTCGAGCTCCCGCGCCGCCGCCCGGACCCGGTCGGCGGTGGCGCCCGCGACCGGTCCCCGGCCGCTGAAGACGAGGGAGGCCGTGGACGTCGAGACCCCCGCCCGGTCCGCGACGTCGCGGAGCGTGGCCCGCCCACCCGCCCTGGCTTGACCCTTCTCGACCACGGGTGTGATGATATCGAATCGATTCGATCGAATCGATTCGACACCACCGTACGATCAGCACCAGCCCCTGCCGAGGACCATCGTGAGCGTTGCCATGACCCGTGCCACCACCCTGCCCCGCGAGCAGGTGGCTCGTGCCCGGCTGGCGGTCTTCGGCGTCTTCGCCCTCGCCGGGGTCGTCTTCGCCTCGTGGGCCTCCCGGATCGCCGACACCAAGGCCGCGCTCGACCTGACGCCGGGCGAGCTGGGCACCACCCTCCTGGCGGCGAGCCTGGGGTCGGTCACCGGGCTGCCCCTCGCGGGGCGGGTCACCGACCGGCTCGGTGCGGCGCGCACCGTCGCCGGGGGCGCGGTCGTGGCGATCGTCGGCGTCGTCGGGGTCGGGGTGGTCGTCGACGCCCAGGGCTCCCGCCTGCTCGTGGCCGTCGGGCTGTACCTCACCGGGCTCGGCATCGGCGTCTGGGACGTGGCGATGAACCTCGAGGGTGCCACCGTGGAGCGGGGGTGGGGCCGCTCCGTGATGCCCCACTTCCACGCGGCCTTCAGCGGTGGCACGGTCGCCGCCGCCCTCGTCGGGGCGCTGATGTCGTGGGCCCGGGTGCCCCTCACCGTGCACTTCGCCGGGGCCGGCGTCGTCGGTGCCGCGCTCGCGTTCTGGGCGCTGCCGCGGTTCCTGCCCCGGGGGGTGGAGGCCGACGCCGACGAGGAGGTGCCCGGGGCGCAGCCGGCGCGCCGGGCTCCCCGCTCGGCGTGGCTCGAGCCGCGCACGCTGCTCATCGGCGTCGTCGTCCTCGCGGCGGCCTTCACCGAGGGCACCGCGAACGACTGGCTCGCCGTCGCGTTCGTCGACGGCCACGACCTGCCGGAGTGGGCCGGAGTGCTCGGCTTCGCCACCTTCCTCACCTTCATGACCGTCGGCCGCGTGGTCGGCACGGGCCTGCTCGACCGGTACGGCCGGATCCCGGTGCTGAGGGTCAGCTTCGCCCTCGCGGTGGTGGGGGCCGTGCTCGTCGTGTTCGCCGGGCCCGAGCTCGCCTTCGCCGGCGCCGCGGTGTGGGGCGTCGGCGCGGCGCTCGGGTTCCCCGTCGGCATGAGCGCGTCCGCCGACGACCCGGCCCGGGCGGCGGCGCGGATGTCGGTCGTCGCGACGATCGGGTACGCCGCCTTCATCGCCGGCCCGCCGCTGCTGGGCTACCTCGGCGACCACGTGGGGGTGCTCCACGCGCTGCTCGTGGTGGGAGCGCTGGCCCTGCTCGCCCTGGCCTCGGTCCCGTCGGTGCGCGAGCCCACCCGCGCCGCCGCCGCCCCGCGGCCGCCGCACGAGGGCTCGCCGATCGGCTGACGGCCGCGAGCCCGAACGGGAATCACCCTGTCGGGGTGAGCCTCTCCCGCCGCCGCGGTGCCACCATGAAGCCGCCGGACCCGTGCCCGGGTGCGGCCCGCCCGAGGCGAGAGCCCCCGACCCGTGTGTCGACGACACCGGGTCTGCGGCCCGCGCGTCGCTCGGTCGGTACCGACGCCACCGCGGAAAGGCGGGCGAGCATGGACAACCCCAACTCGTTCTGGGACTTCCTCCTCTGGAGCTTCTGGATCTTCGTCTGGATCACCGCGGTCATCGTGTGGTTCCGCTGCGTCTTCGACCTGTTCAGCGACAGGACGCTCAGCGGGTGGGGCAAGGCCGGCTGGGTGGTCCTCCTGGTCTTCCTGCCCTGGCTGGGGGCCCTGATCTACCTCATCGCACGGGGCCGGAGCATGGCGGAGCGGCAGATGGCCGCCGCGCAGCAGCAGCAGGCCGCGACGAACTCCTACATCAAGGAGGTCGCCGGCACCTCCAGTGCCGCCGACCAGATCGCCAGCGCCAAGTCGCTCCTCGACAGCGGCGCGATCACGCAGTCGGAGTTCGACGCCCTCAAGGCCAAGGCCCTGGCCTGAGCTGCTCCGGCGCCCCGTGGGCCGGGTCCTCCCGGCCCACGGGGCGCCGTTGTGCTCACGGCGAACACGGCCCGGGGCCGGGAGTTGCCGCCCCGGCGCGGGCGTTAGGGTCACTGACAGCAGCACCCCCGACACGGCAGGAGCGACACGGCGTGACCAGCAGCGAGATCGTCGCCGCGGGCGAGGGCCAGAAGGCCGGCCTCGACGACAACATCTACAACCGGCTTCTCAAGGAGCGGATCATCTTCCTCGGGTCCGACGTCCGCGACGACAACGCGAACGTCATCTGCGCCCAGATGCTGCTCCTCGCGGCCGAGGACCCCGAGAAGGACATCTGGCTCTACATCAACAGCCCGGGCGGCTCGGTCACCGCGGGCATGGCGATCTTCGACACGATGCAGTGGGTCCCCAACGACGTCGCGACCGTGGCCATGGGGATGGCCGCCTCGATGGGCCAGTTCCTGCTCTCGGCCGGCACGCCGGGCAAGCGCTACGCCACCCCGCACGCGCGGGTGATGATGCACCAGCCCTCCGGCGGCATCGGCGGCACCGCGTCCGACATCAAGATCCAGGCCGAGCAGCTGATCCACATCAAGAAGCAGATGGCCGGGCTCATCGCCGAGCACACCGGGCAGACGGAGGATCAGATCGAGAAGGACTCCGACCGCGACCGCTGGTTCACGGCCACCGAGGCCAAGGAGTACGGCTTCGTCGACCACGTCATCACGAAGGCGGACATGGCCGGTCGTCACAGCGACAACCCGGTCACCGCAGGCTGACCCGGCCCCGACGACGCGAGAGAGAGACATGAACGCAGACATCACCGGCCGGCTGCACCAGCCCGCCCCGCGCAGCCGCTACATCATGCCGCAGTTCGAGGAGCGCACCTCCTACGGCATGAAGCGGCTCGACCCGTACACCAAGCTCTTCGAGGACCGGATCATCTTCCTCGGCGTCCAGGTCGACGACGCCTCCGCCGACGACGTCATCGCCCAGCTGATCGTGCTGGAGTCGCAGGACCCCGACCGCGACATCCTCATGTACATCAACAGCCCGGGTGGCTCGTTCACGGCGATGACGGCGATCTACGACACGATGCAGTACGTCCGCCCCGACGTGCAGACCTACTGCATCGGGCAGGCCGCCTCCGCCGCGGCGGTGCTCCTCGGCGCGGGGGCCCCGGGCAAGCGCTTCGCGCTGCCGAACGCGCGCGTGCTCATCCACCAGCCGGCCATCGAGGGCACCGGTGGGATGGCGTCCGACCTCGAGATCCACGCCAACGAGATCATCCGGATGCGCGAGTGGCTCGAGGAGACGATCGCCAAGCACAGCAGTCGCTCGCTCGAGGAGGTCCGCAAGGACATCGAGCGCGACAAGATCCTCTCCGCCGAGGGGGCCCGCGAGTACGGGCTCATCGACGAGGTGCTCGCCTCGCGCAAGGCCTCGGCCTGACCGTTCCACCCGCCGGGACCGACGGTGCCGCCCGTTCCCGCGAACGGGCGGCGTCGTCGTGCCGGGGCCGGCGACCACGTCACCGACCGCGCTCCGGCCGCTCGTTGCGCTGACAGCGGACAGACGCGACTCGCCGCGCCCGGGCGGGCTTGAATGGATGCGGCCGGACCCGGCGGCAGGTAGCGTCGGGGCCGTTGTCCCAGCCGAGGGAAGGGTGCACCCGTGGCACGCGTGGGAGAGACCAGCGACCTGCTGAAGTGCTCCTTCTGCGGCAAGTCGCAGAAGCAGGTCAAGAAGCTCATCGCAGGCCCCGGCGTGTACATCTGCGACGAGTGCATCGACCTGTGCAACGAGATCATCGAGGAGGAGCTCGCCGAGTCCGGTGAGCTCGGCTTCGACGAGCTGCCGAAGCCCCGCGAGATCTTCGACTTCCTCGAGCAGTACGTCATCGGCCAGGACGTCGCGAAGAAGGCCCTGTCGGTCGCGGTCTACAACCACTACAAGCGGATCCAGGCCGGCGAGTCGACGGCGGGCAAGCGCGACCCCGAGCACGTCGACATCGCCAAGTCCAACATCCTGCTCATCGGGCCCACCGGGTGCGGCAAGACCTACCTCGCGCAGACGCTCGCGAAGATGCTCAACGTGCCGTTCGCCATCGCCGACGCCACCGCGCTCACCGAGGCCGGGTACGTCGGCGAGGACGTCGAGAACATCCTGCTCAAGCTGATCCAGGCCGCCGACTACGACGTCAAGAAGGCCGAGACGGGCATCATCTACATCGACGAGGTCGACAAGATCGCCCGCAAGAGCGAGAACCCGTCGATCACCCGCGACGTCTCCGGCGAGGGCGTCCAGCAGGCGCTGCTCAAGATCCTCGAGGGCACCACGGCCTCGGTGCCGCCCCAGGGCGGGCGCAAGCACCCGCACCAGGAGTTCATCCAGATCGACACGACGAACGTGCTGTTCATCGTCGGTGGCGCCTTCGCCGGTCTCGAGAAGCTGATCGAGTCCCGCAACGGCAAGAAGGGGCTGGGCTTCGGCTCCGAGCTGCACACCCCGAAGGACCTCGCCCAGTCCATCGTCGAGGTCATGCCCGAGGACCTGATGAAGTTCGGGCTCATCCCCGAGTTCATCGGGCGCCTGCCCGTCATCACCACGGTCAGCCCGCTCGACACCGCGGCCCTCGTGCAGATCCTCACCGAGCCCCGCAACGCCCTGGTCAAGCAGTACCGCAAGATGTTCGAGATCGACGGTGTCGACCTCGAGTTCACCGACGACGCCATCGAGGCGGTCGCCGAGCAGGCCCTGGCCCGTGGCACCGGCGCGCGTGGCCTGCGCGCGATCATGGAGGAGGTCCTCCTCCCGGTGATGTTCGACGTGCCGAGCGACGACGAGATCGCCAAGGTGCGTCGTCACCCGCGACGTCGTGCTCAAGAACGTCAACCCGACGATCGTGCGGCACGACTCCGACACCGGTCGCAAGCGCACCCCGCGCAAGCGCTCCGCCTGACCCGCCGGCTCGGCCCCGCCACACCGGGGGCCACGGGCGGCCGCGCCGTCAGCGGCGGCGACGCAGCCCGGGCTGGACGACGCCGCGCAGCACCCAGAGCAGGGCCGCGAGTCCCACGACCGCCGCCGGCACCAGCCACGCCGCCCACTCCACCGGCGTCCCGCTCGCCAGGCCACCCACGATCCCGGCGACGACCGCCACCGACCCCAGCGCCGCGAACGCGGTCACCGTCCGGTTGGCCGTGTCCCGGGGCAGGCCCGCCCGCGGCGGCCAGGCCGCCAGCAGCGTCAGGGCGAGGTGGGTCGCGAGGACGGCGAGGGCCACGAGGACGGCGGTCGCCCAGTCGACCCCGGTGCGGGTGACGTCGACGGCCATCGCGTACGACCCGACCTGGGCGAGGACGAGCCCGTGCGGGGCCCAGCCCTCGGGCACGAACGCACCCCGGACGGTGAGGACGAGGAGCAGCGGCACGACGACGAGGAGGATGTCCGGGCTGCTCACCGCGACGACGAGGGTGATGAGCACGTCGGCCGTCACCACCACGGCCAGGGCCAGGCGCCGCCACCGGGTCGCGAGGGTCACCGGACCACCGCCGTGCCGGTCCGGCTGCGGCGGCCGAGCGCCCGCAGCACCGCGTCGAGCGAGCCCGGGCCCACCCAGCGGACGACGGGCACGCCGGCGGCCTCGCAGCGGGCCTGCTCGACGGCCCGCTCCGCGAGGCGCATCCGCCAGGCGACCCGGGCCGTGTCCGCGCGCAGCTTGGGGGCGAGGGCGGCGAGCAGCTCGGCGGGCGGGTCGCGGTCGAGCAGCGCCTCGGGCAGGGTGTCGATGACGATGACGTGGTGCCCGGTCCGAGCCAGGTGGATGGCGTGCCCGAGCACGTCGCGCTCGAGCACGGGGGAGAGGACGACGACGACGGCACCGGGGCGCAGGGTCCGGGCGAGGCGGGCGCGCAGCGACCGCACCCGTCGCACCGTCCCGGCGCCCGGCTCGGTGAGGGCGAGCGCGGCGAGCAGCCGACCCAGCTGCTGCCGGCCCCCGATGGCGGGCACCTCGCGGGCCGTCGCCCCGTGCACGCTGAGCCCCACGCGGTCGCCGGCCCGCAGGTAGTGCGCGGCGAGCGCCCCCGCCACGGCGACGGCGAGGTCGACGCTGCCGCGGGCCCGGCCGGACGGGTCGTGCGGCCCCCGGACGTCGGACGAGGCGTCGAGGAGGAGCCGGACCTCGGTGTCGTGGTCGGCGTAGGTGGTCGTGACGTGGAGGGAACCGGTGCGCAGCGAGACCGGCCAGTGGATGCGGCGCAGGCGGTCCCCGGTCTGGAACGGCCGGATGTCCGCGAGCTCGCTGCCCTCGCCGGGCCGGGTCGAGCGGTGGCTGCCGACGAGGCCGACGGGGTGGGGGAGCGGGGCGCTCGACGAGAACACGTCCGGCTGCGGGAGCGCGGCCACGTCGGCGGTGAGCGTCTCCTCCGGCTGCCACACCCATGCGGCGAGGTCGCCGTACGCGGCCACCTGGGCCGGCCCCAGTCGCCGGAGACCCCACCGCTCGAGCACCCCGTCGACGGCGACCGCGACGTGGGCGGCTCCCCCCGCCGCGGCGGCGACGTGGCCGTGCGAGGGCGAGGTGGTGACGCCGTCGTCCGAGGGCAGGATGGCGACCAGGTCGCGCAGCCCGGGCACGGCGTCGACGTCGACCTGCCACGACAGCCGCGCCCCGACGGCCGCCACCGGCGTGGGGGTGCGGGCGGAGACCCGTGGCCGGCGGGTGGGCCGGGTCAGCGCCGCCCACACCGTGGCCGCGAGGAGCGGGGCGGCCACGACGGCGAGGCCACCACGACCCGACACCGCGGCGACGACGGCGGCGGCGACGCCCACGACCACCGCACGGGTGAGCGACGGGGTCGGCTGCCAGGCCCCGCTCACGGGCCGGTCGCCACCGTCCGGGGGGCCGGCACGGTGCGGAGCAGGTCGGAGACGACCGAGGCTGAGGTGACTTCGCTCATCCACAGCTCGGGGCGCACGACGACCCGGTGCTCGAGCACCGAGGACGCCACCGCCTTGACGTCGTCGGGAGCCAGGAAGTCGCGGCCGCGGATGGCGGCGTAGGCCCGCCCGACGAGGAGCAGCGCGAGCGACCCGCGCGGCGAGGCGCCGAGCAGGACCTGCTCGTGCTCCCGGGTCGCGGCCACGAGGTCGACGCAGTACCGGCCGACCTCGGGGGCCACGGCGACGTCCTCGATGGAGTCCTGCATCGCCATCAGGCCGTCGGCGTCGACGACCCGGGCCACCTCCTGCTCCTCGCGGCGGCGCGACATCCGGCGGCGCAGCACCTCCCACTCCTCGAGCGGGCTCGGGTACCCGAAGGCGACCCGCACGAGGAACCGGTCGAGCTGGGCCTCGGGCAGCGGGTAGGTGCCCTCGTACTCGACCGGGTTCGCGGTCGCCAGCACGTGGAAGGGCCGCGGGAGCCGGAAGGTCTGGCCCTCGACGGTGACCTGCCGCTCCTGCATCGCCTCGAGGAGGGCCGACTGGGTCTTCGGCGGGGTGCGGTTGATCTCGTCGGCGAGCAGGAGGCCGGTGAACACCGGGCCCTGGCGGAACTCGAACCGGGCGCTGCCCTGGTCGTAGATGAAGGAGCCGGTGAGGTCCGCGGGCAGCAGGTCCGGGGTGAACTGGGCGCGGGCGAAGTCCAACCCCAGCGCCTGGGCGAAGGTCCGGGCGGCCAGGGTCTTGCCCAGCCCCGGGAAGTCCTCCATGAGGACGTGGCCACCGGCGAGGATGCCGGCGAGCACGATCTCGGTGGCGCTGCGCTTGCCGACGACGACGGAGTCGACGGCGTCGAGCACCTCCGCCGCCGTCTCGCGGGTGGTCTCCAGGTCCATCGGTCTCCTCCGGGTCGGGGTGGGTCGGGGGTCGGCCCCGTCAGGGGCGGTCGAGCTCGGCGAGGAGCTGGTCCACCTCGGGCACCGTGAGTCGGCGGGGCGGCCCCGCGAGGTAGTCGGCGAGCGGGGTGCCGGGGGGCGGTGCCGTGCGATGGCCACCGGCGACCTGCCGGAACCACCGCTGCAGCCGGGCCGGGCTGTCGGTGTCGCGGCCGTCGGGGTCGAGCAGGGCCGCGAGCGCGCCCATCCGGCCCTCGTAGTCGACGGCCGCGTGGGGCCGCTCCCCCCAGGCCCAGTCGGGCCGGTCGGGGCGGGTGGCCTCGAGCAGGCGGTAGGCGGCGACGGCGAGCACCACCGCACCCGCGGCGGCCAGCACCACCGGCCCACGCACGACGGCGAGCACGACGACGAGTGCCGCCCCGGCGCCGAGCAGCAGGCGGCGCCGTCGCTCACCCACCGGCGGGCTCCGGGGTGTCGGCCAGCCCCAGCTGGCGCTCGAGGGCGGCGTCGACGCGTCGGTGCGCCTCCTCGGCGCGACGCCGGTCGGACTCGCCGAGGTCGTGCGGGCTGTAGCGGGCCTCCCGGAACAGCGCGGCCAGCTCCTCGAGGGTGTCGGCGGGGACGTCGTGGCTGCGGAGGGTGGCGAGCACGACCTCGGTGGACGTGCGCGACCGCATGAGCGGGACGCCGGCGATGGCGATGCTCGCCTCGAGCCGGGCCCAGGCCGCGATGATGCCCTCGCGCGGCGTGCCCGAGCCGAGGGCGGCGAGCCGCTCGGACTGGTCGGCGAGCACGGCGGCGGGGACGACGTCGGCGGTGCCGGTGTCCTCCTCGGGCGGCAGTCGGCGGGCCCGCCAGGCCCGCAGCAGCGCGCGGACGAGCACCACGGCCAGCAGCGTCGCGGCCGCGGCGAGCACCAGCACGAGCACCCAGCCGAGCACGTCGGCGAGCCGGTCGTCGACCCAGGCCGGGCTGTAGCTGATCTCCCAGCCGAGCACCGCCAGCGGGTGGTTGACCACGCCCTCGTCCGGCGGGCTGACCACGGTCTCGGCACCCCCCTGCAGACCCGGGAGCCCGCGCACCGGCCGGGGTGCCGCCGCCGCCCACACGAGGACCACGCCCACGACCGCGGCGGTGGCCACCAGGAGGATGCGGCCGCGCGAGGGGGCGCGGGCGGGCACGCGGGAGGACACCGCCACATCCAAGCAGACCGGTGCTGGCGCCAGCGCCCGTCGGTGGTAACGATTGGGGCGTGACGACGACCTTCCGGCTGCGGGCCGGCGACACCGGTCCGGTGCAGCAGTCACCGGTCACGTGCGGCTCGGCGTGCCTCACCGTGGCGCGGATGCTCGTGGACCCCGCCTTCGCGTCGTGGGTCCGCACCGGGCGGCCGCAGCCGCCCGGCACGCCGGGTGGCGCGGACGCCGCCGAGCGCTTCGCGGCGTACGAGCGGGTCGTCATGCACCGCACCAACAGCCTGTTCGCGGGCGGCCGCCGACTCAACGCCCCCTGGCCGCGCGCCCTCGGCACCCCGCCGTGGGGCGCGAAGGCCGAGCTCGAGTTCGGGGCGGCCCGGCTGGGCACCCGCTACACCGTCGACCTGTGGCGCCACGAGTCGGCCACCGGGCTGCGCGAGGACTTCGACGGCCTCGTCGCCGTCGTCGCCGACGGGGAGCCGGCCCTGCTCTACCTCGGCAACGCCGTCGCCCCGCGCCACGTCGTCCTCGTCCTGCCCGGCGACGGCGAGGGCACGCTGGGCGTCTACGACCCGGGCACCGGACGGGTCAGCCACCTGCGCCGCGACACCGTCGTCGAGCGGAGGATGCGGCTCAGCGGCTGGGACGTGCCGTGGATGGCGGTGCGCCCCACCGGCCTGCGCACCGTTCGCGACCGGGCCTACGTCACCGCGCCCGGCGCCGCCCCCGCCTGAGCGCTCACTCCCGGGTGCCGTGGGCCTCCAGGTAGGCGAGCACGGCGAGCACCCGGCGGTGGCCGTCGTCGTCCGGCACGAGGTCGAGCTTGGCGAGGATGCTGCTGACGTGGGTCTCGACGGTGCGCTCGGTCAGCCACAGCCGGCGGCTGATCCCGAGGTTGGTGCGGCCCTCGGCCATCAGCCGGAGGACCTCGAGCTCTCGCGGGGTGAGTGCGGCCAGGGCCGACTCCGAGCGGGCGGCGACGAGCCGGCCGACCACCTCGGGGTCGAGCGCCGAGCCACCGGCGGCCACCCGCTCGATCGTGGCGAGGAAGTCCTCGACGTCCAGCACCCGGTCCTTGAGCAGGTACCCGAACGCCCCCTGCGCGACGAGGGCGAGCGAGTGCCGCGTCTCGACGTGGGCGGAGAGCAGCAGGACGGGCAGGCCCGGGTGCCTGGCCCGGATGAGCGCGGCGGCCCGGGCCCCGTCGTCGGTGCGGTCCGGCGGCATCCGGATGTCGATGACCGCGAGGTCGGGGACGGTGGCGTCGACGAGCTCGACCAGGGTCGTGGCGTCCCCGGCGGTGCCGAGCACCTCGTAGCCGCTGGAGGTGAGCAGCGCGGCCACGCCCTCACGGAAGAGTGCGGAGTCCTCGCCGATCACGACCCGCACGGCAGCCTCGCCTCGAGCACCGTGCCGGACCCCTCCGGGCTGGTCAGGGCCATCCGGCCACCGGCCGCCCCCACCCGGTCCGCCAACCCCGCGAGGCCCGCACCGGGGAGCACCCGCGCGCCGCCGCGACCGTCGTCGGAGACGCGAAGGACCACCTCGTCCCCGTCTCGGCGCAGGCGCACCACGATGCCGGCCGCCCCCGCGTACCGCACCGCGTTCGTCACGGCCTCGGCGATGACGAAGTACGCGGTCGTCGCGACGGCGTCCGGCAGGGGCGTCCCGGGGGAGCCGTCCACGGCCTCGTCGACGTCGAGCCGCAGGGGGACGGGCGTCGACTGCGACAGGTGCGCCAGTGCCGACCGCAACCCGTCGTCGAGACTGCTCGGCCGGATGCCGTGCGCCAGCTGGCGCAGCTCGGCGACCGTGGTGGAGACCTGGGCGACGGCCGCGTCGAGCTCGCCGGAGACCTCGGCGCGGTCGGGGCCGAGGGAGCGCTGGAGCAGCCGCAGCTGGACGCCGAGGGAGACCAGCCGCTGCTGGGCGCCGTCGTGGAGGTCGCGCTCGAGCCGGCGCCGCTCCTCGTAGCCGGCGACGAGCAGCCGCTCCCGACTGCCCTCGACCTCCGACAGCGCCCTCGAGAGGTCGGCCCGCAGGCGGACCAGCTCGAGGAGGAGGGCCGCGGCGTCGGCCACCTCCCGCGCCGGCTCACGGGTGGCGGTCCTTCCGGGGTGCAGGTGGGCCACGACGACGCCGCCCAGGGTCGCCGGGGTGCCACCGGCGTCGTGGCCCGGCCCCCCCGGCCAGGTCACCGTGAGCCCCGGGTCCCGCAGCGTGGTGCGGAGCACGCCGAGCACCTCCTCCGGCGCCGCGCGACCGTCCCGCACCCGCTCCACGAGGTCGGCGACCCCCCGCAGGGCCCGCTCGCGGGCGGGGAAGACCGCCCGGGCGACGGCCGACTCCACCCGACCGCGAACGGTGCCGAGGGCGAAGGCCACCACGGCGGTCACGAGCACGGCGACGACCGAGGAGGAGCGGCCCACCACGAGGCCGGAGACGGTCGAGACGGCGAGGAACGCGAGGAGAAGCAGGGCCGCCATCCCGGCATAGGCGATCGTCGCCACCAGTGCGTCGTCGACGTCGTAGAGCCGATGGCGGAGCACGGCCACCCCGGTGGCGAGGGGCAGAGCCGCGTAGAGGACGGCGAAGGCCACGGTGACGACGACGTCGGACCCGCCGACCACGAAGTAGGTGAGCCAGGCGAGCAGGAGCGTGAGCGGCAGCCCCCAGCCGACGAGCATGAGCCACCGGACCTGCGCCCGCAGGGTGCGGTCACCCCGTCGGTACCGCTGGACGAGGGACACCGCGGCGGCCACGAGGAGCCCGAGGAAGCCGAGGAGCAGCGGCACGGCCACCACGCCGGCGAGGTCGCCACCGAGGGCGGCGAGGACCTGGAAGGTGAGGGCGACGAGCGGCAGCCCGACGACGACGGCCCGGCCGGCCCGACCGGCGGGCCGCCCGTCCGGGAACACGGCCAGCAGCAGGCCCACCGGGACGTAGAACCACATCCACGACCCGTCGAGGAAGGCGGTGAGCCGTGGCGAGGGGTCCACCGGCGGCGGGACCGACACCGCGCCGAAGAGCGCGGCCTCGACGCCCAGGGCGGCGAGGACCGGGCCGACCCAGTTGTCGGGGGCGTGGTGGTTCACGACGAGCCCCACGGCGACGGCGACCCCGCCGACCACGGCGAAGGCGCCGACGAGGAGCAGGACGCCGCCGAGCGACTGGTCCGGCTGAGCCCGGTACCGCACGGTGAGGACGACCTCCCCCGCGACCAGGGCCACCAGCAGCCCGGTGGCCGCCAGCGTCACCAGGCGAGGCCAGCGCATGGCCCGAGGATAGGACCGGTGCGGGTCCCGGCGCCTCGGTGCTGCCACGGGGGTGGGGCCAGGCGGTGGCCACGATGCGCCCCGGTACCGGGCGCGGGGACCGTGGGGGACGTACCGGCGGGGCGCGCACCGAGGCGCGACCGGCCACCCCCGACGACCAGGAGGTCATCATGTCCCGCACCACTCGCCTCGCCGTCTCCGGCACCGCCGCGGCCCTGGCCCTCGGGGCGCTCGGCGCCCTGGCGCCCACCGCGTCCGCCGACCCCGTCAACCGCAACACGAGCACGGCCACGGTCACCTGCGAGGACGGGTCGAGCTACGAGATCACCGCGGTCGACCGCAGCGCCCAGTTCTCCCCGGGCCACGACCTGGCGAGCGGCGCCACCCTCGTCCCGCTCGCGTGGGGCACCGCGCACATCGAGCTCCGCAGCATCGACGACGGGTCCCTCGTCGCCGCGTTCGACGACGACTGGGGCGGGACCAAGGGCCGGTCGGTGGCCCAGCCGGGCGCGCTGGCGTGCACCGTGTCGATGGAGGGCGTCGAGGACGTTCCCGAGCTCGGGACGGTGCTGGTGAGCGTCGACATCCCGGCGACCATCGTCGTCACCCCGCGCTGAACCGGAGTGGGAGCAGCGGGTGGCGGCGGGTCAGCGGGCCGGCTTGGCCACCGGCACGAGCTCGACGTCGCGGGCGGCGACCTCCTCGCCCTCGGCGAGGTCCAGGGTCCCGGTGAGCCGGCCTGCGGCGCGCAGGTCGGCCTCGCCGGTGCGCACGTGGGCCAGCACCGCGGTGGGGCCCACGAGGGTGACCGTGGGCACCTCCGCACGCATCCCGACCTTCGCCTCCGACTTGGCCTTGCGGACCACGGCGAGGGCGGCGGCGACGGCGGCGAGGACGGAGGGGTCACCGCCGCCGGGCAGCTCGTCGACGACCGGCCAGGACGCACGGTGCACCGACCCCTCGTGGGTCCACGACCACACCTCCTCGGTGACGTACGGCAGCATCGGCGCGAACAGGCGCAGGACGACGTCGAGGGCCAGGCGCAGGGTCGCCCGGGCCGACGCCGCGGCCTGGTCACCCCGGGAGCCGTAGGCGCGGTCCTTGACGAGCTCGAGGTAGTCGTCGCAGAAGCTCCAGAAGAACGACTCGGTGGCCTCGAGGGCGCGCGTGTGGTCCCAGGCCTCGAAGCCCGCGGTCGCCCTCTGGACCACGTCGCGCAGCGCCGCCAGCACGGAGAGGTCGAGGGGGTCGGTGACCTGGGCGCCCAGGTCATCGCTCCCGGTCCCGTCCCACCCCTCCGGCCCGGAACCGGGGGGCCAGACGTCCCCGAAGGACAGCGCGAACCTGCTGGCGTTGAGGACCTTGATGGCCAGCCGCCGCCCGACCTTGATCTGGGCGACGTCGTAGGACGCGTCGGTGCCGAGGCGGCCGCTCGCCGACCAGTACCGCACGGCGTCCGCGGAGTGCTCCCGCAGGAGGTCCTCGGGCGTCACGACGTTGCCGCGGGACTTGCTCATCTTCTTGCGGTCGGGGTCGAGGATCCAGCCCGAGATGGCGGCGTCGGTCCACGGCACGGTGCCGTGCTCGAAGTGGGCCCGGACGACCGTGGAGAACAGCCAGGTGCGGATGATGTCGTGACCCTGCGGGCGCAGGTCCATCGGGAAGACCTTCTCGAAGAGCGGGTCGGAGCCGGAACCGTCGGCGCCCCGCCACCCACCCGCGATCTGCGGGCTCAGCGAGGACGTCGCCCAGGTGTCGAGGATGTCGGGGTCGCCGACGAACCCGCCGGGCACACCGCGCTGGTCCTCGGTGTAGCCCGTCGGCGGGTTCGCGGCCGGGTCGACGGGCAGCTCGGACTCGTCGGGGAGGATCGGGTGGTCGTGGTCGGGCTCGCCGTCCTCGCCCACCGGGTACCAGACGGGGATGGGCACGCCGAAGAACCGCTGGCGGGAGACGAGCCAGTCGCCGTTGAGCCCCTGCACCCAGTTGGCGTACCTGCTGCGCATGAACGGCGGGTGGAAGTCGATCTCCTCGCCGCGGGCGACGAGCGCGGCGTTGAGGTCGGCCTCGCGGCCGCCGTTGCGGATGTACCACTGCCGGGTGGTGACGATCTCCAGGGGCTTCTCGCCCCGCTCGTAGAAGTTGGCCTTGCGCTGGGTGGGCGTCGGCTCCCCCTCGAGGTCCCCCGACTCCCGGAGCGCGGCGACGACGGCCTGACGGGCGCCGAACGCGGTCTTCTCGCCGACCTCGTCCTCGTACAGCCGCTTGCCGGGCAGGTGCTCGAGCCACTCGGGGACCTCGGCCTGCAGGCGCCCGCTCCGGGTGATCAGGGAGCGCGTCGGCAGCCGCAGCTCGCGCCACCACAGGACGTCGGTGAGGTCGCCGAAGGTACAGCACATCGCGATGCCGGCACCCTTGTCCATCTCGGCGGCCGGGTGGGCCAGGACCGGCACCTCGACGTCGAACAGCGGGGTGCGCACGGTGCGGCCGAACAGGGGTTGGTACCGCTCGTCGTCGGGGTGGGCGATGAGGGCGACGCAGCTCGGGATGAGCTCCGGGCGGGTGGTCTCGATGTGCACCGGTCCGTCGGGGCCGTGGAAGGCGATCCGGTGGTAGTGCCCCGGGTAGTCGCGCGCCTCAAGCTCGGCCTGCGCGACCGCGGTCTGGAACGTGACGTCCCACAGGCCGGGGGCCTCGGCCTGGTAGGCCTCGCCGCGGTGGACGTTGCGGAGGAACGCCTGCTGGGAGGTGGCCCGGGAGTGGTCGTCGATGGTGCGGTAGCCGATCGACCAGTCGTAGCTGTGCCCGAGGCGGCGGAAGAGCGACTCGAACGCCTCCTCGTCCTTGACCGTGAGCTCGTCGCAGAGGTCGATGAAGTTCTGCCGGGAGATCGGCAGCTCGTCGGCCGCCCTGGTGCTCGTGGCGTCGCCCCGGAACGGCGGCTCGAAGTCGGGGTCGTGCGGCAGCGAGGCGTCACCGCGCACCCCGTAGTAGTTCTGCACCCGCTTCTCCGTGGGCAGGCCGTTGTCGTCCCAGCCGATCGGGTAGAAGACGTTGAACCCGGCCATCCGCTTGTAGCGGGCCATGCAGTCGGTGTGGGTGTAGCTGAAGACGTGCCCCATGTGCAGCGACCCGCTCGCCGTGGGCGGGGGGGTGTCGATCGAGAACACCTGCCGGCGCTCGCCGGCGAGGGCGGCCTCCCGGTCGAAGGCGTAGGTGGCCTGCTCCTGCCATACCGCGCCCCACTTCTCCTCCAGGCCGTCCAGGGACGGCCGGTCCGGGATGGAGGCAGCGCGGGGTGCGGAGGGGTGCTCGGTCATGCGGCACATTGTCACAGACCTGCGGCGTCGTCCTCACGTCGGTTCCGAGTCCTCCGGAGCCCGTCCGCTGCCCTAGGGTGAGCCCATGGAGCCGCTGTACCGCTCGGTCATCGGGGTGGCGCGCGCGCTGTTCTTCGCGCAGGGGAGCCGGTTCACCGTCCTCGGCGAGGAGAACGTCCCCCGCGAGGGTGGGGCGGTCATGGCGATCAACCACACCTCGTACCTCGACTTCACCTACGCGGGTCTCCCCGCGCGCCCGCACCGGCGCTACGTGCGGTTCATGGCCAAGCAGTCGATCTTCCGCCACCCGGTGGCCGGGCCGCTCATGCGCGGGATGCACCACATCCCGGTCGACCGGCACCGTGGCGGTCAGGCGTTCTCCGACGCCGTGCGGGCGCTGCGGGCCGGCGAGATCGTCGGGGTCTTCCCCGAGGCGACGATGTCGAAGTCGTTCGAGCTCAAGGAGTTCAAGCCGGGCGCGGTGAAGATGGCGCAGGTGGCGGGCGTCCCGATCCTGCCGACGACCATCTGGGGCGGCCACCGGGTGTGGACCAAGGACCTGCCGAAGCAGCTGGGCCGCGCGAACATCCCGATCCACATCACGGTCGGCGAGCCCCTGTACGTCGAGCGCCACGAGGACGTCGCCGCGGCCACCGCCCGGCTCAAGTCGGCGATGCAGGCCCAGCTCGACGCCCAGCAGGCCGCCTACCCCGAGCTCACCGGATCCGACGCCCGCTGGCAGCCGGCCCGGCTCGGTGGGCTGGCGCCGACGCCCGAGCAGGCGCTCGCCGCCGAGCACCGGGACATGAACCGCCGCACCGACCGCTTCGGCTGACGGGTGGGCCGGTGGCGGACGCGGGCGCGGACCCGACGCGGTGGCTCGCCTGCGCCGAGGGTGGCGTCGCCGGCGGGGTCGAGTGGCTGTCCGTGCGGGAGCGCACCCGCCTGGCGTCGCTGCGCTTCCCGAAGCGGCGCACCGAGTTCCTGCTGCGGCGGTGGACCGGCAAGCAGGCCGTGGCCACGGCGCTCGGGCTCCCCGCCGCCGGGGCCGCCGACCTGGCCCGGATCGAGCTGCTCAACCACCTGACGGGGGCGCCGTACGTCGAGGTCGACGGCGGGCCCGCGGGGGTCGACGTCTCGCTCACCGACCGGGCCGGGCACGCGGTGGGGCTCGTCGGGCCGGTCGGCACCGGCCCGGGCACGCTGGGCGTCGACCTCGAGCTCGTCGAGCCCCGCAGCGAGGGCTTCGTCAGCGACTTCCTGACCCCTGCCGAGGCCGCCTGGGTCCGCGCCCGGCGCGCCGCCGACGGCGAGGACGGGTGGCAGGCGGCCGCCAACCTGCTGTGGTCGGCCAAGGAGGCCGCCCTCAAGGTGCTCCGGGTCGGGCTGCGGGCCGACACCCGCAGCGTGCCGGTGACGGTGGGCGACGGCGTGCGGGCCGATGGCTGGGGATCCCTCACCGTCCGGGCCGAGCAGGGGCCGGTCCTCCACGGCTGGTGGCGGCGCGAGGGTCGCTTCCTCCTCACCGTCGCGTACGCCGCGCCGCAGGAGCCACCGGTGGCGCTCGGCGGCGGGGTGGCGCTCGCCGCGGCCCGGCCGGTCCACAGCTGGCTCGCCGACCCCGGCCCGGTCGGGCCTGCCGGACCGGCGCAGGGGCCGGGCGGGCCCGTCAGTCCGCCGGGCTGAACCGCTCCATCCCGCGTTCGAGGGCCGCCACCACCCACGGCCGCAGGTCGGCCGCGGCGATGATCTCGTCGACCGAGCCGACCCTGCGGGCCCGCTCGATGGTGTGGACGGCGTCGAACTCGTCGGCCACCTCGCCGAGCTTCTGCGAGCGGACCGCCGCGGTCACCGACGCGAGCACCGAGCGGCGCTGCGCGGCCTGGACGCCGGTGGCCGCCTCGAGGTCGGCGCGCGCCTGCAGGACCCGCGGGTCGTTCTCGGTGCGCTGCCTCACCTCCCGCGCGAACACCGTGGCCGCCGCGGGGGCGCCCCCGATGACCGAGGCGTAGGAGCCCTCGACCGCCGCGATCTCCATCGACCCGGTGAGCGCCTTGGAGAAGACGACGAAGGCGCCGCCGTGGTAGCGGGAGACGACGACGAAGACGATGGGCCCGTCGAAGTTCGTCACGGCGCGGCCGATCTCGGCGCCGTACTCGAGCTGCCAGTGCCGCATCGACTCCGGGGACCCGTCGAAGCCCGAGAGGTTGGCGAGCACGACGAGGGGGCGGTTGCCGCTCGTGGCGTTGATGACGCGGGCGGTCTTCCGCGAGGACTGGGGGAACAGCGTCCCCGACGTCCAGGACGGCGGCCCGTCGGCGGGCACGAACCCCAGGCGGGGCACCGTGCGGGACTCGAGCCCGAGCAGGCACACCGGGATGCCGCCGATCGTCGCGTCCCAGGCGATCGAGGTGTCGGCGTGCAGCCAGTCGCGCCACCGCTCGAGGGGCACGCAGTCGCGGTCGGTGACCGCCCGCATGACCGAGCGCATGTCGAAGGGCTGCTTGCGGTCGGGGTTGGTGGCGGTGTCGAACACCTCGCCGACCGTGGTGAACCTCGTCCCCGGCTGATCGTCGTGGGGGGCGCTGCGGACGTCGCGGTCCACCGGGTCGCTCGTCGGCCGCCGGCGCGGGAAGCGCTCCCCGGGGACGACGTAGGTGTAGTCGTAGTGCCGCAGGAGCAGCGCGCAGGCCTCCTGGAAGCTCGGGGCCCAGTACTGGGCCTGGCCGTTGGGTCCCATGACCCGGTCGTAGCCGCCGATCCCGAAGTTGTCCTCGGCGGAGATGGCCCCGGAGAAGTCGAGGGCCTGCTTCCCGGTGAGGACCATGGCGCTGGCCGGCGTCATGACGAGGATGCCGCGCGTGTGCATGAGCATCGTCGCCTCGGCGTTCCAGTACGGCTGGCCACCGACGTTGATCCCGGTGACGACGACGTTGACCTCCCCCCCGGCCTGGGTGAACTCGATGAGCCGGCGCAGGGTCAGCGCGATCCAGTCCATGTTCTCGGTGCCGGACTCCATGGCGATGAGCGCGCCCGAGGACACGGCGTACCACTCGACGGGCAGCCGCTGGGCGGCCGCGAGGGCCAGGGCCGCGTTGACCCGCCGGCACTCCGGCTCGGCCAGGTTGCCGAGGCCCTGGGTGGGGTCCGACAGCAGCGCCACGCGGGTCATCCCCTCGGGCACGACGTCGGTGAACGACGTCAGCAACCCGACGACCAGGTGGGCGGAGTTCTCTGCGGGAGGTCGGTCGACCGGGACGAGGGTCTCGCCGTCCTCGTCGAGGTCGAGCTCGACCCACGAGCCCCGCGGGAACGTCGAGGCACCGTCCTCGGCGGGCGCCAGCATCTGGACGACCTCGTAGGGGTAGGGGGTGCCGAAGCGTCGAGCGACGAGCAGCTTCTGGGCGTAGCGGGTGAGGGGTCGTACCGGGTCGGGCCCGGGGTCGCCGACCCGGATCGAGGTGCCGGAACGGTCGATGCCCTCGACGTAGACGACCCGGTCCGCCAGCGTCGGGCGACCCTGTGCGTCGACGTCCGGCACCTGGATGTGGAGCACCAGCTTCTCGAGCCCGGCACCCCGGGCCAGCGGCTCGTACTGGGCGGCCAGGGCCGGCAGCTCGGCGTGCGGGATGCGCCACGTCGGCCGGATCCACAGCACCAGCCGGTTCGCCGCCGGGCGCTCCCGCGGCGGGTAGGTCGCGAGCGCGCTGCGCATGGCCGCGAGGGCCTGCAGGCCCATCCGTCCCAACCGCGGGTAGGTGACCCGGCCGGTCTCCTCGTCGCGCACGCCCACGAGGTCGCGGACCTCGGCCAGCGCGAACAGGCGGTGGTCCCGGGGGTTGTCGTGGGCCCGGCCGTGGAAGAGGTAGACGTCCTCGGGGGAGGGCAGCCGCTCGAGGGCGAAGTTCGAGAGCCGCCACAGGTCGAGGCGCTTGCCGAGCATCGGGTGCAGGTTGCGGTAGAGGAGGTCCTCGACGAAGCCGCCGCCGTCCGGGCCCTGGCGGAACGTCAGGTGCTGGGTCCGCAGGGCTCCGACCTGGTCGTCCTCGATGCTCGTGATGGTGAGGTCGAGCCGGTGCAGCGGGCGCCCGAAGTGGGAGGCGGCGAGCCAACCGGCCGCTTCCTCCGCGAGGTCCTCGACCTCGGGGCGCTCGCCGCGTCGCCATAGGACGACGTCGACGACGACCTCGCGGTCGGAGGGCGTCGACGCGAGGTGGGTGGCGACGGCCCGGGAGAGGCGGGCGAGGTCCTCCACCGGCAGGTAGGCGACGACGAGGTGGACGCCGACTCCCTCGTGCTCGTAGTCGGCGAAGGCCAGCTGGGTGCCGTCGACGGTGTCGTGGTCGAGGCCGTGCAGCCCGCGGATGCGGTAGAAGCGGCGGGCGTAGACCTCCAGCACGCACTCCCGGTAGGCCGCGAGCGCGGGGTCGGGGGCGGCGTCGAGCCAGGCGCGCAGCAACGACCCGCGCAGCGGCTGGGGGCACCACACGAGCCGGTCGATGCGGTCGGCGCGGTCGGCGCGGTGGGCGTCGGCGCGCAGGGCCGCCAGGTGGCCCGTCATCTCGGCCTGGACGTCGGCGACGACGGCGTCGAGGACGGGGCCGTCGAAGTAGTGGAACTCGACGTCGCGCGCGAGGTCGGCGACCACCTGCTGCCGGCCGGCGCAGGCGTGGGTGAGCCGCCGCAGGCGGCGGCGCAGCTCGGGCCCGGCGTCGCCGCGCAGCCGGTCCGCGTGCAGGAGGCGCCGCTCGAGGACGGTCGCGACGACCGGGGCCAGGTCGGGCACCCGGGAGAACGAGCGGAACATCCACAGCAACGCCGTCTCGAGGGCACGGGTACGGACCAGGCCGTGGACGCCGTAACGGGCGAGCGCGCTCTCGAGCCGGACGCGGTAGCCCGGGGGCAGGCCGGCGCGGTCGGCGTCCAGCCACCGCAGGAAGGCCAGGAAGTACTCCATGGTGTTGCCGATCAGCTGCTCGGGGTCCTCCCCGAGCTCCTCGGCCTCGGTGCGGGGTCGGTAGAGCGAGGCGATGTCGGCGAACAGGTCGAGCAGGTCGTCCTCGCACGAGGCGAGCTGAGGGTCGTCCGGTGGCCGGCTGCTCGCCAGCGACTTCTGCTCCCGGACCAGGGCCCGCACCTCCGCGGGGTCGCGGTCGTAGCCGAGCAGGTAGGGGACGAGGTCCGCATACACCTGCTCGCACCGCGGCTCGTGGCCCGCGGAGCCGGGGACGGCGAGGACGGAGAGATCGAGCTCGCCGACCGCCCGCTCCGTCGAGGCCAGGTCGGCGGCGGCGGCCAGCTCGCCGGACGCGCGGATGCGCATCAGCGGGGCCCCGTGCTCCACCTGCGAGTTGGCGACGACCGGCACCTGCGTCACGACGCCGTCGAACGGTGCGGACACCGTCGTGACCATCTTCATCGACTCGAGCACGGCGACCGGGTCGCCGGTGCGGACCTCGTCGCCCTGCGCGACGAGGACCTGCGCGACCAGGGCGGGCCACCCCGCCCGCACGACGAGGCCGTCGACCCGGGTGACGGTGTGGGCCACCCCGTCGATCTCGAGCCGGAAGGCGCCCGAGATCTCGTTGGCGACGACCCGGCGGCGGTGCCCGCCGCAGGTCACCTGTCGCTGGAAGGCCCCGAGGCGCTCGACCCGGGCGTCGACGCTCACACCGTCGTGGACCCGGTAGCGCTCGGGCCCGGTGCGGTCGACCCGCAGCCGGTAGTCGGCGCCGCGGTAGGACAGCTGGACCCGGGTGCCCACTGCCTCGGGGGGCTCGGGGCGGCCCCGCTCGGCGCTCGCGAAGAACGCCGTCCTGACCAGTGAGAGGTCCGCCTCGTAGGCCTCGACGGCGGCGACGACGACCGCCAGCGGGTCGGGGTCGGGGACGGCCTCTCCGGACGCCAGCAGGTCCTCGTACCAGCCCACCCGGACGGCTCCGGCGACGAGCTCGGGGCGCGTGAGCAGGCGGAGCAGTCCGCACCGGTTGGACCCACCGCCGCTGAGGACGACGATGGTGCGCTGCAGTGCCCGCCGCATCCGGGTCAGGGCCTCGGCGCGTCCGTGGCCCCACGCCGTGACGGTGGCGACGAGGGGGTCGGTGACCGCGTCGACGACGTCGCCGTCGTGGAGGTCGGCGTCCACCCGGACCCCGGTGCCGACCGGGAGGGACAGCAGCTGGAGGGTCGCCGCCGCTCGGCGCGAAGGCCCGCTCCGGGTCGTGGGCGAGGATGCGCGCCTCCACGGCGTGGCCGTCGGCCGCGGGCTCCTCGCGGACGAGCACGTCACCGCGGGCCAGCCGGATGCGCAGCCCGAGCAGGCTGGAGCCGGTCGTCTCCTCGAGCAGGGCGTGGTCCGCCCGGGCCAGGGTGTCGACGCCGACGACCCCCGCCGTCGAGCCGTCCGGGTCGAGGGCGTACCGGACGACACCCGCCCCCCGGTAGCGGACGACCCGTGCGAGACGCCGGGCCCCGTCCGCGAGGGCCTCGACGGTGCTCGTCGGCACTCCGGGGGCCGGGGTCTCGGCGAAGACGAGCTGCTCGCCGCGCCGCACGGTGACCTCGCGCGGACCCATCGCCCAGACCGTCCCGACGCTGTCGGCGACGATGTCGACCTCGAGCAGCCGGTGGCCGGTGAGGTCCGTCGCAGGGTCGAGCAGCCGGAGTCCGGCCTCGGCGACGGCGGTGGCCAGGCCCTCGCGGTCGGCCAGGCGCCGGACCGTCGCCGAGCCCGGGCCGATCAGGGCCAGGCCCGCGCTCTCGCAGGCGGTGACGAGGGAGACCTGGTCGTGGCCGGGCACCCGCCCGACCCACACCGCGTCGACGCGCGCCTCCTGGAGGGTGGCGACCACGTCGTCCGCGGTCGTGGCACCGGGGGAGCCGGCACCTGGACGGTCTCGTCCGCCTCGCGGGCGTACCAGGCCCGGTCCCTCGGCTCGGTGAGCACGAGGACCCGGGTGATGGGGCTCCCGCCGCCGTCGGCGTCGAGGTTCCCGACCGCCGTGAGCACACGCACCGCAGGCTCGCCCCGTTCGAGGACGGCCAGCCGGGTGATCGGCGTCGTCGTCACGGTCAGGCCCGCACCGCGGAGCCGCCGAACGCGTCGGCGAGCGGCGCGACGACGTCGTCGGGCACGGCCGTCGGGAGCGGCACGGTCTCGTAGCCGTCGACGTGCACGAGGACCCGGCCGCGGCCGTCGACGACGACGCAGTCGTAGACGCCGTCCCCTGCCTCACGGGCCACGGCGTGCACAGGCCCCTCCGCGTCCGTGAGGAGAACCCGCGAGGAGCGGACCCGGGCGGGCAGCGCCATCCGCGCGTGCCGTCCGGCCTCGAGCAGCCCGGCCGCCTGGAAGCACAGCTCCACGTGCCGGGGCAGGCCGGAGAGCGGGGCCCCGGCGGGCGCGTGGCCGTCCGGGAGGGGGTCGGTCATCCTCGCCACCGCGGTGTCGTCCTCGGCGTGCGCCGCCGCCACCACCCGGTAGGCGGGGCCGTGGAAGTACAGCGCGTAGACGTCCTCGCCGGTCACGTCCCTGCCCTCCGGCCCGGCCACGGGCTCGCGGGACTCCGCCTCGGCGGCCCGCGGGCTGAGCCGGACGGTCCCGGTGAAGTGCGTCGTCACCTGGGGGGCGTCCTGTCCCGGGAGCCGCCGTTCGGCGGTGAGCCGGCAGCGGGCGAGCAGCTCGTCGTCCGGGCCCTGCTCGGCCCGCACGGTCACCGTGAGCGTGCGGGGCTCGTCGCGGTAGAACTTCACCGGCGCGAGGAACGCGACGTCCTCGACCGCGGCGACGCGGTGGCCCGCCGGGGCCAGCAGGGAGGCCGCCTCGGCGAACGCCTCCATCCCCATGACTCCCGGCAGGACGGGGGTGCCGTCGATCCGGTGGTCGTCGAGGAACGGCTGCTCGGCCGGGTCGAGCGTGGTCGTGACGACCAGCCCGTGGTGGGCGCTGGCCGTGACCTGCCCGACCATCGGGCCGAAGGCGGCCGCGTCGGCCATCCGGGCAGAGTCCAGGCCGCCGTGGTCGGCGTACTCGGCAGCCATGGCGCCGAGCCGGCCGGCGACGACGACCTCGCCGCGGAAGCCGGAGGAGGCCAGCTCGCGGCGGATCCAGGCCACGCCCGCCTCGGGTGGGAGCATCTGCACCCCGGCCATCTCCATGATCCGCGGGATCGAGCCGCGGGTGGCCATCCCGATGCCGCCCCAGGCGGTCCAGTCCAGCGCGAGGCCGCGGGTGCCCGGGCGGGTGCGACGCAGCCCGGAGACCACCTTGCACAGCAGGTCGTTGGCGGCGGCGTAGTCGGTCTGGCCGGTGTTGCCGAAGCGTCCCGCGACCGAGGAGAACACGACCGCGGCCCCGACGTCGAGCCCGGCGAGGGCGTGCCAGAGCGCGAACCAGCCGTCGCTCTTGACGTCGAAGACGAGGTCGAACTCCCGCGGCTCCTTTCGGGGAGGTTGCGGCTGATCTCCAGCCCCGCGGCGTGGAGCACCAGGTCGACGCGGTCGGTGGTCTCCCGCGATCCGGTCGACGACGGCGGTCACCGCGGCCGCGTCGGTGAGGTCGACGCAGTGGTAGTGCGCCGTGCCGCCGGCGGCCTCGACGGCGGCGATGGCCGCGCGTGCGGAGGCGAGCCGCTCGATGCGGGCCAGCTCCTTCTCGATGAGCACCGGGGTCGGCCTTCTCGCCGCGCTCCTTCATCCGTGCCGCCACCGTCGGCCTTGAGCCCGTCCCGGTCGGCGACGAAGGCGGCCACGTCGGGGTCGTCGGCGTCGGGCGCCGGCGGTGAGGTCGAGCAGGTGGAAGGTTCCTGCGCCCGCGCCGGCCAGGTCGGCGGTGATCGCGGAGACGATGCTGCCGGCCGCGCCCGTGACGACGACGACCGAGTCCTTCGTCAGCGACGTCCCGCCCGGTCCGTCGGGCGGCCGCCGTCGCCGAGCGGCGCGAACGGCTGCTCGGCCAGGCCGACGGCCCAGCGCCGGCCGTCCAGCCGGCCGACCTCGACGAGCCGGGGTCGGCGCAGCGTCTCCTCGATGAGCAGCGTCGGCCACGCCGGCGGTCGTGCGGCTCGCCGGGAAGTCGACGGCCTTGACCAGCGCCTCGGGGCGCTCCTTCTTGTACGACTTGGTGAAGCCGGTGACCGCTCCGCCGAGCGGGCAGGTCGCGCCGGACGTCGTCGTAGCCGTGGCGGCCCCCGAGGCGGGTGGCGCTGACCAGGAACGGCGTCGGTGTCGCACAGTCGGCGCATCGTGGCGTAGAGGTCCTTGACCCGGATGCCGCAGCGCCTCGCGCCAGCGGCGAGGTCGAGCGCGTCGAGCGCGCCCTCGTCGTCGAGCGCGGGCAGCCAGTAGACGCCGTCGACGGCGCCCTCGGCGAGCCAGCCGTCGAGCGTGGCGGGGAGGTCGTCGTGCCGACGCCCGGCTCGAGGACCAGCGGGGTGGCGCCCGCCTTGCGCAGCCGCTTGACGAGCGCGTCGCCCACACCGCCGTGCGTCGGACATGACGACGACGCGGGCGCCGTCGAGCTGACACCGGTGGGCGCGCACAGGGCCAGCGGGGGCCGCAGGGCGGGCACGGGGACCCGGCGGGGAAGGCGGTCGACGGCGGCGAGGTCACCGAGGACGGACGGGGTGGCGCCGCGGACGCGGCCGCCCGGGGCGTCCCGTCGGGCGCGCTGGCACCCGACGGTGCGCCGTCGAGCCCGGCCCGTTCGCGGACCCAGCCGACGACGTGCGTGCAGGGTGGGGAAGTCGCGCAGCTGCAGGTTGGCGTCGCGTTCGACGCCGAACTCCTCGCGGACGGCGGCGAAGACCTCGGCCTGCTTGACGGTGTCGACGCCGAGGTCGGCCTCGAGGTCGAGGTCGGGGTCGAGCAGCTCGGGTGGGTAGCCGGTCATGTCGGCGACGATCCGGGTGACGGTGGCCAGCACGGGGTCACCGGCCGGCTCCGGCGCCGCGGCGGGTGCCACGGGTGCCGCGGGCGCGGCGGGCGCCGCGGGCGCCGCGGGTGCGGCGGGCGCGGCCAGGCCGGTCTTGTCGCGGATCCAGCCGACGACGTCGTGCAGGGTGGGGAAGTCGCGCAGCTGCAGGGTGGCGTCGCGTTCGACGCCGTACTCCTCGCGGACGGCGGCGAAGACCTCGGCCTGCTTGACGGTGTCGACGCCGAGGTCGGCCTCGAGGTCGAGGTCGGGGTCGAGCAGCTCGGGTGGGTAGCCGGTCATGTCGGCGACGATCCGGGTGACGGTGGCCAGCACCGGGTCGCCGGCCGGCTCCGGCGCCGCGGCGGGTGCCACGGGTGCGGCGCGGGCACGGCGGGCGCGGCGGGCGCGGCGGCGCGCGGCGGGTGCGGCCAGGCCGGTCTTGTCGCGGATCCAGCCGACGACGTGGTGCAGGGTGGGGAAGTCGCGCAGCTGGAGGGTGGCGTCGCGTTCGACGCCGTACTCCTCGCGGACGGCGGCGAAGACCTCGGCCTGCTTGACGGTGTCGACGCCGAGGTCGGCCTCGAGGTCGAGGTCGGGGTCGAGCAGCTCGGGCGGGTAGCCGGTCATGTCGGCGACGATCCGGGTGACGGTGGCCAGCACCGGGTCACCGGCCGGCTGCCGGCGCCGCGGCGGGTGCCGCGGGGGCCGCGGGCACGGCGGGCGGCCGCGGGCGCGGCGGCGTGCGGCGGGGGCGGCCAGGCCGGTCTTGTCGCGGATCCAGCCGACGACGTGGTGCAGGGTGGGGAAGTCGCGCAGCTGCAGGGTGGCGTCGCGTTCGACGCCGTACTCCTCGCGGACGGCGGCGAAGACCTCGGCCTGCTTGACGGTGTCGACGCCGAGGTCGGCCTCGAGGTCGAGGTCGGGGTCGAGCAGCTCGGGTGGGTAGCCGGTCATGTCGGCGACGATCCGGGTGACGGTGGCCAGCACCGGGTCACCGGCCGGCTCCGGCGCCGCGGCGGGTGCCGCGGGGCCGCGGGCACGGCGCGGCGGCCGCGGGCGCGGCGGGTGCGGCGGGTGCGGCCAGGCCGGTCTTGTCGCGGATCCAGCCGGCGACGTCGTGCAGGGTGGGGAAGTCGCGCAGCTGCAGGGTGGCGTCGCGTTCGACGCCGTACTCCTCGCGGACGGCGGCGAAGACCTCGGCCTGCTTGACGGTGTCGACGCCGAGGTCGGCCTCGAGGTCGAGGTCGGGGTCGAGCAGCTCGGGTGGGTAGCCGGTCATGTCGGCGACGATCCGGGTGACGGTGGCCAGCACCGGGTCACCGGCCGGCTCCGGCGCCGCGGCGGGTGCCGCGGGTGCCGCGGGCGCGGCGGGCGCCGCGGGCGCTGCGGACGGGGCCGGGCGTGGTGCGGCCGGTGGGGCGGTCGCACCGGCCACCGCCGGGATCGGCCGGGGCGGCCCGTCCTCGGTGACCAGGCGCGAGGTGTGGTCGAACGGCTTGGGGTAGTCGACGGCCGGCGCGATCGGCGACGCCGGGCGTCCCGCGGCCTCCTCGACCGGGCCGGCGATGCCGGCCCACGCCACGGGGACGTGCGTGACCGGCGTGACCGGTACCTCCGGTGCGCCGACGTCCACCACCCGCAGGCGGCGGCGGTCGACCTCGAGGGTGCTGTCCGCGTGACCCGACAGCCCGTCGAGCCAGGCCTGCCAGGCGTGCCGGTCGACGATCCGGTAGGCATAGCCGAGCTCGTGCGGTCCGCGCCGGGCGCCACCGGGCAGGGGAGTGCGCCGGAGCAGGGACATCGCGACCTGCGAGCCGAACCCGGCGGCCAGCCGGAGGGCGTACTCGACGGGGTAGGGGCCGCCGGTGGACAGGTTGAGCGCCCCGAGGTCCGGGTCGACCTCGCGGTGGTTCGGCACCGGGGGGACGATCCCGGTCTCGAGGGCCTTGACGGCGACGACGTCCTCGATGCCCGCTCCCATGGCGTGCCCGGTGAAGCCCTTGGTGTTGGTGACGACGATGGCGTCGGCGTGCTCGCCGAAGACCCGCCGCAGGGCGTTGACCTCGGCCGCGGCGCTGCCCCCACGGGCGGGGGTGTACGTCTCGTGCGAGACGAACATCGTCCGGTGGGCGATGGCGTGGCGGTCCACGCCCCGGCCCTCGGCCTCGCGCAGGAGCGACTCCATGACCCCGCCGATGTGTTCGACGTCGAGCCGGGTGCCGTGGAAGGCGCTGTTGGCGGTCACCGTGGCGAGCACCTCGACGATCGGCTGCAACCCGCGCTCGGCGGCCGCCTCGGCCGACTCGACGACGAGGGCCGCGGCCCCGGCGCCGATGATCATCCCGTGACGGCGGCGGTCGAACGGCGTCGCGGCGTCCTCGACCCGTTCGTCGGTGGCGGCGGCCCCGGTGGCGAGGAACCCCGAGGTCACCCAGGGGAGCAGGTGCTCACCGCTGGCGTCATCGGCGGAGACCACGACCACCCGCCGGCAGCGACCGGCCCGGATCCAGTCCTCCGCGAGCGACACCGCCTGGGTCGTGCTCGCGCACGCGGCGTTGACCTGCGTGTTCGGGCCACGGGCGCCGATGATCTCGGCGAACTGGCTGTGCCCCATCGAGAGCACCCGGAAGAGGAACCGGCGGTCGAAGGCGTACCCCGTCTCCTCGATCTGGGCCCGCTGCTCGGCGAGGAGGCGGTCCACCTCCGCGCGGGCCGGGTCGTCCTTGCGCATCGAGGCCCGCACCGCCTCCAGGGCCAGCACGTTGTCCCGTCGGCCCTTGTCGAGCGCGTAGTCCTCGATGGCCTCGGCGAACCGGTCGTAGCCCGGGAAGGCCGAGGCGAAGATGACCCCCGTGTCGTCGCGCAGCGCCTCGGGCAGGCCCCACCGGTCGGGGAGCTGGGTGCCGAGGGTGGTCGTCTTGTACCGCATCGTCAGCGGGATGCCGGCGTCGCGCATCGCGTCGAAACCGGCGGCGATCGCCATCCTCGTCGTCTCGTCGAGGGCCTCGTCGCGAGCGGCGTCGATGCCGAACTGCTCCACGACGTCCATCGGGGCGTGCCGCCCGGCGAGCTTGATGACCTCGGCCGGGTCCTCGATGGTGTGGAAGCTGCCCGCACCGGAGGCGTCCTTGACGATCCGGGTGATGCGCCGGTCGACCATCTGCTGGCGCACCTCGGCGGGGAGCACGCTGATGAAGGACTCCCCGGCGAGGATGCGGGCGACGTTCTCGTCGTCGAACGTGCGCTCCACGCCGGGCAGGCCCAGGGCCGCGCCGGTGACGACCACGGGGGCCCGGGTCGCCAGGCCGTCCGGACCGCTCCGTCGCGGTACCGGCGAGGTGGCGGCCGGCGGAGCCGGGGCTGCTGGCGGCTCCGCCCCCATGAGCCGCATCCCCCTGCCGATGACGTCGGCCACCATCCGGCCCAGCTCGCGGACGACGTCGTCGGACACGGGGCCGGACCCGGGGGCGGCGGGCGTGGGCGGGCGCGGAGCCGGCTCGGGCGCGGAGGCCTCGGCAGCCGTCCGGGCCGCCGTCGTCGGCGCGGCGGCCTGCGGGGCGGGAGCGGCGTATCCGAGGCCCGCCGCGTAGAGCCCGCACATCGCCTGGTTGAAGGCCGTCTCGTCGGAGACCTTCGGGTGGTTGGTGAACAGGGCCAGGACGTCGTCGTGGTGGGCTCCGAGCACGTCCTGGACGAAGCCGTGCAGCGCCTTCTTGGGGCCGACCTCCACGAAGATGCGCGCGCCGGCGGCGTAGAGCGTCTCCAGGCCCTTGACGAACTGCACCGGCGAGGCGATCTGCCGGCCGGCGTAGTCGAGCATCGTCTCGGTGGTCGCGTCGGCCGGGTAGAACTCCCCGGTGACGTTGGCGACGACCGGCAGGGTCGGCGGCCGGAGGTCGAGGCGGCGCAGCGCCTCGCCGAACGGCACCGAGGCCGGCGCGACGATCGAGGTGTGGAAGGCGTGGCTCACCGGGATGCGGGTGGCGCTGATCCCCTGGGCCGTGAACGTCTCCACGAGGCGCTCGACCGCTGCGGTGGCCCCGCCGACGACGGCCTGGTTGTAGGAGTTGATGTTCGCGACGACCGCGTAGCCGTCGGCTGCCTCGACGGTGCGCTGGATGACGTCGAGCGGGCCGAAGACCGCCGCCATCGCGCCGTTGTCGGGCACGGAGAGGTGGGCCATCTCGCGGCCGCGGGCGCTGACCGCCTCCAGCGAGGCCTCGAAGCCGAGCGCGCCGGCAGCGACCAGGGCGCCGTACTCGCCGAGGCTGTGCCCCATGACCATGTCGGGGGTGACGCCGTAGGCGGCGAGGAGCCTCGTCAGCGCGAGGTCCGCGGTGAGCACCGCGGGCTGGGTGATCTCGGTCTGCATCAGCTGGTCGCCCGCGGCCCTGAGAGCGTCCTGGTCGGCGCCGTCGACGAAGACGAACGCCGACAGCGGTCGGCCGAGCAGCGGGGTCATCACGGCGTCGGCCGCGTCGAAGGTCTCCCGGACGATCGGCTCACGGTCACGCAGGCCCTGCAGCATGTTGACGTACTGCGAGCCCTGGCCGGTGTAGAGGAAGGCCACCTTGGGGGCCGGTCCGCGCCCGACGAAGGCGCCCTGCTGGCGCATCATGGCGAACACCGCGGGGTTGCCGGTCTCGAAGGCCGTGACCAGCTTGCCGAGCTTCCCCGCGAGCTCTGCGGCGTCGCCGTGGTCGACGGCGACGCGCACGGCGGCGCCGGCGAGGGCGGGGTCGGGTGCGGCGGGCGCGGGCACCTGACCGGCCTGCGCGTCGGCGAGGGCGCGACGAACCTGCTCGAGCACCTCCGCGTCGGTGGCACCCCCGAGCACGAGGGCGCCACGCAGCGGGGCCCTGCGCGGTGCGGCGTGCGCCGGCGCGCTCGGGGCCGTGACCGTCGGGGCCGAGGCGCCGGCCGGGGCGGAGGTGGGCACGGCGACGCCCGCGAACGATCGGGCCGGCGGACGGTGGCGGCCGGGAACGTGCTCCTCGACGACGACGTGGAAGTTGGTGCCCCCGAAGCCGAACGCCGAGACGCCTCCACGGCGCACGCCCCGTGCCGGGGCGGGCCACTCCCGCAGCTCGGTGTTCACGGCGAAGGGGATCCGGTCCCAGTCCACCCCCGGGTTGGGGTTGGCGAAGTTCAGGCTGGGTGCGAGCACCTTCTCGTGCAGCGACCGCACCATCTTGTACAGCCCGGCCGCGCCCGCGGCCGCCTTGAGGTGGCCGATGTTGGACTTGACGGACCCGAGGGCCACCGACCGCGCGGCCAGACCCGCGTCACCGAAGACCTCGGTGAGCGAGGTCAGCTCGGCGGCGTCGCCCACCCGGGTCGAGGTGCCGTGGGCCTCGATGGCCATGACGGTCCCGATGTCCTCGCCGGAGTTGGCCCAGGCCCGGCGCACGGCGAGCTGCTGGCCGACCGGGTTGGGCGCGGTGATCCCCTTGCCCTTGCCGTCGGAGGAGCCGCCGACCCCGAGGACGACCGCGTAGATGCGGTCCCCGGCGGCCTCGGCGTCCTCGAGACGCTTGAGCACGAACAGCGCGGCACCCTCGCCCATGACGAAGCCGTCGGCGCCGGCGTCGAAGGGTCGGGTGCCGGTGGCCGAGAGGGCGCCGATCTTGCAGAACTTGACGAACGCGTCGACGCCCATGTTGCGGTCGACCCCGCCGGTGACGACGGCGTCGAACTGGTGCTCGACGAGCCCGCGGACGGCCGAGTCGAGGGCCGCCAGGCCGGAGGCGCAGGCCGCGTCGGTGGTGAAGTTGGGCCCGCGCAGGTCGAACAGGTTGGCGATGCGGCCGGCCATGACGTTGGCGAGCTCCCCCGGCATCGTGTCCTCGGTGATCTCGAAGGTGTTGTCGAGGTAGGCGGAGCGCGTCTCGTCGACGATCGCGTGCCGGGTGGCGGCCGGAAGGGTCAGCAGGGTGGGTGACGCCTCGAGCCGGCGGATCACCTCGGGGAGGCGGATCCGCATCGAGGAGACGTAGTGCTTCTCGCCGCCGATGGCGTTGCCGAGCACCACCGCGACGCGGTCGCCGTCGACGTCCCAACCCGGCCACCCGGCGTCGGTGAGGGCGGCGCGCGCCGCCGAGACCGCCCATCGCTGTCCCTCGTCCATCTGCGCGGCGACCATGGGCGGCACGGGCAGCCGCCAGGCGATCGGGTTCCACTCGAACTCGCGGACCCAGCCCCCGATGGTCGAGTAGGTCTTGTCGCGGGCGCCGTGGTCGGGGTCGTGGTAGAGCGTCCGGTCCCAGCGCTCCGGGGGCACCTCGCTGATCGAGTACTTCCCCCCCTTGACGTTGGCCCAGAAGGCGTCCCCGGTGGGGGCGTCGGGCATGATCGCGGCGAGTCCGACGACGGCGACGGGGTGGACGGTTGAGGGGCTCATGGTGTTCCTCGGTGCTGGTGTGTCGACGTGGTGGGGTCCTTCAGGATCGGCGGTCGGCCGGGCCGGTTGGCAGGTCAGCCGCCGTAACGGGCGTAGAGGGCGTCCTTGACGGTGTCGAGGTCGGTGACGAGGCCCGCCTGCTCGGCGAGGATCTGCGCCACGGGCACCGCGGCGACGGCGGCGACGGCCGGCGTGCCGGGCTCCGCGGCGCCGGCGACCCAGCGGGTGCCCTCGAGCGCCACCTTCTGGGCGGCCTCGCGCGCGAACACCCGGGACATCGCCGCGAGGGTCTTGGCGTCGAACCGGCCCGGCACCTTCTCGGCGAGGGCACCGTCGGCGGCGGCGGCCGCCTTCTCGGCGAACACCCCCGCGGTCTCGGCGACGGCGATGAGCTCACCGAGCCGGAGCAGCACGTGCTGGCTGCGGGTGAGCCGGCCGGTGCGCGCGGCCTCGAGGACGACCGCCAGGGCCGAGAGGGCGAGCGCCGCGGTGCCGGCACCGACCTCCGGGCGGGCGGCGTGGACCGCCCGCAGGCGCTCCGCCCGGTCGGTGTAGTGCACGCCCCGGCTCTTCAGGTGCTGCTGCCACCGGTCGCGGGCCACCGTCATCTCGAGGATCTCGGAGGTGCCCTCGTAGATCGTCGTGATCCGCACGTCGCGCTTGACCTTCTCGACGAGGTACGGCCGGGTGTAGCCGTAGCCCCCGTGGGCCTGGATGGCGGCCTCGGCAGCCGCGTTGCCGGCCTCGGAGGCCATGAGCTTGGCGATGGCGCCCTCGGTGTTGAGCGCTCCGTCCTCGCCCTCGCCCGCGTCGAGCCTCCCCGCCGTGTGCTCGATGAAGGCGCGGGCCGCCTCGAGCCGGACCGCGTGCGGGACGATGAGCTTGTGGGTGTAGCCCTGCTTCAGGTGCAGGGGCCCGCCGCCCTGCTCACGGGTGGTGCTGTACTCGATCGCCCGGTCCAGGGCCGCCCACCCGGCGCCGAGCCCGAAGGCCGCGACCATCACCCGGGTGTAGCCGAACACCTGCTGGGCCTGAACCAGGCCCTTGCCCTCGACGCCACCGACGAGGTTCTCGGCCGGCACCTCGACGTCGTCGAGGAACAGGGCGGCGGTGTTGGAGAGCCGGATGCCGTGCTTGTCCTCGGGCGGGGCCGCGGAGAACCCCGGGGTGCCCCGGGGGACGATGAACCACGACGGCCCGGCGTCCGTGGCGGCGAGGACGGTCGTGAAGTCGGCGATCGACCCGTTCGAGATCCACTGCTTGCGCCCGGTGATGCGGTAGGCCGTCACCGTGCCGTCGTCGTCCCTCACCGGGACCGCCACGGTGGTCATCGCGCCCAGGTCGGAGCCGGCCTCGGGCTCGGTCGCCGCGTAGGCGAAGACGAGGCCCTTCTCGGCGATGTCGCCCAGCCACCTCTCGCGCTGCTCCTCGGTGGCCCCGACGACGATCGGGTCGGAGCCGAGGAACGTGGCGAACACGGCCGTCGCGAGGCCGAGGTCGCGACCGGCGAGCACCTCGCAGACGCGGTAGGAGTCGAAGGCCCCGCCGTCCATGCCCCCGTACGCCTCGGGGATGAAGACGAGCTGGACCCCGAGGGTGGCGGGGTCGGACATGGCGCGGACGAGGTCCTCGGGGCAGACGTCCTCGTGGTCGAGCTCGAGCTGGCGCTCCAGGGGGAGCGCCTCACCGACGAAGTCGTCGAGGGCCTCGAGCATCATCGTCAGGCTCTCGAGGTCCAGGCCCGCCCCTCCGAGGTGCGCGGACTGCGGGCTGGTGGTGGTCTCGGTCATGTCGCTCTCGCTCCGGTGGGTACGGGGGGGTCAGAAGGGTGCGCCCCGGCGGGGGAGCTCTCGGGTGGGGCCGGTGCCCGGCCGCTCGGGGTGCCGGCGCGCGACGGGGCGCCCGGCCCCGGCGACCGGTGGCGGCAGCACCGTCATCGGCACTCGGGGGGCGGGTGGGACGAGCATGGGTTCTCCCGGTCAGCGGCCGTCGTGGGCTGCGGTCCCTGTGGCGCGGCGGTCGGGTGCCGGCCGGAGCCCCGGGTTCATTGCCTGCGCTCGCGCACGAGGGCGGTGAGGGCGGGGAGCACGGTGTGGAGGTCGCCGACGACGCCGAGGTCGGCGATCGAGAAGATCGGGGCGTCGGGGTCCTTGTTGACCGCGACGATGGTCTTGCTCGACTGCATCCCCGCCCGGTGCTGGATCGAGCCGGAGATGCCGGCGGCGAGGTAGAGGTCCGGAGCGACCGTCTTGCCGGTCTGCCCGATCTGCAGGTCGTGGGGGGCCCACCCGGAGTCGGTGGCGGCGCGGGAGGCCGCCACGGCGCCCTCCATCGCGTCGGCGAGGTCCTCCACGAGGGTGAACCCCTCCGCCGAGCCGACACCGCGGCCGCCGGCGACGACCACCGTGGCCTCGGTGAGCTCGGGGCGACCGTTCCCGGTCCTGGGGCTCGTCTCGTCGACGTGGGCCGCCAGGGCGAGGTCCGTGAAGGCGACCTCGACCCGCTCCACCGCCGGGGTGCCCACCGGTGCCGGCTCGGCCCCGATCGAGTTCGGCCGGAGGGTGAGGACCGCCGGGCCGCGCACGACCCTGGACCGCACGAGGAAGCGCCCGGACCCGACGCTCTGGGTGGCGACGACGGAGTCGCCGTCGAGGGTGACGTCGACGGCGTCGGTGAGGATGCCGGAGTCGAGACGGACCGCGACGCGGCCGGCGACGTCCTTGCCGAGCGGACCCGAGCCGACGAGGACGGCGGTGGCACCGGTCCGGCGGGCGACCTCGACGACCGCCTCCGCCGTGGGCACGGCCAGGTGCTCCCGGGCCTCGGGAGCGGCGACGGCGTACACCGTGCCCGCGCCGTACTCGCCCAGGGCGGTCACGACGTCGGCCGTCGGCTCACCGACGACCAGGGCCACCGGGTCGCCGAGCCGGCGCGCCGCGGTGAGCAGCTCGAGGGCCGCCTTGCGCACGCCCGAGTCGGTGGTCTCGGCGAGGACGAGGACTGCACTCATGGGAGGTGTCTCCTTCGGGGGCCTAGATGAAGCCGCGCGTCGCGAGGAAGTCGGCGAGCCGGTCGGCCCCGTCGCCCTCGTCGACGACGACGGCACCGGCTTCGCGCGGCGGGGTGGGGGAGATCTCGAGCACGCTCACGGCCGCGGCGTCCAGGCCGATGCGCGCGGGGTCCACGCCGAGGTCGGACACGGTGAGGGTCTCGACCGGCTTCTTCTTCGCCATCATGATCGACCTGAACGCGGGGTAGCGGACCTCGCCGGCCCGGTCGGTGACGGACACGATGGCCGGGAGCGCAGCAGTCACCCGTACGGTGCCCTCGTCGGTGTCGCGGCGGATCGAGACCGTCCCCCCGTCGACGCTGACCTCGGCGGCGAAGGTGGCCTGGGCGACGCCGAGCCGGTCGGCGAGCATGGACGGCAGCACCGACATCTCGGCGTCGGTGGAGGCCATGCCGGTGAGGACGAGGTCGGCGCCGACCCGCCGGAGCGTCTCGGCGAGGACCAGCGAGGTGCCGAGGGCGTCGGAGCCGTGGACCGCGTCGTCGACGACGTGCACGGCCGCGTCGCCGCCGATGGCCAGCGCCTTCCGCAGCGCCACGGACGCCTCGGGCGGACCGAGCGTCACGTGGACGACCTCGTCGGCGGCGCCGCTCTCCCGGAGCCGCACCGCCTGCTCGACGGCGTACTCGTCGAGCTCGGACAGCCGTCCCTCCACGGCCTCGCGGTCCACGGTGTTGTCGGGACCGAACGACCACGGTTCCGTCGGTTCCGGGACGTACTTGACGAGCACTGCGACCTTCATCGCTCACCTCTGGGTGGTCTGGGGCTCAGCCTGTGGTGCTGCTGATCAGACTGCTCCCGAGGGCCCGACGACGCCAACTTCTACCGGTCAGTAGTGAGGTGATGAGTCCTACATCACGTCGTAGATGGACCGGGGGCGGCGGTGCCGGGCCCGCAGACCGCGGTGGTGCCGGACGTGGTGGCGCCTGCCACGGGCGCTCAGACGGGGTGGCCCAGGTGGGCGAGCGCCTGCCGGAGCAGCACGCCGTGGCCCCGCTCCATCTCGGCCTGCACCGAGGGGTCGAGCGCCTGCTCGGGCGAGAGCCAGGTGAGGTCGAGGGCGTCGTTCTGCGGGGCGCAGTCGCCGGCGACGGGCACGACGAAGGCGAGCGACACCGCGTGCTGGCGGGGGTCGTGGAAGGGCGTGACGCCGGGTGTCGGGAAGTACTCGGCCACGGTGAACGGCTGCGGGCTCACCGGGACGCGCGGCAGCGCCACCGGCCCGAGGTCCTTCTCGATGTGCCGCAGCAGCGCGTCGCGGACCCGCTCGTGGTGCAGCACTCGACCCGAGACCAGCTCGCGACAGACGCGGCCGTCGGAGTCCAGGCGCAGCAGCAGCCCGACGGCGGTCGCCGCCCCGCGCTCGTCGACCCGGACGGGCACGGCGTCGACGTAGAGGATGGGCAGGCGCTGGCGCGCGGCGTCGAGGTCCTCGCGGCTCAGCCAGGCGGGGTCGCGGTCCAGCTCGAGCGGGTTCATGCGGGCGATTGTGCCAACCGGGCCGGCCCCCACCGCGCGGACTCGCCCACGGCCGGGCCCCCTCCCGCAACGCGCGGACCCGACGGCCGGGACGTTGAGCTTTGCCGGGGCGCGGCCTAGATTGCGCGGCACCCACCCGTTGTCGGAGGTCCTCATGCCCATGTACGTCACCTCGAGCAGCACGATCGCCGGGACCGAGCGCGAGGCCCGAGGGGAGGGGTGGCGCAGCCGCCGCCTGGTGCTCGCCCGCGACGGTCGGCCGGTGTCGGTGCACGAGACGCTCGTCCGCTCGGGCACCGTGCTGGAGCTCTGCTACCGCCACCACACCGAGACGGTGTACTGCGTCGCCGGCCGGGCCGTGCTCACCGACCGCTCCGACGGTCGGTCCCACGACATCGTCGCGGGCTCGCTGTACTGCGCCCGGGTCGGCGACGACCACCGTCTCGAGATCGTCGAGGACTGCACCTTCGTCTGCGTCTTCGACCCGCCCCTGGTCGGTCAGGAGGAGGCGGACTGAGGACCACCGGGGGTCGGCGACGGCTGGCCCCGTGCGGGGTCCCGGCCGGGCTCGGCTGGTCCTCGCCTCAGCGGGACGGACGGACCCCGGCTCGGTCCCTCGGTGGCGATGCCGTCGGCGCCGCGAACGTCACCGGCGCCTCGAAGGCGGCGCGGCGGGCGGCGCGCCGGAGGGCGCCGAGCACGGCCCGGCCGGTGACGGCGACGAGGGCGGCCGTCGTGACCGCGCGGCCGATGTCCCAGCCGAGGCTGGTGGCGAGGCCGAAGACGAGGAACCGGTGGAGGTTCTCCGCGACCGGGGCCCCCGCCACGAAGGAGAGGTCGCCGCCGAGACCGGTGGCGAACGGCCAGAACGACAGGTTGAGCAGGAGGCCGTAGGCGAGGCCCGCGACCGCGCCGTAGCCGGCGAGGAGGGCCACCTCCCGCCGCCCCCGGGCCGTCGGGAGCAGGCCGGCGCCCCAGCCGACCCAGGCGGCGCCGAGCATCTGGAAGGGCAGCCAGGGCCCCACGCCGCCGGTGACGAGGGCCGACGCGAACAGCGTCACCGCCCCGAGCACGAAGCCGAAGCCGGCCCCGAACACCCGGCCGCCGAGGACGAGGAGGAAGAAGACCGTCTCGAGCCCGGCGGTGCCCGCCCCGAGCGGCCGCAGCGCCGCGCCCACCGCCGCGAGCACCCCGAGCATCGCCACCGCCTTGACGTCCATCCCGCCCTCGGACAGCTCGGCGAGGACGACGGCGAGGAGCAGCGGCAGGACCAGCGCGAAGACGAGTGGCGCGTCGGTGCCGTGGGCGAGCCCGGAGGACGGCGAGACGACGAGCGGCCAGCAGAAGGCGAGGAGGCCGGCGACGCTCACCAGGGTCACCGCCACGGTGGAGCGCGGCCGCATCCGCACCGCGCGGAGCCGCCCGGAGGACGGCGCACTCACGACCGCACCCCCTCGACGGCGGCGCGCACGTCAGCGACGGTCAGCCACGGTCCCGGCGAGAGGACCTTGGCGACCTGCGGCGCGAAGGCGGGGGAGGAGACGACGACCTCGGCCGTGGGGCCGTCGGCCACGACCTCCCCGGAGGCGAGGACGACGACGCGGCCGGCGCACTCGGCGACGAACTCGACGTCGTGGGTGGAGACGACGACCGACCGTCCGTGCACCGCCAGGTCGCGCAGCACCGCGGTGAGCGCGGCCTTCGCGGTGGGGTCCAGGCCGCGCGTGGGCTCGTCGAGCAGCACGACCGGCGGGTCGGCGGCGAGCTGGACGGCGAGGACGAGGGCGAGACGCTGTCCCTCGGAGAGGTCCCTCGGGTGGCGCTCGGCAGGCACCCCGGGTGCGAGCCGGCGCAGCAGCGCGGCGCAGGTGCCGGGCGCGGCACCGCTCTCCTCGTCGGCCCGGGCGCACTCCGCCCCCACGCTGTCGAGGTAGAGCAGGTCGCCGGCCGTCTGGGGGACCAGGCCCACCCGGGCCCGGCGCTCGTCCGCGGGCAGGTCGGCGGTGCGTCTCCACCCGGTGCCGGACGGTACCTCGGCGCTGCCGCGGGAGAGCGTGCCGCTGCCCTGGACCGCCCAGAGCAGCGAGGACTTGCCGCTGCCGTTGCGGCCCATCAGGGCCGTCACCGCACCGGCGCGCAGGTCCAGGTCGACCCCGGCGACGGCGACGACGTCGCCCGGGTGCCGGACGACGACGTCCCGCGCCCTCAGGGCGACACCGGCCGCGCCCGCCGGTTGCGGCGTGCCGGGGAGCGGGCCGTCCGGGAGTCTGTGGCGCAGCCCACCGGCGGCCCGGCGCGCGTCGCGCACCGACAACGGCAGCGGGGACCAGCCGGCCCACCGGCCGAGCTCCACGACCGGCGACACGACGTCGCTCGTCGTCATCGCCGCCGCGGGTCGGCGGCCGTGACGAGCCCCTCCGGGCCCACGTGCACCACCCGGTCGGCGTGGTGGAGCACCCGCTCGACCCGGTGCTCCGCCACGACGACGGTGACGGCGAGGTCGTGCACCAGCCGGGTGATCGTCGCGAGCACCTCCTCGGCCCCGGTGGGGTCGAGGGCCGAGGTGGGCTCGTCGAGGAGGATGACGCTCGGGTGCGCGGTGAGCACCGACCCGATCGCCACCCGTTGCTGCTGCCCGCCCGACAGCTCGCGCAGCGGGGCGTCGCGCAGCTCGGCGATGCCGAGCAGGTCGAGGGTCTCCTCGACCCGCTTGCGCATCGTCGCGGGCGGGAGGCCGAGCTGCTCCATCCCGTAGGCGAGCTCCTCCTCGACCGTGTCCGTGACGAAGCCGGCGAGGGGGTCCTGGCCGACGACCCCGACGACGTCGGCGAGGTCGCGCGGGCGGTGCCGGCGGGTGTCGCGCCCGTGGACGAGCACCCGGCCGTGGAGGGTGCCGCCCGTGAAGTGGGGCACCCGTCCGCACATCGCGCCGAGGAGGGTCGACTTGCCGGAGCCCGTGCGCCCCACGACGAGCGCCAGCTCGCCCTCCTCGACCGCCAGGTCGACGTCGCGGAGCACCGGGCCACCACCGTCGGGCAGCACGACGGTGACCCGCTCGAGGACGATCGCGTGCTCAGCCACGGGCCACCGCCGTGACGGCGCCGCGGGTCCGCCTGCGGTCCGCGGGGGGCGGCGGCGGAGGGGTGAGCACGGCGGGGAGGGCGGCGAGGAGCAGGCCGGCCACCGCGAGCAGGGGGAGGGCCGGAACGGCGAGGGGCTGCAGTGGCATGAGCAGGACGTCGGGGTCGGTGCGCGAGAGCACCGTGAACGCCGCGGCCGCCGCGGACCCCGCGGCCAGGGTGCCCCACTCGGGCGCGCGCCAGGGGTCGGGGCGGTAGGTCGTGCGGGTGGTCCGGCGGCCACCCAGCCACAGCCCGGCAGCGGAGAGCGTCAGCCCGGCGAGCAGGGCCGGCGTACCCAGGAGTGCGGGGGTGCTCGCGTCGAGGACGCCGTACAGCCCGACCGCGCTCGCGAGCAGGCCGGTCAGCGTGAGGGCGGCGGTCGCGTGCCGCTGCGCGGCCGTGGCCCCGCCGGCGCGGCCGTAGCCGCGGGAGTCCATCGCCGCGGCGAGGACGAGGGACCGCTCGAGGGTGTCCTCGAGGACCGGCAGGGCGACGGCCGGCACGGCGCGCAGCCCGCGGGCGGTGTCGCCGCGCAGCCGCCGTGCCCGCCGCACCCGCTGCACCGACTCGGCCAGCTGCGGGGCCACGGACACCGAGACGACGACCGCGGCCCCGATCTCGTGCAGCGCCCCGGGAAGGGCCCGCAGCAGCCGCTTGGGGTTGGCGAGCGCGTTGGCCGCGCCGATGCACGCGATGACGACCGCGAGCCGCAGGCCCTGGACCACCGCGCCGAGCAGGCCCTCGAGGTAGACCGTGCCGCCGAGCTGGATGCCGGCGGCCCACCCGGGCAGGGTCACCTCCGGCAGGGGGAGGACGACGACGGTGCCGACCTTGAGCCCGACGAGGACGTGCAGGACGACGCGGAGCGCGATGATGGCGGCACCGAGCCACAGGTACAGCCGGAACGCCCGCGCCCACGGCGAGCTGCCCCGCCGGGCGGAGACGACCAGCCCGGCGACCGCGAGCGTGAGCAGCAGCAGCAGCGGGTTCGTCGTCTGGCTCGCCGCCACGGCGAGCCCGAGCGCCCACCCCCACCAGGCCGCGGGGTGCAGGGCGCGGGGGAGGAGGCGGCTCATCGTGGGCCCGTCACGGTGACCTGCGCCTCCAGGCGAACCATCCGGCTCCGCCTCCGAGGAGGGCGAGCAGCCCACCGGCGACGAGCAGGGTGCGTCCGCCGCCGGAGCCGTCGGCCGAGGTCGGCAGGGCGGCCAGCGCCGTCGGCGAGGCGGAGCCCGGCCCCGGGGCCGCGGCGGAGGGGTCCCCGCTGTCCGGCGAGGCGCTCGTGGCCGGCGCGCCCGACCGGGACCGGCTGGGCTCCGGGGAGCGGGTGACCGGCGCCCGGCCCGCCGCCTCCGTGGTGCTCGTCCCGGTGCCGGGCGTCGCGGTGCGGGCGGTCGACGTCGTCGATCCCGGGCCGCTCGTCGGCCGGGGTGCCGCCGTGGTGGGCTCCGGGGCGGCCGTGGGCGGCTTCGGCGCGGCCGTGGTGGGCTTCGGCGCGGCCGTCGTGGCCGGTGAGGGGGGTGCGGTCCGGGGCTGCTGGCCGGAGCCGAACCGGAAGCCGATGACGCTGCCCGCCGCGGGGTCGTAGCTGCCGGCGCCCTGCGAGCTGTAGGCCCACGAGCCACCGGACGAGGCGTGGAAGAAGGCCCAGTAGGCGCTCCCCGGCGGCGTGCGGACACAGGGGTCGGAGGCGGGGAACCCGTCGATCCGGCAGACGAAGCCCGGCTGGGTCTGCACCTCGGTGACGGCGGCGACGGAGCGCAGCGCGTCCAGGGCCGAGGCCGGGTCGCCACCGGCGCACCGGGTGGAGATCGACGAGCCGGTGTCGATGACGACGGTGACGCCGGAGGTGCCCGTGCACGCCGCTGCCGCCGCCGGCGCTGCCCCGGCGGCCAGCCCGGCCCACACCAGAGCGACTGCCCCGGCGGCACCGAGGAGTCGCGAGCTCAGGCGGGCCATCAGGCGTGCGCCCCCCGCCGGCGGGAGGCCCAGAGGGCGAGGGCGCCGAGGACGACGAGCGCGAGCCCGCTGAGGACCGGCAGGAGCACGTCCGAGCCGGTCTGCGCCAGAGCGGCGGGACCGCTGACCGCCGCCGCGGCCGAGCCGACCGTCGCGGCAGCGGACGGCGTCGGGTCGGCGCCCGACCCGCCGGCGCCTGCGGCCGCCGTGGTCGTGGACGGCGGCGCGGATGTCGCCGGAGCGGCGCTCGAGGTCGACCCCGACCCGGACGTCGGCGTGGTCGTCGTCGACGGGGACGGGGACGTGGTCGTCGGGGTCGTGCACCCGAACTCGGGGAGGCCGGTCGCGGCCCCGGCCGACGTCACCGAGAGCAGCGAGCCACCCGCGAGGGCGAGCGCCGCCTGGGGGGTGGCCCGCAGGTCGCTGTCCCGCACCGTCGTCGTGGAGCGGGTGCCGTCGGTGTAGGCGATACCCCAGCGCAGCACCTCGGCGGCGGTGCAGTCGTACTGGAGCGACGCCAGGAAGGCCTGCCCCGCGGCCGCAGCCGTGGCGCGGCCGCCGGCGAGGAAGGCCTGCACCGCGACCGCCGTCGTGTTCGCGTTCTCCCCGACGCCGTCCCCGGCGACGCCGCCCGCGGGGGACTGCAGGGTTGCGAGGTGGTCGAGAGCGGCGCCGGCCTCGGCGGTCGCGCCCACCTGGAGCAGGGCCTGGGCGGCGAACGCGGTGGCGTCCGGGTCGCTGGTGCAGTCGGCTGCTGCGGGGTCGCCCCGGAAGCCCCCGTCGGGACACTGCTGGGCGAGGAGGAAGCTGGTCGCCTCGGCAGGGGCGGGGGAGCCGGCCCGGCCCAGCGCGATGATCGCCAGCGACTGGCCGATGGTGTTCGAGTAGTCGCCGTACGCCGAGCTGTCGGAGTACCGCCCCGGCTCGACGGTGCCGAGCAGCGCCCCGAGCTCGGTGACGAGGTCCACGCCACCGAACGAGGTCGGCTCCGCGCCGTGGGCGGCGACCGCGAGGAGGGTCTTGGCGACGGGGCCGGCGTACCGCTCGGTGCCGGCGCCGATGTAGTTGTCCGCGTCGGCGCCCCCCACGTTCGCCGCGAGGTAGGCCATCGCGGCGTCGGACGTGTCGCGCCCCACGCCGGCGCCGTCGAGGGCCAGGACGGCGTCGACGGTGTTGCCACCGTCGAACCAGTCGCCGCCCGGGTAGTCGTGGTGGTCGCCGTCAACGAGGGTGGCGGCGATGAAGGAGCCGGCGAGCCCGGCCCGCTCGGTGTTGGTGGTGGGGGCGTCCGCTGCGGCGGCGGGGGTGATCAGGCCGGGCGCGACGACGAGCGCGGCGCCGGCGGCCAGGGTGGTGACGGCCCGGGCGAGCAGCCCGGAACGGGTGGTGGACATCGGGTCCCTCTCTGCAGCGGTTCATGGGAAGGACCCGAACCGCCGGGAGCCCGGCGCACTCGGGCTCCGTCCCGCGTTCCTCGACGGTGTGTGGAGCCGCTCGCGCCTGACGGGCATTCCGACTCGCCGCGACCCGGGGTCGCGACCTACGGCTGCGGGACAGTGCCGGACTTCGACCGGCTTCCCCCGACAGGTGCGTGTGGGTGCCGCCCTGCCGGGCGACGCCGCGACTCTACTCCTCGGCTCAGCCGGTCGGAACCACGGCGGAGGCGCCGTTATCATCGTCACCACAGGCGCTCGAGCCGTCATCAGCGGCGAGCCTCCGGAAGAACGGGACGACCTGCGCGTCGTCCTCACTAGACCCGGACGTCGGGGTCACGTCACGACCTGGTGCAAGAGCGGCCGTCCCCCGGGACGGCAAGCGAGGTGGTACCGCGGTGGTCCCCCGGTCACGAGCCGGACCCGTCGTCCTCGTCGACCCGAGCAGACGACCCCGCCAGGAGCACCCGTCATGACGTATCCGAAGGTGTCCACCACCGGTGAGCACACCGGCGCCGCGTTCGGCGTCCCGGCGAGCCCCCGCTTCCCGCAGGTCGAGGAGGCCGTGCTCGCGCACTGGGCCGCCGACGACACCTTCCGGGCGTCGGTCGAGCACCGGCCGGCCGGCGAGGAGGGCGCCAACGAGTTCGTCTTCTACGACGGCCCGCCCTTCGCCAACGGCCTGCCCCACTACGGGCACCTCCTCACCGGCTACGTCAAGGACGTCGTGCCGCGCTACGAGACGATGCGCGGCCGCCGGGTGGAGCGGCGCTTCGGGTGGGACACCCACGGCCTGCCGGCCGAGCTCGAGGCGATGAGCCAGCTCGGGATCAAGACCAAGGAGGAGATCCTCGAGCTGGGGATCGAGACCTTCAACGCCAAGTGCCGCGACTCGGTGATGAAGTACACCGACGAGTGGCGCGACTACGTCACCCGCCAGGCCCGCTGGGTCGACTTCGACAACGACTACAAGACCCTGAACAGCACGTTCATGGAGTCCGTCCTCTGGGCGTTCAAGACCCTCTACGACAAGGGGCTGGTCTACGAGGGCTTCCGCTGCCTGCCGTACTGCTGGAACGACCAGACGCCGCTGTCCAACCACGAGCTGCGCATGGACGAGGAGGTGTACAAGAACCGGCAGGACCCCGCGGTCACCGTCGGCTACCGGCTGGAGACCGGCGAGCTGGCGCTGGTGTGGACCACCACCCCGTGGACGCTCCCGAGCAACCTCGCGATGGCCGTGGGCGAGGACATCGACTACGTCGTCGTCGAGTCCGACGGTCCCACCGGGAGCACCGAGCGCTACGTCCTCGCCGAGGCGCGCCTGGCCGCCTACGCCCGGGAGCTGGGGGAGGACGTCGCCGACCGCGTCGTCGCCCGGATGAAGGGCACCGAGCTCCTCGGGCGCTCCTACACCCCCCCGTTCTCCTACTACCTCGGCCACGGGAAGTCGCACGTCGTCCTGCCGGCGGACTACGTGACCACCGAGGACGGCACCGGCATCGTCCACATCGCGCCGGCCTTCGGTGAGGAGGACAAGCAGCTCACCGACCAGTTCGGCATCCGGCCCGTCGTGCCCGTCGCGGCGGACGGCCGGTTCACCTTCCCGGTCGCCGACTACGAAGGCCTCCACGTCTTCGACGCCAACCCGCTCGTCATCGAGCACCTCAAGGCCGCGACCCGCGGCGAGGGCGACCGCGGCTCGGTGACCGACGGCACCGTCCTCGTCCGCCGGGAGACCTACGACCACAGCTACCCGCACTGCTGGCGCTGCCGCCAGCCGCTCATCTACATGGCGGTCTCGTCGTGGTTCGTCGAGGTGACCAGGTTCAAGGACCGGATGGTCGAGCTCAACCAGCAGATCACCTGGGTGCCGGAGCACGTCAAGGACGGGCAGTTCGGGAAGTGGCTGGAGAACGCCCGCGACTGGTCGATCTCGCGGAACCGGTTCTGGGGCAGCCCGATCCCGGTGTGGAAGTCGGACGACCCCGAGTACCCGCGCGTCGACGTCTACGGGTCCTTCGAGGAGCTCGAGCGCGACTTCGGCCGGCTGCCACGCAACGAGAGGGGCGAGCCGGACCTGCACCGGCCCTTCGTCGACCACCTGACCCGACCGAACCCCGACGACCCGACGGGGAACTCGACGATGCGGCGGGTCGAGGACGTCCTCGACGTCTGGTTCGACTCCGGCTCGATGAGCTTCGCCCAGGTCCACTACCCGTTCGAGGACGCCGAGTGGTTCGAGCACCACTTCCCCGGCGACTTCATCGTCGAGTACATCGGCCAGACCCGCGGCTGGTTCTACACGCTGCACGTCCTCGCCACGGCGCTCTTCGACCGTCCGGCCTTCTCGTCCTGCGTCAGCCACGGCATCGTCCTCGGGAGCGACGGCCAGAAGATGAGCAAGTCGCTGAGGAACTACCCCGACGTCACCGAGGTGTTCGACCGCGACGGCGCCGACGCGATGCGCTGGTTCCTCATGTCCAGCGGGATCCTTCGCGGCAGCAACCTCGTCGTCACCGAGGAGGGCATCCGCGAGGGCGTGCGGCAGGTCATCATCCCGCTGTGGAGCAGCTGGTACTTCTTCAGCCTCTACGCCAACGCGATGCACGGGGGAGCCGGCTACGACGCCTGCGCGTCGACGGCGTCCACCGACCCGCTCGACCGGTACCTCCTCGCCAAGCTCCACGACCTCGTCGTCACGGTCACCTCGCAGATGGACGCCTACGACATCCCGGGGGCGAGCGAGTCGGTGCGTGCGTTCGTCGACGTGCTGACGAACTGGTACATCCGGCGTTCGCGGGAGCGCTTCTGGGACACCGGGTCCGGGGACTCGTCGGTCGCGGAGGCGGCGTTCGACACCCTCTTCACGACGCTCGAGGTGCTCACCCGGCTGGCCGCCCCGCTGCTCCCGCTCGTGTCCGAGGAGGTGTGGCGGGGCCTGACCGGGGGCCGCTCGGTGCACCTCGCCGACTGGCCGTCTGCCGATGACCTGCCGGCCGATCCCGGCCTCGTCGCCGCGATGGACCAGGTGCGCTCGGTCTGCTCCACCGGCTCCTCCCTCCGCAAGGCCGAGGGGCTGCGGGTGCGGCTGCCGCTGGCCTCGATGACGGTCGTCACCGCCGACCCCGACGGCCTGGCGCCGTTCGCCGGCATCGTGGCCGACGAGCTCAACGTCAAGACCGTCTCGGTGCAGGGGGTGGCCGACGCGCACCAGTCCGACTTCGGCATCACCCAGCAGCTGACCGTCAACGCCCGGGCCGCCGGCCCGCGCCTCGGCAGGGACGTCCAGGCGGCGATCCGTGGCTCGAAGACCGGTGACTGGTCGGTGGCCGACGACGGCACCGTCACCGCGGGCGGGCTGGCGCTTCTCGAGGGGGAGTACGCCCTCGAGACCGTCGTCGACGAGGCGGCCGGTGGCGGGCACGCGACGGCGATGCTGCCCGGGGGCGGGTTCGTCGTGCTCGACACCGCGACCACCCCCGAGCTCGAGCGCGAGGGCGTGGCCCGCGACCTGGTCCGGGCGGTGCAGCAGGCCCGCAAGGACGCCGGGCTCGAGGTCTCCGACCGCATCGTCCTGGAGGCGGGCGGCGACCCCGAGGTCGTGGCGGCGCTCGAGGAGCACCGCGACCTCGTCGCCGGGGAGACGCTCGCCACCGAGGTGGCCCGGCTCGGCGAGCCCGAGGGCGAGCGGGTCGTCGTCGTCACCGTCGGCGACGGCCGCACGGCGCACGTGCGCGTCACCCGCGCATGACGGAGGAGACGGGGCGCGTCCAGCACGGAGCCCGCGGCAGCGTCCTTCGACGCCGACGGTGACGCCTACGACGCGTTCATGGGGCGGTACTCGCGGACGCTGGCGGTGCCCTTCGCCGACGCCGCCGGCATCGCGGCGGGCCAGCGGGCGGTCGACGTCGGGTGCGGGCCCGGTGCCCTCACCGGCGTGCTCGTGGAGCGGCTCGGTGCGCCCGCGGTGGCGGCGGTGGACCCCTCCGAGCGTTTCGTCCGTTCCTGCGCCGAGCGGTTCCCCGGGGTCGATGTCCGACGGGCGGAGGCGGAGGCGCTCCCGCTGGCCGACGGGGCCCACGACGCGGCTCTGGCCCAGCTCGTCCTCCACTTCGTGAGCGACCCCACGCAGGCGGTGCACGAGATGGCCCGGGTCGTGCGGCCCGGAGGTGCCGTGGCGGCGTGCGTGTGGGACTTCGCGGAGGGGATGCAGATGCTGCGTGTCTACTGGGACGCCGCCCTCGCGGTGGACCCGAGCGCGCCCGACGAGGCTCGCACCCGGCGGTTCGGCCGCCCGGGCGAGATCCCCGCGCTGTTCGAGGCGGCCGGCCTGCGCGATGTCCGGGAGTGCACGCTGGGCGTCGAGTCCACGTACCGCGACGTCGACGAGCTCTGGTCCTCGCTGCTCCTCGGCATCGGCCCGGCCGGCTCGCACTGCGTCTCCCTGCCCGCGCGCGAGAGGGAGCGCGTGCGCCTCGAGCTCGTGGCCCGCCTCGGCAGCCCGCCGGGTCCGTTCACCCTGTCGGCGACGGCCCGCTGCGCGGTGGGCCGCACACCCGCCTGAGCGGGGCCGGACGGCGAGCGCCGAAAACCTGGTGGCGGGCCCGGCCGCCGCGGCGGGACCATCGGCGCATGGACGTGCGCCGCTTCGATGCCGACGACCGCGCCGCGCTCGCGGCGTGGGTCGACGTCCACAACGCCGCCGAGGCGCTCGACGCCCCGTGGCAGCCGCCGCTGACCGTCCACCGTGCCGAGGGTGACGTCCGGTACGGGTGGGACGGCGAGCCGGACGTCCCGTTCCTCGGCTGCGTCCACGGGGAGCCGGTGGCCGCGGGCTCGGTCGCTGCGAGCGACTACGACAACCTCGACGCCGCCTGGCTCAGCGTCCGGGTGCGCCCGGACCGGCGTCGGCAGGGGCTGGGCACCGCCCTGCTCGCCGCCCTCGAACGCCACGTGCGCGACCTCGGCCGTGGCGTCGTCGGGACGTTCGGGTGGAACGGGTCGCCGGCCGGCGCCTTCACGGCCGCACACGGCTTCGAGGCCCGGGCCCGCGAGGCGCAGCGCCGGCAGGTGGTCGCCGAGGTGGACTGGGAGCGCATCGAGGCCCTCCACGCCGAGGCCGGTGCCCACGCGGGCGACTACGAGCTCGTGCGCCGGCTGGGACGGGCGCCCCAGGCCGAGCTCCCGGCCCTCGCCGCGCTCACCGCCTCGATCAACGACGCGCCCACGGACGACCTCACCTGGGAGGACGAGGTGTTCCCCACCGAGCGGATCGCCGCGTACGAGCGGGTGCAGGAGGCGCGCGGCGACCTGCTCCACCGCCTCGTCGCCCGACACCGGGGCACGGGTGAGCTGGCCGGCCACACCGTCGTCGCCGTCGACGGCGAGCGGCCCCGGCTCGGCGACCAGCACGACACCGCCGTGGCCCCCGCCCACCGCGGCCACCGGCTCGGGCTCCTGCTCAAGACCGGGATGAACCTGTGGCTCCGCGAGGCCCAGCCCCAGCTCGAGCAGATCGACACGTGGAACGCCGAGTCGAACCGCCACATGCTCGCCGTCAACGACGCGATGGGCCTGCGTGTCGTGGGCCGGGTCGTCGTCTACCAGCGGCCCTGACCCGCGGGGCCGGCACCACCGTCGCGACGTGGACAATGGGCCGGTGACTCCTGCACCCGACGCCGCCCAGCGCGAGGCCGCCCGCCGGCTCGAGGTCCGCACCCGCATGCGCGAGGTCGAGGACTCGATCCTCTCCCGCGCCCCCGAGCACGACCTGCAGCCCTCGCTCGACCGCATCCGGGCCGTCATGGAGCTGCTCGGCGACCCGCAGCGCTCGTTCCCGGTCATCCACGTCACCGGCACGAACGGGAAGACGAGCACGGCCCGGATCATCGAGGCGGTGCTGCGCGAGCTCGGCCTGAAGACCGGCCGCTTCACCAGCCCGCACCTGCACTCGATGCTCGAGCGGATCGCCCTGGCGGGCGTCCCCATCGAGCCCGAGCGGTTCCTCGCCGCCTACGACGAGGTGATCCCGTTCGTCGAGATCGTCGACGCGCGCTCGCTCACGCAGGGTGAGCCGGCGATGACCTACTTCGAGGTGCTCACCGCAGTCGCCTACGCCGCCTTCGCCGACCTGCCCGTCGACGTCGCCGTCGTCGAGGTGGGAATGGGAGGGGCCTGGGACGCCACCAACGTCGTCGACGCGCCGGTGTCCGTGGTCACGCCGATCGACGTGGACCACCGGCGCTTCCTCGGCGGCACGCCCGAGGAGGTGGCGGTGGAGAAGGCGGGCATCATCAAGGAGGGCGCCATCACCGTCAGCGGTGTCCAGGACGACCGCGACGCCGCCGAGGTGCTGGTCGAGCGGGCCGAGCAGGTCGGTGCCCGGATCGTGGTCGAGGGCAGCGACTTCGGGGTCACCGCCCGGGACGTCGCGGTGGGCGGCCAGCAGGTGTCGCTGCGCGGGCTCGCCTCCGACTACCCGGACCTGTTCCTGCCCCTGCACGGCACCCACCAGGCCCGCAACGCGGCCGTGGCCGTCGCCGCGGTCGAGGCCTTCCTCGGGGGCGGCGAGCAGGCGGTCGACCTCGACGTGCTGCGCGAGGCGCTGGCGCACGTCGAGTCGCCCGGCCGGCTCGAGGTCGTGCGCCGCAGCCCCACGGTGCTCGTCGACGCCGCGCACAACCCGGCGGGGGTCCGGGCGTTGCGGCAGGGGCTCTCGGAGTCGTTCACCTTCGTCAAGCTCGTCGGGGTCCTCGCGGTGATGAAGGACAAGGACGTCGCCGAGATCCTCGAGGAGATCGAACCGGCACTCGACGAGGTCGTCGTCACCCGCAACAGCTCCCCACGGGCGATGTCGCCGCGGCAGCTCGGCGAGATCGCGGCGGACGTCTTCGGCGAGCACCGCGTCACCGTCGTCGAGGACCTGCCCGAGGCGCTCGACCGCGCCGCGGGCCTCGCCGACGAGGGCGGCGTCGGGGGAGGGGTGCTGGCCACCGGCTCGGTCGTCACGGCGGCCGACGTGCGGATGCTGCTCGGCGTCACCTCGGTCTGACGGGGGGCGGCCTGGGACGCGGGCCTCCGCCCCCACCCGCCCCCGCCAGCGCCCGGGCGGTCAGCCGCTCCTCGCCGGCCAGCCGCCACACCTCCCACGCCGCGGTGGCGTTGAGCAGGACGATGCCGGCGCCGAGCACGATGTCCGGCCAGCCCGAGCCGGTCCATGCGGTGAGGACGCCCATGGCGATGATCGCGAGGTTGACCGCCACGTCGTTGCGGGCGGAGAGGAACGCCGCCCGGCCGAGCGACCCGCCGTGGTGGCGCACGCGGGCGAGCAGCAGGGCTGCCGTGGCGTTGACCAGCGCCGCGCCACCCGCGGTGGCGACGAGGGGCCACACGGCGGGCGGGACGGGGTCGGCCGCCTTCGCCACCGCCTGCCACGCCGCGGCGAGGGCGGGGAGGAGGATGATCCCGGCCATGACGCGCCCCGCGAGCGCGCGGCGGGCCAGCGGCCAGCCGAGCGCCAGGGCGATGAGCAGGTTGACGGCGGTGTCCTCCAGGAAGTCGACCGAGTCGGCGACGAGCGCCACCGATCCGATGGCGAACGCGACGACCACCTCGCCGCCGAAGCCCGCGAGGTTCAGTCCCGCGACGGCGAGCACGGTGCGGCGCACCCTGGCGGTCGTGGCCGGCGTGGTCGACATGCCACCATCCTCGCGGCTGCCGGGCCCTCGGTCTTCCCGGCACGTCCCGGCTCCCCCTAGGGTCGGCGGATGCCGCAGCTCCGTGCCCGGGTGGGGGCAACCCTCGTCGCGACCGGCCTCGTCCTGGCGGCCGCCGCCTGCGGCGCCGGCGACGACGGGTCGGGTCCGACCGCGACCGGTTCCAGCGCATCGGCACCGGCCCCACCGACCGGCCTGCTCGCCGCCACGGACGGGCGCCCGACGACGCCGCTCCTCGAGGTCGACCTCGGGGGATCCCCGTGCGGCGTCGTGGTCGCGTACGGGTCCGTGTGGGTGAGCCTCGCGGACACCGCCGAGCTGGTCCGGCTCGACCCGGCCACCGGGGAGGTCACCGCACGCCTCGGGCTGAGCGCCACGCCGTGCGAGATCACCGCCACCGACGACTCGCTCTGGGTCGCGACGCAGAGTGGGGTCGTGGACCGCGTCGACCCGGCCGGCCCGACCCTGGTGTCCTCGGTGCCGACGGGCGCGGCGTCCTACCAGGCCGCCGGGGCCTTCGGCAGCATCTGGGTGTCCAACCGCAACGGCCGGTCCCTGACCCGGATCGACCCGGAGACCGAGAAGACGACCACCGTCGACCTCGCGGGCACCAACGCGGGCGGCATCGTCGAGGCAGCCGGCGCCCTCTGGATCGGTGACGACACCACCGGCTCCACCCGGATCCTCCGCGTGGACCCCGGGACCCTCGAGGCCACCACCGTCGAGGTGGGGGCCGACCGGCCCGCGTACCTCGCCGCCACCGGCGACACCGTCTGGGTCTCCGGGGTCCGCTCCGGGTCGGTGGTGGCCGTCGACGCCGCGGCCGGCGCGGTGGTGGGGGACCCCGTGCCGGCGGGTGCGTCGCCGGTCAACCTCCACGCCAGCCCGGACGGCCGCTGGGTATGGGTGCCCGACGACGGCACCGACTACCTGACCCGCATCGACACTGCCACCGGGACGGCGGTGGAGCGGTTGCGGGCAGGTGACGGGCCGGCCGTCGTCGCCCCCACCGACGACGGGGTGTGGGTGACCAACTTCGGCGACGGCACCGTCTGGTACCTCGAGCTGGCGCCCGGCTGAAGCCGCCGGGGACCTCACGACGGGGCCGCCACCTACGCTGGTGCCATGAGCCCGTTCGTCAAGGTGGTGCTGATCGTCGCGGTCGCCCTCGTCGTCTGGTGGGTCGTCACGTCCTTCCGCAACGCGGGCGGCCGGTCCGAGGTCGCCTTCACGCCGGTCGAGGAGCTCGCCCCCGAGGTCCGGGACACGATCGACGCCGCCCTGGCGCGCGGCGAGCTCGTCGCCCGCCATCAAGCACTACCGGGCCGCCACGGGCGCAGGGCTCCAGGAGTCGAAGGCCGCGGTCGAGACGCGGCGCTGGAAGACGCGGGAGCGACCCGACGTGACGCGGCTCGGTGCTCTACGGCCGGCAGGGCAGGTTCACCTTCCGGCTGCTCGCCGTCGCCCTCGTCGGGCAGGCGGTGATCCTGTCCTTCTTCGCGCTGGTCGCGCGCGCCAACGCCATCGCCGCGGGCCGGCCCGAGGAGGGCAGCACGCTGCTCTGGCTGGGCTTGGGCTTGTCCGCTCCTCGCGCTCGTCGCGGCCGGCACGATGCGCACGCCGGTCGGCATCACCCTCGGGTGGGTGGTGCAGGTGCTCACCTGGGTGAGCGCGGTCGTCGTGCCGATGATGGTCGCGGTCGGCGCTCGTCTTCACCGGGCTCTGGGTGCTGCTGCTCGTCCAGGGGCGCAAGGTGGACCGACTCGTGGCCGAGCGGGAGGCGGCCGACGGCGGCGGCGGGGAGCCCGCCACCGCCGACTAGGGTGGCGGCGTGACCACCGAACGCTCGCTCGTCCTCGTCAAGCCCGACGGCTTCGCCCGCGGCCTCACCGGTGAGGTGCTGCGCCGGATCGAGGCCAAGGGCTACCGGCTCGTCGCCCTCAAGGTGCTGACGGCCGACACCGACATGCTCCACCGGCACTACGCCGAGCACGAGGGCAAGCCGTTCTTCGAGCCGCTCGTCGCGTTCATGTCCTCGGGGCCGGTGACGGCGGTCGTCATCGAGGGCGAGCGGTGCATCGAGGGGTTCCGTGCGCTCGCCGGCGCCACCGACCCGACGGCGGCCGCGCCCGGCTCGATCCGCGGCGACCTCGGCCGCGACTGGGGCAGAGAAGGTGCAGAAGAACATCGTCCACGGGTCGGACTCCCCGGAGTCGGCCGCGCGCGAGATCGGCATCTGGTTCCCCGAGCTCTGACCCGCCGGCCGGCGTCCCGCGCCCGGCCTCAGGTCCCGACAGGTGCGGACATGCCGACGTCGGGCACCCTCGTCGGCAGTCGCGACGACCTCGGGACCGGGAGGGCGGACGTCGGCTGGGCTCCGGCCGGTCACACCGGCCACAGCGCGTCACGCCGGCGCGGCGCTCCGGCCGACTCGGCGTTGCCTCCGCGGACCGGCGCCGCCCGACCTAGCCTGCTGTCCATGGGCGGTGGTCGGCTGGGCTGGCTGCGGGGTCGTGACCTCGCGATCGACCTCGGCACCGCCAACACCGTCGTCTACGAGCGCGGCCGCGGGGTGGTCCTCGACGAGCCCTCGGTCGTCGCCGTGCGCACCGGCACCAGCCAGCTCGTCGCCGCCGGCCGCCGGGCCAAGGAGATGCTCGGCCGCACCCCCGAGACGGTCCACGGCGGTCCGGCCGCTGCGCGACGGCGTGATCTCCGACGCCGACGTCACCGAGCGGATGATCCGCTGGTTCGTCGACCGGGTGGCGCCCTCGCGGCTGGTCCGTCCGCGCGTCGTCGTCTGCGTCCCGAGCGACATCACGAGCGTGGAGCGGCGGGCCCTCGAGGACGCCACGCTGCGCTCGGGCGCCCGCCGGGTCTACGTCATCGAGGAGACGATGGCGGCCGCCATCGGGGCCGGGCTGCCCGTCGAGGAGACCGAGGCCTCGATGGTCGTCGACATCGGCGGCGGCACGACCGACGTCGGCCGTCATCAGCCTCGGCGGCCTCGTCACCGCGCGCTCGGTGCGGATCGGTGGCGACGAGATCGACGAGGCGATCGTCGCCCACGTCAAGAGCCGAGTACGGGCTGCTCCTCGGCGAGAGCAGCGCCGAGCAGCTGAAGATCGCCGCGGGGTCGGCGTTCCCGCTCGCCGAGGAGCTCTCCGAGCGGGTTCGCGGGACGCGACCTCGTCACCGGGCTGCCGAAGACGGTGACGATCGGCTCGGCGGAGGTGCGCCGCGCCATCGAGACCCCCGTCGCCACCGATCGTCGACCTCGTCCGCTCCGTCCTCGACGTCTGCCCGCCCGAGCTCGCCGGGGACGTCGTCGACCGCGGCATCGCGCTCACCGGCGGGGGCGCGCTGCTGCGCGGGCTCGACGAGCGGCTCAGCCACGAGCTCGGGGTGCCGGTGCGCGCCGCCGAGGACCCGCTGCGCGCGGTCGCCCGGGGCGCCGGCCGCTGCGTCGAGGAGTTCGCGCACCCTCGTCGCGCGTGCTCGTCGACACCGGCGGCCCGCCGATGACGCCGGCGGCTGGTCGCTCGCCGCGGTGCGTCCTCACCGCGCTCGCCCTGCTCCTCGACCTGTCGGGGGCCGTCGACCTCCCCGCGGTCCGCGGGGTGGCGGCCGCCGGCGCTCGGCCCGCTCGAGCGCGCGGTCGGCCCGCCGCGACGACGGCCGTCCCGGCCTGGAGGCGGAGACCACCCGGCATCGCGGCCGAGCTCGCCGGCGTGCGACCGCAGCCTCGCCGAGTCCGTCGACGGCCGCGGCCCTGCTCGGCCGACCCCGCCGCTCGACGGCCTGCCCGCTCGTGCTGGCCCGGGTCGTGGCGGTGGGGCCGTCCGGGGCCGGCGGGGCCGGAGCGGGTGACCATCGACGCGGGCTCGCGCGACGGGGTCGAGGCCGACACCACGGTCGTCGCCGCCGACGGGCTCGTCGGGCCGGGTCGTCGACGTCGCGCCGTGGACGAGCGACGTGCTGCTCGTCGGCGCCCCCGACGCTCGGCGTCGGGGTCCGGGTCGGCGCCCGGGGCGTGCTCGGGCAGGCCTCCGGCGCGGCCACGGCGGGCGCGGCCGCCCCGACGCCGGGGCGGCTCTCGCTCGCCCTGGTCGAGCGCGGGTCGGATGGCGCGCGGCGACGACGTGCGCACGCTGGGCAGCGTCGGGGACCGGCCGTTCGTCGCCGGGCGTCCGGGTGGGACGGGTCGAGACGTCGGGCGGTCCCCGGGGCGGGCTCGCCGCCACCGGCAGCGCTCGTCCCCGCCGTCGACACCACCACCCTCGACGTCGTCGGCCGTCGTCCTCGACCCGGGCCGCGCGGACACCGCGCCCGGTGGCCACCCCCGTGCGGCCGGTGGCGGATGACGCCGCGGCTCGGCCGCCCCGGCCCGGGCCGCCGCCCTGCTCGTCGCGGCTGCTCGCCGTCGGGCCCTCGCCGCGCGGCACGTGGCGCCGGTGCCCGACCTCGTCGCTCGTGCTCGTCGTCGCGTGGGCGCTGCTGCCGCGGCCCGGTCGCCGGCGGCACTGGCCGGGCTGGGCGGCAGGCTGGCTGCTCGACCTGGTGCCCGCCCGGCGTCGGGCCTGCTCGGGGTGCAGGCGCTCGACCTACGCCGCCGCCGGCCTGCTCGCCGGACGCTTCCGGTCCGAGGGGCCGGTGCCGCGCCGGGCGGGTGGGCCTGCGTCGCGCTCGGCCGCGGCCGTGCTCGTCGAGGGGGTCGGGCGTCCTGCGCGCGCTCGCGGTCTCGGCGCCGGTCGACCCGGCCCTGCTCGGCCTGCGCTGCCTGCTCACCGCGACCGTGGCCGCCGCGCTGGTGTCCCGCTCGTCGTCCGCGCCGAGCGGGCGGTGCTGCGGCGGCGGTACGGATGAGGCGCCGCCCCGCCCACCGCGGGCGGCATGCTGGCCCTCGCGCTCGCCGTCGCGCTCGCGTTCGGGCGTGCTCGTCGGGCGGCTGGGCCAGGTGCAGCTCGTCGGGGCCGACGGCCTTCGACGCCCGTGGCCGGGCGCCCTCGACACCCGGACCATCGTCGTGCCGGCGCTGCGCGGCCGCATCCTCGACCGGACCGGGGCCGGTCCGCTCGCCGACAACCGGACGAGCGACGGTCGTGACCATCGAGCGGCGCGTCATCGCCGACGACCGCGGCCGGGCCGAGGCCGAGGTGCGGGCCGTGGCCGAGGTGCTCGGGCTGCCCGCCGAGGACCTCCTCGGCCGCACCTGGCTCTGCGGCGAGGAGGGCGCCCCCGCCGCGCCGGCGTGCTGGGCCGGGCTCGCCGCAGGTGCCGGTGCCGCTCGCCGAGGACGTCGACCCGCGCCGCGGCGCTGACCCTCGTCGAGACGCCCGAGCGCTACCCGGGCGTCGCCGTCGGGTCGGTGCCCGTGCGGGTCTACCCCGGCCCACGGGGCGTCCGGCCGCCCACGTCCTCGGCTACCTCGGGCAGGTGACCGCCGAGGAGGTCGCCGCCGACCGCGGGCCTCGTCGCCGACGACCTCGTCGGCCGCGCCGGGCTCGAGCAGGAGTACGACGAGGCGCTGCGCGGCACCCCGGGGCGCACCGTGGTGTCGGTCGACGCCCGCGGGCTGGTCACCGGCGTCGTCTCGCGGACCGACCCGGTGCCCGGGCCGCGACCTCGTCACCTCGCTCGACGCCGACGTCCAGGCCGCGCGCCGAACGGGCCCTGTCGCCGGCAGATGACGCAGGCGCGCCGCGGCAAGGACGGCCGGCCCGCCGACTCGGGCGCCGTCGTCGTCCTCGACGCCCGCGACGGCGCCGTGCTCGCGCTCGCCAGTGCCCCCGACTACGACCCGGGCGTGTGGACCGGCGGCATCTCGGCCGAGGACTACGCCGAGCTGACCGACGAACGCTCGGGCACGCCGCTGTTGTCGCGCGCCGTCGACGTCGGCTTCGCGCCCGCCAGCACGATGAAGCCGTCCTCCGTCGTCGCGGCGGTGCGCGGCGGGCGCCTCGCTCGACGGCCGCTACCCCTGCACCTCCGCGGTCCGCATCGGCGACACGGTGTTCCGCAACTTCGCGCCCACCTCCGGGGAGTCGATCTCGTTGCGCCGTGCGCTGGAGATCTCCTGCGACACGGTCTTCTACGACCTCGCCTTCGACGCGTGGCTCGACCAGGGCGGCCCCACCGCCGGGCCGAGGACCCGTGACCCGTTCACCGAGACCGCCGCGGCGTTCGGCCTCGGCACGCCCACCGGCATCGACCTGCCGGCGGAGTCCCCCGGACGCCTGCCCGACCGCGCCTGGAAGCGGGCGACGTGGGAGGAGCACCGGGCACGAGTGGTGCTCGCGCGCGAAGCGGGGCTACCCCGAGGTGCGCGGCCGGGAGCGCCGGGCCTACCTGGAGCAGGTTGCGCGGGAGAGCTGCGAGACCGGGTGGCAGTGGCGGGCCGGCGACGCGGTCAACGTCTCGATCGGCCAGGGGGACCTGCTCGCGACACCGCTGCAGATGGCCGTCGTGTACGCCGCGATCGCGAACGGGGGCACCCTGCTCACCCCGCGCCTCGGGGACCGGCTCGTGGACCCTGCGACCCGGGACGAGCAGGCGCTGCCGGCGGGGGAGCGACGCCGGGCACCGCTGGACCGCACCCTCGACCGGTACCTGCGTGGTGCGCTGCGCGGTGTCGTCACCGACGGCACCGCCCGCGGCGCGTTCCGGTCGATGCCCGCCGACTGGCCGGTGGCCGGCAAGACCGGCACCAGCGAGGCCGTCGCCACGAGGGACACCTCGTGGTTCGTCTCGTACGCGCCGGCCGACCGCCCGAGGTACGTCGTCTCGGTCGTCGTGGGGCAGGGCGGGTTCGGAAGCGACACCGCCGCCCCGGTGGCACGGTCGGTGCACCTGGCCCTGCGTGCGCTCGGGTGACACCGCGCCGCCGAGCCCTCGCTCGGGGCGCGACCGGACCCGAGCCCCGGCCGGCCGGTGGGCGGCGGGTCGGCCTATAGGCTGACGAGCATGGCTGACTTCGACGTCGTGGTGCTCGGTGCAGGTCCTGGTGGTTACGTCTCGGCGATCCGCGCCGCCCAGCTGGGGAAGAAGGTCGCGGTCGTCGAGAAGAAGTACTGGGGCGGGGTCTGCCTCAACGTCGGCTGCATCCCGAGCAAGGCGCTGCTGCGCAACGCCGAGATCGCGCACCTGCTCACCGCGGAGAAGAAGACGTTCGGCATCTCGGGCGAGGCCACGATGGACTTCGGCGTCACCCATGCCCGCAGCCGCAAGGTCGCCGACACCAGCGCCAAGGGCGTGCACTACCTCATGAAGAAGAACAGCATCGAGGAGATCGACGGCTGGGGCACGCTGACCTCGGCGACCTCGATGGACGTCGCGCTCAACGACGGCGAGCAGCGCTCGATCACCTTCGACCACCTCGTCATCGCCACCGGTGCCGTCACCCGGATGCTGCCCGGCGTCGAGGTGTCGGAGAACGTCGTCACCTACGAGGAGCAGATCCTCGACGAGAACCTGCCCGGCTCGATCGTCATCGCGGGGTCCGGCGCGATCGGCGTCGAGTTCGCCTACGTCATGACGAGCTTCGGTGTCGACGTCACCATCGTCGAGTTCCTGGACCGGATGGTGCCCACCGAGGACGAGGACGTCTCCAAGGAGCTGCTCAGGCAGTACAAGAAGCTCGGTGTGAAGGTGATGCTCGGCACCAAGGTCGAGGGCGTCGAGGACACCGGCTCCGGGGTCAGGGTCACCGTCTCCAAGGACGGCAACGAGGAGGTCCTCGAGGCCGACAAGCTGCTGTCCGCCATCGGCTTCGCCCCCCGGGTGGGGGGCTTCGGGCTCGAGAGCGCCGGGGTGCAGCTCACCGAGCGCGGGTCCATCGCCATCGACGAGTACTGCCGGACCAACGTCGAGAACGTGTACGCCATCGGCGACTGCACCGCGAAGCTCATGCTCGCCCACGTCGCGGAGGCGATGGGCGTCGTCGCCGCCGAGCACCTCGCCGGAGCCGAGACGATGCCGGTGGAGTACGACTTCGTCCCGCGGGCGACCTTCTGCCAGCCCCAGATCGCCTCGTTCGGGTACTCCGAGGCCCAGGCGCGGGAGAAGGGCCACGAGGTCAAGACCGCGTCGTTCCCGTTCTCCGCCAACGGCAAGGCGCGCGGCATGGCGGAGGGGGTCGGCTTCGTGAAGATCGTCGCGGACGCCGAGCACAACGAGCTGCTCGGTGCCCACCTCATCGGTCCCGAGGTCACCGAGCTGCTGCCGGTGCTCACCCTCGCCCAGAAGTGGGACCTCACCGCCGAGGAGGTCTCACGCAACGTCTTCGCGCACCCGACCCTCTCCGAGGCGGTCAAGGAGGCCGTCGAGGGCATCGCCGGCCACATGATCAACCTCTGAGGCCATGACCGGTCCCGACGTCGTCGACCTCGCGGAGAAGCTCGCGCTCGTCTCCGAGCACTGGTCCCCCAAGGTCGTCGCCGAGCTCAACGACTACGAGGTCAAGGTCGTCCGGATCACGGGCGACTTCGTCTGGCACACCCACGACGACACCGACGAGCTGTTCCTCGTCATCGACGGCGAGCTCACCGTCCAGCTGCGCGACCGCGACGTCGTGCTCGGTCCCGGGCAGCTGGTCGTCGTGCCACGCGGCGTCGAGCACTGCCCCCGCGCCGACGGGGAGGTCACCGCGGTGCTGGTCGAGCCCCGCGGGGTGGTCAACACCGGCGACGCCGGGGGCCCGCTCACCGCCACGGTGGAGCGGATCTGAGCCGGGCCGGGGGCGCGTTCGCGGGCCGGGGCAACCGGCTGTCAGCCCCTGCTGGCGACGTTGAGGATGTTGCCGTCCGGGTCGCTGAACCAGACGGCCCGGGAGCCGTCCGGCATCGACGCCACCCCGTCGTCCCAGGTGAGGTCCTCGGCCTCGAAGGTCTGCAGGCCCACACCCTTCTCGCGCAGCGTCGCGAGCTCGGTGTCGAAGGCGTCGGCCGCGAGCAGCCAGGTGGCGGCGGTGGCCCGGTTGGTGCCGGCGTACTGCGACGGGTAGACGAAGACGATGCCCGCCCCGGCGCCGTAGATCACCCCGCCCTCGTTCTCGTCCTGGACCGACAGGCCGAGGACCTCCTCGTAGAAGCCGCGGGCGGCCGCCAGGTCCGTGACGGCCAGGGTCGGGGCAGGGGTGTGGTCGCTGAGCATGTCGTCTCCCGCGCGGACCGGGCGACCGTCGTCCGGTCGGCATCCCAGTCTCGGCTCGCCGCCGGGCCGGGGTCAAGGGACCGGTCGGGCCCCCGCGGCCACGGCCCAGCACAATGGCGGACATGACGCCCGAGGAGTTCCGCACCGCCGGCCATGCCCTCGTCGACTGGATCGCCGACCACCGCGAGCGGGTGCCGCAGCTCCCCGTGGCCGCGCAGGTCCGTCCCGGCGAGGTGCGCTCGGCCCTGCCCGCTCACGCCCCGGAGGAGCCGGAGGCCTTCGCCGACGTCCTCGCCGACCTCGATCGGGTCGTCGTGCCCGGGGTGACCCAGACCCAGCACCCCGGCTTCTACGGGTGGTTCCCGAGCAACGCCTCGCTGGCATCGGTGCTCGGCGACATCGCCTCCGGTGGGGTCGCCGCGCTCGGCATCACCTGGCAGTCGGCGCCGGCGCTCACCGAGGTCGAACAGGTCGTCACCGACTGGCTGCGTGACCTCTGCGGCCTCGCACCGCACTGGCGCGGCGCCATCCAGGACACCGCCTCGACCGCGTGCCTCGTCGCGATGCTCGCCGCGCGCGAGCGGGCGAGCGACGGCTCCGAGCACCGCGGGGGCCTGCAGTCCCTGGACGCTCCGCTCGTCGCCTACACCTCGCCGCACGCCCACTCGTCGGTGGCGAAGTCCGTGCTCCTCGCGGGTTTCGGCGCCGACAACCTCCGACTCGTCGACGTCGACCCGAGGACCTACGCGATGGACCCGGAGGCGCTGCGCCGGGCGATGGCCGAGGACGCCGCGGCCGGGCGAGTGCCGGCCGTCGTGGTCGCTGCCGTCGGCACCACCGGCACGACGGCGATGGACCCGGTGAGCGCCGTCGTCGAGGTGGCCCGCGAGCACGGCGCGTGGGTGCACGTCGACGCCGCGATGGCCGGGTCGGCGATGCTGCTGCCCGAGATGCGCCACCTGTTCGACGGGGTCGACGAGGCCGACTCGCTCGCGTGGAACCCGCACAAGTGGATGGGGACGATCCTCGACACCTCGCTGCTCTACGTGCGGGACGTCGACCACCTCGTCTCGGTGATGTCGACGACGCCCTCCTACCTGCGGGCGAGCACCGACGACGAGGTGGTGCAGTACAAGGACTGGGGCATCCCGCTCGGCCGCCGCTTCCGCGCGCTCAAGCTGTGGTTCCACCTGCGCCTCGACGGTGTCGAGGCGATCCGTGAGCGGCTGCGCCGCGACCTCGCCAACGCGCGCTGGCTGGCCGAGCAGGCGCGGGCCGAGCCGGGGTGGCGGCTGCTCGCACCGGTCGAGCTGCAGACGGTGTGCGTCAGGCACGAGCCCGAGGGCCTCACCGGGGACGCGCTCGACGCGCACACGCTGGCGTGGGTCGATGCGGTCAACGCCGGCGGCCGCGCGTTCCTCGGGGCCAGCCAGCTCGACGGTCGGTGGATGGTGCGGGTCTCGATCGGTGCCGAGCCCACCGAGCGCGAGGACGTGGCCGCTCTCTGGGACCTGCTGCGCGAGACGGTGGCTCAGGTGTCCGACGGCTCCTGAGCGGGGTCGCTCGTGCCGACCGGCTCGAGCACGAAGACCCGCAGCCGTCGCCCGGTGATCCGCTCCCGGTACCTGCGGTAGCCCACGTAGAGCGTCTCGGCCCGGTCCAGGATCGACTCGCGCTCCGCGGGCCCGGCCGGCCGGGCCCGCACCTCCCGGCTGCGGCCCCGGTAGGTGACGGTGGCGCGGGGCGTGGCCTCGAGGTTGTGCACCCACGCCGGCGTGGGTGCGCCGCCGAAGTTCGTGGCGACCAGGGCGAGCGTGCCCGCGTGCGGGACGGCGATGAGGTGGGTCGTGCGCAGGGCGCCGCTGCGGCGGCCGCGGGTGGTCAGGTCGAGCACCGGTAGCCCCACGACGAGGTCCGGCAGCGCGTAGCGACCCGCCGTGGCGCGCCGGGTCAGGCTGTCGAGCGGCGGCAGCATCCGCGCGAGCGTCCGGGCTCCCGGGCGGGTGGACGAGACCCGCTGGACGGCGCGCCGCACCGGTCCGACCGACGGGAACCGGTAGCCGAGGTCGTCCGCGAGGTCCACGCCGTCTCCTTCCCGGCCGGGCGGCCGTCGGGTCGCACCAGTGTCGGGGCGGACCCTGCACGGGTCAACGACCCTCCTGGCCGCGGGCCTGGTCGGTGGGAGCCCGCACCCGGCGGTGAAGCGTCGATCACGTTCCCCTGCTCCCCGTGCGCGGCCGCGCGACGCTGGGTACGTGCCTGGATCGTCGACCCGGTCCGCGGGCGGGGCGCACGGCGTCGCCGTGCCTCACCTGCCCCCCGGGCTGACCGACGCGGAGGTGACCCGGCGCCGGTCCCGGTATGGGGAGAACGCCCTGCCCCCGCCGCCGCACCGACCCTGGTGGCGACACCTGCTCGACCAGCTGGTGCACTTCTTCGCGCTGCTGCTCTGGGGGGCCGCCGCGCTGGCGCTCGTGGCCGGGCTCCCCGAGCTGGCCGTCGCCATCGCCGTCGTCGTGCTCGTCAACGGCCTCTTCGCCTTCGCCGAGGAGCGCGGCGCCGCGCGGGCGGGCGCCCGGCTGCGTGACCTGCTCCCCCGTCAGGTCACCGTCGTCCGCGCGGGCCACCGGCGGCTCGTCGACGCGGTGGAGCTCGTCCCCGGCGACGTCCTCCTGCTGGAGGCCGGTGACCGGGTACCGGCCGACGTCGAGGTGGCGGAGGCGCGCAGCCTCCTCGTCGACACCTCGATCCTCACCGGGGAGAGCGTCCCGGAGCGGCCGGCGCCCCTCGAGGAGGTGCCCGCCGGGGCGTTCGTCGTCGAGGGGGAGGCGGTCGCGACGGTGGTCGCGACGGCCGACCGGACCCGGCTGGCCGGCATCGCCCGGCTCACCGAGCACACGGTCCGCCCCAGGACTCCGCTCGAGCACGAGCTGCGCCGGCTGGTCCGCACCATCGCGGTGATCGCCGTCGGCGTCGGCGCCGTCTTCGCCGTCGCCGGCCGCCTCAGCGGGCTCGACCTCGGGTCCACGGTGGTGTTCGGCATCGGGGTCACCGTGGCGCTGGTGCCGGAGGCGCTGCTGCCGACGCTGACGCTGTCCCTGGCGCTCGGGGCCCAGCGGATGGCGGCCCGTCACGCGCTGGTGCGCGAGCTGACGGCAGTGGAGACGCTCGGCTCGGTCACCTTCATCTGCACCGACAAGACGGGAACCCTGACCCGCAACGAGATGCAGGTGGTGTCGGTGTGGACGCCGCGGGGCTCGCTGGGGGTGCACGGCGACGGCTACCAGCCGGTGGCCCGGGTCGAGGGCGCGTCGGCGGCCCGTGCTGCGGCCGCCGAGGTGGCGCTGGCGGGACGCACCTGCTCGACCGGGCGGGCCGCGCCCGCGGACGGCGGGTGGGTGGCACACGGCGATCCGATGGAGGCCGCTCTGGACGCGCTCGCCCGCAGGCTCGGGGTCGAGGGCGACCGCCCACCGGAGCAGCGCTTCCCGTTCGACCCGCGCCGCCGGATGATGTCCGTCGTCTCCGACGGCTCGGTCCTGGTCAAGGGCGCCCCCGACGCCGTGCTGCTGCGGTGCGGACCCACGCCCGGGGCGGCGGACGCGGTCCGCGACCTCGCGACGCGGGGCCTGCGCACCCTCGCCGTGGCCCGCCGCAGCGTGGTCGGGACACCTCCGGCCTCCGAGGCGGAGGCGGAGCGTGACCTGGAGCTGCTCGGCGTCGTGGGCTTCCTCGACCCTCCGCGTCCGGAGGTGCGTGAGGCGGTGCGGGCGTGCCGCGACTCGGGCGTCACCGTCGCGGTCGTCACGGGCGACCACCCGTCGACGGCGGAGGCCGTGGCCTCCGAGGTTGGCCTGCTGGACCACGGGCGCACGGTCCTCACCGGCGCCGAGCTGCCCGCGTCGGACGCAGAGCTCGGGGAGCTGCTCGACCGGGACGGTGTCGTCCTGGCCCGGGTGTCCCCCGAGGACAAGCTGCGGGTCGCCCGGGCCCTGCAGGCACGCGGCCACGTCGTCGCCATGACCGGCGACGGCGTCAACGACGGGCCGGCCCTGCGCGAGGCAGACGTCGGGGTCGCGATGGGGCGGTCCGGCAGCGACGTCGCCCGGGAGGCCGCGGACCTGGTGCTGCTCGACGACGACTTCGCGACGATCGTCGCCGCGGTGGAGCAGGGAAGGGCCACCTTCCGGAACATCCGCCGGTTCCTCACCTACCACCTGACGGACAACGTGGCGGAGCTCTTCCCGCTGCTCGTCTGGTCGCTCTCAGGCGGGCGGGTGCCGCTGGCGCTCGGCGTCCTGCAGATCCTCGCGCTGGACCTGGCCACCGACACCCTCTCCGCGGTGGCCCTCGGCAGCGAGCCGGCGCGGCAAGGCGTCATGCGGCAGGGGCCGGTGAGCGGCCGGATCCTCGACCGGCTCACGGCGTGGCGTGCCTTCGGGCTGCTGGGCCCGCTCGAGGCGCTCAGCGGGTTCGGGGCCTTCCTCGTCGTCCTCGGCCTGGGTGGGTGGCGGCTCGGCGACTCCCCGCCCGATGCCGACCTCCTCGCCACCGCCTCCGGCGCCTACTTCCTCGTCGTCGTCGCCACCCAGAGCGCGAACGCCTTCGCCTGCCGCAGCACCCGGCTGCCGCCGTGGCGGCTGGGCTGGTGCGCGAACCGCCTCCTGTGCGTCGCCGTGACGGTGGAGCTCGCCGCCGCGCTGGTGATGCTGTGGAGCCCGCTCGCACACACCCTCGGCCAGGCCGACCCCGGCCCGGCCGGTTGGGCGGTGGCCGCGGGGGCCGCGGTGGTGCTCCTGCTCGTGGACGCGGCGTGGAAGGCGGGGCGCCGACAGGTGTCCGGACCCGCTGCGTCAGCGGACCCCGGCGCGCCGGTTCGTCGCGCCACCGGCGTCACCTAGGGTGGCGCGCTGACGGAGGGACTTGGACGTGACGGACGGACCTGTGCGGGACAGCCGCACCCGGGGTGCAGCGGCAGTCGTCGTCGCGGTGCTCGTGGTCGTCGGGTGGCTCGCCGTCGTCGGCGCCTGGGTGACGCTGCTCGTCGTCGACGAGGGACTCTCGCGAATCGTCTGGGCGGTGCTCGGGGCCCTGCTGTTCTGGCAGCTGCGGCCGCGGCCGCAGCGGGTTCGCCGGCTGGCCGTCGCCGTCGACGAGCAGGAGGCGCCGGGCCTCCACGCCCTCGTGGAGACCGTCGCCGAGGCCGTCGGCTGCCACCCACCGCGCCGCGTGCTGCTCGACACGACGTACGCCGTCGCGGCCGTGCCGGTCGGGTACGCCGGCCGGTCGGACCTCGTCGTCGGCCTGCCGCAGTGGACGGTGCTCCGGCCCCGGGAGCGGGTGGCCGCCGTCGCCACGGTGCTCGCGGGGGTGGAGTCGCAGCGGGGACCCGCGGGTACGGTCGTCCGGCTCGCGAACGACCTGCTCGTCGCCGCCCGCGAGCTGCTGGAGCCTCCCGGCGCCGTGCGCGGCGACGAGGTGGCTGCCGGCTACAGCGTGAGCAACCCGATCGCCGTCGACACCTTCGAGGTCAACCGGGTGGGCCGGAACGCGGCCAAGAACGTCGGGGCGGCCGGGATGATGGTGGTTGCGGCGCCGCTGCGGTGGGTGCAGCGCGGCCTGCTGCGGCTCTGGCGACCGAGCCTGGTGGCGGGCGTGCACGACGCCGACGCGCGGGCCGCCGCGGTGGCGGGACGCGATGCCGTCGTCGGCGTGCTGCTGACCACCGCGGGCACGCCCCTCGGCCTCACCGCGGCCGCCAGTGCGGCGCGCTACGGGAAGGACCCCTTCGAGGCGCTCGCCGCGGCGGAACGGCCCGACCCCACGCATGCCCGCCGCCTCCTGGCCGCAGAGGCCGGGGGCCCGGGAGGCAGCGCGGCCGGGCGGGTCGAGGCACTCGAGCGGGGGGCGCCGGTGGCGGCGTCCGTCGTCGAGCCGGGTTCGGCGACCCGGGCCGACGCCGACGTCCTGCGGTTGCGCCCGCGGCTCGCGGACCAGCTCGTCGACGAGCTGCGGGTGGGGCTCGGCTGAGGCTGCCGGAGAGGGGGTGGTCCGCGGCCCGGAGCCGAGCCGCGAACCCCCCGGCCGCTCGGAGGCTCGCTCCACCGGCGTCAGCAGGTGAGTGGTTGCGGCAGCGGCTCGGCGTGGACGACGGTGAGGCCGGACACGGCGCGGGTGAGGACGACGTAGAGCCGGCGCAGGCCGGTGCGCTCGTCGGGCTCGGCGGCGGCGATGGCGGCCGGCTCGACGACGACGACGCGGTCGAACTCCAGGCCCTTGGCGACGGTCGCCGGCACCGAGCTCGCACCTGGCTGGTCCTCGTCGTCGCCGTGCTCGGCGTCGAGCGCCCGTGGACGATGCCCGGCGGCCTCAGCGCGGTGCCGAGGCCGGCACCTCGGCGTCCGGGGCGATCACGCCGACCGAGCCCGCCTCGCGCGGCGGAGGCCCGACGGCGGCGACGACCGCACCGGGCCCGGGCGCGCGACCAGCCCGGACGACGTCGAGCCGCCCGGGGTTGTCGCGCACCGACCGCGGCGGCGCCAGGCCGGGTGCCATCGACGGCAGCAGCCGGGCGGCGTAGTCGATGACCGAGGCCGGGCACCCGGAACCCGCGGTCGAGCACCCCTGCTCGCCGCTCAGCGCTGGCCGAGGTGCGCCAGCGACTCCTCCCACGACGTCGGTCGCCCACGGCGTCGTGCCCTGCGCGATGTCGCCGAGCACGGTTAGCGAGCCGGTGGAGGCCCGCCGTCCGACGGCGCGCAGCTGCATCGGCGAGAGGTCCTGCGCCTCGTCGAGGACGACGTGGCCGAGGCTCGGGGTCCGGTCGAGCAGGTCGGCGAGCTCGTCGAGCAGCGCCATGTCGGCACGGATCCACCGGGCCGCACCCCTGGAGCGGGGAGGGCGCTCCCACAGCAGGATCCGCTGCTCGTCGTCGGTGCAGCAGCCGTCGGCTGCGGCCGCGAGGACCTCGGGGTCGCGCAACAGTCCGACAGCACCGCCGGCGGGTCGAGCCTCCGGCCAGACGTCTTCGACGTAGGCCCTGCACCGGCGCCGACTGCGCGCGACGGCGTCCTGGACCCGGTCGTCCGGGGAGTCGCCGGCCGCGCTCCATCGGGACCATGACGTGGTGGGCGAGCCGCTGCGGCAGCACGCCCGGGCGGCCGAGTAGCGCACGCCCCGGGCGCGCAGCTCGTCGAGGACCTCCTGCGACCTCGTACGCCGGCACGCGCCAGCGGCGCGACCCGCGCGGCACCACGAGCGCCTCGGCGGCCGGCGCGACCGTGCGCCCAGACGGCCCGCGCGCAGCACCTCGGCCAGCCGCGCGTCGCCCTTGAGCACGGCGGCGTCGGTGGTGTCCGTGCCCGGACCGGCCGTGGCCGAGGAGCTCCTCGACCGTCGTGTGCCGGACGCCGACCTCGCCGAGCGAGGGCAGGACCGCGCCGATGTGGTCGAGGAAGGCCCGGTTGGGGCCGACGACGAGCACGCCCGTGCGGGCCAGCCGGTCGCGGAAGGCGTAGAGCAGCCAGGCCGCACGGTGCAGCCCGACGGCGGTCTTGCCGGTGCCCGGCGCGCCCTGGACGCAGAGCTCGTCGGTGACGTCGGCGCGCACGATCTCGTCCTGCTCGGGCTGGATCGTCGCGACGATGTCGCGCATCGGGCCCGACCGCGGGCGCTCGATCTCGCGGGCCAGGATGTCGCTGTGCGGCGCCGCCGCGGGCGCCTCGCCCGGCGTGCGTGCCGAGGCGCTCGTCCTCGTAGGCGGTGAGCCGGCCGCGGTCGACGCCGAAGCGGCGCCGCAGGTGCACCCCCATCGGCTCGGCGGGCGAGGCGCGGTAGAAGGCGCTCGAGACCGCGCGCCCGCCAGTCGACGACGACCGGGTCGCCCTCCCCGTCGCTGACGTGCCGGCGGCCGATGTGGAAGGTCTCCTCGCCGGCGTCCGTCGTCACGTCGATGCGTCCGAAGAACAGCGTCGTGCGGGGGTCGTCCACGAGCGACGCGACCCGCCGGGCGAGCACGTGGCTGAGCAGTGCGGCGTTGAGGCGGTCGCTCGCGCGGACGGCGTCGAGCCCGTCGGCGGCCTCGCGCATCCGGCGCAGCTCGGCGCGGGCGCGGTCGAGGTGGGCCTGCTCCGCGACGAGGACGGCGTCGGAGGGACGGGTGGACGGGTCGGCGGTCTGCGTGGGCACGGCGGGACCGCCTCCTGCTTCTCGTGGGGATGCCATACCGGCGAACCGATGATCGTACACCCGGGAGGGCGACGTGTGCACCCGGCCGGCGGCGGGTACGCGGCAGCCATGACGACGTCCCAGGCCGACCGCGTCCGCTCGGTGCTCGACGACCACGGGCGCACGTTCGCGCGGGAGGCGGGCATCACGCTGCGCGACACACCCAAGCCGTTGTTCCAGCTGCTCGTCCTCAGCCTGCTCGCCTCGACCCGGATCTCCGCCGAGACCGCCGCCGCGGCCGCGCGCGAGCTGTGGTCGGTCGGGTGGCGCACTCCGCACCGGATGCTCGACTCCACCTGGCAGGAGCGGGTCGACGCCCTCGGCCGCGCCGGCTACCGCCGCTACGACGAGAGCACCGCCTCACGGTTGGGGGAGATGGCCGAGCGGGTCATCGACGAGTACGGCGGGGACCTGCGGGCCCTGCGTCCCGAGTCGCAGCCGGGGGTCGAGGACCTGCGCGACGGGGTGACCGCCTTCACCGGCATCGGGCTCGTCGGTGCCGACATCTTCTGCCGGGAGGTTCAGGTCGTCTGGCGCGAGGTGCAGCCGTTCTTCGACCGCCGCTCGCTGGAGGGGGCGCGGTCCCTGGACCTTCCGGACGATCCGGCGCGGCTGGCGTCGCTCGCGCCGGAGGGTCGGGTGGCCGAGCTCGCGGCGGCGCTGGTCCGGGTCGCCTGAGCCGCTCCGCGAGGCCCGAGGCGGCGCAGCAGCACGAGGGCGATCACGACCTCGATGCCCGTGAGCAGGGCGAAGGCCCCGACGCTGGCCGTGACCGGGAGCAGCGCCACGTTCACGGCGTTGAAGACCACGTGGAACACCACGGCGACGAGGACGCTCCCGCCCGTCCGGTTGACCAGCTACGTCAGCTGGACGGTGAGGGCGAGCACGAAGACGTAGTCGACGGCCAGGTACCACCACCCGAAGTCCTCGAGCACCCCTGCAGCAGCCAGTACGGCAGGTGCCACGTCGCCGTCACCAGCCCCAGCACGACGCTTGCGCGGACGGCTCCTCCGCGGTGCTCGAAGGGCCGGCAGCGCGAGGCCTCGCCAGCCCACCTCCTCACCCGTCGCGGCGATGACGAGGAACACCACCTGGGTCGCCAGGGAGCCGATCCCGAGGGCGACGGCGGGCCGCGCCGGGTCGGCTCCCCCCGCGAGGTTCCAGAGCGCCGCCGTGGTCGCGAGCACCACGGGCTGGAGGACCAGCACGGGCAGCCACCAGCGCCCGACGCGCCAGCGGAGCAGGCGCCGCCACAGGGCGCGGAGGGCACCGCGTCCGCCCGCCCGGGTGGTCAGCACGCTCGCCGCCGCCGCGGGCACGAGAACCCCGAGGAGGGCGACGGCCGTCAGCGATCCGAGGGGAACCAGGGGCGGCAGCACGCCGAGGTGGATGAGCAGGAGGGGCAACCAGAGCGCCCAGGACGCGACGATCGTCGTCACGAAGAAGCGACGAGCAGACACGAGGGGACGGTGCTCGTCCACGGCTCCAGTGCAGCACCGCGGCACCCGTCCGGCCCGGAAGTGCCAGGTACACCACGACACGCTCCGCCGGCGTCCAAGGCGTTCATCTCGAACACTTGTATGAATAGTCGATGGCGGGTAGGCTTGCCGGAAGGGGGAAGGGGAGCTCGATGAACCGTCGGGGGAGGATCGAGAAGGCGCTGGGGGCCGTGGCCGACGCGGTGGCCGTGCTCGACCGTGAGCTGCCGGAGGTTGCGTCTGAGCTGGCCCAGGAGGACTGGCTGGAGGTGGTCCAGACCTCTCAGGGTCTGGTGAACCGGCTGACGAGCGTCCAGGACGTCGCCATCGCGTCGGCAGCGCGCTTCGAGGGGATCTACGAGGACGACGGCACGGTCGGTGCGGTCGACCGGGGACCCGGCCGGGTGGCCCTCGACGCCGCCGACCTCGTCGCCCCGAGGCTGGGAGCCTCGCACCACCAGGCCCAGTCCCGGGTCGAGGCAGCCGTGCGCCTCACCGGCCGCACTCCGGTGCCCCCTGAGGACGACGAGCGACCCCAGCGAACCGGCCTCGACGGACTCCACGCGGCCATGCGCGCGGGTCGCCTGGACCTCTATCGAGCCGGGGTGGTCGCCGACGAGCTCCTCGAGGCTCCCGCACCGGTCGCCGACGCGGTCGTCGCGGCTCTCGAGCCGCACCTCGGCGTCGAGCCCGCCCCTGCGCTGCGCCGCCGCACCCGCCGGCTGCTCGCCCGCATCTCCCCGGACCTGCTGCGCCAGCGCGCTGCGCGTGCGCGACGAGAGACCGGCCTGCGCCGGTGGGTGGCCGAGCCGGGCGTCGACGCCTGGTACGGCACGTTCCCGTCCGAAGCGTCCGCCGCCGCCTGGGCCGCGATCGACCAGGTGGCCCGCAGCTACGTCACCGAGGGCGTCTGCTCCACCATCGACCAGGCCCGGGGCAAGGCGCTCACTGACCTGGTCCTCGAGCACTCCGACGTCCGGGTCCAGCTCGTCCTCACGACACCCGCCGAGCTGCCGCCGGAGGCGACGCCCCTGGACGGACCGGCGGCCGAGCCCGTTCGACCCCACCCGGACGCCGAGTGGGGTCGCCCGAAGACCGTCGCGGTGACCACCGAACCCGAGCTCTCCGCCGCATCGATCCGTCCTCAGCCCGCCGCCGAGCCAGTCCGACGCGGACCCGCAGCGGACGTGCTGTCGGCCGGCCGCAGGTCGCCCGTGAGCGCGGCGGGTGCCTCCGAGGACCTCGTGCAGGTCCACGGTGTTCGTCCCAGCGAGCCGGTGCTGGTCCGCCGAGCGTGGCTCGAGCGGCTCGCCGCCGATCGCACGACCGAGGTCACCGAGGTCCGGTGCCACCCCTCCACCGGCGCCCGGCTCGACCAGGTCGGGGCCTTCTCCGGCGAGGGGTACCGTCCCAGTCGACGGCTCACCGCCCTGGTCCTGGCGCGCGACGGGCACTGCCGGTTCCCCGGCTGCTCGGTCGCGGCCCGGTTCTGCGATCTCGACCACGTCAGGCCGTGGCCCACCGGCCCCACCGCCGCCGGCAACCTGCTCGCCCTCTGCCGTCGCCACCACCGGATCAAGCAGGCCCCCGGATGGAGCGTGCGACTCCGTCCCGACGGCATCGCCGAGTGGACCGACCCCACCGGGGCGGCCACGTGCACCTACCCGGTCGACGCCCTCGACCACCTCGTCCTGCCCGCGGACCGGCGGGAGGTCGGCCCGCCGGCCCTCGTGCCGGCGGACGCCCCGCCCACGCTGCCCAGCGTGCTCGAAGAGGCCCTCGACCACCGGTTTGACCAGCACGACGCCGTGCGCCGACACCGCCGCCGCTCCCGCAGCGAGGTTCGTGAGCTCGCCGAAGCCCTCGCTCACCACCGACGTCGGCGCCCGGCGCAGCCCAGCGGGGACCCGCCCTTCTGACGCGGTGGTCGTGGTGCTTGCCAGACTGGGCGACGTGAGGACACTCCTGGGCGCCGTGGGATGGCCGGTTCGCACCGAGCGGCTCGTGCTGCGCCCGGCCACGGGCGAGGACGCCCGGGCGGTCTGGGACTACCGGCGCCTGGACGAGGTCAGCCGCTGGATCACGGCCGCGCCGGCGACCTTCGAGGAGTTCGAGCGGCACGGGTTCGGCCCCGACCGGCTGCGCGAGACAGTGGTGGTCCAGTGCCGTGGCACGGTCATCGGCGACGTCATGGTCAAGGTGGTCGACGGCTGGGCCCAGAAGGAGGTCGCCGAGCACGCCAAGCGGGTCCAGGGTGAGCTCGGCTGGGTGCTGCACCCGGCGCACCAGGGACGCGGCTACGCGACCGAGGCCCTCACCGAGGTGCTGCGCCTGTGCTTCGAGGTGCTGGGCCTGCGCCGGGTCACCGCCGGGTGCTTCGCCGCCAACGAACCGTCCTGGCGGCTGATGGAACGACTCGGCATGCGGCGCGAGACGCACACGCTGCGCGAGTCGCTGCACCGCACCGACGGCTGGCTCGACGGCCTCGAGTACGCGGTGCTGGCCGACGAGTGGCGCGCGCGGGTCGGGAGCTGAGCGGGCCGCGGGGCGCCGCACCGAACGGGTGGTCAGACCTTCCGCGGCACCTTGCCGGTCCACGTGAACAGGCGGCACATGACGTGGTGGGCGCCGTCGCCCTCGGGGTGGAACATGATCGGGCAGCCGCCGTCGATGACGGTCATCCCGTGCTCACGCCCCCAGGCGGTGGCCGCCGGCGACACCGAGCCCTTTCCGATCGAGCGGTGCATCCACACGTCGTGGATGCCGAGGCCGGCGGCCTCCTCCATCGTCGCCTGCGCGTGCTCCGGGGCGGTGGCGATGACGACCGCCTCGACGCCGCCCGGGATCGAGCGCAGGTCCGGGTAGGCCCGGTCGCCCTCCACCTCCTCCGCGTTCGGGTTGACCGCGAACACCTCGTAGCCGTGGTCGCGCATCCACGTGTACACGGTGTTGCTCCCATGCCCCTTGGCAGCGTGCGACACCCCGGTCACGGCGACCCGGTGGTGGTCGAGGAACGTGCTGGCCGCTTCCTTCGTGGTGGTCATGGCGGCGCCTCCTTCACTCCATCTGACGATGCTTCCACCGCAGGCCGACGACCGCTGTTCCGCGGGTCACAGGAAGGGGTACGGTCGTGGGGTCGGAACCACCGAGACGCCCGAGGAGGAACGGCATGGCAGCCACCGGACCCACCGGACTCGACGAGCCCGTGCGTCCCGAGGACGTGCAGGTCGAGGAAGCCCTGACCGACGTGGATGACGACGAGGAGACGGTGCCCGGGGACCCCTCGATCCCCGACGAGGCGAACGAGGCCGACGTGCTCGAGCAGCGCGAGGAGGTGCCGGTCGACGAGGAGGACGAGCTGCGCGAGGAGTGACCGCCTGTCGGTGCCCCGCGGCAGACTCGCCGGATGGACCGTTCGACGCAGCCATTCCAGGTCGTCATCGACTGCAGCGACCCGGCCGCGCTGGCCGGGTTCTGGGCCGAGGCGCTCGCACCGCGCGGCTACGCCGTACCGGACCCGCCGGGGGGCTTCGCCGACTGGCCGGCGTTCCTCGCCGCGCAGGGGGTGCCGCCGCAGCGGTGGAACGACGCCTCCGCGCTGGAGTCCGAAGGGCAGCCGCGGATCTTCTTCCAGCGGGTCGAGGAGCCGAAGACGGTGAAGAACCGTGTGCACCTCGACCTCCTCGCCGGTGGTGGCCCCGCCGTGCCCGTCGAGGAGCAGCGCCGGCGGGTCGCCGCGGAGGTGGTCCGCCTCGAGGCGCTCGGGGCGCAGCGGGTCGAGGAGCACACCGAGATGGGCGTGCACTGGGTGGTGATGCGCGACCCCGAGGGCAACGAGTTCTGCGCTGAGCCCGAGCACGCCGATGTATGCCGGGGCCCCGGAGCCGGGCCGCCGCTCAGCCGCCCGACGGTTCCCGCACCTCTGCGCGGTCGACCTCGCCCCGGCGCAGCTCCTCCGCCGCCGCGTTCAGCAGCGAGCCCACCCGCGGGTCGCCGGCGTCGACGTACCCGAGCAGCTCTCGGCGCATCCGGGGGTCCCAGAACTTGCGCACGTGGGTGGCGACCTCGGTCGCCGCCTCTCCCGGAGGGAGTGCCTCGAAGTTGCGCACGAGGTCGTGCCCCAGCCGGATGACCGGGGGCAGGTCGCCGCTCACCGGTGCCGCACCGCCGCTCCGGCCGGCGCCGGCGACGACCCGACGGCCGTGGACGACGACGTGCCCATCGCCGCCGAGGCCGCCTCGCCCGCCGCGGCCCGCGCCGCCTCCGTGGCCACGGTCACCTGCACCGCGGTCACCTTGTACTCCGGGCAGTTCGTCGCCCAGTCGGAGTTCTCGGTGGTCACGACGTTGGCGCCGGTGACGGGGTGGTGGAAGGTGGTGTAGACGACTCCGGTCGGCATCCGCTCGGAGACCTCGGCGGTCAGCGTGGTCGTGCCCACCCGCGAGGAGAGCTCGACGACGTCACCGGTGCGGATGCCGCGCAGCTCGGCGTCGGAGGGATGGATCTCGAGCACGTCCTCGGGGTGCCAGGTGTCGTTCGGCGTGCGCCGCGTCTGGGCGCCGACGTTGTACTGGGACAGGATGCGTCCGGTGGTGAGCACGAGCGGGAACTTCCGGTTGGCGCGCTCGGTCGGTGGGGACGTAGACGGTGGGGGTCAGCTGCCCGAGGCCGCGGACGAACGACCCGACGTGCATGGTCGGGGTGCCGTGCGGGGCGGTGTCGGTGACGGGCCACTGCATCGAGCCCTCGGCGTCGAGGCGGGCGAAGGAGACGCCGGCGAAGGTCGGGGTGGTGGCGGCGATCTCGTCCATGATCGCCGCGGGGGAGTCGTACCCCATCGGGTAGCCCATGGCGGTGGCGATGTCGCAGACCACCTCCCACTCGTCCTTGCCGACCCGCGTGGGCATCACCGGGCGCACCCGGTTCAGGCGGCGCTCGGCGTTGGTGAAGGTGCCGTCCTTCTCGAGGAAGGAGGTGCCGGGGAGGAAGACGTGGGCGAAGCGGGCCGTCTCGTTGAGGAAGAGGTCCTGCACGACGACGAGGTCCATCGCGCGCAGCGCGGCCTCGACGTGCCGGGTGTTGGGGTCGGACTGGGCGATGTCCTCGCCCTGGACGTACAGCCCGCGGAAGGACCCGCCGATGGCCGAGTCGAACATGTTGGGGATGCGCAGACCGGGCTCGGGCTGGATGGTCACGCCCCACAGCGACTCGTAGATCTCGCGGACCTCGGGCCGGGAGACGTGCCGGTAGCCGGGCAGCTCGTGCGGGAAGGAGCCCATGTCGCACGAGCCCTGCACGTTGTTCTGGCCCCGCAGCGGGTTGACGCCCACGCCCTCGCGCCCGAGGTTGCCGGTGATCATCGCGAGGTTCGCCATCCCCATGACCATCGTCGAGCCCTGGCTGTGCTCGGTGACCCCGAGGCCGTAGTAGATCGCCGAGTTCGGCCCCGCGGCGAACAGCCGGGCCGCGGCCCGGAGCTGGTCGGCGGGGACGCCGGTGACGTCCTCGGTGGCCTCGGGGGACTGCTCCGGCCGGGCGATGAACTCGAGGAACCCGTCGGCGCCCTCGGTGCGGGTGCGGACGAACTCCTCGTCCACGAGCCCCTCGGTGACGACGACGTGGCAGATGGCGTTGACGAACGCGACGTTGGTGCCCGGCCGCACCGGCAGGTGGTGGGCGGCCTCGACGTGCGGGGAGCGCACCAGGTCGATGCGGCGGGGGTCGGCGACGACGATCTGCGCACCCTCGCGCAGCCGGCGCTTCATCCGGGAGGCGAAGACGGGGTGGGCGTCAGTGGGGTTGGCGCCGATGAGGAGGATGACGTCGGCGTGCTCGACCGACTTGAAGTCCTGGGTGCCGGCGGACGTGCCGAACGCGTGGTTGAGGCCGTAACCGGTGGGGGAGTGGCAGACCCGTGCGCAGGTGTCGACGTTGTTGTTGCCGAACGCGGCCCGCACCATCTTCTGGACGACGTACACCTCCTCGTTCGTGCACCGGGAGGAGGAGATGCCGCCGATGGCGCCGACGCCGTGCCGCTCCTGGATGCCGCGGAAGCCGTCGGCCACCCGGGCGATCGCCTCCTCCCACGACACGACCCGCCACGGCTCGTCGATGGAGTCGCGGACCATCGGCTCGAGCTGTCGGTCCTCGTGGTTGGTGTACCCGTAGGCGAACCGGCCCTTGACGCACGAGTGGCCCTCGTTGGCGCCGCCGGCCTTCGACGGCACCATCCGCACCACGCGGGCGTCGTCGCCCTCGCCCTGCACCTCGGCGCGGAACGAGCAGCCGACGCCGCAGTACGCACACGTCGTGAGCACCGAGCGGGTCGGCATCCCCAGCTCGACGACCGACCGCTCGGTGAGGGCGTCGGTGGGACACGCCTGCACGCAGGCGCCGCAGGAGACGCACTCGGAGTGCAGGAAGTCCGCGCCGCCGGTGGTGATCCGCGAGTCGAAGCCGCGTCCCTCGACGGTGAGGGCGAAGGTGCCCTGGATCTCGGAGCAGGCGCGGACGCAGCGGGAGCAGACGATGCAGGCCGCCGGGTCGTAGTCGAAGTAGGGGTTGGAGCGGTCCGCCGCCTCGTCCAGGTGGTTGGCGCCGGCGAGCCCGTAGCGGACCTCGGCCACGCCCGTCTCCCGGGCGAGGCGCTGCATCTCGCAGGTGCCGCGGGCGCAGCCGTCGCAGTCCTCGGGGTGGTCGGAGAGGTAGAGCTCCATGACGTTCCGGCGCAGATCGCGGACCTGGTCGGTGCGGGTGTCGACGACCATCCCGTCGCTGCACGGGGTGGTGCACGACGCCGGGGTGCCCTTGCCGCCCTCGACCTCCACCAGGCACAGCCGGCACGAGCCGAACGCGGCGAGGGAGTCGGTGGCGCACAGCCTCGGGATGCTGATGCCGGCCTCGGCCGCGGCCCGCATCACCGACGTGCCCGCGGGCACGGTGACCTCCAGCCCGTCGATGGTGACGGTGACGTCCGTCGGTGCGCTCGGCGCCGGGGTGCCGTAGGTCGGTCTCGTCGATGATGGTCATGGCCGGGCTCCTCCGTCGGTGCTCGTGGCGGACTCGGGCATGTCGTGGGCGGCGCCCTGCGCGGCCGCGGGCGTGACGCCGAAGTCCTCGGGGAAGTGCTCGAGCGCGCTGCGCACCGGCATCGGGGTCAGCCCGCCCATCGCGCACAGCGAGCCCTTGGTCATCGTCGTGCAGAGGTCCTCGAGCAGGACGAGGTTCGCGCTCGCGGTCGGTGCCGGCGCGGATGCGGTCGATGACCTCGACGCCGCGGGTGGAGCCGACGCGGCAGGGCGTGCACTTGCCGCACGACTCCTTGGCGCAGAACTCCATCGCGAACCGGGCCATCGCCCCGGCGTCCATGGTGTCGTCGAAGACGACGATCCCGCCGTGGCCGACCATGGCGTCGGCGGCCGCGAACGCCTCGTAGTCCATCGGCAGGTCGAACCGGTCGGGCGGCAGGTACGCACCGAGCGGACCGCCTACCTGCACGGCCTTCACGGGCCGGCCGGAGGCGGTGCCACCGCCGTAGTCCTCGACCAGCTCACGCAGGCCGATGCCGAACGCCGTCTCGACGATGCCGCCGCGGGCCACGTTGCCGGCCAGCTGGAACACCTGCGTTCCCCGCGAGCGGCCGGTGCCGAGCGAGGCGTACGCCTCGCCACCCTCGGCCAGCACCATGGGGACCGCGGCGAGGGTGAGCACGTTGTTGACCACGGTCGGCTGCCCGAACAGCCCGTGCAGCGCGGGGATCGGTGGCTTGGCCCGCACCTCGCCCCGCTTGCCCTCCAGCGAGTCGAGCATCGAGGTCTCCTCGCCGCAGATGTAGGCCCCCGCCCCGACGCGCACGTCGAGGTCGAACCGGCGGCCGCTGCCGAGCACCGACCCACCCAGCACCCCGTGGGCGTAGGCGATGTCGATCGCCCGCCGCAGCGTGCGCACCGCGTGCGGGTACTCGCTGCGCAGGTAGACGTAGCCCTCGGTGCCCCCGGTGGCGACCGCCGCGATCGCCATCCCCTCGATCAGCGTGAACGGATCCCCCTCGATGAGCATCCGGTCGGCGAACGTCCCCGAGTCGCCCTCGTCGGCGTTGCACACGACGAACTTGGTGTCCGACACCGCCGTGCGCACCGTCTCCCACTTGATGCCGGCAGGGAACCCGGCACCCCCACGGCCACGCAGCCCCGAGGTCGTGACCTCCTCGACCACCGCGGCGGGGCCCAGGGTCAGCGCCCGCTCGAGACCGGCGAGGCCCCCGCGGGCCCGGTAGGCGGCCAGGTCGGTGGGCTCGATGACCCCCACCCGCGCGAACGACACGCGATGCTGCCGGGCCAGCCACGGGTGCTCCTCGACCGGGCCCACGGCACGGTCGGTGCCCTCGAGCCCGCCGTCGAGCAGCCCGCCCACCTCACCCGGCCTGACGTTCGCGTAGCCCCGCCGGGTCCCGTCGACGTCCTCGACCTCGACGAGCGGCTCCAGCCACAGCATCCCCCGCGAGCCGTTGCGCCGGACCGTGGCCCCGGCCGCCGCCAGCGCCGCAGCCACCTCGTCCGCCCCCACCGACACCGCCGCGGCGTCGCACGGCACCCAGACCGTCGTCATCGCTCCCACCCCTCGGTGAGCTCGTCGAGCCGCTCAGGGGTCACCCGGCCGTGGAGCGCGCCGTCGAGCACCGCGGACGGCCCGAGCGCGCAGTTGCCGAGGCAGAACACCTCGCCGACCTCGACGTCACCGACCGCACCCCAGCGGTCGGCGGCGGCGGCGAACGTCTCCTGCGCGCCCCGGGCCTGGCAGGCCTCCGCACGGCAGACGACGGCGCGGTGCGCGGCCGGGGGAGTGCGGCGGAAGTCGTGGTAGAAGCTCACCACCCCGAGCACGTCGGCGCGGCTGAGGTTGAGCACCTCCGCGATGACGGGCAGGTCGTCGTCGTGGACGTAGCCGTGCGTCGCGACGACCTCGTGGAGCACCGGCAGCAGCGGGCCTCGCACGCCGGCCAGCCCCTCGGCGATCGCCCGCACCGAGGCCGCCCGCGCGGGGTCGGCCGGGGCGGGTGCGGGGGCCGGGCCGGGGCTGCGCTGGCGCACGTCGGGATCCTCTCGGCGGTGAGCAGGGCCGTTCGCCCGACTGTACGCCGGGCAGACGACCGGATCACCGTGCCGCGGCGGAACCGCCGCACGTCCCTGAGCGCTCCACCTCGGGAGCGGACGGGCTCAAGGCTCCCGGGCCCGGGTCCGGTCAGTGGCGTCCCTGCTCCTGTACGCACCGCGCCCCTGCCTGCCACACTGGACCGGGTGGGCGCGAGCCAGCCCCCGGATGTCTCCCTCGTGGGGCGGGAGGCGGAGGTCGCCCGTGTCCGGGAGATCCTCGACCACGTCCGCGCCGGCCGAACCTACGGCGAGATCGCCCGAGCGCTCGTGCTCAGCGAGAAGACGGTGAGCTCGCACGTCTCGAACATGCTGCGCAAGACCGGCGCAGCCAACCGGTACGACCTCGCTGCCAGGGCGACGGCGGCTCAGAGACGGACGGGGTAGACGGTCTCCGGCACCTCCGGCCGGATCCGGTCCTCGACGAAGATGCCGTGCCAGAGCAGGAAGACCAGCACCGTCCAGATCTTGCGGGAGTGGTCGAAGGGGCCGGCCCGGTGCTCGTCGAGCATCCGCAGCACCGCCGCCTGGTCGACGAGGTGCCCGGCCTCCGACGCGGTGACGATGTCGCGCGCCCAGCCGTACATCTCGTCCTTCAGCCAGTGCCGGATCGGCACCGGGAAGCCGAGCTTGGGCCGGTTCAGCACGTGCGCCGGGACGATCAGCTCCATCGCCCGGCGGAGGGCGTACTTCGTGGTGTCCCGGGTGATCTTCTGGTCGACGGGGATCGTCCTCGCGACGTCGAAGACGGTGGTGTCGAGGAACGGCACCCGCAGCTCGAGGCTGTTCGCCATCGTCATCTTGTCGGCCTTGACGAGGATGTCGCCGCGCAGCCAGGTGAAGAGGTCGATGTACTGCATCCGGGTGGAGTTGTCGATGTGGCGCGTGGCCGCGTAGTGCTCGCGGGTGACGTCCATGTGGCTGACCGACGGGTCGTACCCGCGGTAGAACCCCATCTCGTCGCTGCGGAAGTTGCGCGCGTTGCCGTAGTAGCGCTCCTCGATCGTGACCGACCCGCGGCGCAGCAGGTCCTTGCCGCGGACCCCCTCCGGGATCAGCCGGGAGGCGCGCCCCAGCCCCCGGCGGAGCGGCATCGGCACCTTCTCGAAGGCGGCCAGCGAGATCGGCTCGCGGTAGATCGTGTACCCGCCGAAGAGCTCGTCGGCGCCCTCCCCGGAGAGCACGACCTTGACGTGCTTGCGGGCCTCGCGGGCGACGAAGTAGAGCGGCACCAGGGCCGGGTCGGCCACCGGGTCGTCGAGGTACCAGACGATGAGCGGCAGCGTCTCCATCATCTCCTCGGCGGAGACGACCTTGACGACGTGCTCGACACCGATGGCCGCGGCCGACTCCGCGGCGACGTCCACCTCCGAGTACCCCTCGCGCTCGAAGCCGGTGGTGAAGGTGAGCAGGTCGGGGTTGTGCCGCTTGGCCAGGGCCGCGATGGCGGTGGAGTCGATGCCGCCGGAGAGGAACGAGCCCACCGTCACGTCGGCGCGCATGTGCTTCTCGACGGAGTCCTCCAGCGCCGCGGCGATGTCGCGGTAGAGCCGGCCTTCGTCGGCGACGGGGCGCGCGGTGAAGTCGGGGTGGAAGTACCGCCGGAGCTCCAGCGGCTCACCGGGGCGCATCGTGAAGTAGGTGCCGGACTCGACCCGCCGGACGTTCGCGTGCAGGGTCGCCGGCTCCGGCACGTACTGGAGGGTGAGGTAGTGCTGCAGCGCGGTCTCGTCGACGGCGCCGGGGTCGGTCGCGACGTCGAGCAACGACTTCTTCTCGCTCGAGAAGAACGTGCCGCGCTCGTCGGTCATCGTGAACAGCGGCTTGATGCCGAACCAGTCGCGCGCGCCGAAGAGCACCCGCTCCTGGGAGTCCCAGATGAGGAACGCGAACATGCCGCGCAGCTCGCGGACCACGTCGACGCCGAGGTGGTGGTAGCCGGCGACGATGGTCTCGCTGTCGCCCTCGGTCTCGAACTCGGCACCGAACTCGCGGGCGAGCCGCTCCCGCAGCTCGACGTAGTTGTAGATCTCGCCGTTGAAGATCAGGTGGTACCGCCCTCCGAGCCAGGGGAGCGGCTGGTGGCTGTGCTCGATGTCGATGATCGACAGGCGGCGGAAGCCGATGACCACGTCGTCGTCGGACCATGTCCCGCCCTCGTCCGGGCCCCGGTGGTGCATGTCGGTGAGGGAGCCCTCGACACCCTCGCGCAGGGCGGGGGCGGTGCCGTCGGCTGACAGGAATCCGATGAGTCCGCACACGGGCGCCATCATGTCAGGATCCCCCGGCCACGCCGCCCCCTGCCCCGGCCCGTTCCTCGACCGCGGGGAGGCGTGACGACGCGCCGGTCGGCCACGGCGGGTTCACACGCATGGCGGGGCCGGTGGGCAGGTGGAGGCGGGGGGCGACTGCCCGATTAGGGGTGGTGCCGGGCCGCTGGTAGCCTTGTGCGGTGCCGTGAGATCGGCCGCGGATCCAGAGAGCCCCGGTGAACAAGCCCGGAGGCGCCGCGCAGCAACACCACGAAGGAGTCGTCGCCCCATGCCGCTGAGCACCGACGTCAAGCAGCAGATCATCGCCGAGTACGGAACGTCCGAGGGCGACACCGGCTCCCCGGAGGTGCAGGTCGCGCTGCTCACCCAGCGCATCAAGGACCTCACCGAGCACGCCCGTGAGCACAAGCACGACCACCACAGCCGTCGTGGCCTGCTCCTCCTGGTCGGCCGTCGCCGCCGGCTCCTGCGCTACCTCGAGAGCATCGACGTCGAGCGCTACCGCTCGCTGATCAAGCGGCTCGGCCTGCGCCGTTGAGACTTCCGTCGAGGGGCGGTCCTCACACCTGGTGAGGACCGCCCCTCGACGCATGGGTGGGCACCGCCCGTCCCGAAGAACCCACAACTGAACACCGGATGTACCGGTGCCCCCGTGGCACCACCTGAAGGACGCCCGTGCACAACGACGATGCGCGGGGCGCACATGACAGAGAAAAGGAGGGCCCATGGAGGGTCCCGAGATCACCGCCACCGAAGCCGTCATCGACAACGGCAGCTTCGGTACCCGAACGGTCCGGTTCGAGACCGGACGACTGGCCAAGCAGGCCGGAGGCGCCGTCGCCGCCTACCTGGACGAGGACACGATGCTCCTGTCCACCACCACCGCCGGGAAGCACCCGCGTGAGGGGTTCGACTTCTTCCCCCTGACCGTCGACGTCGAGGAGCGGATGTACGCCGCGGGCAAGATCCCCGGCTCGTTCTTCCGCCGCGAGGGCCGCCCGTCCACCGACGCGATCCTCACCTGCCGCCTCATCGACCGGCCGCTGCGCCCGACGTTCCGCAAGGGACTGCGCAACGAGGTCCAGGTCGTCATCACGGTCCTGTCCCTGAACCCGGAGCACCAGTACGACGTCCTCGCCATCAACGCGGCGAGCGTGTCCACCCAGATCTCCGGCCTGCCGTTCTCCGGCCCGATCGGCGGCGTCCGGGTGGCTCTCATCGACGGCCAGTGGGTCGCGTTCCCGGACTTCTCGGATGCCGAGCGGTCGACGTTCGACATGGTCGTCGCGGGCCGGATCGCCGGCGACGACGTCGCGATCATGATGGTCGAGGCCGAGGCCACCGACGCCACCTGGAACCTCGTCAGGGACGAGGGCAAGCAGGCTCCGACCGAAGAGGTCGTGGCCGAGGGCCTCGAGGCGTCGAAGAAGTTCATCAAGGTCCTCTGCGAGGCCCAGTCCGAGCTCGCCGAGCGGGCCGCCAAGCCGGTCGAGGAGTTCCCGATCTTCCTCGACTACGAGGACGACGCCTACGCCGCCGTCGAGTCCGCCGTCTCCGGTGAGCTCGCCGACGCGATGCAGATCGCGGGCAAGCAGGAGCGCGAGGAGCGCATCGACGCCATCAAGGAGTCGATGAAGGCCTCGCTCGCCGAGCAGTTCGAGGGTCGCGAGAAGGAGCTGTCGGCCGCCTACCGCAGCGTCCAGAAGGCGCTGGTGCGCCAGCGGATCCTGCGCGACAAGGTCCGCATCGACGGCCGCGGCCTCGCCGACATCCGGGCACTGAGCGCCGAGGTCGAGGTGCTTCCACGCACCCACGGTTCGGCGATCTTCGAGCGTGGCGAGACCCAGATCATGGGGGTGACGACGCTCAACATGCTCCGGATGGAGCAGCAGCTCGACACGCTCTCGCCGGTCAGCCGCAAGCGCTACATGCACAACTACAACTTCCCGCCCTACTCGACCGGTGAGACCGGCCGGGTCGGGTCGCCGAAGCGCCGCGAGATCGGCCACGGCGCCCTGGCGGAGCGGGCCCTGATGCCCGTCCTGCCGACGCGCGAGGAGTTCCCGTACGCGATCCGACAGGTCTCCGAGGCGCTGGGCTCCAACGGGTCCACCTCGATGGGCTCGGTCTGCGCGTCCACCCTCTCGATGCTCAACGCCGGTGTGCCGCTGCGCGCCCCGGTCGCCGGCATCGCGATGGGTCTGGTCTCCGCGGAGGTCGACGGGCAGACGCAGTACGCGGCCCTCACCGACATCCTCGGTGCCGAGGACGCGTTCGGCGACATGGACTTCAAGGTCGCCGGCACACGCGAGTTCGTCACGGCCATCCAGCTCGACACCAAGCTCGACGGCATCCCCGCCGACGTGCTGGCCGGTGCGCTGACCCAGGCCCGTGACGCCCGCTTCCACATCCTCGACGTGATGAACGAGGCCATCGACTCCCCGGACGAGATGTCCCCGTACGCCCCGCGCGTCATCTCGGTGAGGGTGCCGGTCGACAAGATCGGCGAGGTCATCGGCCCGAAGGGCAAGATGATCAACCAGATCCAGGAGGACACCGGCGCCGACATCTCCATCGAGGACGACGGCACCGTCTACATCGGCGCCACCGACGGCCCCTCCGCCGAGGCGGCCCGGGCAGCGGTCAACGCCATCGCCAACCCGCAGATGCCGGAGATCGGCGAGCGCTTCCTCGGGACCGTCGTGAAGACCACGACCTTCGGCGCGTTCGTCTCCCTCCTGCCGGGCAAGGACGGCCTGCTGCACATCTCCGAGGTGCGCAAGCTCGTCGGCGGCCGGCGGATCGAGGCCGTCGAGGACGTGCTGTCGGTCGGCCAGAAGATCCAGGTCGAGCTCAAGGAGATCGACCCGCGCGGCAAGCTCAGCCTCGCCGCGGTCATCGCCGAGGGCGAGGGCGGCTCCGCCGCGCCGGCCGAGGCCCCGGCGGCCGACACCGACGGCCCGCACGAGGCCGACGCCGACGACGAGGACGTCGCCGACTCCGACGACGAGGGTCACGAGCGCGGCGAGCGTCCGCGCCGTCGCCGTCGCCGCGGCGGTCGCGGGCGCGGCGAGCGCGCCGACGAGGGCGCCGGCAGCGACTCCTGACGCCGGGGTCACGCGACGGGGCCCGCACCACCAGGTGGTGCGGGCCCCGTCGACGTGGGTGCGGCCTCAGGCGGCTGGGCGCTTGCGGAGCGTGACCGGCGCGCTCCAGCGCATCTCCATCCGGGTGCGACCGTCGGCTCCGACGACCGGGACCCAGCGGACGGCCAGACCGGTGTCGGTGGTGCGGGTGGCGACCTTCTTCATCGCTGACCCCCTGTCGTTGGTCGGCTGTTCATCTTCCGTTCACCCACAGGGTACGGCATCCGGATGACGAAGGTGAACATCCGGTGAACTCCACCCTGTCGGTCGATGCCGGTGGTCCACCGGCCGGCCGACCGCTGCCCGGAGTCGGGCCCGGCGCCGATGGCTAGGGTGGCCGTCATGGGTGCGACGCGGGTCTCGGTGATCGGTGCGGCCGGGCGGATGGGCGCCACGGTCTGCCGCGCGGTGGAGGAGGCCGACGGCCTCGAGCTCGTCGGGCGCTTCGACGCCGGGGACGAGCTGGGCGACCTCGCCGGTGCCGACGTGGCCGTCGAGTTCAGCGTCCCCGACGCCGCGCCGGGAAACGTGGCCCACTGCGTCGAGCGGGGGGTCCACGTCGTCGTCGGGACCAGCGGGTGGTCCGAGGAGCGGTTGGCGGCGCTGCGCGGGCACCTGGGGGACCAGCCGCGCGTCGGGGTCCTCGTCGCCCCGAACTTCGCGATCGGCGCCGTCCTGATGATGTCGTTCGCGCAGCGGGCGGCGCGGTTCTTCGAGTCCGTCGAGGTCGTCGAGCTGCACCACCCCGACAAGGTCGACGCGCCGTCCGGCACCGCGACGCGCACGGCGGACCTCGTCGGCGCCGCCCGTGAGGCGGCCGGCCTGGGTGCCGTCCCCGACGCCACGACCCACGACCCGGACGGTGCCCGAGGCGCCCGCGTGCACGGCGTGCCCGTCCACTCGGTGCGGCTGCGCGGCCTGGTGGCGCACCAGGAGGTGCTCCTCGGTGGCCCGGGCGAGATGCTCACCCTGCGCCACGACTCCTTCGACCGGGCCTCGTTCATGGGCGGGGTGCTCCACGCGGTGCGCGAGGTGCCTGCCCACCCGGGACTCACCGTGGGCCTCGAGCACTACCTCGGGCTCGACCGCTGACCGAGGCGCGGTCAGCGCGGGCCGAGACGTGGGTCCGCTCGAGGAGGCACGACATGCCGGTGCCCCGCGCCCGTCATCGGCAGGTCCGGCAACCTCGCCCGGGCCGTGGGTCGGCTCAGCTCCAGCCGAGGGCGCGGAGGGCGGCCGCGACAGCGGCCGCCCCCACCACGACCACGAGGAAGTTCGCGCGCAGCACCAGCAGCACGACCGCCGCGGCCAGGGCGGCGGCGCGGGCGTCGAGGACGAGCGACCCGCCGTCGCCGACGAGGGTCTGCACCCCGACGAGCGCGGCGAGGAGCGCCACCGGCAGCAGCGTCGTGACCCGCGAGCGGCGCTCGCCCTCGACCCACCGCCGGGGCACGAGGTAGCCGCCGAGCTTGAGCCCGAACGCGAGCGCGCAGGCCAGCAGCACCGTGACCCAGGTGCTCACGGGACCGGGTCCGATCCGGGGAGGCGTCCGTCGTCCCCCTCGAGGGAGGCCTCGTGCCGCCCGGGACGGCGCAGACCGACCGCCACGGCTGCGAGGGCGGCCAGGATGACGGGGAGCCCTGCGGGCAGGAACGGGCTGGTCACGAGCGCGACGAAGACGGCGAGCACGGCGGTGGCGGCGGCATCGCCGCTGCGCAGGCGCGGCCAGAGCAGGGCGGCGAAGGCGGCCGCCGCCGCGGCGTCCAGGCCCCACTGGCGCGGGTCGCCGAGGGCGTTGCCGACGAGGGCCCCGACCAGGGTCATGAGGTTCCAGCCCACGAAGACCGCGACCCCGGTGAGCCAGAAGCCGCGCCGCGCCGCAGCCCGCTCGGGCTGGGCCAGCCCGACCGCGGTCGACTCGTCGATCGTCAGCTGCGCGGCGGCGAGCCGCCGGATGCCGTGGACCCCGAGGAACCGTGAGGTCTGCAGGGCGTAGAGGCCGTTGCGCAGGCCGAGCAGCGTCGAGGTGGCGACCGCGGCCGCGCCACCCCCGCCGGCGCCGAGGATGCCGACGACGGCGAACTGCGACGCGCCGCTGAAGAGCAGCAGGCTGAGGGCCTGGGTCTGCCACACGTCGAGCCCGGACGTCACCGACAGCGCCCCGAAGGAGATGCCGTAGGCCCCGGTGGCGCCCCCCACGGACAGCGACTGGCGCAGCACCGCGCGGCGCCGCCCGGGCGGGAGCGGATCGGTGTGCTCGGGACCCGCGTCGTCGGCCGCCGCCGCCGTCATCCGGCCGGCGGCGCGTCGAGCGCCGCGCTGAGCCGGACCTCCCGGAGGGTGTCGCCGTCGGGCGAGACCACGCGGTCCCGGTAGGCGCCGTCCGGGCCGAAGCCGGAGGAGGTGAGGAAGGTCCGGCCGTCCTCGTCGTCGGCCGGTAGCCAGGTGGCCACCGTCTCGGCACCGGCGTCGCGGAGCAGGTCGACGCCGGCGTTGAGCAGGCGGGACCCGTGGCCCTGCCGCCGTGCCGCCGGGTGGACGACGAGCAGGGTCACCTCACCGGTGGCCGGGCTCGCATCCGGGTCCTGGCTGGGCCCGATGGCCGCGGCCCCCACCACCTGCTCACCCGCGCAGGCGACGAGCAGCCGGTGCACGCCCCGGGGGGGCGCCTCGAGGCTGTCGCGCCAGGCGCGGGCGAACGGCTCGGGCTCGAACACGGCGACGACGTCGTCGGGAACCCGCCCGGAGTAGACGTCGCGGAACACCGCGGCCTGGACCATCCCGACGGCCGGCGCGTCGTTGGGGCGGGCGGCGCGGACGCTGGCGTCCGCGAGCGGGCCGGGTTCGTGGCCGGGCCCGTGGTCGTGCCCGTGGTTCTGCCCGTGATCGTGGTCGTGGCCGTGCTCGCTCATCAGGCCCCCCGGAACCGCGGGTCACGGCGCTCGCGGAAGGCGGCGCGCCCCTCGACGAGGTCGTCGCTGCGCCAGGCCCGGGCGAACGCGGCCTCGTACCGGGCGACCTCGGCGTGGTTGTCGTGGTGGGCGTCGAAGCCGGTCTTGGAGCCGGACTGGGTGAGCGGAGCCAGGCGTGCGGCGCGGGTGGCGACGTCGAGCGCGGCGTCGAGCCCGCCGCGCACCTGCGCGAAGCCGAGCCGCTCGGCGTCGGCGGCGTCGAGGACGGCCGCGGTGAGGACCATGTGCCGCGCCGCGCCCTCGCCCCAGAACCGGGCGAGGCGGTCGAGGGTCCAGTGGTCGACCATGAGCCCGAGACGCGCCACAGGCACGGCGAACCTCGCGTCGTCGGCAACGACCCGCACGTCGCAGGCGAGCGCCAGCTGCATGCCGAGGCCCATGCACGAACCCTCGACGGCCGCCACCGTCGTCACCGGCACCGAGGCCAGGTGCTCGAGCACCTCGGCGAGCCGCTGCGTGAACGAGACGTCCTCGAGCTCGGTGAGGTCGGCCCCCGAGCAGAAGTGGCCCCCGGCCCCGGTGAGGACCACGGCGCGGGCGGGTGCAGCGAGGGCCGAGTCGACCGCGCCCTGCAGCTCCTCGAGCCCCTCGAGGTTCAGCGCGTTGCGCCGCTGCTGGCGGTCGATCGTCAGGACGACGACGTCGTCGGTGGTACGGGTGTGGACGGGCACGCCCCCGACCCTACCGAGGCCGGCGTGCCGTCCCTGGTCCGCGGTCCGCCGGTGGTCCGGCATCGGCGACGATGGGGCATGACCTACTCCATCGTCGCCCGGTGCCCGGACACCGGGATGCTCGGCATCGGCATCGCCACCTGCCTGCCGGCGGTGGGAAAGATCGCCCGCTTCCTCCGGCCCGGCGTGGGCGTGGTCGCCTCCCAGGCACGGCTCCTCCCCGCGCACGGCACCAGGGTCCTCGACGGGCTGCGTGCCGGCGAGTCCCCGGCGGATGCCCTCGCCGCCTCGCTACGGCTCGACGAGGACTCCGGGCACCGACAGGTGGCAGTGGTGGCCGCCGACGGGACGACCGCCGCCCACACGGGTGGGCGGTGCATCCCGTACGCCGGTCACGCCACGGGGCAGGGGTACTCGGCTCAGGCGAACATGATGGTCGCGCCGGGGGTGCCCGAGGCCATGGCCGCCGCCTTCGAGGCGGCCCGGGGGCGCCACCTCGCCGAGCGCATCGTCGACGCCCTCGATGCGGCGGAGGCCCTCGGCGGCGACATCCGGGGCCGGCAGTCGGCGGCCGTCCACGTCCAGCGACGGGAGGCGACCGGGGACCTGCTCGTCGACCTCGAGGTCGACGTCCGGGTCGACGCGGACCCGGAGCCACTGGTCCCGCTGCGGAGGATCGTCCGCCTCGAGCTCGGCCACGACGAGGGCGCGGCCGCGGCGAGGGCCGTGGAGGCCGGCGACCTCGACGCCGCCGCATCCCACCACCACGCGGCCACCGACCTCGCGCTGCAGGACCCCCAGGTGCTGTTCTGGCACGCGGTGGCACTGGCGGGAGCGGGGCACGCGGAGGAGGCGGTCCGGACCTGGGCGGGGCTGACCGCATGCCCGGGGACCGGGCGATGGGCCGAGCTGCTCGACCGGATGGTCGCCGTGGGGCTCCTCGACGAGCAGGTGCGCCGCGTGCTCGTCGACAGCTGAGCCACATCCCGGCGCAGGCGTGGGGGCAGTCCCTACGCTGGGACGATGCTGCTCCCTCTCACCGTCGTGCCCGTGCCCGGGCCCGGGGCCGAGGACGTCCTCGTCGGGGAGGACGGCCGGGTGTGGACCGGCACCGCGGACGGTGGGCTGCACGTGCACGACCCGGCGGACGGGTCGGTCACCACGGTCACGACCACGGGGGGCCGCCCCCTGGGTCTGGAGTGGCTGCCCGACGGCCGGCTCCTCGTGTGCGACGCCCGACGCGGCCTGCTCGCGGTCGACACGCGGGCGGGCACGGTGGAGACGCTCGCGACCGAGGCGGAGGGTCGCTCCCTCCTGGTGACGAACAACGCCGCGGTGGCCGCCGACGGCACCGTGTGGTTCACCGACAGCAGCGCCTTCCACCCGGTCGAGGACTGGCGCGACGACCTCATCGCCCACACCCGCAGCGGCCGGCTGCTGCGCCGCGCGCCGGACGGCGCGGTCGAGACCGTCGTGGGTGGGCTCGCCTACGCCAACGGCGTCGCCCTGACGCCCTCCGGCGACGCCGTCCTCGTCGCCGAGACCGCCACCCGGCGGATCTGCCGGGTGGCCCTGCGCGACGGCGAACCCGGCCCGGTCACCACCTGGGTGGCGGACCTACCCGGGCACCCCGACAACATCGCGCTCGGCAGCGACGGTCTCGTCTGGGTGACCGTGGCCTCGCCCACGGACCGGGTGCTGCGCCTGCTCCAGCGCGGCCCCGAGGCGCTGCGCCGTCTGGCCCTGCGCGCCCCCGAGCGGCTCAAGCCCGAGCCGAAGCGCACCGCACGGGTGCTGGCGCTGCGCGAGGACGCCACGGTGGTGCACGACCTGCGCTTCGACGCCACCCGCTGGCACCTGGCGACCGGGGTGCGCGAGCACCGGGGCCGGGTCTGGCTCGGCAGCCTGCTCGAGCCGGCGATCGCCGTGGGCCAGGTGCCGGGTGCTCAGGACGCGTTCGTAGACGACGCGGGTCCAGCCCTCGGCGGGCTCGCGCGACACCTCTCGCCATCCGGACCGGTCCCAGTCGGGGAAGCGGGTGTCGCCCTCCGGCTCGGCGTCGACCTCGGTGAGGACGATGCGGTGCGCGTACGGCAGCGCCTCGGCGTAGACCTGCGCCCCGCCCGCGACGTACACCTCGTCGGCCGGTCCGGCGAGGGCCAGCGCCTCGGGGAAGGTGTGCGCGACCTCCACGCCCGCGTGGTGCCAGTCGCGGTCGCGGGTGAGGACGATGGTGCGCCGGCCCGGCAGGGGCCTGCCCACGCCCTCGAAGGTCCGTCGTCCCATGACGAGGGTGTGGCCCATCGTCGTGGCCTTGAAGCGGCGCAGCTCGTCGGGCAGGTGCCACGGCATCCCGCCGTCGCGCCCGATGACGCCGTTGCGGGCGACGGCCGCGATGAGGCTGATCCTGGTCATACCGCGATCGGCGCCTTGATCGAGGGGTGGGCGTCGTAGCCGACGAGCTCGAAGTCCTCGAGCTCGTAGGCGTCGATGGAGTCGCGGGGGGCGATCCGCATCGTCGGGAGCGCACGCGGCTCACGGGTGAGCTGGAGCCGGGCCTGCTCGAGGTGGTTCGAGTACAGGTGGGCGTCCCCGAGGGTGTGGACGAAGTGGCCGGCGCGCAGGCCGGTCTGCGCCGCGGTCATCATCGTCAGCAGGGCGTAGCTCGCGATGTTGAACGGCACCCCGAGGAAGACGTCGGCGCTGCGCTGGTAGAGCTGGCAGTCGAGGAACGCCGGGCCGCCGTCGGCTGCGGGCCGCACGTAGAACTGGAACATCGTGTGGCAGGGCGGGAGCGCCATGTCGTCGACGTCGGCGACGTTCCACGCCGAGACGATGTGCCGCCGACTGTCGGGGTTGCTGCGCAGCGACTCGACCACCCGGGCGATCTGGTCGACCCGCCGTCCGTCCGGGGTGGGCCAGGAGCGCCACTGGTGCCCGTAGACCGGCCCGAGGTCGCCGTCGGCGTCGGCCCACTCGTCCCAGATGGTGATGCCGCGCTCCCGGAGCCACCGGACGTTGGTGTCGCCACGCAGGAACCAGAGCAGCTCGCCGGTGATCGAGCGGAGGTGCAGCTTCTTGGTGGTCAGCACCGGGAAGCCCTCGCCGAGGTCGAAGCGCATCTGGTACCCGAAGACGCTGCGGGTGCCCGTGCCCGTGCGGTCCGCCTTCTCGACCCCGTGGGTGAGGACGTGGTCGAGCAGGTCGAGGTACTGGCGCACGTGGCGAGCCTACCGGCGGCCGCCGGGTCGGTCCCCGCGCCTCGCCACGCCCCGGCGCGACTACGCTGGCCCGCATGACGTCATCCCCCTTCGGCCGTGTCCTCACCGCGATGGTGACCCCCATGTCGCCGGGCGGAGAGGTCGACGAGAAGGGGGTCGACGCCCTCGTCGACCACCTCCTCGTGCTCGGCCACGACGGCATCGTCGTCAACGGCACGACCGGCGAGTCGGCGACGCTCTCCGACGACGAGTCGATCGAGGCGGTCCGGCGGGTCAAGGAGCGGGCCGGCGACCGTGCCCGGGTGGTGGCCGGGGTGGGCTCCAACGACACCGCCCACTCGGTGCACATGGCGCGGCGCGCGCTCGACGCCGGGGCCGACGCGCTCCTCCTCGTCTCGCCGTACTACACCAAGCCGCCTCAGGCGGGCCTGGTCGCGCACTGCCGGGCCGTGGCCGACACCACCGACCTCCCGGTGATGCTCTACGACATCCCCGGGCGCACCGGCGTCCCGTTCGCCCCCGAGACCCTCGTCGAGCTCGCCGGACACCCGAACATCCGCGCGGTCAAGGACGCCAAGGGCGATCCGTGGGCCGCCACCAAGGTCATGGCCGCCACCGACCTGCTGTGGTTCAGCGGCGACGACGCGGCGAACCTCCACCTGCTCGCGCTCGGGGCCACCGGGGTCGTCTCCGTCGTCGGCCACGTCGCCGGCGACCGGTACCGCGCCATGCTCGACGCGGTCGACCGCGGCGACCTCGAGGAGGCCCGCCGCATCCACGTCGCGCTCGTCCCCGTGGTCGAGGCGATCATGACCCCGTCGCAGGGCGCCATCATGGCCAAGGCCGCCCTCGTCGAGCTCGGCGTCATCGAGTCGGCGCACGTCCGGCTCCCGCTCGTCGAGTCACCACCGGAGCACCTCGATGCCCTCCGGTCCGCCCTCGCGACGCTGACCACCCGATGAGCCACCCCCACCCGGACCTCGGCGCCCCGGCTCCGCTCGCCCGTGGCGGCGTGCGCGTCGTCGCCCTCGGGGGCCTCGGCGAGGTCGGCCGGAACATGACCGTCATCGAGCACGACGGCCAGCTGCTCGTCGTCGACTGCGGGGTCCTCTTCCCCGACGACCACCACCCCGGAATCGACCTGATCCTCCCGGACTTCACCTACATCGAGGACCGCCTCGACGACATCAAGGCGCTGGTCCTCACCCACGGCCACGAGGACCACATCGGGGCCGTCCCGTACCTGCTGCGGATGAAGCCCGACATCCCGGTCGTCGGCTCGCAGCTGACCCTGGCCCTGGTCGAGGCCAAGCTGCGGGAGCACCGCATCACCCCGTACACCCTCGGGGTCCGCGAGGGCGACCGCGAGCGGCTGGGGGTGTTCGACTGCGAGTTCGTCGCGGTGAACCACTCGATCCCGGACGCCCTCGCGGTGTGCATCCGCACCCCCGGCGGCACGCTGCTCCACACCGGTGACTTCAAGATGGACCAGCTGCCGCTCGACAACCGGCTCACCGACCTGCGGGCGTTCGCCCGGCTCGGCGAGGAGGGCGTCGACCTCTTCCTCGTCGACTCCACCAACGCCGAGGTCCCGGGCTTCACCACGCCGGAGCGCGAGATCGCCCCGGCCATCGACAAGGTCTTCCGCCACGCCGAGCGGCGGATCATCGTCGCCTGCTTCTCCTCGCACGTCCACCGGGTCCAGCAGGTGCTCGACGCCGCCGAGAAGGCCGGCCGCAAGGTGGCCATGATCGGCCGGTCGATGGTCCGCAACATGGGCATCGCCGCCGACCTCGGCTACCTGCGGGTGCCCGACGGCGTCCTCGTCGACGTCAAGGCCCTGGGCGACCTGCCCGACTCGAAGGTGGTGCTCGTCTCCACGGGGTCGCAGGGCGAGCCGATGGCCGCCCTGTCCCGGATGGCCAACCGCGACCACCGGATCGAGATCGGCACGGGGGACACCGTCCTGCTCGCCTCCTCGCTCATCCCCGGCAACGAGAACGCGGTCTACCGCGTGATCAACGGCCTGATGCGGCTCGGGGCCACCGTGGTGCACAAGGGCAACGCCAAGGTGCACGTCTCCGGCCACGCCAGCGCCGGGGAGCTGCTCTACGCCTACAACATCGTCAAGCCCCGCAACGTCATGCCGGTCCACGGCGAGTGGCGGCACCTGGTCGCCAACGCCGAGCTGGCGATCCAGACCGGCGTCCACCGCCGGGGTGTCGTCGTCGTCGAGGACGGCGTCGCCGTGGACCTGGTGAAGGGGCGGGTCGCGGTGGCCGGGGCGGTCGAGTGCGGCTACGTCTACGTCGACGGCTCGTCGGTGGGCGAGGCCGACGAGGCGCTGCTCAAGGACCGGCGCATCCTGCGCGACGAGGGGTTCATCTCGGTGATCGTCGTCATCGACTCGATGACGGGGAAGGTCGCCGCCGGGCCGGAGATCACCGCCCGCGGCTTCGTCGAGGACGAGGAGGTCTTCGACCAGCTCCGCCCGAGGATCGAGAAGGCGCTGGACGACGCCGCGGCCCAGGGGGTCACCGACGCCTACCAGCTGCAGCAGGTGATCCGCCGCACCGTCGGCGGCTGGGCCGGGAAGACGATCCGCCGCCGCCCGATGATCCTCCCGACGGTCATCGAGGCCTGATCCTGATGCCTCCGCGCCGCGTGTGACGCGTGAGTCCTCTGTGACTTTTGCGTAGCCTGCCACCATGGCGACACGTACGTCCTCGACGTCCCGCGCGCGCAGCGGCTCCACCCGGCCCTCCACCCGCAAGGGCCCGGCCCGGGCGCGCGGCCGCACCCGCGCGCGCTCCGGCGGCCTGCCCCTGCCGCTGCGGGCCGCCCGGACGACGTGGATGGGCCTGGCGCACGCCACCGGCGCGGTCGCCCGCAAGGTCGGCGACACCGGTCGCGACCTCGAGCCGGAGCACCGCCGCGACGGCGTCGGCCTGCTGCTCGTCGCGCTCGCCGTCGTCGTCGCCGCCCGGGAGTGGTGGGGGATGCCCGGGGCCGTCGGCGTGGTCGTCCACGCCGTCGTCGCCGGCACGTTCGGCAAGGTCGGCTACGCCGTCCCGATCGTCCTGCTGCTCTTCGGCCTGCGGGTGCTCCGCGCGCCGCAGGACGAGTCCGCGACCTCGCGGATGGCGGTCGGCACCACCGCCCTGGCCTTCGCCGCCTGCGGCCTCGTCCACGTCGCGAACGACATCCCGACCCCCCCGATGGGCGCCGACGCGATGCGCGAGGCGGGCGGGATCATCGGGTTCCTCGGGTCCAGCCCGCTCGAGGCGGCGGTGTCGGTGTACGGCACCGTGCCCCTGCTCGTGCTGCTCGGCCTGTTCGGGGTCCTCGTCCTCACCGCGACCCCTTTCCACCAGGTGCCCACCCGGCTCCGCGAGCTCGTCGACCGCCTCACCGGCCACGCACCGGAGCCGGCCCCCGAGCCGGAGGCCGCGGGTGCCGGCCGCCGCCGCCGGCGGGCCGAGCGGGACGGCCCGATGGAGGGCGACGAGGCCTTCGAGCAGGCGGTCGTGGTCGACCCGGGCACGGGCCGGCGGCTGCGCCCGGGTCAGAAGCGACCCACGGCCCCCGCGGCCCCCACCGGCCCGACGCCCGGCTCGGCCCACGACTCCCCGGCCGTCGAGAAGGCTCCGGGCACGGCCGGGAAGCCGACGCTCGAGGCGCCCCCGACCTCGTCGCTGCCGCAGCGGGTCGAGCAGCTCTCCCTCGCCGGCGACGTCACCTACACCCTCCCGGACGCCGGCGTGCTCCAGCCGGGCAGCCCGCACAAGACCCGCAGCGCGGCCAACGACCGCGTCGTCGAGTCGCTGACCCAGGTGCTCGACCAGTTCGACATCGACGCCCAGGTCACCGGCTTCACCCGGGGCCCGACCGTCACCCGCTACGAGGTGGAGCTCGGTCCCGGCATCAAGGTCGAGCGGGTCACCGCGCTGTCCAAGAACATCGCCTACGCCGTCGCGAGCGCCGACGTGCGCATCCTCTCGCCGATCCCGGGCCGGTCCGCCATCGGCATCGAGATCCCCAACACCGACCGCGAGAACGTCTCCCTCGGGGACGTCCTGCGCAGCCAGGTCGCGCGCGGCACGGACCACCCCATGGTCATGGGGGTCGGCAAGGACGTCGAGGGTGGCTACGTCATCGCCAACCTCGCCAAGATGCCGCACCTGCTCGTCGCGGGCGCCACCGGCTCCGGCAAGTCGAGCTTCGTCAACTCGATGATCACCTCGATCCTCATGCGGTCGACACCGGAGGAGGTGCGGATGGTGCTCGTCGACCCCAAGCGGGTCGAGCTCACCGCCTACGAGGGCATCCCGCACCTCATCACGCCGATCATCACCAGCCCGAAGAAGGCCGCCGAGGCCCTCCAGTGGGTGGTGCGGGAGATGGACATCCGGTACGACGACCTCGCCCAGTTCGGCTACAAGCACCTCGACGACTTCAACAAGGCGGTCCGCGCCGGCAAGGTCACCCCGCTCCCCGGCTCCGAGCGGGTGCTCGCGCCGTACCCGTACCTGCTCGTCGTCGTCGACGAGCTCGCCGACCTGATGATGGTGGCGCCCCGGGACGTCGAGGAGTCGATCGTGCGGATCACCCAGCTCGCCCGGGCCGCCGGCATCCACCTGGTCCTCGCCACCCAGCGGCCGAGCGTCGACGTCGTCACCGGCCTGATCAAGGCCAACGTCCCCTCGCGGATGGCGTTCGCCACGTCCTCGCTCTCCGACTCGCGCGTCGTGCTCGACCAGCCGGGCGCGGAGAAGCTGATCGGCCAGGGTGACGCCCTCTTCCTCCCGATGGGCGCGAGCAAGACGATGCGCGTCCAGGGCGCCTGGGTCACGGAGTCCGAGATCCACGCCGTCGTCGAGCACGTCAAGGGACAGCTGACGCCGAGCTACCGCGAGGACGTCGTGCAGGCCCAGCCGAAGAAGCAGGTCGACGACGACATCGGCGACGACCTCGACCTGCTGCTGCAGGCCGCCGAGCTCGTCGTCACGACCCAGTTCGGCTCCACCTCGATGCTCCAGCGCAAGCTCAGGGTCGGGTTCGCGAAGGCGGGCCGACTGATGGACCTGCTCGAGTCACGCGGCGTCGTCGGGCCCTCCGAGGGCTCCAAGGCGCGCGACGTGCTCGTCAAGCCCGACGACCTGCCGACGACGCTCGCCCTGATGCGTGGCGACGAGGTGCCGGACGCCGACGAGCCGTTCGACGGCCAGCCCCTCGATGGTGACGCCCACGCGCTCGAGCGGGCCGCAGCCGCCGCCCCGGTGGACGAGGACACCGCCGAGGTGCCGGTGGTGCGCTACGGCGGGGACGCGGTGGCCGCCGACCTGGACTCGCGCCCGCAGGCGGGCGAATGGGGTGACGACGAGGACGGCCCGGGCGAGGACGCCTGGGAGCTCACCGGTCGTCGCTGACCGGCTCCAGCCGCTCGGTGGCCGCCTCGCGCAGGTGCTCGGCCACCTCCGCGACGAACGCGCGCACGTCCTCCTCCCCCTGCACCGGGCCGCCGGCGAGGGCTCCGTCGGCGCCGAGGAGCACCGCCCCCGGGTTGCCCGTGCCGAAGGCCTCCCGCGCCAGCCCGTAGGGGTCGAACCAGGCCCCCTCCAGGTAGGGGAGTGCCGTCACGGCGGCGGGGGTGCCCTGCACGACCGCGCGGACCGCGACGAACGGGGCCAGCTCGTCGCGCCAGCGCGCGAGGTCCGGGCCGATGCTCTGGCAGGGGCCGCAGCCGGGCGTGAGGAAGACGAGGAGGTGGGCGGCGCGCCGGGCCTCGTGGTCGAGGAGCAGGAGGTTCCCCGACGCGTCGAGCACCTGCGCCCGGGGGATGGGGTGGCGCGCGTACTCCTCGTCGTCGCCGGCGGGACCGACGGGGGCGGGACCGCCGGCGACGTCCTCGGGTGAGCGGTGGGCGACGAGCACCGCGACGGCCACGGCCAGTGCTGCCGTGACGACCCAGGCCCACCCGGCGCGCAGGTCGCCGAGCACGGAGACGTCGCGGACGCCCGCGACCAGGGCCAGGGCGGCGGCCAGCACGAGCAGCGCGTTGCGCCACGCGGTGACCGACGTGACCCGGTCGTCGCCGATGGCCCCGAAGCAGCCGCAGTCGGCGGGTTCGGGTGCCCGCAGGGCCCGCAGGACCAGACCGAGGTAGAGGAGGAACACCCCGAGGACGAGGACGGCCACGACGACGAGGGCGGGACCGGTGGCCACGAGCAGCCAGAGCCCCAGGGCCACCTCGGCCCACGGCAGCAGCCGTCGCACCCGGGCCGCGCCGAGGGGTGCGGGCACCCGCATCGAGCCGAACGCGAGGTCGACTCCACCGGGGTCCCGCAGCTTGGCGACACCGCTGAGGAGCAGCACCGCCGAGCAGGTGAGCAGGGGCAGGAGCAGGGCGCTCGGCATCCCCGTATTGTCCACGAGCCCCGGCTACCGTGTGGCCATGACGTCGATCTGGGAGGACATCCGCGAGCCCCCGTCGACGTGGGAGAAGTGGAAGGCAACGTTGCGCAAGCAGCCCTCGGCCTTCCTCCTCGCGGTGCAGATCCTCGTCATCCTCCTGCTGCCGTTCCTCCAGGACACCGGCTACGGGCGGGTGGTCATCTCGCTGCTCAGCCTCTCGGCCGTCATCACCGCGGTCTTCACGGTGCGGAGCACGCCGGCCCTCACCTGGCTGTCGGTCACGCTGGCGCTGCCGGCCACAGTCTTCGAGGTCTGGAGCCTGTTCGACGAGCGCTCCACCATCCTCATCATCGCCCACGTCGCGCTCGCCGTCTTCTACTTCTACACGGGCTACGCCCTCATCGCCTACATGTTCGAGGACTACTGGGTCACCAAGGACGAGCTGTTCGCCGTGGGCGCCGCCTTCACCGTGCTCGTCTTCGCGTTCGCCTACGTCTTCCTCACGATCCAGGAGATCTGGCCGGCCTCGTTCACCTCGTTCGACGGGCCGGGCCAGCGCACCTTCCTCGAGCTGCTGTACTTCTCGGGGGCCAACCTGACCAGCGTCGGCCTCTCCGACGTGGGGCCGATCCGGCCGCAGGCGCGCGCGGTCGTCACCGTCGAGCAGCTCGGTGGCGTGCTCTACGTCGCGATGGTGATCTCCCGCCTCGTCGCCCTCACCGTCATCCGCGCCCGCCAGTGACCCTCGGTTCGCGGTCGGGCCGGCTCAGCCGGTGACGCCGCCGTCGAGGTCCTCGATGCGCGCCAGGCCCGGGCCGCGGGTCGCCGCGAGGTCGGCGGCGCGCTCCTCCGCCTCGCCGAGCACCCTCAGCGTGTTGCCGCCGGCGATCGCCGCCAGCTCGGTGTCGCTCCAGCCACGCTCCGCCAGCGCCGCGAGCAGTCGCGGGTACCCGCTGACGTCCTCGAGCCCCTCCGGCTGCAGGTCCACCCCGTCGTAGTCGCCCCCGAGCCCGACGTGCTCGATGCCCGCGACCTCCCGTACGTGCTCGCAGTGCGCCACGACGTCGCCGACGGTGGCCGGGGGCGCCGGGTGGGTGCGGCGGCGCTCGGTCGTGAAGGCGGTGTAGGCACGGAGGTCGGTGGAGGAGATCCCCAGCGCCGCAGCCGCGTCGGCGGCCTCGAGGTCCCAGTCCCTCGCCGCCGGTGACACGAACTTCGGCACGAAGGTCACCATGCACACCCCGCCGTTGGCCGGCAGCCGCTCGAGCACGTCGTCGGGCACGTTGCGCGGGTGGTCGCAGAGCGCCCGGGCCGAGGAGTGCGAGAAGACCACCGGTGCCCCGGTGGTGTCGAGGGCGTCGCGCATCGTGTCGGCGGACACGTGGGAGAGGTCGACGAGCATGCCGAGCCGGTTCATCTCCCGGACCACCTCGCGACCGAACGCGCTGAGCCCGCCGAGCACCGGCTCGTCGGTGGCCGAGTCGGCCCAGGGGACGTTGTCGTTGTGGGTCAGGGTCAGGTAGCGGACGCCGAGGGCGAACAGCATCCGGAGCGCGCCGAGCGAGGAGTCGATGCTGTGGCCGCCCTCGGCGCCGAGCAGGGAGGCGATCCGGCCCCCGGCCCGGGCGCGGTCGACCTCCGCCCGCGTGGTGGCCAGGGCCAGGGCATCCGGGTAGCGGCGGACCATCTCGTGGACCGCGTCCACCTGCTCCAGGGTCGCCGTGACGGCCGCGTCGCCCTGGAGGGACGCCGGGACGAAGACGGACCAGAACTGCGCGCCCACGCCGCCCTCGCGCAGCCGGGGGAGGTCGGTCTGGGTGGGCCGCCCGGGCTGCGCGAGGTCCAGCCGGTCCCAGTCGTAGCCGGCCAGCTCGCGTGCCGCCCACGCCAGGTCGTTGTGCCCGTCGACCACGGGGTGGCGCTCGAGGAGGTCGCGGACGCGGCGCAGGTGGGACCCGGGCATGCGCGCGACCCTACCGCCGGGCCGGGAGCACACCCGCGCGCAACTAGAGTGGCCGCCATGACCACCAGCGCGGCCCGCGGCACGGTCGCGCTCGTGACCCTCGGGTGCACCCGCAACGAGGTCGACTCCGAGGAGCTCGCGGGCCGCTTGGCGGCGGACGGCTGGCGGCTGGTCGGGGACGCCGCCGAGGCCGACGTCGCGGTCGTCAACACCTGCGGCTTCGTCGAGCAGGCGAAGAAGGACTCCATCGACGTGCTGCTCGAGGCGGCGGACCTCAAGGAGAGCGGCCGCACGCGGGCCGTCGTCGCCGTCGGCTGCCTCGCGGAGCGGTACGGGCGGAGCCTCGCGGAGGAGCTGCCGGACGCCGACGCCGTGCTCGGCTTCGACTCCTACGCCGAGATGTCGACCCACCTCCGGTCGGTGCTCGACGGCCACCGGCCCGAGGCGCACGTGCCCTCCGACCGCCGGCGCCTGATGCCGCTGACCCCGGTGGCCCGGCCGGCCGTGGCCGACGGCGTCGCGCTGCCCGGGCACCTGGCCCAGGTGGTCCGCACCCGCCTCGACGACCGGCCGTGGGCACCGCTGAAGATCGCGAGCGGCTGTGACCGCCGGTGCGCCTTCTGCGCCATCCCGGCCTTCCGCGGCTCGTTCGTCTCCCGTCCCCCGGGTGACATCGTCGCCGAGGCCCGGTGGCTGGCGGAGCGGGGGGTGCGCGAGCTGTTCCTGGTCAGCGAGAACTCCACCTCCTACGGCAAGGACCTCGGCGACCTCACCGCCCTGGAGCGGCTGCTGCCAGAGCTGAGCGCGGTCGAGGGCGTCGAGCGGGTCCGGGTCTCCTACCTCCAGCCCGCCGAGGTGCGGCCCGGGCTGCTCGAGGCCATGGCCGCGACGCCCGGGGTGTCCGCGTGGTACGACCTGTCCTTCCAGCACGCTGCGGCCGGCCTCCTGCGCCGGATGCGGCGTTTCGGGGGTAGCGAGGCCTTCCTCGGCCTGCTCGAGGGGGTCCGGTCGCGGCAGCCGCTGGCCGGGACGCGCAGCAACGTCATCGTGGGGTTCCCGGGCGAGACCGAGGCCGACGTCGAGGAGCTCGAGGGGTTCCTCACGGCCGCCCGGCTCGACGTCGTCGGGGTCTTCGGCTACTCCGACGAGGACGGCACCGAGGCCGAGCGCCTCGACGGCCACCTTCCCGAGCAGGTCGTGGCCGAGCGCGTCGAGCGCCTGCAGGCCCTCGTCGAGGAGCTCACCGCACAGCGCGCCCGCGAGCGGGTGGGCGAGTCGGTGCGGGTGCTCGTCGAGGAGCACGACGTCGACGAGCCCGACGCGGTCCTCGGGCGCGCCGACCACCAGGGCCCGGACGTCGACGGCGTCTGCGTGGTGCGGGTGCCGCCGGGGCGGGAAGCCCCCGCCGTGGGGACGTTCGTCGACGGCACGGTCGTCGACGCGCGAGGCGTCGACCTCGTCGTCGAGCCAGGCGGCGGAGGAGAGCGGTGAGCGACGAGCCGCACCGGCCGGTGCGCCCCGGGCCCCTTGCCGAGGGCCGTGCGAGCGACCCCTACCGCGAGGGGCTGGACCCGGCGAGCCCCTTCGTGCCGGGGCGCCGGGGGCCGAGCCCGTGGAACATCGCCAACTACCTGACCGTGCTCCGGTTGCTCCTGGTTCCCGTCTTCGGCTGGCTGCTGCTCGCGGACTCCGGGGAGAACGCGGCGTACCGCTGGGCCGCCTTCGGCGTGTTCGCGGTGGCCATGATCACCGACCGGATCGACGGCGACCTCGCCCGCAGCCGCGGGCTGGTGACGAACTTCGGCAAGGTCGTGGACCCGATCGCGGACAAGGCGCTGGTGACGATGGCGCTGGTCGGGCTCTCGGAGATCGGTGAGGTCCCCTGGTGGATCACCGTCGTCGTCCTCGTCCGGGAGTGGGGCATCACCCTGGTCCGGCTCCGCGTCATCCGCCACGGGGTGATGGCGGCCGGACGCGGTGGCAAGCTGAAGACGCTGCTGCAGACGTTCGGCATCGGGTTCCTCCTCTGGCCCCGCTGGACGCTGCCGGCACCCCAGTTCTGGGACGTGCTCGCGTGGACCATCCTCGGGGCCGCCGTGGTCGTCACCGTCGTCACCGGGATCGACTACCTCGTGCAGGCCCACCGGCTGCGGCGGGGCAGCGAACGCACCGCCCGCAAGCGCGAGGCGCGCGAGGCCAGACGCCGCCGGGAAGGTCGCTGAGCGTCCCGGTGTTCCTCCACCGGCCCACCGCCGGGAGCGAACCTGCGCGACGTCGGCGGCCTCGCGGAGTACGGTGGACCCTGTCACGCCGTCCGCGACGCACGAGGAGAGGAGTCGCCGTGGTCCTGTTCCGCACCGAGCTCGGCGAGGTCCTGCGCGAGGCGCGACAGGCTCAGGGCCGGACGCTGCGCGACGTCGCCGCCGCCTCCTCGGTCTCCCTGGGCTACCTCAGCGAGCTGGAACGGGGCACCAAGGAGGCCTCCTCCGAGCTCCTCTCCGCCGTCTGCGCAGGCCTCGGGCTCTCGCTCTCCGAGCTGCTCGGGATGGTCCAGGGGAGGGTCGAGCACGTCGAGACCCTCACCGCCCCCGTGGCGCTGCCACTGGCCTCGGGCGCGCACGCCGGCACGGTCCGGGCCTCCGCCGCCTGACCGCCTGACCGCCCGGCCGCCTGACCGCAGCCCGCCACGGCGGGCCGTGCCACGCCGATGCGCCGTCCGGCGCCGGTGTGGGCGTCGTCAGGGCGTGCGGCGCCGGTAGGAGCCCCGGGGGCCCGGGGTGCTGCCGAGCGGTCGCTGCGCTCGCCCGTCGTCGGTGGGAGCGAGGCCACCCTGGCAGGTGGGGCACGAGAAGACGGTGCGCTCGCGCGGCGGGGCCCCGGCCATGGCCACGCGCACGGTGTCGCCGCAGCGGCGGCACGGCCGTCCGGAGCGGCCGTGCACGTACGCCTCCTCGCCGGCCCGGGTGATGCCGGTGCTCACCTGCCAGCCGGTTCGCTCCGCGGCGGCCATCAGCCGGTGCAACCGGGCGAGCAGCCGGGCGAGCTGCTCGGGGTCGGAGCCGGCCGCGGGCGCCCAGGGGTGCATCCGCTCGAGGAAGAGCAGCTCACTGGCCCAGAACGTTCCGACCCCTGCGAGGCTGCGCTGGTCGAGGAGTGCCTCGACGAGGGCGCCGGGGTGGGCCCTGATCCGTTCGGCAGCGGCATCGGGGTCCCAGTCGGGGCCGAGCACGTCCGGCCCCAGGTGGCCCACGAGGTCGGCCTCGCGTGCCGTGGCCACCAGGTCGAGCATGCCGAGGCGCAGCCCGAGGGCGGACCACTCGTCGGTGAGGACGGCGGCGCGCAGGTCCGTGCGCCGCAGCGCGCGCTCGGTGCGGGGACCCGGGTGCTCCACCCGCCACTGCCCCTCCATCCGCAGGTGGGTGTGCAGCGTGGACCCGGTGTCGAACCGGTGGAGGACGTGCTTGCCGCGCGCCACGACCTCGGTGGTGGTCCACCCGCGGAGGTCGGCCACGGGTGCGGAGGGCCAGCGCAGCTCGGCACGGGTCACGGCCCGGCCCGCGAGCGCCCGGTGCAGGCGGTCGGCCGTGCGGTGCACGGTGTCACCCTCGGGCACGGGGCGTCCCTTCCTCGTCGGTCGCCGCCTCCAGGGCGTCGAGCGTCGCCAGGCACTCTCGCGCCCAGGCCAGCTGGGCCCGAGCCACGTGCTCGCCGTAGGAGAGGGTCATCGTGCGGAAGGCCTGCTCGAGGCTGCCGTCCCCGGAGACCTCGGCACGCACCGTGGCGAAGCCGTCGAGTGCGTCATCGGCCCGGCGGGCGACGTCCTCGACGAGGGAACGGGCGACGCCCGGGGGCAGCTCGGACCCGAAGAACAGGCGCAGGAGCGTGCTGTTGCGCGGCGGTGGGCCGGAGACGGACTCCGCGAGCAGCTCACGCAGCCGGGCCCGGCCCGACGGGGTGATCTCGGCGACGCGGCGCGACCCCGTGCCCTGCCCGGTGCGCCGGACGTGCCCGGCCCGCTCCAGGGTCTCGAGCGCGGGGTAGATCTGGCCGAAGCTCTCGTGCCAGAAGTGCCCCAGGGTCTCGGTGATCGTGGTGCGCACCTCGTACCCGGTCATCGGGCCGGTGGAGAGGGCTCCGAGCACCGCGAGCTCGGTGCGGGACGGTCTTGTCACGGTGTTACTATATCTGATAGAAACATATCTATGAGATATATGCCGAGACGATCGGAGCGTGGCCTGCTGGCGGGGCTGCTCGCCGGGACGGCCGCGTTCCAGGTAGCAGTCGCCGCTGGGGCCCCGCTCGGGGAGTGGTCCTGGGGTGGCGCGAATGACGGCACGCTCCCGACGGAGCCGCGGGTGGCCTCCGGGGTCGCCGCGGTCGTGTGGGGCGCAGCCGCCGTGGCCGTCGCGACGGACCGCCCCCGGGCCCAGGCGGCCCATCGCGGGGTGCGCCTCGGGCTGGCCCTGGTGTCGACCCTCGGGGCGGTGGTCAACCTCGCGTCGCCGAGCCTGCCGGAGCGGCTCGTCTGGGTGCCCGTGACCAGCGCGGTCGCCGTGCTGGCGTGGCGGGCCGTGCGCGCGGACGCCACCGAACCGGTCACCGCCTGATCCGCAGGCCGCGCGGCGTCAGGTGGAAGCCGGCCGCCTCGAGCGCGGCGACGACCGGGTGGTCGGAGCCGAGGAGCCGGCCGCCGTCGGCCTTCTCGACGGTGAGGCGGCCGAGGTGGCCACGGCGCACGGCGTCGGCAAGGGCGGTGGCCGCTGCCGACAGCAGCGCCGGGTCGTCGGAGTGGGTGAGCAGGGTGCGCCCGCCGCGCTCCACGTAGAGGACCAGGGCGCCGTCGACGACGACGACCACGGCTCCCGCCTTGCGTCCCGGCTGGTGTCGGCGCCGTCGGGCGGTGTCGCCGGTGGGGCCCTCGGTGGAACCGTCGGTGACGTCTGCGGGGTCGACCCCGCGCTCCGGCCAGGGCAGAGCGGCGCCGTAGGGGTTGGCGGGGTCGCTCGCGGCGAGCACGAGGGCGGTCGGCTCCCCGCGTCCGGCCTCGGGCCCCTGGCCCGCCCGCAGCCGGTCGACGGCGCCACTGGTGCCGAACTGGGAGGCGCCGAGGCCCTCGACGAAGTACCCGCGCCGGACCCGGCCGGCCTCCTCGGCGCGGCCCAGCACGCGATAGACCGCGGCGAACCCCCCCGGCACGTCCTCGGCGGCCACCGCGCCGCGGGTGAGCACCCCGTGGCGGTCGAGCAGCAGCTCGGCCGTGGCGAGGGCCCGCAGCGTCGGCTCGTCGTCGGCGGGTGGCAGCAGCGACCACCGACCCGTGGTGCGCGCCGGCCCGCTGCGGCTCGGCAGCTGGGGGCGTGCGGGCGCGGACCCCAGGGCCCCGAGCGGCCCCCGGCGGCCGGCATAGCGGCTGCGTCGCGGGCCGGACGACGCACGCCGGTGCGCGGTGCGGCCGCCGGCGAGCACGGCCCGCACCGGGGTGAAGGTGTCGCCGGTGACCCTGCCGGACCAGACGAGGTCCCAGAGGGTGCCGGCCAGCGCCTCGTCGTCGGTGCTGCCCACGCGGTCGGAGAGGGTGCGGAAGAAGTGCGCCCCCCCGCCGGCCAGGGCGTCGAGCAGGGCGAGGGCGTCCTCGCCGGGCACCCGCTCCGGGTCGGGCCCGGGCAGGGTGAGGTGGGCGGAGTCGGCCACGTGGAGCGAGACCCAGCCGTCGTCGCCCGGCAGGGAGCCGTGGCCGCACCAGAGCACCTCGCCGCTCGCCATCAGCTCGTCGAGGAGGGCGGGGGAGTAGTCGGCGACCCGAGCCGGCAGGACGAGCGACTCGACGGCGCTGGCGGGCAGCACCGCCCCGCTCAGCTGCTCGACGGCCCGCAGGACGCCGTCGCGGCCGCGCAGCCGGCCCCCGACGCCCTGCCACTCGCCGAGGAAGCGGGCGAACACCTCCGGGGTGACCGGCTCGACCTCGGCCCGGAGGGCCGCGAGCGAACGGCGGCGCAGCATCCGGAGCACCTCGGCGTCACAGAACTCGGTGCTCCCCCCGCCGGTGGGCAGCAGCTCGCCCTCGACCACACGCCCGACCGACACCAGCCGCGCCAGGGCGGTGTGCGCGACGGCCACCCCGATGCCGTACGCGCGCGCGACCTCGGCGACGTGGAAGGGGGCGTGGGTGCGCGCGTAGCGGGCGACGAGGTCGCCGAGCGGGTCGAGGACGGGGTCGAGGAAGGTCTGCGGCACGCCGGTCGGCAGCGAGGCACCGAGGGCGTCGCGCAGCCGGGAGGCGTCCTCGACGGCGGCCCAGCGGTCCTCGGCGGCGATCCGGACGGCGATCACCTGGCGCGTCGCCTCCAGCGTGCCGAGCCAGGCCTCGACGTCGGTGCCGGTGGTGCCCTCGCGGCAGCGCTGGAGCACGGCGTCGGTGGAGAGCGGGCCGAGCACCCGCAGCAGGTCGAGGACGTCGTCGGCGTCGCGGGCCGCCCGCTCGGGGGTGAGGCGCTGCAGCTCGGCCTCGGTGCGGGCGACCTGCTCGGCGTCGAGGAGGTCGCGCAGGGCCAGCCCCTCCGACGAGCCGAGCAGCTCGGCGAGGAGCGAGGGGTCGAGGGCGAGGGCGGCCGCCCGACGCTCGGCGAGGGGGCTGTCGCCCTCGTAGAGGAACTGCGCCACGTAGCCGAAGAGCAGCGACTTGGCGAACGGCGACGGGGTGCTGGACTCGACGTCGACCACGGTGACCCGCCGGCCGGCGACGTCGCGCATCAGGTCGACGAGCCCGGGCACGTCGAAGACGTCCTGGACCACCTCCCTGACGGCCTCCAGGACGATGGGGAAGGAGGGGAACCGGCTGGCCACCTCGAGCAGCTGCGAGGCACGCTGGCGCTGCTGCCACAGCGGCTGGCGCCGGTCGGGGCGTCGCCTCGGCAGGAGCAGCGCGCGGGCGGCGCACTCGCGGAAGCGTGCCGCGAAGAGGGCGGAGCCGCCGATCTCGTCGGTGACCAGGCCGCGCACCTCGTCGGGGTCGAGGGTCACGAGCTCGAGCAGCTCGCGCCCGACCCCGCCGCGGCCCACCCCCTCGACCTCGTCGAGCTCGAGGTCGGGGAGCCGCAGGACGATGCCGTCGTCGCCGTGCATGGCCTGGACGTCGACGCCGAAGCGGTCGCGCATCCGGGCGCTGACCGCCAGCGCCCAGGGAGCGTGCACCTGGGCGCCGAAGGGGGAGTGGACGGCGACCCGCCAGTCGCCGAGCTCGTCACGGAAGCGCTCGACGACGATCGTCCGGTCGTCGGGCACGTGGCCGGTCGCCTCGCGTTGCTCGCGCAGGTAGGTGAGCAGGTTGTCGGCGGCCCACTCGTCGAGCCCGGCGGCCATCACCCGCGGACGGGCCGCGTCGTGGGGGAGGGACTCCACCTCCCGGACGAACTCGCCGACGGCCCGGCCGAGCTCCGCCGGGCGCCCGAGGGAGTCGCCCTTCCAGAAGGGGAGGCGGCCGGGCAGCCCGGGCGCCGGCGTGACGAGCACGCGGTCGTGGGTGATGTCCTCGATCCGCCAGGTGCTCGTGCCGAGGGTGAACAGGTCGCCGACCCGGGACTCGTAGACCATCTCCTCGTCGAGCTCGCCGACCCGGCGGCCCGGCCCCTCACCGGTGGCGAGGAACACGGCGTACAGCCCACGGTCGGGGATGGTGCCACCGGAGGTGACGGCGAGCCGTTGGGCGCCCCGCCGGCCGGTGAGGGTGTCGGAGAGGCGGTCCCAGGTGATGCGCGCACGCAGCTCGGCGAAGTCCTCGCTCGGGTACCGGCCGGCGAGCATGTCGAGCACCGACTCCAGGACCGGGCGGGTCAGGGTGGCGTAGGGGGCCGAGCGGCGGGCGAGGGCGAGGACGTCGTCGACGGCCCACTCGTCGAGGGCGCACATCGCCACGACCTGCTGCGCGAGCACGTCGAGCGGGGTCGACGGCACGTGGAGGGCCTCGATCCGGCCCGCGAGCATCCGCTCGACGACGACCGCGGTCTGGACCAGGTCGCCGCGGAACTTGGGGAAGAGCACCCCGCGGGAGACGGCCCCCACCTGGTGCCCGGCGCGGCCCACGCGCTGGAGGCCGGACGCCACGGAAGGGGGCGACTCGACCTGCACGACGAGGTCGACCGCACCCATGTCGATGCCGAGCTCGAGGCTGCTCGTGGCGACGACCGCCGGCAGCCGGCCGGTCTTCAGCTCCTCCTCGATGGTGGCGCGCTGCTCCTTGCTGACCGAGCCGTGGTGGGCCCGCGCGAGCACCGGCGGGGCCCCCGAGGACTGCCCCGACTGGGCCAGGACCTGCGCCGGGGTGCGCGCGGCGGCCGCAGGGCGTGGCGCGGCGTCCGGGACGGACACGAGCTCGGCGCCGTCGGCCGCCTCCACCCGTTCCTCCCAGATCTCGTTGAGCCGGGTGGTGAGCCGCTCGGCGAGCCGGCGGCTGTTGGAGAAGACGAGGGTGGAGGTGTGGTCGGCGACGAGGTCGACGATCCGCTCCTCGACGTGCGGCCAGATGCTCGCGCGCGGCTCCGGGCCGGACGCGGCCCCCGCGAGGTCGCCGGTGGGCTGTCCCAGCTCCGACATGTCGGGCACGGGCACGACGACCTTGAGGTCCCACTGCTTCTCGGACGGCGGCTGGACCACGTCGACGGGGCGTCCGCCGGAGAGGTAGCGCGCGACCTCCTCGACCGGCCGCACGGTGGCGGAGAGCCCGATCCGCTGCGCGGGCCGCTCGAGCAGGGCGTCGAGGCGCTCGAGGCTGAGTGCCAGGTGCGCCCCCCGCTTGGTGCCCGCGAGGGCGTGGACCTCGTCGACGATGACGGTCTCGACGCCGGTGAGGGCCTCGCGTGCGGCCGAGGTGAGAAGGAGGAAGAGCGACTCCGGCGTCGTGATGAGCACGTCGGTGGGGGTGCGGGCGAAGGCGCGTCGCTCGTCGGCCGGGGTGTCGCCGGAGCGGACCGCGACGGTGATCTCGGGTTCCGGCAGTCCGAGGCGGGCCGCCGCGTGGCGGATGCCGACGAGCGGGCTGCGCAGGTTGCGCTCCACGTCGACGGCGAGGGCCTTCATCGGCGACACGTACAGCACCCGGCAGCGCCGCATCCGGTCCTCGGGCACCGGCTCGGCGGCGAGCCGGTCCAGGGCCCAGAGGAACGCCGAGAGGGTCTTGCCGGATCCGGTGGGGGCCACGACGAGGGCGTGGTGCCCGCTGCTCACCGCCTCCCAGGCGCCGGCCTGGGCCGGGGTGGGCGCGGTGAAGCTTCCCCGGAACCACGCGGCCGTGGCGGGGGAGAAGCGGTCGAGGACGTGGCCGGACATGCTGGCGACAGCCTCTCACCCGGCACCCACAGCCGGGTGGGGCGTGGCTACCCTCGACGTGCGGCGAGGACCCTCGCCGCGCCCGCCGGCGAGAGGACCTCGATGGAACAGCGATCCCTCGGACGCACCGGCCGGGACGTCTCGGCCATCGGTCTCGGCACATGGCAGCTCGGCGCCGACTGGGGCCGGGTCAGCGAGGCCGACGCGGAGGCGGTGCTCGAGACCGCGGTCGACAGGCGGGGCGACCCTGCTGGACACCGCCGACGTCTACGGCGACGGCCGGAGCGAGGCGCTCATCGGGGCGTTCCTCGCCCGGCGCCCCGGCCACGGCGTCACCGTGGCGACGAAGATGGGCCGCCGGATGGAGCAGCATCGCGACAACTACACGATGGAGAACTTCCGGGCGTGGACCGACCGCTCCCGCCGCAACCTCGGGGTCGAGACGCTCGACCTCGTCCAGCTGCACTGCCCCCCGAGCCAGGTCATCGAGGACGACGCGACCTACGCGGACCTCGACGCCCTCGTCGGCGAGGGCGCGGTCGCCGCCTACGGCGTCTCGGTGGAGACGTGCGAGCAGGCGCTCGCCGCCATCGCCCGCCCGCACGTCACGAACATCCAGATCATCCTCAACCCGTTCCGGCTCAAGCCGCTCGACGAAGTCCTGCCCGCCGCGCTCGACGCCGGGGTCGCCGTCTTCGCCCGGGTGCCGCTCGCCTCGGGACTGCTGTCCGGGCGGTACACGCAGGACCACGACGTTCGCGGCCGACGACCACCGCAGCTACAACCGGCACGGTGAGGCGTTCGACCGCGGGGAGACCTTCTCGGGCGTCGACTTCGAGGTCGGCCTCGAGGCGGCCTCGCGCCTGGCCGACGCGCTGCCCGCCGGGGTGTCGCTGCCCGCGGCGAGCCTCGCCTGGATCGCCTCGCGTCCGGGAGTCACGTCGGTGATCCCCGGCGCCCGGAGCGTCGGGCAGGCGAGCGCCAACGTCGAGGCGGCCGGGCTGCTCGAGGACGGGTTCGACCTCGACTCGTTCGACGCCCTCGTCCACGAGGTCTACGACGACCTGCTGCGGGAGTCGGTCCACCCGCACTGGTGACGAGGGGGCGGTCCGCCCCTGCGCGGCCGCTGCCACCCGACTGACGGCGCCGCAGGTCGACGAGGATCCCGGCCCGCCCGGGGACGGCAGGTCCCGGGGCAGCTGCATGCCCACGCGCGGGCGCTGGCACTCCCGTTGCCCGGAGGCCACGATCGCCCTCCGTTATCGAGTTGTGACACGAGAACGATTCGCGACGCATTGCGCAACATGTTGCGCCGGGATCCACTGGGGATCCCAGCGGCTCATCGGAGATGGGCACCCGCGGCCCCGGTTGCCCGGAGCTCGCCGGTTCGGACAACAAAGGAGTTGGACAATGCTCGGTGCGAGAAGTCACTTCACGATGGGGGCCGGCGTCCTCGTGGCCGGCCTTGTCCTGGCAGCCTGCTCGTCGGGCGCGGTCTCCAGCGACGACGGGAGCGATGCTGCGGGGGGTGGGAGTGTGACGTTGAACTTGGCGACGGTGAACAACCCGCAGATGAAGGACATGGAGCAGCTGAAGTCGGAGTACGAGGCGGCGAACCCGGGGACGACGGTGAACTTCCAGGTGATGGAGGAGGGTGATCTGCGGGCGGCGGTGACTGCTGATGTGGCGTCGGGTGCTGGTCAGTACGACATCGTGACGATCGGGGCGTACGAGACTCCGCAGTGGGGTGCGAACGGGTGGTTGGTGGACTTGTCCGAGAGTCTGTCCTCGGACGCGGACTATGACGTCGATGACATCCTGCCGCCGGTGCGGGAGGTCAACAGTTTCGAGGGGAAGCTGTTCGCGGTGCCGTTCTACGGTGAGTCCTCGTTCCTGATGTACCGCAAGGACGTGCTGGACGAGGCGGGGGTCACGTTCTCGGGGACGCCGACCTGGCAGCAGGTGGCGGATGCGGCGAAGAAGGTCGACACCAAGGAGATGTCCGGTATCTGCATGCGGGGCAAGCCGGGGTGGGGTGACCTGTTCGGGCCGTTGACCACGGTGGTGCAGACCTTCGGCGGTAACTGGTACGACATGGACTGGAACGCCACGGTCGACACCCCGGAGTGGAAGCAGGCGGTGGGTTTCTACAAGGAGATGCTGGATGAGTCCGGTCAGGCCGACCCGGTGTCCTACAGCTTCCCGGAGTGCCTGACCGCGCTCAAGGAGGGCAAGGCCGCGATGTGGGCCGATGCCACGGTGGCGGCGTCGCTGCTGGAGGCCGATGACTCCCCGGTGAAGGGCAAGATGGGTTACGTGCCGATGCCGGTGGTCGAGACCGACCAGTCGGGGTGGTTGTGGAGCTGGAACCTGGCGGTGCCGGCCTCGACCAAGCAGCAGGACGCGGCGGTCGACTTCGTGAAGTGGGCCACGAGCAAGGAGTACATCAAGCTGGTCGGGGAGAAGATCGGCTGGAGCAACGTCCCGCCGGGTTCGCGCACCTCGACCTACGAGATCCCGGAGTACAAGGAGGCGGCCGCGGCGTACGCACCGTTGACCCTGGAGGTGATGAGCTCGGTGAACCCGGAGCAGCCGGGGGTCAACCCGCAGCCGTACGTGGGCATCCAGTACGTCTCGATCCCCGAGTTCCAGGACGTCGGGAACCAGTGCGCCCAGCTGGTGGCGGACTACCTGGCGGGGCGCACCTCGATCGAGGACGCGCTGGGCAGGTGCCAGGGCATCGCCCAGGAAGCCGGCGACAAGCAGAAGGGCTGACGCCGGCCACGTGACGCGGGTGCCGGGTCCGGCCCTGGAGCCGGCCCCGGCACCCGTCCCACCCTCCTCCAGCGGTCGCCGCCCGTGCCGAGCGGGAGCAGACTGCGGGCACCGCGTACTGCACGCAGGCACCGCACGTTCGGGGTGGGCGCAGGCTGCAGGCACCGTGAAGTGAACAGTCACCGCAGGTCGCACGAGGGAGTGCCGAGATGACGACCACGACCGACAACACCCCCCCACCGATCGAGCTGGACGAGGTGCAGGGCAGGACTGCCCTGGACCGCAAGCGGCTCAGGCGCAAGGAGCTGTGGACCAACCGGGCCCTGATGCTCCCGGCGGTGGTCTTCCTGATCGTGATGACCCAGATCCCGTTCCTGACCACGATCGGGTACTCCCTGACGGAGTGGAACCTGCTGTACCCGCAGGACCGGCAGTTCGCCGGGCTGGACAACTACACCAGCGCCCTGACCTCGGGTGACCTGTGGCCCTCGATCGTGGCCACGGTGCAGATCACCGCCTTGTCGGTGACCCTGGCGGTCCTGTTCGGGCTGCTGTTCGCGGTGCTGCTGGACCGGCAGTTCCGCGGCCGGGCCCTGGCCCGCACGCTGATGATCACCCCGTTCCTGATCATGCCGGCGGCGGCGTCGCTGATCTGGAAGTACTCGATGTTCGACACCAACATCGGGATGGTCAACTGGGTCCTGCGCTCCCTGGGGCTGCCGCTGGTCTCGTGGGGCACCGAGCACCCGATGGCGACCGTGGTGATCGTGCTGACCTGGCAGTTCACCCCGTTCATGATGCTGATCCTGCTGGCCGGGCTGCAGGGCCAGGACAAGGGGATCCTGGAGGCGGCGCTGGTCGACGGCGCCGGCCCGTGGCGGACCTTCACCTGGATCACGCTGCCGCACCTGCGGATGTACATCGAGATCGGGGTGCTGCTGGGGTCGGTGATCATCCTGCAGGTCTTCGACCCGATCGCGATCCTGACCAAGGGCACCGGCGGCACCAAGACCCTGGCGTACCTGCTCTACGAGCGGGCGTTCATCGGCCTGGACATCGGCCAGGCGGCCGCCTACGGCGTGGTCACCGTGATCCTGACGATCATCGTCGCCACGATCGCGCTCAAGTCCGTCTTCAAGGTCTTCATGGCAGGAGGAAGCCGATGAGCACGCGCGCCAAGGGTGGGCTGGTCACCGCGGGCACCTGGGTGCTGGTCCTGGCCTTCTTCTTCCCCGTCTTCTGGATGGTGGTCAACGGGTTCAAGCCCGAGTCGGTCGCCTCCTCGGTCAACCCCAAGCTGTTCTTCACCCCCTCCACCGAGGGCTACCAGCTGGCGATGGACCGCGGGATGCTGGGCTACCTGCAGAACTCGCTGACCGCCGCGGTCATCTCCACGATCATCGCCGTGGCGCTGGCCATCCCGGCCGCCTACGCCCTGTCGATCCGCACCACCAAGAACCCGCAGAACACCCTGTCCTTCTTCATCTCCACCCGGTTCATGCCGCTCGCGGCGATCGTGCTGCCCCTGTTCATGATCTTCAAGACGATCAACCTGCTCGACAACATCTACATGCTCTCCCTGGTCTACGCGGCGATGAACCTGCCGGTCACCGTGTGGATGATGCGCTCGTTCTACCTCGAGGTCCCCTACGAGATCATCGAGGCCGCCCGCGTCGACGGCGTCGGCCTGGGCCGGGAGATCTTCCGGATCGCGCTGCCCCTGGTCCTGCCCGGCGTCGCCGCCGCCGCCCTGATCAGCTTCATCTTCGCCTGGAACGAGTACTTCCTCGCCCTGATCCTCACCAGCTCCGCAGCCCGCACCACCCCACCGTTCCTCGGCAGCTTCGTCGACGGACGCGGACAGTTCCTCGCCGTCCTCTCCGCCGCCGCCACCATCGCCGCCCTCCCCGTCATCATCGCCGGATGGGTAGCCCAGAAACAGCTCGTCCGCGGCCTGTCCATGGGCGCCATCAAGTGACCGCCCCCCCGCAGCACCGACTCGTGTGCTCGAGGGGGACCTGACCACCCGGCCGACGCGGCACCGGTCACCGGTCCACGACCGTCGGCAGGTCGCGCCGAGCTTGGCCCGTCAGGCCGTCCGCCCGCTGCCTGTCCCGCTCGGCAGCGCCCCGAGGAGGCTTCCATGTCAGTCAGTACGGTGTCGGTGAAGGAGCTCGCCGCAGAGATCAGCTCGACGTGGGTCCACGCCGGCAGGCGGATCATCGTCGGGTTCGCCGGCCCACCCGGGTGCGGCAAGTCGACCCTGGCGGAGGCGGTCTGCGCCGAGCTCGGCGACCGTGCGGTGCTGGTCCCGCTCGACGGCTGGCATCTCTGCGCCGACCTGACCGCACGCATCGGTGCCGCTGACCGACGGGGAGCGCCCCACACGTTCGACGTCGCAGGATTCCTCGTCCTGCTGCAGCGCATCAAGGCCCAGGGCGAGCCCGGCGGGGCCACCACCGTCTACGCGCCCGAGTACCGTCGTGAGATCGAGGAACCGGTGGCCGGCGCGATCCCCGTCGAGGACACGACACCGATCGTCGTCGTCGAGGGGAACTACCTCCTGCTGGACTGTCCGGGCTGGCGTGACATCCGCCCGTTGCTGGATCTGTCGTACTACGTCCAGCTGGACACCGACGTGCGCCGACGGCGGCTCATCCGCCGTCATGTGGCCTTCGGCAGGACGCCCGAGGAGGCGATGCAGTGGGTGCACACCAACGACGAGCCGAACGCTCGCCTCATCGAGGACCGGCGGCTGCTCCCCACCCGCGTCATCCAGGGCCCGTGAACCAGCGATCCCGGTCGTCGGCCACCGGCGCGTGAGCGGAGCACGCCCGAGACGCTCGAGCCGGCGGCCTCCGATGATCTGCACCGCACCGCGACTAGGTGCAGCCGCACGACTCCCGGGGGACGAAGGTCGTCTGCATGCGCACGGTCCGGGCGGGCATCCCCGGGTCGCGGAGGCGACCCAGCAGCAGCTCGATCGACTGCGCCCCGATGGCCGATGTCGGTTGTGCCATCGCGGTCAGTCGCGGATGGAAGCTGTCGGCCCACTCGAAGTCGTCGAAGGCGGCCAGGGCCAGGTCTCCGGGGACGGACACGCCGAGCTGCCGGCAGGCCTTCATCAGCTCGATCGTCGCCTGGTTGTTGCCCGTCACCACCGCGGTGGGGGCGTCGGTCGAGGACAGGGCTGTGGCCAGCCGGCTCGCCAGCTCGGGGCCATCCAGACCGGGGAGGACCGGCGCCGTCTCGCAGGCTCCCACCCTGCGCAGTCCGAGGCGGAAACCACGCAGCCGCTCCTCCGTCGTCGTCAGACCGGGCATCGGGCTGACGAAGCCGATCCGGGAGTGGCCGTGGTCGGCGAGGTGGGCGACCAGGGTGGCGGTCGCCTCCTCGTTCTCCGAGCCCACCTGGTCCAGTCCCAGGGGCAGGATCCGGTCGATCAACACCACCGGCACGCCGTTGTGACTGGCATATCCGAGCGCCGCGGAGGGCTCCGAGGACGGAGCGAGGATCACGCCGCTCACCCCCCGCCGCAGCAGGTCGGTCATCGCGCGTACTTCGTTGACGGGGTCGTCATGGGTGTCCGCCAGGAGCAAGGAGTACCCCTCGACGGAGGCCCGTCGATCCATGGCCTGCACGACGCTTCCGAAGTACGGGTTCGACATCGCCGACATCGCGATGCCGATGGTCATGGCACCCGGCACCGAACCGGCGTGTCCGGGACCGACGTAGCCGAGACGGGCCATCGCTCGCAGCACCGTCTGCTCGGTCTCGGGAGCCACGGGGCGGGTCTTGTTGACCACGTGCGACACCGTCGACTTCGACACCCCGGCCACGGCGGCCACGTCCCCCATGGACGGAGACGGCGATGTGGGTCTGTTCACGTCCCCATCATGGCGGGTGCGCAACTGTTGCGCACCGACGACGAGGATGTCGACCTGGTGCCGCCGGGGGCGTGCGAGCCGAGGGCGGAGCGCCGGTCGGTGGGGGCGCGCGCGGTGCCGACGGGGTGGCGTGGCGTGGCCGGTGTCGTCATCCGGTGGCCGGCTGCTGCTGGGTGATGCAGTGGATGCCGCCGCCGCGGTCGAAGAGCGGACGGGCGTCGACGCCCACCACCCGCCGCCCCGGGTAAGCACGTTCGAGGACGGCGAGCGACGGCGCGTCCTGCTCGTCCCCGAACGTGCACGCGACGACCCCGTCGTTGACGACGAGGTGGTTGATGTAGGACCAGTCGACCCAGCCCCCGCCGTCCTGGAGGGTGCGCGGCGCCGGGACCCGCACGACCTCCAGGCGCTCGCCGCGGGCGTCGTGGGCCGACGACAACAGCGCCTCGAGCTCGACGGACACCTCGTGGTCCGGGTGCGCCGGGTCACCCTGCCAGTGGAGCAGCACCGTGCCCGGCCCGGCGAACGTGGCGACGATGTCGACGTGGCCGCGGGTGCCGAACTGCTCGTAGTCGCGGGTCAGGCCTCGGGGCAGCCAGAGGCACCGGGTGGCGCCGATGGTGCGCGCCAGCTCGGCCTCGACGTCGGCCCGGGTCAGCCCCGGGTTGCGTCCGGGGTCGAGCTGCACCGTCTCGGTGACGAGCACGGTGCCGAGGCCGTCGACGTGGAGGCCACCGCCCTCGTTGACGAGGTCGGATCCGATGCGCACGGCCCCGGCCCAGTCGGCGAGCTCGCAGGCGACGAGCCGGTCGTCGTCCCACGACGCCCACCCCTGCGCGCCCCAGCCGTTGAACACCCAGTCGACCGCACCGAGCCGGCCGTCCTCGCCGACGACGAAGGTGGGGCCGGTGTCGCGCACCCACGCGTCGTCCAGGGGCAGCTCGGTGACGTCGATGCCGTGGGCCGTCGGGTCGCCCCGGCCGGTCCACTCGCGGGCCAGGTCCGCGCTGCCCGGATCGGCGACGAGCACGACCGGCTCGAACTGCGCGACGGCACGCGCGACGGCCGCCCAGGTGCCACGGGCGGTGTCGGCGGCCGCCTCGGTGTCGCCGAGGGTGTAGCCCGCCGACGGCCACGCCATCCAGGTGCGCTCGTGCGGTGCCCACTCCGGGGGCATCCGCCAGGGCCCGGTCTCCGGCATCGGCTCAGCCCTCCCGACGGTGCTCGGGCCGCACCGGCTCGGCCAGCACGGCGTAGGTGTCCGGACGACGCGTGGAGAGGAACGGGAACAGCTCGAGCCAGTCTCGGCGCTGGGCCAGGTCGAGGTCGGCCACGAGCGCGGCCGCCTCGTCGCGCGGGGCCCGCACCAGGACCCGGCCGTACGGGTCGGCGACGAACGAGGAGCCGTAGAAGGTGATCAGCCCCTCGGTGCCGTACCGGTTGGGCGCGACGACGAACACGCCGCTGGCGATGGCGTGCGCGACGATCGTGTGCTCCCAGAGAGGCTGGGTGTCGAACCCGGGGTGGTCGGGCTCGGAGCCGATCGCCGTCGGGTACGCGAGCACCTCGGCGCCGTGGATGCTGTAGGCACGCGCCACCTCGGGGAACCACTCGTCCCAGCAGGTCGGCAGGCCCACCCGCATCCGCACCCCGGCGGCCGACAGGTCGTGCACCGGGTAGGCCTCCGCGGCGGGCCCGGGCCGGAAGTAGCGGTCCTCGTGGTAGCCGGCCGTGACGGGGATGTGGGTCTTGCGGGTGCGAGCCAGCAGCCGACCGTCCGGGGACACGAGCACCGCGGTGTTGTAGCCGAGCCCGTCGTCGCCCTGCGGCCCCTCCGCCCGCTCGAAGAGGCTGGCGTGCACGAGCGCGCCGGTGTCGGCGGCCGCCTCGCGGGCGAGGGCCACGGTCGGTCCGTCCTCGAGCGGCTCGGCCGTGGCGTCGGGGCGCCCGTCCGGCAGGGTGTCGGCGGGGTAGCGCGACAGCGTGAGCTCGGGGAGGAAGACGACCCGGGCGCCGGCGCCGGCCGCGGTGTGGATGCCGTCGAGGAGCGTGGCACGCAGCCGGTCCGGGTCGGGGTCCCAGGCGTGCTGGACCAGCCCGACCCGCACGGGCGGCTCGGAGGGCTCGTGGACGCGGGCCGGTGACTCCGGGACCCCGTCGGCGGTGATGAGGTGCACGGCGCCAGTATGCAGGCGGCCGGGTGCTGCCGGGCACCGGCGTCCGGCAGCGCGTGTACCGTCCCCGGGGTGCGTCACTCGAGGTTCTGGGAGCTCATGGCCGGGGAGTTCGGCGAGGCCTACGCCGGGTCGCTCGCGCGCTCGCACGTGATGTCCGCCCTCGGCGGGCGCACCGCCGTCGAGGCCCTCGACGCCGGTGTGTCGCCCCGGGAGGTCTGGCTGGCGCTGTGCGCCGACATGGACGTGCCGGAGCAGCGGCGGCACGGCCGCGAGGTGCCACCGCGCCGGTGAGCCGCTCCACCGGGTCGCGCGGACGGTAAATGCCGCGAGCGCTGTCCCCGGCGTCGTCTACTGTCACCCGGGTGGGCGACGACGTGCTGCTCCGCGCTCGGGGGCTGACCAAGGCGTTCGGCGACTTCACCGCCGTCGACGGGATCGACGTCGAGGTGCGCCGGGGCGAGGCATTCGGCTTCCTCGGCCCGAACGGCGCGGGCAAGTCCTCGACCATGAAGATGGTCGGCTGCGTCTCGCCGGTCACGGCGGGCGAGCTGCGCATCCTGGGCATGGACCCCGAGGCCGACGGCCCGGCCATCCGGGCGCGGCTGGGGGTGTGCCCGCAGCAGGACATGCTCGACGAGGACCTCTCCGTCGAGGAGAACCTGTGGGTCTACGGGCGCTTCTTCGGGCTCTCCCGGGCCGAGGTCCGGGCCCGCGCCGACGAGCTCCTCGAGTTCGCCCAGCTCACCGAGCGCCGCCACGACCGGGTCGAGCCGCTCTCGGGAGGGATGAAGCGCCGGCTCACCATCGCGCGGGCCCTGATCAACAACCCGGAGGTGCTGCTCCTCGACGAGCCCACCACGGGGCTGGACCCGCAGGCCCGCCACGTGCTCTGGGACCGGCTGTACCGGCTCAAGCGCGACGGCGTCACGCTCATCATCACCACGCACTACATGGACGAGGCCGAGCAGCTCTGCGACCGCCTCGTCGTCATGGACCGGGGTCGCATCGCCGCCGAGGGCAGCCCGCGAGCGCTCATCGAGGCCTACTCCACCCGGGAGGTGGTCGAGCTGCGCTTCGCGGTCGACGAGCAGGACCGCCACGTCGAGTCGGTGCGCTCGGTGGTCCACCGGGTCGAGGAGCTCCCCGACCGGCTGCTCGTCTACACCGACGACGGCGACGCGACGCTCGCGGCGGTCCACGAGAGCGGGGTCCGCCCGCTCTCGGCGCTGGTGCGCCGCTCCACGCTGGAGGACGTCTTCCTCCACCTCACCGGCCGCTCGCTCGTCGACTGATGTCCTCCGCACCGACCACCTCCGAGCCGACCGGCACCGTCGGTCCGCCACCGTCGGGGCGGCTCGTCACCGGCCCGCGGGCCCCGATGGGCGCGGGGGAGCGCGTCCTCGCCGCGATGGAGCACCACCTGCGGGTCTACCGCCGCACCTGGCGCGGGTCGATCATCAGCCGGTTCCTCTCGCCCCTGTTCTTCCTCGCGGCGATGGGGCTCGGCCTCGGCGCGCTCGTCGACGAGGGGTCGGGGGGCGTGGGTGGCCAGCCCTACCTCCAGTTCGTCGTCCCTGGCATCGTCGCCTACCAGGCCGCGCTGCTCGGGTTCGGCGACGCCACCTACCCGGTCCTCGGCTACATCAAGTGGAACCGGATGTACTCGGCCACCCTGTCGACGCCGCTCACCGTCACCGAGGTCCTGCTCGGCCACCTCGTCGTGCTCGCGGCGAACCTCGTCGTCGCCGTGACCATCTTCATCGGGATCGCCGCGCTCTTCGGGTCCTTCGCGTCGTGGTGGGTGCTCCTCGGCATCCCCGTGGGGCTGCTCACCGGCCTGGCGTTCGCGGTCCCGACCTTCGCCATCAGCGCCACCATCGAGACCGACAACGTCTTCGGCGTCCTCTACCGCTTCGTCCTCACCCCGGTCCTGCTCTTCTCGGGCACCTTCTTCCCGCTCGAGCAGCTTCCGCCGTTCCTCCGGGCGGTGGCCTGGGCCACCCCGCTCTGGCACGGGGTCGAGCTCACCCGCGACGCCGCCGACGGCGTGGCGCCCGGCCCGATGGGGTTCGTGCACGTCGGCGTCATCCTCGCCTTCATCGCCGGCGGCTGGGTGCTGGCCCACCGCGCCTTCACGAGGAGGCTGCTGTCGTGACCACCGTGTCGGCGCCACCGCGGCGGCCACGGGGCCTGTCGTTCCCCCTCGGCCTGGGCATGGCGAGGTTCGTCGTCGCGCGCAACGCCACGGCGTTCCGGCGCGCCTGGGTGCTGCTGCTCAGCGGGTTCGTCGAGCCGGTCTTCTACCTCTTCTCGCTCGGGGTGGGCCTCGGGGCGCTCATCGGCACGGTCACCACCGACGAGGGCACGGTCGTCGGTTACGCCGCGTTCGTCGCGCCGGCGCTGCTCGCGGCGTCGGCGATGAACGGCGCGATCTTCGACGCCACCTTCAACGTCTTCTTCAAGCTGCGCTACCAGCACCTCTACGACGCGATGCTCGCGACGCCGATCGGGCCGCGCGACATCGCGGTCGGCGAGATCACCTGGTCGCTGCTGCGCGGCAGCCTCTACTCGGCGATGTTCCTCGTCGTCGCCGTGATCGCCGGCCTCGTGGAGTCGTGGTGGGCCGTGCTGGCGGTGCCCGCCGCGATGCTGATCGGGCTCGCCTTCGGGGCGGTCGCGATGTTCACCACGACCTTCATGCGCTCGTGGCAGGACTTCGACTACGTCACCCTCGCCATCCAGCCCATGTTCCTGTTCTCGGCCACCTTCTTCCCGTTGTCGACGTACCCCGACGCCCTCCAGTGGCTCGTGGCCGCCACGCCGCTCTACCACGGGGTGGCGCTCGAGCGCGGCCTGATGCTCGGGGAGGTCGGCTGGGGGCTGCTCTGGCACGTCGGCTACCTGCTGCTGCTCGGCGCCGTGGGGGTGGTCGGCACCTCCCGGCGGATCCGGTCCCTCCTCCTCACCTGAGGCGCCCGGTGGCCCGATCGGGCCATTCCGGCCCGCCCCGCCCCTGCCCTAGGCTCTGCGACCACGCAGGGGCCGGCCACCGGGAGCGAGGAACCATGTCCGTCTCCGTGCGACGTCCCGCCCTGTTCGCGATGGGTGCGCTCATGGCGTCCCTCGTCCTCACCGGCGGACCCGCGGACGCGGCGTCGCCGGACCCGGGCACCAGGGCCCCCGCGGCGCATGACCAGCCGCCGGGCAAGGGCGACTCCGACGGCGACCGTGTCGCGGACGACCTCGCGGCGGTGCTGGCACAATCCGCTGCGGGTGACCGGCTCGGCGTCATCGTCCAGGGGGCGCCGCCCGCCGCCGCGGCCGCGGTGCCGACGTTCGTCCTCGGCCACCGGTACCGGACGATCCCCGCCTTCTCCGGGTCCGTCCTCGCCGGTCAGGTGCGGGCCCTCTCACGCCTGCCCGGGGTCACCCGCGTCGAGCTGGACGGCGTGGCCCGTGCCCTCGACGCCTCGGGAGAGGCGGACTACGGGGTCACCGTGGCCCGTGCCTCCGGTGCCGCGTCCGACGGGGCGCTCGACGGCGACGGCGTGGGCATCTGCGTCGTCGACACCGGAGTCGACCCGAACCACGAGCAGCTCGCCGGCAAGGTCGTCGGGTGGCGGGACTGGGTGAACGGCCGCCCCGGCCCGTACGACGACCACGGGCACGGCACCCACGTGGCGTCCATCGCGGCGGGGAGCGGCGCGGGCAGCCCGCAGTTCGGTGGCGTGGCGCGCGGTGCCTCGGTCGTCGCCGCCAAGGTGCTCGACTCCGGGGGGAGCGGCGCCGACTCCGACGTCGTCGCCGCGATCGAGTGGTGCGCGGGACGCTCGGACGTCGGCGTCATCTCGATGTCGCTCGGCAGCCCGGGCTCGGACGGCGCCGACGCGGGCAGTTCCGCGGCCGACGCCGCCGTGGCGGCGGGCAAGGTGGTCGTGGTCGCGGCCGGCAACGGCGGGGACGCCCCCGGCACGATCTCCTCTCCCGGGGTCGCCACCGACGTCGTGACGGTGGGCGCGGGATCCGACCCGTCCTCGCTCGCGGGGGTCGGGGACACCGACACCGGGCTCTACCTCGCCGGGTTCTCCAGCAGGGGGCCGACCGCCAACCCCGACGCACCGCACAAGCCCGACGTCGTGGCCCCCGGTGTGAGCGTCGTGGCCGCCCGAGCGGGGACGACGGACGGCTACGTGTCCTACTCGGGCACGTCGATGGCGACGCCGTTCGTCGCCGGGGTCGTCGCCCTCGGCATCGAGGCCGCCCCGGACGCCACGCCCGCGCAGCTGAAGTCGGCGCTCGCGGCGAGTGCCCACGACGCCGGTGCGCCCGGGATCGACGACGAGTGGGGGCGCGGCCTCGTCGACGCCGCGGCGTTCGTCGCCGAGCTCACCGGTGGGGCGGCGAGCGGTCCGTGGCCCGGGCACCTGCTCCTCGAGGGCTCGGTGGCGGCCGGGTCGACCCTCGACCTCCCGCTCGTGGTGGGCACGGGCGGCCGGCCGCTCGGTGTCAGCCTGCGCACCGCGAACGGGTCCGCCACCTGCCTGCTGCCGCTCGGCAACGTCTGCTTCTACGGCTACGAGTGGTCCCCGGACCTCGACATCCGCCTCCTCGACCCCACCGGCGCCCAGGTGGCGGTGAGCCGCTGCGTGCTCGAGGCGAGCAACGGCAACTGCGCGGCGCCCGGCCGCTTCGAGACGATCGGGGTCCCGAGCGCCGCCGCCGGCACGTGGACGCTGCGGGTGGAGAGCTTCACCGGCGCGGGCACCTTCCAGGTCGATGTCTTCGGCGCGCTCGGCACCGAGCCGTCCCCGCCTCCCTCCGCGCCGACGGCGCTGGCGGCGACCGCGACGTCCTCGAGCACGGTGGGGCTGTCGTGGACGGACACCTCGTCGAGCGAGACGTCCTTCACCGTCCAGCGGTGCACCGGCGACGGGTGCGGTGCGTTCGCGACCGTGGCGTCGCTGCCGGCCGGGACGGCGGCGTGGACCGACTCGGGCCTGGCCGCCGCGACCTCGTACGGCTACCGGGTCCGGGCCGAGGGCGACGGGGGCGCGTCGTCGTGGAGCGCCACCGCGTCAGCCACCACGGACCCGGCCGCCCCGGCCCCGCTCACCGCCCCCGACCTCGCCTCGACGAGCGTCACGGGGACGCGGGTCGACCTCGCGTGGACCGACGGCGGACCCGCCGACGGGTACCGCGTCTTCCGGTGCGAGGGGAACCGGTGCTCGACCTTCACCATGCTGGCCGACCTGGGACCGGGCGCGCGCACGTTCGCCGACACCGGTGTGCGCGCCGCGACGAAGTACACCTACTACGTCGAGGCGTACCGCGGTTCCGAGGTGGCCCGGTCGGCCGACCTCACCGTCCGGACGGCTCGCCGCTGACGTCGACCGCCCCGTCGCCGCGGCGCCGGAACGCGGCGACGGCGGTGGGCAGCGTGGGGAAGACCATGTCGCGTCCGACCCGGTCGAGCACCCCGGCGGCCTCGAGCTCGACGAGCAGGTCCTGCTTGACCCGGGCGAGGCCGAGGACGATGCCGCGGGCGTCGAGGTCGGCGCGCAGCCGCTCGAGGGCCTCCAGGCTGGTGTAGTCGACCTCGACGTTGGCCTCGGCGTTGACGACCAGCCACTGCACCGGGTGCGGCGCCCGCTCGACGGCACGCAGGGCCCGGTGGCGGAAGTCGTCGGCGTTGGCGAAGAAGAGCGGGGAGTCGTACCGGTAGACGACGAGGCCGGGCACCTGCTCGGCCTCCGGGTAGTCGTCGACGTCGTGCATGCCGGCCAGGCCCGGGACGAAGCCCTGGACCGCGTCGTGGCCACGCGCCACCCGACGCAGCAGGTCGCCCAGGGAGAGGGCGACGGCGAGGAGGACGCCGTAGAGCGCCCCCAGGAGGAAGACGCCGAGGGTGGCCGACACGAGGAGCACCAGCTCGCTGCGGCGGAACCGCGCCACCGAGCGGATGCCGGCGACGTCGACGAGACGGGTCGCCGCGTACACGACGAGTGCACCCAGGGCCGCCTGCGGGAAGGCGGCGATGACCGGGGCGAGGGTGAGCACGGCGAGGACGACGGTGGCGAGCGTGGCGAGCGAGGACAGCTGCGTGCGGCTGCCGACGGAGTCCCCGATGGCCGTCCGGCTGCCGCTGCTGCTCACGGGGAACCCGGAGAGCAGGCCGCCCAGGATGTTGGCGCCGCCGAGGGCGAGGAACTCCTGGTTGGCGTCGACGTGCTCCCCGCGCCGGACCGCGAACGCACGCGCGGTGAGGACGTTGTCGGAGTAGGCGACGACGGCGACACCCAGGGCCGGGCCGAGCATCCGGCCCACCTCGGCGAGGTCGAGCTGCGGGAGGGTGAGCCGGGGCAGCGTGTCGGGCAGCGGGCCGACCGTCTCGACGCCGGCGTCGGTGAGGTGGAGGAGGGCGACGACCGCCGCTCCCAGCAGGACCGCGACGAGCGGACCCGGCACGGCCGGTGCGAAGCGGGCGAGGGCGAACAGCAGGACGAGCAGGGCGGTGGCGAGGAGCGCGGTCGGCCAGTGGATCTCACCGGCGCTGCGCACCGCGCTCCACAGCTGGGCGGGGAGCGTCTCGCCGTCGACGTCGATGCCGGTCAGGGAGTCGACCTGGCTGACGATCATGAGCACGGCGACCCCGGCGAGGTAGCCGATGAGCACGGGCCGGGAGAGCAGGTCGGCGAGGAAGCCCAGCCCGAAGAGCCAGCCGACGACACAGAGCACCCCGCAGACGACGGCGAGCGCGGCGGCCAGCGCGGCGCGGTCGGCGGCGGTCGAGGCGCCCATCGCCACCAGCGCGGTGGCGGTCATCAGGGCCGTCGTCGACTCGGGGCCGACCGAGAGCTGCCGCGAGGTGCCGAGGACCGCGTAGGCGAGGATCGGGCCGACGATGGCGACCAGGCCGGCGGCCGGGGGGAGGCCGGCCACCTGCGCGTAGGCCATGACCTGGGGTACGAGGTACGCGGCGACGGTGACCCCGGCGACGAGGTCACCGCGCAGCCAGGCCCGCCGGTAGCGCCTCAGGACGGCCACGCCGGGGAAGAGTGTCGCGAGCGTGACCGGGCCGCGGTGGAACAGGGGACGGTGCCGTCCCGGTGCGGTGGCCACGACCGGATTCGACCACACCGACCGGCGTGTCGTCGCCCCTTCCGCGATGTCGAACACGTGTTCGGCTAGTGTCGTCCACAGGTGGTCGCCCCGGCGGCACCGGTCCACAGGCCCCGCGGCGGCCCGTGACCGCTGTCGGTGCCTCCGCCTAGCGTCTGACCAGACCTCGCGACGAGACCGACAGCGGGTGCTGGTCGCCGGTGGACGCGCTCGACACGATGCACGAAGGACAGGTGTGACATGGCTGGACCCAACGGCGCTCGCGGTGCCGTCCTCAACCCCCCGGCGGCGAACGGCACGGGCGACGAGAAGAGCAAGGCGATCGCCTCGGTGATGGCCCAGATCGAGAAGGCCCACGGCAAGGGTGCGGTCATGCGCCTCGGGGACGACGTCCGTCCCCCGATCGCCGTCATCCCCACCGGGTCGATCGCCCTCGACGTCGCGCTCGGCATCGGGGGCCTGCCCCGCGGCCGGGTCGTCGAGATCTACGGACCCGAGTCCTCCGGCAAGACCACGGTCGCGCTGCACGCCGTCGCCAACGCCCAGCGAGCCGGTGGCATCGCGGCGTTCATCGACGCCGAGCACGCCCTCGACCCCGAGTACGCCAAGAAGCTCGGCGTCGACACCGACGCGCTCCTCGTGTCCCAGCCCGACACCGGTGAGCAGGCCCTGGAGATCGCCGACATGCTCATCCGCTCCGGCGCCCTCGACATCATCGTCATCGACTCGGTCGCCGCCCTCGTGCCCCGGGCCGAGATCGAGGGGGAGATGGGTGACAGCCACGTCGGCCTCCAGGCCCGCCTGATGTCGCAGGCACTGCGGAAGATCACCGGTGCCCTCAACACGACGGGCACGACCGCGATCTTCATCAACCAGCTCCGCGAGAAGATCGGTGTGATGTTCGGCTCGCCCGAGACCACCACCGGTGGCAAGGCGCTGAAGTTCTACGCCTCGGTCCGCCTCGACGTGCGCCGGATCGAGACCCTCAAGGACGGCACCGACCCCGTGGGCAACCGCACCCGCTGCAAGGTGGTGAAGAACAAGGTGTCCCCGCCGTTCAAGCAGGCCGAGTTCGACATCCTCTACGGCCAGGGCATCTCCCGCGAGGGCGGCCTGATCGACATGGGCGTCGAGCACGGCTTCGTCCGCAAGGCCGGCGCCTGGTACACCTACGACGGCGACCAGCTCGGCCAGGGCAAGGAGAACGCCCGCCAGTTCCTCAAGGACAACCCCGAGCTCGCCGACGAGATCGAGAAGAAGATCAAGGACAAGCTCGGTGTCGGGGTGGCCAAGCCCGAGGCCACCGCCGTCCCGGACGTGCCGGTCGACTTCTGAGCGGTCCTCGGATGGCGTTCGCCGACGCCGCCGCCCCGCCCCCCGAGTGGGCGGCGGGGCCGCGGCCACCCGACCCCGAGGGCGACCCCCGCACCCGCGGTGACGAGCCCGACCCGCACGACTGGGCCCGCCAGATCGTCCTGCGCCAGCTCACGGCGGCGCCGCGCAGCCGGGCGCAGCTCGAGCAGGCGCTGCGCCGCAAGGGCTGCCCCGACGACGTCGCCGAAACCGTCCTGGACCGGATGGAGGAGGTGGGCCTCGTCGACGACGAGGCCTACGCCGGGATGCTCGTGCGCTCCCAGCAGTCCGGGCGGGGCCTCGCCACCCGCGCGCTGCGCCAGGAGCTGAGGCGCAAGGGTGTCGACGACGACACCGCCGCCGCCGCCCTCGCCGAGGTCGACCCGCACGCCGAGGAGGAGCAGGCCCGCCGGCTCGTCGCCAGGCGGCTGCGGTCGATGCACGGCCTGGAGCCGCACGTGCAGATCCGGCGGCTCGCGGGGATGCTCGCCCGCAAGGGCTACGACGGCGAGGTCGCCATCCGCGTCGTCCGCGAGGCCGTCCGCGACGCACCCGAGCACCAGCGCGACTGATCTGCGCCGTCCCCGGCCCACCTGCTCCTCGACACCCCGGTTCGTCGACGTGGCACGGGAACGCAACCCGTGCCACGTCCACATTTCGGGGTCACCCCGAAATGTCGAGGCGGGTGGGGTGTGTGGGGGTGGGGCCTCAGATCGAGTGCAGCGGCTGCTGGCCCGGGGGGAGGCTGTCGCGGGGCACGATCTGCTTGCCGTAGGGGACGAGCGAGATCGGGATCATCTTGAGGTTGGCGACCGCGAGCGGGATGCCGATGATCGTGATCGCCTGGGCGACCGCCGTCGTCACGTGGGCGAGGGCGAGCCACCACCCGGCGAGCAGGATCCACACGACGTTGAGGACGACCGCGCCGGCACCCGCGCCCTCCTTGGGCACCACGGCCCGGCCGAAGGGCCACAGCGCGTACCCCGCCATCCGGAACGAGGCCACGCCGAGCGGGATCGTCACGATGAGCAGGCAGAGCACCAGGCCCGCCAGGGCGTACCCGAGGGCGAGCCACAGGCCGCCGAACACCAGCCAGATGATGTTGAGCAGGGTCCGCACGGCACCTCCAGGGTCGACGTCGTCGCCCCAAGCCTGACACGCCCACCTGCTGCGCCGCCCCGCGCCCCCGGGAATGCGGGGGGAGCGGGGAGACGACACGCTCGCCGTTCGTCCCCGGCTGGGCCGAGCGCGGACGTCGGGCTCACCCGGCTGGCCCGGGCCGGCGTCGTTGTCGGTGGCCGCGGCTAGGCTCGCGCCCGACGGCCGGTGGGCGTGACCGTCGAGAGGAGCGGGGTCGTGGACGACGCGGTACGAGCCGAAGGGCTGGTCAAGTGCTATCGGTCCAGGTCGGGTGAGGTGCGCGCCCTCGACGGCCTCGACCTGCGGGTGGCGCAGGGGTCGGTCGTCGGGCTGCTCGGCCCCAACGGCGCGGGCAAGACGACGACGATCAAGGTGCTCACCACGCTCCTGGTCCCCGACTCCGGCTCCGCCCGGGTCCTGGGCACCGACGTGCTGGCCCACCCGAAGGAGGTCCGGCGTCGCATCGGGGTCAGCGGTCAGTACGCCGCCGTCGACGAGTACCTCACCGGGTTCGAGAACCTCGACATGGTCGGGCGGCTCTACCACCTGGGTGCCGAGACCGCGCGCCGGCGAGCGCGCGAGCTGCTCGACCAGTTCGACCTGGCCGACGCCGGTGACCGCCCGGTCAAGGGCTACTCCGGTGGCATGCGGCGCCGGCTCGACCTGGCCGGGGCGCTCGTGGCGCGCCCGCCCATCATCTTCCTCGACGAGCCGACCACCGGTCTGGACCCGCGGTCGCGGCTCGGGATGTGGGGTGTCATCACCGACCTGGTGCGCGGGGGAACCACGGTGCTGCTCACGACGCAGTACCTGGAGGAGGCCGACCAGCTGGCCGACCGGATCGCCGTCATCGACCACGGCCGGGTCATCGCCGAGGGCACCTCGGACGAGCTCAAGGCGCAGGTCGGCGGCGAGCGGGTCGAGGTGGTCGTCGCCGACGTCTCCCGGGTCGACCTCGCCCGGGACACCCTCGGTGGGCTCGGCGTCGGCGAGGCGGTGGTCGAGCACCGGTCCCGGCGCGTCACCGTGCCGGTCACCGGGGGGTCGGAGGTCCTCGTCGAGGCGGTCCGCCGGCTCGACGGCGCCGGGGTCGCCGTGTCCGACCTCGCGCTGCGGCGCCCGACCCTCGACGACGTCTTCCTCTCGCTCACCGGGCACGCCGCCGAGGCCCGCGACGACACCGACGACGAGGACACCGAGGGCGATACCGACGACGCAGGCGGCGACGGCCGGGGCGGGCCCTCCGAGCGCGTGCCGGCCGCGGAGGAGCAGCGATGAGCACCGTGACCCAGGCGGTCGGCGACGCCCTCACCGTCACCCGCCGCAACCTGATCAAGATCAAGCGGGTCCCCGACCTGCTCGTCTTCACGACGCTCTCGCCGATCATGTTCGTCCTCCTCTTCGCCTACGTCTTCGCGGGGGCGATCGGCACCCAGGACACCGGCGTCGACTACAAGGAGTTCCTCATCGCGGGGATCTTCGCCCAGACGGTGGTCTTCGGCAGCACCTTCAGCGGGTTCAGCCTCGCCGAGGACCTGCAGAAGGGGTTCGTCGACCGGTTCCGCACCCTGCCGATGTCGCCGTCGGCGATGCTCGCCGGGCGCACCCTCTCCGACGTCGTCAACAACGTCCTCAGCCTGGTCGTCATGGGGCTCACCGGGCTGCTCGTGGGCTGGCGGATCCGCTCCTCGTTCCTCGAGGCGCTCGCCGGGGCGCTGCTGCTCCTGGTGTTCGCGTACGCGTTGTCCTGGGTGATGGCCTACGTGGGCCTCATCGTGCGCACCCCCGAGGTCGTCAACAACGCCAGCTTCATCGTCATCTTCCCGCTGACCTTCATCGCCAACACCTTCGTCAACCCCGAGACCCTGCCCCCGGTCCTGCAGACGTTCGCGTACTGGAACCCGGTCTCGAGCGTCACCCAGGCGGCCCGCGAGCTCTTCGGCAACACCAACCCCGCCTTTCCGCCGCCCGACGTCTGGCCCCTGCAGCACCCCGCGCTCTACACGTTGATCTGGGTGGTGGGGATCATGCTCGTGTTCGTCCCGCTCTCGATCCGCCAGTACCAGCGCACGACCTCGCGCTGACCGGCCGTACCCTGTTGGGGCCATGACGACGCCCAGGACCTACGACGTGCGCACCCACGGGTGCCAGATGAACGTGCACGACTCCGAGCGGCTCGCCGGCCTGCTCGAGACGGCCGGGTACGTCGACCTCGCCGGCGTGCCCGCCGAGCACCGTCCCGACGTCGCCGACGTCGTCGTCTTCAACACCTGCGCGGTCCGCGAGAACGCCGACAACAAGCTCTACGGCAACCTCGGCCAGCTCCGCCCGGCCAAGCAGCGCAACCCCGACCTCCAGATCGCGGTCGGCGGCTGCATGGCCCAGAAGGACCGCGACTCGATCGTCGAGCGGGCCCCGTGGGTCGACGTCGTCTTCGGCACCCACAACATCGCCAGCCTCCCCGCCCTCCTCGACCGCGCGCGGCACAACCAGCGCGCCGAGGTGGAGATCCTCGAGTCGCTGGAGACCTTTCCCTCGACCCTCCCCACCCGCCGCGACTCCGCCTTCTCCGGCTGGGTGTCGATCTCCGTCGGCTGCAACAACACCTGCACCTTCTGCATCGTGCCGAGCCTGCGCGGCAAGGAGCAGGACCGCCGCCCCGGAGACGTCCTCGCCGAGGTGGAGGCCCTGGTGGCCCAGGGCGTGGTCGAGGTGACCCTGCTCGGCCAGAACGTCAACACCTACGGTGTCGAGTTCGGCGACCGGCTCGCCTTCGGCAAGCTTCTGCGGGCCTGCGGCGAGGTCGACGGGCTCGAGCGGGTGCGCTTCACCAGCCCCCACCCCGCCGCCTTCACCGACGACGTCATCGCGGCCATGGCCGAGACGCCCAACGTCATGCCGAGCCTGCACATGCCGCTGCAGTCCGGCTCCGACCGCGTGCTCAGGGCGATGCGGCGCAGCTACCGCAGCGAGCGCTTCCTCGGCATCCTCGACGCGGTGCGGGCCGCCATCCCCGACGCCGCGATCACCACCGACCTCATCGTCGGCTTCCCGGGGGAGACCGAGGAGGACTTCGAGCAGACCCTGCGGGTGGTCGAGGCGGCCCGGTTCTCGAGCGCCTTCACCTTCCAGTACTCCGTGCGGCCCGGTACCCCCGCCGCCGACATGGACGGGCAGGTGCCCAAGGAGGTCGTCCAGGAGCGGTTCGGCCGGCTCATCGCCCTCCAGGAGGAGGTCTCCTGGGCGGGCAACCGTGCGATGGAGGGACGTGAGGTCGAGGTGCTCGTCGCCCCGGGGGAGGGCCGCAAGGACGGCGCCACCGCGCGGCTCTCGGGCCGTGCGCGCGACAACCGGCTGGTGCACGTCGGGGCGCCCGACGGTGCGCAGCGCCCGCGTCCCGGCGACGTGGTCACCGTGGGGGTCACCTACGGGGCGCCGCACCACCTGGTCGCCGACTCGGGCGTCCGGGGTGGGGCCTGGGCGGTGCGCCGCACCCGGGGCGGCGACGCGTGGGCCGCCCTGCAGGACGCGCCCGTTCCGGGGAAGCCCGCGGTGTCGCTGGGCATGCCGGGCGTCGGTGCGCCCCCGCGGGCCGCGGTCCCCGACTGCTCCGGCTGAGCCGGAGCAGTCGCAGTCAGCCGAGCAGGAGGACGATGCCGCCGACGGTGGCGGCGATGACGGCGAGCAGGCCGGCGCCCACGAACGGCAGCATCCGGCGACGGCGGTCGAGGGCCACCTGGTGCTCGGCCTGGTTGTCCTCCGCGGCGTCCCAGAGGGGCGTCGGGTCGAACGGCTGGATGTCGAGCTTGGGGAGGCCGGAGGTCCAGTGCGACATGGGTTCAGTCCTTCCTGGGCGGCGGGATCGTTGCTCAGGTTAGGGAGCCGCCGGGCGGCCCCGCCGGGAAACGGGGGCCGCGACACGACTCGTGGCCGAATGCCGCTGGAGGACCGGCCGAACGGACGAGCCCCCGGTCCGGGATGGACCGGGGGCTCGCTGACGCCGAGTCGCTCAGCGCTCGCCGATGGCGTCGTCGGCCCGTCGCTGGGCCGAGTCGACCTGGTCGGCGTACTTCCCGCCCGTGGCGCCGTCGACCGTGTCGCCACCGCGTTCGATGGCCTGGTCGCTGACGGACTCCACCTGGTCGGGGTGGTCCTTGCTGACCTCGTCGAGCTTCTTCCGGGCGTCGTCGAGAAATCCCATGCGCGCCTCCTTCCGTCGGGGACAGGTCGGCTCCCGGGGGAGCCCGTCCAGTCCACACCACGACGGCGCTCGGTGCCACCCCCGCGACTCGGAACGGTCGGCGCGGCTCTGCCACAATCGGGCCCATGACCGTCCGGCCCGTCGTCATCACCGGGGACCCGGTGCTCCACACCCGCGCCCAGCCCGTCGAGGTCATCGACGACGAGGTCCGCGACCTCGTCGCCGACATGGTCGAGACGATGGACGCCGCCCGTGGGGTGGGGCTGGCCGCACCACAGGTCGGTGTCGGCCTGCGCATCTTCACCTGGGCGATGGGCAACGACGACGGCATCCCGCCCCGCGGTGTCGTCATCAACCCCTACGTCGTGGCGAGCAAGCCCGTGGCGGGCGACCCCGACCCCCACGAGGAGTCCGAGGGCTGCCTCTCGGTGCCGGGTGAGTCGTTCCCGCTGCGTCGCGGCGAGACCGCCACGCTCACCGGACAGGACCTCGACGGCCAGGAGATCCGCTACGAGGCCACCGGGTGGTTCGCGCGCATGCTGCAGCACGAGTACGACCATCTCAACGGGTTCCTCTACGTCGACCGGCTCTCCGGCAAGTGGGCCCGGCGCGCACGCAAGGCGGTGAAGGCCAACGGCTGGGGCGAGCCCGGACTCACCTGGATGCCCGGGGTCGACCGTGACCCGTTCGGGCACGACGACGCCGACGACCTCGACCAGGACCCGGTCCCCTGAGCCCCCGTCCCGACCCGCTCGAGGCGGCGACGGTGCGGCGGTCGGCTCCCGGGTCCGGTCTGGTCGTCGCCGTGGTGGGGCCCACCGCCGCCGGCAAGTCCGACCTCGGCGTCGCCCTCGCGCTGCGGCTCGGCGGTGAGGTGGTCTCGGCCGACGCCTCCCAGCTCTACCGCGGCATGGACGTCGGCACCGCGAAGCTCACGCCGGACGAGCGGCAGGGGGTGCCGCACCACCAGCTCGACGTCCTCGACGTCACCGAGGAGGCCTCGGTCGCGGCGTACCAGCGGCACGCGCGCGCCGACGTCGAAGCGGTGCTGGCCCGCGGCGCGCTGCCGGTCGTCGTCGGCGGGTCGGGCCTGTACGTGCGCGCGGTGCTCGACCGGCTGGAGATCCCTCCGACCGACCCGGACACCCGCTCGCGGCTGGAGCGTCGCGCCGTCGAGGAGGGCACCGCCGCGCTGCACGCGGACCTCCAGCGGCGGGACCCCGAGGCCGCCGCCGCCATCGAGCCGAACAACACCCGCAGGATCGTGCGGGCACTCGAGGTCGTCGAGCTCACCGGCCGGCCGTTCGGCGCGACGATGCCGACGCGTGAGTTCCTGCGTCCCACCCTCGTCCTCGGGCTGCGCTGCGGCCGCGAGGCCCTCGACCGCCGGGTCGCCCAGCGCACCGCCTCGATGTTCGGCTCCGGCCTCCTGGAGGAGACCCGTGCGCTCGAGGCGCGCGGCCTGCGCACGGGGCGCACGGCGAGCCGGGCCGTCGGCTACGCCCAGGCGCTCGCGGTGCTGGACGGCACGATGACCCGGGACGAGGCCGTCGCCGACACCACCGCCCGCACCCGGCGGCTGGTACGGCGGCAGCAGTCGTGGTTCGGGGCCGACCCCCGCGTGCGGTGGCTGGACTCCCTCGACCCGGACCTGCCCGACCGCGCCACCGCGCTCGTCGACGCCGCCGCGACCGAGCTGCGCCGGGAGGGGTGGGACGATGGTCGGCATGGCTGACGGGCTGGCGTTCACCAAGGGTCACGGCACGGAGAACGACTTCGTGCTCGTGCCCGACCTCGACGGTGCGCTGGGGCTGAGCGCGGCCCGCGCCGCCGCCCTCGCCGACCGCCGCACCGGCGTCGGCGGCGACGGCGTCATCCGGGTGGTGGCCACGGAGTGCTCCGACGACCCCGACGTGCGCGCGCAGGCCGGCGAGGCCCCGTGGTTCATGGACTACCGCAACGCCGACGGCGGCCTGTCCGAGATGTGCGGCAACGGCACCCGGGTCTTCGCCGCCTTCCTCCGGCGCGCGGGCCTGGAGACCGCCGACGAGTTCCTCATCGCCACCCGGGCCGGAGCCAAGCACGTCCGCGCCGAGGACGCCGGCTGGGCCGTCGACCTCGGCCCCTGGCGGCTCGGTGACCCCGTCACCGCCGCCCAGGACGGCTTCGACGCCCTCGTGCACGTGGGCGAGGGCGACCCGTACTCGGCCCTGTCGGTCGAGCTGGGCAACCCGCACACGGTGGTGGCGCTGCCCGAGGCGGTCGACCTCGACGGCCTGGACCTGGCCCGCGCACCGCTCGTGCGCCCCGAGCCGCCGAACGGCACCAACGTCGAGCTCGTCCGACCGATCGGCCCCGGGCACCTGGCGATGCGGGTGCACGAGCGTGGTGTCGGCGAGACGCGGTCGTGCGGCAGCGGCGCCTGCGCGGCCGCGGTCGCGACGAGCTACTGGGCCGGCACGACCGACGCGCAGCCGGTCTGGGTGGTCGACGTGCCCGGTGGGCGGCTCACCGTGCGCCTGCTGCCCGAGCACGGGGTCGAGCTCGCCGGCCCGGCGGTGCTCGTGGCCGACGGCACCGTCGACCTCGGCCTCCTGCCCGCCTGACGCGAGGGGATCGCCGGGGCTCACCGCGCCCGGGTCGGGGCCTTGACGCCGCGGGGCACCGCCCGCAGACTTGACATTCTTCCCGTTTCTGTCAATCGGCGTGGAGGACGGATGGCGCCCGGTCGCACTGGTTCCCGCGGACCCGTCGACGCGCCGGTGACCTGGCGCGACCCCAAGCGGTCCCTGTGGCTCCTCGGGCTCGTCGTGCCGGCCCTGGCCTTCGTCGCGCTCGGCGGGTGGTGGCTCAGCGGGTCGACGACCTGGTTCTGGGTGGGGCCCGTCGTCGTGCTCGGCATCGTGCCCGTCATCGACCTGGTGACCCGGGCGGACCCGTCCAACCCACCGGAGGGCGTCATCGAGGCCCTCGAGGCCGACCGCTACTACCGGTGGGTCACGTACGCGTTCCTGCCCCTGCAGTACCTGGGGTTCGGTGCGGTGCTCGTCGTCGTCGGCCTCCGGGAGGACCTCTCCGTGGCGGCCCGGCTCGGGCTCGCGGCGACCCTGGGCGTCATCGGCGGCGTCGGCATCAACACCGCTCACGAGCTCGGCCACAAGCGTCCCGGCCACGAGCGTTGGCTGGCCCGGGTGGCCCTGGCCCCCGTCTTCTACGGGCACTTCTACATCGAGCACAACCGTGGCCACCACGTCCGCGTGGCCACCCCCGACGACCCGGCCTCGGCCCGGCTCGGCGAGTCCTTCTACGGGTTCTGGCCGCGCACGGTGCTGGGCTCGCTGCGCAGCGCGTGGCGCCTCGAGCGCCGACGGCTGGCCCGCCGCGGTCACCGCCCGCTCACCTGGGGCAACGACCTGGTCACGGCCTGGCTGATGTCGGTGTTCCTCTGGGGGCTGGCCGTCGCCGCCTTCGGCTGGTCGGTGTTCCCCTTCCTCGTCGTCCAGGCGCTGGTCGGCATCTCCCTGCTCGAGGCGGTGAACTACCTGGAGCACTACGGCCTGCTGCGGCAGGTGGTCGGGGTCCCCGGGAAGGAGCGCTACGAGCGGGTGGACCCCAGGCACAGCTGGAACTCCGACCAGATCGTCACAAACATCCTGCTCTACCACCTCCAGCGCCACAGCGACCACCACGCCAACCCCACGCGTCGCTACCAGACCCTGCGTCACTTCGAGGCGTCCCCGGTGCTGCCCACCGGCTACGCCGGGATGATCCTGCTCGCCCTCGTGCCCCCGCTGTGGCGGCGGGTCATGGACCCACTCGTCGTCGCCCACTACGGCGGTGACGCCGGGCTGGCCAACCTCCACCCGGCCGCCCGCTCCCGTCTGCTGCGCCGCCACGCCGCGCCCCCGGCAGTTCCCACCCGGATGGCGCCCGGCACGGCCGGCCCCTCGGCGGGGCCGGACGACGAGGTCCTCGCCGCTCGCTGCCCCGGCTGCGGCTACACCTACGAGGTCGCCGCCGGCAACGAGCTCGAGGGGTTCCCTGCGGGCACTCCGTGGTCGGAGGTGCCCGACGACTGGTGCTGCCCCGACTGCGGGGTCCGGGAGAAGGTCGACTTCGAACCGCTCGACCCGGCCGGGCGAGGGTGAGCGACACCGCCGGACGGGTCCTGGACGCGGCCGCGGCGCTGGTCGCCGACCGGGGGTGGGCCGGTCTGTCGATGGGGGCGGTCGCCCGGGGGGCCGGCGTGAGCCGGCAGACCGTGTACAACCTCGTGGGGTCCAAGCAGGGACTGGCCGAGGCCCTCGTGGCGCGGGAGGTCCGTGACTTCCTCGCGGTGGTCGACCAGGAGCTCGGCGGCGACGGGGACGTCGTGGACGCCGTCCGCCGCACCGTGCACCGGGTCCTCACCCTCGCCGCCGCCAACCCCCTCCTCGTGGTGACCGTGTCCGCCTCGAACGGCACCGCGGCGGACGAGGTCCTCCCTCTGCTCACCACGAGGTCGGAGGGCCTGCTCTCCTCCGCCGGCGCCGTCGTCGACGCCCACCTGGCCCGCCGCGTGCCCGCGATGCCCCCGGGGGAGCGGGCCGTCCTCGTCGACACCCTCGTCCGGGTGGTGATGTCGCACGTCGTCCGTCCGCACGCGGAGCCAGGGGAGGCCGCGGCCTCCGTGGCCTGGGTGGTCAGTCGGCTGCTGCCGGCCTGACCTCGAGCACCCGGAAGCCGCGGCTCGAGGTGTACCGGGTGCACGGCATCGCGAGCTCGGCCTCCACCCACCGCTGCAGCGAGTCCGACCCGAGGTTCTTCTGCACGACGAGGTACGCGACCCCGCCCGGCGCGAGCCGGGGGAGCCAGGTGCGCAGCAGGTCGTGGAGCACCTTCTTGCCCACCCGGATCGGCGGGTTGGACCAGATCAGGTCGAACCGTGCATCGGCGGGGACGCCGTCAGCGGTGGCCGGCCGGACGCCGGACAGCCCCAGCGCGGAGGCGTTGCGGCTGCACAGGTCGAGGGCGCGCTCGTTGACGTCGACCGCCCAGACGGTCGCCTCGGGTGCCAGCAGGCCGAGGGTGAGGGCGAGCGGGCCCCAGCCGCAGCCGAGGTCGAGGAAGGTGCCGGTGCGTGGCGGCAGGGGGGCCTGGTCGAGGAGCACGGCCGTTCCCTTGTCGATCCCGGCGGGGGAGAACACCCCCCGGGCCACCTCCACCTCGACGTCCCGGCCCGCCAGCCGCAGCCGGAGCGGCCGGCGCTCGGCGTCGCTGGCCGGCTCGGCGGTGAAGTAGTGGTCGGGGGCGCCCATCGGGACCGAAGGCTAGTGCCCGCGGAAGAAAGCGGTCGCTGCCGGGCGTTGCCGGATGAGAACCTAGGGAGAACATGACTGCACGACACACCCTCTCCGGGCGGGCCGAGGCGCTCGCCGACCACACTGCTCCGGACGACCCCGGCTCGGACCGTCCACGCGGAGCGCCGGACGTCGACGACGACCGGCTGACCTTCGACGGCGAGCAGTACGACCGGGAGGAGCGCGCCGCGCTCCGGCGGGTCTCGGGGCTGTCCACCGAGCTCGAGGACGTCACCGAGGTCGAGTACCGCCAGCTCCGGCTCGAGCGCGTCGTCCTCGCCGCCGTCTGGTCCGAGGGCACCCTCGAGGACGCCGAGAACTCCCTGCACGAGCTCGCCGCCCTCGCCGAGACCGCCGGTTCCGACGTGCTCGCCGGCGTCATCCAGCGTCGTCCGCACCCCGACCCGGCCACGTACCTCGGCAAGGGCAAGGCGCAGGAGCTGCGAGACGTCGTCATCGACGAGGGCGCCGACACGGTCATCGCCGACACCGAGCTCTCGCCGAGCCAGCGGCGTGCCCTCGAGGACGTCGTCAAGGTCAAGGTCATCGACCGCACCGCCCTGATCCTCGACATCTTCGCCCAGCACGCGAAGAGCCGTGAGGGCAAGGCGCAGGTCGAGCTGGCGCAGCTCCAGTACCTCCTCCCGCGCCTGCGCGGCTGGGGCGAGTCGATGTCGCGGCAGGCCGGCGGCCAGGCGGCCGGCGGCCAGGGGATGGGCTCGCGCGGACCGGGCGAGACCAAGATCGAGCTCGACCGGCGCCGGATCAACTCCCGGATCGCCCGGCTGCGCCGCGAGATCACGGAGATGAAGACGGTCCGCGACACCAAGCGCGGCGGCCGCCGGGCCAACCGGGTGCCCAGTGTCGCGATCGCCGGGTACACCAACGCGGGCAAGTCCAGCCTGCTCAACCGGCTGACCGGCGCGGGTGTGCTCGTCGAGAACCAGCTCTTCGCCACCCTCGACCCCACCGTCCGCCGGGCCGAGACCCCCGACGGCCGCCTCTACACGCTCACGGACACGGTCGGCTTCGTCCGGCAGCTGCCGCACCAGCTCGTCGAGGCCTTCCGGTCCACCCTCGAGGAGGTGGCCGACGCCGACCTCCTCCTCCACGTCGTCGACGGGTCACACCCCGACCCCGAGGGCCAGATCTCGGCCGTGCGTGCGGTGCTCGCCGATGTCGAGGCCCACGACGTCAGGGAGGTGGTCGTCGTCAACAAGGCCGACGTCGCCGACCCGGAGGTGCTCGACCGCCTGCTGCGGCACGAGACGCACTCGCTCGCCGTCTCCGCCCGCACCGGGGCCGGGCTGGCCGAGCTGCGCGAGCTCATCGCCCGCGAGCTGCCGCAGCCCGACGTCGACGTCGACGTGCTGGTGCCGTACGACCGCGGTGACCTCGTCAGCCGGGTCCACGAGGCCGGGGAGGTCCTCGCCAGCGAGCACCTCGTCGAGGGCACCCGGCTCACCGCCCGCGTCGGCGCCGAGCTGGCCGACGACCTCACCCCGTACCGGGTCTGACCCGGCTGTCCGCAGAGGTCCACGAGCGCCGACGGGCGAGTAGCCTCCGCGGGTGCAGCACGCGCCCCGCGAGATCGCGACGAACCGGCTGACCCTGCGTCCGCCGGTCTCGGGGGACCGCGGGCTGTGGCTGCGCCTCAACCGCGACCCGCGGCTGTGGACGCACGCACCGCACTCGATGCCGGCAAGCGACGCCCGGGCCGGTGAGCTCTTCGACGACTGCCTCCACCGGTGGCGGGACGCCGGCTTCGACTACGGCGTGGTCGAGGAGACCAGCCTGCGTGCCGGCATCGGGGTCGGTGGACTGCGCCGATCCACCGACCGCGGCCGGATCGTGCTCGCCTTCCGCCTGGCCTCCACCGCGCGCGGGCGCGGGATCGGCCGCGAGGCTGCCCGGGCGTGGACCGCGCACGCCGTGGAGTGGCTGCCCGAGGTGCCGCTCGCCGCGGTGATCCCCGACTCCGACGTGGCCTCGGCCCGCACGGCGCTCTCGGTGGGCATGGAGCGGGTCGGCAGCGACCCCGAGCCGGGGCAGGACGGAGGGCGAACCGTGTTCGAGGCCCCCCGGGTCGAGGCCCGGGAGTGGCTCGACGCCGCGACCCGCGAGCAGGTGCTGGACCTCTGGTGCGCCGTCAACGACGGCGACGGTGCCGTCGGCTTCCTCCCGGGCGCACCCCGCCACCACGTGGCGCAGGCCCTCGCCGCCCACGAGGAGGAGATGGCCGACGGCCTGACGACCGCGGTGCTGCTCCGGTGCCGCCGACGGCTCGGTGGTGGGCCTGGGCTTCTGGGTGGCCGACCGCAACGCGATGCGGGCGCACGAGCGCACCGCGTTCCGGATCATGACCGACCCCACGCGCCGGGGCCGCAACCTGGGCCGCCTGCTCGTGGCGGCGATGCACCGGGTCGCGCGGCACGCCGGGGTGGAGCTCGCCACACTGGTCGTGCGCAGCGGCACCGGCGGCACCCGCTTCTACGAGCGCTCGGGCTACCTCGAGGTCGGGAGGGTGCCCGGGAACATCCGGGTGGCCCCCGGTGACGACCGCGACAGCGTCCTGATGGCCCGCCGCCTCGACGGCCGGGCGATGGTCGCCGACGGCCGGCCCTGAGGCGGACGGTCAGCTCAGGCCCGTGATCCGCCCGTCGGCGTCGACGTCGATGCGGCTCGCCGACGGCGCCTTGGGCAGCCCCGGCATGGTGAGCAGGCTGCCGGTGACCATGACCACGAACCCGGCCCCCGCCGACAGCCGCACCTCGCGGACGTCGACGGTGTGCCCGGTGGGGGCCCCGCGGAGGCCGGGGTCCGTGGAGAACGAGGACTGGGTCTTGGCCATGCACACCGGCAGCGACCCGTGGCCCTCGGCCTCGATCCGGTCCAGCGCCTTGCGCGCGGCCGAGGTGAAGGTGACCCGGTCGGCCCCGTAGACGCGGCGCGCCACCGCCTCGGCCTTCTCCGCCAGGGGGAGGTCGTCGACGTAGGTGAAGCGCATCGCGCTGGCGCCGCTCTCGCCCACCTCGACGACGGTGCGGGCCAGGTCCTCGGCCCCGGCGCCACCGTCGACGACGTGCGTGGCCGCGTGCGCCGGCACGCCGAGGACTTGGGTCATCCGGACCACCGCCTCGACCTCGGCGTCGGTGTCGGTGGGGAAGCGGTTGACCGCGACGACGGGTGCGAGCCCGAAGACCTCGCGGACGTTGTGCAGGTGCCGGCGCAGGTTCGACATCCCGTGCTCGAGGGCGTCGAGGTCCTCGCGGGCGAGGTCGGCGACCGCGACCCCTCCGTGGTACTTCAGCGCCCGGACGGTGGCGACGACCACGACGACGTCCGGCCGCATCCCCGACAGCCGGCAGGCGATGTCGACGAACTTCTCGGCGCCGAGGTCCGCGCCGAAGCCGGCCTCGGTGACGACCCAGTCCGACAGCTTGAGCGCCGCCTGCGTGGCCACCACCGAGTTGGTGCCGTGGGCGATGTTGGCGAACGGCCCGCCGTGGACCATCGCCGGCGTGTGCTCCATCGTCTGCACCAGGTTGGGGGCGAAGGCGTCGCGGAGCAGCACCGTCATCGGTCCGTCGGCCTGCAGGTCGCGGGCGGTGACCGGCCGCTTGCCGTGCGTGTGCGCGACGACGATGTCGCCGAGCCGGCGCTTGAGGTCGGTGAGGGAGCGGGCGAGGCAGAAGATCGCCATCACCTCGGAGGCGACGGTGATGTCGAAGCCGTCCTGGCGGGGCACGCCGTTGAGGGGGCCGCCGAGGCCGATGACGACGTCGCGCAGTGCCCGGTCGTTGAGGTCGACGACGCGCTTCCAGGTGACGGTGCGCGCGTCGATGTCGAGCGCGTTGCCGTGGTGGAGGTGGTTGTCCAGCAGCGCGGCGAGGAGGTTGTTCGCGGCCCCGATGGCGGCGAAGTCACCGGTGAAGTGGAGGTTGATGTCGGTCATCGGCACCACCTGGGCGTAGCCGCCACCGGCGGCGCCTCCCTTGATGCCGAAGACCGGGCCCATCGACGGCTCGCGCAGGGCCACCATGGCGTCGTGGCCCAGCCGGGACAGCGCGTCGGCCAGGCCGACCGACGTCGTCGTCTTGCCCTCTCCCGCCGGCGTGGGCGACATCGCCGTGACGAGCACGAGCCGTCCGTCCGGGCGGTCGGCGAGGGAGTCGAGGTAGGGCAGCGAGACCTTGGCCTTGGTGTGGCCGTAGGGGATGAGGGCCTCGGCGGGGATGCCGAGCCGCTCGCGGGCGAGGTCGACGACGGGCTGGATCTCAGCCGCCTCGGCGATCTCGATGTCGGACGGGAAGGGTGTCTGTGTCTCGACGTTGAGGGTCACGAGGCCCATCGTGGCACCAGTGGGTCCCGCATGCGGCACGAACCCCCTGTGGACGCGCGTCCGGGCCGGCGCGCAGCGCCTAGAGTGCTCGGGTGCCCTCGCTCGACGACCTCCTCCACGCAGCCGTCGCGGGGGTCGGCGGCACCGAGCGACCCGGTCAGGTGCAGATGGCGCACGCCGTCGCCGACGCCATCGCCTCCGGCGAGCACCTGCTGGTCCAGGCCGGCACGGGCACCGGCAAGTCGCTCGCCTACCTCGTGCCCGCGGTGCAGCACGCGGTCGAGGGCGGGGGCACGGCCGTCGTCGCGACGGCCACGCTCGCGCTCCAGGCGCAGGTCGTCGACCGCGACATGCCCCGGTTCGCGGACGCCCTCGAACCCGTGCTCGGCCGCCGCCCCACCTACGCGCTCGTCAAGGGCCGGCGCAACTACGTGTGCGCCCACAAGCTCGAGGGTGGCTTCCCGGACGACGACGAGAGCACGCTGCTCGCCGTGGGCGACGTCGACCGCCAGGCGTCGCGGCTCGGGCAGGAGGTCATGCGGCTGCGGACGTGGGCCGGCGAGACCGAGTCCGGTGACCGGGACGAGCTGGTGCCGGGGGTCTCGGAGCGGGCCTGGCGACAGGTGTCGGTGAGCGCGGAGGAGTGCCTCGGGCAGCGCTGCCCGATGGTCGCCGAGTGCTTCGTCGAGCGGTCCCGGGCGGCTGCGCGTGACGTCGACGTCGTCGTCACCAACCACTCCTTCATGGCCATCGACGCGTTCGAGGGACGCCAGCTGCTGCCCGAGCACGACGTGCTCGTCGTCGACGAGGGGCACGAGCTGGTCGACCGGGTCACCTCGACGATCACCGACGAGCTCACCCCCGGCTCGGTGCGGGCAGCCGCTCGGCGCGCGGGGCGGCAGGCGGACGCCTCCGAGACCCTCGACGACGCCGCGACCCTCCTGGAGTCGGTGCTGGAGCCGATGCCGGAGGGGAGGCTGGACGGCATCCCCGACGCGGTGGCGATGGCGCTGGCGCGGGTGAGGGACACCGCCCGGACCGTGCAGTCGGAGCTCAAGGGGCGGCCGGGCGAGGAGCCCGACGGTGCGCGGCAGGTGGCCCGGGCCGCCGTCGACGACGTGCACGAGACCGCGTGCCGGGTGCTGGAGGAGCGCGAGCTCGACGTCGCGTGGGTCGCGAAGGACCCCCGCCGCGGACCGGTGCTGCGCGTCGCGCCGATGAGCGTGGCGATGCTCGTGCGCGACAAGGTCTTCGAGGAGCGCACGGTCGTCATGACCTCGGCCACCCTGGAGCTCGGCGGCACGTTCGACGCCGTCGCCGGCACCATCGGGCTGCGGGGCGAGGGGGCGCCGGCCTGGCGGGGCCTCGACGTCGGCAGCCCGTTCGACTACCCCCGCCAGGGCATCGCCTACGTCGCCCGCCACCTGCCGCCGCCGGGGCGCGACGGCACCGCCCCCGAGGCCCTGGACGAGATCGAGGCGCTGGTCCGGGCGGCGGGCGGGCGCACCCTGGGCCTGTTCTCCTCGATGCGCGCCGCGAGGGAGGCCACCGAGGAGATGCGCGAGCGGCTCGACGACACCGACATCGTGGTCCTGTGCCAGGGCGAGGACCAGATCGCCACGCTCGTGCGCGACTTCGCCCGTGAGCCGCGGACCTGCCTGTTCGGCACCCTGTCGCTGTGGCAGGGGGTCGACGTGCCCGGGTCGTCGTGCCAGCTGGTCCTCGTCGACCGGATCCCCTTCCCGAGACCCGACGACCCGCTGTCCTCGGCCCGCTCGCGCGCGATCGAGCGGATGGGGGGCAACGGCTTCATGGCGGTCTCGGCGACGCACGCGGCCCTGCGGCTGGCCCAGGGGGCGGGCCGCCTCATCCGGCGGGCCGACGACCGCGGGGTCGTGGCCTTCCTCGACTCGAGGATGATGAACGCCCGCTACGCCGGGTTCCTGCAGCGGTCGCTGCCGCCGTTCTGGCCCACCGCCGACCGCGACCTCGTGCTCGCTGCCCTGCGGCGGCTCGACGAGACGGCCGAGCCACCACTGCCCGTGGCCGAGCCGGCGCTGCGCGGCCTCACCGGGGCGGTGGCCGGCACGTCGATGGCTGCGGTGGCTCCGGTGCCGGACGAGCGTCCGGTCGCCGAACCGCCGCCGCCCCCCGGCTCGGCGCGGACCGCCGTCACCCGGGGCCACGCCTGGACCACGCAGGAGGACGAGGAGCTGCGCGACGGCGTCGAGCTCGGCCTCACCGCCGACGAGCTGGCCGAGTCGATGGAGCTGCCGCCCGACGTCGTGCGGGCCCGTCTCGACGGCCTGGGCCTGGAGGCGGGGCGCGGCCCGACGCTCACCTTCGACTGATCGGGGCGCCCGGTTCAGGCGGCGTCGGCCACCCGCTCCAGGTGCCGGACCCAGGCCTCGGTCTGCCGGGAGTCGCTGAAGCGGACGACGGGCGGACCCTCGGGGTCGGCGCACCACTGCTCGATCTGCGCGTGCTTGCTCGCGAAGCTGCGGACGTGCCAGGCGATGATCGACTCGCGTGAGAACGACTGCCGCCACGACTCGGTGTTGCCTCCGCACACCTCCTCGTGGGTGACGAGCCGGTGCGCGGTGCGCCGCAGCAGCCGGGTCAGGCTGGTGCGGCGGGGGTAGTCCAGCGCGACGAGCAGGTCGATCCGGGGGAGCAGCAGCTCACGGGTGCTCGTCCACAGCGAGTCGACGACCCAGGCCGGCCCCTCCACCCGCTCGCGCATCGCCCTCGGCTGCTCGTCCGCGGGGATCTGCGTCCAGGTCGGGCCGCCACATCACGTCGTCGGTGGACACGTACGGCAGGCCCCCGAGGTCGGCGAGGCGAGCCGCGAGGGTCGACTTGCCGGAGCCGGTGACGCCGTACAGCACGATGCGGCGGTGCCGGTGCAGATCAGCGGGAGGCGGGACGAGCACCGGGTGATGCTACGCGCCGGGACGGCTCCCGGGCAGCGCGGTGTCGGCCCGAGGTGGCACAGTGGCGCCATGCCGGAGGACCAGGTGGCCGTCCACCGCCGCGTACCGCCGCTCGTCCTCGTCAGCGGGCCCGAGCAGCTCCTCGCCGAGCGGGCGGTCGACCACACCGTCGACGAGCTGCGCGTCAGCTCGCCCGATCTCGAGGTCATCCACGTGTACGCCGCCGCCTATGAACCGGGCGAGCTGGTGCTGCACGCCAGCCCGTCGTTGTTCGGGGGCGCCAAGTGCCTCGTCGTCCACGACCTCGACGAGGCCGGCGACGACCTGCAGACCGACCTGCTGGCCGCGCTCTCGGGGCCGCCGGAGCCCGACCTCACCATGGTCGTGCTGCACAAGAGCGGGCAGCGGGGCAAGAAGGTGCTCGACACCATGCGCGGCGGCGGGGCCCGCGTCATCGAGGCCGCGGCGATCCGGTCCGACCGCGACAAGGCCGACTTCGCCGCCCACGAGTTCCGCCGGGCGCACCGCAAGGCCACCGGCGAGGCGGTGCACGCGCTCGTCGAGGCGGTGGGCCGCGACGTCCGCGAGCTCGCCGCGGCCTGCCAGCAGCTCGTCGACGACACCACGGGGGTCATCGACGAGCAGGTGGTGCTCACCTACCACGGGGGCAAGGTCGAGGCCACGGGATTCCGGGTCGCCGACGCCGCGATGGCCGGCGACACCGCCGAGGCGATGCGGCTGCTGCGCCACGCCATCGCGGTGGGCGTCGACCCCGTTCCCCTCGTCGCCGTCCTCGCCCAGCAGGTGCGCCTGCTCATCCGGGTCGGTGCCGCCGGGCGGGGTCGCTCCGGCGACGTCGCCCGCGAGCTCGGCATCGCGCCGTGGCAGGTCGACAAGGCCCGCCGGGCCCTCGGGGGCTGGACCGCCGAGGCCCTGGCGACGTGCGTGCGGGCGCTCGCCGCCGCCGACGCGGAGGTCAAAGGCGGAGGCCGCGACCCCGTCTACGCCGTCGAACGGGTCGTGCTCACGATCACCGCCCAGCACGCCCGGGGCCGGGAGCAGGCGGGCTGAGGTCACCGCCCGTTTTGGCCGCGCCGGGCGGGCGCTGGTAGATTCTGCGGTTGCGTGCGCGTGAGGTCGCGCGCGCACGACGCACCATCCAGCGCGAGTCAACCACGGGTGCCCCACGCCCGGTCCCGACCCGCGACTGCCGCCCTCTACGGCAACCGACCCCGACCGAAAGACGCGAACCACAGTGGCGAACATCAAGTCCCAGCTGAAGCGGATCAAGACCAACCGCAAGGCCACCGAGCGCAACAAGGCCGTCAAGTCCGAGTTCAAGACGGCCATCCGCCGCTTCCGCGAGGCCGCGGACGCCGGCAGCAAGGACGAGGCCGCTGCCGCGCTGCACGCCGCCTCGGTCAAGCTCGACAAGGCCGTGAGCAAGGGCGTCATCCACAAGAACCAGGCCGCGAACAAGAAGTCCGCGATGGCCAGGCGGGCCGCTCAGCTCTGAGCCGAGCAGCCCCCGCGCGAGGGCCCGTCACCAACCCCGGGTGACGGGCCCTCGCGCGTGCGGGGCTCAGCCCCGGGCGTCGCGCACGGCCGCCGCGACGGCCTCGAACCGGTCACGCGGCAGCACGGACCCCTCCCGGCGCACCGCCCCCGGGTCGACCCGGACCACCCGGTCGACACGCACCTCGCTCGGGCGCCGCTGCGGGTCCCAGGCTCCGCGCCCGATGTCGACCCACTGCGGTCCGCCCCGACGGCGGGGGCGGCCGTCGTGGTCCTTGCTCGTCAGCTGGAGCGCGAGCAGCCAGGGCCCGTCGTGGCCGACGAGCAGGACCGGCCGGTCCTTGCCCTGCGCGTGGTCCTCCTCGAAGGGGACCCAGGTCCAGACGATCTCGCCGGGGTCCGGCGAGCCGTCGGGGTGCGGGGCGTACACCGGCTCGAGGAGGCCGCGGTAGTCGCCGGGGTAGCGCGGGACCCTGGGGCGCGCAGGCAGCAGCCGGGCGAGGAGGCGCCGGAGCAGGCCCGGGCGCGGGGCGGTGGACGCGGGCATGGCGCGAGGGTAGCGAGCGGGTCAGCCCGGCGGGCGGGGGTTGCCAGCCCCGGCGGTCGGAGAGCAGCGGCACGGTGCTGTCGCGACACGGATCGCGCGGGCGGGCCGCGGTCGCACGGCCCACCGGGTTGCCCCGCCGGCCGTGGCCCGACCTGGGACGTTCGGGGAACCCGTGGGGGCGTGGGAGACTGGGGCACAGTGTCCTGACCGCCCCAGACCCCGAGGAACCCCCCGCCCGTGTCCCCCCGCGCCCGCACCGCGCTGCCGCCGCACGCCACCCCGCCGGAGGCGATCCGCAACTTCTGCATCATCGCCCACATCGACCACGGCAAGTCCACCCTGGCCGACCGGATGCTGCAGATCACCGGGGTCGTCGACGACCGGGCCATGCGCGCCCAGTACCTCGACCGGATGGACATCGAGCGGGAGCGCGGCATCACGATCAAGTCGCAGGCCGTCCGGATGCCGTGGGAGGTCGACGGCGCCCCGTACGTCCTCAACATGATCGACACCCCGGGGCACGTCGACTTCACCTACGAGGTCTCCCGCAGCCTGGCCGCGTGCGAGGGCGCCGTGCTCCTCGTCGACGCCGCCCAGGGCATCGAGGCCCAGACCCTCGCGAACCTCTACCTCGCGATGGAGAACGACCTGACGGTCATCCCGGTCCTCAACAAGATCGACCTCCCTGCCGCGCAGCCGGAGAAGTACGCCGAGGAGCTGGCGGGCCTCATCGGCTGCGAGCCGGAGGACTGCTTCCGGGTGTCGGGCAAGACCGGCGAGGGCGTGGAGCCGCTGCTCGACTCGATCGTGGAGCAGTTCCCGCATCCGGTCGGCGACGCCGATGCCCCGGCCCGGGCGATGATCTTCGACTCCGTCTACGACACCTACCGCGGGGTCGTCACGTACGTGCGCGTGATCGACGGGAACCTCAACCCGCGCGAGCGGATCGCGATGATGTCGACCAAGGCCACCCACGAGCTGCTCGAGATCGGGGTGATCAGCCCCGAGCCGGTGCCCGCCGACGGCCTGGGCGTCGGCGAGGTCGGCTACCTGATCACCGGCGTCAAGGACGTCCGGCAGAGTCGCGTCGGCGACACCGTGACCAACGCCAAGGTGCCCGCGATCCGGGCGCTCGGCGGCTACCGCGACCCCAAGCCGATGGTCTTCTCCGGGCTGTACCCGATCGACGGCTCCGACTACCCCGACCTGCGCGACGCCCTCGACAAGCTCAAGCTCAACGACGCCGCGCTCGTCTACGAGCCGGAGACCTCGGCCGCGCTCGGCTTCGGGTTCCGGTGCGGCTTCCTGGGCCTGCTCCACCTCGAGATCGTCCGCGAGCGGCTCGAGCGTGAGTTCGACCTCGACCTCATCTCGACCCAGCCGAACGTCGTCTACGACGTGACGATGGAGGACGGCACCGAGATCGTCGTCACCAACCCCAGCGAGTTCCCCGGCGGCAAGGTCGCCGAGGTCCGCGAGCCCGTCGTCCGGGCGACGATCCTGGCGCCGAGCGACTTCATCGGCGCGATCATGGAGCTCTGCCAGGGCAAGCGCGGCTCGCTGCTCGGCATGGACTACCTCTCGGAGGACCGCGTCGAGATGCGGTACACGCTGCCGCTGGCCGAGATCGTCTTCGACTTCTTCGACGCGCTGAAGTCGCGCACCCGTGGGTACGCCAGCCTCGACTACGAGCCGGCGGGCGACCAGGTGGCCGACCTGGTCAAGGTCGACATCCTGCTCCAGGGCGAGCAGGTCGACGCCTTCTCGGCGATCGTCCACAAGGACCGCGCCTACTCCTACGGCGTGATGATGGCCGGCAAGCTCAAGGAGCTGATCCCGCGCCAGCAGTTCGAGGTGCCGATCCAGGCCGCCGTCGGCGCTCGCGTCATCGCCCGCGAGAACATCCGCGCCATCCGCAAGGACGTCCTCGCCAAGTGCTACGGCGGCGACATCTCCCGCAAGCGCAAGCTGCTCGAGAAGCAGAAGGAGGGCAAGAAGCGGATGAAGATGGTCGGCCGGGTCGAGGTGCCGCAGGAGGCCTTCATCGCTGCGCTCACCTCGGACGGCGCCGGGGCCTCGGCGCCGAAGAAGTGAGCCGCCGCGCCGTGGAGTGAGCTGCGGCGGCAGCAGGTCAGACGTCGCCGAAGCGCCGCTCGGCGCGCTCGGCCAGCTTCTCCAGCCGCGTGGTGTAGTCGGACCACCACGCGGCGTCGCGGTCCGGGAGGTTCGAGACCTCCCGCCGCAGCCCCACCGAGCCGTCCACCTGCTCGCGCAGGATGTCCAGCTGGCCGAGGTGGCGTGCCGTCTCGACGGCCATGTGGACCAGCAGGGTGTGCAGGACCACGTCGTCGCGACTCCACCACGGGACCGGTGTGGGCGCGTCGGCAGGGAGCGCGGCGATCCCCTCGTCCGCGAACGCCACCGCTCGCTCGTACAGGCCGAGCACCTCGGCCGCCGACTCGTCCTCGGTCGCCCACATGTCGGCGTTGTCCTCGGCGTCCTCGGCCAGGCACTCCGGTGGGTCGGGGAAGGTCCGGCCGAGGCAGCGCCCGAAGTACTCGAGCTCGCAGGCGGCGAGGTGCTTGACGAGCCCGAGCAGGTTGGTGCCCGTCGGCGTCCGCGGGCGGCGGAGCTCACGTTCGCCCAGCCCCTCGACCTTCCAGCGCACCGCCTCGCGCTGGCTCCGCAGGTAGCTCCAGGCGGTCTCCTTGGCATCCATGCCCGAGACCCTGCCACGTGGGAGCGGCGCCCCGCAGCGGACCCCGGGCGAGGGCGGGCGCCGCGGAGCGGCGCCCCGCAGCGGACCCCGGGCGAGGGCGGCCGCCGCCCGCCTTGCCGGAGGGGTACGCCGGACGCCCGGCCGACACGCGGATGGTCCGCACTTCCTCCCGGAGCGAGGGGCGAACCCGTCCGGTGACGGGCGGACGACACGTAGGGGGAGGGGCGTGCCTGCGCGTGCGGGACCCGCCGACCGGCGGGCTGGGCGTGTCGTCGGCCCGGCGTCAGGCCGGGACGCTGGACTCCTCGACCGGACCGGCCTGCACCGGCCCGGTGGCCCAGCGGTGCGGTTCGGCGGCGAGGGCGAGCAGGTCGAGCAGGTCGCGGGGCCAGACGTCGTCGGTGGTGCTGGCCAGCTCGTCCGGGGACCACCAGCGCAGCTCGACGACGGTGAGCTGCTCCTCCTCGGTGTGGCCGGAAGTGTCGACCTCGAAGGGCTCGGCGCGCACGAGGTAAAAGACTTCGGCCTGGTCGACGACCTTGTCGCTGTAGCCGTGCACGGTGGTGCGCTCGAGCAGCGGGCCGACGAGGTCGGACTCGCTGACCACGAGCCCGGTCTCCTCGAGCAGCTCGCGCACCACGGCCTGGGCGTCGCTCTCGCCCGGGTCCACCCCGCCGCCGGGCGTCACCCACCAGTGCGCCACCGGGTCGAGACCGAGGTCCGAGTCCTGGAGCAGCAGCAGCCGCCCGTGGTGGTCGACGAGGAGCACGCGGACGGCCCGCCGCGCGAAGCGGGGGCGCTCCGAGGGGTGGGGCGCGACGAAGCCGGGCCGGCCGGGCAGCGGTGCGGGCATCCCGCCACCGTAGCCGGGCAGGACAGCCGGGCGCGGCTCGGCGCAGGAGGGACCGTCCGCGTGCGGCCCAGCGCAGGAGGGACCGTCCGCGTGCGGCCCAGCGCAGGGTGGTGGTGCTCAGCGCATGCCGGACCGTGCGCTGAGTGGTGCCGAGGTGCGCTGAGCTGCCGGGGCGTCCGGCCGGGGGCTGGCCCCTGAGGAGGGGAGCGGGCGACGGAGGGCTGGAGAGCGCGCGCTGCCCGACCTGCGGCTCGGCGCAGGAGGGACCGTCCGCGTGCGGCCCAGCGCAGGAGGGACCGTCCGCGTGCGGCCCAGCGCAGGGTGGTGGTGCTCAGCGCATGGCGGACCGTGCGCTGAGTGGTGCCGAGGTGCGCTGAGCTGCCGGGGGCGTCCGGCCGGGGGCTGGCCCCTGAGGAGGGGAGCGGGCGACGGAGGGCTGGAGAGCGCGCGCTGCCCGACCTGCGGCTCGGCCCAGGGGTCAGTCGGGCTCGGCGACGCGGATGAGGAAGACGAGGTCGCCGCCCTCCTGGCCCTGCGACACCATCTCGTGGCCGTTGGAGTCCGCCCACGCCGGGATGTCGCTGAGCGCTCCCTTGTCGGTGGCCAGCACCTTCAGCAGCTGGCCCGGCTCCATCCGGCGCGCGGCTTTGGTGGCGGCCATGACCGGCATCGGGCACATCAGCTCACGGGCGTCGACGAGGACGTCCTCGGTGGTCTCGCTCATCAGGTCTCCTTCGAAGGGGGCGGGGTCGGTCTCAGATGAAGAGGGTGAGGTTGGACTTGCGGGCGTCGGCCATGAAGGCAGCCGCCCCACCGAACTCGACCCCGTCGATGAAGTCGTCCTGCTCGTACCCGAACACGTCGACGGTCATCTGGCAGGCGATCAGCCGCACGTCCATCTCGCGGCAGGTCTCGAGCAGCTCGCCGATGCTCGCGACGTTCTTGTCGGCGAACTTCTTCTTCATCATCCTCGAGGCCACCGTGACCATGCCGGGCATGGCGGTGACGAGGTCCGGCATCGGCACCGGCATCGGCATCGCCGGGTTGCCCACGGCGTCGACCTTGAGCTTCTTCTCGAAGTCCTTGTGGATGATGTTCAGCCCGTAGAAGGTGAAGAAGATGCCCACGTCCATGCCGACGGCGGCGGCGGCGCTGCCCAGGATCAGCGGGGGGTAGGCCCAGTCCAGGGTCCCCTTCGAGGCCACGATGGCCCCCCGCTTCATGCCGGGGTCCTTCTTCAGGGCGGTGCCGATCTCCTCCTTGACGATGCGGCGGACATCGTCCTCGGTGATCGGCGACTGGTCGGTCGTCATCGGCTCAGCGGACATGGGTGGGTGTCCCTTCGGTGAGCTGCCGCGCACGGCAGGTGTCGGCGGTCCGGGTGGCGCGGTCGGCCCAGAAGGCCGCGACGGGTCCGAGCGACCCGACGTCGGTGAGGTGCTCGTCCGCCCACGCATCGGCCAGCCCGGCGATCCAGCCGAGGGTCGTCGTGGGGTCCTGCTCGAGCATCGCGGCGAGCGTGAAGGCACGCTCGCCGATCCGCAGGCCCAGCCCCTCGGCCCGGGCGCCACGGGCGAGGTCGGAGCGGGTGATCACGATGCCGGTGCGCACCGGCGCGAGGAGGGCCGCGGCGAGCTCGCGGGGCCCGTCGACGGAGTCCGGGAGCCCCGGCGCCGTCCGCAGCGCCACGGGCAGCTCGTCCGGCCCGGGCAGGTCGGCGGCCTCGGCGAGGAGGACGTCGAGCAGCAGACCGGCCCACGCCGCGTAGAACGCCGAGCCGGTGCCGGCGACCGCCCGGGCGAAGGCCGGCACCCACGTGAGCAGGTGCTCCCAGAGCAGCACCGAGCGGGCCCGCCCGAGCAGTGCCGCCCGGGCCGGGTCGGGCTCGGCCGCCTCCCCCTCGGTGAGCGTGGCGAGCAGGCCGAGCAGGGCCGCGAGGTGGTCGGGCTCGGTGGGCGGGGTGTACCCGAGCGCGCGCCAGAAGCCGGCGACCCGGTCGGCCGCCTCGCCACCGAGCATCCCCTCGGGCCCGAGGTAGACCGAGGCGTACGGCACCGCGCCGAGCACGAACGCCTGGGTGTGGTCGGTCGCCGTGGGTGCGGTACCGAGGTCGAGTGCCTCGGCGACCCGGGCGTGCGTGGCGTGCGGCGACTCGCAGAGCACGGCGAGGGCCCGCAGCACCTCCGCCGTCGCCGTGGCCCGCACGGTCACCGTGCTCACGCGTCGCCCTGCTCGGGGATGCGGAAGACCTCGGGCCCCGGCTTGAGCGGCCGCATCAGCCAGTAGGGGCGGCGGGTGCCGTCCGGGGAGACCTCGCGGGCGGAGCGGGTCGTGGCCAGCCACTCGCGGTACACGGCGCGCGACTTGTCGGTGTCGACGCTGATGTCGCCGTAGCTGTCGCCCGGCTCCGCCGCCGTGACCCGAACCGCCTGGTGCCAGCAGTGCATGCCCGACACGGGGTCCGGGTGCACCGGGAAGGTCATGTTCTGGTGCACGCCGACGTCGCTCCACCAGATCCGGGCGGTGTCGGGGTCGCTGGACTCGTAGGGACCCACGCCCTTGAGCCGCTTCATCGTCCACGTCGACCCCTCGCGCACGAGGTCGACCGTGGCCGCCGTCTGGCCCCCGTGGCGATCGGGCTGCTCCTTCGGCACCCAGCGGCCCATGTGGTGGCTGCACGCCACGACGCCGGGCCGGATGCCCTCGGTGACCCACGCCTTGACGACGAAGTACCCGATGTCGGTGGTGACCCGGACCAGATCTCCGGTGCGCACCCCGAGGGGCGCGGCGTCGCTCGGGTGCAGCCAGAGCGGGTTGGTCTGGGCGAGCTCGTTGAGCCACTTGGCGTTGGCGCTGCGGGTGTGGATCTGGGTCGGCAGCCGGAAGGTCGAGATGAGCACCTTCTGGTCCTCGGCGAGGGTGTCCCGGTGGATGTGGCTGCGGATGTACGTCGGGATGCCGTACTCGGGCCACCCCCACTCGGCGACGGTGGGGGAGTAGAACTCGAGCAGACCACTCGGCGTCGGGAAGCCCTTCTTCACCTCGCCGTCGACCTCGACGCCGACCGGGTTGCGCCCCTGCGCATCAGGCTGGGGGGCCCCGGTGGGGGCGAGGTTCTCGGCCGGTGGCTTCGGTGCGGTGGAGTAGACCCGGCCCAGGTCGGTGACGTGCTTGCCCTCGAGCTGGCTCGGCTCGACCCCGCGCTCGAAGACCTGGCCGACGTGGCTGCTCACCTCGAAGGCCCCGTAGCGGCGCATGAACTGCAGCGGGGTGAGGCCCTCCTCGGCCGCCTTCTCGGGCAGGCCGGGGACCGAGTTCTCGAAGATCCAGCCGTAGTAGTCGTCGACCGACATCCGCTGCTCGGGGTTCTTCGGCGACTCGTAGTACTTCTTGATGCCGAGCGAGCCGTCGGGGTCGATCCGCCAGGAGAGCTCCATCCAGAACTCGTTCTCCTCCCACACCTCCCCGGGGTTGGTCTGGCGGGTGTCGGTGACGGTCTCGCCCATCCGCTCACGAGCCGCCCGGAGCACCGGCTGGCGGAAGCCGATCCACTGCCCGTCGTACTGCTCGTACGAGTGCAGGTCGTGTCGCTCGGAGGCCAGCCCCATCGGCAGCACGTAGTCGGCGAGGTAGGCCGTCTCGTTCCACGTCGGGGTGAGCGCCACGTGGCAGCCGATCATCTCCTCGTCGCGCAGCACCTCGGTCCAGACCATCCCGTCGGGGTTGGTCCACACCGGGTTGTAGACGCGGCTGAAGTAGACGTCGAGCGTGCCTCGGCCCTCCTGCATCATGTGCGGGAGGATGAACGAGAGCTCGTTCATCGCCAGCGGGTACTCGAGCGGCCAGGTGAGCTCGTTCCACTGGTGCGGGTGGCTCGGCACGTGCATCGGCTTGGGGACGAACTTGTTCCACGCGTTGAGGTGGGTGCCGCCGGGGGAGGCCACCGCGCCGAGGAGCGCCGCGACGAGGAACAGGGTGCGCGACACCTGCCACCCGCCGAGGTTGCCGGCCGCCGCGGAACGCCAGTTGTGCGTCGAGAGCGCCGTCCCGGCGCCGGCCACGAGCTCGGTGACCTCCCGGATCACCGACGCCTCGACACCGGACTCGGCCGCCGCGAACTCGGGTGTGTACTCGGTGTAGAGGGTCGCGAGGACCTCCTCGAAGGCCTCGAACGTCTCCGGGCGCTCGGGGTGGACCGCGCGCAGGTACTCCTTCCAGTTCCACCAGCGCCGCACGAAGTCGCGGTTGTACCGCCGCGTCTCGATGAGGTTCTGCGCCACCGCCAGCATGATCGCGGCCTCGGTGCCCGGGTACGGCGAGAGCCAGTGGTCGGCGTGGGTGGCGGTGTTCGACAGCCGGGTGTCGAGGACGACCAGCTTGGCGCCCTTCTGCTTGGCCTCCATGATCCGCTGGGCGTGCGGGTTGAAGTAGTGGCCGGTCTCGAGGTGGCTCGAGATGAGCAGGATGACGCGGGCGTTGGCGTGGTCGGGGCTGGGGCGGTCGATCCCGGTCCAGTAGTGGTAGCCGGACCGGGCGCCGCTCGAGCAGACGTTGGTGTGCGAGTTGTGCCCGTCGACGCCCCACGAGGCCATGACCCGCTCGGTGAAGCCGTCCTCGCCGGGGCGGCCCACGTGGTACATCACCCGGTTGGGTGTGTCGTTCACGAGCGCGGTGCGGATGCGGGCGGCGATGTCGTCGAGCGCGGTGTCCCAGTCGACCTGCTCCCAGGTGCCCTCGCCACGGCCGCCGACCCGTCGCATGGGGTGGAGGATCCGGTCGGGGTCGGTGACCTGGTTGTACGTGGCCGGGCCCTTGGCGCAGTTGCGGCCGCGGGAGCCGGGGTGCTCCGGGTTGCCCTCGAACTTGCGGACCTGGAGGGTCTCCTTGTCGACGTAGGCGAGCAGACCGCACGCCGACTCGCAGTTGAAGCAGGTCGTCGGCACGAGCATCGAGCGCTTCTCCACCCGCTTCGGCCACGACCGGGAGTCGAGCTCGACCCAGTCGTCCCAGCGCTCCTTGGGCGGGAAGGCGGCGAGGTGGATCCGGCTCGGGCCCGGGTAGAACGTCTCACCCCGCTCGGTGACCGCCTCGCGGGCGGCGCTGACGCGCTCGCCGAGGCGCTCGACGGGGGATCGGTCGGTCGTCGTCATGGCGGCGGGCTCCTCAGGCGAGCGGGACGGACTGGCCGGACTGGACGTAGGCGTGCTCGTGGGCCAGCAGCCCGACCAGTGCGGGGAGGGCCAGCCACGCCGTGGCCGGCACGGCGACCGGTGCGAGCAGGGCGAGGGCCACGAGCACGACACCGGTCCAGAAGAACGGCGCGTACCTGCCGTGGGTCATCGTGTGGGCGGCGAGCCGGGCGTGCGCGGTGGGGTGCGCCACGGTGGCCTCGCCCGCGACGAACAGCAGGTGCACCGCCGCCGACCCGGCCACGGTCCACGCGAGCGGGGCGACCGCGTCCTCGGACCAGAGCATCGCGAACGGGACGAGGGCCGCGGCTCCGGCGAGCACCGCCTGGACCACGAGGTGCGGCGCGAGCAGCGGGCTCTGCCAGAGGTCGCGGGCCTTGGCCTGGGCGAAGAGGTACGCGGTGTAGACGGCGGTGCCGACGGCCAGCGGCAGGCCCGCGACGGCGGCGACGGTGCGCAGGCCGTCCCAGCCGAAGAGGCTGGCCGCGACGTGCAGCGCCAGCACCGCGGCGTAGCCGGAGAGGATGATCCCGCCGCGCACCAGCCACGAGCGCCACTGGGGACGGGTGAGGATGTAGACGAAGCGCTTCGGGTGCTCGAGGTCGGCGATGAGCACGACCGCGGTGAGGGCGAGGAAGACCGCCGAGACGACCGGAGCCACCCAGGTCCAGAGGACGTCGTCCCCCTCGAGCTGCCCGGTCATGAGCAGGAGCAGGGCGACGAGCCAGGCGCCGGCGCCGATGCCCTTGGTCCACGTGTAGAGGCTGACCCGCCAGTCCCACGGCGCGGTGTGCTTGACGTCGTAGTTGAGGATGGCGGCCGCGCTGCTGTTCGCGCCGTCGGGGTCCGGGTTGCCCGACTCCACGACGTGCGACCCCCGCGGCTTCTCGGCCCAGGCGTAGGTGTCGCCCGTGGGAGCGGCGGCGGCGAGCGGGTCGAGGGTGGCCTGCGTGGCGCCCTTGTAGAACAGCTTCGGGCGGGTCGCCTTCTCGGGCCGGCGGACCGCCACCGGCTGGCGGTTCACGATCTTGGCGACCTCGCTCTCGGGGTCGTTCACGTCGCCGACCATGATCGCGCCGGTGGGGCACACCGTGACGCATGCCGGCTCGAGGCCGACGTCGAGGCGGTGGGCGCAGAAGTTGCACTTCTCCGCGCAGTGGTCCTCCGGGTTGATGAAGATCGCGTCGTAGGGGCACGCCGCCATGCAGGCCTTGCAGCCGATGCAGGAGTCCTTGGCGAAGTCGACGATGCCGTCCGGCCGGATGTGCATCGCCGCGGTCGGGCACGCGGCGACGCACGGGGCGTCGACGCACTGGTTGCACCGCGTCACCTGGAAGGCCCGGCGCGCCTGCGGGAAGGTGCCGACGTCGACGCTCTTGACGTAGGTGCGGGTCACCCCGACCGGCACGTCGTTCTCGGACTTGCAGGCGGTGGTACAGGCGTGGCAGCCGATGCACTTGGTCTGGTCGATGACCTTTGCCATCCGCGGCTGGGGGCCGTCCCCGCCTCGGAGCCCCGGGGTGGGCAGGTTGACTGCGGTCATGCAGGGGCCTCCATCAGCTCACGGTGGCGTCGGACAGGGGGGAGGTGGATGCCTCGGGGGCGATGTCGAGGCTGGCGCACACGATGTCGCAGAGCTGCGAGATCGCCGGCTCGGTGATGCGGTAGACCACGGTGCGCCCCACCTTGTGGCGGGAGACGACACCGCCCGTGGCGAGGCGTCCGAGGTGCTGGGAGGCGTTGGCCACGGAGATGCCGGCCGCCTCGGCCAGAGCGCTGACCGTGGACTCCCCCGAGTCGTGGAGCTCCTTGAGCACGCGCAGCCGGGTGGCGTCGCCGAGGAGGGCGAAGCGTCTCGCGACCTCTTCGAGGGCCTCCGTCGGCACTCTCACCATGGTCAGAACCATAGGTGATGTGGTTCACTCGTTCAATTGAACGAGCGAATGTTTTTTTTCGCCCGGTCGACCACCCACCGGCGGCGGGCCGGCGTCGGTCCTCCCGTCGGCGGCCCACCGGAACCAGCGGCGAGCAAAGGAGCTCCACCCCATGGACATCGAGGTATTCGTCACCCCCGGTCTCGGCGACAACAGCTTCCTGCTGACCTCCGGCGACGAGGCGGTCCTCGTCGACCCCCAGCGCGACGCCTGGCGCTTCCTCGAGGCGGCGGGCGCACGGAAGGCGCGGGTGCGGGCCGTTCTCGAGACCCACGTGCACAACGACTACGTCTCCGGCGCCCACGAGGTCCGGGAGGCCCACGGCGCGACGCTGTACCTGCCGGCCGACGGCGGCTACGAGTTCGACCACGTCGGCTCCCGTGAGGGTGAGGAGCTGCGGGTCGGCGACCTGCGACTCGTCGCCATCGACACGCCGGGCCACACGTTCGAGCACATCGCCTGGCTGGTCTACGAGGGCGACGCCGAGGAGCCCGCGGCCGTCTTCAGCGGCGGCTCGCTCCTCGTCGGGAGCGCCGGGCGCACCGACCTGCTCGGCCCCGACCACACCGCGGCGTTGACGAAGCACCAGTGGGAGACCGTCCAGCGGCTCAAGGCGCTGCCCGCGAGCACCCAGCTGCTGCCCACCCACGGCGCCGGCAGCTTCTGCGTGTCCTCGATGCCGTCGACGTCCCGGACGAGCACCCTGGGCGCCGAGCTCCGGGCCAACGACATGGTCCTCGCGACCTCCCCGGCGGAGTTCGAGGAGGAGCTGACCGGCGAGCTCATGGCCTACCCGGCGTACTACCCGTACATGGCACCCCTCAACCGCACGGGGGTGCCGGTGCTCCGCCGGACTCCCGACCTCCCCCTCCTCGGTGTCGCGGACTTCGCCGCCGTCCGGGACACCGGCGTCACCGTGGTCGACGCCCGGGGCCGGGACGAGTTCGCCGCCGCCCACCTCCCCGGTTCGCTCAACATCGAGCTCAACTCCGGCTTCGGCAGCTACGTCGGCTGGATCCTCGAGTTCGGCTCACCCGTGCTGCTCGTCCTCCCCGAGGTCGAGGGCGCCGCGGCGGACGCCGCCACCCAGCTGCTGCGGATCGGCTGGCCGATGCCGCAGGGGGTGCTCGACGGCGGGGTCGAGGCCTGGGCGGCCGCCGGTCAGCCGACCCGCTCCTACGCGACCGCGGGGCCGCGCGAGCTCTGCGACGCCCTGTCCGAGGATCCCGCGCCCCAGGTGCTCGACGTCCGACAGCCGCTGGAGTGGAAGTGGGGCACCATCCCGGACAGCACGACGCTCTTCGTGTCCGACCTGCCCGGCCGCGAGGCCGAGGTGGACCCGGACTCGCCGGTGTACATCATCTGCTCCAACGGCCACCGAGCCGCCATCGCCGCGAGCCTGCTCGACGCCACCGGCCACCAGCCGGTGCTGGTCGGCGAGGGGGGCGTCGGCGAGGTGCTCCGGATGTGCCGCGAGCGCCGGGCCGTCAGCGCGTGACGTCGGCGGGCCCGGGGCTACCGGCGGGTAGCCTCGGGCCCGTGCCCGACACCTACGCCCTCTACCGCCGGCTCGCCGCCCTGCCGTTCGGGCGGAGCGCCTTCTCGGTGCTCTTCGCCCGCAAGGCACCGTACTTCCGCACGGTGCGGCCGCACGTGCGCGAGGTGCGACCCCACCGCGCCGAGGTGGTCGTGCCCAAGCGGCGCGCCGTCGAGAACCACATCGGCACGGTCCACGCGATCGCCGTCTGCAACGGGCTCGAGGCCGCGATGGGCCTGCTCGCCGAGGCCACCACCCCGGCCGGCCACCGGTGGATCCCCAAGGCCATGCAGGTCTCCTACCTCGCCCGCTCGACCACGGACCTGCTCTGCGTGGCGGCCACCGACCCGCAGGACTGGCAGGTGGGCGCCGCGGGCGACGTGCCCGTGCGGGTGAGCGCGCTGCGCACCGACGGCACCGTCGTCGTCGAGGGGGTCATCACCGTCTACGTCAGCGAGCGGCCGGCCCGCTGACGTCCCCGCGTGCTCAGGTGGCGGGTGAGGCGGTCGCGGAGCCGGGCTCGACCTCGTCGTCGGACCAGCCCTGGCCCCGCAGCCACCCCGCGGGCGCCGCCCCACCGGTCGGCCACGGCGTCGAGCACCCGGGTGACGGTCTCGGCCCTGGGGCGTCTGGGCGTCGAGGTGCTCGTCGCGCAGCACGGGGCCGTAGGCGTCGCGCGGCAGCAGACGGCCGATGATGGCCTCGATCCGCTCCGCGCTCAGCACGTAGTCGGCGACGATCTCCTCGCGCGGCACCCCCGCGACCTCGAGGGCGAGCGCCACCACGGTGCCGGTGCGGTCCTTGCCGGCGGCGCAGTGCACGACGACGGCGCCCTCGGCGCCGGCGACGACGCGCAGGGCCGCCGAGACCGAGTCGGGGCGCTTGTCGAGGTAGCCGAGGTAGTGCTGCGCCCAGAAGGTGTGGTCCTTCGGTGTCCGGTCGCCCGGCCCGCGCAGGAGCAGCGCGTGGCGGGCGACCTCGTCCGCGGATCGGGCCCCTTCTCCACGGCGAGCGAGTGGTGGTGGTGGGCCAGTCGCTCGACCCGCCGCAGCGGTCCGGGACCCTCGAGGTGGAGCTCGGTGTCGGAGCGGAGGTCGACGACGTCGGTGACCCCCAGCTCGTCGACGAGCCGGGAGATGTCGGCGCCGGTGAGGTCCTGGAGGTTGTCGGAGCGGATCAGCCGGCCGCTGACGGTCAGGCCGCCGTCGGCGGTGGGCAGCCCGCCGACGTCGCGCATGTTGGCGAGGCCGTCGAGGTCGATCCAGCGGTCGGTCACCGCGTCATGGTAGGTCGGCCGCATGGCCCGCGTGGAACCGGCGGGTGACACGATGGCGGCGTGCCCCGACTGCCCGACGGCGAGCCCGCGCCCGAGTCCGGCGCCCTGCCCGACGACGCGCTCGCGACCCTCGGTGGGCGCCGCTTCGGGCTCTACCTGCACGTGCCCTTCTGCTCGGTGCGCTGCGGCTACTGCGACTTCAACACGTACACGCTCGACCGAGCTCGGGCCGGGGGCCTCGACGTCCGACTTCGCGGCCACCGCGCTCGCCGAGCTCGACCTGGCCCGGCGCGTGCTCGGCGACCGGGCGCCCGCGGTCGACACGGTGTTCGTGGGCGGCGGCACCCCGACCCTGCTGCCGACCACCGACCTGGTCCGCCTGCTCGACGGCGCCCGCGACCGGTTCGGACTGGCCCCGGGCGCCGAGGTCACCACGGAGGCCAACCCCGACTCGGTGACGCCGGGCGACCTCGAGGCCCTTGCCGCCGGCGGCTTCACCCGGGTCAGCCTCGGGATGCAGTCGGCCGTGCCGCACGTCCTCGCCACGCTCGACCGCACCCACGACCCGGCGCGGGTCGGCTCGGCGGTGCGTGCCGCCCGGGCCGCGGGCCTCGGCACGAGCGTCGACCTCATCTACGGCACGCCCGGCGAGAGCCTCGAGGACTGGCGCACCAGCCTGGAGGCGGCGGTGGCCCTCGAGCCCGACCACGTCTCGGCGTACGCCCTCGTCGTCGAGGAGGGCACCCGGATGGCCGCCGCGGTGCGCCGGGGGGAACTGCCTGAGCCCGACGGCGACGACGAGGCGGACAAGTACGAGCTCGCGGACGAGGTGCTCGGCGCCGCCGGCTACCACTGGTACGAGGTGAGCAACTGGGCGCGCACGGACGCCGACCGTTGCCGGCACAACGAGGGGTACTGGCGCGGGGACGCGTGGTGGGGCGCCGGCCCGGGCGCGCACAGCCACGTCGGCGGCGTGCGCTGGTGGAACGTCAAGCACCCGCGGGCCTACGCGGCCCGGCTCGGCGTCGGTGCGTCACCGGCCGCCGGGCGCGAGCGGCTGACGCCGGAGCAGCGGCACGACGAGGAGGTCCTGCTCGGCCTCCGGCTGCGCGAGGGCCTGGCCCTGGGCCGGCTCGGGGACGAGGGGCGCTCGGCGGTCGCGGGGCTGGTGGCCGACGGGCTCCTCGACGGTGCGGCGGCGGTGCGCGACCGGCGTGCCGTGCTCACCCTGCGTGGGCGACTGCTCGCCGACACGGCCGTGCGCCGGCTGCTCGGCCTCTGAGGCCGGCAGCCGGCGCACGCCGGGGGGGTCAGCGGACGGACGTCAGCGGACGAACTTCGGGGTGAGCGGCGGGTCCCACCACTCGCCGTTGTTCGCCTTGACGATGCCGATGATGTGCGTCACCAGGGCGTAGATCCCGACGGCGATCCACAGCGGGATGGCGATGATGAGGCCCACCACGGTGATCGCCAGGACGAAACCCACGAGCACGCCGATGATCGTCGTGATCTGGATGTTCAGCGCGTTCGCGGTGTTGGCCCGGATGTACGGGCCGCGGTCGCGGTAGAGCAGGTACATGACGAGGGCGGCCACGAAGCCGAGGGTGCCGCCGCTCAGCACCAGCGCCCCGAGGGTGATCCCGTGCGTCGCCATGCTCCAGGTGCGCTCCTCCTGCGGCGACATCGCGTTGGGCCCGGCGGGGAGCGCGGACGGGGCCTGCTGCTGGCCGTACACCTGCTGGGCGGGGGGCGGCGGCGGTGCCGCGGCGCCGGGGCCCGCCTCGGGTGCCGGCGGGGCGTCCGGTGCCGGGGGCCTCCGGTGCCGGTGGAGCCTCCGGTGCCGGCGGGGCGTCCGGTGCCGGCGGGGCGTCGGGTGCGGGGGGAGCCTCGGCGGCCGGAGCCTCCGGCGCCGGCGGGGCGTCCGGTGGGGCGGCGGCGAGGCCGTCGTCGGCCGGGGCGTCGGGGGCCCGCGTGCCGTCCTCGTGGGGCTCGTCGGGACGGGGCGTGGTGTCGGTCATGGGGTGGTTCCTCCTGTCGTCTGCCTCCATCAAACACCGGAACCGGCCGTGGTTCACGCGCTTCAGGGGCGCGTCGGGGTCGCAGCCGGGGTCCGGTCAGGGTCGACCCCGAGCCGGTGTCGGTGCCCGGCGGCACACTGCTGTGTCGTGGAGCTCATCGACAGGGTGCGGGCGCTGCTGCCAGGTGCCGAGGAGAAGCGGATGTTCGGGGGCGCCGGCTTCATGGTCGGCGGCGCGCTCGCGTGCTCCGTCGGCCGCCGCGGGTTGCTCGTGCGGGTCGCGCGGGACGAGCAGCAGAGCCTGGTGCGCCGGGCCGGGGTCGAACCGATGGTGATGGGTGGGAGGGCCAGCCGAGGGTGGGTGCACGTGGCGCCGTCCACGCTCGAGGACGACGACCTGCTCGCCGAGTGGGTGCACCGCGGCGTGGCCGCGGCCCGCGCCGCCGCCGGCTGACCCAGGGTGCAGCCCGGTCAGCGGGGTGTGGTGACGAAGTCGATGAGCTCCTCGACCCGGCCGAGGAGCTCGGGCTCGAGGTCGGTCCAGGAGTCCACGGCGCCGAGCACCCGTCTCCACGCGGCGGCCAGGTCCGCCCGGTCGGCGTGCGGCCAGCCGAGGTGGGCGCAGATGCCGTGCTTCCACGACGTGCCGCGCGGCACCACCGGCCACGCCTCCATCCCGAGCCGCTGCGGCTTCACCGACTGCCACACGTCGACGTAGGGGTGCCCGACGACGAGCACGTGGTCCGCCCAGGGGTGCAGGGCTCGCACCCCGTCGACGACCCGCGTCTCCTTGGAGCCCGGCACCAGGTGGTCGACGAGCACACCCATCCGGCGGTCGGGCCCCGGCGCGAACTCGTGGACCACGGCCGCGAGGTCGTCGACGCCGTCGAGCGCCTCGACCACGACGCCCTCCACGCGCAGGTCGGCACCCCACACCTTCTCGACGAGCTCGGCGTCGTGGCGGCCCTCGACGAAGATGCGCGAGCCGGCCGCGACCCGCGCGCGCTGCCCGTGGACCGCCCGGGAGCCGCTCGCGGTGCGCGCGGCCGCGGCCCGCGCGGCGTCCAGCCGTGCCGCCTCCGCCGCCCGGGGCGGCACGAGCGTCACCGGGCTGCCGTCGGCGAGGAACCCCGGCCCGAGGCGGAACCCCCGGGTGCGGCCGTGCCGGTCCTCGAGGTGGACCACGTGCACCCCGCCCGACTTCTCGACCCGCACCACGGCACCGCACCATCCGGTCTCGACGTCCTCGACGACCGTGCCCGGCTCGGCGGGGAGCTCGGTCGACCGACCGCGCCGCGGGCGCCGCCAGTCACCGCCCAGCACGTCCGCGCCATACCTGTCGACCACGGCGGCGAGGCTAGCCCGGGGCCGGCGCCCGGCCCGGCACCAACGCGCCGCGGCTTTCGCGTCGGGGGGCGCGACACCGTAGGATTGGCACTCGGTCGGCGAGAGTGCCAGCCAGGCCCGGCCGGCCACCCGTGCGAGACCCGGACCGGAGGTGACCCGTGAGCGAGGACCGTCGTCTGCGCGTGCTGCGCGCCATCGTGCAGGACTACGTCCAGACCTCGGAGCCGGTCGGCTCCAAGGCCCTGCTGGAGCGGCACCGCCTCGGGGTCTCGGCGGCCACGGTGCGCAACGACATGGCCGTCCTCGAGGAGGAGGGGCTGATCGCGGCGCCGCACACGAGCGCCGGCCGGGTGCCCACCGACGCCGGGTACCGGCTGTTCGTCGACCGGCTCTCCCAGATCAAGCCGATGACCCCCGCGGAGCAGCGCGCGATCAGCCAGTTCCTCGAGACCGCGGTCGACCTCGACGACGTCGTCGACCGGACCGTGCGCCTGCTCGCGTCGCTGACCCAGCAGGTGGCGATCGTCCAGTACCCGTCGCTGTCGCGCTCCTCGGTGCGGCACGTCGAGCTGGTCCCCATCGGGGGTCCGCGCCTGCTCGTCGTGCTGATCACGACCACCGGGCGGGTCGAGCAGCGGGTCATCGACGTCGGGTCCGACCTCTCCACGAGCGAGGGCGAGGCCGACCTGGCCGCGGTCCGGGCGGCGCTGAACGGCGCCACCACCGGACGCACCCTCGGCGAGGCCTCCGCCGAGCTCGACTCGGTGCCCGAGCGGCTGGAGCCCGACCTGCGCGACCTCGTGCGCTCGGTCTCCGCCGCGCTCGCCGACTGCCTGGTCGAGGAGCGCGAGGAGCGGGTCGTGCTCGCCGGCACCGCCAACCTGGCCCGCGCCGGCGACTTCACGACGAGCATCGGGCCGGTGCTCGAGGCCCTCGAGGAGCACGTCGTGCTGCTCAAGCTGCTGAGCACGGTCGCCGAGGAGGACGGCAGCGTGGCCGTCCGCATCGGCCACGAGAACCCCTACGCAGGGCTGCACTCGACGTCGATGGTGACGTCGGGCTACGGCGCCGGTGGCGACCTCGTCGCCGGGCTGGGCGTCGTCGGCCCGACCCGCATGGACTACCCGACGACGATGGCCGCGGTGCGCGCGGTCGCCACGTACGTCTCCCGCATCCTCGCCGACTGACGGCGACCGACTTCCACCGCCGGAGGACCCACCCACCGTGAACGACTACTACGCCGACCTCGGCGTCGCCCGCGACGCGACCGCGGAGGAGATCAAGCGGGCCTACCGCAAGGCCGCCCGCCGCCTCCACCCGGACGTCAACCCCGGGCCGGAGGCCGAGGAGCAGTTCAAGAAGGTCTCGCAGGCCTACGACGTGCTCTCCGACGCCGACAAGAGGCGCAGCTACGACATGGGCGCCGACCCCTACGCCGACGGTGCCGCCGGCTTCGGGCAGGGGTTCTCCTTCAGCGACATCATGGACGCCTTCTTCGGCGCCGGCGCGCCCGGCGGCCCCACCCGCGGGCCCCGGTCCCGCAAGACCCGTGGCCAGGACGCCCTGGTGCGGCTCGACATCGACCTCGCCGACGCCGTCTTCGGCGCCCAGAAGGAGCTGACGATCGACACCGCGGTCGCGTGCGGCACCTGCCACGGCGAGGGCATGCAGCCCGGCACCTCGACCCGCACCTGCGACGTGTGCGGCGGGCGCGGCGAGGTGCAGCAGGTGCAGCGCAGCTTCCTCGGCCAGGTGATGACGTCACGGCCCTGCATGACCTGCCAGGGCTTCGGCCAGATCATCACCGACCCGTGCTACGAGTGCTCCGGCGACGGCCGGGTGCGCACCCGCCGCACCCTGACCCTCAAGGTGCCCGCGGGCGTCGACACCGGCACCCGGATCCAGCTCGCCGGCGAGGGCGAGGTCGGGCACGGCGCCGGCCCGCCCGGCGACCTCTACGTCGAGGTGGCGGTGAACCGCCACCCCGTCTTCCAGCGCCGCGGCGACGACCTCCACGCCACCGTGGAGGTGCCGATGACCGCGGCAGCCCTCGGGGCCACGTTGACGATGGACACCTTCGACGGCGAGCAGCAGCTCGACGTGCGCCGCGGGGCGCAGTCCGGCGACACCACGACCCTGCGGGGGCTGGGCGTCACCCACCTGCGCGGCCAGGGCCGGGGCGACATCGTGGTCCACACCATGGTGCAGACGCCGACCAGGCTCGACCCCGAGCAGGAGGAGCTGCTCCGCCAGCTGGCCAAGGTGCGTGGCGAGGAGCGGCCCGAGGGCCGGGTCGCGAGCCCCGCCGACGGCTCCATCTTCGGCAAGCTCCGCGACGCCTTCAAGGCCCGCTGAACCGGTCCGGATGACGTCCGCCACGTACCTCGTCGACCCCGGGACGCTCGCCGGGGCGGGCCCCGGCACCCCGGTGGCCCTCGACGGCGCCGAGGGCCGGCACGCGGCGACCGTGAGACGCACCGCGGTGGGGGAGCGCCTCGACCTCGTCGACGGCGCGGGCACCCGCGCGCGGGCCGTGGTCGTGGCCGTCGGGGCCGGCCGCCTCGAGCTGGTCGTGGAGTCGGTCTCCACCGAGCCGGAGCCCAGCCCCCGCCTCGTGCTGGTCCAGGCGCTCGCCAAGGGGGACCGCGACGAGCAGGCCGTCGAGGCGGCCACCGAGTGTGGTGTCGACGAGGTCGTCCCCTGGCAGGCGGCCCGGTGCGTCGTCCGCTGGCGTGGCGAACGCGGCGAGCGCTCCCGCCGCAAGTGGGACACCGTGCTCGTCGCCGCCACCAAGCAGTCGCGCCGGGCCCGCCGGCCGGTCCTCGGTGCCACCGCCACCACCGACGACCTCGTCGCCCGGGTCGGTGGCGCCACGGCCTCGTTCGTGCTCCACGAGGAGGCCCGCACCCCGCTCGCCACCGCCGACCTGCCGCCCGCCGGTGACGTCCTCCTCGTCGTCGGGCCCGAGGGTGGTATCGCCCCCGAGGAGCTCGCCGCCCTGGAGGCGGCCGGAGCCGTCGCGGTCCGGCTGGGCCCCACCGTCCTGCGGTCCAGCAGCGCCGGCCCGGCCGCGCTGGCCGTCCTCAGCGCCCGGGAGCGCTGGCGCTGACGCATCACCGGTGCCGCCGCTGGGTACTCCGGCAGCATGAGCGAGCCGCACCCGACGAACCGCGACCCCAAGGACCAGCGCGACCCGGCGCACCCTCCGCCCGAGCACGAGCCGGCGGGCGTCACCGAGGTCGACGACCAGGACGCGGAGCCGACGATGAACACCACCGACGACGTCCGTCCCGACGGCCTGGAGGGCTCGTCGTCCGGTGAGGGTGGCGGTGCCGCCCCGGCCTAGGGCGGCGGCACAGGACCTCCAGCGCAGCGCGCGCGACCTGCTGGGTCACGCGTCGCTGCGCCCCGGCCAGGAGCGTGCCCTGCGGGCGACGCTCGACGGCCGGGACGTCCTGGCCGTCATGCCCACCGGCCACGGCAAGTCGGCGCTGTACCAGCTCCCCGCGGCCCTGGGCCGGGGTCTCACGGTGGTGGTGTCGCCGCTGCTGGCGCTCCAGCGCGACCAGGCCGAGGCGCTCGCTGCCCTGCCCTCGCCCGTCCCCAGTCGTGCCCTCTCCTCGAGGCAGGGGCGTCGTGCGACCGAGGAGGTCTGGCGGACCGCGGGGGCGGAGGACCGGTTGGTGCTCTTCCTCACGCCCGAGCAGCTGGCGCGCGAGGAGGTGCTCGAGCGGCTGTCGGCCCACCAGGTCGCGCTCCTCGTCGTGGACGAGGCCCACTGCATCTCCTCGTGGGGACACGACTTCCGGCCCGACTACCTCCGGCTGGGCACGGTCGCCGAACGGCTCGGCCACCCGGTGGTGCTGGCGCTGACGGCCACGGCGCCGCCGCCGGTCCGCGCCGAGGTGGTCGACCGGCTGCAGCTGCGGGACCCGCTCGTCGTCGTCGAGGGCTTCGACCGGCCCAACCTGCACCTGTCCGTCCGCCAGCTGGTGGACCACGCGGAGCGGCGGCGCGCCGTCGTCGCGGCGGTCGCCGACCTGCCGGGGCCCGGGCTGCTGTACGTCGGCACGCGGCGGGCGAGCACCGAGTACGCCGCCGAGCTCGCGGACCGTGGGCTACGGACCACCGCCTACCACGGGGGGCTGCGGGCCGCGGAGCGGGCGGAGGCCCACCGGGCGTTCGCCGCGGGCCAGGTGGACGTCGTGGTCGCCACCTCGGCCTTCGGGCTGGGGATCGACAAGGCCGACATCCGCTTCGTCGTCCACGCCTCGACCCCCGAGACGCTCGAGGACTACTACCAGCAGGTCGGACGGGCCGGCCGTGACGGCGAGGCCGCGCGCGCCGTCCTCTTCCACCGGGCCGAGGACTTCTCGCTGCACCGTTTCCACGCGGGCGGCTCGGTGGACGACGACCTCGTCCGCCTCGTCGTCCGGACGCTGGCCGGCGAGGGCGGTCGCATGCCACCGACCCGTCTGCGCGAGGAGGTCGACGCGCCCCCACGACGGGTCACCGGGGTGGTGAACCTGCTGGAGGAGGCCGGGGCGCTGCGCGTCCACCGCGGCCAGGTGGTCCTGAAGGGCACCGCTGCCACCGAGGCGGTCGCGGCGGCTCGGGACCAGGCCGGTGTCCGCCACCGGGTGGCGCTGTCGAGGATGGAGATGATGCGCGGGTACGCGGAGACGACACGGTGCCGGCGGCAGGTGCTGCTCGGGTACCTCGGTGAGCAGCACGACGGCCGCTGTGGGCGCTGCGACACCTGTGACAGCGGGACGGCGGAGGCCGTGGCGGACGCGGCCGCCGGGAGCCCGGAGCCGTTCCCGGTGGGTAGAGAGGTGAGCCACCGCTCGTGGGGGCGTGGCGTCGTGACCACGGCCGAGCCGGACCGGGTCACGGTGCTGTTCGACCGGGAGGGATACCGCACCCTCCAGCTCGACACGGTCCGCGAGGAGGGCATCCTCGCGGCGGTCGGTGGCTGACTCGCTCCCCGGGCCGGGCAGGCCCCTATCCTTCCGACGTGGACCTCGAGTTCGGCGGGGAGATCTGGGAGTGGCGTGGGCCCGCGCCGCACCACTTCGTCACCGTGCCCCCGGAAGAGAGTGCCGCCATCGAGGCCACCTCCGCCCTGACGAGCTACGGGTGGGGCTGCATCCCCGTCGCCGCCCGGGTCGGCGGCACCGACTTCACGACGGCGCTGATCCCGAAGGACGGCTGCTACGCGCTGCCGCTCAAGGCCGCCGTCCGTCGGGCCGAGCGCCTCGGCCCCGGCGACCACGTGGACGTCCGGCTCTTCGTCGACGTCTGAGCCGCGCGGTCGCTAGGGTCACCGCATGGCCGAGCACTCGAGCAGCGACTGCCTCTTCTGCCGCCTCCTCGCGGGGGAGGTGCCCGCCGACGTCGTCGCCGAGACCGGGCACTCGCTCGCGTTCCGCGACATCGATCCCCAGGCTCCCAGCCACGTGCTCGTCATCCCGCGCCGCCACGTGCCGGACCTCGGCGAGCTCGCCGAGCACCCCGCCGAGCTCGCCGACGCCGTGGCGCTCGCGCGCAGCGTCGCGGCGCAGGAGGGCCTCGACGACGGCTACCGGCTCGTGACGAACACCGGCGCGCGCGCCCACCAGAGCGTCTTCCACGCGCACCTGCACGTGCTCGGTGGCCGCGACCTCGGCTGGCCACCCGGCTGAGGGTCGCCATGCGCACGCACCTGGGCCACTCGCTCGCCCGTAGACTGTGGGGACGATGACAGACGCCCCCACCGACCGCCCGGGGAGCCCAGCCGAGGGCTCCGCCCAGCCGCACGTCCCGCAGCACACCGTCACCATCCCCGCCGACGTCCAGATGGTCAGCCTGCTCGGCCCCCGCGACGAGCTGCTGCGCACGATGGAGCGCCAGTTCCCCCGGGTCGACATCCATGTCCGCGGCAACGAGTTCCACCTCTCCGGTCCGAGCGCCGAGATCGCCCTCGTCGAACGGCTCGTCGACGAGCTGCTCGCCGTGATCGACGGCGGTCAGCCGCTGAACCGCGACGCCGTCGAGCGCTCCATCCAGATGCTGCGCGCGCAGACGGGGGAGCGCCCCGCCGACGTGCTGACGATGAACATCGTCTCCAACCGCGGCCGCACCATCCGGCCCAAGACCCTCGGGCAGAAGCGGTACGTCGACGCCATCGACGCCAACACGGTCGTCTTCGGCATCGGGCCCGCGGGCACCGGGAAGACGTACCTCGCCATGGCCAAGGCGGTCGCCGCGCTGCAGGCCAAGGAGGTCAACCGGATCATCCTCACCCGACCGGCCGTCGAGGCGGGGGAGAAGCTCGGGTTCCTCCCCGGCAGCCTCAACGACAAGATCGACCCCTACCTGCGCCCGCTCTACGACGCGCTCCACGACATGGTCGACCCCGACTCGATCCCGCGGCTCCTCGCCGCCGGCACGATCGAGGTGGCGCCCCTGGCCTTCATGAGGGGCAGGACCCTGAACAGTGCGTTCGTCATCCTCGACGAGGCGCAGAACACCACGCCCGAGCAGATGAAGATGTTCCTCACCCGGCTCGGCTTCGGCTCCAAGATGGTCGTCACCGGTGACGTCACCCAGGTCGACCTCCCCGGCGGCAACCAGAGCGGGCTGCGGGTGGTCCGCGACATCCTCACCGGGCTCGAGGACGTCCACTTCAGCGAGCTCACCGCGTTCGACGTGGTGCGCCACCGTCTCGTCGGCCAGATCGTCGACGCCTACGGCCGCTGGGACGCCGTCCAGCAGCGCCAGCAGGGCCGGGCCGCCCGCGACGGCCACGACCAGCCCCGTCGCCCGCACACCCGGCGCGACGAGCAGGACCGGCCGGGCTCGTGAGCATCGACGTCCTCAACGAGTCCGGGCTCGACGTCGACGAGCTCGAGCTCGTCGCGTGCGCCCGCTACGTCATGGACCGGATGCGGGTGCACCCGCAGGCCGACCTCTGCGTGCGCCTCGTCGACGAGCCCGCCATGGAGACCCTCCACGTGAAGTGGATGGACCTCCCCGGACCCACCGACGTCATGAGCTTCCCGATGGACGAGCTGCGTCCCGGCCGCGACGGCACCGCGCCCGAGGAGGGGGTGCTCGGCGACATCGTGCTCTGCCCGAGCGTCGCGGCGAAGCAGGCCCGGGAGGCCGGGCACGCCACCGAGGAGGAGCTGCTGCTGCTCACGACGCACGGCATCCTGCACCTGCTGGGCTTCGACCACGCCGAGCCGGCCGAGGAGCGGGAGATGTTCGAGCTGCAGCGCCAGCTCCTCCTCACCTTCCTCGCGACCCGCGGCCGCCCGAGCGCCTGAGCGAGGACCACCCATGACCCGGCTCGTCGTCGCGGCGGTGCTCGCCACCGTCGTCGCCTTCCTCATCTCGATGGCGGAGTCCGCGTTCCAGCGGATGTCTCGGGTGCGCGCCGACGAGCTGGCCGAGGAGGGCCGCCCCGGGGCCGGGGCGCTCGTCAAGGTCGTGGGGGACACCGCGGCCTACCTCTCGGTGCTCTCCTTCGTCCGGGTCATCGCCGAGTCCACCGCGGCCGTGATGGTCACCCTCGCGGCCGTCGAGCAGGTCGAGGGCACGTGGCAGCCGTTCCTCGTGGCGATCGGCGTGATGGCGCTCATCTCGTTCGCCGTCGTCGGGGTCTCGCCGGGCACCCTCGGCCGCCAGCACAGCACCGCGGTGGCCCTGGTGGCGGCACCGGTGGCCCTCTGGCTGCGTCGGCTCCTCGGCCCGTTCTCGAGGCTGCTGATCGCCCTGACCAACGCGGTGACGCCCGGCAAGGGCTTCCGCGACGGACCGTTCGAGAGCGAGTCCGAGCTGAGGGGGCTGGTCGACGTCGCCAGGGACAACCGGCTCATCGAGGCCGACGAGCGCGAGATGATCCACTCGGTGTTCGAGCTCGGCGACACCCTGACGCGTGAGGTGATGGTGCCGCGCACCGACACGGTGGCGATCGGGGAGGACCGGGTCAACCGGCAGGCGATGAGCCTCTTCCTGCGCTCGGGCTTCTCGCGCATCCCGGTCGTCGGCACCGGGATGGACGACGTCGTGGGTCTGCTCTACCTCAAGGACGTCATGCGCCGGCTCAACGCCGACCCCGAGGCCGCCTCCCAGCCGGTCTCGGAGCTGATGCGGCCGGCGCGGTTCGTGCCGGACAGCAAGCCGGTCGACGACCTGCTGCGCGAGATGCAGCTCGAGCAGACCCACCTCGCCGTCGTCGTCGACGAGTACGGGGGCACCGCGGGCATCGTCACCATCGAGGACATCCTCGAGGAGATCGTCGGGGAGATCACCGACGAGTACGACCGCGAGGCGCCGGAGGTCGAGGACCTCGGGGACGGGCGCACCCGGGTGGCCGCGACGATGCACGTCGACGACCTCGCCGAGCTCTTCGGCGTCGACCTCGACGAGGACGACGTCGACACCGTCGGGGGGCTCATCGGCAAGACCGTGGGGATGGTGCCGATCCTCGGCTCCTCCTGCGAGCTCGCCGGGCTGCGCCTCACCGCGGAGCGGATGCACGGGCGCCGGCACCGCATCGCCACCGTCGTCGTCGAGCGCACGGCGGTCCCCCGGGACGACCACGTGGAGGAGCGAGCCGGATGAGCGAGCAGCAGCAGGACGAGGAGCGGCCCTACGTCGCGGGGTTCGCGTGCTTCGTCGGCCGCCCCAACGCCGGCAAGTCGACCCTGACCAACGCCCTGGTGGGCCAGAAGGTCGCCATCACCTCGAGCAAGCCGCAGACGACCCGGCACACCATCCGCGGCATCGTCACGACGGACCACAGCCAGCTCGTGCTCGTCGACACCCCGGGGCTGCACAAGCCGCGCACCCTGCTCGGGGAGCGGCTCAACGACCTGGTCCGGGAGACCCTCCTCGAGGTCGACGTCATCGGCTTCTGCCTGCCGGCCGACCAGCGGATCGGGCCGGGCGACCAGTTCATCGCCCGCGAGCTCACCGAGGTCGCGCAGGGGCGCGGCACGCCCGTCGTCGCGATCGCCACCAAGTCCGACACCGTCGGCCGGCAGCGCCTCGCCGAGCACCTCATCGCCGTGGACCAGCTGGGTGACTGGGCCGAGATCGTCCCGTGCTCGGCCACGAAGGGGGCCCAGGTCGACGTCGTCGGGCAGGTGCTCTCCTCGCACCTGCCGCCCTCGCCGGGACCGCTGTACCCGGACGGTGAGCTCACCGACGAACCGGAGGCGGTGATGGTGGCCGAGCTGGTGCGCGAGGCGGCCCTCGAGGGCGTCCGTGACGAGCTGCCGCACAGCCTCGCCGTGGTCGTCGACGAGATGGTCCCGCGCGAGGGCCGACCGGCCGACGACCCGCTGCTCGACGTGCGCGTGCACGTCTTCGTCGAGCGCGACAGCCAGAAGGCCATCGTCATCGGCCGCGGCGGGGCCCGCCTGCGTGAGGTGGGCACGACCGCGCGGCGTGGCATCGAGGCGCTGCTCGGCACCCGCGTGCACCTCGACCTCCACGTCAAGGTGGCCAAGGACTGGCAGCGCGACCCCAAGCAGCTGCAGCGGCTCGGCTTCTGACCGGCCCGCCTACTGGGTGCCGCTGCCGATGAGGGCGATGGCGTGGGCCCGGCCGCGTGCCCCCAGGCGGCGGATGATCTCGGCGACGTCGGCGGACACGGTGCGCTCGGAGACGTGGAGGTGCCGGGCGATCTCACGGTCGCTGGCGCCCTCGGTGAGGAGGAAGGCGATGTCGACCATCCGCCGGGTGAAGGGAGGGTCCTCGCCGGGCGCCACCGCGCGACGGGCCGCTGACCACGTGGTCTCGAAGCACCGCACCGCCTCACTGAGCACGGGCGGGTGGGCGCTCGACCACACCGTCCCCGTTCTCCGGTGGCCGAAGGGTGCGCCGACGTAGACGACGGCGTGGTCGATGATGAGCATCGGACCCACGACGGGGCCGACCCGCAGGTAGGGGTGGTGGTGGCTCGAGAGCATGGGAAGGGACGCCAGGCTCCGCTCGCTCGTGACGTAGCGGACGTCGAGTCCGCGCCGCCGCCGGTCGGTGAGCCCCCGCGCGGCGCGGACCTCCGGCCAGGTCGGGAGGTGGGTCATGTGCCACATGCTGTGCCGCAGCCCGCTGCCGGCGTCCTCCGCCTGCGAGGCGAGCAGCTCGTCGACGGAACCGACCTCGGTGAGGCGGGGGTCACCGGAGACGGCGAGGCCCTGGATCCACCGGAAGAAGGCCGGAGGGTCCGAGCCCAGGGCGCGGCGGCCCATCAGCCCGCCCCGACGAGCCGGGCCACCGCGTGGCCGCGGCTGCGGGCGCCGGCCCACTCGACGACGCGGTTGACCTCGGCGGACACGGTGCGTTCGCTGACCCCGAGCTGGGCGGAGATCTCCCTGTCGGTCAGGCCGTCGACGAGCCGCAGCGCCACCTCGAGCGTCCTCGGGGGCAGGGGCCGCGGTGCGTCGGACTCCGCCAGCGGGACGGCGGCGTCCCACACGGCGAGGTAGGCACGGGCGGCGCGCTCGACGAGCTCGAGGTCCTCGACGGCCCAGAAAGTGTCGGCCAGCGGGGTGCCGAGGGGGCCGGCGAGGAAGGCGCGGTCGTCGACGACGAGGAGCGGGTAGGGCACCGGGCCCACCCGCACCGACGACTCGATGTGGACGTTCAGCGGGCGGCGCAGGAAGGCCCGCAGCGGCGAGAGGAGCCGCTGGTCGGCGCCGACGGCCCGGCTGGCGGCGTTGGTCTGCCGATGGGCGGCGAAGCCCTTGACGGGCAGCGTCCACTGCATGTTCCACCCACGCCGTGGTGGGTCGGTGGAGAGGCCGTCGAGGACGGGGCCGGACTGCTCCCGCCCTCCGAGCAACCGCACCCGGCGGTCGCCGGCGAACATCAGCTCACGCACCTCGTCGGCGAAGCCGAGGACCGCGTCGGAGGTCCGCTCTCCCCGCGTCACTCGTCCTCCCTGTGCCTCCGCTGCGAGTTCCCGCAAAGCGGCTGGTGCCCCGCTGGCCTGCTGTCCCACAGTAGTGGGGCGACCGGTCCCCGGGGCTCTACGGGCCGGGCCTCCGGTCGGGCAAGGTTCGTCCGGGCGGGGAGAACGGACGTGGCCGGGCGCGTGAACCAGGGGTGGTGAGCGTCCGGCCACGTCATCCCCACGACGCCTCGCCCGGATCGTGGGCCCGGCCGTCGTGGCCGGGCGTCGTCCCTAGACTGGACGGCATGCGAGTGGGAGTCGTCGGAGCCACCGGTCAGGTCGGCGGGGTCATGCGCACGCTGCTGCGCGAGCGCGAGGTGCCGGTGGAGCAGGTCCGCTTCTTCGCCTCGGAGCGCTCGGCGGGCACCAGCCTGCCGTGGGGGGACACCGAGGTGGTCGTCGAGGACACCGCCACCGCCGACTTCACCGGCCTGGACGTCGTGCTGTTCTCGGCGGGGGGCGGCACCAGCCGGGAGTGGGCGCCCAAGGTCGCCGGCACCGGCGCCGTCGTCGTCGACAACTCCAGCGCGTGGCGCCGCGACCCCGACGTGCCGCTCGTCGTGTCCGAGGTGAACCCGGACGACCTCGACGACATCCCCAAGGGCATCGTCGCCAACCCGAACTGCACGACGATGGCCGCGATGCCGGTGCTGGGGCCGCTGCACGACCACGCCGGCCTGGTGCGCCTGCGCGTCAGCAGCTACCAGGCCGTGTCCGGGTCCGGTGGCAAGGGGGTGGTCGAGCTCGACGGGCAGCTCCGCGCCGCCTACGCGGCGGGCGACCCGACCGCCCTCGCCCTCGACGGCACCGCCGTGGACCTGCCGGACCCGGCCGTCTACGCCGTCCCCGTCGGCTTCAACGTCGTCCCGCTCGCCGGGTCGATCGTCGACGACGGGTCGCTGGAGACCGACGAGGAGCAGAAGCTGCGGCACGAGTCGCGCAAGATCCTCCACCTGCCCGATCTCCCCGTCTCCGGCACCTGCGTGCGGGTGCCGGTCTTCACGGGTCACAGCCTCGCCGTGCACGCGGAGTTCGAGCGGGAGATCGCCCCCGACGAGGCCGTCGCCCTGCTCGCCGCGGCTCCGGGGGTCGTCGTGACCAACGTGCCCAACCCGCTGCAGGCCACCGGCCGCGACGAGGTCTTCGTCGGGCGGGTCCGGGCCGACCAGGCGGCGCCCGACGGACACGGCATCAGCCTGTTCGTCGTCGGTGACAACCTGCGCAAGGGGGCGGCGCTCAACGCGGTGCAGATCCTCGAGGCGCTCGCGGCCCGGCGCTGACCGGGCTCACCGGACGCGACGCCAGACCGACTCCTCGGCGCTCGGCCCCGGCTCCCAGGGGGCGATCCACGGGCCGGTGCCCTCGCTCGGGTCGAGAACGCCCTCCTCGAGCCAGGTGTGCTCGCCGTCGAGGACGCCGGCGGCGAGCCGCCGGTCCACCTCGTCGGTGTTGGTCCACAGACCGTCGAGGAGCGCCTCGACCCGCACCCGGGACTGCGAGCAGAACGCGTCGGCGAGGCGCTGGGCCGAGCGTCCGCGACCCGGGTCCTCCTCCCGCAGCATCTCGGCGCGCACGCAGGCGGCGGTCATGGCGAAGAGCTCGGCCCCGATGTCGACGACCCGGCCGAGGAAGCGCTGGTGGTGCTCCATCCCCGCCTGCCAGCGGGACATGCCGTAGAACGTGTTCCTGGCCAGCCGGCGCGAGGACCGCTCGACGTACCTGAGGTGGCGGGCGAGCGGGCCGAACTGCGCGAACGAGGTCGGCACGGTCCCGGCACCGGTGAGGAGCTGCGGCAGCCAGGAGGCGTAGAAGCCGCTCGCCCCGGCCGCGGCCCGGGCCCTGGCCCGCAGGTCCGCCTCGGGGGACGCCAGGTCGCCCGCGGCGCGGAGGTGCTCGTCGACGGCCTCCCGGGCGATGAGCAGGTGCATGATCTCGCTCGAGCCCTCGAAGATGCGGTTGATCCTGAGGTCGCGCAGCAGCTGTTCGGCCGGCACCGCCCGCTCTCCGCGCGCCCGGAGGGAGTCCGCCGACTCGTACCCACGACCACCGCGCACCTGGACCAGCTCGTCGGCGACGGTCCACGCCATCTCGCTGGCCCACAGCTTGGCCAGGGCCGCCTCGATGCGGATGTCGTTGCGCCCGGCGTCCGCCAGTCCGCAGGACAGCTCGACGACGGACTCCAGCGCGTAGGCGGTGGCGGCGATGAACGCGATCTTGCCGCCGACGGCCTCGTGCCGGCCCACCGGGCGGCCCCACTGCACCCGCTCGTTCGCCCACTCGCGCGCGATCTTCAGCGACCACTTCGCGCCGGCGGCGCAGAGCGCGGGGATGGACAGTCGTCCGGCGTTCAGTGTGCTCAGCGCGATGCGCAGGCCGTCGCCCTCGGCCCCGAGGCGGTTCTCCGCCGGGACCCGGACGCGGTGCAGCCTGGTGAGCCCGTTCTCGATGCCGCGCAGTCCCATGAACCCGTTGCGGCGTTCGACGGTGATGCCCTCGGCGTCGCCCTCGACGACGAACGCGGTGATCCCGCCACGGCCACCGGCGTGCTCGGGCACCCGGGCCATGACCACGAGGAGCTCGGCGACGACCCCGTTCGTCGTCCACAGCTTCACCCCGTCGAGCAGGTACGCCGAGCCGTCCTCGGTGGGTGTCGCACTGCTCTCCATGCGCGCCGGGTCCGAGCCGACGTCCGGCTCGGTGAGCAGGAACGCCGAGATCGCGCCCTGGGCACAGCGGGGCAGGAAGCGCTGCTTCTGCTCCTCGGTGCCCACGAGCTTCACCGGCTCGGGGACGCCGATGGACTGGTGCGCGGAGAGCAGGGCACCGATCGAGGGATGCACCGAGCCGGCGAGCATGAGGGCCCTCGCGTACGCGGTCGTGGTCAGCCCGAGCCCGCCGTACTCGGTCGGGATCTTCATCCCGAACGCCCCCACCTCGGCCAGCGCCCTGATGGCGTCGTCGGGCACCCGGTCCTCCCGTTCGACCAGGGCACCGTCGAGGCCCTCGCAGACCGTGCGCAGGCGCTCCAGGAACGACCGCTCCCGGTCCCGGTCCTCCGGCTCGGGTCGGGGATGGGGGTGGACCAGCCCGAGGTCGAAGCGGCCCAGGTAGAGGCCCTTGGCGAAGCTGGGGCTCTGCCACCGGCTCTCCCGCGCGTCCTCGGCAACCTGACGCGCCTCGCGCGCGTCCGCACCGCGCCGGTCCGGGCCGCTCCCGGTGGTGCCGGTCGTCTCCGTGCTCGAGCTCATCGTCGTGCTCCTCGCGTCGGGTCCTCCCATGGTGTCGCCTGGGCGCCGCCCGTGGTCGTTCCGGTGCGCGATCGCCGGAGGGCCGGGCCCTATGGTGGGGTCATGGCTGGTAACGACGCTGACTTCGACGCCGCGGTGGCGTCCGTCCAGGAGCTCACCGAGGACCCCGGCAACGACACCAAGCTGCAGCTCTACGCCCTGTTCAAGCAGGCGACCGAGGGTGACGTGTCCGGCAAGCGCCCGGGCTTCACCAACCCCGTCGGTCGGGCCAAGCACGATGCGTGGGCCTCGGTGCGGGGCCTGGACCCCCAGCAGGCCCGGGCACGCTACGTCGAGGTCGTCCGCGGGCTCACCGGCTGAGCGCCACCTCGGGGTCGGTGCCGAGGTTCACCCACGTCGACGTCACCTGCATGCCCACCTTGAGGTAGAGGTCCAGGGCGCCGGTGCGTGAGTCGGTCGTGAGCTCGCTGCGGGTCGCCCCGTGCCGGCGCGCGTTGCCGAAGCCGTCGGCGAGCAGGACCTGGGCCAACCCGCGGCCGCGGTGCCGGCGGTCCACGGCGAGCTCGTGGACGAACCCGCACCCCTCGTCGTCGACGCGGGTGAAGCACGCGCCGACGACACCCTCGTCGTCGTGCTCGACGACCCGCAGCATCCACGGCTCGAACCCGGGTCGGTCGACCACGCCGGGAGCCCACTCCTGGTACGTCTCGGCCTCGCGGTTCGACCACTCCCCGAAGGCGGTGGTGATGACGCTCTGGGTGGCCCGGTGCTGCTCCGGCCCGGCCGTGCCGAGCCGGTACCCCGCGGGCAGGGAGCGGTTCGGGATCTCGACCCCTCCGGGCAGCTGCAGGACCCAGGACGTCCAGCCGACCTCGTACCCCCGGGCGGCGAGGAACCGGTGCGGCGCCGAACCCTGCGGCACGGCCTGGCCCACCCGCGAGGCCCCCAGCTGCAGGGCCCTCCGCTCGCTCCAGGCGGCGAGGAAGGTGCCGATGCCCCGCCCCCGGGCGGCGGGGAGCACGTAGCCCTCGGCCCGGGTGCCCTGCCGCCCCACCTCCGCCATCCCGAGGAGGCTGCCGGCGCCGTCGTGCACCCCGACGGTGTCGAGCGAGAGGTCCGTGCTCGGCCGGGACCAGTCCGCCTCGATGTCGGACCGCTCGACGAGCGCCTCGCCGGCGTCGTGCGCCTCGGCCGCGCGGATGAGGTCGAGGACGGGGTCGACGTCGTCGGGCCGCAGCGGCCGTGCGGTGAGCCCCGGGGGGAGGCGGTGGTCGTCCACGGGAGGCATTGTGGGGCAGCCGGGTGGGTGGCCGCCTCCGGGTTTCCCGTCGACCCGGTGACGGTCGTCGGCACCCGCGGTGGTAGGACAGGTCCGTGCCCACCCGCCCGCTCGCGCTCGTCCGCCGGCCGGGGCCCCGGCTCGCCGACGGCCTCGTGACCCACCTCGAGCGGACCCGCGTCGACGTCGACCTCGCCCGCGATCAGTGGGAGGGCTACGTCGCCGCGTTCGCCGGGGCCGGGTGGACGGTCGTCGAGGTGCCACCGGCCGACGACTGCCCGGACGCGGTCTTCGTCGAGGACGTCCTCGTGGTCCACGACGACCTCGCCGTCATCACCCGCCCGGGCGCCCCCGAGCGGCGGGCCGAACGCGCCGGTGTGGAGTCGGTGGTCCGCGACCTCGGCCTGCGCGTGGAGCGGATCGCGGCGCCGGCCACCCTCGACGGCGGCGACGTCCTGCGCACCGGGGGTACCGCGTACGTCGGGCTCGGCGGCCGCACCAACGGCGCCGGCGTCCGGGCGCTCGCCGCGCTGTTGGACCCCCTGGGCGTGCGGGTCCAGGCGGTGCCGGTGACCCGCGCGCTGCACCTGAAGTCGGCGTGCACCGCACTTCCCGACGGCACGGTGGTCGGCTGGGCGCCGGTGGTCGACGACCGCGACGCCTTCCCCGACTACGAGGACGTGCCCGAGGAGAGCGGTGCGCACGTGGTGCGGCTCGGCCCGGAGCACCTGCTCCTGGCGGCCGGGGCCCCGCGCACGGCCGAGGCCCTCCGCGGCCGGGGCTACCGGGTGACCACCGTCGACATCTCCGAGTTCGAGCGCCTCGAGGGCTGCGTCACCTGCCTGTCGGTCCGCTTGCGGCCATGACCGGCCCCTGGACGCTGCTTGGCCGGATGACGTCGCCGTGGCATCCTGCATCCGTGCGCTACGCGCTTCTCCTCCTTCGCTGCCGCGGCGGGGCCTGACACGGCCGCCCCTCGTCGCGGAGTTCCTGCTGCACCAGGCCGGGCCCCCAGCAGAGACGACGAAGGCGTAGAGAACCGATGATCCACCCACAGCAGCCCTCCGGGATGCCGACCCGGAAGTACGTGCCCTTCCAGGGCCAGATCGACGTCCACCTCCCCGACCGCACCTGGCCGGACCGGGTGATGACCAAGGCCCCGCGCTGGTGCGCGGTCGACCTGCGCGACGGCAACCAGGCCCTCATCGACCCGATGGACGCCGAGCGCAAGCTGCGGATGTTCAAGCTCCTCGTGAGGATGGGCTACAAGGAGATCGAGGTCGGCTTCCCGAGCGCCAGCCAGACCGACTTCGACTTCGTCCGCGAGCTCGTCGAGGGCGGCCACGTCCCGGACGACGTCACCATCCAGGTGCTCACCCAGGCCCGCGACCACCTCATCGAGCGCACCTTCGACGCGATCCGCGGCTCGAAGCAGGCGATCGTGCACTTCTACAACTCGACCTCGGTGCTGCAGCGGCGGGTCGTGTTCGGGATGGACGAGGACGGCATCGTCGACATCGCGCTCCAGGCTGCGCGGCTGTGCCGCAAGCTCGAGGAGACGGTGCCGGAGACGACGGTCTACTACGAGTACTCGCCGGAGTCCTACACGGGCACCGAGCTGGAGTTCGCGGTGCGTATCTGCAACGAGGTGATCGACGTCATCGACCCGACGCCGGACCACAAGATGATCGTCAACCTGCCGGCCACCGTCGAGATGGCGACCCCGAACGTCTACGCCGACAGCATCGAGTGGATGATCCGTCACCTCGAGCGCCGTGACTCGGTGGTGGTCTCCCTGCACCCGCACAACGACCGCGGCGAGGGCGTCGCCGCTGCCGAGCTCGGCCACCTCGCCGGCGCGGACCGGATCGAGGGGTGCCTGTTCGGCAACGGCGAGCGCACCGGCAACGTCTGCCTCGTCACCCTCGGCATGAACCTGTTCAGCCAGGGCATCGACCCGGAGATCGACTTCTCCGACATGGCCGAGATCCGGCGCACCGTCGAGTACTGCAACCAGCTGCCCGTCCACGAGCGGCACCCGTGGGGCGGCGACCTCGTCTACACGGCCTTCTCCGGCTCGCACCAGGACGCCATCAAGAAGGGCTTCGAGGACATGGAGCGGCGCTCCTCGGCCCGTGGGGTGGGCGTCGACGACATCGACTGGGGGGTGCCCTACCTGCCCATCGACCCGCACGACATCGGCCGCTCCTACGAGGCCGTGGTTCGCGTCAACAGCCAGTCCGGGAAGGGCGGGGTGTCCTACCTGCTCAAGGCCGAGCACGGGCTCGACCTCCCGCGCCGCCTCCAGGTGGAGTACAGCCACGTCGTCCAGGCGCGCACGGACCGCGACGGCGGCGAGCTGTCGGCCGAGCAGATCTGGGAGATGTTCTCCGACGAGTACCTGCACTCGGCCGACGAGGAGCGCCGCTGGGGCCGGTTCTCGCCGGTGCGCTCGACGATCACCGGGCACGACGACGGCCTGGACCACATCGAGTCGGTGATCCTCGTCGACGGCAAGGAGACCGAGATCTTCGGCCGCGGCAACGGCCCCATCGCCGCGTTCCTCGACGCGCTGACGCCGCTCGGCATCGACGTGCGCGTGCTCGACTACCACGAGCACGCGCTGTCCGCCGGCGGCGACGCCCGCGCCGCGGCCTACGTCGAGTGCGCGGTGGGCGACCGCGTGCTCTGGGGGGTCGGGCTGCACGAGTCGATCGTCAAGGCCTCGCTGCGGGCCATCCTCTCGGCGCTCAACCGGGCCGAGCGCGACGCGGTGGCCGCGGTGTGACGGCCGGCTCGGGGCCCGCGGCTCCCGGGGGCGCGCTCGTCTGCGGGCTGGCCACCGTCGACGTCGTCCACGTGGTCGACGCGGTCCCGGGCGAGGACGAGAAGGTGGTGGCACACGCGACGACGGTGTCGGCCGGCGGCCCCGGTCTCAACGCGGCGCTGACCTCGTCCCTGCTCGGCGTCGGCACCCGGCTGGTCAGCGCGGTCGGCCACGGCCCGCTCGCGGCCGTCGTCGCCCGCGACTACGCGTCCTGCGGGGTCGCCCTCACCGACCTCGCACCACCCGGGTTCGAGCCGCCGGTGTCGTCGGTGCTCGTGACCCGGTCGACGGGGTCGCGGGCCGTGGTCTCGCGCAACGCGGTGGGAACCGTCGACTACCAGGACCACTCGCGGCGACGGGTGGAGGAGTGGCTCGACGACGTCTCCGCCGTCCTCGTCGACGGGCACCACCTCCCGGTGGCGGTGGCCGTGGCCGAGGAGGCGCGCCGGCGTGAGGTGCCCGTCATCCTCGATGGCGGCTCGTGGAAGCCGGGGCTGGAGGCGCTGATGAAGCACGTCGACGTCGCCGTGGTCTCCGCCGCCTTCACGGTCCCGGACGGCGGCGGGCGACACGGGGACGGGCTCACCCCCGTCCTCCGCCTCGGGCCCTGGTGGGCGGCACGGACCGGTGGCGAGCGGCCGGTGCGCTGGGCCGGCGCGGACGGCGCGTCGGGCGAGGTGCCGGTGCCCGAGGCCGACGTGGTCGACACCCTGGGGGCGGGCGACGTGCTCCACGGCGCCCTGCTGGCCGAGGTGGCCCGGGAGGGCACCGGAAACCTTCCCGGCGCCCTCGAGCGCGCGGTGGCGCTGGCCGCCCGGTCGGTCGCGTCGAGCGGCGTGCGCGGCTGGGCGGAGCGGTGAGGCAGGCACCCCTGCAGCTCTCGCGCTGACGAGCGGTGAGCCCCGCAGTCGTGGGAGGGTCTGGGGGGACGCGCGCAGGTGCGTCGCGAACCACCCGGGAGGTGCCACCATGGTCGCGACGGTCGACGACTACCTGGCGGGGTTCGGCGGCGAGGTGCGGGCTCGCCTCGACACGATGCGCGAGGTGGTGAGGAGGAGTGCGCCCGACGCCGTCGAGGGGATGGCGTACGGCATGCCCGCGTACAAGCTCGACGGCAGGCCGCTGGTCTACTTCGCGGGCTACGACGGGCACATCGGCTTCTACGCGACACCCAACGGGCACGAGGCCTTCGCGGAGGAGTTCTCCCGCTACCAGCAGGGGAAGGGCTCGGTGCGCTTCCCGCACACCGAGCCGCTGCCGACCGACCTGGTGCGTCGGGTGGTCGATTTCCGGGTCGCCGCGGTCCGGGGCTGACCGGTGCCGCCGGTGGAGCCCGACAGCTGGCACCGTGGCCTCGTCGCCCGGTGGTGGGCCTACTTCCGTCACTCCGGCCCGGAGGTCACGTACTTCCGCCGGTTCGTCGAGGCCGGACAACCCGCGCTCGACGTCGCCTGCGGCGCCGGGCGACTGCTCGTGCCGTACGTAGAGGCGGGGCTCGACGTCGACGGGGTCGACGTGTCACCGGACATGGTGGCGCTGTGCACCGAGGCGGCTCGCCGCGCCGGCCGGTCGCCCCGGATCTGGTGCCAGCCGATGCACGCGCTCGACCTGCCCCGCCGGTATCGCACCGTCTACGTCTGCGGGGGCCTGGGCCTGGGCTCGACACGCAGCCAGGACGCGCAGGCCCTGCGTCGCATCCTCGAGCACCTCGAGCCCGGAGGCACCCTGGTGCTCGACAACGAGGTCCCGTACGCGGACCCCGCGCGATGGAGGTTCTGGGCCGAGCGCAGCTCCCCGGACCTCCCCGAAGCCGACGAGCCACCGGAGGACCGCCGGACCGGGCCCGACGGCTGCGAGTACGCGCTGGCGGCACGGATGTGTGCGCTGGACCCGGTGGCGCAGCAGGAGGCCTGGGAGATCCGCGCCCGGCAGTGGCGCGACGGCGTGCTCGTCGCGGAGGAGCGCCACCGGCTGACGGTCAACCCGTACTTCGCCGGCGAGATCGTGCTGATGCTCGAGCAGGCAGGTTTCGTGGACGTGCGCCTGGAGGGCGGGTACGAGGAGCGCGAGCCGACGCCCTGGGACGACTTCCTGGTCTACGTCGCGACCCGTCCCTGACCGGTGCCCGGGGCCGCTCAGCGCACGCCGCGCACGCGGAACTGGATGCTGATCCGCGGGCCCACCGGCTTCGCCGTCTTGGGCACGCAGTGGTCCCAGGTGCGCTGGCAGGACCCGCCCATGACGACCAGGTCGCCGTGGCCCGCGGGGACCCGGATCGAATGGCCACCCTCGCGGGGCCGGAGCAGCAGGTCGCGGGGCGCGCCGACGGACAGGATGGCGACCACGGTGTCCTCGCCACTGCTGCGGCCGATGCGGTCGCCGTGCCAGGCCACCGAGTCGCGGCCGTCGCGGTAGAGGCACATCCCGGCGGTGACGAAGGGCTCCCCAGCTCCTCCGCGTAGTGCGCCGAGAGGGCCGCACGGCACTCGTCGAGGACGGCGTGGGGGAGTGGCTCACCCTCGCCGTAGAACTTCAGCAGCCGGGGGACGTCGACGACGTTCTCGTACATCTGGCGGCGTTCGGCGTACCACGGCACCTCGCGGCGCAGGATCTCGAAGAGGTCGTCGGCGCCGCCGACCCAGGCCGCCCGCCGGTCGACCCAGGCCCCGTGGGAGAGCACCGTGCGCTGGACCGCCCCGCCGAGGGGGCGGGCCTCGATGCCGTCGGCCAGGTCGAGCAGGGACCCCTGGAGCACGGTCATCCCCGCACCGTAGCCAGGAATCGAACTCCTGTCCAGACCTTCGACGCGACCAGGGCGCTGCGGTCGGCTCCGCGCCACGACGGGCGCCGATGGCGTTCGGTGGCTCCATGAGCGAACACCCCCTGGACGGCGCGGTCGTCGCCGTGGTCGGAGCATCCGGAGCGCTCGGGTCCCTCGTGGCCCGCGGCGCGGCGGCACGCGGTGCGCACCTCCTCCTCGTCGGGCGGAACCGGACCCGGCTGGAGGGGGTGGTCGAGGGGGCCGAGGTGGTCGTCGGTGATCTCGGCGACGCCACCCTGGGGGACCGGGTGGTCGACGCGGCGAACGGCGGTCACGGCCGGCTCGACGGTGTCGTCAACGCCGCGGGAGTGGTCGCCTTCGGGCCCCTCGTCGACACCGACGACGCCGTGGTGGAGGAGCTGTTCCTCACCAACGTGGTCGGGCCGCTGTTCCTCGCCCGGCGGGTGCTGCCGGCCCTGCGCGAGAGCGGTGGCTTCCTCGCCAACCTCAGCGCCGTCGTCGCGGAGCGGCCGATGGCGGGGATGGCCGCCTACTCGGCGTGCAAGGCGGCGCTGACCGCCGCGGACCGGGCCCTCCACAAGGAGCTGCGCCGGACCGGGGTCGACGTGCTCGACGTGCGCCCACCCCACACCGAGACCGGGCTCGCGACGCGGCCGCTCGCCGGCGAGGCGCCCCGGTTGCCGCAGGGCCTGGAGCCGGCGGCCGTGGCCGAGGCGGTCCTCGACGCCATCGAGGCGGGGCGCACGGAACTGGGGTCGGACGCCTTTCGCTGACGTGCGCTCAGGGCTCCTCGGGGGACCGACCGCCGTCCGGGTCGTGGCCGGCGCGCGCCGCTCGTGCGGTACGTGGCCCCGGGCGGCGATGCGTACCCGAACCACCCGACGCCGAGGTCCTCGGGTGCCGGCGGAGGGTCCCACAGCACCTCCTCCCGCTGCGTGGCGGCGCGGAGGGCGGCGAGGTCGAGCGTCGCGCTGGACTCCGGCACCCCCGCCGTGTTCCCACGCGACGACGAGGTCGAGACGGTCTCCCCCCGGGATCGGGTGGAGCCACCACGACTGCCGCCACCGGAGCGCACCTCCCTCTCCTCGGGTCATCACCCAGGCGACCCCGTCGCCGCCGCCCTCGCCGGGGTGCTCGGCGCGGGGGTCGTGGCCGATCCGGGTGCCGTCCTCGAGCCGCACGCCGCACCGGGGCTCGGCGCCGGGCCAGTCGAACCGGCCCGGACGGCGTGGTGCTCCCGGCCGCAGCCAGGTCGTCACGTGCAGCTCCACGCCGCGGCGGTACACGGTGGCGTGCGTGACCCGTACGACGACGTCGCGCCCCCGGTGGACCTCGACGTCGAGGGGCAGGACCACCCCCACGGCGTGCTGGGGCGGCATCCACGGAAGGTCGACCTCGGGTGGCTCCTCCACCTCCGACGGCTCCGGGAAGGGCTCGAAGAACGACGCGTCCGCCATGGCGCGAGCGTAGGGCCGGGCCCGTGGCTGCGCTTGGATGTGGGGATGAGCGAGGCCGGGGCGAGGGGTTGCGCCCCTCGGGCGCGGGAGGAGTTCGTCGACGCGCCGGTCGACGTGCCCGCCCTGCGCGCCTGGCTGACGGACCACTCGGTGCCTGGTCTGGACCGGGTGGAGCACCACCCGGACGGCTCCACCGGGCACCACCGTGCGGTGCGCACGAGCGGGGGCACGTCGACTCTCGAGGTGCGCCTCCCCGTCGACGGCGGGCCGGTGCGGCTGGCCGCCGCCGGCGGAGACGTTCCGGCCGCGCTCGCGACCGCCCGGCGCTGGCTGGGTCTGCACCTCGACCCCGCCGCCGGCGTGGTGGCGCTGCGGGACGACCCCGTGCTCGGCCCCCTGGTGCGGGCCCGGCCGCACGTGCGGGTGCCGGGTGCCCCGGACCCGTTCGAGACGGCGGTGGGCGTCGTCCTCGGTCAGCACGTGTCGGTGGCGGCGGGCCGCCGGTTCGCCGGCCGGCTCGTCGCCGCCCACGGCGAGGGCGAGGGACCGGAGCGGGTGGCACCGGCCGCCGAGGTGCTCGCCGGCCTCGACTCCCGGCCACTCCAGCGCGACGTGGGGGTCACCGGTGCCCGCGCGGTGGCCGTCGTCGCCCTCGCCCGGGCCGTCGCCGGCGGTCTCGTCCTCGGACGCACCGACGACCCCGACCGGCGCGGCCTGGTCCGTGAGTCGCTGCTGGCCCTGCCGGGCGTGGGCCCCTGGACCGCCGACCTCGTCGCGCTGCGCTGCCTGGGCGACCCCGACGTCTTCCTGCCCGGCGACCTGGTGCTGCGCCGTGCCCTGGGTGGCGTGAGCGTCCGGGAGGCGAGTCGCCTCGCCGAGGGCTGGCGGCCGCACCGGTCGCTGGCGGTGGTGCACCTGTGGACCCACCACGCGCTCGACCCGCCGGGCTGAGCGACCACCTCCCGCCGATGTCGGCGGGTGGGCCGACAATGGTGCGGTGCCCCTCTACCGCGACGAGGCCATCGTCCTGCGCACCCACAAGCTGGGTGAGGCCGACCGCATCGTCACCGTCCTCTCCCGTCGGCTGGGCAAGCTGCGCGTCGTCGGCAAGGGCGTTCGCCGCACGAGGTCACGCTTCGGTGCGCGCCTGGAGCCGGGGATGCACGTCGACGTCCAGTGCTACGAGGGCCGCAGCCTCGACACCGTCACCCAGGCCGAGACGATCGACCCGTGGGGTGAGGTGATCGCCCGCGACTACCGGGCGTGGACGGCCGCCACCGCCGTGCTCGAGACCTGCGGCCGCCTCACCGAGGAGCGCGAACCGGCCCTCCAGCAGTACCTCCTCCTCTCCGGGGCGCTGCGCTCCCTCGCCCAGCGCGACCACGACGCCGGTCTCGTCCTCGACGCCTACCTCCTGCGGGCGATGGCCGTGGGCGGCTACGCTCCCAGCTTCCAGGACTGCGCCAAGTGCGGCGCCCCGGGCCCGCACCGGGCCTTCCACGTCGCGGCCGGCGGGGTCGTCTGCCCCGTGTGCCGCCCGCCCGGATCGGCCGCGCCGGCGCCCCAGACGCTGCGGCTGCTCGCGGCCCTGCTCGCCGGCGACTGGCTCCTCGCCGACGGCTCCGACGACCGGCACCGCCGCGAGGGCAGCGGGCTCACGGCCGCGTTCCTCCAGTGGCACCTCGAGCGCGGCATCCGCAGCCTTCGTATGGTGGAGCGGTGAGCGCGCCGCAGCCCTACCCGCCGCCGTTCCCGCACCCCAGTGGTGCCCGGCCGCCGGCCGTCCCCGCCTCGAGGATGCCGCGCCACGTCGCCGTCGTCATGGACGGCAACGGTCGCTGGGCCAACCAGCGGGGTCTGCCCCGCACCAGGGGCCACGAGGCGGGTGAGGCGGCCCTGCTCGACGTCGTCGCCGGCGCCATCGAGGTTGGCCTGACCCACCTGTCGGCCTACGCGTTCTCGACCGAGAACTGGAAGCGCAGCCGGGACGAGGTGCGCTTCCTCATGGGGTTCAACCGCGACGTCATCCGCCGCCGTCGCGACCAGCTCCACGAGTGGGGGGTCCGGATGCGCTGGGTGGGCCGGCGGCCGCGGCTGTGGGGCTCGGTCATCAAGGAGCTGGAGACGGCGCAGCGGCTCACCAGCGACAACACCGGGCTCACCCTGTACTTCTGCGTCAACTACGGGGGTCGTGCCGAGATCGGCGACGCCGCGCGGCACATCGCCGAGGACGTCGCCCGTGGCCGGCTCAAGGCCTCGGCCGTCGACGAGCGCACCATCGCGCGCGTACCTGCCGGAGCCCGACATGCCCGACGTCGACCTGTTCGTGCGGTCCTCGGGCGAGCAGCGCACCAGCAACTTCCTGCTCTGGCAGAGCGCGTACGCGGAGATGGTCTTCCAGGACCGGCTCTGGCCCGACTACGACCGCCGCGACCTCTGGGCGGCCATCGAGAGCTACGTCGACCGCGAGCGTCGCTACGGCGGCGCCGTCGATGCGCCGACGGACCGGGCCGTCGGCGCACGGCACGTAGCGGGCCATGACCGCCAGGTTCATCTGGATGCCCCGGCTCCTTCTCCCCGACCAGGTCGACACGTTCCAGGCTGTTCCCGCGTACCTCGTAGCGCGTCCCGTCGTCGTCGACGCAGTGGCGCCCGGATCGCCGCCGACCCTCGTCCGCGACCCCGCGGTCGCCCGCCGGTGGCACGAGGAGAGCGCCTGCGCGGGGATGTCGGTGGGCGGGCTCGCGGCGCACCTGGCGGGCCAGGCGCGCACCGCGGTCCGGCTGCTGTCGGCCCCGCCGAATGACGCGGAGGCGATCCCGGTCCAGGAGCACTACCGACGCGCGGCGTGGGTCCACACCGGGCTCGCGCGCGGGTGCGCGAGCTGGGCCGACGACGAGGCCGAGCACCGGACCTATCCGGCAGGGCGCCGCTGATGCCCCGGCCGCCCTGCTCCACTGCCAGGCGCCCTGACGCCACGCAGCTCGACGACCGACGCCGACGCGCTTCCCCGGGTGCCCGTCCCGCCCCGGCTGCCGGCACGCGCGACCCCGACACCGTGCAGCGCTCGAGCAGAACGAGGACACGCCTTCCCCGCGTCCCGTCTCGCCGTGCGGACCCGGCGACACAGAACCGAGGCCGCGCTCTGGTCGCCGGCGAGGCGTTGGGGCGTGGCATAGGACGGCGCCGACCGCTGCAGCACCCTCACAGGCGACGACGAGGTGGTGGCCACGCCGTGCTGGAACCCGGCTGTGGCTGTGGCCAGAGGGCGCACGCGGAGACGCCGATGTTGCGTACCCTCAGTCCGTCCTCAACGCGTGTACGCCACGGTCAGTGCCTTCTGAGGGGGGCTCATCCCCTGGCAGGGGTGGTCGCTCACCGCGTCCGACCTGCTGCTGACCCGGGCAATGGAGATCCTCGTCCACGCCGACGACCTTGCGGCGAGCATCGGGGTGCCGACCCCGCAGTTCCCCACGCAGACGGGGTACGCCGTGCTGGGCCTGCTCGCAGCGGTGGCCGCCGACCGGCACGGCCAGACGGCGATGGTGCGCGCCCTCAGTCGTCCGCAGCGCGCGCACGGCCCGGTCAGTGCCTTCTGAGGGCGGGGCTCAGCGCGACGTCGCGGGCCGGGTGGTCGCCGGCGCGAGCTCGACCGAGGTCGCAGACGCCCTCGTCGTCTCCCGGCGGACCGTGGAGAACCACCTGCAGCGGGTCTACGACTACCTCGGGGTGCACTCGCGCGCCGAGCTCGCGGCGACGCTCACGCCCCGGGGCGCCACGCGGTCCGTGCCCTGACCGGGGTCGGACCGAGGCGCCCCGGACGCGCCCGCGACCTTCGACCCGTCACTCGCGCAGCGCGCGCACAGCCCCTCGACCTCGACGGTGTGCCGCACCTGGCTGAACCCGTGCTCGGCCGCCACCGCCTCGGCCCAGCGCTCCACGGCGTCACCGGTCACCTCGACGGTCAGGCCGCAGGAGCGGCACACCACGTGGTGGTGGTGGGTGTCCGTGGTGCACGCCCGGTAGACCGCCTCGCCGTCGGGGCTGCGGATGACGTCGACCTCGCCGTCGGCGGCCATGGCCTGCAGGTTGCGGTACACGGTGGCCAGGCCCACCCGGTGCCCGCGGGCGGCGAGCCCGGCGTGGATGTCCTGCGCGGAGCGGAACTCCTCGGCACCCGCGAGGGCCTCGGCGAGCGCGAGCCGCTGGCGGGTGGGGCGGCGTTCGGGCTGGCCGGCGCTCACCGGGCCTCCGCCTCCGTCGACGCGTGCTCACCGTGCTCGTCGTAGTGCCCCTCGTGGGGGGCGTGCCGATGGCCGTCGTGGAGGTAGTCCACGTGGTCCCCGTGGGTGACGGCCTCGTGCCCGCAGCCGGGCCCGTGCTCGTGGGCGTGCACCTCGGCCCGGGCGTGGGCGGCCCGGCGCAGGCGGCCGCGGACCGACTCCGCCGCGCTGACGAGGAGGAACCCCGCGATGGCGACGAGCACGATGGTGCCACCCGACGGGGTCTCGGCCTCGTACGAGAGCAGCACGCCACCGACGCTGGAGGTGACCCCGATGCCGACCGCCCACCACAGGCTGGACCGGAAGCTGCGACCCAGGAGCTGCGCGGTGGCGTTCGGGATGATCATCAGGGCGCTGATGAGGAGCAGTCCCACGACGCGCATCGAGACGACGATCGTCACCGCGGTGAGCGCCGACAGGACCAGGTTGTAGCGGAGCACCGGAAGGCCCATGGCGCGGGCATACTCCTCGTCGTTCGCCACGGCGAAGAAGCGCTGGCGCAGGAGGAGGGTGACGGCGAGCACGACGGCGGTGAGTGCCGCCAGGACCACGAGGTCGTCCCGGCTCGTCGTGAGGATGGCGCCGAAGAGGTACGCGGTGAGGTTCGCGGGGCTGGAGCGGCTCGAGCGGGCGATGAGGACGACACCGAGGGCGATACCGCCGTAGAACATCACGGCGAGGGCGATGTCACCACTGGTCCGCCCGGACGACCGGATCAGCTCGATGGCGACACCGGCGAGCACGGCGGCGACGAGCGCGGTGAGCACCGGGGCCTGGCCGGTGAGCAGCCCGACCGCCACACCGGCGAGGGCGACGTGACCCATCCCGTCCCCGATCAGGGACATCCGGCGCTGCACGAGGAAGACCCCGACCAGGGGCGCGGCGACACCGGCGAGCAACGCGGCGAGCAGGGCCTGGCGCATGAACTCGAGCGCGAGGATCTCACCCATCGCTGCCCCCTCCGGCCAGCCAGTCGAGCGGGTCCGGTCCGCGCAGGCCGTCGCCGGTGGCCGGTCCGGCGGGGGAGTCGTGGTGGTGCCCGCTCCCGGCCCGGTGGCCGGCGACGTGCACCGCGTACTCCTCGGGGGTGCCCGCGAAGTCGACGTGCCCGGTGTCCATGCACACCACCCGGGTGACGAGGTCGCGCAACGCGTCGAGCTCGTGCGTGACGACGACCATGGACGTCCCGCCCCGCGCCAGGCGCCCGAGCACCTCGGCGAGGGCCTCCTGGCTGGCCGCGTCGACGCCCGCGGTGGGCTCGTCCATGACGAGCACCTCCGGCCGGCCGGCCAGGGCCCGGGCGATGAGGACCCGCCGCTGCTGGCCTCCGGAAAGCCGGGCGACCTCCTCGTGCGCACGGTCGGCGAGACCCACGGCGGCGATGGCCTGCGCGACGACATCCCGGTCCTCCCGGGTCCGGGGTCGCCACCACGGGCGGTGCGGAAGCCGTCCGACCTCGACGACCTCGGTCACCGTGGCGCGGACCGACGACGAGAGCGTGTGGTGCTGCGGCACGTAGCCGAGCTTGGTGTGGTCCCGGAACTCGTCGCGGGGCACGCCGAGGATCCCCACCCGGCCACCCTGCTGGTCCACGAGGCCGAGCACCCCCCGCACCAGGGTGGACTTCCCGCACCCGTTGGGGCCGAGCAGCGCCACGACGTCACCTCGGCGCACCGTGAGGTCGACCCGGTCGACGACCCGGCGGTCGCCGTACCCGAAGGAGGCGCCGTGCAGCTCGAGCAGCGGCGAGCGGGACGCGGTCACCGGCACTGCTGACCCGCGCGGAGCGTCTCGAGGTTGCTGCGCATCACCTCAAGGTAGTCGTCACCGGCCGAGGCGTCGCTCAGTCCCTCGACCGGGTCGAGCACGGCTACCTGCGCGCCCGTCTCACGGGCGACGGTCTCGGCGAGGGCCGGGCTGGCCAAGGTCTCGGTGTACACGGTCGTGACCCCGTGCTCGCGGACGAGCTCGGTGAGGTCGCGCAGCGCCGCCGCGTCCGGCTCGGCGTCCGGGCTGATGCCGGCGATGCCCTCCTGGCTGAACCCGTAGCGGTCCGCGAGGTAGGCGAAGGCGGTGTGGGCGGTGACGAGCTGGTCCTGGTCGCACTGCGCGAGCCCGGCCTCGAACTCCTCGTCCAGGTCCGCCAGCTCGCCGACCAGGGCGGTGGCGTTGGTGCGGTAGGCCTCGGCGTTGTCCGGGTCGGCCTCGGCGAGGCGGTCCGCGATCGCCCGGGCGACGTCCTGGAAGCGCACCGGGTCGAGCCAGAAGTGCGGGTCCGCGGCGTCGTGCCCCTCGTCGTCGGTGTGCCCGGCGCCCTCCTCGGCGTGGTCGTCCGCGCCGGCGATGGTGAGGTCGGCGACCGGCGCGACGTCGAACGCGGCCTCCGGGGCCTGCTGTGCCACCGCGTCGTCCACCGCCGGCTGGAAGCCGGCGAGGTAGACGACGACGTCGGACCCGGAGAGCCCCGCCACCTGCTTGGGGGTCAGCTCGAGGTCGTGCGGCTCGGCGCCCGGCGGGGTCAGGGCGGCCACGTCGACGAGGTCACCCCCGATCCGCTCGGTGGCCCACTGCAGGGGGTAGAAGGAGGCGGTCACCCGGAGCCGGTCCGAGCCCGGGCCCGCGTCGTCGCCGGTACCGCACCCGGCGAGGAGCGAGGCGACGGCGACGGCGGCGAGGACGGCGGGACGCTTCATGACAACGATTCTCAACTCAAATGAGAATCATTGTCAAACTGGGGTCAGGTGCGGGGGAACGCCTCGGTGACCGCGATCGCCGTGATGATCGCGACGACCGCCAGCCGCATCAGCCTCTCGGGCAGGGTGAGTCGCGGCCACGCCAGGGCGAGGATCCAGGCGAGGAGGAGGGCCGCCACCGCGATGAGCAGCCACCCCGGCGACGGCAGGAAGATGCCGACGACCACGAGGCCGAGGACGACGAGGAACGGGACCACCCTCGGCAGCCCGCTCAGGTAGCGGACCGCCGGCAGGCTGGCGCGCTCGAAGGACTCACGCATGCTGGACACGGTGCCCAAGGGTACGGGGCCCCGCGGTAACCGGTTCGGCCCGGCCGTGGCCGGGTGGCTAGCCTTGCGCGCATGGCAGCCCCCACCTCCGTCGTCGACACCGTCGTCAACCTCGCCAAGCGGCGGGGCTTCGTCTTCCCGTGCGGCGAGATCTACGGGGGAACCCGCTCGGCCTGGGACTACGGCCCGCTGGGCGTCGAGCTGAAGGAGAACATCAAGCGGCAGTGGTGGAGGTCGATGGTCACCGCCCGCGAGGACGTCGTCGGCCTCGACTCCTCGATCATCCTGCCCCGGCAGACCTGGGTCGCGTCCGGGCACGTCGGCGAGTTCACCGACCCGCTCACCGAGTGCCAGTCCTGCCACAAGCGCTTCCGCGTCGACCACATGCAGGAGGCGATCGCCGACCGGGAGGCGAGGAAGGGCAAGGAGGTGCACCCCGACTCCGTCGCCCTCGACGAGATCGCGTGCCCGAACTGCGGCACCCGCGGCCGGTGGACCGAGCCGCGGGAGTTCAACATGATGCTCAAGACCTACCTCGGCGTCATCGAGGACGAGTCCGGGCTGCACTACCTGCGACCCGAGACCGCGCAGGGCATCTTCATCAACTTCCTCAACGTCATGCAGGCCTCCCGCCGCAAGCCCCCGTTCGGCATCGCCCAGACCGGCAAGAGCTTCCGCAACGAGATCACCCCGGGCAACTTCATCTTCCGCACCCGTGAGTTCGAGCAGATGGAGATGGAGTACTTCGTCGCCCCGGGCGAGGACGAGGAGTGGCACCAGTACTGGATCGACGAGCGGACCCGCTGGTACACCGACCTCGGCATCCGCTCCGAGAACCTGCGGCACTACGAGCACCCGCAGGAGAAGCTGTCGCACTACAGCAAGCGCACCGTCGACATCGAGTACCGGTTCGGCTTCGCGGGCAGCGAGTGGGGTGAGCTCGAGGGCATCGCCAACCGCACCGACTTCGACCTCACCACCCACTCGCAGCACTCCGGCACCGACCTCGCCTACTTCGACCAGGGCACCGGCGAGCGGTACACGCCCTACGTCATCGAGCCGGCCGCGGGCCTCTCGCGGAGCCTGATGACCTTCCTCGTCGACGCGTACACCGAGGACGAGGCGCCGAACACCAAGGGCGGGGTCGACAAGCGCACCGTGCTCCGGCTCGACCCGCGGCTCGCGCCGGTCAAGGCGGCCGTCCTGCCGCTGTCGCGGGGCGCCGACCTCTCCCCGAAGGCCCGCGACCTCGCGGCGACCCTGCGGCGGCACTGGAACGTCGACTTCGACGACGCCGGCGCCATCGGCCGCCGGTACCGCCGCCAGGACGAGATCGGCACGCCGTTCTGCATCACCGTCGACTTCGACACCCTCGAGGACCACGCGGTCACGGTCCGGGAGCGTGACGCGATGACCCAGGATCGGGTGGCGCTCGACCAGGTGGAGGGCTACCTGGCCCAGCGGCTGGTCGGCTGCTGACTCCCGTGCGACCGCCCCCGCGCCGGCCCGTCGCCGACCCACGGTGCGGCCATGGGTGACGGCCTGCTCCTCGACATCGGGCTGGTCGTGGTGTTCGTGCTCGTCGGTGGCGTCTTCGCCGGCACCGAGATCGCCCTCGTGTCGCTGCGGCAGAGCCAGGTCGACCAGCTGGCCGAGCGTGGCGCCCGCGGCGCCCGGGTCGCGGCCGTCGCCCGCGACCCCAACCGGTTCCTCGCCGCGGTGCAGATCGGGGTCACCCTGGCCGGGTTCCTCTCGGCGGCGTTCGGCGCCTCCACGATCGCGCCGAGCCTCACGCCGGTGCTCGTCGGCCTGGGCCTGCCGCCGGGCACCGCCGAGGCCGTCGCCCTCGTCGTGCTCACCCTCATGATCGCCTACCTGTCCCTCGTGCTCGGGGAGCTGGTGCCCAAGCGGCTGGCGCTGCAGCGCTCCTCGGGCGTCGCCCTGGCGGTGGCGCCGGCGGTCGACCGGTTCGCGACGTTCGTGCGGCCGGTCATCTGGCTGCTGTCCAGGTCCACCGACGCCGTCGTCCGCCTGCTGGGCGGCGACCCGAAGGCCACCGGTGAGCAGATGTCGGACGAGGAGGTGCGGCGGTTGGTCCTCTCCCACGAGGCCCTGCCGAGGCACGAGCGGGCCGTGCTCCGTGACGTGTTCGACACCTTCGACCGCTCGGTGGCCGAGGTGATGCGGCCCCGGCACGACGTCGTCTTCCTCGGCGCGGGCCGCACCGTCGCCGAGGCCCTGGAGCAGGTCCGGGGCCTGCCCTACTCCAGGTACCCGGTCATCGGCACCGACTTCGACGACGTGCGGGGCTTCGTCCACGTCCGCGACCTGTACGAGGGACGTCCCACCGACCGGGTCGACGACGTGCTGCGACCCATCCTCGTCCTGCCGCCGACGAACAAGGTGCTGCCCTCGCTGACCATGATGCGCAGGCAACGGGTCCACATCGCCGCCGTCATCGACGAGTACGGCGGGACCGACGGGATCGTCACCCTCGAGGACATCGTCGAGGAGCTCGTCGGGGAGATCCGGGACGAGCACGACGAGCCCTCCGGCGCACCGGGGGTGGGAGCGGACGGCGACGTCGTCGTCGACGCGGGCCTCAACCTCGAGGACTTCCACGACGAGGTGGGGGTGCGGCTGCCCGACGAGGGGTCCTACGAGACGGTGGCCGGCTACGTCCTGGCCCGTCTCGGGCGGATCGCGGCGGTCGGTGACACGGTCGCGGCCGGTGAGCACGAGCTGGAGGTCGTCGAGGTGGACCGGCACCACATCGAGCGGATCCGGGTCCGCCGCCGGACGTGACCGGCCTCCCCGGGCCGGCCCTTCCCTCTGGCCACGCCCGGTGACACCGTGGAGGTGTCCGGCCGGCGAGGAGGAGGTGGTCCGTGGCGAGCACCGACACCTGGGTCGAGGGCGCCGACTTCGGGGGCTTCGTCCGGCGCGAGGAGGATGCCCTGCTGCGGGTCGCCGTGCTCGTGCGAGGCGACCCGGCCCGGGCCGAGGAGCTCGTCGAGGACGCGCTCGTCGGCGTGGGGCGGCGCTGGGCGCAGGCCGCCGACGAGTCCCCCGCCGCCGAGGTGCGGCGCAATCTCTACCGGGCCGCGGTGGCCGACGCCGAGCGGGCCGGCCCGGGTGGGGCGACCACCCCCGCACCGGTGGAGGCGACCGCGGAGCGCGACTGGGCCCGCGGCTCGCGGAGCCCGGAGGAGGAACAGCGCCGCGGCGAGGTGGCCCGGGCCCTGGGCCGGCTGAGCCCCAGGCAGCGTGCGGTGCTGTGCCTGCTCGCCCTCGACGGCGCCACGGTGGGGGAGGCCGCGAGATCGCTGCGGTTGCTGCCGCAGACCGTCCGGGCCGAGGCGCGGGACGCGCTGGCGGCGCTCGGCACCACGCTGCCCGGTGAGAACCTGCGCGCCGGCCGCGCCGACGGGCCGGCCGTCCGCCGGCTGCTCTCCTCGGCGGTCGAGGACCTGCCGGTACCGGACCTCGTGGAGTCCGCGGCCCGCCGGGCCCGCGAGGGGCGGGCGGCGGTGCGCAGGCGCAGCCTGCTCGTCGCCGGTGGCGTCGTCGCCGGTGCCGCCGCAGCGACGGTCGCGGCCCGGTGGGCGGGGCGCGAGCCGGAGCGCGAGGAGGCGGCACCCGGCAGCCCGGTGCTGCGGTCCACGTCGCTCGCCGGGGTGCAGGTGATGCTCGCGCCGACCCCGGCCCAGGAGGGGACCCTGCCGCTCGCCCCCGGCCGCGGCGCGCTCGGGGTCCCCGATCCGGTCGGACCGGGGGAGCCGGGGGCCGTCGAGCCGCTGCCGCGGGGCGGTGTCGCCGCCCCGGTGCTCGCGGTCTACCTGGCGCACCTCGACCGCGGCGCGTACACGCCGGTCGTGCAGACGGTCGGCCCGGACGGAGGTGCGGTGAGGTGGTCGATCCCGGCACGGGTCGACGCCGGACCGGACCCCGCGGGCAACGTCGTCGCTCCGCGCACCATCAGCGCCGACCGCGGCAGGGTCGTGCTGCCGTCGCCCGGCGCGGTCGTGGTCGGCGAGGTGGCCCGCGGCTCGTGGGGGTCCATCGGGGTCCGCGACCCAACCCTGAACCTCGCGGGATGGGCGCCCGCCGACCGCCTCGTCGTCGCCCGAGGCCGGGACGACTCCTGGCTCGTCGACCCCCGCACGGGCACGGCGGTGCGGGCCGACGCACCGGTCCACCCGGGGCGCCACGAGCTGGTGTGGGACGGCACCGGCACCCGGTTGCGCACCTACGGCGACGACGGGGCGATGACCGGCCAGCAGCCGGTACCCGGTCCGGCGGTCGTCCCGTTCGAGGACACGGCGTCGACGGACGACGGCTGGGCCGCCGCCCACGCCTTCCTCCCCGGCCCGTACCAGGACGACGTGGGGCGCTCGCAGGGCGTCGTGGCCCTCCGGGCCGACGGGAGCGAACCGGTGCGCCTGTTGGCCGCCTCCTTCCCGGCGGGCAGCATGGCGATCCGGTACCGCGTGCTGCGCTGGGCGGGTGGGGGCCGGCTGCTCGTGGAGTCGCTGGCCGACGGAGGGGGCAGCACCCAGCCGCAGCGCCGGGTGCTCCTCTGGGACGTGCCGGAGGGGCTGTTGTACCGGGTGGCCGACGTCGTCGGCGTCGGACCCGCGGGGAGCTGGTTCACGGGCCAGTGGGGGCTGTGACGGGGCTCCCCGCGGCCTGCCACAGCTGTCGGGCCTCGTCGGCGCGACCCGCCCGCTCGAGGGCCGCCGCGAGCGCCCCGGCCGCCCGGACCCGGTCCTCGGTGCGGCCGGCCGCCTCGAGCTCGGTGATCGAGCGACGCAGCCGCGGTTCTGCCTCCGGGAGCCGGTCGGCCTCGGCCAGGACGATCGCCGCCTCGGCCCGCAGCACGACCTCGTGCCCGCCGCCGACGAGCTCCTCGGCCCTGGCGAGCCGTTCGACGGCGGCGTCGGTGCGGCCCGCGCGGGCGAGGATGAGGGCACCCTCGCGGAGCACGTCGGGCTCCAGCTCCTCGGCGTCGAACTCGAGCCCCGGGACCACCGAGGCGAGCCGCTCGCCCTCGGCCAGCACGGCGTCGAGGTCGGCGAGCGCGCCGTCGAGGTCCCCGGCGGCGGCGCGCAACCCCGCCGCGCCGCGCCGGGCCTCGACGAGCACCACGGGGGAGCCGGCCACCCGGGCGGCCTCCGCCGCGAGGGCGTAGTGCTCGGCCGCCGCCTCCGGCTCGTCGCCGTCCCACGCCGCGTGGCCGGCCCGCAGGTGGGAGTGCGCGGCCTCCTCGGCCCGGTGGGCGGCGGTGAAGGCGGCGGCCGCGGCGGCGAACGCCGACTCGGCGGCGCCCCACCGGCCGATCGCGACGCAGGCGTTGCCCAGCGCCCAGGCCGCGGGCCCGGTGAGGGCGGGAACGCGCTCGTCGATGACGGGGAGCGCCGCCTCGAGGAGCTCGGCCGCCTCGCCCGCGCGGCCGGCCTCGAGCCACGCCAGTCCGAGCAGTCGTTGCCCGACCGCGAGGGCCACCGGGTCGTGCAGCCGCAGCGCGAGGGCCACGGCGTCGGCGGCGCGCGTCTCGAGACGCTCCCAGGCGCCCAGCTCGACGAGCACGTCGCAGCACGTGAACAGCGCACCGGCGCGGACCTCGTCCGCGAGGCCGCGCAGTCCCTGCTCGTCCTCGAGGAGGGTGACGGAACCCTCCAGGTCGCCCTCGACCCGGGCGATGCGGGCGCGCAGGTCGAGCGCGAGCGCCCGCAGCGGCGGGACGTCACCGGCGAGGCGCTCGCCCTCGTCGATGAGGTCGCGCGCCGCCGCGTGGTCGTGGGGGATGGTGACGAGGGCGGCCTCGAGGACGCACAGGGCCCGGCGCGCCGGCAGCCCGGCCCGTGCGTAGAGCTCGGCCGCGTGGAGGCACACGGCCCGCGGGTCGGGGGCCCAGGCGTCGTGCGCGAACCGGCGCCAGGCCGTGGCCGCCTCCTCGGGAGGGGCCCACGTCTCGAGGTCGCTGAGCGCGTCGTGGGCGGTGCGGCGTGCCGCGGCCACCTCAGGGGCCACCGCCGAGTGCAGCCGCTGCCCGGCCTCGGCGGCGTCGAGGACGGTGAGGTCGCACCGGGCCCGGGCGGCCCCGACCTCGTCGCCGGCCCGCCCGGCGAGCGCGAGGGCGGACTCGAGCAGCGGTCGACGCTCCGGGTAGGGCAGGTCCTGCGCGGCGTGGCGGTCGAGGAACGCGGCGGCGGCCCACTCCTCGGGGGCGTCCAGGCCGGGCAGCGCGGACTCCCGCTGCACCCGCCAGGCCCGGACCAGCGCGGTGGCGCGGTGGTCGAGCGTGGCGACGGCGGTGGCCACGGCGTCGGCCAGCGCCACGGTGTCGCCCGGTGCGTCGAGGGGGTGCGCGGCGGCGGGGTCGGGCCCCGGCGGCAGGCGGGTGGGCGGCAGCGTCGGCTCGTCCGCCACGCCGGTCGGGTCCAGGGCCTGCGCGAGCTCGTCGGCGAGGGCGGAGGAGCCGGCTCGGGCGTCGAGGGCGACCGCCTCGTCGGCGGCCACCGCCTCCAGCTCGGCGACGCGTCGGCCGGTCTCCCGGCCCTCCACCGTGACGGGCGTCAGCCCGAGGTGGGCCCCGCGCTGGAGCACCCAGGCGGCCGTGCCGGCCCACCACATCCGGGCCACCGGGTCGTCGAGCGCGTCGAGCCACCCGAGGCGGGGGAGCAGCAGGTCGACCGCGCGGTCGGTGTTGCCGATCCGCACGAGGGCGCGCAGGCAGGCGGACACCTCGTCGGCGCGGGTGGGGTCGTCGGCGACCCCGTGCCAGGCGCGCCGGAAGGCGTCCGCGGCGGCGTCGACGTCGCCGGCGCGTGCGTGCGCCTCGGCCGCCAGCGCGAAGGAGGCGGCCGGGCCGGCGTCGCAGTGCAGCTCGCCGGCGAGCACCGGGGCCAGGGTGTCGAGCACCACGGTGGGCCCGGCCCGGCGCTGCAGCACGGCCTGCTCGTGGACCTCGCAGGCCGTGCAGGCGTCGTCGGCGGGGTCGGGCGGCTCGGTGCGCCACCTGGTGACGGCCTCCGCGAGGGCGGCGGCGTCACCGGTGGCGTGGGCGAGCCGGGCCCGGGCCGCGTGCACCGGCCTCGCGTTCCGGCCCGCCACCCGGTGGCCGACCGCGAGGTCCTCGACGGCCTCGCGCCACCGCTCGAGCGGCACGTCCGGCGCCTCCTCGACGACGTCGAGGGCCCAGTCGAGCTTCCAGAGGACGGCGTCGAGGTCCTCGGCGTCGAGCTCGTGGGCCCCGGTCAGGGCACGACGCAGCCAGGTGACGTGGGGCAGGGCCACCGCCGGGTCGTCGGTGTCGAGGACGGCCGAGACGACGTCGTTGCGGGCGACGAACTCCTCGGCGAAGGAGGCGCGGTCCAGCGCCGTGCGGAGCACGGCCTCCTGGGCCCGCAGCCGTTCGGGGCCCGCCGGCACCTCGTCGGCGGCGAGGGAGGCGCGGGCGAACTCCCGTGAGACGTGTTCCCACTGCCGCACCGTGTGTTCTCCTCCCTCGTGGACCCGGCTCCGGTCGACCACCTTGCCACTCGCGCGCCAACCTTTCATCCCGGGCCCGGCGTTGACACAGTGGAGTGTCGTCGACCGAGGAGGTGGGCCCGTGGTGCGCAGTGCCGAGGGGTGGCCCGCCGACCCCGACTTCGTCGACTACGTCCGCGCCCGGCAGGGCCGGCTGCTCCGTGCGGCCTTCCTCGTCTGCGGTGACCCGCACCTCGCCGAGGACCTCCTCCAGGGCGCCCTCGTCAAGCTCGCCCGCAACTGGGACCGGGTGCGCGAGGAGCAGCCCGACGCCTACGTCCGGCGGATCCTCTACCACGACGCCGTCTCGTCCTGGCGCCGCCGTCGGCGGGAGGTGGTCGGGCTCGAGCCGGTCCCCGAGGAGCCGGCGGCGGACGACACCGACGACCGCGTCGTGCGGCGGCTCGACGTCCTGCGCGCGCTCGACGGCCTGACCCCGCGCCAGCGCGCCACCGTCGTGCTGCGGTACTTCGAGGACCGTTCCGAGCGGGAGACGGCCGACATCCTCGGCGTCAGCGTCGGCACGGTGAAGAGCCAGACGCACGACGCGCTGGCCCGGCTCCGGCAGGCCGTGCCCCGACTGGACCCCGACCCCGGAGGTGTGCGATGAGCGCCGAGCTGCGCGACCTGCTCGAACTGGCGAGCGAGGACCTGCCCGAGGTCGACCTCGCCGACCGCGCCTGGGCGGTGGCCGCGGCCGAGCGACGGACCGTGCGGCGCCGGGTGCTGCTCGGTGCGGGCGGCCTGGCGGCCGCAGGCGCTCTTGCCACGGTGCTCGTCCGCCGCGACGAGGCGGCCACCGCCCCGGCGGCCACGGCGACCGGGGCCGCGGGACGGCTGGACGAGCAGCTGGTCGGTGCCCTGCGCGTCTCGGCGGCCCCACCGCCGGCGGACGAGGAGTCGCTTCCCGCCTACCCGGACGCAGAGGTCCTCGCGCTTCCCCCGGTGCTGGACACCGGTGCGGAGCGCCCGCTGCCCGTCCTCGGGCCCGACGGGGTCCCGGGCACGAACGCCTCGGTGCGTGCCGTGCTCCTGGTCCACGCCCCGCAGGGCGGTTACCAGCCCGTGGTGCACCTCCCCCTCGGCGAGCCCCGCCATCTGCACGTGCCCGGGATGCTGCTCGGGCCGGTGGGCGAGTGGGGCGACGACGCGGGACCGGTGCTCGGACCACGCACCATCGACGACGAGCGCCACCGCGTCGTCGTGGCGCAGCGTCGCAAGGTGGTCGTCCTCGACGTCCGCGACGCGTCGGTCACCGACATCGCGGTACCGGACGAGACGCTGGTGCACGCGGGCTGGGCGCACGACGGGCGCACCGTGGTCACCCGGGGCGCCGCGTCCTCGTGGCTCGTCGACACCGTCACCCGGGAGGTGCGGCGCTCGCCCGACCCGGTCTCGGCGGGCTGGGGCGCCTTCGCCCCCGACGCCGAGGGCCGGATGCTGCTGCTGTCCTTCTCCAGCGAGGGCGTGCTGACCGCGACCCGACCCGTCCCTGACGTCGCGGCGGCGCCGTACGGGGAGCCGGTGGCCAACCTCGAGCTGTGGACGGCGGGGGGAGTGGTGCTCGACCCGGTCCTCGCCGGGTCGCTCGGCCGCACCCAGGGACTGCTCGCGGCCCAGGACGATCTCTCGATCAGCCCCCGGCTGCTCGTGGCGCCGGTGGTCGACGGCGTGCCGCAGCCCGCCTACCGGCCGCTCGGCTGGGGGCCGCGCGACACCCTCGTCCTCGAGTCCCGGTCCGTGGACGGTCGGGTGGGCGAACGGCGCCGGCTGCTCGCCTGGGACGTCATCGGCGCCCGGCTGTGGCGGGTCGGCGAGGTCGAGGCGGCCGTCGACGCACCCCTCGGGTTCACCGGGCTCTTCGCGATCTGAGCCGCGAGGGCGTCATCCGGGGTCCGGCCCGGTCGCGACCGGGCGTGCGGGGTCGGCCACCCACTCGCTCCACGAGCCGACGTAGGGGACGGCCGCGATGCCGGCCTCGTGCAGCGCCAGGGCGGCCTGCGCGGCCGTCACCCCCGACCCGCACATCGTGCCGACCGGGGTGTCGCGGTGGACGCCGCACGCGGCGACGACCGCTCGCAGCCTCTCCGGCGCCAGGAAGGTGCCGTCGTCCTGGAGCAGTGCGGCCACCGGCAGGTTGACGGCACCGGGCACGTGCCCGGCGACGGGGTCGATCGGCTCGACCTCGCCGCGGTACCGCTCCGCCGTCCGGACGTCGAGCAGCACCCCGCCTCGGGCCAGCGAGGCCGCTCCCGCCGCGTCGAGGACGGGCACCGACCCCGGGCACACCCGGACGTCGCCGGGGACGGGGACCGGGACCTGCGTGGTGAGCGGGTGGCCGGCGCGCCGCCAGGCCGCCATCCCGCCGTCGAGCACGTGCACCTGCGGGTGCCCGGCCCACCGCAGGACCCACCACGCCCGGCCGGCGGCGAGCGACGTGCGCTGGTCGTAGACGACCACCTCGCCGTCGTCGTGGACCCCGCACGCGCGCAGTGCCGCCTCGAGCGTCGCCGGGTCGGGCAGCGGGTGCCGCCCCTCTGGGCCGGGCGGACCGGCGAGCGCGCTGTCGAGGTCGAGGTGGCGGGCGCCGGGCAGATGGCCGGCGGCATACAGCTGCCGGCCGGGCGGTCCGAGCAGCTCGTACTGGACGTCGAGGACCACCACCTCGCCGCGCTCCAGGAGGGTCGCGAGCTCGTCGGCGCTGACCAGGGCGCTCATCACCCCATCCAAGCAGCCCGGTCGCCGTGGGGCAGGATGCCGTCGTGCCCCAGCCCGTCCGGCTCGTCCTCGTCCACGGCTCCCAGGTGAACCGGGCCGTGTGGTCGCGGTACGCCGCGCTGCTCGGGCCCGGCGTCGAGGTCGTCGCCCCGGACCTGCCGGCCCACGGCGCGCGTCGTGACGAGGTGTTCACGTGGGAGGCGGCGCTCGCGACGGTCGAGGAGGCCGTCGGGCCCGACGACGGCACGCCGGTCGCGGTCGTGGGTCACAGCCTCGGCGGCTACGTCGTGATGGCGTGGGCCCAGCGCAACCCGCACCGTCCCGCCGGGCTCGGCCTGCTCGGGGCCTCGGGGGTGCCCACCGGCGCGGGTGCCCTCGTCTACCGCGCGCTGGCGAGGGCGCAGCAGCGCCTCGGCACCGACCGGATGTCGCGCGCCATGGACCGTGAGTTCGACGCCCTGCTGCACCCCGCCCTGGCCACGGCGATCAAGGAGGCCGGGTACGGCTTCGACGGCATCCCGGCCGCCTGGGCCGCGGTGATGTCGCGGTGCCGCCCGGAGATGCTCGCCGAGGTGACCGCGCCGGTGCTCATCGTCAACGGCCAGCTGGACCAGCTGCGCGTCGGCGCCCGCCGCTACGCCGCCGCGGCGCGGTCCGCGTCGTGGGTGCGGGTGGTCACCGTGCCGCGCGGGCTCCACGTCGTGCCCCTCACGCACCCGCACGAGGTCGCGGCCGCGCTGTGGGACCTCATCCGGGAGGCGCGACGGTCACCGAGCCGCCCACCCCGATGACGTGCGCCTGCGCGTCGCCCAGCTCGGCGAGGTGGGCGGTGAGCCGGTCCCCGGGGGCCACGGTCCACGTCAGCCGGCCCCGCGGCCACCCGGAGGGGTGCAGCGTCCCGTAGTGGACCGGCACCACGTGCCGGGCGCCGGAGCGGGCCGCGGCCTCGGCCGCCTCGGCGGGGCCCATGTGACCGGGGGACAGCCGTGGGCCCCAGCCGCCGATGGGCAGCAGCGCGAGGTCGACCGGGGCGCCGGCCAGGTCGGCCAGCTCGTCCATCTCGGGATGGAGGGAGGTGTCGCCGGCGAACCACACGACGACGCCGCCGCCGCGGAGCAGCATCCCGCTCGCGGCGTTGGGGCGGTGCGGCATCGGCCGGGAGTGGTGGTCGGCCCGGACCAGGCGGGTCTGCACGCCCGGCGCGAGGGTCACCCACGCGTCGCGCGGGACGTCGGGGGCGTCCAGGCCCTGGCGGCGCAGCCAGAGTGCGTTGTCCGGGTCGGTGAGGACCGGCACGTGGCCGAGCCGGCGCAGCGACGGCAGGTCGGCATGGTCGTGGTGGAGGTGCGAGAGCAGCACTGCGTCGACGTCCTCGACGTGGGGGTGGTGGGGCAGGTCGTGGCGGCGGGTCAGGGGGCCGAGGCGCCGGCGCAGCAGCGGGTCGGTGAGGACGCGGGTGCCGCCCAGGTCGAGGACCACGCTGGCGTGCCCGAGCCACGTGACGTGCACCCCGGAGCGGCGCAGGGCCGCGTCTGCCGGTGGTGAGGTCACGGGCCCCAGCCTAGGCAGGCGACAATGGAGCGGTCATGAGCGCCCTCACCACGTCGTCCACACCGGCCACCACCCGGGCACCGGTGCTTCCCCCGCTGCGCATCGGGCGGCACGTCATCGAGTCGCCGGTGGTGCTCGCCCCGATGGCCGGCATCACCAACCGGGCCTTCCGGCGGCTCTGCCGCGAGTACGGGTCCGCCGGGCTGGAGGCGGGTGGCGCCTCCGGTGCGACGAGCCTCTACGTCGCCGAGATGGTCACCTCGCGTGCCCTGGTGGAGCGGAACCCCGACACGATGCGGCTGATCTCCCACGACCCCGGCGAGCAGCCGCGGTCGGTGCAGCTCTACTCGGTCGACCCCGCGACGGCCGGCCTCGCCGCCCGGATGCTCGTCACCGAGGACCGCGCCGACCACATCGACCTCAACTTCGGCTGCCCCGTGCCCAAGGTCACCCGCAAGGGCGGTGGCGCGGCCCTGCCGTGGAAGACCGACCTCTTCCGGGGCATCGTCGGCGCGGTCGTGCGGGAGGCCGCGCCGTACGACGTGCCGGTCACCGTGAAGATGCGGGTGGGCATCGACGCCGACCACGTCACCTACCTCGACGCCGCGCGGATCGCCGAGGCGGAGGGCGTCGCCGCGGTGGCTCTCCACGGCCGCACCGCGGCGCAGGCGTACTCGGGCACCGCCGACTGGGACGCCATCGCGCGGCTCAAGGAGGCGGTGACGACGGTCCCGGTGCTCGGCAACGGCGACATCTGGTCGGCCGAGGACGCGCTGGAGATGGTGCGCCGTACCGGTGTCGACGGCGTGGTCGTCGGGCGGGGCTGCCTCGGGCGCCCGTGGCTCTTCACCGACCTCGCGGCCGCCTTCGCGGGCTCCGACGCCCGCGTGCGCCCGGGGCTGCGCGAGGTCACCGCGACCCTGCGCCGGCACGCCGAGTACCTCGTGGAGTTCTACGACGGCGACGAGCTGCGCGCCTGCCGCGACATCCGCAAGCACATCGCCTGGTACCTCAAGGGCTTCCCGGCCGGCTCCACCGTGCGCAACCAGCTCGCCCTCGTCGACTCGCTCGCCGCGGTGGACGCCCTCATCGCCACGATGGACCTCGACCACCCGTGGCCCGGCGAGCCCGCCGAGGGCCCCCGCGGCCGGGCAGGTTCGCCCCGGGTCGTGGCCCTGCCCGAGAACTGGCTGCGCAGCCGCGAGCTCGATCCCGCCCAGCGCGACCAGGTGGCCCAGGCGGAGCTGTCGGTCTCCGGCGGCTGACCTGCCGGTCCCGCGACCCCCGCCCCGGCGTCGGGCCGCGTCCACGCCCGTCCCGTCCGCGGCCCCTCGACGTCGACCCGTCCGCGTTGCGCCCAGCGGGCGGCCACCGCGACGGCCTCCCGCCAGCCGCACCCCGGGACGGCGCCGAGGTCGAGGACCGTTGCCGCCGTGCTCGTGACGGGCAGTCCGCGCCGCGTGGTGCTCTCGATGTCGGAGCGCGACCGGACCCGGGTACCCGGCAACCGGGTCACCTCACGCCCGGCCGGCACCCAGACGGTGATGACGGCGGGCGGCCCGGTCTCGACACCGTGGAGGTGGGCGGCGGCGTCCAGGGCGAGTGCGGCGCCCTCACCGCCGCGGAGCACCGCCGCGTGGGCCCGCCGGCGCGCGCCTGCGCGGTGGTGCAGACCCCGTGCTGGGCGGCGACGATCCGGTCCAGATCCATCGGTCGAGGGTGGCAGGGCGCGCCGGGCGTCCCAATTCGTCGTCCACGGGCCCGCCGGCGACCGGTGAAACCGGGGTCATGGCACCGGTTCCCGCGCCCCGCGGCGAGTTCCCCGGGGTCAGGCCCGGGGGCGCTGCTCGTCCCGGCCGAAGACGCCGACGGCGATCCACGACAGCGCGACCACCACCCCGCCGAGCGGGGCGTACCCCCGCGGGGTGGGGTCGAGGGCGCTGAAGCCCGCTCCGTAGAGCATCGAGATGGCGAGGGCGGCGAAGGCGAGGTACTGACGGTTCATGCCTCGACCGTAGGTCCGGGCGCGGGTGCCTCGCGTCGTCCGGCCGGGGGGTGCGGCGTCCACCATCCGGTGGACCGTCGGTGGTGCACGGCAGGATGGTGTGGGTGGACGACCAGATCGGCACCCGAGGCGGTACCCCCGAGAGGCCGGCGCTGTTCTTCGCCGACGGCGCCGAGTTCGGCCGCTGGCTCGCGGCGAACCACGCCACCGCCGACGAGCTCTGGATGGGGCTGTGGAAGAAGGGCTCCGGGCGGGTCGGCCTCACGTGGGCCGAAGCCGTGCGCGAGGCGTTGTGCTGGGGGTGGATCGACAGCCGTGCCGAGCGCGTCGACGAGCACGCCCGGCGCCAGCGGTGGACCCCGCGACGCCGCGGCAGCACCTGGAGCCGGGTGAACATCGCCGCCGCCGAGGAGCTGATCGCCCAGGGCCGGATGCAGCCCAGCGGCCGGGCCGCCTTCGAGGCCCGGAGGGAGGACCGCAGCGGCACCTACTCCTTCGAGCAGGACGACGCGGTGCTCACCGCGGAGCAGGAGGCCCTGCTCCGCGCCGACCCCGCGGCGGCCGCGTTCTGGGACGCCGCCACTCCCGGGTACCGCAAGGTCGTCGCCCACTGGGTCCGAGAAGCCAGGCAGGAGGCCACTCGCGCCCGCCGGCTCGCCCAGCTCGTCGAGGACAGCGCGGCGGGGCGGCTGGTGCCGTTCCAGCGGTACGGCACGCCCCCGGTGTGGGTCGCGCGTGCGGCCGAGGCCGCCGCTGCGGCCCGGCCCGGTGACCGGGCCCCGTGACGAGGACCCCTGACTACGCTTCAGCGGTGTGACGTACGCCGAACGTGACCGGGAGCGCTGGGTCGCCGAGGACCCGATGCAGAAACGCTCGGACCGCGACGACTTCGCCCGCGACCGCGCCCGCCTCGTCCACTCCGCCAGCCTGCGGCGGCTCTCCGCGAAGACCCAGGTCGTCGCCCCCGGCAGCGACGACTTCGTGCGCAACCGGCTCACCCACTCCCTCGAGGTGGCGCAGATCGGCCGCGAGCTGGGCGCCGCCCTCGGCTGCAACGCCGACGTCGTCGACACCGCTTGCCTCGCCCACGACCTCGGCCACCCGCCGTTCGGCCACAACGGCGAGTCGGCGCTAGACACCGTCGCGGCGGGCATCGGCGGCTTCGAGGGCAACGCCCAGACGCTGCGGCTGCTCACCCGGCTCGAGGCCAAGCGGGCGCACCCCGACGGCCGACCCGCCGGGCTGAACCTCACCCGCGCCAGCCTCGACGCCGCCACGAAGTACCCGTGGCGCCGGGGCAGCGCCCCGCACCCGACGACGAAGTTCGGCGTGTACGACGACGACCTCGACGTCTTCGCCTGGGTGCGCGACGGAGCACCCGAGGGGCGGCGCGCCTTCGAGGCGGAGGTGATGGACTGGTCCGACGACGTCGCGTACTCGGTGCACGACGTCGAGGACGCGATCGCCTCCGGCTGGCTCGACCCGCGCCGCCTCCGCGACGCCGCCGACGTCGACGCCGTCCTCGCCGTGGCGGCCGAGGTCTACGCGCCGGGGCTGGGGGCGGACGCGCTAGGTGCGGCCCTCGAGCGGGTGCTGGCGTCGGGCGCGGTGCCGGAGGGGCACGACGGATCCCGGGCATCGCTCGCGGCCCTCAAGGACATGACCTCCCGCCTCATCGGCCGGTTCGCCCTCGCCGTGGAGCGGGCCACTCGTGCACGGCACGGCGACGGCCCACTCGTCCGGCACGCGGCGACCCTCGTCGTCCCCGACGAGGTGCGCGCCGAGACCGTCGTCCTCAAGGCCGTCGCCGCCCACTACGTCATGCTCGCCGCCGAGCGGGCCTCCCTGTACGAGTCGCAGCGCGAGGTGCTCGCCGAGCTCGTGGCCGCCTACGAGTCCGACCCCTCGCGCCTCGACCCCGACCTGCGCACCGACTGGGAGCGCGCCCCCGACCCGGCCGCCGAGCTGCGGGTCGTCGTCGACCAGGTCGCGTCGCTCACCGACGTCCGGGCGCTGGCGCTCCACCGCCGCTGGTGCCGGCCCTCCTGACCGCCGACCTTGGCGACGGCACCACGACCTAGACTCGCCCGCAGACGAGGAGGGCCAGTTGCCGGGTCGGATCAGGGCCGAGGACATCACTGCGGTCAAGGAGCGTGCGTCCATCGAGGACGTCGTCCGCGAGCACGTGACCCTGCGCCCCGCCGGCGTCGGCTCGCTCAAGGGCCTGTGCCCCTTCCACGACGAGAAGACCCCGAGCTTCACCGTGCGGCCGTCGGTGGGCAGCTACCACTGCTTCGGCTGCGGCGAGGGCGGCGACGTCATCAGCTTCGTCCAGAAGGTCGAGCACCTCACCTTCGCCGAGGCGGTGGAGCGGCTGGCCGCCAAGGCCGGGATGGAGCTGCGCTACGAGGAGGGCGGCGGCCCGCGCGAGGGCGGCGCCTCCCTGGGCAAGCGGCAGCGGCTGCTCGAGGCGCACCGGGTGGCCGAGGAGTTCTACACCTCGGTCCTGCTCGACCTGGGGCGCACCGACGCCCGCATCGGCCGCGACTTCCTGAGGCAGCGGGGGTTCGACTCGGCCGCGGTCAGCCGGTTCGGCGTGGGCTTCGCCCCCCAGGACGGCGAGGCCCTCACCCGGCACCTGCTCGAGCGTCGCTTCACCGACGACGAGCTGACCACCGGTGGCCTCTCCGGGCGCGGCAGCCGCGGGCTGTACGACCGCTTCCGGGGCCGGCTGGTGTGGCCGATCCGCGACATCACCGGCGACACCGTCGGCTTCGGCGCCCGGCGCCTGTTCGACCAGGACCGGATCGCCGCCAAGTACCTCAACACCTCCGAGACCCCCATCTACAGGAAGAGCCAGGTGCTCTACGGGCTCGACCTGGCCAAGAAGGCGATCGCGGGGGAGCGCAGTGCCGTCGTCGTCGAGGGCTACACCGACGTCATGGCCGCGCACCTGTCCGGTGTCGAGACCGCGGTGGCCACCTGCGGCACCGCGTTCGGGGTCGACCACATCAAGGTCCTGCGGCGGATCATGCGCGACGAGGCCGACGTCGCCCCGGCGCGGGTGGTGTTCACCTTCGACGGCGACGCCGCCGGGCAGAAGGCGGCGATGAGGGCGTTCGGCGAGGACCAGCGGTGGGCCGCGCAGTCCTTCGTCGCCGTCGCCCCGGACGGGATGGACCCGTGCGAGCTGCGGATGGCGAAGGGGGACGCCGAGGTGCGGGCCCTCGTCGACGGCGCGGTGCCGATGTTCGAGTTCGCGGTGCGCACCACCATCGCGCGCTTCGACCTCGACACGGCCGAGGGCCGGGTGCAGGCGATGAAGGCGGTGGCCCCGATCGTCGGCTCGATCCGCGACCCCAGCCTCCGGCCCGAGTACACCCGCACCGTCTCCGGATGGCTCGGCGTCGAGGTCGAGCAGGTGGCCACCGAGGTGCGGCGGGCCGGCCGCTTGGCGGCCCCGACCGACCACGACCACCCCCGCGGCGCGGCCAGCACCGACGAGGTGCCCGAACCGGCGGCCGGCGAGGCGCCCGCGCTGCCCGCCCCCGACCTGCGCGACCCGGTCGTGCAGACCGAGCGCCAGCTGCTCCAGGCCCTGGTCCAGTACCCGCACCAGGTGCCGTCGGCCGAGGTCGACGCGCTGCCCGCGGAGGCCTTCACCGCGCCCGCCCACCGCGCGGTGTTCGACGGCATCCGGATCGCGTCGGGCACGCCGGCCCGCCAGGGCTCGACGGCGGCCTGGGTCGCGGCCGTCGGTGAGGCCGCGGCGGCCTCGGTCCGCGGGCTCGTCGCCGAGCTGTCGGTGGCCCCGCTGCCCGTCCGTTTCGACGCCTCCACCGGGCTGCCGCCCCAGCGGTACCTCGACTCCCTGGTCGCCGGGGTCCGCGACGCCCACCTCGGACGCCGCATCGCCGATGCCATGGCGTCGCTGCGCCGGGCGGAGAACGACCCCGCGAGCGCCCCGGAGCGGGTCCACGAGTTCAGGACGACCCTGCAGGCGCTCGAGATCGAGCGGGTCCGGCTGCGCCAGGGGGTGCCGTGATGCGGCTGCCGTTCGGCGCCCGCCGCCGCCCGCGGCTCCCCACGGACGTCGAGGCGGTGGTGCGGTCCGACGAGGGCGAACGGCCCCTGGCGTGGGCCGGAGACGGCCAGGGCACCACGGTCGTCGCCGGCCGCCACCGCCTGCACGTCGTCCGCAGCACCGGGGACGGCCCGCCCGAGCACGTCCTGGACCGACCGTGGCACCTCGTCGACACCGGCACCTGGGTCGGGGAGGACACCGCCCTGCGCGTCACCTGGGTCGACCGGCACCCGGCGACCCGGCTCGTGCTGCCTGACCCGGGGCTGCTGCCGGAGACGCTGCGCGAGCGGGTCCAGGCCTCCGTCGTGCTCGCCGAGGTGCTCGACCTCGGCGGCAAGCGCACCGCCAAGGTGGTCGTGCGACGGGTGCTGGCCACCGGCGAGCTGGTCTCCCAGGCCGTCCTCGGCCCGGGCGTCCGCATCGACGACCCGGGGGTCCGCGAGGCCGTCGGCGCCGGTCTCGTGCGCGTCCGCGAGCAGGTCGGGCTGGCCTGAGCCGCAGCGTCGGGCGGGCCGGGTACCGATTTCTCCGCCCGGCCGGCCTGTTGCTATCGTTGCCGGGCGCTGCCGCGGCGATCCCGTGGTGGCCCTTCCTCCGTAGCTCAATTGGCAGAGCAGCCGGCTGTTAACCGGCAGGTTGTTGGTTCGAGTCCAACCGGGGGAGCGGCACGAAGGGCCTCTGACCTGCGGAGACGCGACGTCGGCGGCCCTTCTCTTTCAGATGCAGCCTGGACCGAGTCTGGCCAGACACCGGCCCTGCCGGAAGTCTCACGTAGCCGCGCAGCGCTCGGCCCACCGCGTCGATTGCGTACGTGTGTGGGTCTCAGCGACGCTGCATGTCCCAGGCGAGATGGATGGCTGCGCGCACGGCCTCGGGCTGGGCCTGGTCCAGATACGCCTCGACCTTGTGGTGTGCCTCCATGTGAGGCGGTACACCGAAGCTGTTCGGGTAGGTCTCCACCAGAGACTCCCGTGCGCTCAACGGGACCCGGATCACCAACGTCGCGGGGTCCTGCAGGCGCACGACCAAACGGTCGTGGACGTACCAGGCCGGGCGGGACTCGGTGCCTTTGCGCTTGACCCGCGCAAGTGACTCCGCGTACTCGCCCACCTCTTCCGGGGTCACCCGCGCAGCGTAGCCTCCGGCGCTCGTGACGAGGGCTGGACGGATCCGGTCATCGGCGCACGAAACCGGCTGCGGTGTGTCCGTGGAGTGCCGACTGTCTCTGGTCGCCGCCGGTCCACCGGGGCCCGGATCCTCTGGTGGCGGTCAGCGGAAGAGGTCGACGTCCCTGCCGCTCTGCTCCTCGATGCCGTAGGTGTCGATGTAGCCCCAGCAGTCGGGGCGGGAGCCGTCGGTGTCGGCGACGTCATAGGTGTCGGCGAGCTGGCGTGAGGTCAGGACCCGCCCGGAGAACCGGGCCGCGAGCGGGTCGGCGGCCAGGGCGGCAACGCCGCGCGCCAAGTACGTCGGTGACTCGGAGATCGCGAAGCCCGGGACCGCGGCGAGGGCGTCGGACCAGGTGTCCTCGGTGACCCCGAGGTTCTCGAGCATTCGTTCCGAGCGCAGCCAGCCGGGCGTGACGCCGACGGCAGCCACCGGGTGGTCGGCGAGCTCGGCTGCCAGGCTGGCCACGATCCGGTCGACGTTGGCCTTGACCAGGTCGTAGTAGAACCCGACCCCTTGGCGGTGGCGGGAGTTGAACCGGGAGGTCCCGTCGGTGACCTCCACGACCAGGCCGGCGCCGCTGCGCAGCATCAGGGGGATGGCCAGGGCGCAGGTGACGAGGTGGGTGTCCACGCCCATCCGCAGCATCCGCAAGCCACCGGTCAGGTCGTGCTGCCACAACGGCTTGTCGAACTGGGCGTACCGGTCGCCGCCGAAGATGTCGTTGACGAGCAGGTCGAGGCGCCCGTGCTCGGCCTCGATGCGACTCACCAGCGCAGAGACGGCCTGAGGGTCCTCGTGGTCGACGACCAGGGCGCTCCCGTGTCCCACGGCGGCGATGCGGTCGCCGGTCTCCTCGATCGTCTCCGGCCGGTCCATCTCCGAGCGGCCGCTGGTGCGGCTGCTGCGCCCGGTGGCGTAGACGTGCGCGCCGGCCCGGGCCAGCTCCACCGCGATCGCCCGGCCGGCGCCACGGGTGGCGCCGGCCACCAGCGCCACCCGCTCGGACAGGGGCTTCGAGTCGTTCATCGGTGCTGCTCCTCTCGACTCCAGGCGTGCAGGACGTGGTGCAGGTCCTCGCTCAGGCGGTCGACCAGCGAGCCCTCCGGGTGCGCCGACCACGCCAGGCAGCCACCCTCCATCGCTGCCTGGACGAGGCGGGCCAGCCGGTCCGGGGGCGGGGCCCCGGTCAGTTCACCGGCGGCGACGGCGTCGGCGGCATGACGCTCGAGGTGTGCCCGCACCTTGGCCCATCCGATGTGCAGCAGCTCGCGCATCTCGTCGTGCTGCAGGTCGATGGCCAGCGCCGCCAGCTGCCGGGCGGCGGTGTCCGGGTTGTCCAGGTCGTGGTAGCCGTGCAGGGCGACGTCGCAGAAGCGCGCCAGCGGCGACTGGTGGGCGACGGCGCACGCCGAGAGCTCTCCGTCCAGGGACGCGACCCACCGCTGGGACAGCCGCAGGAACACCGCCTCCTTCGACCCGAACCGGTTGACGAACGTGGCCGCCGACACTCCCGCCGCTGCCGCGGCCCGGGCCAGCGTGAACCCCGCGGGCCCCTCGGTCATCAGGACGTGGTCGGCAGCGCCGAGCAGGTGCTCGTCGGTTGTTCCCAATGGCCTCGCCATGCCAGTTACTGAACCACCATTCAGTAACCCATTGGGGCTTTGGCGCCGGCGGGTTCGAACAGGCGACGCGACCTGCGCCTACTCGCCTCGAGACCGGCTACTCAGTTGCGGCTTCAGGTCACTTCGAGGATCCGCGGCTCCGCGAGAGTCTTGCTGTCCCAGCGGCCCAGCCGAAGAGCGCGCGCCAGGGGCTCGAGTACCCATTGCTGGACCCCCACCGCGGCGGAGCCCAGGAGTCAACGCGAGGGTGCCGGGGTTGGTCAGGACGGGCCACCGGCCCCGAGCGGCGGCCCCAGGACCTCCGTGGCGCGTTCGTACTCGTGGAGGTCGGTGAGGGCCCGTGCCTCGTGCGGGTCGGCGAGCATCCGCTGGAATCGGCGCTCGAAGCCGCCTGGGGTGAAGAGGCAGAGCACGCGAGCGTCGTCGTCGGCCAGGTTCGCGAGGGTGTGGGCTGCTCCGGACGGCGCAGTGGCCCAGGTTCCCGGACCGCCGGTGACCACGGCCTCCCCCACCTGGAGGGTGACCCTCCCGGCGAGCACGTAGAAGGACTCCGCGTGCCGCAAGTGTCGGTGCAGCGGCGGCCCGGCCGCGCCCCTCGGCATGACCATCTCGACCGCGCCGAGGGCACCCCCGGCCTCGTCGGCGGCGAGGAGCACGCGCAGGGCCGCATCCGGTCGGGGCTCGTGGACCACGCCGACGGAGGTCATCGGCGCACCCGGAAGCGCAGGTGCAGCACCCGGTCGCCGCGGATGACGACGTCCGGGTCCTCGAGGAGGTGCTCGATGTCCACGGACCCGAAGTACCGCTTGCCCTTCCCGAGCACGACGGGTGCGAGGTCGATGGCGACGTCGTCGACGAGACCCAGGGCGAAGGCCTGCCCACCCACGTCACCGGCGGTCAGTGCGACGACCCGGTCGACGGCGCGCTCGCGCGCCGTCTCGATGGCCCGGGTCACGTCGTCGACGAACGTGTAGGACGCCTCTGGATGCCAGCCGTCCGGCTTGCGACGGTGCGACACCACGACGACGTGGTCGCCGGCCGGTGGTGAGCCCCCCCACCCGTTGGTGAGGTCGAAGAGGTGGCGCCCCATGACGGTCGCTCCGATCGACTCCCACATCGGGTGGACGTACTCCGCGGATGCCCGCGATATCCGCATCCCGCCGTCGGCGCCGAGCGGGACCTCACCGTTTCCGTACCACTCGAACAGCGGTCCGACCTCGTCATGCTCGCCGGCGATGTAGCCGTCGAGTGACGCGACCGCGTGCATCATCACCCTGGCCATGCGCGCTCCTTCCTCCTGTGCCGCTTCCTCGAGGCCCGGCGCCCGGGCCAAGGCAGACGGCCTGTTGTCGCGCTCCGGTCGTGCTCACAGCGCCGCGACGCGCGCCGCGGCCTCGCCGACCACGCCGACGAAGCGGGGTGTCCACGGCCCGGGCCGGATGAACACGGCGTGCCGGATGCCCCACCCGTGAATCTCGGCCAGTCGGTGGACCAGGTCGTCGACGTCCTCGTCGGGCTGCAGGCGGGTGCTGATCGTCGTGTCGATGGCGTCGGCGTCGGTGCCCTCCTCCGCGCAGTGCCGACGCAGTACCTCCAAGCGCACCCGCACCGTGTCGCCCCCGTCCGGCAGGTCGAAGAGGTTGCATGCCTGTGCGTGACGAGCCACGAGCCGCAGGGTGCGCCGCGGGCCCATCCCGCCGACGAGGACCGGCACCCCGCCCGGCTGCAAGGGCAGCGGTCGGTTCTCGGGATGCCCGAGCCGATAATGGCGTCCCTCGTAGGGACGCGCGTCGCCCCGGGACATCTGCTGGTGCAGTTCGAGGAGCTCTTCGAGGCGCTCGAAGCGCTCCGCAGTGGCAGGCATCGGCAACCCCATCGCCTCGGCCTCGACCGGGTAGCCCACGCCCACCCCGAGCCATGCACGCCCTGCGGAGAGGACGTCCAGGGAGGTGACCGCCTTGAGCAGGACGGCGGGCTCACGGTAGGTGACCGGACTGACCAGCGCGCCGAGGTGCACCCGGCGGGTGAGCGCGGCGAGGAAGCCGAGCACGGTGTGCACCTCGAGCATGTCCCGCTGATTCGGCTCGGCGCCCGGGTCTGCCTGCAGGAGATGATCGTTGACCCAGAGCGTGTGCAGGCTCGACTCGTCCGCGGTGACCGCGACCTCCGCCAGACGGCCGGCGAGATCGGCGGGGTCGGACGACCAGGAGAAGTTCGTGATCGAGATGCTGACTCGCACGGCACTCCTTTCCTCGCCGGCCCGCCACCTGCCGGCTCGCGCGCCGGCGGCCCCCGCCGAGGACGGCTGCCCGACTGTGTCCCGCGGCGCAGGTGGCGCCTGCTCACTTCTCACGCTAGGCCTGCCTTGGTAGGTTGAGAAGGTCCAAGATGGGTGCCCTCGACCAGACCAAGTGCCCGGGTCGTCTCGAAGGGAAACGCGACGTGGACCTCTTCCTCGTGCCTGGCGACCCGCGAGGCTTGGTGGCCCAGTTGTACGACCAGGTGCGTGGGGAGATCGCGAACGGACGTCTGCCGCCGGGGAGTCGGCTTCCTCCGACCCGGGCACTGGCCGAGGACCTCGGCGTTTCCCGGTCCACCGTCACCGACGCCTACGCTCGCCTCGCCGGCGAAGGGTTCGTCGAGGGCCGACGCGGTGGCGGGACGGTCGTCGTCGGGTTCGGACCGCCCACACTTCGGGGCCCCGAGCCGCCGGCCACCCTCGAACCCACTGCGCGCGCGGCGCGGCTCGGACGCTATGGACCCGGGGTGGCGGGGCCGGTCCGGTACGACCTGACCGCCGGGCGGGTCGACGCCGCACACTTCCCCACAGCGGTCTGGCGTCGCTGCGTGATCCGTGGGTTGGCCTTGACCCGCGGCGTCCTGGGCCGTTACGCCGACCCGGTCGGCAGCCCCGAGCTTCGGGAGGCGCTGGCCCGCTGGGTCGGACAGTCACGCGGTGTCGCGGCAACAGCGGACCACGTCGTCGTCACCCAAGGTGCAAGCCATGCCGTGGACCTCGTCGCTCGGATCCTGCTCCAACCCGGAGATGTGGCTGCCGTCGAGGACCCCGGCTACCCGCCGGTGACCAGCGTCCTGCGCAGCCAGGGCCTCGACGTCGTCGGCGTACCGGTCGACAAGGACGGCATGGTCGTCGAGGCGCTGCCGGACGACGCGCGGCTGGTGGTCGTGACCCCGTCGCACCAGTACCCGCTCGGTCCGGTTCTCCACCACCAACGCCGCCTGGCGCTGCTCGCGTGGGCGCGTCGCCGGGGAGCCGCCGTCATCGAGGACGACTACGACAGCGAGTTTCGGTACCGGGCCGGGCCACTCGAGCCCCTCCACCGCCTGGACGCGGACGGGCTGGTGCTCTATGTCGGGACCTTCAGCAAGACGCTCAGCCCGTCAGTACGCACCGGGTTCATCGTCGCGCCACCCGGCCTCGTGCCGGCAATGACCGCGACGCGTCAGGCCGTCGACTGGGGGCCGCCGGCGCTCATCGACGCCGCGTTGGCGACCTTCGTCGGCGACGGCCACTACGCCGCGCACGTCCGACGAGCTCGCAAGATCTACCTCGCCCGATACGAGGTCGTCCGGCGCGAGCTGTCCCACCTGCCCGGTGTCCGGGCGCTTGCGACCCAGGCCGGACTGCACATCACCGTGCTCGCACCGGACGCCGACACCGACGACGAGATCCTGGAGCGCACCGGCCGTCGCGACCTTGCGATCTCACTGCTCCGGCGGACCTACCAGTTCACGCAGCCCCAGCCGGGGGTCGTGGTCGGCTTCGGCGCCCTCGCCACCGCCGACGTCCCGACAGCTGTGCGCCTGCTCGGTGAATGCCTGGCCCCGCGGAACCGTGGTTGATGGCCCGGCGTCACCGGAAACAGCTCCGGAGTGACCAGAACGGCATCGTCCGCTCGCCGTCAGCATTGAGCGGCGCGGGAACCGTCGTCGTCTCGAATGCCCCAGATGCAGCCGCGTGAGCGAGCTTCCTCAGCGAAGGCCGAGGCATGGGCCGCCCTGACGTTCAATAGACATCCCTTCGCGACAAGCGCTCATCGGGGACATGAGCATCCCACCGCCGCGTTGCGCGCGCATTCGCTGGCCCGGTCGGTTGATGGCATGATCGTGGCATGAGTCGCACACGGTTGAGTACCACGGTGGACGCCGACCTTCTGGAGAGCGCCCGGCAGGTGTCCGGCAAGCCGGACTCCGCGCTCGTGGACGAGGCCCTCGCAGCCCTGCTCGCCCGGCATCGCGCAGCCGAAGTGGACGCCGGCTATGCCGCTTACGATGCCCACCCGCTCGACGAGCCCGACGAATGGGGAGACCTGGCGTCGTTCCGGCGCGCGGTCGCCGCCTCGTGACCGACCTGCCGGCACGCGGGGAGGTGTGGTGGTGCGAGACGGCCGAGATCGGCCGCCGGCCCGTCGTCGTCCTCTCGCGTGACGTCGTGATCCCGCGGCATCGTCGAGCACTGGTCGCCCCGTGCACGACCACCATCCGGCACCTGCCGAGCGAGGTCCTCCTGGACCCCGGCGAGGACCCCGTGCCGCTTCGCTCGGCGGTCAACCTGGACTCGGTCGAGTCAGTCTCGATCGCGGTCCTCGTCGAACGCCTCGGCCGGCTGGCCGAGGACCGGATGCGGCAGGTCTGCACCGCACTGGCTGTCGCAGTCGACTGCTCGGACTGAGCGCAGCCGCTCACCGGGGCCCACTCTCCGGCGCTCGCCAGGGGCCGGAGCCGATGCTCTCGAACCGGAGAGTGCGCACTGGCGCCGCCTGTCGACACACCGAGCCCGGCACGACGATGCGACCGCGTGTGCAGATGGTCGTCAGCCGTTGGCGGCGCCCTGGTTCGTCCTGGTCGGCCGGGACTTGCTGATCTCGCCCTCGACAGGTTGCCGGCATCGGAGTGACGCGCCATGATCGGCCCTCCCGCGATTGGAGGATCCATGGGCAAGCTGATCTACGCGGCCAACATCTCGCTCGACGGCTTCCTGGAGGACGAAACTGGTTCGTTCGACTGGTCCGTGCCTGACGAGGCCGTGCACGCGTTCTGGAACGAGCACGAGCGGCACATCGGCACGTCGCTGTATGGACGGCGCATGTACGAGACGATGCGTGTCTGGGAAAGCGACGACTGGTTGACGAACGAGCCTGCGGTCGTCCGTGAGTACGCCGAGATCTGGCGTGACACCGACAAGGTCGTCTACTCCGCTTCTCTCACTGACGTCTCGACCTCGCGCACGAGGATCGAGCGAGAGTTCGACCCCGAGGCGGTGCGACAGCTCAAGGCGACCTCCGAGGCGGACCTGAGCATCGGAGGCGCGGGGATCGCGCAGGAGGCATTCCGGCACGGTCTGGTCGACGAGTGCGTCCTGTTGCTGTGCCCGGTCCTCGTGGGCGGCGGCAAGCCGGCGCTACCTCGGGGCGTACAACTCGGCCTGCGACTGCTGGACCACAGACGATTCGACAACGGCGTGATGTACCTCCGCCACGAGGTGAGGAACCCCGACTGACACCTGCGGCGAGGAGCGGCATGATCAGTGCGAGCTCAGCCGCCCTCGCTCGGCCTGCGCGTGCGTCGTCCTCATGCGGGGCAACGACATCCCGGCTGGGTCCCACCTCGGACCGGTCTGGCCTCCGAGACGCGGCCAGCCACTTCTCGCCGCCGCAGTGCTGCACTTCGCCGCCGGCTCGGCCGCCAAGGACCTCGGCGTGCTGAACATCGCTGGGGCCCTGCCCTTCGCTCTAGCGCCCGCTCTCGCGCCGGCAGTTCTGAGCATCAGCGGGAACAGCTACTCGGCCCTCTATCTCGTCGCCGGCCTCTGCGCATTCCTCGGGGCTGCAGCCATCGTTCCCATTCGTCGGGTCGCATGGCGCAAATTCGGCACGTCTGACCCGGGTCTCTTCGCGCCAGTCGACCTACCGTCGTGTCCGCATCGTGACGCACTTCCGACATGGTCTGTAGGTGCCTGATCACGCAGCAAGGAGTACCTCGGCAGGTTCGTGGCGTCCGCATCGCGGTTGGCGAGCTCGTCCCATCGGCAACACTCGTCAACGTGGACTCGCTGATCGATCACGGAGAGCCTGCGAGGGCTGCGCCTACTTGCGTGGGTTCTTCACAATGAGGACATCGCAGTGCCCGCATGGGTCAGGGATGCCATCCGTGTGTTGACAGACGGCCTGGTTGCACCCGAACACATGCCTCCGCGTTCCGAGCAGGCGGATCGAGTGCCGCTGCGATCGCACGTACCGGGCCACGGCAGTCCGTCATTCGGTCCCTGCGGACTGCTCCCCTGAGCTGACCCCGAGAAGGTCAGCCATGTCACGTCGTTCGTGTGGCGGCAGCGGCCTTCCAAACGTTGCACGCACTCCGGACGCCTCATGCGCCAGGTCGTAGGCGGCTTGGTCGTCGCCACTGGCTCCTGCCAGGCGGGCCAAGCCCTCAAGGGCCGTGGCAGTCAAGGAGTGTTCTCCCACTCGCCGGCCGGTTTCGAGCACGTCCTGGTACCGCTGTCTCGCGGAGGCGAGATGCTGATCCGCCTCGTCACACCTGGCGAGACCTGCCATGGCCAGTCCCTGTGGGACCGGAGTGCCCAACTGCGCGAAGCCGCCGATGGCGTCTGCATAGCGGATGCGTGCCTCCCGCCAGTGCCCTGCGGTCTGGGCAAGCAGCCCATGGCCGTACCCGGCCAGGATCGTCCCGGCGCCGTCTCCGACGTGCTCGGCAGCTGCGCTGGCACGCTCGAACGCGTCCATGGCGGCAGCCCGTTCACCTAGGTGTAGGTGGGTGACGCCGAGGTCGGCGAGCGCCCACTGGACAGTGTTGTAGAGGCCGGCGCCGGCGGCCACGTCGATGGCCTCCTCCAGCACTCGAGCGGCCCGCTGGTACCGCCCGAACTGCCGCAGCCCCCATCCCAGGTGGTAGAGGATCGCGGAGAGCCCCCATGGGTCCTCGAGCTCGCGGAAGGCGGCTGCCGTGGCGAGTCCTGTCGGTACGGCCGCCTCCTCGTCCCCGGCCTTGAGCGCCGTCTCCATCCGCACGAAGCCGATGACGGCCTTTCCCCAGGCGTCCCCGTCGCGATCGAACTGGTCCTCTGCCTCGGCGAGCAGGGCCCGGGACTGGTCGGGCTCGTCACCGGTGACGCCTTCGACGGCCAGCAGGACCCGGGACAAGGCGGCGCGCGACGGGTCTCCCAGCTGTTCGAAGATAGTGAGGCTCTCGAGCGCCGTCTCGGCGCACCGAGGGCTGGGGTGCACGAGGCACGCCCGCGGCCGTTCGACCAGGGACACTGCCTGCAGCGTCCTCGCTCGCGCATCTGGTGACGCGTCGGGGGCGTGGGCGAGAAGACGTTCGAGGCTCTCGCGTCCCTCGAGGTGGCGCCCGAAGTGCCAGAAGAGGCCTAGCGAGCCGCCCATGCGCAGTGCGGCGTCGAGGTCACCGGATGGGCCGCCCAGGAAGGACAGCGCGGCGCGGATGTTCGGCTGCTCGGCGCGCAGGCTCCGCAGCGCTTCCCGCTGTCCGTGCCCGCGAAGGGTTGAGTCACCGTCCTCGGCGAAGCGGCGGAAGTGTTCGGCGTGCCGCCTTCTCAGTTCGGTCTCCTCGGCGGCGTCGACGAGCCGCTCGTGGGCGTACTCCCGCAACGTCTCCAGCAACCGGTAGCGGGTCGGCCTGCCGGGGAGGACGACGACCAAGGACCGTTCGACCAGCCGGCCCATGGTGTCCAGTACGTCCACGGCGGACATCTCCGCGTCGCTGACGACCGCCTCGGCAGCCGCAAGGGTCCAGCCGCCCCTGAAGACGGAGAGCCGGTTGAAGACAACCTGCTCGGTCGGGCTGAGGAGGTCGTAGCTCCAGTCGACCGTCGCCCGCAGCGTCTGCTGTCGTGCCTCCGCAGTGCGGGCGCCGGTGGTGAGGAGCGCGAACCGGTGGGCGAGGCGGTCGGCGATCTCCGTGGGCGACATGGAGGTGACCCGCGCCGCGGCGAGCTCGACAGCCAGCGGGAGCCCGTCGATGGACCGAGCGATCCGCGACACTGCGAGCCGGTCTTCCGCCCGGAGCTCCAGTCCTGGCCGCACCATCCGGGCGCGCTCGACGAAGAGGGTCTCCGCGGGAAAGCCCAGGACGGCGGAGTCGGGGGTGCCTTCGGGTGCGGTGTCGAGGGGGCCGACCAGGAGCTGGAGCTCGTCCGGGACGGCGAGGGCCTCACGGCTCGTGGTGAGCACGGTGAGCGCCGCGCAGCAGCCCAACAGGTCGTCGACCAGAACGGCGACGGCATCGACCACGTGTTCGCAGTTGTCGAGCAGGAGGAGCAGGTGCCGACGCTCGAGATACCGCGCGAGCCGCCCACGCACGTCCCGGTCGGCGGCGGCTCCGTCAAGCGGTACGCCCAGTGCCTCGGCGACCGCGACGGGCACCTGTCGTGGGTCGTTGACGGGGGCGAGTCGAACCCCGAAGGTACCGTCCCGGAAGGCCTGCTTGGCCTGAACGGCGGCGGCCAGTGCGAGCGAGGTCTTGCCGGCGCCCCCGGGTCCGACGAGCGTCACCAGCCGTTCGTGGTCGAGCAGGCGGCCGAGCTCGGCGAGCTGGTCGTCGCGCCCGATGAGTGGCCGAACGACGCTCGGCAGTGTCCCCGTCACCGGTTGGGTGAGCTCTCGGCGTCGCCGAACCGGCCCGGGGAGACCGATGAGCGGGGCGAGCGAGGAGTCGCTCGGGCCGCTCAGGGACGGGTCCTGGCGCAGCACCCGCTCGTGCAGGGACCGCAGCGACGCCGACGGCTCCAGACCGAGCTCCTCGTCGAGAACCGTCCGGGTGCGGGCGTACGCCTCGAGGGCATCGGCCTGTCGCCCGCTTCGACAGAGCGCGGTCATCAGCAGGCCGGCGAGCGACTCTCGCGTGGGGTCTCGTGCCACCACGGACTCCAGCTCGCCGACGGCTTCCACGTGCCTGCCCAGGGCGAGGGCGATCTGGGTGCGCTCGGTGAGGGCGGCGAGCCGCAGCTCGTTGAGCCGAACTGCCTCGGCGGCAGCCCACTGCTCGGTGCGGAAGTCGGACAGTGGGTCTCCCTGCCAGAGCGCCAGGGCATCGTCGTACGCCATCAGCTCGTCGTCCGTGAACTCGCCTGCCGCGGCGGTGGCTCGTGAGCGCGCTGCTCGGACCATCTCGACGAACTGTTCCGCGTCGATCGCGGACGGGTCGACGTTGATCCGATACCCGAGCCGGTCACGGGTCACCAGCTCCCCGTCTAGCCCGGCGAGCGCGCGCCGCAGCTTGGAGACACGGACCTGCAGGGCGTTCACCGGATCCATCGGCAGCGACGACTCTGACCAGAGCCGGTCGATCAGTGTCGTCGCCGGGATGGTTCGGCCGGGGGAGAGCAGCAGCAGGACCAGCAGGGCTCGCTCGGCCCCGCCGGGCAGGGTCGCTGGTCGGCCGTCGACGAGGACCTCGGTCGGTCCCAGCAGTCGGAAGCGCAGGTTGGTCACGTCGCCCCTCGCCTCGGGTCGCGCAGCAATCCCGAAATCGTCCCGCGATCGGCCCGTTGCGGCAACGACCCGAACGCCATTTCTGCTGTTGCCGAAGGCGACCCCGTCCGTCGGGAGTCCCCGCTCTGTCGTGCCGGGAGCCGGGTGGAATCAGCGACCTGCCCCTCGGTCGGGCGGCTCACTCAGGCGGGTCCGCGACGACGCGAACGACGTAGTCGGTGCTGGACAGCGCGGCAAGGACGTCGGCACAGCTCACCGATCCGGTCAGCCGGACTCGGTTCGTCGATGCGTCGGCGACGACCGTCTCGACACCCGGGACGTCGCGCAGCCGCGCGGTGACCTCTCGGACGCAGCGCCGGCAACCCATGCCGAGGACGAGCAGGTGCAGGTCCCGCATGTCGTGCTCCTTGGTCGATCGCCTGTGACACGTGCATCCACGGTGCACCCGGCCCCTGTCCGACCACTGTCCGGGCGGCGAGCCGGAGACGGGGCGTTGTGAGCCGCGGTCCGCTGCGCAGCCACCGCGAACCGGGTTGCCCCGGACAGGGGCCGGACAGGACCGGGAAAGTGCCGCGCCCAACCCTGAAGCACCCGCGAGCGGAAGCTCGCGTCAACTCAATGGATCTGCCCTGAGGTCCGCGCGGCCCTGGGAGGTCCCGGCAGTCGATCGGGATGAAGCATCACCTCGCGAGGAGTGGGGTGCTCCGCCCCCGTCGTCCACACCGCACCCGCAGGAGCCACTCATGACCAGCCACATCGTCACCACCTCCACTGCTCCGGTCGCCGACAACCCCGACCGAAAGCCCCTGGTCCAGTTCGTCACCGTCGCCGTCCCAGTCGCCTGGGTGCTGCTGACGATCCCGTTCCTCCTCGACCTGCCGGTCGAGCCGTTCGTGCTCGGCACGCTGTTCCTCGGTCTGGTCCTGCCCACCGTGGTGCTGACCCGGCGGGACCCGACCACGTCGATGCGCCAGCTGCTGCGCGACGCCGTGCGACCGCCACGACCGCTGTGGTTGCTGATCCCGGCTGCCCTGGTGATCCCCGGCGCCGTCGCCGGCGTGGCGGCCCTCCTCGGTGTCGGTGTCCCGGTGACTCCGTCGTTCGTGGTCAACCTGGCCGTCATGAACGTGCTGTCGAGCCTGGTCGTGGTGAACCTGTGGGAGGAGATGGCCTGGGCCGGCTTCGTGCAGCGCCGCGCGATGGCGCGCTGGGGGTTCGCCGGCGGCAGCGTTGCGACGGCGCTCGCCTTCACCGGTGTGCACCTGCCGCTCAGCCTGTACGGCGCCGACGGCGTCGGCGACGTCGCGTACAACATCGCCGTGATGGTCGTGTCCGGCATCGGGATGCGCCTGCTCATCGGGGCGTTCGACGGCTGGGGACACCGCAGCATCCTCGCCCTGGGCCTTGTGCACGCCAGCTTCAACGCGTCGTCGGAGCTGCTCGACCCCGGCTCCGAATGGGTCCGGTACGCCGTCACCATCGCCCTCGGCCTGGGCGCGTGGGCCCTGCACCGGAGGACGACCGTGGTCGCATCCGCGCCCGCCGGGTCGCCTCTCGACACGGCAGCGCGGCCGGCCGACGACACCCCGACCCGCTCAGCCGACAGCGGGGCCCGGTCCCGATGAGCACCACGGTGGTCCGCCACGCCGCCTCCACCGACGAAGCGCACGGCGGCAATCCCGCCGGAGTCGTCCTCGGGACGGATGCGCCGCTGGCCCGTTCGCCCTACGTCGCTCAGTCACCCGACCCGACGCACGACAGGAGCACGACATGATCCACGTGGACTCACTCACCAAGCGCTACGGCGACAAGGTCGCCGTGGACGACCTGACCTTCGAGGTCCGGCCCGGCCTCGTCACAGGGTTCCTCGGCCCGAACGGTGCCGGCAAGTCGACCACCCTGCGCATGATCTTGGGCCTGGACCGGCCCACGCACGGCCGTGCCACGGTCGCAGGACGCGCCTTCGCCGCGCAGCGCGACGGCCTGCACCTGGTCGGCGCCCTGCTGGATGCCGGCGAGGTGCAGGGCGACCGCCGGGCGCTCGCTCACCTCTCCGCAGCAGCGGCCACCATCGGCCTCGGACGCCGCCGCGTCCACGAGGTGCTCACCCAGGTCGGCCTGGTCGAGGTGGCGCACCAACGCATCTCCAGCTACTCGCTCGGTATGCGTCAGCGACTCGGCATCGCCCTTGCCCTGCTGGGCGACCCGCCGGTCGTGATGCTCGACGAACCGATCAACGGGCTCGACCCCGACGGCGTCGTGTGGATCCGCCACCTGCTGCGGTACCTGGCCGACGAGGGCCGCACCGTCTTCGTCTCCTCCCACTTGATGTCCGAGGTGTCCCAGGTCGCCGACCACCTCGTCGTCATCGGCCGGGGCCGACTCGTGGCCGACGTGCCCACCCACGAGCTGCTCGCCTCGGGGGCTCCCTCGGTGACGGTTCACGTGGACGAGGCCGCGACCCTCGCACCGCTGCTTGTCTCCCAGGGGGCCACGGTCGAACGGCCCGCCGCCGAAGTGCTCGAGGTGCGAGGTCTCTCCTCCCGCGACATCGCCCGGGTCGCCCTCGACGAGGGCATCCTCGTGCACGAGCTCACCCAGCGGTCCCGCTCGCTCGAGGAAGCCTTCATCGACCTCACCCACGACGCCGTGGAGTTCCAGGGGGCGCCGACCAGCGCCCCCACCCCCGCCGCAAGCACCACCTCGCCAGGACGGTGACCATCATGACCACCTCGCCCACCTCGCACACCTCCGCCCAGATGCTCCACGGCGCCACGACGTCATCGGATAGCGCTCGCTCCGACGGTGCCGGCGGCGCAGGTGTGGCCACCACGGTGCAGCGCACCGTGCACTCCGAGCTCGTCAAGCTCCGCAGTCTGCGATCGCACCTCTGGCTCCTCGGGGTCGCCACCGCGTTCACCATGGTGCTCGGCCCGATTCAGTCCCTGGGCCAGGTGCTGGCCGGGACGAGCCGCACCGTCAGGGACAGTGACGGCGCCCTGGCCGAAGCCCTGTCAGGAGCCACGACCTCGACCCTGCTCCTGGGGGTTCTCGGCGTCCTGGTCGTCACCGGCGAGTACGCGCCCCGCGCCATCCGCACCGCCTTCATGCTCGTGCCCCGACGTCCCTACGTCGTTGCCGCCAAGGCGGTCACCGTCGGTCTGGCGACCGCGGCCACGAGTGCCGTCTCGGTCGCCGTGGCGGTCACGGCTTCGTCGGTCATGTTCACCCGCGCGGACGTCGACGCAGGCTGGTCCAGCCCGGACACGCCACGGGTGGCGCTGGCCATGGTCTGGTATCTCGTCGGGTGGGCAGTGCTCGGGCAGGTCGCCGGCTGGGTCACCCGCAGCAAGCTTGGTGGCGCCGCTCTCCTCATCGTCGTGATGCTCGTGGCCGCACCACTGGTGAGCCTGCTGCCGGGTCCAGTCGGAGAGGTGCTCGCGGCCGTGATGCCCTCGTCCGCGGGTGGGGCGATGATCAGCACCTCCCACGCCACCCCACTCGCTTCCCCAGCGGTGGGCTTCGCGCTGTGGACCGGCTACCTCGTCGTGCTGACCTCGCTGGCTTCCTGGGTCGTCTCCCGCCGCGACGCCTGACGGCTGCTCCCGGTTTCCGGGCCCCCCATCAGGATCTGTGTCCACGACCGCGCGTCGGTTCGACGGGTTCCAGTCCCACCGGGGGAGCGAGCACGCGACGGGGCCCGGACCATCACGGTCCGGGCCCCGTCGTGGCTGCTCAGTCCTCGCCGACGTGCCCGGGTCGGTCCTCGCTGTCGTGCCGGGCGCGGCGGGCGTGGGCAGCCGCCGCGACCATGCGTTCGCCGGCAGCTGCCGGCTCGCCGGGTTCGGCCCCTCCCTGGACGATGTTCGGCTCCGTGGTCGTCAGCGGGCCGGAGGTGTGGCCCCGCTTCTTCAGCCACGACTCGACGAAGCGCGCCACGCGGGTGAGCGAGTAGTTGAGGACGATGAAGATGACCGCGACCACCAGGTAGGCGGGCACCGTGTTCGCGTAGGCCGAGCCCAGCGTCTTGGCCGCCGTGAGGAGCTCGGGGTAGAGGATGATCGTCCCGAGTGCGGTGTCCTTGAGCACCACGACGAGCTGACCGACCAGCGCCGGCAGCATGGCCGTCAGGGCCTGGGGCAGCTGGATCGAGCGCAGCGTCTGCCCCGGTGAGAGCCCGATGGACAGGCCCGCCTCGGACTGCCCCTTCGGCAGCGAGTGGACCCCGGAGCGGACGAGCTCGGCGATGACCGACCCGTTGTAGAGCGTGAGCGCCAGCACGACACCGAACAACGGCGCGTACTCGTTGGGCAGCCAGGCCGCGTTCGCGAACCAGCCGAAGAAGAAGAAGATCATCATCAGCAGGACGGGGACCGAACGGAAGAACTCCACGACCCCCCCGGATACCCAGCGGACCCAGCGGTTCGTCGACAGCCGGCCCATCCCGAAGAGGATGCCGAAGATGCCGGCCAAGACCACGGAGAGCGCTGCGGCCTTGAGGGTCTCCCACAGGCCGGGAAGCAGGTACTGGGTCCACACCTCCGGGTCGGTGACGAACGGTGACCACATGTAGCCCTCGAGCTGGTTCGCGGACGCCATCTTGGTGAGGACCAGCCAGAGCACCCCCAACGCGATGACGACGCCGACGATGGTGAGGATCAGGTGGCGGCGCCGGGCCCGTGGTCCGGGCGCGTCGAACAGGACCGCCTCGGCGCTCATCGCTTCACCGCCAGGCGGCGCGACATGTTGGTGAACCAGATCCCGAGCGGCAGCGTGAGGATGACGAAGCCGATGGCGAAGAGGAGGAACGTCACAAGGCTCGAGCCCTCGTTCTCGGTGATCTGGGCGAGCAGACCCGCCGCCTCGGCCGTCCCGAGGATGACCGCCGCGACGGTCGTGTTCTTGATGAGCGCGATGAGGGTGGAGCCGAGGGGCGCGATCGCGCCGCGGAACGCCTGCGGCAGGAGCACCTCGCGCAACGACTGACCGAAGGTCAGTCCGATCGAGCGAGCGGCTTCGGCCTGGCCGGCGGGGATCGTGTTGACCCCGCTGCGCAGCGCCTCGCAGACGAACGCCGCGTGATAGACGGACAGCGCGATGACCGCCCACCAGTAGGCGTTGCGGGAGAGGTCGTCGGAGATGGCCAGTCCCAGGATGAACGACATGCCGAGGATGCTGAAGACCATGAGCAGGGTCAGCGGGGTGTTGCGGAAGACCGTGACGTACGCGGTGCCGATGAGGCGGAGCACCCGCACGGGGGACACCCGCAGGATGGCGACGACCGTGCCGATGACCAGCGAGCCGATCGCCGAGAGCACCGACAGCTGGATCGTCACCCAGAAGGCACCGAGGATGTCGTACTTGCCGAGGATGTCGCCCATCACCTCACCTCTCGTCGTCGGCGGAGGGGCCTGTGCACGGGTCGCCGCCCGCCCTGACAGGCGGGCGGCACCCCGTGGTCACCGGTCCGGTCAGGAGCAGGGCTCCGGCTTCGGCGGGTTGCCGGGAGGCGGCGTGTACCCCGCCGCCCCGAGGTTCTCGTCGACGAACGTCTGCCAGTCGCCGTCGTCGATCATCTTCTGGATCGCGTCGGTGACCTGCTGGCACAGCTCGGTGTCGCCCTTCTTCAGGCCGATGCCGTAGTTCTCCTCGGAGAAGGTCTCTCCGACCACCTTGAGCTTGCCCGCGTACTGGTCCTGGGAGGCGTAGCCCGCGAGGATCGTGTCGTCGGTGGTCACGGCGTCGATGGTGCCGGAGCTGAGGGCGGCGACGCACTCGGAGTACGTCCCGAACTCCTGGAGGTTCACCCCGGGCACCTTCTCCTGGACCTTCTGCGCGGAGGTCGAGCCGGTGACCGAGCACAGCTTCTTGCCGTCGAGGCTGTCGGGGCCGGTGATGTCGGAGTCGACCGAGACGAGCAGGTCCTGACCGGCGATGAAGTACGGCCCGGCGAAGGAGACCTTCTGGGCGCGCTCGTCGGTGATCGAGTACGTCGCGACGACGAGGTCGACCTGGTCGGTCTCGATGAGGGTCTCTCGCTGGGCGCTCGGCGCCTGCACCCACTCGATGGCGTCGGCGGAGTATCCGAGCTGCTCGGCGACGTAGGTCGCGACGTCGACGTCGAAGCCGGTGTAGTCGTTGCCCTGCTTCAGGCCCAGGCCCGGCTGGTCGAACTTGATGCCGATCTTGATGGTGTCGCTGGAGCCGCTGTCGTCTCCCGAGCCGCCGTCGCTGCCGCCGTCGCCGGAGTCGGAGCCGCAGGCGCTCAGGCCGAGGCCGAGGACCGCCGCGGCTGCGACGAGTCCGATCCGAGTGCTTCTCATGGGTTTCCTCCTGGTTGGTGACTCGTGGTCTCTCGCGGCCCGGGGACGGGCCCGCAGTCAGTGGGTGAGGATCTTGCCGAGGAAGTCCTTGGCCCGGTCGCTCTTCGGGTGGGTGAAGAACTGCTCGGGCTCGGCCTCCTCCACGATGGCGCCTTCGGAGAGGAACACGACCCGGTTGGCGGCCTTGCGCGCGAAGCCCATCTCGTGGGTGACGACGACCATGGTCATCCCGCTCTTCGCGAGCTGGACCATGACGTCGAGGACCTCGTTGATCATCTCCGGGTCCAGGGCCGAGGTGGGCTCGTCGAAGAGCATGACCTTGGGGTCCATCGCCAGGGACCGCGCGATCGCGACGCGCTGCTGCTGGCCGCCGGAGAGCTGTGCCGGGTACTTGTCGGCCTGCTCCTGGATGCCGACGCGCTCGAGCAGCTCCCGGGCTCGCGCCTCGGCCTCCTTCTTGCCCTGCTTGCGGACCTTGATCGGGCCGAGGGTGACGTTCTCGAGGATCGTCTTGTGCGCGAAGAGGTTGAAGGACTGGAAGACCATGCCGACGTCGGCGCGCAGCTTGGCGAGCTCCTTGCCCTCCTCGGGCAGCTCCTCGCCGTCGATGGTGATCGAGCCGCTCTCGAAGGTCTCGAGGCGGTTGATGGTGCGGCAGAGCGTGGACTTGCCCGACCCCGAGGGGCCGATGAGGATGACGACCTCACCCTTGCCGACGGTGAGGTTGATGTCCTTGAGGACGTGGAGGTCACCGAAGTGCTTGTTGACGTCCTTCATCACGACCAGCGGCTCGCTCATGCACAAGGAACCTAGCCAGTGGCACCCGCGCCTGGTAACCGGCAGGACACCGGACCACGTCGATCGTGACCGTTCCGAGACCTCCGTCAGGTGATCCAGACCTTGCGCAGCGTCGCCGTCACCGCCCACGTCGTCCGCTCGCCGGCACGGAGCCGGACGGCGACCCCGGGCCCCAGCCGGAGCGTCTCGCCGTCCTCGAACCGCACGGTGCCGTCGCCGGCCAGGACGACGAACACCTCGTCGACCTCGGTGTCGCGGGCGGTGCCCTCGGTCATCTCCCAGACCCCGACCTCGACGTCGCCGAGCCGGGCGAGGGGTGCCAGCGCCGTCGTCGGCGCGCCGGACGACGACGTCCTCCGGCGGAAGGGGTGCGTGCTCGAGCGGGTGGGCCAGCAGGTCGGGGGAGAGGAGTCGGTCGCTCACGCCGCGATCCTCCCACGGCTACCGATCCCGCAACCGAACCCGGACTCCCGCTGTTTGATCCGTCGACTGGATGGCGCTGGTCGAGGGAATCCGTGGTGAGGGATTCGCGGCCGGTGGAGCGCGAACGGCATGATGTGCGCATGAGCGTCGACCCCGTGCACGTCAGCGCCGCCCTCGCCGACGCCGTCCCCGACGTGTTCTGGACCGACCGACCGGACCGGCCGACCCCTCGGTCGGCCCTCACCGGTTCCGGCCACCGGGCCGACCTCGTCGTCGTCGGTGGCGGCTTCACCGGCCTCTGGGCCGCGGTCCAGGCCAAGGAGGACGACCCCTCCCGGGACGTCGTGGTCCTCGAGCGGGGCCGCTTCGGGGTGGCCGCGTCGGGCCGCAACGGCGGCTTCGTGTCCCCGTCGTTGACCCACGGCCTGGCCCAGGGGCTCGCGTGCTGGCCGGAGGAGGTGCCGGCGCTCGAACGGCTCGGTGCCGACAACTTCGCCGGGCTCCAGGACTCCGTGGCGCGGTACGGCATCGACGCCGACCTGCACGTTCCGGGCGAGATCACGATGGCACTCACCGAGCACCAGGTGGCCGCCGTGCGGCAGGGCTACGAGCTGCACCGTGACCACGGCGTGCCCGTCACCTACCTCGATGCCGAGGCGGCCCGCGCCCGGGTCGACTCGCCCCGCTACCTCGCCGGGTACCTCGACCCCACCGTCGGCCTCGTCGACCCGGGCCGGCTCGTGTGGGGCCTGGCCGACGCGGCCGAGCGCCTCGGCGTCCGGCTGCACGAGGACACAGCGGTGACCGCCTTCGACGAGGACGCGTCGGGGGTCAGGGTGCGCACCGAGTGGGGGAGCGTCCACGCGGGGCGGGTGGTGCTCGGCACCGGGGCCTTCCGCGGCCCGCTGCGACGGCTGGCGCACTACACCCTCCCGGTGTACGACCACGTCCTGATGAGCGAGCCGCTGAGCGCCGCCCAGCTCGAGGCCGTCGGGTGGGAGGGTCGGGAGGGCCTGACCGACGCCGGCAACCAGTTCCACTACTACCGCCGCACCCTCGACGACCGGGTGCTCTTCGGCGGCTACGACGCCAACTACCACTTCCCGGGCCGGATCGACCCGCGGCTCGAGCAGGGGCCTTCGCACGCGCTCCTCGCGCGGCACTTCCTCGAGATCTTCCCCCAGCTCGCCGGCATCCGGTTCACGCACCGCTGGGCCGGCGTCATCGACACGACGTCGCGGTTCACCCCGGTGTTCGGCACCGCGCTGGGGGGGCGGCTGGCCTACGCCGTGGGGTACACCGGGCTGGGGGTGGCATCCACCCGGTTCGGGGCGCGGGTGGCCCTCGACCTCGTCGACGGCCGCGACACCGAGGTGACCCGGCTCGGCATGGTCCGCCGCAAGCCGCTCCCGTTCCCACCGGAGCCGTTCCGGTGGGCCGGTGTCCGGGCGACCCGGGCCAGCCTGGCAGCCGAGGACCGCACCGGTCGGCGCAACCTCTGGCTGCGCGGGCTCGACGCGGTCGGCATCGGCTTCGACAGCTGAGGCCCTCGCCTCGGCCGATCGGGTCGTTGACCTGCCCGTTCGGACGACCGGCTGGGCCGTTCCGGCCGCGGCGCCTCCGCGCGACGTAACCTCATCGGTGTCAGTGGTAACAGCAGCCACACGCGCCGCCGGCTGCCGTTGCCGTCGTGGTCGGGTGGCGCCCGGGTGCTCGACGTCGTCTGGCCTCCGGTACTGTGCACGTCGGTGGCGCCCGGCCTCGGGTCCACCGGTTCCCCGAGACTCTCCTGCGAAGGACCCATGATGTCCGCTCCCGTGTCCCGCCGCACCGTCGCCAAGGGTGCCGCCTGGGCCGTGCCCGCGGTCGCCGTCGGCGCCGCCGCCCCCGCCTTCGCCGCGAGCGTCTGCGCCACGATCAACTCGGTGAGCGGCACGCACCGCAACGGCAACTCCTTCGCGGTGCTGACCGTCACCTTCTCGGGCTCACCGGACGCCACGTGCATCACCAGCCTGAACGCGACCGGTGGTTCGAACGGCGGGGTGCAGGTCACCTACGGCGGCACCCAGTGCGGTGCCACCAGTGCCACGTTCAACGCCACCACGAGCGACAACGGCAACAACGTCAAGGGCTCGTACACCGGCCAGGTCACCTACACCAGTGGTGGAGCGTCCTGCGAGTCCCTCGTGGAGTTCACGATCAGCTGAGCTCCGGCGGCCGGCGGGCCGGCCGGCCGGCCGAGCCGTTCGCGTGACGGGTCACGTGATGAGGGCCGCCGTCGCCGCTGCTCCCGGCCGTCACCGTGACCGGCTCGGGGACCTTCTGGCGCACGACGAGGACCGGTTGACGCCCGGCTGGGCGTGGAGGACGTCGGCACGGGGCCACGGCTTCCCATGGGCCGCACTGACAGACTGGCGGGCATGGAGGTCTATCGGACGCCGGACGCCGCCTTCGAGGAACTGCCCGACTTCCCCTGGGAGCCGGCGTACGCGCATGTCGCTGACCCCGACGGCGGCACCCTGCGCATCGCCTACATCGATGCCGGACCGGCGGACGGACCGGTGGCGCTGCTGCTGCACGGCGAGCCCTCGTGGTCCTTCCTCTACCGCCACGTGCTCCGCGTGCTCGTCGAGGCAGGAGTCCGCTGTGTCGTGCCCGACCTGATCGGCTTCGGCCGCTCCGACAAGCCGGTGCACCGGGAGGACTACTCCTACGCGCGGCTGGTCGAGTGGGCCCGCGAGCTGGTCGTGGACCACCTCGACCTGCGGGAGGTGACCCTCGTCGGCCAGGACTGGGGTGGCCTCATCGGACTCCGCCTCGTGGCCGAGCATCCGGACCGCTTCGCCGGGGTGGTCGCGGCCAACACCGGGCTGCCGACCGGTGATGTCGACATGCCCGAGGTCTGGTGGCGGTTCCGCCGCGCGGTCGACGAGGCCGAGGTGCTCGACGTCGGGCGCCTGGTCGCCGCCGGCTGCGTGCGGCCGATGGCCGACGAGGTCCGCGCGGCGTACGACGCGCCCTTTCCCGAGGAGCGCGCCAAGGCCGGTGCCCGAGCCCTGCCCGGGCTGGTCCCCACCCGCCCCGACGACCCCGCGAGCGGGGCCAACCGCGCCGCGTGGCAGGTGCTCTCGGCCAGCGAGCTGCCGTTCCTCGTCGCCTTCAGTGACAGCGACCCGATCACCGGCCCGATGGCACCGATCCTTCGCGAGGTCCTGCCCGGCACCCGCGGCCTCACGCACCCGTGCATCCGCAACGCGGGCCACTTCCTGCAGGAGGACGCCGGCGAGGAGCTCGGTCGGACGATCGCCGACTTCGTGCAGCGTTGACCGGTGGGCGCCAGGTCGAGTACGTCCTGCGGGCCGCCAAACGCGCGGATGATCGTCTCGTCCCCGTGCGGAGAACGAGCACGACGGTCCCGAGCAGCCGAGCCGGGGTGTCGACCGGCCTCGGCCCCGTCGGTCCACTTCCGGATCTGCTCCGGCCGTCCCCTACCCGTGACTGAGCAAGGCGCTACCGTCCGGGTTGTCGATGACGTACTTCCAGCTGCCGTCGGCCTGACGTCGCACGACCTCCGCCGTCGCCCCGGCAGGACTGGACCCGTCAGGCATCGTCATCGTCCACGGCGTGTGGATCAGCGCGAGGTCGCCCGCGACGAACACCAGCGACTCCCCGAACACGAGCGTGGCGCCGGAATCGAGGTACGCCTTCAGCGTGGCACGGATCTCCTCATGGCCCGTCGAGGTGCCGTGCGGCGTGGGAAACGCCGCACCTTCCTCGTACAGCGACATCAGGCCGTCGAGGTCGCCGTCGGCGAAGCAGCGCTCGAAGAGGGTGCTCGCCTGGGCCGGTTCCAATGCCTTCATCGGCTTCCCTTCTCGGGGTCGCGGCGAGGGTGGAGCCGCGGGTCGTGATGCCGACAGGGCTGGAGCGCACCGGCGGTGTCCCAGACCTCGTGACCGCCGTCCACGCGGAAGCGGTCGCCCGGGGGTTCGCATGCTCCACCCACGGCCGCGGTCGTGGACATGGCCCACCTGAGCCATCTTCGCCGCGCGTCACACGACGGCAGGATGCCGCCCAGCCTCGAACGTCGAGGCTGTCGGGGCCGTCGGCATCGACAACGTGCCGTCCGCCATTCCGCGCGCTGAGGCAGTTGCGTGGCCATGGCCCGCGCGTGCCGGGCAGGCGCCGGAAGGGTGGACACGGTGCGGCGGCTCGGCTGTGGCGGAGGAGACGCCCTCGGGCGTTGAACCTCCGCCTCGGGGGGTCGATCATGGGGGTGGAGGGGTCGTGGTGGACATGGCCGGACCCGCGGTGGAGGTACCCCGAACCGGTGCGAGCGCGCCGGCACGGGAAGCATGGCCGGACACGCTGCGCGTCGTCGTCATCGCGGGTGTGATCGCCATGCACGCGGCGACGGGGTACGTCGTCGACATCGGTTGGTACTACGAGGAGCGCACCAGCTCCGAGGCCTGGCAGATCGCCCTGACCGTGCCCGCCTTCCTCGGCGGGCTGTTCGCCCTGGGCCCGCTGTTCTTCGTCGCCGGATGGCTGTCGGCGCCCTCGCTGGCACGCAAGGGCACACGCGGGTTCGCCGTCGGCAGGCTGCTGCGGCTGGGGGTGCCCTTGGTGGTGTTCACCTTCCTCATCGACCCCGTGGCGGAGTACATCGGACATCACGCGAGGGGAGACCCGGGATCGCTGCTGGACTACCTCACCAATGCCACCGGGACGCGCGACACGGGACCGATGTGGTTCGTCGCCGTGATCCTGGTGTTCTCGCTCGGGTACGCCGCGTGGCGGAGCTGGCGCCCCACGAGCAGCGCGCCCGCGGCACCTCGCGCCCGGCACCTGGTGGCCGCGGTCGGCGCGATCGCCCTGCTGTCCTTCGTGGTCTGGCAGTGGTCCTCCCTCGCCGACGACTCCTGGTACAACCTCAAGTGGGCTCAGTGGCCCCAGGGCGCCGTCCTCTTCCTGCTGGGTGTCTGGGCCGGCGAGCGGTCCTGGCTGGACAGCTGGCTTCCGCGTACGGCTGTTCGGCTGGGCTGGATCGCCCTCGGGGCGCTGGTGGTCCTGCTCGGCCTGGCCGGCTACGGACTGGCCAGTGACGACGTGGAGGTCATCGCCGGCAGCGCCACGCCGGCCACCTTCTTGTTCACGTGGTGCGACGGCACGATTGCCGTCGCCGGTGGCCTGTGGCTGGTCTGGGCCCTGCGACGCCGGCGGCCACGGCCGTCGTGGTGGCGGGCAGCGGCCGCCCGGTCGTCCTACGCCGCGTACATGATCCACCCGCTGGTGCTGGTCGCCCTCATGGCCACGATCAGCGAGTGGGACGTGGCACCGGAGGCCAAGCTCCTCGTGGTCGCGCCGCTCGGGGTCCTGGCCGCGTTCGCCACCGGCTTCGGGCTGACCCGCCTGCCCGGCGCGCGGCGTGTCCTGTGACTGGCTCGCCGCGACCCCGTCGCCGGACGGTCGTGGGGCAGGGAGGTGGGTGGCCACGGGCGGCGGTACCCGCGGGAGGGAGCCGGCCCGGCCCCGGTGTGCCGCGCCGCTGCCGGGCGTGCCGTCACCCGGTGAACGAGCCGGGGCCGGGGTGGCTGTAGAGGACGGCGAAGCGCTGTAGCACCACGGGCATGTCCTGGCTGAACCCTCGATCGTGTGCCGCGTGATCGGTGAAGAACCGCTGGTGGACCGCACGCCAGGTGGCCAGCGACCGGTCGCCCTCACCTTCGAGGTAGGCGTGCTCGGCACTCACGTCGTCGAACGGAACGACGTCGACCTCGGTGGTGATGACCAGTGCGTGCGGGATGCCGCGACCATCGGTGACGATGCCCAGCGTGCCGGGTGTCGGCAGCTCCTCTCCCGCTTCCTCGTAGTCCCACAGCGCGCTGGCCGTCGCGGTCTTGGCGCCGGACAACACGAGCGCGAGCAGCTCGTCGGCCTGTTCGGGTGTGGCCCCGAAGGCCCACGCCGGAGGGGGAAGGGAGTCCAGTGGCCGCTCTCCGGTGTAGTAGCCGGTCGGGTTGAGCTTGGCTCGCATCCTCGCCACCTGCCAGAAGGCGTCGATGATGGAGGACGCATCGGTGTCGGGCTCAGGCGCTCCCATGCCGTGAGGCTAGCTCCAGGCGGTCCCGATGGCGGACGTCTGCCAGATCTTCGGGATCGAGCAGCGATGGTGGCGCTCCGGTGGCAGGGGGTCGGCCATGCGCAGCGATGTGACACCCGAGCGACGACGTGGACCGGCTGCGCGGCCTTTCGTCGCCGCGTGGCGAACGGCTTGTCTGTGGCGACTCAGCGCGAGGAGGGCTTGGCCCTGGTGGTCTCGATGGGCGGTCCGTGACACCTACCGCTCCGGCCAGGGCGACGGCACGCGGGCCCCTTGGGCAGAGTCGGCAGGTCGCGCCCGGGGCTGACCCCGTCGCTCGACGATCAGGTCGACGGATGCAGCTGCAACCGGACCACGGTCTCCCCGTCGACCATCTCGCCGGTCTCGAGGAAGCCGTACCTCCGGTAGAACGGGGCTGGTGTTCCGGGTCCGGGCACCCAGCTGGTGACCAGGGTCGTGCACCCCTCGGCACGGAGCTGGTCGCACAACAGGTCGAGGGCACGCCGGCCCACGCCACGGCGCTGGTGGCGCCGGTCGACGAGGAACCGCCACAAGTACGGCTCCGGATGCGCTGAGGTCACCTCGGCGATCATCACGAAGGCGACCGGCTCGCCGTCGGCCTCGACGCCGTACAGCCGCGGGACCACCGGGGCGCCGTCGACCACCTCGGGGAAGAGAGCGTCGGCGAACGACCAGGACATCGGCGCGACGAAGCGCTCCTGCGAGTGGTGAGTGCGGAGTGCGTAGTGGCTCCGGTTGTTCTCGAGGGTCAACGGCACGAGGCGGAGCCGGTCGGGCGAGGTGTGAGGCCGAGCGGCCCAGGCTCTGCACTCCTCCGCCGTGGCGCCGTACGTCATCGTGTCGGCCCACTGTCCGCGCGACAGGAAGGACCTCGTCGTCGTCGCCTCGTGCATCAGGCCGACGTTCTCGAGCACTCTCTGCGCGGCGATGTTGTCGGGGTCGAGCACGCTGCTGACGCGCCCCACTCCTACCCGCTCGACGAGGTCGCGGACCAGCGCCTGCGCCGCTTCGGAGGCGTAGCCCCTGCCCCGTTCCGGGGGCACCAGGGCGAAGCCGATCTCTGCCACCCCGCGGGTGTCGTGGATGTGAACGCTGACATCACCGATGAGCTCGCCGTCCCGCTCGACCGCGAGCTGGGTGCCCTGTCCGGGGGTGATGTCGTCGCGGTCGTCCTGCCCGGAGAGGAGCGAGAGGGCGTCCTGCTCGGTGAACGGGAGGTTCCACGGCTGGTACCTGGCCACCTCAGGGTCGTTGCGGTATGCCGCAAACGGCGGGGCATCGGTGGTGCGCATGACTCGTAGGACCAGCCGGTCGGTGCGCAGGGGGTAGGGCGAGGACACGAGCCGAGGGTAGTGGTGACCGGTGGGCGACGACGTGGGAGACGTCCTCGACGGCGTCGCCGGACTCGCTGGACGATCGTGGCCCGCGAAGGGGCCACAACGGGTCTGTGGGACCTCTTGGCGTGGTGCTGGCCGCTGTCGCTGGGGCAGCGCTGCCCGGGGAACTTTGGTGGGGCGTGTCGGGCGTGAACTGACGACCGATGGGTCCGCAGCTTCCGCGTCACCACGGTGACGACGGGCATCGTCGGCGACGTCGCGGCAATTGCAGCGTCCTTCTCGAACATCCGCGTCGTCACTGTGACGTCGCGCTTCCTCGGCGGGCCGACGTGCGTCAGCCCGCGGCGTCGGGGTCGCGGTGCGCCCGACCCCTCGGCGTCGAACGTGGCGGGCCGGCAGGACTAACGCCGCCCACGGACCTGTTCCTACGACAGCCCAGCCGGCTCGGTCCACCGGATCGCAGCCGGTGGTTCAGCCGAGAGGAGCCCGAGGTGGCCGCCGAGAGTCATCAGAGCGACACGATCCGAGCTGCTCTCCAGCAGAGCCAGGTCATCGACCTCACCACCACGGGTCGGAGGACCGGACGGCTGCGGCGCATCGAGATCTTCCTGCACCACGACGACGGCCGGCTCTTCATCACCGGGATGCCACGCGCCGACCGGACGCGTGACTGGATCCACAACATCGGGGCCGACCCGCATGTCGTCGTGCACCTGAAGCAGTCGGTCGTCGCCGATGTGCCGGCGACAGCGCGGGTCGTCGACGACCCGGACGAACGCCGGCCACTGATCGAGGCGGCCGCCCGGCGCTGGCGTCGCACGGACATCGAGGACATGCTGCAGCACAGCCCGCTCATCGTGCTGACCGTCGACGACGCCTTCGCTTCTCCGGGTAGGGGCTGAGTCGCGTCGTCGCGTGACGACCATGCTCCTGGCCAGGACGCCGCGGCCTGACGGAGAGGCGTCCCACGAGGCAGGTGGCGCTTCGTCGGGCCCGTGAGCCCTCGCACGCGGTGTCAGGTCCACGGCTTCGTCAACCCGATGCTCAGCTAGGACACCGCCGCGTTGCGCCGAGCCACTGTCGCTGGGGGAGGAGCGCGACGGTCCGGGCTAGGAGCATCGATCGGCCGGGCACTCCTCGCCTGCCACCGCACGGACGGATCCGTGAGCGGCACGAGCGGAGAACCCCTCGGGTCGATCACCATCCTGTGAGGATGGCCCGGTGACGGGTCGGCGCGCGCGCGAGGGGTTGGGGTCCTGACCGCCGCACTGGTCGTCGAGGTGGCGGCATCCGTCGGCGGTTGTGCGGCGCGCGAGTACCGCGAGAACGCGTCCGCCGATGCTGCTCGCGCCGTGCCCGCAGGGAGCGACCCGGCCGGGGGACCATCTCGGACGGAGGGAGCGTGCGGAGCCCTACCCCCGCTCTACGCCCACGGCGGGACCGGAAGCCTGACTCTCCGGACCAGTGAGCAGGAATGCCGTGGCCTCCTCGATCGTCATCGCGCCGCCTCGCGCCACGAGCGCGTGGAAGCGGTCCGCGCCCAGGGCCGAGGCCGCGGCGTCGACCCCGGGCCTGATCTGACGGTCCCAGAACGGCGCCATCTCCATCGTGAAGTGCGTCTCGCCGGCCCCGCGGAGCACCGCCGCCCGCTCGGCCTGGCCGGCGATCCCTGCGAAGTGCGCTGCCTGCAGGAAGGCCATCCCGGATGACACCGAGGCTCCCATCTCCAGGGCGGACCGGGCGGAGAGGCGGTTCAGGCCGTCGGCCCTCTCCGGTTCGCCGGCATGCCAGACCGCGAAGGCGAGGTTGTGCAACGCGAGGGGACGGACGAGGGGGTCGGCCCCCGGCTGGTAGGCGAGCGTGACGGCCTCGGTGAACCAGCGCAGCCGGTCCGAGTCCTCCTGGAGGTTCGCGAGGAATGTCGTGGCGTGCACCTGCCCGTAGGTGTCGCCCATCTCGATGAACAGGCGTCGTCCCTCCGCGAGCATGGCGCACACCTCGTCGCTCTCGTCGCCGCCCCACAGCCGCGCCTGCGCGAGCAGGGTGAGGGGCCACGCCGTTCCGTCAGCGAAGCCGATCCTGCCGCACGTGTCGAGGCTCTCCTGCAGCAGCTCCATCGCCAGCGGGATCTCGCCCACCGAGAACGCGAGGTGGCCACGCCGGGCCAGGGCGTAGGCCAGGCCGCGCTCGTCGGCGACCGACCGGTAGATCGCCGCGGCCTCGTCGGCCCAGGCGATGCCTTCGGCGTACCGCTGCACGTACATGAGCAGGAAGGCGCCCACGGCCAGCGCGTCCGCCCTGGGCCGGGTCAGCGTTCCCGTCGAGGCAGCGAGCACCCGCTCCAGCCGGGCCAGCCCGTCCCGCAGCGCACCGGAGAACAGCCAGACGTGCCCGAGGGGCCACGCCATCTCGAGTGCCGCGTCGTGCCGGCCGGCCGCCAGCCACCGGTCGAAGGCGGCCTCGTGGTCGGTGAGCTCTACGTCGACGCGGTCACGTGCGGCCATCCTTCCGCGACCGAAGACGTCGTCTCGCAGGCGGCGGCAGGCCTCGAGCAGGTGGGTGTCGTGGCGCAGCACGGCGCCCGGCTCACCGTTCCCGGCACGCAGCCGGCCGCGCGCGTAGAGCCGGACGGTCTCGAGCATTCGGTAGGTCGTCACCGTCCCGAGCTCGGCGTGCAGCAGCGAGGCGTTGGTCAGGCCGCGAAGCAGCTCCATCGCGTCGAGCTGCGCCACCCGCAACACCGCGGCCGCCGTCTCCGCGGTGAAGGGGCCCTCGAACACCCCCAGCGTGTCGAAGGCCTCTCGCTCGTCGGGATCCAGCAGGTCGCGGCTCCAGTCGAGCGACGCCCGTAGCGACGTGTGGACCTCCCGCTGGGGGTGGGTGGACACGAGCAGCCGGAACCTGTCGGCGAGGTGGTCGGCGATCTCCCGGGGCGAGAGCGCGTCGCAACGCGCAGCGGCGAGCTCGATCGCCAACGGCAGGCCGTCGAGGTGTCGACACACCTCCGTGACCGCCGCCGCGTTCGCCGTGTCGAGGGCGAAGTCGGGTCTGATGGCGACCGCGCGCGTGCTGAACAGCTGCTCGGCCTCGCCGGGAGACCCTCCGCATGTCGCCGTGGGCAGGCCCTCGAGAGTCACCACCACCTCGCCGGGGACCTCCAGCGCTCGGCGGCTCGTCGCGAGGACCCGCAGCCCGGGTGCCGTCGACAGCAGCCGTGCGGCCACCTCGGCCGCCGGCCCGATGACGTGCTCGCAGTTGTCCAGCACGAGCAGCGCCCGGCGGGGCCGCGCCCACTCGACGAGGGACGCGTCGGCGCCGTGCAGGGTTGCGGCACCCACCGTGGCGGCGACGGCCCCGGCGGCGCCGTCCGGCCCGGGCAGGCGGGCCAGGTCGGCCAGCCAGACCCCGTCGGGGAAGCTTGCCGGCCATCCGGCCGCAGAGCTCGATCACGAGCCGGGTCTTGCCGGCCCCGCCCGGCCCGACCAGGCTCACCAGCCGGTTCGTCAGCACCCCTCGCTCGAGCTCGTCGAGCTCCGCCGCACGTCCGACGAAGCTGCTGAGCGGGATGGGCAGCTCGGTGCCCGGTCCGGCGGCGTCGAGCGTCGGGTCCTGGACGAGGATCCGCTCCTCGAGCCGGGCCACCGCCGCGGTCGGCTCGATGCCGAGCTCGTCTGTGAGGATGCGGCGTAGCCGCGCAAGGGTGGCCAACGCGTCGGCCTGTCGCCCCGCCCGGTACAGCGTCCGGGCCAGCAGCTCCCAGAACCGCTCCCGGTACGGATGCTCGGTGGTCAACATCTGGACTTCACCCGCCTCGGGAACCCGGCCGGCGCGCAGCTGGGCCTCCACGCGGTCCTCCAGTCCCCGGAGCCGGATCTCGGCCAGCCGCGCCGCCTCCGGAGCGACCGACGGCAGATCCAGCCCCTCGTACGGCTGTCCTCGCCACAGCGTCATCGCCTCCTCCACGAGCGCGACGGCACGGTCGGCATCGGCGCCCATGGCTCGGCGGGCCGAGACCAAGCGGGCCTCGAACCGGTCGGCGTCGATCTCGTCGCCGTCGCGGAGCCGGAGCCGGTAGCCGCCGCCGGCGCGCACGATGCGGTCCCGTCCGATCGCGCCCCGGAGGTTCGACACGTAGGTGTACAGCGAGTCGCGCGCGCCATCGGGCGGCTCCTCGCCCCAGATCTCGGAGATAATTCGGTCCCCGGTCACGAGGCTCGGAACTCCCAGCAGGAGCAGTGCGAGGACCGAGCGCTGGCGGGACCCGCCGAGCGGGACCGGCGCCTCGTCGTGGCAGACCTCCAGTGGCCCGAGCACCGAGAACCACATGTCACCTGTGAGTCTAGGGGGGCCCGGGCCTCCGGTCCGGAGCGCTGGTGGTCAGTCGTCCCGCTCGATCGTGCCGGTGATCTGCCACGGGTAGTCGTGGTCGGTGCCGTCGAAGGAGCTCGTCACGTGGTTCGTGTAGCGGAGCCCCTCGTAGTCGCCGGCGCCCGTGTAGACCGTGTCCTGGACGACCTTCGTGGGTTCCATGACCTCGAGCGTGATCGCGAGGTGACCGTCGGGCGCGTACCACGTGCCAGCGTCGTTGGTGGGGGTGGAGTCGACGACGCAGTCGCCGATGGTGGTCCGGTCCACTTGACTGAACTGGCAACGGAAGTGGTGCTCGGCGGCGCCGGAGGTCCGCTCGTCGGACGTCGTCACCTCCGGGCAGCGCACCGTGCGTTCCAGGACGGTTCCGGGCACCAGGGGGAGTGGGTCACCGCTCCAGACGGTGTCGTTGTCCGAGCAGAGTCCCGTCTCACCGGTGACGGCCGTCGGGTACGTCTCGCCGGAGCAACCGGCGAGGGCGCCGAGCAGCCCCGCGACGAGGACTATGGATGCCCAGACTGTGCGTGTGCTCATGACTGCCTCCTTTCGCACCTTCAGGATGCGGAGGGGACCTCAAGAGAACCCAAAGGACCCCGCTGCAGGCCATCTGGGGATGCACCCGTGGGCGCACTGACGGATCGGCGAGGCACACACCGCCCCGATGGACACCGCCTCGGCGCGGGTCTCGCCACGCGTGGCGTCACCTCACTGGTGTACCTCGCCACCCTTGGTGGCCAGGTACAGGTGGACGCTGCCCCACCCGCCGATCTCGACGTCGCGGACCCCCAGGTCGACGTCCGACAGCAGTGCGGGCAGGTCACGGACCAGGTCGCCGGCGGGCTTCCACAGCCACTCGACCAGGGCCGTGCCCAGCCAGTTGCCATCGGCGGGGTAGTTGACGTCGATCAGCACCAGGCGACCCTGCGGCACCAGCACGCGGGCCAGCTCGGCGGCGGCGGCAGCGCCGTCGGGGTACCCGCTGAACGACATGGTGTTGACGACCGTGTCGAAGGTGGCGTCCGGGTACGGCAGGGCCTCCACGCTGCCCAGCTGCAGCTCCGCCCGCGTCCCGGCGCGGGCCAGGTTACGGCGCGCGACGGCCAGAAGCGTCGGGTTCAGGTCGATGCCGACGGCGCGGTAGCGCGCGGCGTACTGCGTCAGGAGCCACCCGGTCCCGAAGGACACCTCCAGGACCCGGGGGCCTCGGATCAACGGAACGGCATGCCCGATCCAGCTCCGCCAGAGTGGGACTGCCTTGACCGTCACGTCGTAGACGGCGGCCAGGCGGGTGTACATCCGGTCGTTCGCCGCGATGTAGCCGTCCGGGTCCTCGGGCTCCACCGAGAACCCTGTACGACGTGAGAACACCAGTCGATCTTCCCGCGCCCGCCCGGCCCGTGGACGCCCCCAGCCGGGCCGGACGGCCAGGGCGGCAGCGGCCGGGGTCCCGACTCGCCGCCCGGACGGTGCGCTCGCGGTGCATGGCTTGGCGATTCTCTCCAGTCCTCCCACGGTCTCCGGCTGCCGACGTCGACGCCGACCTCGCGTTCCTCGTCGACCCGCTTGCGGGTGGTCCCGAGGCCGTGTCCTGAGCCCACCCAGGGCTCGCCTTCGGGCCGTGCCCCTCGTCCATCCGCGGCCTGACGGGCGGGCGCTCTCGGAACGAGGGGCTCCGGCTCAGGGACGGTGAACCCGCGCCGGCGTGGTTCGGTGGTGACCGCGAGGACGCGGCAGGGGATCGTGAGGGACAGGGCGCCGAGTCCCCGCCGTATGGACACGACGGTGCCCTCGTGCAGGGGGATGTCCGAGGCCTCGATACGCAGCCCTGCCCTGGAGTGCATCCGCCACTGGAAGAGGTCGCGGGCGGCGCCGTCGACGTCGCGCCGGGTCAGCAGGCGGGGACGGCGAGGGTGGGAGAAGCCGTCGGCGGCCGCTCCGGGCATCCGGGTTCGCGGTGTGAACGACAACGGTGCTGAGCGCAAGGAGGCGGCCCGCTCCGGATCGAGAGGTTCGACGGGCACCCACCCATCGTCCCGCGTGATCTCTGTCAGGGGACGTCAGGCCTCGCAGCCGAGGGCCGCTGGGTCGCCGCCGACGGCAGCCGTCGCTTCTACGAGGCGACCGACAGCCCCGCCGACGCGACCTGACTGGCACGCGACCCGGCCCTCACACCCTGTGCAGCCGCGCGCCGAGCGCCCTGGTGACCACCCGCCAGGCCTCGTCCGAGACGAGCGAGCCGTGCAGTGTGTAGAACTTGTCGGCCTTCGTGTCGAGCACGAGGCACCCCTCGACCCATGTCGCTCGGGTGACCGCCCCCGTCGACACGGCGTGCGTGGCGTCGGGGGTTGCGAACCCGACGCGGTTCTCCTCGAAGGTTCCCTTGACGACGGTGCCGGGTGGTGCCTGCAGTAGCAGTGACTTCCGCACCGTCCGCCCCACCCGCCACGGCATCGTCGCGATGTCGAGACCGAAGAGCACGACCAGCGCGAACGCGCTGCTCGCCATCGTCAGCGGGACCGGAACCGAGTCGCGCGCCGGGAAGAGCCAGGTCAGCATCGCCATCGCGACGACGACGATGGCCCACTGCGCGGCCCAGGCGCGCCACCAGTGGGGGAAACGCCGCCAGTGCGTGCGCTGGATGGCGCGCACCACCTGGCGCACCGACTCCTCGGACGTCACCGCCCACGTCGTGACGACCACCGGGCCGACCTGCTCCTGCCCCCCGAGGGCGCTCTGGTCCACGGGCGCAGGCTAGCTGCAGAGCTGGTTCGGCGTCCGGCTGTTGGAGGCCACCGCTGATCCGGCCGTGTAGCGACCGCCCTGTCCGCGGCATGAGCGTGAACCCAGGTGGTGACTTCAACGCCTATGCGGGTTCGAAGAGTGCCTGCAGCGTCCGTTTGGTGTGGTCCAAGAACTCCGGAGTGACGTCGGCTTCCACACCAGCGGAGCGAGCGGCGTCGCTCAGCAGGTGGAGTGTCTGGTCCAGGTCGCTGACTCCTGGGGGTGGGCGCAACAGCCACACCCGCCCCGGAGGGCGAGGCGGCAAGCCGTACGAGCGGATGATGTGTTGCTCGTCGGCCTCCACCTCGAAGTAGTCCGCCGTTTTCCAAGGTATGTCGGCCCACCGGCCGTTGGTCATGGTGCGCAGACGTCGGACCCGGTTGTCGCGAATCCAAGCCCGGGACTCGACCGGCCAGACCGCTGGCAGGAAGAGCCAGAGGGGCACGTCGGGCGCGACCTCGAAGCCATCCTCGCGAGCGGCCACGGCCAGCGAGAGGGCGTGGGCATCGTCCGTCATCACGGGCACCTCCCCAGCGTTCTGCTCGCTCACCTTCCCGACGAAGCGCGCTTCGCTGGAGGTGCCCTCCCGGCTGAAACCCGACATGCCCTCAGCATCGCAGTGCCATTCACGTAGCGCGGGAGCCTTCACCAAAGGCGGCAAATGAGTGCGTTGCCTCGGGGTGGTCGTGCGCGGCGGTGGTGGACTCACGAAGGAGGTTGCGCCGGTCACCCATTTGACGACAGCTCGAGCGCCGGGCACTACGGCTTGGCGACCTCGCGGAGAGTCCTCATCGCTAGCCCAATGGCGTCGCGAGCAGCATGGATCCGGGCTGCGCTCGAGGGTGCCGCGTGCGCCAGCGCGCGGTCGAGCTCGAGCGCGGCCGCGTAGAGGTCCTGGAGCGCCTCGGAGTGGACCGCCTCGAGGATGCGCTCGCGCTCCTCGAGGCGGGCGAGGCGCTCGCTGCGCCGGATGTTGCACACCTGGCCCTGCGGCCCCGGCTGGGCGTAAAGGTCGGTCACCGCCACCTCCACCCAAGACCAAGCGCCGTCGGTGCACACCCGGAGCTCACCGACTCGCTCCGTCCGGAGCGGGTCGGCAGCCAGCAGGTCCTCGAAGGCTTGGTGGTCCTCGGGGTGGATGCGGTCCGCAAGGGGCGTGCCCATGACCTCGTCGACCGGCCAGCCGAAGAGGTTCGCGACCGCTGGGCTGGCGTAGCTGACCACATGGTGCTCGTCGACCACGACCGCGGCGTCGCTGGAACGTTCCATCAGGTGCCGGACGGTGTCGGCGAGGTTGAGGGAGGCGCCGACGATGCCGATCAGCTCTCCGTCGCGGTACACGCCGCTGTCGGTAACCAGCGCGTGCAGCACCTCGCCGCTGCGGTTCTGAACCGGGAATCCGCCAGACCACGAACGGCCTTCGCGCAGAGCAGTCATGATCTCCACAGCCGCCTGGCGGGAGAGCTCCGGCACCGTGACCTCCGTTATTTGACGTCCCATGACCTCCGCGGCGGGCCAGCCGTACAGCTGCTCGGCGGCGCTGTTCCAGGACAGCACCGTCCCCCGCGTGTCCGTCGCGATCACCGCGTGCCCGAGGGCGTGCAGCAGCTCGTCGGCAGAGGGACGCAGGGGGAGAGCCTCGGTATCCACGACTCCAGCCTGCACCCCATGCTTCGCGTGGTCACGGGGCGAAAGCCCCGGCTGCGCGTCAAGAGCTTCGCAGGAAACACCCGGTGGCCGACCTGCCCCTATCCGCCGCGTGACGCCCACGTCCTGGGCTGGGCGGGGGACCTTCAAGGACGCCGGTGGATGTCGCGGCGATGACCGACGGGGACGACGAGGACGAGGACCGACGTCATCGTGGACCTCGTGGACACAGGCGGGAGCCGCCGGCCGTCGGCGGCTCTCGAGGTGCTGTCCGGGAAGCCGGACGACCGTGGTGACGAGGACCGCGTCGGGCGGTCAGGTGGTAGGTGAGGAACCCGTCGGTGGATGTGGGGGCGCCGCCTGCGCGTGTGGTGGGGTTTGCAGGATGGGCCGGTACGCCGCGACAGCGAGGACGAGTGCGAGCGCGGCGGCCAGGACGAACCCGCTGGCCAGTGCGACCGATGCGCCCGGCGCGTCGCTGGTGAGCATTGCCAGGCCCATCCCGGCAACGGAGCAGCCCAGGAGCGCGGACCACCCGACAACCGGCGCCAGGAGGCGCCGCGCCCATGGGCGGTTGCGCAGGAGGCCGATGCCGATGGCGAGGACGATCGGCACGACGTAAGCCAGGTCCATGACCTTGACGACCCAGAAGACGACCGGGTCGTCCAGGTACTCCTGGCGTGTGGGCGTTGCTCGCCACGCGTCGGCCAGGCCGGGAAGGTGCAGGCCAACGGTGAGGAACACCGCGACGCCCAGGAGGTACCAGCCGGTGAACCGCTGCAGCCGTGGCCGTGGCTCCGGTGCAGCGGCCTGGAACAGCCGGTGCCCGGCAACCACCAGCACCCCGCCGCACAGCATGATCAGGGCCCAGAAGAGCACGAACCACCGCTCACTGTTGCCGCTGTACTGGGCGAGGTCACCGCTGATCGCGAGCTGGGTGTAGAGGTACAGCCCGTACGACGCCGGGGCCAGGGCGAGGGCCTCGGCGCCCGGCCGCCGGCGCAGGACGAGCCACGCCGCTGCCACGCTCACCGGCCCCACGAGCAGCAGCCCTGCGATGTCGCCGCCGCGGACCTGGTCCACGGCGCCTGCGGATGCGTGGTACTCGATGGTGCCGGTCCCGAGCGGGCCGAGCAGGGCCACCGCGATCGCGCCCGCGCCGATCATCATGAGGGCGAGAGCCAGAGGTGACCAGCGCGAAGCGGTGGGGGCTTCGGCGCTCGGTCGGACTTGCTGAAGATCCTGGGGACGAACAGTGGTCATAGTCGCTCCATCCGCACGCGGAACCGGGCGAGGGCACGCTGTGCGACAGTCGCTGTGACGGAGGGCAGGCAGCCGGATCGGCGCGTCCACGCTCCGCGGCCGCGCGAGCCGGCTGCGGGGCGCTGTGCCACCGAGCCCAGCACCGCTGCCCTCCCAACGGACATCGACATCGTCCTCCTCGTCGTCTGGAACCGCTGTCCCCTGACTCACAGCCGAGATGTGAGATGCGCATCAGCCCGCATGTCCCGATCTGGACGGAAGGTGCGGGGGTGGCCTCCCTGACGGTCGGCCTCTTGCCGTATCTGTCACGGCGACGACGCGGCTGTGCGCCGGCGCGCCGGGGGTCCGCGCAACCGTTGCGGTGCGAGGAAGGTCACCTCGCGGATCCCGCCGCCCGCGTTGACAGGCCCCCGAGCGGTTGGAACGGTGGAAAACGGTTGAGGTTGGCCTCACGCGAGGGTTGCCCAGGGTCTTTCCCCGACACGCACAGGGACACGCCTCGGCCGACCTCGAGGAGGGCAGATGAGGGAGGCTCGCCGCCTGGCGAAGCGCCATGGGGACACGACCGCCGCCGACGGCGTCTCGTTCCCCGTGATGGCAGGGGCCGCGACCGGCTCCCTCGGGCCCGAGGGCGCGGGCACGTCCACGACGAGCAGGATGATCGTCGGCCCCGACCACCCCACCCCCGGGGACGTCACCGTGAACAGCAGGCGCCACGCCTCCCACGGGGCTCGCGTAGCGGGCTGACCGGGAGATGTCGACCACCAGCACCACGGGGACCAGAGGCTCCCCCGGCGGGCAGGCGAGCACCTTCTTCGTGCTGGCCATCGTCCTGAGCTGGTTGGCGTGGGTACCGCTGACGGTCCTCCCGCATCCCGGAGCACTGCGGGACGTCCTGCTCGTCGCCGGGTCGTTCGGTCCGGCTGCCGCAGCCCTGGTCCTGTCCATCGATCGCTTCGGTTGGGCCCGGACCCGCCGCGAGCTCGCGAGCAGGGCGACCTGGCGACACCCGGTGAGCCTGTGGGTCGTGGCGCTCGCCGGTCCGGCAACGATCATGATCGTGGCGATCGCCGTCTGCACGGTGGCCGGCCGCCCCGTTGTCGGGTGGCAGGACCCGGCCCGTCTCTACCTCGTCGTACCGGTGTTCCTCTACGTGGCGGTCCTCGGGGGTCCGCTGGGCGAGGAGGCAGGGTGGCGCGGCTACGCCCTGCCACGACTTCAGCACGACCACAGCCCGACGACCGCCGCCCTGGTCGTCGGGCTGGTATGGGGGCTGTGGCACGCGCCGCTGTTCGCGGTCGACGGAACGGTGCAGAGATCCGTCCCGGTCGCGGCGTTCGGGATCCAGATCCTGACCACGTCGGTTCTCTACGCGTGGCTGTGGAACCGGACGACGAGCCTCCCGGTGGTCATCGCCTTCCACGCGGCGTTCAACACCAGTGTCGGTCTCCTCCCCGTCCTCCCGGAGACCGCGGGTTCCGCCGGGCCGCTGTGGACCTCCCTCGCGCTCGCGGCCGTCGTCGCCGCCGCCCTCATCGTCGCGACCGGTGGCCGCCTCGGCCTGCCGCCCCCGCCGGCGACGGACCGGCCGGACGCGGGATCCCCTGCCGACGAGCACGGATCGTCCTCGGGTGAGGCGGCCAGGTCCCGCGCCGCACGGGTGCGGCGATGAGCCCTGACTCGGGAGGTGGCGGCCACGGCACCGATCGGGGCGTCCTGGTGGCCACGAGCTCCCAGGGAGCCGGCAGGCGGGTCGCTGGGGTGCGTGCCCTCGGCTACCTCGTCTACGTGGGGGTGTTGTCCGCCGGCTACTACTACAACCTGACCTTCGTCCAGCTGGGCCTGATCGACCTCGGCACCCGGCGGGTCGGGATGCCGGAGGGCCAGGTCTCGGCGGCGATGGCGGCCCTCGCCGTGGTGGCGTTCGTGGCCGCGGTGGCGACCGGTCGGGCCATGGACGCCCACGGCTGGGGCGCGGACCTGCGCGTGAAGCTCCGGATCCTGTTCCTCGTCGTGGCCGCGCAGACCATCCTCACGATGGCGGCGCCCCACGTGGCGACGCCGTCGCAGTTCGCGCTGTGGGTGCTCGTCTCGGCGGTGGGGATCGGCGCCGGGATCCCGGTGACCTTCAGCCTGATGGTCGACTTCATCCCGGTCCGCCATCGCGGGTACGTCGCGGCCCTGGTCACCGCGCTCGCCTTCTCCGCGGCGGCCCTCTACCCCCTGGAGTGGAGGATCGAGGAGTTCGCGCCGCCGATGTCCCTGCTCATGGTGCCGGCCGCGGTGGTGCTGGGGATCGTCTCCTTCCGCAGGTTCTCGGTCGTCGACGAGTGGGCGCGGCAGCACGAGCGGTTCGGAGTCGGCCGGTTCTGCCGACCGACGCCCGTCGTCACGGCCAGCGCCGGGTTCTGGATGCTGGTCCTGGTCATGTTCGCCGTCTTCTTCATCGACAGCCTCGGTTTCCTCCGCATCATCGACACCCCGGCCTACATCTCGACCTCGTGGCAGTCATCGTCGATCGGGCCGCGGCTGTTCATCGCCGGCACCCACGTGGTCGGAGCGGCGATGGCGGGTGTGCTCTACACCGGCTTCGGACGGCGCTGGCTGCTGGTCTGGGTGTTCGGTCTGTTCGCCTTCACCCACCTCCTCTACACCTTCGACCTCGGCACCTCCCCGGCCGGCGTGGACCCACCACTGGCGCTGCCGCTGTTCTACGTCCTTGCCGTGAGCTTCTACACCACGCTCAACTTCGCGCTCTGGCCCGACCTGTCGACGCCGGCCACGGTGGGCACGAACACCGCCCTCGGTGTCGGGATCGCCGGTTGGCTGGCGTCGTTCGTCAGCACTGCCCTCGCCCTCTACTCCAGGAGCAGTGGCGTGTCGCTCCTGGAGCATCTGCGGTACGTCAACGCCCTGGCGCTCCTGTTCGCGGTCGCCTACCCGCTCGTCCTCTACGTCCGCCGGATGCGAACCCTCGCCGCCACCCCGGAGCCACCATGAACCTGGGCCTCATCCCGCTCCTCATCGCCGCGCTGCTCATGGCGTCGGCCGATCCCGGCACCGAGACCGTCGAGCTGGTGCTGACCGGCACGCACCAGATCTCGGAGCACCGGGGAGCCCTGGTCGTCGCCGATGCCCGGGTGGCCATCCCCTCCGACGAGGAGGTGCCGGGGCCCGTCTACGTCGTCGCGGGCGAGCTGGTCGTCTCGGGCCGGGTCGACACCGACGTGATCCAGCTCGCCGGTACGGTCACCGTGGAACCCGGAGCCCAGGTCGGTGGCGAGCTGCGGCACGTCGGCGGGACCCAGCAGGTCTCCGGCAGCGCGCAGGTCGCGCAGCGGACGAGCGTGGCCTACAACCCCACCGCGGGCAACCCCGTCGCCGGGATCGTCTCGTTCGTGGCCCTGACGCTGCTCCTGGCAGCGGCTGCACACCGGCTCGCGACCCGACGCGCCTCGGCGCTGCGCCACGTCGGCGGCGCGATCCGAGGCCACCCGGTCATCACCCTCACCGTCGGGACGCTCCTCACCCTGACCTTCATCTCGGTCTTCGTCTTCATGGCGTTCACCTTCGTCTTGCTGCCGGTCGCGATCGCCGGACTCCTGGCGGGGGCCCTGGTCGTCGGCTACGGCGTCATTGCCTGGGGCGACCTGATCGGTGACCGGCTGCCCATCCGCCGCCGGGGCCCGTCGACGGCGCTCGGCGTCGTGGCGGCCATGGGAGCGATCCAGCTCGTGGCCCTGATCCCCGTCGTCGGTGACGTGATCGCGCTGGCCATCCTGCTGACCGGCGTGGGAGCCGTCACCATCACCTACTTCGGCGTCGCCGAGTTCACACCGGACATCCTGCCCCAGGACGGCTGAGGCGTGAGCATGCTCGTCCTCCGCGCCGACCCTGCACGGTGCCGTGACGGCCCGGGGGTGCGCGGCCACGGGTGTCGGGTCGATGGAGAAGGGACGGAGAGAGGAGAAGGCAGTGTCACACCGAACGGAGTGCAGGCCATGACGACCGACCGGACGAAGGGTGCCGAGCGACAGCGCCGCGCCTGGGCGGGTGGACTCATCGGGATCCTGGCAGGGGTCGGCGCCACCTTGGGAGTGCTCGTGGGCGGTGGAGCCGGCGTGGCGCTGGGTGCCGCCTTCGGCGCGGCTGCGGGGGTGCTGGCCGCCGCCCTGCTCACCCTGGGCGGCGGGCGACGGTGAGGCCGATGGGGCCGACGCCGCTCACTCCCGCCGCATGGCGACGCCGCGCCCTGGAGTTCCGGTGCGCCGGGAGGAAGGAGAGCCACGTGTCGATCGTCGAGGCCCAACGTGACGTGCGCCGCCTCTGTGTGGGCGGCGTCCACGGCCAGCTGGTCTCCGCGGTGGTCTGACTGTCCGCGTCGGCCGCGGCCCGGTGGGTCTCCACGGCAGCTCGGTCGTCGTGCTCCTCCCCGGGGCACCGTGATCTTCCCGCTGACCTGGCTGGTCATCCGACTCGCGGGACGTCCGGCGTCGCTGCCGTCCGCGCACCCCATGGCGGCCTGGCCATGCAGTTTGCGTTCACCGTGCCCATCGGTCTGCTGGTGGTCGTGGCCCTGCTGGCGGGCCTCGCCGGGGTGCCGGCAGCCACCGACCACTTCGTCTCGATGCTGTCGGCAGCCGAGGCCCGAGCCTGCCCTCAGCCCCACGAGCGAGACATGGGGACTCGACGGACAGCTCGATCCCGGGCATCTGCACCACGCGGGCAACCGCTACCTCGAGCTGCGTCACATCGCCGCCACACGGGCGTCAATGTGGCGGCCCATGACAGGGCCCTGACCTGGATGAACGTCTGGTGGGGCGTGTCGGGCTTGAACCGACGACCGACGGATTATGAGTCCGCTGCTCTGACCGACTGAGCTAACGCCCCGCACCGCCGATCCCTCGGCGGCGCGGCGAGCCTACCGGCCGCCTGGCGACCCGCGGGCGCGTCGTCGGCGACCCCGGAGTGCTCCTGCTCGGTCACGGCCGGACTGCCAGCCGCCGGCGCGCCACCCTGCCGCGGGAGACGACGGTCACGACGCCGCCCGCGACGCTGGGCAGGCGGGTCGGCTCTCGCTACTGTGAGGACGGGCAAGGAGACGCCATGCTGATCGACCTCAGGGCCGTCCGGGATGCCGCGGACGTGGGGGGAAAGGCGGCCCGGCTCGGATGGCTGATGGCCGGGGGGTACCGGGTGCCGGATGGTGCGGCCCTGCCGTTCCACCACGCGGTGGAGCTGGAGCGGTCGGACGACCTCGGGCGGCTGCGGGAGGCGCTGGAAGCCCTGCTCGTCCCGGGCCGCCGGTACGCAGTGCGCTCCTCGGCCAACGTGGAGGACCACGGAGAACGCTCGTTCGCCGGGCAGTTCGTCAGCGTCCTCGACGTCGAGGGCGTGGACGAGGCCCTCGCTGCGGCCCGGGTGGTCGTCGGGTCGCTGCACTCCGAGCGGGCGCACGCCTACGCCGCCCGGGTCGGCGTCGATCCCGCCACGCTGCGGATGGCCGTGGTCTTCCAGGAGATGGCCCGGCCACGCGTCTCCGGGGTCGCCTTCAGCCGTGACCCGGTCACCGGCGCCGACGAGACCGTCGTCGAGGCGGTCGAGGGCCGCGGCGACGCGCTCGTCGGGGAGGGGGCCGAGCCCGCCCGGTGGCGAGTGGGCACCCGGGGGATCCGCACGTCACCCGACGCCTCACCACTCGGCGAGGACCTCGTCGCCGAGATCGTGGACACGGTCCGCAGCGTGGCCTCCCGGGCCGGGCAGCCTGCCGACGTCGAGTGGGTCTGGGACGGACACGAGGTGCAGCTCGTGCAGTGGCGGCCCATCACCGGTCTCGCGGCCTCACCACGGACGTGGTCGTCGCGGTTGGCCCGCGACATGCTGCCGGGGCTCATCCCGCCGCTCGTGTGGTCGGTCAACGTGCCCGTGCTCAGCGGGGTCTGGGTGTCCCTGATCGAGGAGATGATCGGACCGACGGGCGTCCGGGCCGACGACCTCGTGCGGTCGTTCGGGTACCGCGCCTACTTCAACACCGGTGCATTCGCGGAGGTGTTCGCCACCCTCGGCATGCCGCCGGACTCCCTGGAGCGGATGCGCGAGGGCGACGGCGCCTCGCGGCCGCGTCCACCGGGACGGGTGATGGCCCGGTCGACTCCCCGCCTGGCCCGAGCGGCATGGCGGCTGGCCCGGTGGGACCGGGTCGCCGAGGCGGAGCGGGCCGACATCGAGGTCCACCGTCGTGCCGAGGCGCTCGTCGACCCGAGCGGGCTCAGCGACACCGAGATCGTCGCCCGGGTCGACCGGCTCCGCCGACTGCTCGCACAGGTTGCCCGACTCAACGTCGTCACCCCGCTCCTGGCCGACGCGTGGGTGGCCTCGGTGCGCCGCAGCGCAGCCGCGCGCGGCGTCGACACCGCCGCCGTGGAGCCCGGGCAGGACTCCGACCTCCTCCGTGAGCTCGACCCCGCCCACGCCCTCGCCGTCCTCGACCCCGACGACCCGGCCGCGCTCGCCTCGTTCCTCGCACGCTTCGGCCACCTCTCCGACAGCCCGAACGACTGCTCGCGGCCCACGTGGGTGGAGGACCCCGACGCGGTGGCACGGCTGGTCGCGACCCGGGCGGCCACGGCCAGGCTCGGCCCTCCGGTCTCCGGCCGGGGCGCGCTGCTCGGGGCCACGCCCGGTTGGCGCAGGCCGTTGGCTGCCTGGCAGTGGGACCGTGCCGCTGCCGTCCGCGTCACCCGGGACCGGGTGGGCCACACGTACGCGCGGGTCTACGGACTGTTCCGGCCGACCTTCCTCGCCATCGGCGACCGGCTCGTCGCCCGTCGGGTGCTGGCAGCGCCCGACGACGTCTTCCTGCTGTCGTGGGAGGAGGTGCGGACCGCGCTGACCGGAGGACTCACCGGGGCCGCGGCCCTCGTGGACCGCCGGAGGATCGAGATGGCTGAGGCGGCCGAGCTGGCGTGGCCAGAAACGATCATCGGTGACGACCCGGTACCGATTCGGGGGCGCACCGGGGCCACGGCGTTCCACGGGGTCCCGACCTCGCGTGGCCGCCACGTCGGCCCCGCCCGGGTCGCGACGTCGCTCGCCTCCGCGCCGGAGGTCGGTCCGACCGACGTGCTCGTCCTCGCCGCGTCCGACGTCACGTGGACTCCGCTGCTCCTCTGCGCGGGCGCCGTCGTCAGCGAGACCGGCGGCATGCTCTCGCACGCCTCGATCGTCGCCCGGGAGCTCGGCATCCCGTGCGTCGCTTCGGTGGTCGGGGCGACCGGGATCCCCGACGGGTCGTTGGTCGCCGTGGACGGTGGCGCCGGCGAGGTGCTCGTCCTGGAGGAGGAACCATGAGCGCTCATGCTGCTGACGGCCGGCTGGCGGGCGTCGCCGCGGTCACCGTCGGGGCGGTGACCGGCTACCTCGCCGGGTCGGTGTCGTTCTCCAAGGCGGTCGGGCAGCGCGCAGCTCCCGGCCAGGACCTGAGCGTGACCGAGATCGAGGTCCGCGAGATCGGCACCACCGTGGAGTTCCACGGCATCACGCCGACGAGCGTGAAGGAGCATGCCGGGGGACGCGCCATGATGGCCAGCATCGGCCTCGAGGCCGCCAAGGCGGCCGTTCCCGCCCTCGTCATGCGGCTGGTCCTCCCCGGCACCGGGGCGGCGGCCGCGGCGGCGGGCTCGGCGGTGGTCGGCCACGTCTTCCCCGTCTGGAACGGGTTCCGCGGCGGCTACGGCATGTCACCGATGATCGGCGGGCTGGCGGTCCTCGATCCCGTGGGCCTGCTCGTCACCACGGGGGCGGTCTCCGCCGTGATCGGCGTGGCCCGGGACCGACGGCCGATGATTCTGTGGCCGGTCACCGTTCCGGTGTGGGGGGCGATCCGCAAGCGTCCTGACATCGTCGCGTTCGGGCTCGCGGCGAACGTCGTGTACTGGGCGCGGCTGGTGCCCGAGCTGCGTCGCTCGCTCCGCGCCGTGCTCACCGTGCGTCGCCGGCCACCAGAGAGCTGACGGCCAGAGAGCTGACCGCGCCTGCGCCTCAGCCGCCCTCGAGGTCACGGCGGGTGAACGCCAGCCCGCCGACCACGGCCGTCACGACCCCGATGGCGACCATGGTGCCGGCGGACCGCCAGTCCGGGTCGACGGCCGGGGCCGGGGCGACGTGGTGGAGGACCGACAGGTCGAGCAGCAGCCCCGGCAGCTCGACCGCCGCGCCGACGGTCTCGAGGAGGAACGAGCCGGCCACGTACGCGTAGGTGACCGCGGCCGCCGCCCGCGGCGCTGCCCCGAACACGAGGACCCCCAACCCGAGCACGAGGATCGCGGCCGGCACCGCGTTCACCCCGGCGACGACGAGGTCGCCCGTGGGCACGCCGAGGTCGCCCACGCTCCCGGCCACCGCGGTGCCCGTCACGGCGGCAGCGGCAGCCAGCACGACGAGGCCACAGGCGACGGCAGCCCGACCGGCCAGCCACCGGAGCCGGCCCACCGGCCGGGTCAGCACGACGTCGAGGCGAGCGCTGGCCTCCTCGTCGCGCAGGGCGGCCACCTGCCCGGCGGCGACCAGGCCGAGGGCAAGGGTGACCATGACGAAGGAGACGCCGGTGTAGGCCCGTGCGCCCGCGTCCTCGACCCCGAGCCGGCCGAGCAGCTCGGCGCCGGTGGAGGAGGCCATCGCCTCGGACGCCGTCCGGGCGACGAGCCCGATGAGCGCCCCGAACCCGATGAGGCCGAGGGCCCAGGAGACCGCCTGCCCCCGGGCGAGCCGCACCGCGAGCCCGAACGGGCCGGTGAGCAGCGCGGTCCGTGGCCGTGCCGAGCTGTCGGCGCTCCACACCCCCTCACCGGTGTCGCGCCGCGTGACCAGCCAGATGGCCACGGCTCCCAGCGCGACGGCCAGCAGCCACGTCAGCCCCAGCGGCAGCACGTCGGCCCCCGTGAGGGGCCGGACCTCCTCCAGCCAGCCCAACGGTGTCGACCAGCGCAGCCAGCGCAGGTCCGGCGTGGAGTCGGCGACCACCCGGATGGCGTAGGAGAGGCCGAGGACGCCGGCGGCCGCTCCGGTCGCCCGGCGTCGGGTCGCGGCCAGTTGCGAGGTGACCGCGGAGACCCCGATCATCACCGCCGCGGTCGAGGTGAGGGTCAGCCCGAGGAGGGCGGCGGGGCCGGGCCCGAGGTCGCGCCCGGACCCGGCGACCAGGCCGAGGACGGTGATCGCCGTGCAGAGCAGCCACACCGAGACCAGTCCCGCGAGCGTCGCCGCCGCCGCCCCTCTCCGCGTGACCGGCCCGGCGAGGACGACCTCGGCGCGGCCCGCGTCCTCCTCGCCGCGCAGCACCCGCGTGGTCGCGAACATGGCCCAGATGCCGCCCACCAGCGCGAGGGCGAGCACGACCCGCCACTCGGTGAACCCGGCCATCGTCTCCAGCGCCCGGGTCTCCCCGAAGAGCGCGGTGAGCCCCGGGTTGGACCCGATGCTGCGCGCCAGGCCGACGCGGTCGGCCGGGTCCGGGTAGGCCGCCGCGTAGCCGACCACGGCGGTGACCGTGACCAGGACGTTGGCCGCGCCGACGCTCGCCGCGCCCTTCCACGTCCGCCGCCAGGTCAGCTGCGCGACCAGCGCCGACGGCGACCCGGCCCGCGCTGCCGGGGCCGTGACGACGGCGTCGCCGGTGCTCACGGCGGTCCGTCGGCGCTGTCGCCGTAGTACTCGAGGAACAGCTCCTCGAGGGTCGGCTCGCGGCTGACCAGCCGGGTGGCGCCCGCCGTCGCGAGCAGCCCGAGGAGCGGGGCCACCGGGCCGTGGACGCGACATCTGAGCGTTCGCCCGTCGACGACCGGGTCGGTGACTCCCGGCACGGTGCCGACGTCGGGGACCGGGCCGTCGTCGAAGGCCGCCTCGACGTTCACCGAGGCGCGCAACCGCATCGAGTCGAGGGAGCCGACCTCCACGAGCCGGCCGGCCCGCAGGATGCCCACCCGTTCGCACAGCGCGTCGACCTCGGCGAGCACGTGGGAGGAGAGGAACACCGTCTGGCCGCGGGCCTGTGCCTCCCTGATGCAGTCACGGAACACCTGCTCCATCAGCGGGTCGAGCCCGGCCGTCGGCTCGTCGAGGACGAGGAGCTCCGCGCGGGTCATGAGCGCGGCCACGAGGGCCAGCTTCTGCCGGTTGCCCTTGGAGTAGGCGCGCACCCGCTTGTCCGGGTCGAACTCGAACCGCTCGACCAGGGATGCGGCGTACCCCGTGTCTACACCTCCCGCCATCCGGCCGAGCAGGTGCAGCGTCTCGGCCCCGGTCAGGCTCGGCCACAGCGAGGCCTCACCGGGGACGTACGCGAGCCGGCGGTGGATGGCGACGGCGTCGCGCTCGGGGTGCCCGCCGAGGACCTCCGCGCGACCCGAGGTGGGGCGGGCCAGCCCGAGCAGCAGCCTGATCGTCGTCGTCTTGCCGGAGCCGTTCGGCCCGAGGTAGCCGAACACCTCTCCCGGCTGGACCTCCAGGTCGAGGTCGACCAGCGCTCGGGTGCGCCCGTAGGTCTTGGTGAGACTCGTCGTCCGGATGACGGCCACCTCACCCTTGTACCACCGACCCAGGGGCATCGGCGGGCCGTGGAGACGCACACCGCACCGGTCGCCGCCGTTCCCCGGTCTTCTCGGTGCGCCGCCCCTCCGGTCGTCGCGGGCACCACGGGGAGTCGTGCAGGCGCCCGGCGCGCCGTGGTGGTGCTGGTGCAGGTGTGCCCGATGGTGCATCATGAGTCCCACAACGGCACGCTGCGGCGTGCCTGCACAGCGAGCACGGCCGGGCCCTGCGCCCACCGGCAGCCACCGCTCCGAAACCGCGCGCGTCGGCGTTGGGGAAGACGTCCCACGCACGTGAAGGAGAACAGGATGTCTGTCGCGATGCCGCGCACCTCGACGCGGGGAGTGGTGTACGTCCACTCGACCCCGAAGGCGCTGTGCCCGCACATCCTCTGGGCGGTCGAGGGCGTCCTCGGTCGCCGCCTCAGCGTCGACTGGACCGACCAGCCGGCCGCCACCGGCATGGTGCGCACCGAGATCAGCTGGGCGGGCGAGGCCGGTACCGGCGCCCGCCTCGCCTCGGCCCTGCGCGGGTGGGACCACCTGCGGTACGAGGTCACCGAGGAGCCCAGCCCCGGCTGTGACGGGTCCCGCTGGTCGCACACGCCGAGTCTCGGCATCCACCACACCTGGTGCTCGGCCAACGGCGACGCGGTCGTCAACGAGGACCGCCTGCGCGAGGTGATGGTCCTCTCCCAGGGCAGCCCGGAGGCGATGCACGAGATGCTCGAGGAGCTGCTCGGCCTCGACTGGGACCGGGAGCTCGAGCCGTTCCGCTACGCCGGCGAGGGCGCGCCCGTGCGCTGGCTGCACAAGGTGGGCTGACCGACCCTTGTCGCCCGTCCGCTGACGGAGGACCCTGAGGCGAGGGGCGCGGCCGTGCGTGCGCCCGGAGCGAGGTGGCCTCGTGTCGTGGGCGGAGGTGCAACAGGGGCTGCCGGGGGCGCTGGGAGCCAACCGGCCCGGCTCCGCAACCCCGCACGTCGTCATCTCGCTGCCGTCGATGAACATCGGCGACTCCTTGCTCGAGCACTACGCCGCCCGCATCCCCGCCATGGAGCACCGCTACCTGCTCGGCGTCGCGATGCTCGCGCGCATCACCACGTGCGAGATGGTCCTGGTCTGCTCCGCGACGCCCCCGCCCGAGGTCGTGGACCAGCACTTCGACGATCTGCCCGTCGCGGTACGGGCCGACTGCCGCCGGCGGTTCCACCTCGTCGACGTCGCCGACGCCTCGCCGCGCGGGCTCACCGCGAAGCTCCTCGACCGCCCGGACCTGCTGGCCGCGCTCCGCGAGCGGGTGGCCGGACGCCCGGCGTTCATCGAGCCGTGGAACGTCACCGACGCCGAGGTCCGGCTCGCCGTGGCGCTGGGGGTGCCGGTCAACGGGACCTCACCCGACCTGTGGCACCTCGGCGCGAAGAGCGTCGGCCGGCGGCTCTTCCGCGAGGCCGGGGTGCCGATCCCGGAAGGCGCCGAGGACGTGCGGACCCTCGACGACGTTGTGGACGGCATCCGGGAGATCCGTCGGCGCCGACCGGGCTGCGCGGGCGTCGTCGTCAAGCTCGACGACAGTGCCGCCGGAGACGGCAACCGGGTCCTCCGCTTCGACTCCGCCGAGGACGTCGGGCGGCTGGTCGGCGAGCTGCCGGCGGCGTACCTGGCCGAGCTGGACCGGGGCGGGGTGGTCGAGGAGCTGGTCGCCGGTGAGCCCTTCTCCAGTCCGAGCGTGCAGTTCGACCTCCTCCCGGACGGCACGTGGTGGGCGCTGTCGACCCACGAGCAGGTGCTCGGCGGCGCCGACGGCCAGGTGTACCTCGGGTGCCGGTTCCCCGCCGAGGACGAGTACGCCGCACGGCTGGGCGTCCTGGGCTCCGCGGCGGCCGCCGCGCTGGCGGACCGCGGGGTCCTCGGACGGATCAGCGTCGACTTCGCCGTGGGCCGGGAACCGGGGGGCGCTCCACGGGTCTGCGCGCTCGAGGTCAACCTGCGCAAGGGCGGTACCACACACCCCTACGCGGCCCTGCGCAACCTGGTGCCCGGGTACTACGACGTCGCCGAGGCCCGGTGGGTCGTCGACAGCGACGGCACGCACCGGTTCTACGAGGCCACCGACAACCTCGTCGACGCGGACTGGCTGGGGCGGGACCCCGGCGAGGTGGTCAGGGTGGTCCGCGGGGCGGGGCTGGCGTTCGACCACGGGTCCGGAACCGGGGTGGTGCTGCACATGCTCTCCTGCCTGGCCATCGACGGACGGATGGGGCTCACCGCCGTCGGTGCCAGCCGGGCCCAGGCCGCCGACCTCTTCGCCACCGCGTCGGCCGCCCTGCGGCCGTGAAGCGGCACCCGCCGTTCACATGTCGACCAGCCGGGGCCCGAACGCTGCCGCCAGCATCTGCTGGGCCTCCTCGGAGAGCATCTCGCCGTCGACGACGAGGTGCACCTCGCCGGGGGTCACCAGGACGAGGCATCCCTCCGCGCGCACCGCACGGGTGACCGAGCCCAGGGCGATCGAGCGTGACACCGCCGGCGTGGTGCTCGTCAGCCGCTCGCGGCCCACGGTGATCTGCAGCGGCGTCCCCGGAGGCAGCTGGTCGCCCAGGCGCCGCACCAGCTGGCGCTCGAGCTGCCGGGGGAGGAGGGCCGGGACCGTGAGCCCGGCGACGACGAGGAGGATCTGCATCACCTCCCGCACCGGGCCGGGAGGCAGCGTCGAGGCGAGCAGGAGCCCGACGGCGATGAGGAGCACGGCGGTGAACAGCCAGACCACGACGAGGCGGCGGCGGAAGTCGGGCTGCTGCTGGATCGTGCGTCGCAGCGCGCGCGCTCGGCGCGCGACCGACTCCGCGCTCGCCACCCCCGTGCAGGTGATCGTCGCCGGGTCGTGCGGGGACTGCTCCGTCTGCTCCACGGCGGCAGGCTAGCCGGGGGAGCTCGACCCGTCCCGGCTTCGGCGCTACCGCTGGTGGAGGCGGCCGCCGAGGACCTCGATGACCACCTGGAGGGCCTCGTCGTCGATGCCGTCGCCGTTCATCACCCACGCCCCGTCGACGTGCCCTTCGAGCACCAGGCAGTCGCGCAGCCAGGAGGCCTCGGTGATCGAGGCCGTGGGCACGGCGAAGACCCGGGATGGAGTGGCCACCGTGAAGGTGTCGTCGGTGAAGGTCTGCTCCACCGGGGTGCCGATGGGCGTGGTGCGGTCGACGACCTTCTGGAACCGGCGCAGCCAGCGCTGCGGCAGGGTCGTGGCGTCGACGAGCACCGACCCGAGGATCAGCACGACGACGAGGTAGGCGGCCCAGCGCAGGAAGTCGGAGGCCTCGGGGGCGAGCCACTGCACGAGGAGGTAGCCGCCGCCGAGGACGGCGGCCACGTAGACCACCCAGGTGAGCAGCCAGCGCAGCCAGAACCGGGCCCGGGTGAGGTGCCAGCGGCGCAGGGCCCGCGCCTCGCGGTCGTTGGACTCGGCGGTCGCGACGTACGTGCACGTCACGACCCGCCCGGTGTCGGGTGTCCCCGAGGTGTCCTCCACGGCCGACAGGCTACCGGCGGCGGGTCGGCCCGGCCCCGCTCAGACGCTCGTGACGACGAAGGCGACGTTGTGGCCGCCGAAGCCGAAGGAGTTGTTGAGGACCGCGATGTCGCCGTCGGGCAGGGTGCGGTGCTCGCCCCGCACCACGTCCAGGTCGATCTTGGGGTCCAGGTCGTCGATGTTGATCGCGGCCGGCGCGGTGCGGTGGTGCACCGCGAGGATGGCGAAGAGCCCCTCGAGGGCGCCCGCCGCACCCAGCAGGTGACCGGTCATCGACTTCGTGGCGCTGACGCACATCCCGTCGGCGTCGGACCCGAACGCCCGCCGGATGGCGTTGGCCTCCGCGACGTCGCCGACGGGGGTGGAGGTTGCGTGCGCGTTGATGTGCACGATGTCCCTGGCGGTGATGCCGGCCCGCTCGACCGCTTCGAGCATGGCCCGGCTGGCGCCCGACCCCTCGGGCTCGGGGGCGGTGATGTGGTGGGCGTCGGCGGACATCCCGATGGCGGCGAACTCGGCGTAGATGCGGGCACCGCGGGCCCTGGCGTGCTCGTACTCCTCGAGCACGATGACCCCCGCACCCTCGGCCATGACGAACCCGTCGCGGCCGGTGTCGTAGGGCCGGGAGGCGGCCGCGGGGTCCTCGTTGCGGGTCGAGAGCGCCTGCATCTGCGAGAAGCCGGCGAACGGCAGCGGGTGCATCGCGGCCTCGGTGCCACCGGCGACGACGACGTCGGCGCGACCGGTGCGGATCATCTCGTAGCCGGTGCCCATCGACTCGGCGCCGGACGCGCACGCGGAGACCGTGGTGTGCGCCCCGGCCCGGGCACCGAGCTGGAGGGAGACGTTGCCCGCCGAGGTGTTCGGCATGAGCATGGGCACTGCCAGCGGGAAGACCCGGCGCACCCCCTTCTCCTTGAGCACGTCCCACTGGTCGAGCAGGGTCCAGACCCCGCCGATGCCGGTGCCGATGGCAACGCCCAGGCGCTCGGGGTCGACCTCCGGGCTGCCGGCGTCCTCCATCGCGGCGCGGGAGGCGATCACGGCGTACTGGGCGCTGGGGTCCATCCGGCGCACCTCGACCTTGGTCAGCACCTCGGAGGGCTGCTGGGCGATGGTGCACGCGAAGTGGACGGGCAGCTCGTACCGCTCCAGCCACTCCTCGGGCAGGGGCTTGGCGCCGGAGCGGCCCGTGAGGATCCCCTCCCAGGTCTCGGCGATGGTGCCCCCGAGGGGCGTGGTGGCACCGAGTCCGGTGACGACGACGCGACGCTCGCTCATGGGTCCTGCTGCTCCTTGGTCGTGGTGGTCCGGGGGTCGACCCGAGTGGTGCTCCCCGGCCCCGCGGTGGCGGGCCGGGGAGCGGGCGGGTCAGCCCTGGTTGTTCTGGATGTACGTGACGGCGTCGCCGACGGTGGTGAGGTTCTTGACCTCGTCGTCGGGGATCCGGACGCCGAACTTCTCCTCGGCGTTGACGACGATCGTCATCATCGACAGCGAGTCGATGTCGAGGTCGTCGGTGAACGACTTGTCCATCTGGACCTCGGCCGGGTCCAGGCCGGTCTCCTCGTTGACGATCTCGGCGAGGCCGCTGAGGATCTCCTGCTGGTCTGCCACTGCTCTCTCCTTCTGTCGGGGATGCGGGGTACTGCTCGGCCCGGGTGACCCGTGGGCCCACGGGAGTCGGATCAGGGGATGACGACGACCTGCGCCGCGTAGGACAGCCCGGCGCCGAAGCCGATCTGGAGGGCCAGCCCCCCGCGCGGCACCTCGCCCTGGCGGATCATCCGCTCCATGGCCAGCGGGATCGAGGCCGCCGAGGTGTTGCCGGTGTAGGCGATGTCGCGGGCGACGGGGATGTCCTCGGGCAGCCCGAGCTGCTTGACCATGGCGTCGATGATGCGGACGTTGGCCTGGTGCGGCACGAAGGCGTCGAGCTGGTCGGCGGTGATGCCGGCGGCCTCCATCGCCTTCTGCGCGACCGGCGCCATCCCCCAGACCGCCCAGCGGAACACCGTCTGGCCGGCCATCCCGATCGCCGGCCACCCCAGGTTGTTCTCGTGGACGTCGATCCAGCTGTCCTTCTGCGAGATGGCGTCCCACTGGGCACCGTCCGAGCCCCAGATGGTCGGCCCGACGCCCGGGGTGTCGGAGGGGCTCACGACGGCCGCTCCGGCGCCGTCGGCGAAGATGAACGAGGTGCCGCGGTCGTCCTTGTCGGTGAAGTCGGTGAGCCGCTCCACGCCGACGACGAGCACGTGGCGGGCGTTGCCGGTGCGGACCATGTCCGAGGCGAGGCCGATTCCGTGGCAGTACCCCGCGCACGCGGCCGAGATGTCGAACGCGGCGCCCTTGGTGCCGAGCCGCTCCGCGAGCATCGGTGACGCGGCCGGGGTCTGGTAGGGCCACGACACGGTGGCGACGATGACGACGTCGATGTCGGCGGCCTCCACCCCCGCCATCTCGAGCGCAGGTCCGGCGGCGAGCTCCGACATGTCGATGACCGACTCGCCCTCGCCGGCCCAACGGCGCTCGATGATGCCCGAGCGCTCGCGGATCCACTCGTCGCTGGAGTTGATCCGCTCGACCAGCTCGGCGTTGGGCACCACCCGGCGTGGCCGGTAGCCGCCGATCCCGCTGATCCGGGCGTGCCCGACCGGCGGTCCGGCCGTGAGCTGCGAGGCGAACCCCTTGCTGGTGACGGTCATGCGGAGTGCTCCTCGATGAGGGTGCGGGCGGCGGCGAGGTCGTCGGGGGTCTTGACGGCGAGCAGCTCGACGCCGCGCAGGGCGCGCTTGGCGAGACCGGTGAGGGTACCGGCTGGTGGGAGCTCGACGAGTGCGGTGACGCCGAGCTCGGCGAACCGCTCCATGCACAGGTCCCAGCGCACCGGGCTCGACACCTGCGCCACGAGTCGGTCGAGCACCCCCCGCCCGTCGTCGACGAGCTCGCCGTCACGGTTGGAGACGAAGGGCACCGCCGGGTCGGCGGGGGAGAGGTCGGCGGCCGCTGCCGCGAGGGCGTCGACGGCGGGCTGCATGTACGAGGTGTGGAAGGCCCCGGCGACCTTGAGCGGCACGACCCGGGCCCGGGTCGGGGGCTCGGCGGCGAGGTCGGCGAGCGCGTCCAGCGCACCGGCGGCGACGACCTGGCCGGCACCGTTGACGTTGGCGGGGGTCAGCCCGTGCCGCTCGATGGTGGCGAGGACCTCGTCGGGGTCACCGCCCAGGACCGCGCTCATGCCGGTGGGGGCGGCAGCGCTGGCGTCGGCCATCGCCCGGCCACGCAGGGCGACGAGGCGGATGGCGTCGGTCTCGCCGAGCACCCCGGCGCCCGCGGTGGCGGTGAGCTCGCCGACCGAGTGGCCGGCGATGGCCCCGGTGCCGGCGGGCGCACCGGCGCTCCCACCGGTGAGCGCCCGCAGGGCGAGCAGTCCGGCTCCGACGAGGAGCGGCTGGGCGACGGCGGTGTCCTTGATCGTCTCCTCGTCCGAGGTGGTGCCGTGGGTGGCGAGGTCGACCCCGGCGGCGTCCGACCACGCATCGAGGTGCTCGCGCAGGCCGGGCAGCTCGAGCCAGGGGCTGAGGAAGCCGGGGGTCTGCGAACCCTGGCCGGGACAGGCGATGACGATCACCCGTCAAGCGTGACGGCTCACCGGCCGCGCAGCGCCTCGAGGTGGGACGAACATCGGCGACCCGATTTGTGGGGATCCCACAACCCGGACGGGAATCACGGCCGGCCCGTGCCGCGGGCTGCGGGGCCCAGACGGTGCAGCGCCAGGGCCGTGCGCACGGTCTGTGCGTCGTGTGGGTCGGTGAGGTCGTAGCCGGTGGCGCGGGTGATGCCGGCGAGGCGGTAGCGCACCGTGTTGGGGTGGACGATGAGGCTGCGCGCGGTGCCCTCGACGCCGAGCCCGCCGTCGAGCCAGGCGGCGGCGGTCTCGAGGAGCGAGCCTCCGGAGGACTCCTCGAGCGGACGGATGACGCGCTCGGCGAGGGCGTTGCGGGCCGGCAGGTCGCCGATGAGCGCCCGTTCGGCGAGCAGGTCCCCGGCGGCGACCGGGCGCGGGGCGGCCGGCCAGGCCGGGGCGGCGGTGTGGCCGGAGATCGCGGCCCTCGCGCTGCGCCCCGCCGCGAACAGGTGCGGGACCCGCGGCCCCACGACGAGCGGCCCGTCGCCCAGGTGCGGGTCGAGGGCGCCGGCCAGCCCCATCGGGTCGGACACCCCGCCCCCGATGCAGATGACCCGGGGTCCGTGGATGGCGACGAGCAGCTGCACCCCGGTGCGCCGCCCGGTGCGGTGCAGGTCGCGCAGCACCGGGCCACCCGGCGCGGAGGGGGTGCTGCCGACGACGACGACGACGTCGGCGACGGCGCCCCAGCCGAGGGCCGCCGCGCGCGACTGCATCGATTCGTCGGCCTCGCCGCGGATGACGGCGTCGACGACGAGCGACTCCAGCCGGGCGTCCCACGCACCCCGGGCCTCGGCGGCCTCGGCGTAGACCTCTGCGGCCGCGAACGCCACCTCGCGGCTGTACCGGAGCACCGCCTCGCGGGCGAGCGCACCCTCGCCGGGCGCGGCGATGCCGGCGATCTCCCGCTCCACGACCTCGATGACGGTGCGGAGCAGGTCGAGGGTCTGGGCCAGCGAGATCGACCGGGTGAGCTCGCGCGGTGCGGTGCCGAAGACGTCGGCGGTGACCGCGGGGCGGTCCTGGTCGCCGGCGAACCAGTCGAGGAAGCTGGAGATGCCGGCCTGGGCGACCAGCCCCACCCACGACCGGTTCTCGGCCGACAGCGCCCGGAACCACTCGTGGTCGGTCTCCATCTGCCGCACCGCGGCCTTGCCGAGGTCGCCGCCGGCGCGGGCGACCCGGGCACGGGTCTCCGACGAGGGCCGGGCGGCGACGGTCATGGCCGGAGTCTATTTGTGCGGGCCGGACAATCCGCCACCTCGGGCGCGCGGCATGGGGGTGACACGGCTTCGTCGACGTGGCACGGGAACGCATCCCCTGCCAGGTCGACATTTCGGGGTGACCCCGAAATGTCGGGGCGGGTGGGGCGGCCCGGGGTCAGTCGGTGCCGAACTCCATCGCCGCGGCGTCGAGCGCGGCCTGGCCGCCGTCGTCCTCGGCCGTGGGGTTGTCGGTGATCCGGTCGTACCCACCCGAGGGCAGCTCGCCGAACAGGGTGCCGTTCTCGACCTGCAGCTGGCCCTGGTCCACCGGCTGGCCGGCGTAGATCTCGAGCTTGGCCCGCGAGTCGGCGATGTCGAGGTTGCGCATCGTCAGCTGGCCGATCCGGTCCACCGGGCCGAAGGCGGCGTTCTCGACGCGCTCCATCGACAGCCGGTCCGGGTGGTAGGAGAAGTGCTCGCCGCGGGTGTCGAGGAGCGAGTAGTCCTCACCGCGCCGCAGCCGCAGGGTCACCTCGCCGGTGACGACCGAGGCGATCCAGCGCTGGATGGACTCGCGCAGCATCAGGCTCTGCGGGTCCAGCCACCGGCCCTCGTAGAGGAGGCGGCCGAGCCGTCGGCCCTCGGTGTGGTAGTTCGCGATGGTGTCCTCGTTGTGGACCGCGTTGAGCAGCCGCTCGTACGCGATGTGGAGCAGCGCCATGCCCGGGGCCTCGTAGATGCCCCGCGACTTGGCCTCGATGATCCGGTTCTCGATCTGGTCGGACATGCCGAGGCCGTGGCGGCCGCCGATGGTGTTGGCCTCGTGGACCAGCGCGACCGGGTCGAGCTCGCGGCCGTTGACCGAGACCGGCCGGCCCTCGGCGAAGCCGATCGTCACGTCCTCGGCGGCGATCTCCACCTCGGGGTCCCAGAAGCGCGCGCCCATGATCGGCTCGACGACCTCCATCGACTCCTCGAGGTGCTCGAGGGTCTTCGCCTCGTGCGTGGCCCCCCAGATGTTGGCGTCGGTGGAGTACGCCTTCTCCTGGCTGGACCGGTACGGCAGGCCCCGCTCGGTGAGCCAGGCGCTCATCTCGTGGCGGCCGCCCAGCTCCTCGACGAACTCGGCGTCGAGCCAGGGCTTGTAGATGCGCAGGTTGGGGTTGGCGAGCAGCCCGTAGCGGTAGAAGCGCTCGATGTCGTTGCCCTTGAAGGTGGAGCCGTCGCCCCAGATCTCCACGTCGTCGGCGAGCATCGCCCGCACGAGCAGGGTGCCGGTGACCGCACGGCCGAGCGGCGTGGTGTTGAAGTAGGTGCGCCCGCCGGAGCGGATGTGGAAGGCGCCGCAGGCCAGGGCCGAGAACCCCTCCTCGACGAGCGCGACCCGGCAGTCGACGAGGCGGGCCACCTCGGCGCCGTACTGCCCGGCGCGGTCGGGGACGGTGTCGATCTCGGGCTCGTCGTACTGGCCGAGGTCGGCGGTGTAGGTGCACGGGACGGCCCCGCGCTCGCGCATCCACGCCACGGCGACGGAGGTGTCGAGACCCCCGGAGAAGGCGATGCCGACGCGCTCGCCGGCCGGGAGGGAGGTGAGGACCTTGGACACGATGCAAGTATATACAGAACTCTGCATATCGACTGACCGTCGACCGGCCGCGTCGAATCTTGACTCGTTCAAGTCTGCCCGCCATGCTGGCCCCATGACGACGGAGTACGAGCGGATGCTGCGGCAGGCGTCGCTGCGCGTGACCCGTCCGCGCGTCTCGGTGCTGGCGGCGGTTCACGACCACCCGCACGCCGACACCGACACCCTCCTCGCCGCAGCCCGCTGCGAGCTCGGCGCGGTGTCGCACCAGGCGGTCTACGACGTGCTGCGGGCGCTCACCGACCACGGCCTCGTCCGCCGCATCCAGCCGCCGGGCTCGGTGGCCCGCTACGAGGCCCGGGTGGGAGACAACCACCACCACGTCGTGTGCCGCCGCTGCGGCACCATCGCCGACGTCGACTGCGCCGTCGGCGACGCCCCCTGCCTGGAGGCGAGCGACGACGCCGGCTTCGTCATCGACGAGGCCGAGGTCGTCTACTGGGGGCTGTGCGCCTCCTGCGCCGCCACCCCCACCTGACCCCGCACGACCGACCAGCACCACCACATCGAAGGAGATGGACCGAGTGACCGAACAGCGAAACGGTGTCACGCCGCAGGGCAGCGAGAGCGAGAACCCCGCCATCGACACCCCCACCCCCGTCACGACGCGGCGGCCCCGGACCGTCCAGGACTGGTGGCCCGACCAGATCGACCTGTCGGTCCTGCACACGAACTCGGCCAAGTCCAGCCCGGTCGGTCCCGGGTTCTCCTACAAGGAGCAGTTCGCCGGGCTCGACATCGAGGCCCTCAAGGCCGACCTCGTCGAGGTCATGCACACCTCCCAGGACTGGTGGCCGGCCGACTTCGGACACTACGGCCCGCTGTTCATCCGGATGAGCTGGCACTCCGCGGGCACCTACCGGATCGAGGACGGCCGCGGCGGTGGTGGCAAGGGGCAGCAGCGCTTCGCCCCGCTCAACAGCTGGCCGGACAACGCCAACCTCGACAAGGCGCGCCGGCTGCTCTGGCCGGTCAAGCAGAAGTACGGCCAGACGATCTCCTGGGCCGACCTGCTCGTCTTCGCCGGCAACGTGGCGCTCGAGGACATGGGGTTCGAGACCTTCGGCTTCGGCTTCGGGCGCGAGGACGTCTGGGAGCCGGAGGAGGTCAACTGGGGCACCGAGGACGCCTGGCTCGGCGACGAGCGGTACAGCGGTGACCGGGAGCTGTCCAACCCGCTCGGCGCGGTCCAGATGGGGCTGATCTACGTCAACCCCGAGGGCCCCAACGGGGAGCCCGACCCGGTCAAGGCGGCCCGCGACATCCGCGAGACGTTCCGCCGGATGGCGATGAACGACGAGGAGACGGTGGCGCTCATCGCCGGCGGCCACACCTTCGGCAAGACCCACGGCGCCGGCAACCCGGACCTCGTCGGTCCGGAGCCCGAAGCCTGCCCGGTGCACTCGATGGGCCTGGGCTGGAAGAGCGAGTACGGCACCGGCAAGGGCCGCGACGCCATCACCGGCGGCCCCGAGGTCACCTGGAGCCAGCAGCCGACCCAGTGGTCGAACAAGTTCTTCGACAACCTCTTCGGGTTCGAGTGGGAGCTGACCAAGAGCCCGGCCGGTGCCTACCAGTGGCAGCCGAAGGACGGTGCCGGGGCGAACACCGTCCCCGACCCCGAGGACGGCTCGCTCTCGCGGCCGCCGACCATGCTCACCACCGACCTCGCACTGCGCTTCGACCCCGAGTACGAGAAGATCTCGCGGCGCTTCCACGAGAACCCCGAGGAGTTCCGGCTGGCCTTCGCCAAGGCGTGGTACAAGCTCCTCCACCGCGACATGGGCCCCGTGAGCCGCTACCTCGGACCGTCGGTCCCGGAGCCGCAGCTGTGGCAGGACCCGGTGCCGGCCGCGGAGGGCGAGCCGCTCACCGAGGCCGACATCGCCTCCCTCAAGGAGGCGGTGCTCGCCACCGGGCTCACCGTGGCCCAGCTCGTCGGCACCGCCTGGGCCTCGGCGTCCACCTACCGGGGCACCGACTACCGCGGTGGCGCCAACGGTGGCCGGATCCGCCTGGAGCCGCAGCGCTCGTGGGCGGTCAACGACGGGGTCGGCGAGGTGCTCGCGGCGCTCGAGGGCGTCAAGGGCGACGTCGACTCGGCCGGAGGCCGGACCGTCTCGATGGCCGACCTCATCGTCCTCGCCGGCTGCGCCGCGGTCGAGAAGGCGGCCCGCGACGCCGGGCACGACGTCACCGTCCCGTTCACGCCGGGCCGCACCGACGCCACGGCCGAGATGACCGACGTGGAGTCCTTCTCGGTGCTCGAGCCGCGGGCCGACGGCTTCCGCAACTACCTCCGGCCCGGCGAGAAGGCGCCGGCCGAGCGGCTGCTGCTCGACAGGGCGCACCTGCTCACCCTCACCGCACCGGAGATGACCGCGCTCGTCGGCGGCATGCGCGCCCTCGGCGCCACCGCGGCCGGCACCTCGCTCGGGGTGCTCACCGACCGCCCGGGGCAGCTGACGAACGACTTCTTTCGCGGCATCCTCGACAACGGCCGCACCTGGCGCAGCTCGCCGAGCACCGAGAACGTCTACGAGAGCGAGGACGGCCGGTTCACCGCGACCGCCGCCGACCTGGTCTTCGGGTCGCACTCGCAGCTGCGGGCGATCAGCGAGGTCTACGGCTCGGCCGACGGCGAGGCTCGCTTCGTCGACGACTTCGTCGCCGCCTGGGACAAGGTCATGATGCTGGACCGCTTCGACGTGCGCTGAGCCGCACGCGCAGGCCGTCGGGGCCCGGGCGCTGGTGCGCCCGGGCCCCGACGCGTTGACCGCTGCCCACCGGGCCGCCAGCATGAGGGCATGGGCCGGGTCGTGGTGGCGTGCTACCGGCCGCGCCGGGGTGCGGAGCACGAGCTGCGGGGTCTGGTGCGGGCCCACGTGCCGCGCCTGCGCGAGGCCGGGCTGGCCACAGCGCGAGAGCCCGTGATCGCGGTCGCGGCGGACGGGACCGTGGTCGAGGTCTTCGAGTGGGTCTCGGCCGAGGCGATCGCCGCCGCCCACGAGCACCCCGACGTGCTGGCCATGTGGGCCGAGTTCGACCGGGTGTGCACCTACGTGCCGGTGGCGGCGCTGCCCGAGGCCGCGGCCCTCTTCACCGAGCTGGAGCCGCTGACGTGACGTGGGCTCGCGTCGTGGTCTGCCTGCACCGACCGGCCGAGGTCCCCCTCAGTCCTCGGCGAGGCGCTCCTCGACGCTGCGGACCTTGCTCCCGAGCATGCCGACGTGACCGGGCCGGATGTCGGCCTTGACGACGAGCGAGACGCGGGGCGAGTGGGCGGTCATCGCGTCGACGCACTGCTTCACGACCGCCATCACCTCGTCCCACTCGCCCTCGACGTTGGTGAACATCGCGTTGGTCTCGTGCGGCAGGCCGGACCCGCGGACGATCCTGACGACCTCGGCGACCGAGTCGGCGTACGAGCCGGAGTCGTCCGGGGTCCCGGCGATGCTGAAGGCGACGATCATCGAGTCCCTCTCCGTGTCGGGTCGCGTCCGCGCCGCGTGCGCTCAGCTGGTCGCGCCAGCAGCCGGCTGGGCACACGCGGCCGGTGCGCTCAGGCGTCCCCGCCCTCGTTGCCGGACGCCCCGGCCGTGACGTCGCCCAACCGGTATCGGCTCGCGGCCTCGCCCGGCACCGACGCCTCCACCTCGCCGCGCTCGGCCAGCGACTGCAGCGCCCGGACCGTCACCGACGGCCCGTCGATGTGGAAGTACCGCCGGGCCGCGGGGCGGGTGTCGGAGAAGCCGAAGCCGTCGGCGCCCAGGGAGGCGAAGTCGCCGGGCACCCACTGGCGGATCTGGTCCTGGACGGCCCGCATGTAGTCGGAGACCGCCACGACCGGCCCGGGGGCGTCGCGCAGCTTCTGGGTGACCCACGGGACGTCCGCCTCCTCCTCGGGGTGGAGGAAGGCCTGCTCGTCGCACCGCAGCCCGTCGCGGCGCAGCTCGTTCCACGAGGTGACCGACCAGACGTCGGCGGCCACCTTCCAGTCGTGGGCGAGCAGCTCCTGGGCCTCCAGGGCCCACGGCATCGCCACGCCGGAGGCGAGCAGCTGCACGCGGGGCGCGTCCTCGCCGAGGCCGGAGGTGTCGGCGGGCCGGAACAGGTACATGCCCTTGAGCAGGCCCTCACGGTCCAGGCCCTCGGGCTCGGCCGGCTGCGGCATCGGCTCGTTGTAGACCGTCAGGTAGTACATGACGTTGCGGTCGTCGTCGGTCAGTGCGTCGTCGGTGCCGTACATCCGGTGAAGGCCGTCCTGCACGATGTGCGCGATCTCGTACGCCCACGCCGGGTCGTAGTGGACGACCGCCGGGTTCGTGGCCGCGAGCAGCGGCGAGTGCCCGTCGGCGTGCTGGAGGCCTTCGCCGGTGAGCGTCGTGCGGCCGGCGGTGGCCCCGATGAGGAAGCCACGCGTCATCTGGTCGGCGGCCGCCCAGAGGCCGTCGCCGGTGCGCTGGAACCCGAACATCGAGTAGAAGACGTAGACGGGGATCATCGGCTCGGCCTGGGTGGCGTAGCTCGTGCCCGCCGCCGTGAACGCGGCCACCGACCCGCCCTCGTTGATGCCGAGGTGGAGGATCTGCCCGTCGGTGGCCTCGCGGTAGGCGAGCATCAGCTCGGCGTCGACGGGGGTGTAGCGCTGCCCGTGCGGGTTGTAGATCTTGATCGTCGAGAAGAAGCTGTCCATCCCGAAGGTGCGCGCCTCGTCGGGGATGATCGGCACGATCCGCTTGCCGAACTCCTTGTCGCGCATCAGGTCCTTGAGCAGCCGGACGAAGGCCATCGTCGTGGCGACGGCCTGCTTGCCCGAACCCTTCTTCACCTGGCCGTAGGCGTCGTCGGCCGGCAGGTGCACCGGGGCGTGCTTCGTGCGCCGGTCGGGAACGCCGCCACCGAGCTTCTGCCGCCGCTCGAGGGCGTACTGGATGACCTCGTCGTCGTCGCCCGGGTGGTAGTAGGGCGCGTTGTACGGGTCGGCCTCGAGCTGGTCGTCGGTGATCGGGATGTTCAGCGAGTCCCGGAACGACTTCAGGTCCTCGAGGGTGAACTTCTTCATCTGGTGGGTGGCGTTGCGCCCGGCGAAGGAGGTGCCGAGGCCGTACCCCTTGATGGTCTTCGCGATGATGACGGTGGGCTGGCCGGTGTGGCTCATCGCCGCCTTGTAGGCCGCGTAGACCTTGTGGTAGTCGTGCCCGCCGCGCTTGAGCTTCCACCAGATGTCGTCGTCGGACCAGTCGGTGACGAGCTTGCGGGTACGGGGGTCGCGGTTGAAGAAGTGCTCCCGGACGTACGCGCCGTCGTTGGCCCGGAACGTCTGGTAGTCGCCGTCCGAGGTGGAGTTCATCAGGTGCACGAGCGCGCCGTCGCCGTCGGCGGCGAGCAGCGGGTCCCAGCCGCGACCCCAGACGACCTTGATGACGTTCCAGCCGGCGCCGCGGAAGAACGCCTCGAGCTCCTGGATGATCTTGCCGTTGCCGCGCACCGGCCCGTCGAGGCGCTGGAGGTTGGCGTTGACGACGAAGGTGAGGTTGTCGAGCTCCTCGGCCGCCGCGATCTGCAGCGCACCGCGGGCCTCCGGCTCGTCCATCTCGCCGTCGCCGAGGAAGGCCCAGACGTGCTGTTCCGAGGTGTCCTTGAGGCCCCGGCCCGCCAGGTACTTGTTGAACTGCGCCTGGTAGATCGCGTTCATCGGGCCCAGGCCCATCGAGACGGTGGGGAACTCCCAGAAGCCCGGCATCAGCCGGGGGTGCGGGTAGCTCGGGAGCCCGAGCGGCTCGCCGTCGACGACGTGGCTGTGCTCCTGCCGGAAGCCGTCGAGGCGGTCCGCGGAGATGCGGCCCTCGAGGAAGGCGCGCGCGTACATGCCGGGGCTGGCATGTCCCTGGAAGAAGATCTGGTCGCCGCCGCCCGGGTGGTCCTTGCCGCGGAAGAAGTGGTTGTACCCGACCTCGTAGAGCGTGGCCGCCGAGGCGTAGGTGGAGATGTGCCCGCCGACGCTGATGCCGGGGCGCTGGGCGCGGTGCACGATCATCGCCGCGTTCCAGCGCAGGTAGGCGCGGAAGCGGCGCTCGACCTCCTCGTCGCCGGGGAACCACGGCTCCTGCTCCGGCGAGATGGTGTTGACGTAGTCGGTGGTCGTCAACGACGGCACGCCGACCTGCATCGCCCGGGCGCGCTCGAGCAGCCGGAGCATGAGGTAGCGGGCGCGCATCCGGCCGGGCCCGTCGATGACGGCGTCGAGGCTCGCGAGCCACTCGTCGGTCTCGGTGGCGTCGATGTCCGGCAGGTGGGTGGGGATGCCGTTGAGGATGGGGCCGACGTCTTCGTGGAGGGCCACGCGTTCGTCCTTTCACCGGTCGCGGACCGCGCCCGTCCAGGGCGGGTGCCACCCATCTTTCACCCGATCGTGCCCCGCGTCACAATCCGGTGCCGATGTTCGGCAGCGGTGCTGCCGCCGTCAGCCGGCGACGCGGTCCGGGCGGGAGTACACCGAGAAGCGGCCGTCGCGGGTGAAGGCCACGAGGGTCATCCCCACCTCGCGGGCGAGGTCGACGGCCAGCGAGGTGGGTGCTCCGACGGCGACGAGGGCCGGGATGCCGGTGACGCTCGCCTTCTGGGCGAGCTCGAAGCTCGCCCGGGCGCTGACGACGAGCACCGTGCCGGCCAGCGGCAGCTCGCGCTCGCGGGCGGCGGCGCCCACCAGCTTGTCGACCGCGTTGTGGCGGCCGACGTCCTCGCGTACGGCGAGCAGCGTGCCGTCGGGCGTCGCCAGCCCGGCGGCGTGGACGCCGCCGGTGCGGGCGAAGACGGTCTGGCGCGCCGTCAGGGCGTCCGGCAGGCCGGCGAGGACGCCGGGGTCGAGCACCAGGGGGTCGTCGGCGACCGGGAACCGGCTCGAGGTGCGCACCGCCTGCACCGACGCAGACCCGCACACGCCGCAGGCACTCGTCATCGACTCGGTGCGGTCGCGCGCGGGGCGCAGCAGCGTGACCCCGGGGGCGAGGGTGGCCTCGACGACGTTGAAGGTGGGCGAGCCGTGCTCGTCGACGTCGGTGCAGTGCATCATCTGCGCGACGTCGCCGGCCGAGCCGAGCATGCCCTCGGTGAGCAGGTGGCCGAGGGCGAGGTCGAAGTCGTCGCCGGGCGTCCGCATGGTCGCCGTGAGCGCGGCCTCGCCGACCCGGATCTCCAGCGGCTCCTCGACGACGACGGTGTCGGGGCGCTCCACCCGGGCGCCCCGCGCCACGTCGACGCGTGTGCGCGGTACCCGTGTCGTCACCCGGCCCATCGGCCCATCGAAGCACAGCGGGTGGCAGGTGTTGCGCTCCACGGAACGGGAGACGACAGCGGGAGCGTCGCTGCCTACCGTGGCCGCATGACCGACACCGCGACCGACGCCGTCGACCCCACCGGGGAGAGCGAGCCCGAGATCGGCCTCTCCGTGGACGCCGGCGGCATCCGCACCAACTACCACCGGGCGGGGAGCGGCCCCACCGTCGTGCTCGTCCACGGGTCGGGGCCCGGCGTCTCGGCGTGGGCCAACTGGCGGCTGACCATCCCCGCGCTCGCCGAGCGCTTCGACGTGGTCGCCCCGGACGTCGTGGGCTTCGGGTTCACCGACCGGCCCGAGGGCTTCCACTACGGCCTCGACGCCTGGCGGGAGCACCTCCTGGCGTTCGCCGACGCCATCGGGATCGACCGCTTCTCGATCGTCGGCAACAGCTTCGGCGGAGGGCTGGCGATCTCCATGGCGGTGCACGCGCCCGAGCGCGTCGAGAGACTCGTGCTCATGGGGGCGTGCGGGGTCTCGTTCCCGATCACCGAGGGACTCGACCGCGTCTGGGGCTACGAGCCGTCGCTGGAGAACATGCGCGGCCTGCTCGACGTGTTCGCCTACGACCGCTCGCTCGTCACCGACGACCTGGCCCGGATGAGGTACGCCGCGTCGGTGCGTCCGGGGTTCCAGGAGTCGTTCTCGGCGATGTTCCCGCCGCCGCGGCAGCAGGGAGTGGACGACCTGGCGACGCCGGAGGACCAGATCCGCGGCATCCGCCAGCCGACCCTCGTCGTCCACGGCCGGGACGACCGGGTGATCCCGCTCGAGAACGCCCACCGCCTCCTGCAGCTCGTCGACGACAGCCGCCTGCACGTCTTCGGCCGGTGCGGGCACTGGACCCAGATCGAGCACGCCGAGGAGTTCAACCGGCTGGTCACCGACTTCCTCGGCTGAGGCAGACTGGGCCCGTGTCCGAGCCCTTCCCCGAAAGCCGTCCCACGCCGCCGCCGCCCTCGACGACGGCCACCGTGACCCTGCGCGGTGGGGACCTTCCCTGGCAGCCGGTGTCGCCGGCGCTGGGAACCGTGCGGCTGGTCACGCTGGCCGTCCTCGTGGTGCCCCTGGTGCTCCTGGGGACGGTGGTGGCCGCGTTCGTGGAGCCGTGGGCGTGGCTCGGCGTCCTCGGCGTCCTGCTGCTCGCCGCCTGGGCCGGGTGGGTGATCCACCGGCAGGTGAGCGCCATCTCCTGGGTGGAGCTCGACGAGGAGATCGTCATCCGCAAGGGCCGGTTGTTCCGCAGCCTCGTCAGCGTCCCGTACGGCCGCCTCCAGTACGTCGACATCCAGTCCGGCCCGCTGGCGCGCGCGTTCGGCATCGCGTCCTGTGAGATCCACACCGCCTCCCCGGAGAGCGGCGGCTCGTTGCCCGGCCTGCCGACGGCCGAGGCGGAGGCCCTGCGCGCGCGGCTGGCGGCCCGCGGAGAGGCGCAGCGGGCGGGCCTGTGAGCGAGTCGTACCCGGTGCCGGAGGCGGACGGCTGGCAGCGCCTGCACCCGCTCTCGCCGCTGCTGCGCGGCGGGGTCGTGTTGCTCGCCGTGGTCGGCTACGCCGTCACCCAGCTCGTCGACCGGGTGCTGTCCTCGGTGGACGTCCCGCTGCCCGGACAGGGGCCCGGGGAGCTCCCCGGTGACTTCGAGGACGAGGTGCCGGGCGGGGGGCCGTTCGAGCAGGCGCTCGCCTACCCACTCCTCGCGCTAGCGGTGCTCCTCCTCGTGCTGGCCGCGGTCGCGTTCGCCGCCTGGGTGTCGTGGCGGTTCTCGCGCTTCCGGGTGGGCGGCAGCCAGGTGGAGCTGCGCACCGGGGTGCTCTTCCGCCAGCACCGGCAGGTCCCGCTCGAACGCATCCAGGCGGTAGAGCTGAGCCGGCCGGTGCTGGCCCGGCTCACCGGGCTGGCCAAGGTCGTCGTCCAGGCGGCAGGCGGAGCCGACTCCAACCTCACCCTCGCCTTCCTCGACGTGGGCCGCGCCGAGCAGCTCCGGCTCCAGATCCTCGACCTCGCCGGACGCACCGACGAACGGCTGCCGGACGCGGCCGACGGGCCGGGCACCGTGGACCGGCCGGGCGTCGCCGGGCCGGTGGGCGCGATGGCGGCGGGCGGCATGGGGGCGGGCGGTACGGCGACCGCGGGCGCCGGCGCCACGACGAGGCCGCCGTCCCGGCCGGCGGACGACGGCGTCCCGCTCCTGACGGTGCCCAACGGAAGGCTGTTCGTCGCGACCATCCTCCACGGCTCGACGATCTTCCTCGGGGTGCTCGCCCTGGTCGTGGTCGTGTCCGGGCGGCTCGGGGAGTACGCGGTGGTGTTCGCCGGGGTGCCCGCGATCCTGCCACTGGCCTTCGCCATCGCCGTCGGCCGGGTGAAGGAGCTCCTCACGCACGGCAACTTCTCGCTGGCCCGCACCAGCACCTCGTTGCGGGTGCGCCACGGCCTCACCGACCTGCGGCACGCGACGATCCCGCTGCACCGGGTGCAGGCCGTCGAGGTGCTGCAGCCGCTGTGGTGGCGGCCGTGGGACTGGTGGCGGGTGCGGGTCAACGTCGCCGGGGTGCACGGGGCGGGGGAGGGCGCCATGGAGACGACCCTGCTGCCGGTGGGCCGGGCCGACCAGGCGCTCACCGTGCTCGCCAGCCTCGGGGCGCGACGCGACGACCCCCGGCTCACCGAGGCGCTGTTCGGGGCCGGCGGCGAGGAGGGGTGGATCGGGGTCCCGCGGCGGGCGCGTTGGCTGGACCCGTGGGTCTGGCGCCGCTCCGGCTACCTGCTGAGCCCGCACGCCGTGGTGCTCCGCCGCGGTCGCTGGAGCCGCCGCACCACCGTCATCCCGTACGCCCGGATGCAGTCGCTCACCTTGGCCCAGGGCGTCCTCCAGCGGCGGCTGCGGCTGGCCCGCGCCACGGTCGTCTCGACGCCCGGGCCGGTGTCGACCCACCTCGACCACCTCGCCGTGGACGACGCCGAGCGGTTCCTCGACGTCGTCGCTGCCCGTGCCCGCGTCGCTCGCCGCGACGTCTCCGCAGAGCGCGCTCCCAGGGGCGGCGCGCCGGTGGGGCCCCTTGCACCCGGTGGGGCCCCGTTGGTGGACTAGGCCCATCCCGCGTCACCCCTCGTGAAAGGCTGAGTACGTGAACACCCCCGCCTCGCCACCGGTCGACCCCGGGTCGACCGGAGTGGGCGCCGTGGACCGCCTCGGGTTCGCCCGGGACCACGTCGTCCAGGAGTTCGGCTACGACTCCGACGTCGACGACGACTTCCGGTTCGCCATCGAGGACGCCTGCGGGGTCGAGCTCGAGGACGACGACTACACCGGGGCGGCGGACGCCGTCCTGCTGTGGTTCCGCCAGGACGACGGCGACCTGGGCGACGCCCTCGTCGACATGGTCGGGGTGCTCGAGGAGGGTGGCTTCGTCGTGCTGCTCACGCCCAAGAACGACGGGCGCGAGGTCGATCCCAGCGACATCGACGAGGCGGCGGTGACGGCCGGCCTGCACCTGGCAGGGACGTTCAACCCCTCCCCGGACTGGCGCGCCCACAAGCTCGTCGCCCCGAAGGCGCCGCGGCCCCGCTGACCCCCGGGGTGTCGAACGTCGCAGGACGCGGGAGCCTCCGGGCGGCCCTCCGCTGGCAGGATGAACTCCATGACCACGACGCCCCTGACGCCGCTGGCCGTCGGTGACACCGCCCCCGACTTCACCCTGCGTGACCAGCACGGAGTCGAGGTGCGGCTCTCGGAGCTGACGGCGGACAAGAACGTCATCGTCGTCTTCTACCCCTTCGCCTTCTCGGGGATCTGCACCGGCGAGCTCGACGAGATCCGCGACCACCTCGAGCGCTTCGTCTCCGACGACCTTCAGGTCGTCTGCATCTCCTGCGACGCCGTCTTCACGACCCGGGCCTGGGCCGACATCCAGGGCTACTTCTTCCCCCTTCTCTCCGACTTCTGGCCGCACGGTGAGGTGGGCCGCGCCTTCGGGGTCCTCGACGAGAAGGTCGGGGCGCCGCTGCGCGGCACCTTCCTCGTGGGCCGCGACCGCGTCATCCGCTGGACTCTCGTCAACGGCCCGGGGGAGGCGCGCGACTTCTCCGAGCTGCCGCGCGAGGTCTCTGCCCTGGCCTCCTGACCCGGGCCGCACGGAGGGCGAGCCCCGAGGTGCCAGAATGACGACCGCGGTCGGCCGTGCCCGCGACGGGTGGCGGCCGCCGGGGCCTGTAGCTCAGCTGGTAGAGCGCCGCGTTTACACCGCGTCGGTCGTCGGTTCGATCCCGGCCGGGCCCACATGAGCGACGTCGCGGCACCCCTGACCCTGCGCGAGGTGCTGGAGGTGGTCGAGCGGCTCTACCCGCCGTCGGCGGCCCAGTCGTGGGACCGGGTGGGGCTGGTCACCGGCGACCCGGACCAGCCGGTGCGGCGCATCCATCTGGCCGTCGACCCCACCCTCGAGGTGGTCCGCGAGGCGCGGGACCACGGTGCCGACCTGCTCCTCACCCACCACCCGCTCCTGCTGCGCGGGGTCCACGGTGTCGCGACGACGACGGCGAAGGGCGCGACGGTCACCGAGCTCGTCGTCGGGGACGTCGCCCTGTACGTGGCGCACACCAACGCCGACGTCGCGGCCGAGGGGGTCTGTGAGGCACTCGCGGAGGCGTGCGGGCTCGACGCCACGGAGCCGTTGACCTGGTCCGAGGAGCAGCCGCTGGGGAGGGTCGGGGACCTGCCCGACGCCGAGCCGCTGCACGTGTTCGTCGAGCGGCTCGCCGGGCGGCTTCCGGCGACGGCCGGTGGGGTTCGGGTGGCCGGGCCGCCCGAGGCGCCCGTGCGCCGGATCGCGCTCCTAGGTGGGGCCGGCGACGACCTCTTCGACGCGGTGCGGGCCAGCGCTGCGGACGTCTACGTGACCGCCGACCTGCGCCACCACCCGGTCCTCGAGGCGCGTGAGGAGGCGCAGGGGGGACCGCCGTACCTCGTCGACGCGGGGCACTGGGCGAGCGAGCAGGTGTGGCTGCCGCGGGTGGAGCGGGCGCTGCTGGATGCCCTCGGCGCGGACGCGACTAGGGTGGAGACCCACATCAGCACAGTGCGCACCGACCCGTGGACGTTCGTCGTCGGTGCGTCCGAGGGAGGTATGCCGTGAGAGCCGAGTCCGCACGTCAACAGCGGTTGCTCGACCTCCAGGCCATCGACACGCGACTCGACCAGATCGCGCACGCGCGCTCCCACCTGCCGCAGCTCGCCGAGCTCGCCGACCTCGAGGGCAAGAAGCGCCTGCTCGAGGACCAGCTGATCCGTTCGCGCACCGAGCTCGGCGACGTGCAGCGGGAGGTGCGCAAGGCCGAGGCCGACGTGCAGCTCGTGCGCGACCGCGCCGCCCGCGACCAGGCCCGGCTCGATGCCGGCACCGGGACGGCCAAGGACCTCCAGGCGATCCAGCACGAGCTCGACCTCCCTCGCACGCCGGCAGAGCGAGCTCGAGGACATCGAGCTGGAGGTGATGGAGCGTGCCGAGGCCGCCGAGCACGACGTCGCCGAGCTGGAGCGCGGGATGGCCGAGCTCGACGAGCGGATCAGGGCCCTGGCGGCCGCCCGCGACGAGGCGCTCGTGACGCTCGACGCCGAGGCGCAGCAGGTCGGGGGGCCGCGCTCGGAGGTGTCGGCCGAGGTGGGTGAGGACCTCGTGGCGCTCTACGAGAAGATCCGGTCCACGGCCGGGGGGACCGGCGCGGCGGCGCTGCGGCAGCGGCGCTGCGGCGGGTGCCAGCTCGACGTCAACCCGGTCGATCTCCAGCGCATGCGCTCGGCGGACGAGGACGAGGTGATCCGCTGCGAGGAGTGCCGCCGCATCCTCGTCCGCACGCCCGAGTCGGGGCTGTGAGCCGTCGGCTCACCGTCGAGGCCGACGGCGGGTCTCGGGGCAATCCCGGGGTCGCCGGGTACGGCGCGCTGGTCCGCGACACCGACACCGGGGCGCTGCTCGCCGAGCGCGCCGAGCCACTGGGCACGGCGTCGAACAACGTCGCCGAGTACCGCGGCCTGATCGCCGGGCTCCAGGCGGCGCGGGCGATCGACCCGGGCGCCGAGGTGCGGGTGCGGATGGACTCCAAGCTCGTCGTCGAGCAGATGTCGGGCAGCTGGAAGATCAAGCACCAGGACATGCGCCGGCTCGCGCTCGAGGCCCAGGAGGTGGCGCGCTCCATCGCCGGCGCGGGCGGGTCGGTCACCTACGAGTGGATCCCCCGGGCGGAGAACGCGGCCGCCGACGCCCTGTCGAACGAGGGCATGGACGGACGGACGGTCGACCGCACCTTCGGCGGCCCGTCGAGCGTCGACGAGGCGCCGGGCGGTCCGACGGGTGGCGAGCCCGAGGGCGGCGAACCGGTTCGGCCCGGGGATCCGGCATCTCCTCGCACGTTCCGGCGTGGCACCCCCACGCGGGTGGTGCTCGTGCGCCACGGGGTCACCGACTTCACGGCCGAGGGCCGTCTCGACGGCCGCGGAGGCCCGGATCCGTCGCTCAACGCGACGGGGCGCCAGCAGGCGGTGGCCGCGGGCCGGGCGGTGGCCTCGCTCGTGCAGGGCCACCCGGCGCGGGTCCTGACGTCGTCGCTGGCTCGGGCCGTGGAGACCGGCTCGGCGGTGGCGTCGGCCCTCGGCGTCGAACCCGAATCGGACCCCGACTGGGACGAGCAGTCCTTCGGTGACTGGGACGGACGATCGGTGCACGACCTCCTCGAGGCCGAACGCGAGGCGTTCCGCGCCCTCCGGGACGACCCCGCGTTCCGCCCGCCGGGCGGTGAGACGCACGAGGAGCTCGTCGCCCGGATCGTCCCGGCCTGGGAGCGCGTCGTCGGTGCCGGGGGCACGACGGTCGTCGTCTGCCACCGCAAGCCGATCCTCGTCGTCCTCGCCCACCTGCTCTCGCTGCCGCACGACCGTGCGTGGCGGCTCGCCGCAGCCCCCGGGTCGCTCACGGCCGTCGAGGTCTGGGGCGACGGCGAGGTGTCCATCGCCTTCACCAACCGGACCTGACCGCGCCGCCCGCACCGCGGGCCCGGGGGCACCACCGTCGGCAACCCGGGGTGGGTGCACCGCCTGTGGCCCTCAGAACGGTGGGGGCTGGGCAGTCGGTGGTGGGGAGATCGCGGCGGCCGGGACGGGATCCGGCGGTGGCAGCGGCAGCAGCCGGTGCTGGGGCTCGGTGACCCGGACCTGGCCGGCGGGTCCGGCCCAGGTGACGGTGCCGTCGGGGGAGAGCGTGTAGCGCCAGCGCCCCTGCTGCTTGAGGCGGTGGTGGCGCCGGCAGAGCCCGGCGAGGTTGCCGGGACAGGTGGGCCCACCGGGCCAGGGCCGGACGTGGTCGAGGTCGAGGTACTCGGCTCGCTTGGTGCAGCCCCACATCCGGCAGGTGCCGTCGCGGGTGGTGACGAAGCCGCGCACGGCCTTCGGCGGGGTGTACGCGCGGGTCGTGGTGGAGGCCAGGGTGCCGGTGTCGGCGTCGAGCATCGCCCGGGTGACGTCGAGGGGGAGGGTCCTCAGCATGCAGGCGACGACGCCGGCGGGGACGAACCCGATGCCGGGCAGGTCGCAGCCGGAGACGGCTGCCCCGTTGGCGAGGAGCGCCTGCGGCCCGAAGCGGGCGTCGGGGGCGAGGTCGTCGGCGGTGGAGAGCTCGAGCCAGGAGAGCTCCTCGCGGGAGGCGTCGGTCAGGTCCGCGTACCGGGTCTCGACGCCGGTGACGGCATCGATCACGGTCTCGTCGTCATCGCGGTCGACGCGCACCCACTGCGACCCCCGGTCGCCGCCGGCAGGCGCGTCGGCTTCGGCCCGGTCGCCCGCGGGGTCGGTGACGATCCCGGAGACCGTCTGGTCGGTCAGCACGGGGATGCCGAGGGTGACCGCGGCGGTGACGGTGACGTTCTCGAGGACCAGGTCGGCGAGGGCGTCGGCGCGGGCCTCGGCCATGGTCAGGGCCGGGTCGTCGGCGCAGTGGGTGGTGGCGAGCTCCTCGACGGCGGCGGCCATCGCGGCGCTGGCCTCGGTCGGCAGCAGGGCCCACCACTCGGAGAGGCCGTCCTCGCCCGGGCGGACCTGGACGGTGCGGCCTCGCCGGGTGCGCTCCTGCTGGGCGGCGACCTGGTCCGCCGCGATCCGAGTGGCGGTCTCGCGGGCGGAGCGGGCGACCCGCGCCGGGTCCATCCCGACCAGCCGGGGAGCGAGCGCAACGTCGACGCGCGCGCACGCGTCGACGTCGAGGCCGGTGCAGGCGTCGACGACCTTGTGGGCCGACGCCGCCGGCAGGTCGCCGGCCAGCACCAGGTCGCGCAGCAGTGGGAACCGGGAGGCGAGGGCGGCGCCGAGGGCGACCTTCCGCCCGGCCACGCCCTCGGTGAGGCCGGTGGCGGCGCTCATCTCGGCCGGGGCCATCTCGTCGACGAAGCCGACCGGGTGCACCCGCTCGCGCCACGTCGGCTCGTGGAGGGTGTGCTCGACCCGGGCCCCGAAGGCGGCGGACGTCATCGCCAGGGCCTCTGCAGCGTTGGCCAGCCGCTGCGCCTCCCCGGCGAGCGCGAACGCCTCGTCCGGCCTCAGCCGGTGGCCGGACTCGACCAGCTCGCGCCCCAGGCCCGCACATGCGCGCCGCAGCCGCATGACGCGGTTGGTGGCGATGGTCGGGTCCATGCCCCATCGTAACCGAACATCCGTTCGATACACAAGCCCCTGCGGCGACCTGTTCGCCTGGAGCGCAGTCGGAGCGAGGAGCGCACCATCGAACACAATGGCGACCCACGGAGTGCAGGGGTCAGCCGCCGGGCCCCAGGCGACTGCCACCAGTTGACGGGGGATCGAGTACGGGGGACTTGCGCCGAACTGAGCCTTTCGCAGCCACCAACCTCAGCCCCGCGGCCTCGGGCAGCGGACCACCACCGTGGCCGATCGCTGGATTCGGTGCGCGCGGTGGACGGTTCGCCGTCGACGGCGCAGGCCCCGGCGTCAACGCCGCAGAGGTCTGCTACTTCGGCCCGGACTCCCTTGAGTTCCGTGCGAGAGAGCGCGAGGCGGCGAAGTGCCGCACGTCCCGAGAAGTCCCTGACTGCTCAGGTGGCGACGGGCTTGTCGGGCGTGGACGTGGCAACAGCCCGCATCGCATACCGGTAACCGCGTCATCGCTGGGACGGGAGCCGCCCCGGCGTCTCGCGGCGGGGAGACCCGTCGGCTCCTGACCCTGTGCGAGCCCCACCTGCCGAGCGGACTATGCCGCCACCGGGCGGGTGGTCGCCGATCAGGTCAGCTGCGAGATCTCGAAGAGGTGACCGTCCGGGTCACGGAAGAACGCCCGGGTCTCACCACCACGATCGACAGGTGCGGTCAGGAACTGGGCGCCCCGTTCACTGAGCAGCTCGTGGGTCGCTCGACAGTCATCGACCCGGAAGATGATCTGAGCGCTGACCCGATCGGGGTCATCGGGCACCGCCAACGTGACGCCCGGCTTGTCCGGGCCCGGTCCGCCCCCGGTCACCAGCAGCAGCCAGTTCCCCAGCAGATCGAGCACCACCGACGTCCCCCCGTACTCGCCGTGGACCGAGGCATCGAGCACCTCGACGTACCAGTCACGGCTGACTGCCGCATCGGCGACGACCAGCATGTGCGTCATCGCCCGCGCTTCGAAGCGGTCCATGCCGGGCAGAGTATCCGCGCCGGACTCCCAGCGATCTCGACTCCCGCCTCGATCTTCCTCAGGTGGAGGGAGTGTCCGATGAGTCCGAACGTTGCTCGAGTGTGCGAGTCGGTGCCGTCGGCCTACGCGGATCGGGTCACGGTGATGCGGAGGGCGTCCGCTCCCCGGCCGGCGAGTTGTCCCAGCGCGGCGGTGCGGCCGGTGAGCAGGAGCAGGATGGCGCCGATGGGGCCGGTGACCTCGGGGCCTTGGCCGCGGCTCCAGTCGGTGTCGGTGGCCCTGAGCTGGTAGGTGTCGAGGGGTAGCCGGCGGTTGACGGTGGCGAGCCACGTGTTTCGGGTGTCCCACCGACGGGTCGCGGCGAGGGCGCTGAGTGAGGGTCGCATGGGCAGGTCGACGCCGAGGGGAACTGCGATGTCCTGGCTGTGGACGAGGATGTCGGTCAGCGTCTCCAGGGGAGTGATCCCGGGGTTGTGTCGACGTGACCCGATGCCGTTCCTGATCCTCGCGACGATCTGCTCTGTGGACAACGCCTGCGCCTGCAGGACCCCGGCGTCGTGGATGAAGGTGTTCAACGGCATGCTCCGCAGGATGCTGGGATGACGGCTGATGAACCCCAAGGCGTCGCGGACCCGTTGTTGCTGCATGGTGAGGTGCGCGGCGACGTGTCGCACGGTCCAGCCGTCGCACAGCGAGGGGTGCTCCCACTGTTCGGGCGTGAGGCCTTCGAGCAGCGCGGCGGTCCTGGCTCGTTGGTCGTCGATTCCGGCCCACAGGGCGTCCGTGTCGATGGTCGTCGAGCTAGTCATCGTTCCTCCTTCAGCTGAAGACCGGGGGCTGCATGCGGGTCCGCTTGAGCTCGTAGAACTGTGGGTAGCCGGCGAGCAGTCGTGCGCCCTCGAAGACCTCGACCGCTTGCTCTCCACGCGGGATCCCGTTCAGAACCGGGCCGAAGAACGCCACCCCGCCGATGGAGGTGATCGGCGTCCCGACCTCGCCACCGACGAGGGCCACCCCGGCGTCGTGGCTCAGGCGCATGGGTGCGTCGTGGTCATCCGACTCCATAGCGTCCTCCAGGCCGGCCGGCAGCCCCAGCTGGGCGAGCGCCGCGCGGATCACCTCGTGGTACTCCGCGGCGGTGGGTCGACGCCAGATGTCGAACACGCGGCCCCCGAAGGCGGTGTAGAAGTCCGCGAGCACCTCTGGTCCAAACCTCACCGCCACGCCCGTTGCCACCCTCGCCGGCCCACGGCTCCCCTCGACGCTGCGGCGATACTCCGCCGCGAGGTCCGTGCGGTCCTGGTTGAGGAGGTACAGGCTCATGACGTGGTGGCGCACCCTCAGTCGGGTTCGCTCGCCCACTTCCTGCAGCCAGCGCGAGGCAGTCCACGAGTAGGGGCACACCGGGTCGAACCAGAAGTCGACCACTGTCGTGTCCACCAACGCCTCCAGGGCTAGACTAGTCCTACTGGCGAACTACTGTAGTTCGATGATAGGACTTTGTGAAGGGATCCGATGGAGCGCGAACTGCCGGCCAGCCTGCTCATGTTCATCGCCTCGCGATCGGCCGCCAACCGCGTCTTCGATGCGCTCCAGGAACGTGGTTTCGACGACGTGACCATCGCGCAGGCCCGGCTCATGATGGGCGTCGACCCCGAAGGCACCCGGCTCAGCGTGCTGGCCGCGCGTGCGCAGATCGCCAAGCAGACGGCGACCGCTCTGGTCGACAAGCTCGAGCGCGCTGGCTACGTCGAGCGCGTCGCCGATCCCACCGACGGCCGGGCGCGCCTGGTGCGCATGACCTCACGGGCGAAGGAGGCGATCCCGCACGCCCGAGCCGAGGAGGACCGCATCGAGGAGGAGTGGCGCGCACACCTCGGCACCAAGCGCATGCAGCAACTCCGCGAAGCGCTCACCGACCTACGAACGATCACCGACCCCTACCTGTGATCACCCAGGTTCGGTCGGTCGAGAACCGGAAGGCGGTACCTCGGAGCCCTGACGCCCTGCAACGGCGCATGGGCTCGAGGTGGCGGAGTGCGGCGCGTTGGTGACGACGGAACACCATCATTCCGGGCGTGGGTGGCTCTGGGGCCCCCTGCTCCGTTCGCAGCTGGGAAGAGCCATCGGCGCACTCGGACAGCGTTGCCGGCCGGTCTTCTCTCACCACGGGGGCCCAGCGCTGGCGAGCTCTCCGGTTGCCTGCCCGCAACCGAGAGGAGCGCCCATGTTCAGCCTCAGGAGCAGGGCCAGGGTCGTCGCACTCGCCCTCCCGATCTGCCTGGCCCCGCTGATGGTCCCGGCCGCCGCGTCGGCGATTCCGCCGCAGGCCGAGGAGATCGCCACCTTCGGGTGGCTCTTCCCGGACCTCGACGATCACCTGATCGGCTTCCTCGACATCTCCCGCGAGGACTTCTGCGCCCGGGTCGACGGTGGCGCCGAAGGGCCGCCACCGCTGAAGGACCCGGCCTCCCCGGCGTGGGTGCGCGAGCGCGGCGACGGGGGCGTCGGCGTGGTGGCGATGGACACCGTTACCTCGGGCTGTGGCGCCTGGACGACGGCGCTCCTGCCGAGGGCGCCTGCGCGGACACCGACGACAGCGACGCCCCGCTGGGCGTGGGAACTGCGGACCCGGTCGGCATCGATCACGTGTGCGCGTTCCTCGAGCACGGGGCGATCGGCGCGCAGTGGAACGGCAGGGCGCAGCTCACAGGTGAGGGCGGAGCCACGTACCAGTACCAGTTCTTCTTCATCGAACTGCACACCCCGGACGGCACGCTCAGGCAGGACGACATGCTGCGCAGCACCCTGATCGCGCTCCCCTGGCAGGGCAGGTGCGGAACCCACGATCCAGCGCGTGGCCGCTTCACGGCGCTTGGATGCGCGTCAACCCGCGGAGGACACGCGACGTCACAGTGACGACGCGGAAGCTCGAGGAGGACGCAGCAATTGCCGCGACCCGGCCGGGCATCCGCGACATCACAGTGATGACGCGGAAGCTCCGGGCGCGTAGCCCCTACACGGCGGAGGGAGGCGACCAAGCTGTCGCGCATCCCCGGGGCGGAGGACACTCACCGCGGCTGGCTCCGGTCCAGCCTTGCCGGGCCATGGCCGGCGGCGGAGCCGGGGCCGGTGCACACCGTCCCGGGTGGTGCTCATCCGGCCTGTGGAACCGCGGCCCACCGGGTCGGGGTCGAGCCGGTGCATACCATCCGGGGTACCGCTTCTCCGGCCTGTGGAACCGCGGCCCACCGGGGCCGGGCCGCGACCTACGCTCGCAGGCATGAGCTACGCGGGCGACGTCACCCCGACCGATGCCTACGCCGCGGTGACCGGTGAGGGGGACGCCCTGCTGCTCGACTGCCGCACGCAGGCCGAGTGGTCCTACGTCGGCGTCCCCGACCTCGGCGCCGCCGGCCGCCGGGCCGCGTTCGTCCAGTGGCAGACGTTCCCCGAGGGCGCCGTCAACGCCCGCTTCGTCGACGAGGCGCGGCAGGCCGGTGCCCGTCCCGGCCGGCCGGTGTACCTCATCTGCCGCAGCGGCGTGCGGTCGATCGCCGCCGCCGAGGCCCTCACCGCCGCCGGGCTCGGCCCCGCCTACAACGTGGTCGACGGCTTCGAGGGCCCCCACGACCCGCAGGGGCACCGGACCCTCGGCGGGTGGAAGAACGCCGGCCTGCCCTGGCGCCAGGGCTGAGCCGCCGGCGCAGTGGGCCGGCCGCCCGGACGTGGTCAGCCCCGGCGCGACCACCGTCCGACAGGGGATGATCCTGCCCATGGCACCCGCGGACGACCTCCACCCGCAGACCCTCGCCGTGCGCGGGGGCCTGGCCCGCAGCGGCTTCGACGAGACCGCGGAGGCGCTCTACCTCACCTCGGGCTTCGTCTACGACTCGGCCGCACAGGCGGAGGCGGCGTTCAAGGACGAGGTCGACCACTACATCTACAGCCGGTACGGCAACCCCACGGTGTCGGTGTTCGAGGAGCGGATGCGGTTGCTCGAGGGCGCCGAGGCCTGCTTCGCCACCGCCTCCGGGATGGCCGCCGTCTTCACGACGATGGCGGCCCTCTGCGCCACCGGTGACCGGGTCGTCGCCTCGCGCGCGCTCTTCGGCTCGTGTGTCGTCATCCTCGACGAGATCCTCCCGCGCTGGGGCGTGGAGACGGTGTTCGTCGACGGCGCCGACCTCGACCAGTGGCGGGAGGCACTGGCGATCCCCACCACGGCGGTCTTCTTCGAGACCCCGAGCAACCCGATGCAGGAGCTCGTCGACATCGCCGCGGTGTCCGAGCTCGCCCACGCCGCCGGCGCCACCGTCGTCGTCGACAACGTCTTCGGCACGCCCGTCTTCAGTCACCCGCTGCACCACGGTGCGGACGTCGTCGTGTACTCCGCCACCAAGCACATCGACGGTCAGGGCCGGGCCCTCGGTGGCGCCATCCTGGGGCCGCGCGAGTTCGTCGAGGGGCCGGTCAAGGACCTCATGCGCCACACCGGGCCCGCCATGTCGCCCTTCAACGCCTGGGTGATGACCAAGGGCCTGGAGACCCTCGACCTCAGGGTGCGCCGGATGGGCGAGTCGGCGCTCGCGATCGCGCGCGAGCTCGAGCGGTGGGCCGCGGACGGCCGGGGGGTCACCCGCGTCCTCCACCCCCACCTCGAGAGCCACCCCCAGCACGACCTGGCCCTGCGGCAGATGGACGGGGGCGGCGGCACGGTCGTGACCGTCGACGTCGCAGGGGGGAAGCCGGCGGCCTTCGCCTTCGTCGACGCGCTGCGCCTGGTCGACATCTCGAACAACCTCGGGGACGCCAAGTCGCTGACGACGCACCCGGCGACGACGACGCACCGGAGGCTGACGCCGGAGGCCCGCGCGGCGGTCGGCATCACCGACGGGACGGTGCGGCTCTCGGTCGGCCTCGAGGACGTGCGCGACCTCCTCACCGACCTCGACCGGGGCCTCGCGGCCGCCGAGGGCGCCTGTCCGTGAGCACCGCGGCTGCCGAGGCGCCTGTCCGTGAGCACCGCCGGCTGCCGAGGGTGCCAGTCCCTGAACACCCCGGCTTGCCGAGGGTGCCAGTCCCTGAACACCGCGGCGGTCCGCCGGGAGCCTGGACCGTGCGGCTCAGGCCGGGCTGTTAGCGTCCGGTCATGCCCGACACCGTCTCCGTCCAGCGGCTCGTGCCCGCCCCGCCCGAGCCGATCTTCGACCTCCTCGCCGACCCCGCCCGTCACGCGGACATCGACGGCGGCGACAGCGTGCAGCAGGCCCGTAGCGGCAGCCGGCGGCTGGCCCTCGGTGACCGGTTCGGGATGGACATGCGGATCGGGCTGCCGTACTCGATGTCGAACACCGTCGTCGAGCTCGAGGAGAACCGTCGGATCGCGTGGCAGACCCGTGGCGGCGGGCCGGTCGGCAAGGCCGTCGGCGGACGGATCTGGCGGTACCAGCTCGAACCGGTGGAAGGCGGCACCCTCGTCACCGAGACGTGGGACATCAGCAAGGAGTCGCCGTTCAGCAAGCCGTTCGTCCGGGGGATGGCCGGGATGACGCGGCGCAACATGGAGGCCACCCTCGCTCGGATCGAGGACCTCGTCTGCGGTCACGCCGACGCCCCGGGCGCCTGACCGGCACGCTCGGGCACCCCGGGCGCCTGACCGGCGCCTCCCGCACGGGTCAGCCCGCCCGCGCCTCCTCGGCGACGACCCGCCGCTCCTCGGCGACCCCGGCCATCGCCCACCGGACCACCCCGGCGCCCAACCGGCCCAGCCCGCTCGCCACCGCCTCGCCCGGCCCGGCCAGCGGCAGGCGCAGCTCGCGCCGGGCCCACCCCGGGAGCAGGGCCACCCCGCCGGCGGCGAGCAGCCCGTAGCCGGGGCGCGCGGTCCAGGGCAGCGGCGGGTCGAGGAGGAGGAATCGCGCGGCGTCGCGGGCCGCGTCGCTCGCCCGCAGCACCGGCCGGTAGCCCTCGAGGGCGTCCTCCAGGCCCGCGACGGTCGTGGGCACGTCGGTCGCCCCGAGCAGCCGGGCCGCCACCGCGGACTGCTCCACGTACGCGTCCGCCTCGGCGGCCGTCAGCGGCTCGGCGGCGTAGCGCTGGAACGCCCCGAGGAAGCTGTGCGCCTCCGCGACGTGCACCCACCGCAGCAGGTCCGGGTCGGACGCCCGGTACGCCACGCCCCGGTCGTCGCGCCCCCGCACACGCTCGTGGACCGCCCGCACCCGGTCGATGGCGGCCCGGGCGTCCTCGACGGTCCCGAACGTCGTCGTCGCGAGGAAGTGGGAGGTGCGCTGCAGCCTGCCCCACGGATCGCTGCGGTAGCCGCTGTGCCCGGCGACCCCGGCCATCGCCGACGGGTGCAGCGACTGCAGGAGCAGTGCCGCGACCCCGCCGGGGAACATCGACGCATCGGCGTGGACCCGCCACACGGGGTCCTCGGGCGCGAACCAGCGCTCGCCGCGGCGGCCCCAGATCACCTGGGCGCGTTCCGCGGCGTCGTCGCCCGCCACGCGCGAGCGGAGCGCCAGGCCGAGCCGGCGCTGCGCTTCGCGGGAGAGGTCGTCCAGGACCGTCATCGTGCTCCTCGTCGGTCGTCGGAGGGATCGTCACCCGGCCCAACGCCCCGGCGGGAGCCGGGCCTCCCCGGTGTCGAAGGTTGGCGGGGCGGCTCAGGCTGCTCGGACGTCGAGCACCCAGGGCGCCGCCGGACGTGCCGGCTCGTGCAGCCGGGTGTCGAACGCACCCGCCACGACGTCCGCCACGGCCGGCACCGACCGCGCCGCCACCCCCGCCTCGCACAGGTGCCGCGCGACGAGGCCGCGGGTGTGCTTCGCCTGGTGGCTGGCGCCGGGCACCCGCACCTGCACCCAGCGCGGCGCGAGCGCGGGCCCCGGCCGCCACGCCGCCGCGTAGGCCGCCGACCGGCAGTCGACGACCACGCCGGACCCGGCTGCGGCGGTCAGCGGGTCGTCGAGCACCGGCCGCCACGCCGCCGCCAGCGGCCCCACCCCGGGCAGGTCGACGCCCATCGAGAGCCGGTACGCGGTGATCCGGTCGGTCGGCCGCACCGCCCCGTGCAGGGCCGACACCACGACGCACCACCGGTTCGCCCGCCGCCGCGCCGCGGTGTCGAGCGAGCCCAGGTCCAGGGCGTCGTAGAGGACCCCGGTGTACACCTCCCCGGCGGGAGTGGCGGGCAGCGAGTCCAGGGCGAGGTTGCGCCCCACCTCGTCGAGCAGGGTGCCGGGGACCCCGAGGACCTCAGTCGCCGACGGCGACGCGCTCACCTCCGCCAGGGCCGACGCGACGCGCTCCCGCGTCGCCGCGAGCTCGGGGAAGGACCACGAGGCCGGGTCGGCCGGCCGCCCCCGGCGGCGGTTCCACTTCGACTCCGAGGGCGGTAGCAGGATGAGCACCGCGCCAGCCTACGGAGCCCTCGGGGCGGCTGCGGCGACGGCTAGGTTGGGCCCGTGCCGCGTCCCGTCGTCGTCCTCCGCCCCACCGACGCCGCGATCCCGCACCGGCTCGGGGAGGCGCTGCGTGCCCGGTTCGCGGCCGTCCGCGCCGAGCTGGGGCTGGGCGGCCCCTACCCCGCCGCGGCGCTCGCCGAGGCCGAACGGGTCTGTGCCGAGCCACCGGTCCCGCCCCTCGACGAGACCGACCTGCCGTTCTTCACGCTCGACCCGCCCGGCTCGATGGACCTCGACCAGGCGATGCACCTGGAGCGGGACGGCGGAGGGCACCGCATCCGGTACGCCATCGCCGACGTCCCCGCCTTCGTCCGGCTGGGCGGCGACCTCGACCAGGTGACCCGCCGGCGGGGCCAGACCGTGTACTGCCCCGACGAGAGGGTGCCGCTGCACCCGGCCGTGCTCTCCGAGGGGGCCGCCAGCCTGCTGCCGGGCGAGGTGCGCCCGGCCTTCGTCTGGGACCTCAGGCTCGACGGCGACGGTGCGCTGACCTCCGCGGAGGTGCACCGCGCGCTGGTGCGCAGCCGCGAGCGCCTCGACTACGCCGGCGTCCAGCAGCGGGTCGACGCCGGTGGCACGGACGAGCGGCTCGACCTGCTCCGCGAGGTGGGGGAGCGGCGGGTCGCCCGCGAGCGCGCCCGCGGCGGGGCGAGCCTGCCGATGCCGGAGCAGCAGGTCACCGAGGCCGCCGACGGCTCCTTCACCCTCGAGTTCCGGCCACCGGTGCCGGCGGAGGAGTGGAACGCCCAGGTCTCCCTCCTCACCGGCATGGCGGGTGCCGCGATGATGCTCGAGGCCGGCACCGGCGTGCTCCGCACGATGCCGGCCCCCGACGACTCGGCCGTGGCCCGGTTCCGGCGGGCGGCCCGAGGGCTGGGCGTCGACTGGCCCGACGGGATGCGCTACGGCGACCTCGTCCGCGGCCTGGACCGCCGTCACCCGCGACACCTCGCCCTGATCCACGAGGCCACGTCGCTGTTCCGCGGGGCGGCCTACACCGCCTTCGACGGCAGCGCCCCCGAGCAGCGGGAGCACGCCGCCGTCGCCGCTCCGTACACGCACGTCACGGCCCCGCTGCGGCGTCTCGTCGACCGCTTCGGGCTCGTCGTCTGCGAGGCCGCCTGCCGCGGGGACGAGGTGCCCGACGCGGTGCGCGCCGCGCTGCCCGACCTCCCCGAGCTGATGCGCGAGAGCGACCGCACCGCCCGCACCGCCGAACGGGCCTGTGCGGACGCCACGGAGGCGGCCGTGCTGAGCGGCCGGGAGGGGGAGCGGTTCGGGGCGGTCGTCGTCGACCACACCGAGAAGGGGATGGAGGTTCAGCTCGCCGACCTCCCGGTCCTCACCCGGGTGTCCGGGGGCCGCGCCGGGCTCGGGTCCATGACCGAGGTGCTCCTCGAGCGGGCCGACGTGCGGACGGGCGAGGTCGCGTTCACCCACCCGTGAGGCACGGAGGCCCTCACCGCCCCTGCCGTCGCGGGTTCCCAGCGGGACCGCTGCGCCGCGGCGGAGTGGTCGCGTCAGGGACCGGTCCGGGCCGGTCGGCGGGCGGCACTGCCCGACCGGCCGGCCCGGAGTCCCTCAGCGCCGCGCGTACATGGCGTCCTGGGCGTAGCCGGTGACCTGCTCGCCGGTGTATGGGTCCACCTGCGGCGAGGTGACCAGGCGGTTCAGGCCCGTCCACGTGATGTGCACGCTGTCGTCGGGACCGACCTGCAGCCCGGTGTAGTCGCCGTGGAAGACGTTGCACTTCTTGCCCGGCGTGGCGGACCCGGCCGGACCGCACACCGTCGGCCACGCGGACTCCGGCACGTACTGGCCGGCCCAGTGGGTGACCGAGACGTCGATGTGCTCGGCCTGGCCCAGCTGCTCCGTTCCGGTGCCGTCCCAGTAGACGTGGTGGAAGGTGTCGTTCACGGGCGTGGTCCCGCCGGCGGCCTGGTCGTCCTGGTCCCACGCGGCCACGAGGGTGCCGTCGGACGTGTGGTCGGCCCACGGGAACCACTGGTGTGCGCCGCCGCCGTCGCTGAGCAGCGTACGTCCGCTCCAGGTGGCCCCACCGTCGGTCGACTCGGAGTAGTAGACGTTCGTCTCCGAGCCCGGACCGGCGTCACACGGGTCGTAGGCCGGCGGTTGAGGCGAGTCGAAGGCGCAGTCCTCGGTGGCGTTCGGGTTGGGCGTGCCCCGGTCGGACCAGACGACGGTCACGTGCTCGGGGTCGGTCGGGTCGACGGTGATGTTGCCCGCCGACGTCCAGCGGAGCTGGTGGCCCCAGACCGTCTGACGGCCGATGACCGAGTAGGGCATGTCACGCGTGCCGTCCTCGAGCTGGGCCGCGGGGACCGGGCTGGAGAACGTCACGCCGCCGTCGATGGACCTGGTGACCATGATCTGGCTGTCGAACTCCTGGGTGAAGCCCTCCCAAGCGCTCTGGTTCTGCCCGTTGAGGAAGTGGACGTACAGCGTGCCGTCCGGGGCGACCTCGGGGATCGAGAACTGGTCCTCGTCGCACTCGCCCGCGGGGCCACTCTCCTGGTAGGTGCAGTACTCGGGGTTGCTACCCGAGATCTCCCGCGGGTCGGACCAGGTCCGGCCGCCGTCGTCCGAGTGGCTGAGGAAGATCGGGCTCTCGAGGTAGCTGCCCTGCAGGCCGTTCCGGAACAAGGTCGTCGTCAGGTAGGCGCGACCGTAGAACGGGGAGTCCGGGTCGTTGTCGACGGTCAGCCACTCCTTGTCGTAGAACCTGGCCCGGTTGGCCGGACCGATGCCGGTGCCCTGCCCCTTGAAGACGGTGACCGGCTCGGACCAGGTCAGCCCACCGTCGGTGGAGCGGCTGACGCTCACGTCGCCCTGGGCGACGAAGAAGCCACCGAGGCCCGCGGTGTTCTCGAGCTGGGCCATGAGCACCACGCCGTTGGCCCGGTCGAAGGCTGGTGAGGGGTCTCCCGCGCCGTTCCCGGACCGCATCGGGATCTGCCCGTCGACCCAGGTCGCGCCACCGTCGAACGAGGTGAAGAAGCCGGTCGGCACGATCGCCTGCCGGGCCCCGGTGGAGTTGTTGAACCGGTAGAAGTAGTCGTTCGACCCGGCGACGACGTGGTTCGGGTCGGTGGGGTCGACGGCCACGGCCACCTCGTTGTCGGGTGCCCAGTCCTGGCCGTACTCCTCGTCGTTGCAGCTCATGTCGACGACGCCACCGGGGTCACCGGTGCTGGAACAGCGGAACCGCTCGATCTGGACCTTCGAGAGGCCCCCGCCGGACATGCCCGCGGCGGTGGTCCCGACGACGGCCGGGACGTCCGGCCGCACGACCAGCCGTGAGGTGTTGAACGGCCGGTCCCCGGCGACAGCGGGCGCGACCCCGAGCGCGGTCACCGCCGCGGCGGACGCCACCAGTACCAACCCTCGTCGACCGCGCATGACCTTTCCCCTTCCCCACGGTGACTCCGAAGCACCCCACGCTACGGACCCGATGCCACCGCGGCCATGGCCCGGACGAGGGGTTCGGCCAGCACCACTACACTGGTCACGGACGAGTCGGGCGGACGGTCGCGTCGGTGGGTTCGCCCACCGCCGAGGAAGGTCCGGGCTCCGAAGGGCAGGATGGTGGCCAACAGCCACCCGGGGAGACCCGCGGGACAGTGCCACAGAGAACAGACCGCCCCCGCCGCGCGAGCGGTGGGAGCAAGGGTGAAACGGTGGTGTAAGAGACCACCAGCGGCCGGGGTGACCCGGCCGGCTCGGTAAACCCCATCCGGAGCAAGCCCGAACAGCGTGCGTCAGAGGGCGGCCCGCCCGAGCACGCGGGTAGGGTGCTGGAGGTGGTCGGCAACGGCCACCCGAGATGGATGACCGTCACCGCGGTCGCCGGCAACGGCGCCGCGGTACAGAACCCGGCCTACAGCCCGGCTCGTCCGCCATCTCCTGCACGCCGCTGACCAGTGCTTTCCAGACCCGGAAGTCTCCCGGAGCGGCCCCGTCGGCCGGGCACCGCCGACGGTCCCGCCACGAAAGGACCGAGATGGCCTCCGCCCCCCAGCTCGACCTGTCCGAGACCCGCGAGCGGGTCATGGCCGCCACCCGCGAGCTCGACGGGTCCGCGCTGCGCGCCCTGCTCCTCGACGCCCTGCTGGTGCGCGGTGTCGACGCCACCGTGGGCGAGGTGATGATCCCGGTGCTGCGCGCGGTCGGGGACGACTGGGAGGCCGGCCGGCTCGGCGTCGTGCACGAGCACTTCGTGTCGGGCTCGTTCCGCGGCGTGCTCGGCGAGCTGCGGCTGCCCGTCGACGGCGCCCGGGCCCGCACCATCGTCCTCGCCTGCCCGCCGCACGAGCTGCACGACCTGCCCCTCGAGCTGTTCGGTGCGATGATGCACGCCCGCTGGTGGCGGGTCGTGGGCCTCGGCGCCAACACCCCGATGACGGCCGTCGGCGACGCCGTGCGCCTCCTGCGGGCCGACGCCTGCGTGCTCGCCGGCGTGCGGCCCTCGTCCTTCGAGGCCCGCGTGCCCTCGCTGAGCCGGCTCGCGCGCAGCGTGCCCGTCTTCGTCGCCGGCGAGGGCGCCTACGCCCTGGCCGAGCTCCCCGAGGGCACCACCGCGCTGCCGCGCGACCTCGTCGAGGCGGCCGGCATCGTCGACCAGCTCCCCGCCCCCGGCGCGTTGACCCCGCCGGAGGTCGCCGCGCGCGCGCCCGTCGCCCACCGGTCCGCCGGCCGCTGAGTCGCCCCGGGGTCAGGGCCGGCGGAGCCCGAGAAAGCGGGGCACCCGGCTCCGGTAGTCGGCGTACGCGTCGGGGAAGCGGGTGAGCAGCCGGCGCTCCTCGGCGCGGGCCTCGAGGTCGAGCAGCGCCGCCAGTGCCGGTGCCAGCAGGACGCCCCAGGTCGACCGCGCGCCGAGCACGGTACCCGCGTAGACGAACGCCCATCCCACGTACATCGGGTGCCGCGAGCACCGGTACGGACCGGACCGCACGAGGTCGTCCGGCCGGGAGAGGTCCACCTCTGCGGCCGCCCGCGTCGCGACCGCCGCCACCCCCACGCCCACGAGGCCCAGGACCACGCCGGCCGGCCTGGCCCCCCGCACCGACAGGGGGAGGCGCCGGCGGTGCTCGAGCAGAGCCGTCAGCGCCAGCAGGGCGACGGGCGCCTCCGGGAGGGGCACGTTGCCCCACCGGACACCCCGTCGCGCACCGGCTCGTCGCCGCACGTCGTCCACGGTAGCGGCGCCCACCGCCGAACCGGCGTCCCCCACCGACCCCCGGCGACGTCGCCGCGTGGTCAATCCGTGCCACGTCGTGCGCGGGACGTGGTCAGTACGGCCGATGCGGTCGCCTCCGCTCGCTCGTAGCGTCCCGAGAGCGGGAAGGAGCGACCATGACCAGCACGACGTCCGAACGCGACTACCTCGACGCGCAGGCCCGGTGGCTCGCGCGGTGCGGCCTGCACGCCGAGAACCTGAGGGTCCCGGCTCCGAGCATCTCCGGGCACGCCCACGTGCTCGCGGTGGGCTCCGGTCCGCCCGTGCTCATGCTGATCGGTGGGGCCGTACCGGCCGGGATGTGGGCACCGCTGATGGCGGAGCTGCCCGGGCACCGTCTGTACGCCGTGGACCTGCCGAACCACGGCCTGACCAGCCGGGTGCCCGTGAGGACCTCGACCCTGCGCCCGCTGATGACGAGCTTCCTCCTCGACGTCCTCGACGGGCTCGGGCTGGACCGGCCCCCCGTCGTGGCCCAGTCCATGGGCGGGCTCTTCGTCACCTGGCTCGTCACGGCCCGTCCCGAGCGTGTGGCAGCCGTCTCCTACGTGGCCTGTCCGGCGTTCGTCCTCGGCACCTCGGCGCCCTTGCCGTTCCGGCTCCTGTCGGTCCGGCCGCTGGGCCGGCTGATGGGTCGGTTGCGCCCACCCTCCCCCCGACAGGTCGAGTCGCTCTCGGCCATGGCCGGGGAGGACTTCGGGAGGTACCCGGAGCTGCGCGACCTCATGGTCGCCCTCGAGCGGCGGCCGGGGTTCGGGGAGGACCTCGTCCAGCTGATGCACAGCTGCCTCACCGTGCGCGGCGCGCGACCCGAGGTCGCCCTCACCGCGTCGCTGCTGCGAGCGGTCTCGGTCCCGGTGCAGTTCGTCTGGGGGGAGGGGGACACCTTCGGGCCGCCGTCCGTCGGAGAGCGGGCCGCTCAGCTGGTGGTGGGGGCGCGCCTGCACGTCGTCCCCGGTGGCCACGCGCCCTGGCTCGACGACCCGGGCGGGGTGGCCCACCGAGTGCTCGAGTTCCTGGAGCTCCATGCCGCGCGGGTCCGCTGAGCGCGGCCACTGCACGGGCGCACCCCTCGGCCTAGGGTGGGGGATGCGGATCACCCACCTCGGACATGCCTGCGTCCTGGTCGAGATGGCCGACGCCCGGCTCCTCGTCGACCCCGGCACCTTCGCCGGCGACCTCTCCGGGGTCCGCGACCTCGACGCGGTCCTCGTGACGCACCAGCACCCCGACCACCTCGACCAGGACCGGTTCCCCGACCTCGTCCGCGCGAACCCCGGCGCCCGGGTGCTCTGCGACCCCGGCAGCCTCGAGGTGCTCGCCGGGCTGGGTGTCGACGCCGCCGTGCACGACGGGCCCACGGCCGTCGGCGAGGTGACGGTGACCCCCGTGGGCGAGACGCACGCGCTCATCCACGACGACATCCCGAGGGTCCCCAACGTCGGCGTCCGGCTCGACGCCGACGGCGAGCCGTCGTTCTTCCACCCCGGCGACGCCCTCGACGCCGAGCCGGGGGAGGTCGACGTCCTCGCCTTCCCGCTCCAGGCCCCCTGGCAGCGCAGCCGCGACATGGTCGGCTTCCTGCGGCGACTCGCCCCCCGGCACGCCGTGCCGGTGCACGACGGGCTGCTCCAGCCGCGCGGCCGGGCGCTCTACCTCGGGCAGGCCGGCAACCTCGGGCCCGAGCGGACCCGCATCCACGACCTCGCGGGTGCCGGGCCCACCGACGTCGTGGCGGGGGAGTAGCCGCTACGCGGTCGTGCGCCCCCGCAGCTGCTCGCGGCGCACGTGGGTGCGGTTGGCGAGCACCGCGGCGCCGATGATGCCCGCCTTGTTCTCGAGCTGGGCGGGGACGATGCGCGTGCGCAGGTCGAGCAGGGGCAGGAACCGGTCCGCCTTCCGCGACACCCCACCACCGACCACGATGAGGTCGGGCCAGAGCAGGTCCTCGAGCATCCGGTAGTACGGCTGGAGCCGTTCGGTGGCCCACTGCTCGTAGGACAGTCCTTCGCGGGTCTTCGCCGAGCTCGCGGTGACCGTCTCGGCGTCGACGCCGTTCAGCTCCAGGTGGCCGAGCTCGGAGTTGGGCACGAGCACGCCCTCGTTGAAGATGGCGGTGCCGATGCCGGTGCCGAGGGTGGTGAGGACGACCAGGCCCCGCTCGCCGCGGGCCGCCCCGTGCTCGAGCTCGCCCACCCCGGCGGCGTCCGCGTCGTTGACCACGACGACGTCGTGCTGGAGCCGGTCCTCGAGCAGCTTCTCGATCTCGCAGTCGACCCACGCCTTGTCGATGTTGGCGGCGGTCTTCACGACCCCGTGCTGGACCACGCCGGGGATGGTGACCCCGATGGGGGAGTCGTCGGCGACGTCGTCGAAGTGCGCCACGATCTCGGCGATGACGTCGCACACCGCCTCGGGGGTGGAGTGCTCGGGGGTGGGGATCTTCAGCCGGTCGACGGAGAAGTCACCGGCCGCCAGGTCGACCGGCGCGCCCTTGATGCCGCTGCCGCCGACGTCGATGCCGAGCGGGTGTCCGGTGCTCATGCTGCGCCTCCCTGGGTGAGGATCTCGGGCCCGTCGTCGGTGACGAGGATGGTGTGCTCGAACTGGGCGGAGCGGCGGCGGTCCTTGGTGACCACGGTCCAGCCGTCGTCCCACATCTCCCACTCGGGCGTGCCCAGGTTGAGCATCGGCTCCACGGTGAAGGTCATGCCCGCCTCGATGACGGTGTCGTAGTGGGGTGCGGCGTCGTAGTGCGGGATGATCAGCCCGCTGTGGAAGGCGCTGCCGATGCCGTGGCCGGTGAAGTCGCGGACGACGCCGTAGCCGAACCGGCGGGCGTAGGACTCGATGACCCGCCCGATGACGTTGACGGCGCGACCGGGCCGGGCGGCGCGGATGCCGCGCATCATCGCCTCGTGGGTGCGCTCGACGAGCAGGCGCGAGTCCTCGTCGACGTCGCCGACGAGGTAGGTGGCGTCGGTGTCGCCGTGCACGCCGCCGACGAAGGCCGTGATGTCGATGTTGACGATGTCGCCGTCCTCGAGGCGGCGGTCGTCGGGGATGCCGTGGCAGACGACCTCGTTGACCGACGTGCACAGCGACTTGGGGAACCCCCGGTAGCCGAGCGTCGAGGGGTAGGCCCCGTGGTCCATCAGGTACTCGTGGCCGACCCGGTCGATCTCGTCGGTGGTGACGCCGGGGGCGATGACGGCCGCCGCGGCGGCCATCGCGTCGGCGGCGATCCGGCCGGCGACCCGCATCCGCTCGATGGTCCCGGCGTCCTTGACCTCGGGGCCGGTGAACGGCGCGGGGGCGGCCTTCCCGACGTAGTCGGGGCGGGGGATGCCCGGTGGCACCTCGCGGCGGGGCGAGAGGGTGCCGGGGGCCACGCTGGCGTACGTCGACGGCATAGCGTTGACTCTAACCACCCGGCCTCGCTGAAGGAGAGCACCGATGCCCTACTGGTACAACGTCGACACCGGCGCGGTGGAGACCGACGAGAACCGGAGCCAGGACGCCACCGTCCTCGGGCCCTACGACACCGAGGAGGCCGCCGCGGCGGCCCTCCAGCACGCTCGGGAGAACACCGAGCGGTGGGACGAGGAGGACCGGCAGTGGGACCGGCGCGGTGCGGCCGCGCCGTCGGCGTGGGAGGACGAGGAGCAGGAGGACTGAGCCGCCCGACGTGCGCCGGTCAGCCGTTGACGAGGCGGTGCACCGACACCGCGTAGTCGCCGCCGGGCGCGAACCGGGCGCGGTCCCAGCCGGCGTAGCGGGTGATGTACGACAGGCCGGCCGACGTGGCCAGCCGGTCGTAGCCGCGCAGGTCGACCGGGGCCGCGCCCTCGGGCACGGCGTCGCCGAGCGAGAAGCCCGGCCACGAGGTAGCCGCCGGGTGCCAGGTGCGCGGCGAGCCGCTGGAGCACGTCCGGGAGGGTGCCGTCGGCGAGGTAGGGCACGACGTTGCCCGCCATGAGCACGCAGTGGAACTCCTGCTCGTGGCGCAGGTTGAGGGTGGCGAGGTCGGCGACGACGAACTCGGTGTCGTCGTCCTCGCGGGCCAGGGCGACGAGGTCCGGGTCGGCGTCGACCCCGAGCGCGAAGTGCCCGAGCCGGGTCAGCTCGCTCGCGACCCGGCCGAAGCCGCAGCCCGCGTCGAGGACCCGGGAGGGGGGCGGCACCAGCTCGGTGACGAAGCGCGCCTCGCCGTGGAGGTCGCGGCCCTGCGCCGCGAGGTCGAGGAAGTGCTGGCGGTAGGTGCGGGCGTCCCCGGCCCCCGACCGCACGCGAGACCACCGGGTGGGCGGTCCCGGGGGCGACGGGCGGGTGGACGGCCACATGCCGCTCGGACGCGGCGGCTCGGGGGGCCGGTTCCCGGTCACGACTCGAAGGAGTGCTCGAGGGCTGGGAAGGTGCCGCGGCCCACCTCGTCGGCGTACGCCCGGGCGGCCTCCCCGAGGTCGTGGCGCAGGTCCGCGTACTTCTTGACGAACCGGGGCGCCCGCCCGCCGCGCAGCCCCGCCATGTCCTGCCAGACCAGCACCTGGGCGTCGCAGTGCGGACCCGCGCCGATCCCGATGGTCGGGATGGCCAGCGCCCGGGTGACGTCGGCGGCCACCGGCGCGGGCACCATCTCCATGACGACGGCGAAGCACCCCGCCGCCTCGAGGGCCAGGGCGTCCTCCATGATCTTCTCGGCCCCGGCGCCGCGCCCCTGCACCTTGTAGCCGCCGAGCACGTGCTCGCTCTGCGGGGTGAAGCCGATGTGGCCCATCACCGGGATGCCGGCCCGCACGAGCAGCTCGACCTCGGGGACCATGGGCGCCCCGCCTTCGAGCTTGACCGCGTGCGCGAGCCCCTCCTTCATGAACCGGGTGGCCGTGGCGAGGGCCTGCTGCGGGCTGGCCTGGTAGGAGCCGAACGGCAGGTCCGCCACGACCATCGCGTGCTTCGCCGAGCCTCGTGACCGCCCGCACCAGCGGGACGAGGTGGTCGACGGTGACCGGCACCGTGGTCTCGAACCCGTAGACGTTGTTGCCGGCGGAGTCGCCGACGAGCAGCACCGGGATGCCGGCCTCGTCGAAGATCTCGGCGGTGTACATGTCGTAGGCGGTGAGCATCGCCCACCGCTCGCCCCGCTCCTTCATCTGGTGCAGGTGGGGCACCCGCACCCGCCGCTGCGGCGCCGCCTGGGCCCCGGTGCCGTACGGGGCGGTGGTCTCGGCGGCCGGGGCGGGCCCGGCGGGCGGTGTGGGGTCGCTCATGCCGATGATCGTAGGGCCCCGGCGCGTGCCGGAGCCCCGGCGGTCAGGTGACCGCCGGGGCTCCGTGGACGTCGGCTCAGCCGGCGCCGCTCACTTCGGTGCGACGGTGATGTTCAGGTGGCCGTTGCTCGTGCCACCGTTCACCGTGACCGTGGTGCCGGACTTCGGCACGTCGACACCGGTCCACCCGGGCTGGTAGCGACCCTCGTGGGCGCCGGTGCAGGCGTCCGTGTCGCAGTCGAACCACCAGGTCTGGGTGTCGTCGAAGGTCCGGACGGCCGGCTGGGACGGGATGCTCGCCGGCTTCGAGTCCTTGTGCACCGTGATCGCGTCCGTCGGCTCGGTCCCGAAGGTCGAGTCGTACGAGAGCAGCCGCTGGCGCATCAGGGTGCCGTCCGCGTAGTGGTGGAACGTCGGGTGTGCGTCCACCGGGAGGAGCAGCCCACCACCGGGGTGGTCGCCGACGTTGTTGTCGGCGTACTGGTCGTTCCAGTACCAGACGAGCAGCCCGTTCTGGTACGGGTACGTCTCCACCCAGTCCGGACGCGAGTCGAGGAAGCCGAAGTTGTAGGCGGTCCTCAGGCTGGCGTCGTCGCCGTCGTACTGGCGGTTCTCCAGCACGTAGGCGTTGAAGAACGCCTGGATGACCACGCCGTCGACGGCCCGCTGGAAGCCGTCGAGCGTCCACGCGTCGTCGTCCACGGGGGAACCGTCGACCGCGACGGCGTCCACGCCGAAGCCCTCACCGAACACTGCTGGGTCGGTGGCGTAGAGGAACCGGACGGCCGTGGTGCCGGCGGGCAGGGTGGCCGTCAGGTCGATCCAGGCACCGGAGCCGTAGCCCGCGGAGGTGCCGGTGATCCCGGTCCCGGACGTGTTGTTGCCGTTCGGATCCGTGTCCGTCGACAGGTTCGTGTCGACCGGGGTCCACGAACCGCCGGTCTCGGCCTCGAGGAAGGCGTAGTCGTAGTCCACCTCGATGTCGAAACGCACCTTGGCGGTCAGGCCGGTGCCCGACGCCGGGGCGGTCATCGTCTCGGTGCTGCTCGGCGCACCGGTGGCCCAGAAGTAGTCACCGGCCTCGGCGCCCGGGCCGAGGTCCTTCTCGACCTGCTTGTCCGGCAGGAGCGTGAAGACCGCCTGGGGCGACTTCGTCGCCGGGACGTTCGGCCCCAGCTTGATGTTCTTCTTCTGGCCGTAGCCCACGACGTCGTAGTACGGGCCGGAGCCACCCTGCGGGCTGAGCCAGCCGAGCTGGAACAGCTCCCACGCCGACAGGTCGGTCGGCGCGTCGCCGATGCCGTCGTCGCCGCCGTCACCGATGTTGGCGCCGGAGGACATCAGGGTCCAGAACGCCGTCGAGTTCTCCGCGCCACCGGTGTTGCCGGAGGTGTCGTAGAGGTCGGGCAGGCCGAGGTCGTGCCCGTACTCGTGGGCGAACACCCCGAGACCGCCGTTCTCGGGCTGGACGGTGTAGTCGCCGAGCCAGACGCCGGTCGGGTTGTTGGGGATCTCGCTGCTCGAGACGATGCCGCCGTTGGTGCCGATGTCGACGCCGGGCAGGCCGCCCGGGCCACCGGCCTGCAGGTTGCTGTACCAGCGGTGGCTCCAGATGGCGTCGCTGCCCTGGTTGGGGTCGCCCGCTGCCTGGTCGCCGCCGGCGTGGACGACCTGCATGTGGTCGAGGTAGCCGTCGGGCTCGTTGAAGTTGCCGTCACCGTCGAGGTCGTAGCGGTCCCGGATGTCGAACTGCTCGAGGTAGTCGGCGATCTCGGTGATGGTCATGCCGGCGTCGAGCGCTGCTGGACCCAGACCGCCATCGCGTCGCGGGCGAGCGCCTTGGTGGTGGCGCAGACGATGCCACCGCAGTAGTCGCGGCCGTAGAGCGCCTCGTTGAAGGGCACCTTGACCCAGCTCGGTGACGTCGCCGTCGACCGAGTAGCGATTGGAGGACTGCGGCTCGTAGTACTCCGCCATGCCGGTTGAAGTACATGTCCTCGTAGTGCTCGGCGTCGTAGTCCTCCTGCCACAGGGTGCTGTTGTCGACCGAGCGGTCCGGCTCGGGGATCTCGTTGTGCAGCGGGCCGTCGTGACGTCTGTGGCGCTGCCGTCCGGCGGCGGGCCTCGGGAAGCGGGGTCGGGTAGTGCTCGTCGCCGAACTCGACGATGATGACGAAGACGCGGTCGGTGCCCTCGCGCTCGAGCGGCGACGTACTGGCTCTTGCCGACCTTGGCGGTCTTGCCCTGGAAGGCCTTCTTCCCTGGAGGCTGCTGCTGGAGCGCGACCTGCTTCTGGGCAGCCTTCTTCTTGGCGATCTGGAGCGGGTGCTCCGGGACGTGGCCCCCGTTCGGGGTGCCCTTGCCGGTGTCCGCGGGAGGTGCCGCTTGGGCGCTCCCGGCCGACATCAGCCCGGCGACGAGAAGGCCGGCTGCCGCCACGGCGAGCGACCGGCCACCGCGGCTTGCGATGTGTCGTTTCACGGATGATCCCCTGTCTGGATCGAACAACTCGACAGGTCGTGCACCGGGTTCGGCGCACGACGGGGGAATCCTTCGCCTCGGAGCAGGGCCCTGACCAGATGCGACGGCCCGCCGTTACCGATTCGTGACCTGCGCGCGTCCGGCCTGGCCGGGCGCACCGCCGGCGCCACGCCCCGCGGTCCCGACGGGTCCGGGGCGGCCGGTTCGCGTCCGTCACACGGCTGTCACGTCGATGGGGCAGGATCGGGCCATGGACCGTCAGCAGGAGTTCGTCCTCCGCACCATCGAGGAGCGCGACATCCGCTTCGTCCGGCTCTGGTTCACCGACGTGCTCGGCACGCTGAAGTCGGTCGCCGTGGCCCCGGCCGAGCTCGAGGGCGCCTTCGCCGAGGGCATCGGCTTCGACGGCTCGGCCATCGAGGGCTTCGCCCGGGTCTACGAGGCCGACATGCTCGCCCAGCCCGACCCCTCCACGTTCCAGGTGCTGCCCTGGCGCGGCGAGCGCCGCGGCACCGCCCGGATGTTCTGCGACATCACCCTGCCCGACGGCACGCCGAGCATGGCCGACCCCCGGCACGTGCTCCAGCGCACCCTCGCCAGGGCCGCCGACCAGGGCTTCACCTTCTACACCCACCCCGAGATCGAGTTCTACCTCCTCGAGCAGGGGTGGACCGCGGCCAGCGGCCCGCGCCCGATCGACACCGCCGGCTACTTCGACCACACCCCGCACGGGTCGAGCGCACGACTTCCGCCGGGCGGCGATCACGATGCTCGAGACGATGGGGATCTCGGTGGAGTTCAGCCACCACGAGGGCGGCCCGGGCCAGAACGAGATCGACCTGCGCTACGCCGACGCGCTCTCCACGGCCGACAACATCATGACCTTCCGCACCGTCGTCAAGGAGGTGGCGCTCGAGCAGGGCGTCTACGCCTCGTTCATGCCCAAGCCGTTCGCCGAGCACCCGGGGTCGGGCATGCACACCCACATGTCCCTCTTCGAGGGCGACACCAACGCCTTCCACGAGCCCGGCGCCCCCTACCAGCTCTCCAAGGTCGGCGCGGCAGTTCATCGCCGGGCTCATCGCGCCACGGCGCCGAGATCACCGCCGTGACCAACCAGTGGGTCAACTCCTACAAGCGGCTCTGGGGCGGCGGCGAGGCGCCGGCGCACCTCACCTGGGGCCACAACAACCGCTCCGCGATGGTCCGCGTGCCGATGTACAAGCCGAGCAAGGGCAACAGCACCCGGGTCGAGGTGCGCACCATCGACACCGCGTGCAACCCCTACCTCGCCTTCGCCGTGCTGCTCGCCGCCGGGCTCAAGGGCATCGAGGAGGGCTACGAGCTGCCCGCCGAGGCCGAGGACGACGTCTGGAGCCTCACCGACGGCGAGCGCCGGGCGATGGGCATCGAGCCGCTGCCCGCGAGCCTGTCGGCAGGCCATCGCGGCGATGGAGGAGAGCGAGCTCGTCGCCGAGACCCTCGGCGAGCACGTCTTCGACTTCTTCCTGCGCAACAAGCGGGCCGAGTGGGACGACTACCGCAACCAGGTCACGGCCTTCGAGCTCGAGCGCTACCTGCCGAGCCTGTGAGGCGCGTCCGGTGAGCTCGCGGCGCCCCGGCCTCGGTGCCCGCCGCGATCGCGCGGCTCGGGTTCGCCGACCCGCGGCGCGCGATGGCGCCTGCTCGAGGATCCCGCCCTCGTCGAGGTCGCGGGCACGCCGGACCGGATCGAGCAGGGGGGGCTCTCCGAGGCGCTGGCGGGTGCCGCCGACCCCGACGGTGCGCTGCTCGGGCTGGTGCGGTTCATGGAGGCGGTGCGGGCGCCGGCCCGAGCTGCGGCGGGCGGTCGTCGCCGGCCCTGGCGCGCGCCGGGTCGCCCGGCGGGACCGGATGCTGCGGGTCCTCGGCGCCTCGACCGCCCTCACCGACCACCTCGTGGCCCACCCCGAGCAGTGGACCGCGGTCACCGCGGCCGAGCCGCCGGGCGCCGGACGCGCGCCGTACCGCGCTCGTCGCGGCGGTCGCCGACCCCGGGCGGCTGGAGCCCGCCGACGCGCTGCGGGTCGCCTACCGCGAGCAGCTGCTCGGCATCGCTGCCCTCGACCTCGACGGGCGACCCGCTCGAGGCCCTGCCCGGGACGGCCGAGGCGCTCGCCGACCTCGCCGACGCCGCGCTCGAGGCGGCCCTGGCCATCGCCCGCGGCCGAGGTGGGGGAGGCCGCCGCCCGCACCCGGCTCGCGGTCATCGCGATGGGCAAGACCGGGGGCCGCGAGCTCAACTACGTCTCGCGACGTCGACGTCATCTTCGTCGCCGAGCCCGCCGAGGGGGTGCCCGAGGACGAGGCGGTCGCGGTCGCCACCGACCTGGCCACCCGGCTGATGCGGCTGTGCTCGGCCTCGACCGCGGCCGGCTCGCTGTGGCAGGTCGACCCGGCGCTGCGCCCCGAGGGCAAGGCGGGACCGCTCGTGCGCACCGTGGCCAGCCACCTCTCGTACTACGAGCGCTGGGCCAAGACCTGGGAGTTCCAGGCCCTGCTCAAGGCCCGCCCCGCCGCCGGCGACACCGAGGTGGGCCGGGCGTACTGCGACGCCGTGCAGCCGATGGTCTGGCAGGCCTCCACCCGCGAGAACTTCGTCGACGACGTCCAGGCGATGCGGCGCCGCGTCGAGCAGCACATCCCGCCGGCCGAGGCCGAGCGCCAGCTCAAGCTGGGCCCCGGGGGCCTGCGCGACGTCGAGTTCTCGGTGCAGCTGCTCCAGCTCGTGCACGGGCGGGCCGACGAGACGCTGCGGACCGCGAGCACGCTCGACGGCGCTGGCCGCGCTCTCCGCCGGCGGCTACGTCGGCCGCGACGACGCCGCGACCCTCTCCGAGGCCTACCGCTACCTGCGCGCGCTCGAGCACCGCATCCAGCTGCACCGCCTGCGCCGCACCCACCTGATGCCGACCGCCGAGCGCCGACCTGCGCCGCCTCGGCCGCTCCCTCGGCCACCGCACCTCGCCGGCCGAGGAGGTGGTCTCCCAGTGGCGCGCCCACCGCCGCGAGGTGCGCCGGCTGCACGAGCGGATCTTCTACCGGCCGCTGCTCTCGGCCGTGGCCCGGCTCTCCGACCAGGACGTCCGGCTCACCCCGAGGCCGCCCGCGAGCGCCTCGCGGCGCTCGGCTTCGGCGACCCGGCGGGCGCCCTGCGCCACCTCGAGGCGCTCACCGACGGGCGTGAGCCGGCGCGCGGCCATCCAGCGCCAGCTGCTGCCCGGTGATGCTCGGCTGGTTCGCCGACGAGGCCGACCCCGACGCCGGGCTGCTCGCCTTCCGCAGGATCAGCGACGAGCTCGGGTCCACGCACTGGTACCTCCGGCTGCTCCGCGACGAGGGGTCGGCGGCCGAGCGGCTGGCGCACACCCTGGCCCGCAGCCGCTTCGCCGCCGGCCTGCTCGAGCAGGCCCCGGAGTGCGTGCAGTTCCTCGGCGACTCGCGCGGCCTGGACCCCGCGCCCGCGCGAGGACGTGCTGCGCCGGATGCGCTCGGCCGCCGGCCGCAAGGACGACGCCGAGTCCGCGGTGCTCGCGGCCCGCACCATCCGGCGCTCCGAGCTGTTCCGCGTCGCCGTCGCCGACCTCTCCGGCCGGCTCGGCCTCGATGACGTGGGCCGGGCGATGACCGACCTCACCGCCGCGCTGCTGCAGGTCGCCCTCGAGCAGTGCGTGCTCGAGGTCGAGCGGGCCACGGGCGCCCCGGCGCTCACCCGCCTCGCTCGTCGTCGGGATGGGCCGGCTGGGCGGCGGCGAGCAGGGGTACGGCTCGGACGCCGACGTCGTGCTCGTGCACGACCCCGTGCCCGGGGCCGACGAGCTCGCCGCCGCAGCAGCAGGCGATGGAGCTCGTCAAGCGGCTCATCGCCCTGCTCGGCCGCCCCGGGCCGGACCCGAACCTCGACGTCGACGCCTCGCTGCGGCCCGAGGGCAAGAACGGCCCCCTGGTGCGCTCGCTCGGCTCGTACCGCGAGTACTACGCCCGGTGGTCGCTGGTCTGGGAGGCGCAGGCCCTGCTGCGGGCCACCCCGCTGGCCGGCGACGAGGACCTCGGCCGCGCCTTCCTCGACCTCGTCGACCCGATCCGCTGGCCGGCCGACGGCCTGGACGCCGCCCAGCTGCGGGAGGTGCGCACCCTCAAGGCGCGGATGGAGGCCGAGCGGCTGCCGCGAGGTGCCGACCGGAAGACCCACTTCAAGCTGGGCCACGGTGGGCTCTCGGACGTGGAGTGGGTGGCCCAGCTCGTGCAGCTGCGGCACGCGGCCGCGCATCCGGGCCTGCGGACCACCTCGACCACCGAGGCGCTGGCCGCGGCGGAGGCGGCCGGGCTCGTCGACCCCGCCAACGCGGAGGCGTTGACCGCCGCCTGGCGGCTGGCCTCCTCGATGCGCAACGCGGGCGTGCTGTTCCGCGGCAAGGCGGTCGACGCCGTCCCCACGAACAGCCGCGACGCCGACGGCATCGCGCGCATCCTCGGCCTGCCACCCGGTTCCGGCCAGGACCTGGCCGAGCGGTACCGGCGGGTGGCCCGCCGGTCGCGCGCCGCGTTCGAGCACGAGTTCTACGGCGAGTGAGGCCGCGGCGGCCTCCCGGCCGCCGGACGGGTACGGGCCGCCCCGCACCCCGAACCTAGACTTGGACCCATGCCCGAGAACGCGACCGGCGTCATCCCGCGCCTGGACCTGCGGGGAGCGCGCCCCGGCCTGCGCGAGCTGCGCGCGGCGCTGCCGCGCGCGGAGTTCGACGTGGAGGCGGCGCTGGGCGCCGTCCGCCCGGTCGTCGACGACGTCCGCGACCGCGGGGCCGCCGCCCTCCTCGACGCCGCGGAGCGCTTCGACGGGGTCCGGCCGCAGCGGCTGCGCGTGCCCGCCGAGGTGGTCGCCGCCGCACTCGGCGCGCTCGACCCGGCCGTGCGCGCGGCGCTCGAGGAGTCGATCGCGCGGGCCCGCACCGTGCACGCCGACCAGCGGCGCGCCGACACGACGACGCACGTGACCGCGGGGGGCACGGTCACCGAGCGCTGGGTGCCCGTCGACCGCGTCGGGCTCTACGTCCCCGGCGGCCTGGCGGTGTACCCGAGCAGCGTCGTCATGAACGTCGTGCCGGCCCAGCTCGCCGGCGTGGCGAGCCTGGCCGTCGCCTCCCCGCCCCAGCGCGACCACGACGGGTGGCCGCACCCGACGATCCTCGCGGCGTGCCACCTCCTCGGGGTCGACGAGGTCTACGCCATCGGTGGGGCCCAGGCCGTCGCCGCCTTCGCGTACGGGTTCGAGGAGGACGGGGACGTCTGCGAGCCGGTCGCCCTCGTCACCGGGCCCGGCAACATCTACGTCGCCGCCGCCAAGCGCCTCCTCAAGGGGCTCATCGGCATCGACGCCGAGGCCGGGCCCACCGAGATCGCCGTGCTCGCCGACGCGACCGCCGACCCCGAGCACGTCGCCGCCGACCTCGTCAGCCAGGCCGAGCACGACCCGCTCGCCGCCTCGGTGCTCGTCACCGACAGCCCGGCGCTCGCCACCGCCGTCGAGGAGGCGCTGGTCCGCCGGGTCGCCGGCACCAAGCACGCGGAACGGGTCGCCGCCGCGCTCGCCGGCCGCCAGAGCGGCATCGTGCTCGTCGACGACGTGGAGGTGGGGCTCGACGTCGTCAACGCCTACGCGGCCGAGCACCTCGAGATCCACACGGCCGACGCGGCGGCGGTCGCCGCCCGCGTGCGCAACGCCGGCGCCGTGTTCGTCGGCACCTGGGCCCCGGTGAGCCTCGGCGACTACTGCGCCGGCTCCAACCACGTCCTGCCCACCGGGGGCTGTGCGGCCCACAGCAGCGGCCTGTCGGTGCAGTCCTTCCTCCGGGGCATCCACGTCGTCGAGTACGACGAGGCGGCGCTGCGCGAGGTCGGGGCGCACGTCGTGGCGCTCGCCCGGGCCGAGGACCTCCCGGCCCACGGCGAGGCCGTCCTCGCCCGGGCCCCCGAGCTGGACCGCTAGCTCATGGACTCCCGCTCGGTCGTGGAGTCGATGCTGCGCCCCGACCTGCGCGGACGCACCGCGTACGGCGCGCCGCAGCTCGACGTGCCCGTCGCCCTCAACACCAACGAGAACTCGTACCCGGTGCCCGACGTCGTCGCCGCCGCGATGGCCGCCGCGGTCGAGCAGGTCGCCGGGGGGCTGAACCGGTACCCCGACCGCGAGTTCACCCGGTTGCGCCAGGCCCTGGCCGGGTTCCTCTCCCGCACCGGCACGCCGGTGTCACCGGAGCAGGTCTGGGCCGGCAACGGCTCCAACGAGGTCCTGCTCCACCTGCTCCAGGCCTTCGGCGGCCCGGGCCGCACGGCGCTCGGCTTCACCCCCGCCTACTCGATGCACCCCGTCATCACGACGACGACGGGCACGACCTGGGTCGACGGGATGCGCGGCGTGCCCGGCGCCGGCGCCTTCGACCTCGACGCGGCCTCCGCGGTCGACCAGGTCGGGCGGTACCGCCCCGACGTGGTGTTCCTCTGCTCCCCGAACAACCCCACGGGGACCGCCCTCGGTCTCGACGTCGTCGAGGCCGTGCACGACGCCGCCCCCGGCGCCCTCGTCGTCGTCGACGAGGCCTACGCGGAGTTCGCGCGGCCCGGCACGCCCAGCGCCCTGACGCTGCTGGCCGGTCGCCCCCGGCTCGTCGTCACCCGGACGATGAGCAAGGCCTTCGCCCTCGCCGGCGGTCGCCTGGGCTACCTCGCCGCCGACCCCGCGCTCGTCGACGCCCTGCGTCTGGTCCGGATGCCGTACCACCTCTCCACGACGACGCAGGCCGTCGCGCTCGCCGCGCTCGCCCACGCCGACCTCATGCTCGAGACCGTCGGCGTCGTCAAGGACCAGCGCGACCGCATCGTCGACGCGCTGACCCGGATGGGGTTCGAGCCGGTGCCGAGCGACGCCAACTTCGTCCTCTTCGGGCACCTCGACGACGCCCACGCGACCTGGCAGGCACTGCTCGATCGCGGAGTCCTCGTCCGTGACGTCGGCATCCCCCACTATCTTCGTGTCACGGCGGGCACGCCGGAGGAGACCACGGCCTTCCTCGACGCGCTCGCGGACCTCGCCCCGACCCATCGCGCAGGAGCACGCCCGTGAGCAGCGCCGAGACCCACCGCACCGCCACGGTGCGCCGGGCCACGTCCGAGAGCAGCGTCGAGGTCACGGTCGACCTCGACGGCACCGGGCGCGGCGAGGTGAGCACGGGCGTGCCGTTCTACGACCACATGCTGCTCTCGCTCGCCAAGCACTCGCTCGTCGACCTCACCGTGCGCGCCGAGGGCGACACCCACGTCGACGCCCACCACACCGTCGAGGACGTCGCCATCGTGCTCGGGCAGGCGGTCCGGGAGGCGCTGGGCGACAAGAGCGGCATCGCCCGCTTCGGCGACGCCACCGTCCCGCTCGACGAGGCGCTGGTCCAGGCCGTCGTCGACGTCGCGGGCCGGCCCTACGTGGTCCACACCGGCGAGCCCGCCGGGCAGGAGTACGTCGTCATCGGCGGGCACTACGTCGGCTCCCTCACCCGGCACGTCCTGGAGTCCTTCGCCCACCACGCCCAGGTGGCGCTGCACGTGCGGGTGCTGTCCGGGCGCGACCCCCACCACGTCGTCGAGGCCCAGTTCAAGGCCCTCGCCCGGGCCCTGCGGGCCGCGGTCGCCCGCGACCCGCGGGTCGAGGGTGTCCCGAGCGCCAAGGGCACGCTGTAGGCCGTGGCTGCCCAGGCACCCACCGGCACCGGGCACGGCGTGCTGCTCGTGCACGGACCGCACGGCGCGGTCTCGCGCTGGCTGCGCAAGGGCCTGGTCTCGGCCACCCTCGCCCGCTTCGGCGAGTGGACGGCCGTCACCCTCGCCGAGGAGCGGGCCCGCAGCGCCGCGCCCTACGACATCGGCCTCGAGGTGATGGTCTCCCGGCCGGCACCCCGCCGGGTGCGGCCGGTGATCGCGCTGCTCGACGTGCGCGGCCGCGCCGTCGTGTCGGTGCAGAGCGGCGGGCTGCGGCGACACCAGCACTGGCTCGTCTGGGAGCCGGGCCGCGGCGTCGTCGACACGCCGTCGCTGCCGCGGCTGCGGGTGGGCACGCTGCTGTCCGCCGCCCGGGCCTCCGGTCCGGTGCGCGCCGAGGAGCTCGGCGCGGTGCTGTCCGCCACCCGGGGGACCCCCGTCGACCTGCTCGTCACGGTGCTGGGCCTGCTGGGGCTGCCGGGGCGCGAGCTGCTCCTCGACGGTGACTGCGAGGGGGCCACCGACGTCCAGCCGTCGTTCCGCTCGGTGGCCGCCTTCGACCGGCTCGTCGCCGACGAGGTCGACCACCGCGAGCAGTGGAGCGCCGCGTGGGGCGGCCGGCCGCCGGGGTCCGAGGGGCCCGGGTCGGGGCAGGGGCGCTCGTGAGCCGCGAGGTCGTCGTGCTCGACTACGGCAGCGGCAACGTCCGCTCCGCCGTGCGCGCGCTCGAGCACGTGGGGGCCACGGTGCGGCTCACCGCCGACCGCGCGGCCGCCCTCGGCGCCGTGGGGCTGTTCGTGCCGGGGGTCGGCAACTTCCACGCCTGCATGGCCGGGCTCGCCGCCGCCGACGGGCCGTACCTCATCGACCACCGACTGGCCGGCGGCCGGCCGGTGCTCGGCGTCTGCGTCGGGATGCAGGTGATGTTCGAGGGGTCCACCGAGCCGAGCGCGGCGCCGGTGGCCGGCGTGGGGGAGTGGCCGGGCACGGTGTCGCGGCTCGAGGCCCCCGTGGTGCCCCACATGGGGTGGTCCACCGTGGAGGTGCCGGTCGGCAGCACCCTGTTCGCGGGGGTGGAGCGGGAGCGGTTCTACTTCGTGCACTCCTACGCCGCCCACACCTGGGACCTGCCGCCGAACGACGGCCCGATGGCCGCCGTCGACCCGCTCGTCACGTGGTCCTCCCACGGTGAGCGGTTCGTCGCCGCCGTCGAGAACGGCCCGCTCACCGCCACCCAGTTCCACCCCGAGAAGTCCGGCGAGGCCGGGCTCGTCCTCCTCGAGAACTGGGTCCGCTCCCTCTGACCCGCCCGCGGCCACGTGGCGGACCCGGTCGCGGCGCCCCGCCGTCGGCTCGGCAGACTGGAGCCTGCACCGAACCCCTCCGGAGGACCCCCGTGACCCAGCACGCCAGCGAGCACCCCCGCCTCGAGCTGCTCCCCGCCGTCGACGTCGTCGACGGCCGCGCCGTCCAGCTCGTCCAGGGCGTCGCGGGCACCGGCGGGGAGTTCGGCGACCCGCTCGAGGCGGCCCTGCGCTGGCAGGAGCAGGGGGCCGAGTGGCTCCACCTCGTCGACCTCGACGCCGCCTTCGGGCGCGGCTCCAACGCGGCGCTCCTCGCCGACATCGTCGCGCGGCTCGACATCGGCGTCGAGATGAGTGGGGGCATCCGCGACGAGGAGAGCCTCACCCGGGCACTGGGCACCGGGTGCCGCCGGGTCAACGTCGGCACCGCGGCCCTCGAGGACCCCGCCTGGACCGCGCGCGCCATCGCCGAGCACGGCGACCGGGTGGCGGTCGGGCTCGACGTGCGCGGCACCACCCTCGCCGCCCGCGGCTGGACCCGCGAGGGCGGCGACCTCTGGGAGACCCTGGCCCGGCTCGATGCCGAGGGCTGCGCCCGCTACGTCGTCACCGACGTCGCCCGGGACGGGATGATGTCGGGCCCCAACCTCGCGCTGCTCCGGGAGGTGTGCGCCCGCACCGACCGACCGGTCGTCGCCTCGGGCGGCATCTCGACGCTCGACGACGTCGCGGCCGTGCGGACGCTCACGGGGGAGGGCGTCGAGGGCGCCATCGTCGGCTCCGCCCTCTACCGCGGGGCGTTCACGCTTCCGGAGGCGCTCGACGTGGCGGGACACCCGTGACCTCCCCCTCCGACTCGGCCGGCACCCCCTGGCAGGCCCGTGAGCTGTCGCCGAGCGGGTTCGAGGCCGACGACGGCGCCGCCTCCCCGGAGCTCCTCGCCGCCCTCGCGTCGGCCCCCGACGACGCCGCGCTGATGGCGGCGGTGAGCGCCGCCCGGTTCCTCGTGCCCGTCGTGGCGGCCCCCACCGAGGTCGACACGAGCGGTGCCCACACCGTGGAGACCTCGGTCGACATGGCCGCGGTCACCCTCGTGGCCCCCGACGGGCGCCGCGCCCTGCCGGTCTTCTCCGGCCTCGCCGCCCTCCGGGCCTGGGACCCGGAGGCCAGGCCGGTGCCGGTGAGCCCGGCCCGTGCCGGCCAGGCGGCCGTCTCCGAGGGGTGCGACGTGGTCGTCGTCGACGTCGCCGGGCCCGCCACCCGGGTGCTGCGCTCGTCGATGGTGTGGGCGCTCGCCCAGGACCGCACCTGGCTGCCGGCCCACGAGGACCCCTTCGTCCACCGCTCCGTCGGGTCGGCGGTCGCACCCGAGGCCGACGTCGAGACGCACGCGGTGGAGGAGGGGGACCCGCCGGGCGAGGGGGTGCTGCGGGTCGTCCTGCGGCTGCGGCCCGGCCTGGACGCGGGCGGCGTGCGGGAGGTCGCGACGAGGATCGGCGAGCGGCTGGCCACGGACGGCGAGCTGCGGGCCCGCGTCGACGGCATCGCCTTCAAGGTGGTCTGACCGGCGCGGACCTGCACCCCAGGCGATTTCCGGGGAGGGCGGCGCGCTGGTAGCCTTGTGCGTTGACCGGCCGCCCTCGACCGATGAGGGCGGTGTGCAAGAGAAGCCCCGCTTCCACCCGCGTCGACCAGCCGGTCGCCGGGTCCCCGGTCCGCGACGAGTCGTCGTGTGCCACCCCGCAGGGGCCGGCCGCGGCATCCCGTCACGGCCCGGGACGGACGTCAGGCTCCTCGTGCACACGGCACGGGGAGCCTTTCTCGTGCCACGGTCGTGACGGATCCACGTGACGAAGGAGAAGCACATCAGCGAGCCACGCATCAACGACCGCATCCGGGTTCCCGAGGTGCGGTTGGTCGGGCCGAACGGTGAGCAGGTCGGCATCGTCCGCGTCGAGGACGCGCTCCGCCTCGCGGCAGAGGCGGACCTCGACCTCGTCGAGGTCGCACCGATGGCCAAACCCCCGGTCGCCAAGCTCATGGACTACGGCAAGTACAAGTACGAAGCCGCCATGAAGGCCCGAGAGGCACGCAAGAACCAGGTCAACACGGTCATCAAGGAGATCAAGCTCCGCCCGAAGATCGACCCGCACGACTACGGCACGAAGAAGGGCCACGTCGTCCGGTTCCTGGGCGGGGGGGACAAGGTCAAGGTGACGATCATGTTCCGCGGCCGCGAGCAGTCCCGTCCCGAGCTCGGGTTCCGCCTGCTCCAGCGCCTGGCGGAGGACGTCGCCGAGCTCGGCACCGTCGAGTCCCAGCCGAAGCAGGACGGCCGCAACATGGTCATGGTCCTCGCGCCGACGAAGAAGAAGGCGCAGGCGATGGCCGAGCAGAAGGCCGAGCGCCGCCGCCGGGACGAGGCCGCCCACGCCGGGAGCGGCTCGGGTGACGCGCCCGAGCCCACCGAGGCCGCGGGCCCGGCCGACGCGGGCTGACCCCGCCCCACGACAGCACCCACAGGACAACCCAAGGAGACCGGCACGATGCCGAAGAACAAGACGCACAGCGGCGCCAAGAAGCGCTTCCGGGTCACGGGCTCGGGCAAGGTCATGCGCGAGCAGGCCGGCCACGTCCACAAGTTCCACGAGAAGACCCCGCAGAAGGCCCGCCGCCTGTCCAAGGACGTCGTCGTCTCGGCCGCGGACACCAAGAAGGTCAAGAGGCTGCTCGGCCGCTGAGCCGGGTCCTTCGAGAACTGACGCACTTTCCAGCGACGCAACACAGCAAGGAGTACTCACGTGGCACGCGTGAAGCGGGCGGTCAACGCCCAGAAGAAGCGCCGGGTCGTCCTCGAGCGCGCCAGCGGCTACCGCGGGCAGCGCTCGCGCCTGTACCGCAAGGCCAAGGAGCAGGTCCAGCACAGCCTCGGCTACAGCTACCGCGACCGCCGGGCGCGCAAGGGTGACTTCCGCCGCCTGTGGATCCAGCGGATCAACGCCGCGGCCCGCGCGAACGGCATGACCTACAACCGGTTCATCCAGGGCCTGCGCGCCGCCGAGGTCGAGGTCGACCGCCGGATGCTCGCCGAGCTCGCCGTCAACGACGCCCCCGCGTTCGCGGCCCTCGTCGACATCGCCCGGGCCCACCAGCCGGCCGAGGCGAAGGTCTCCGCCTGACCGGGACCCCGGGTTCCACGCCGGTGCTCGCCAACCCCCGGGCCGACCGGGTGCGGGCGGTGCGGGCGCTGCAGAAGCGGTCGGTGCGCCAGCGCACCGGCCGCTTCGCCGTCGAGGGCCCCCAAGGGGTGCGCGAGGCCGTCCGGTACGCGCCGGACCGGGTCCGCGACGTGTACGTCACCGCGGACGCCGCGGCGCGCTACGGCGCCGACCTCGTCGCGCCCGCCCGCGCGGCGCGGCTGTGGGTCCACGAGGTGACGGCGGAGGTCCTCGACGCGATGGCCGGTACCGACGCCCCGCAGGGGGTCCTCGCGGTCGTCGAGGCCGAGGACGCCGCGGGGTCACCGCAGGGAGCGCTGGAGGCGCTGCTCACCACCGGCCCCCGGTTGCTCGTCCTGCTCGCCCACGTGCGCGACCCCGGCAACGCCGGCACCGTCATCCGGGCCGCGGACGCCGCCGGGGCCGACGCCGTCCTCGTCAGCGAGGCCTCCGTGGACGTCCACTCGCCGAAGGTGGTCCGCTCCACCGCGGGCTCGCTGTTCCACCTGCCGGTGCTCACCGGGCTCGGCATCGCCGACACCCTCGCGACGCTGCGGCGCCGCGGCATCCGCTGCTACGCCACCGACGGGTCGGGGCAGACGCTCCTGCCGGACGCCGTCCTCGACGTGCCCCACTGCTGGGTCACCGGCAACGAGGCGTGGGGGCTGCCCGACGACGTGCGACAGGCCTGTGACGACGTCGTGCGCGTGCCGATCCACGGGAGGGCCGAGTCGCTCAACCTCGCGATGGCCGCGACCGTGTGCCTCTACGCCTCGGCGGGGCTGCGTGGAGCCGGCCCGCGTGCCCGGTAGCCTGCCGGGCATGCCGCCTCGGTTCCGGGTCCCCGACGACCTCGCGGCCCACGGCCTGGAGTTCATGCCCGACGGGCTCGTCGCCGCGGTCGGCCACGACGCCACGGTCCGGTTCATGAACTCCAGGGCCGAGCAGATCACCGGCCTCGGCGCCGAGGACGTGCTCGGCCGCGACCTGCGCCACGCGATGCCGCTGCAGGACCTCGCCGGCGACTCCTGGTGGGAGCTCACCGACCCCTGGGGCGGGCTGCAGACCCGCACCGGCCACCGTGAACGGCTCCTCGTGCTCCCCAGCGGCCAGGAGGTGCTCGTCACCGCGAAGTACGTCCGCGGTGAGCGGGGCGGGCCGGTCCAGGCCGTCGTGCTCGGCCTGCGCGACGCCGAGGGCCGCCGCCGGGCGGAGGCCGAGAGCGCCGCCCTGCTCACGTCGGTGGCCCACGAGCTGCGATCCCCCCTCACCGGGGTCAAGGGCTTCTCCTCCACCCTGCTGCGCAACTGGGAACGCTTCACCGACGACCAGAAGCGGCTCATGCTCGAGACCATCGAGGCCGACGCCGACCGGGTCACCCGGCTGATCACCGAGCTGCTCGACACCTCCCGGATCGGCGCCGGCAGGCTCACCGTGCACCCGCAGCCGGTGCCACCCCTGCCGCGCCTCGAGGCCCAGGTGGAGCGGCGGGTGGCTGCGGGCGCGGACCGCGAGCAGTTCGAGCTCTTCGTCGAGGACGGCATCGCGGCGGTCTGGGCCGACCCCGACCGGCTCGAGCAGGTGCTGACCAACCTCGTCGACAACGCGCTGCGCCACGGACGCGGTCGGGTGCGGCTGGAGGTCCGCCGCTCGACGTGGGACGGGCCGGCCGCGGTCGACGTCACGGTGAGCGACGACGGCGACGGGATCGCCCCGCAGCACCGCGAGCTCGTCTTCTCCCGCTTCTGGCAGGCCGGCGCCAAGCACGGCACCGGCCTGGGGCTCTACCTCGTGCGCGGGCTGGTCGAGGCGCACGGCGGGGAGGTGGTGGTCGAGGGCGCACCGTCCGGCGGCGCCTGCCTGCGGGCCACCTTCCCCGACGGGGACTGACCCTCGTCGCGGCCCCCGGCGCGGCCGGTTGCGAGTTCACGCTGTGATCCCCCGCTCGGATGGCGGGCGGCCCGCGGGGGTGTCAGCATTGCCCCCGTGTCCCCGGTGTCCCTCGAGCCGTACCGCCGCGCCCTGGCGAGCCGTCGGCTCCGGACCGCCCTCCTCCTGGGTGTGCTGCTCCGTGCGCCGGTGTTCGCCGGCGGCATCCTGTTGACCGTCCACACCGTCGAGACGCTGGGCGGGTCGTACTCGGCGGCGGGGCTGCTCGTCGCCGTGGTCACCGCCGCCACCGCGGTGAGCAGCCCGTGGCGGGGCCGCCTCCTCGACCGGTACGGGCTTCGCCGGGTGGTGCCCCCGCTCCTCGTCGTCACCGGCGTGTGCTGGGCATTCGCGCCGTGGGTGGGCTACTGGGCGCTGCTGTCGCTGGCCCTCGTCGCCAGCCTGCTCGTGCTACCGAGCATGCCGATCATCCGCCAGGCGGTCATCGCCTCGGTACCCGACCGCGACCGGCGCACGGCCATCTCGCTCGACACGGCCGGCTTCGAGCTGTCGTTCATCGTGGCCCCCATCGTCGCGGTGTGGGCCGCCGCGCACTGGTCGACCGGGGGAGCCCTGTTCGTCAGCAGGATGCTCGTCGTGGTGGCGGGCGGCGTCATCTGGCTCGTCGACCCGCCGCTGCGCAGCGCGGGCGAGAGCGCCGCGGTCGGCCAGGACGTGCCCCGGCGGGAGTGGTTCTCGCCGCGGTTCCTCGCCGTGTGCCTCGTCGCCTTCACCGTCACGCTCGTCCTGGCCGGCTCCGAGATCGGTGTCGTCGCCGCGATGCGCGCGTGGGCACTGACGCCCCAGATCGGCCTGGTCCTGGCTTCCCTGGGCCTGGGCGCGCTCGTCGGCGGGCTGCTCTACGGGGCGATGGTGCGCTCGCTGCCGTCGCACCTGCTCCTGCTCGGGCTCGCCCTCGTCACCCTCCCGATGGCGCTCGCCCCCTCCCCGTGGGTGCTGGCGCCGCTCGCCTTCGCCGCGGGGGTCTTCACCGCGCCGACGATCACCGCCACCGTGGACCAGCTCAGCCGCATCGTCCCCGCCGGCACCCGCGGCGAGGCCATCGGCTGGCACCAGTCCGCGCTGGCGGCGGGCGGCACGGTCGGCGCTCCCCTGGCCGGGATGGCGGTCGACCGGTACGGCTTCGGGGGTGGCTTCGGCGTGGTCGCGCTCGCGGGCCTCGTCGTGGCACTGCTGGCCGTGCCCGCGATGCGCCGCCTCAGGTCCACCACTCCCGCCGACCTGGTGCACTCCCGCGCCGGCTGAGGCGATCGACGCGACCGGGCGCTAGGCTGGTGTACGTGAACGGTGCCACGCGGCGATTTACCGGGCCCCCGGGCCCGTCCGCCGGTCTGCGCTGAGCACCGACCGGTCGCCGCGACGCCGACGCCCGCCCGGGGGCACCTCCCACCTCCTGCCCCCGGCGCGACCCCTCCTAGACTCGGGCGCGCCCCCACACCCTCAGAAGTGGAAGCGATGTCCGGACCCAACACCAGCTACGACCCCGTCGAGGTCGCCGCCCTCGATCCCGAGGCGGTCGCCGAGGCCCGTGCCGCGGCCCTCGCCGCGGCGGCTGCCGCCGGCACCCTCGAGCAGCTCAAGGCCGCCCGAGCGGCCCACCAGGGCGACAAGAGCCCCCTCGCCCTCGCCAACCGCGAGATCGGGGCGCTGCCACCCAGCGCGAAGGCCGAGGCCGGCAAGCGGGTCGGTCAGGCCCGGGCCGAGGTGGCGAAGGCCTTCGCCACCCGTCAGGAGGAGCTCGAGGCCGAGCGCGACGAGCGGATCCTCGTCGAGGAGGCGGTCGACGTCACCCTGCCGGGCTCCCGCCGCCCGCTCGGCCGCCGTCACCCGACCGAGCTGATGTCCGAGCGCATCGCCGACCTCTTCGTCGGGATGGGGTGGGAGATCGCCGAGGGCCCGGAGGTCGAGGCGGAGTGGTTCAACTTCGACGCGCTCAACTTCGACGCCGACCACCCGGCACGGCAGATGCAGGACACCTTCTACGTCGAGCCGGCCGATGCCGGTCTGGTGCTGCGGACCCACACCTCGCCGGTGCAGGCGCGCACGCTGCTCGACCGCGGCGTGCCCGTCTACGTGGCCGCCATCGGGCGCGTGTTCCGCACCGACGAGCTCGACGCCACCCACATGCCCGCGTTCCACCAGGTCGAGGGCCTGGCCGTCGACGAGGGCATCACCATGGCCCACCTCAAGGGGACGTTGGACCGCCTCGCCACCGAGCTGTTCGGCGAGGGGATCACCACCCGGCTGCGGCCCTCGTTCTTCCCGTTCACCGAGCCGAGCGCCGAGATGGACCTGCGCTGCTTCGTCTGTCGGGGCCGGGACCCGGAGTGCCGCTCGTGCAAGGGCACCGGCTGGATCGAGTGGGGCGGCTGCGGCATGGTCAACCGCAACGTGCTCACCGCGTGCGGCGTCGACCCCGACCGCTACACCGGCTTCGCCTTCGGCATGGGCATCGACCGTGCCCTGCAGTTCCGCACCGGCGCCTCCGACATGCGCGACATGATCGAGGGCGACGTGCGGTTCGACGCCCAGTTCGGGATGGAGATCTGATGCGCGTCCCCGTCGACTGGCTGCGCGAGTACGTGGCCGTGCCCGCCGAGGCCACCGGCCACGACATCGCCGCCTCGCTCGTCCGGGTCGGCCTCGAGGAGGAGGGCCTGCACAGCGGCGGGGTCACCGGCCCGCTCGTCGTCGGCCGGGTCCTCCGCCGGGTCGCGGAGCCGCAGCGCAACGGGCGGACCATCAACTGGTGCCAGGTGGACGTCGGTGACGCCAACGGCACCGGCGACCCGCAGGGCATCGTCTGCGGCGCCCACAACTTCGAGGCGGGCGACCTCGTGCCGGTCATCCTCCCCGGTGGCGTCCTCACGACGCCGCAGGGGCCGATGGAGGTCGGCGCCCGGAAGACCTACGGCCACGTCTCCGCCGGGATGATCTGCTCCGAGCGCGAGCTCGGGCTCGGCGACGACCACGACGGGATCATCGTGCTGACCCGGCGCTTCGCCGGCGACGAGGAGGCTCTCGCCCGGTGCGTCCCCGGCGCCGACGCGATCCCGCTGCTCGGCCTCGACCGCGAGATCGTCGAGGTCAACGTCACCCCCGACCGCGGCTACTGCTTCTCGGTCCGCGGGATCGCCCGCGAGTACGCCCACGCCACCGGCGCCGAGCTCACCGACCCGGTCCTCGCCCTCGCGGCCGCGGCCCCCGCTGCGTCGCCGGACGGCTACCCCGTCGAGGTCGACGACCGCGCCCCGGTCCGCGGCCGGGTCGGGTGCGACCGTTTCGCCGCCCGGGTCGTGCGCGGCCTCGACGTCACGGCGCCGACCCCGGCGTGGATGCGGGCCCGCCTGGCCGAGGCGGGGATGCGGCCGATCTCGCTCGCCGTCGACGTGACGAACTACGTGATGCTGGGGCTGGGCCAACCCCTGCACGCCTACGACCTCGGGGCGCTGGGCGAGCGGATCGTCGTGCGACGGGCCCGGGCGGGGGAGCGGCTGACGACGCTCGACGACGTCGACCGCGTACTGGACCCCGAGGACCTGCTCATCACCGACGGCGGGCACACTCCCATCGGCATCGCCGGCGTCATGGGTGGGGCGAGCACCGAGGTGTCCGCGCAGACCACCGACGTGCTCCTCGAAGCCGCCCACTTCGACCCGGTCACCGTGGCCCGCAGCGCGCGCCGCCACCGGCTCCCGTCGGAGGCGTCGCGGCGCTTCGAGCGCGGCGTCGACCCCGAGCTGCCGCCGGCGGCGCTGCAGCTCGCCGTCGACCTCCTCGTCCGCTACGGCGGCGGCGTCGGCTCCGGAGCCGTCACCGACGTCGGCTCCGTGCCCGCGCCCCGGCCGGTGACGATGGCGGTCGGCTTCCCGTCGCGGATCGTCGGCGTCGGGTACGACGGGCCCACCGTCACCGGGATCCTCGAGCAGATCGGGTGCACGGTCGTCCGCGAGGGCGAGCTGCTCACGGTGACCCCGCCCTCGTGGCGGCCCGACCTGCGCACCGCGGAGGACCTCGTCGAGGAGGTCGCCCGCATCCACGGCTACGAGGACATCCCGTCGGTCCTCCCGACCCCGCCCGGCGGGTCCGGGCTGACGCACGCGCAGCGGGTGCGCCGCACGGTTGCCAACGTGCTCGCGACGCTGGGGTTGCACGAGGTCTGGGGGGCACCGTTCGTCGGCGAGGACCGGTGGGCGGCGCTCGGGCTCGACGTCGCGGCCGAGACCGCCCGCACCGTGCGGCTCGCCAACCCGCTGTCCGACGAGCAGCCCTGGCTGCGGACCAGCATCGTCTCCACCCTCGTCGACGCCCTGCGCCGCAACGTCGCCCGCGGGGCCAAGGACGTCGGGCTGTTCGAGCTCGGACTCGTCCTGGCGCGCAGCGGCCCGCAGCAGGCGGCCCCCACCGAGGAGGTGGGGGTGCTCCCGTCGGACCGGACCCTCGCCGCCATCCGGGCCGCCGTGCCGGACCAGCCGCGCCACCTCGGCATCCTGCTCTCCGGCGACCGCGACCGCTCGGGGTGGTGGGGACCGGGGCGTCGCTGCGACGTGCACGACGTCCTCGACCTCGTCCGCGGCCTCGGCGAGGCCCTCGGAGTCCGGCTCGACCTCACGGCCGACGACCCGCTGCCGTGGCACCCAGGGCGGTGCGCGCGGGTGGCGCTCGCCGACGGCACCCTGGTGGGGCACGCCGGCGAGCTGCACCCGAAGGTCGTCACCCGGCTCGGCCTGCCCGAGCGCACCGTCGGCGCCGAGCTCGACGTCGACGTGCTCACCCGGGCCGCCGAGGCGACCCCGCGGGCGCAACCCCTCGCCACCCACCCGATGGCGCAGAGCGACGTCGCGCTCGTCGTCGCGGGCTCGGTGCCCGCGGCGCGCGTCCACCATGCGCTGGCGTCCGGCGGTGGCGAGCTGCTCGAGTCGGTGCAGCTCTTCGACGTCTACGAAGGTGACCAGGTGGGCACGGGCCGCAAGTCGCTCGCCTACCGGCTCACCTTCCGCTCGCCGGAGCGCACCCTGACCACCGACGAGGTGTCGGCGATGCGCGACGCCGCGGTGGCGGCCGCCGCCGAGGCGGTCGGAGCGGTGCAGCGCGGGTGAGCGACCTCCTCCACGAGCCCGTCGACGACGACGGCGACGTGACCCCCGAGCCCGACTCCGAGGAGGAGGCGGGCCGGGGCGGGCACCTCGTGGCCGTCGTCACGGGCGCCTCTCGCGGCATCGGCCACGCGATCGCCGACGCCCTCGAGGACGCCGGGTGGATCGTGGAGCGCGGCTCGTCGACCGTGGCCCCGGTCACCGACCGCACGGCCGTGGAGGCGTGGGTCGCCGAGGTCGTCGAGCGTCAGGGGCGGATCGACCTGCTCGTCAACAACGCCGGCGTCGTCGACGACGAGGTCGACCTGTTCGCCTCCGACCCGAAGCAGTGGTGGCACACCGTCGAGGTCAACCTCCTCGGGGCGTACCTGATGACGTGGGCGGTGGCCCCGCACCTCGTGGCCGCCGGCGGCGGCCGCGTCGTCAACCTCAACTCCGGGGCCGGCCGGCGGGCGTCCGCCGAGGCCACGGCGTACTCGGTGAGCAAGACGGCCCTGGCGCGGCTCACCGGGTCCACCCACCTGGCCGGCCGGGACCGGGGCGTGCTCGCCTTCGACCTCATGCCCGGCGTGGTGCGCACCGACATGACCGAGGGCATGGACGCCCACGTCGGCCGCACCGCGTGGACGCCGCCCGAGGAGGTGACCGCCCTGGTGCTCGCGCTCGCGTCCGGTGAGCTCGACGCGTTCTCCGGGCGGTTCGTGCGCGCGGGCGTCGACACTCCCGAGTCGCTGCGTGCGATGGTGGCCCGCGGGCTCGACACCGGGGAGCGGACCCTGGCCCTGCGGACCCGTGACGACGACCCGCTGGGCTGACCGGTTCCCGGTGCTCCTGAGAGCCCTGGACCTCGCCGGCGGCTGCGGTTGCCGTGGTGTGCGGACCCTCCTAGGGTGCGAGCATGACCATCCAGCACCGCGTCGAGGCGGAGGCGTTCCAGCCGGACTACTCCGGTCATGAGTTCACCGACGAGGAGATCGCGGAGGGCGCCCACCGTCAGTTCGTGGGAGGCGTCTGGGCCAGTCACGGGGCCCGGCAGCTCGACTACCTCACCGCCCAGGGCCTGCGACCACAGCACCGGCTGGTCGACATCGGCTGTGGGGCGTTCCGGGCCGGTCAGCACTTCATCGACTACCTGGAGCCCGGCAACTACTACGGCATCGAGGCCAACCACTCGCTGATCCAGGCCGGCTACGACGTCGAGCTGACCGACGCCCAGCGCGCCCGGACCCCGGAGGCGAACCTGCGCGCCAACGACCGCTTCGACGTCGACTTCGGCGTGCAGTTCGACTACGCGCTCGCCCAGTCGGTCTTCACGCACGTCTCGCTCAACCACGTCCGGTTGTGCCTCTACCGGCTCGGCAGGGTGATGCGGCCCGGCGGGCACTTCTACGCCACGTGGTTCATCCGCAGCCCCAGCACCCCGCTCGACCACATCGGTCCGTCGAAGAGCGGAAAACCGTTCTTCACCGAGAAGAACGTGTTCTGGTACTACCGCCCGGACACCGAGTGGGTCGCCGACCCGGCGACCTGGCGGGTCGAGTGGATCGGCGACTGGGGCCACCCCGCCAAGCAGAAGATGGTCCGCTACGTCCGCCGAGCCGACACCCACGAGCCGGCGCCCCGGGACGACCTGGTCACCCGGGGGCGCCGCTGGGTCGCCCGGCGGGTCGCCCCGTAGCCCACGACTGCATGTAATCGCACAACCCTGTATACTCATGCACCATGACGATGCAGGTCGCGGTCGCCGGTGCGAGCGGCTACGCCGGGGGAGAGGTCCTCCGGCTGCTCCTCGGCCACCCCGGGCTCGAGGTGGGGGCCGTCACCGCGGCGGGCAACGCCGGCCAACTGCTCGCGGACGTGCACCCGCACCTCACCCCGCTCGCCGACCGCGTCCTGGAGCCGACGACCGCCGAGGTGCTCGCCGACCACGACGCCGTCGTGCTGGCCCTCCCGCACGGGCACTCCGCGGGAATCGCCGCCGCCCTGCCGGAGGAGACGGTCGTCCTCGACTGCGGTGCCGACCACCGCCTGCGCGACCCCGACGCCTGGACCGCCTTCTACGACACCCCCCACGCCGGCTCGTGGCCGTACGGGATGCCCGAGCTGCCGACCGCGGACGGTCCCCAGCGGGCCGCGCTCGCCGGTGCCACGCGCATCGCGGTGCCGGGGTGCTACCCGACGGCGGTCTCCCTGGCGCTCGCGCCCGGTCTCGTCGCGGGCGTGGTCGAGGCGGACGACCTCACCGTGGTCGCGGCATCGGGCACCTCCGGGGCCGGTAGGTCCCCGAAGCCGCACCTGCTCGGGGCCGAGGTCATGGGCGCGATGACGCCGTACGGGGTCGGCGGCGGGCACCGGCACGTCCCGGAGATCGAGCAGAACCTCACGGCCTGCGGAGCCGGCCCGGTCACGGTGTCGTTCACCCCCACGCTCGCACCGATGCCGCGCGGCATCCTCGCGACGTGCACGGCCCGCGTCGTCCGTGGCGCAGCCGCGGCAGACGTGCGCGTGGCCTGGGAGAAGGCCTATGCCGACGAGCCGTTCGTGCACGTCCTGCCGGAGGGTCGCTGGCCGAGCACCGCCAGCGTGCTCGGCAGCAACGTCGTGCACCTCCAGGTGACCCTCGACGAGCGCGCGGGGAGGGTGGTCGCCGTCGCCGCGGTCGACAACCTCACCAAGGGCACGGCCGGGGCGGCCGTCCAGTGCCTCAACCTGGCGCTCGGTCTCCCCGAGGGCCTGGGCCTGCCGGCGGCAGGGGTGGCACCGTGAGCCGGATGCCGCTGCACCTCATGCTCCACCCGGAGGACGTCTCCATCCTGCGGTTCCCGCCGGACCACGAGCCGGCCTTCGACTGGGCCAGGGCCCCGTTCGCCGCGCTGACCCGGACGCCGGAGGAGACGAGCCTGGTGTGCCGCACCGACGCCGTCCCGGGCGGGCTGCGCGAGGTCCGCACCGAGGGCCCGTTCAAGGTCGTCGAGGTGGCCGGGCCGCTCGAGTTCGGCGCGGTCGGCGTCTTCCACGGGATCATCGGCCCCCTCGCCGACGCCGGCATCCCCATCCTCGGCTTCTCCACCTTCGACACCGACTGGGTGCTGGTCCCGGTGGGCCGGGTCGCCGAGGCGGGCGACGCGTGGCGGCGGGCCGGCTTCGTCGTCACCCCCACCACGCTCTCCGGAGGGCGCGCCTGATGTCCGTGACCGCCCCGCGCGGGTTCCGTGCCGCCGGCGTCGTCGCCGGGCTCAAGCCCTCGGGCCGTCCCGACGTCGCGCTCGTCGTCAACGACGGGCCCGACCACCACGCCGCGGCCGTGTTCACCGGCAACCGCGTCCAGGCCGCGCCCGTCACCTGGTCACGACAGGTCGTCGCCGACGGCCGGGCCGACGCCGTCGTCCTCAACAGCGGGGGCGCCAACGCCTGCACCGGGGCACCCGGTGTCCAGGACGCCCACCGGACCGCCGAGCACGTCGCCGCCGTGCTCGGCGTGGCCGCGGGGGACGTCGTCGTCTGCTCCACCGGGCTCATCGGCGAGCGGCTGCCGATGGACCGGCTGCTCTCCGGGGTCGACGCGGCCGCCGCCGCGCTCGCCCCGACCGGCGGCCCGGCCGCGGCCGTGGCGATCATGACCACCGACACCGTGCCCAAGACCTCCCACGCCGAGCGTGACGGCTGGTCCGTCGGCGGCATGGCCAAGGGCGCGGGGATGCTCGCGCCCGCCCTCGCGACCATGCTCGTCGTCCTCACCACCGACGCCGTCGCCGACGCCGCCACCCTCGACGCCGCGCTGCGGGCCGCCACCGCCGTCACCTTCGACCGCATCGACTCCGACGGCTGCATGTCGACCAACGACACCGTGGTCCTCCTGGCCTCCGGCGCCTCCGGCAGGGCCCCCGACGCGGACGAGCTGGGCACCGCCGTCACCGAGGTCTGTGCCGACCTGGCCCGCCGCCTGGTCGCGGACGCGGAGGGGGCGCGCCACGACATCGCCGTGGAGGTGCGGACCGCGGCGTCGGTCGACGACGCGCTCGAGGTGGCCCGCAGCGTCGCCCGCAACAACCTCGTCAAGTGCGCCGTCTTCGGCGACGACCCGAACTGGGGCCGCGTGCTCGCCGCCGTCGGTACCACGGGCGCGGACTTCGACCCGGCCGCCCTCGACGTCTCGATGAACGGCGTGCAGGTCTGCCGGGCCGGCGGCGTCGGCGAGGACCGGTCGCTGGTGGACCTCTCCTCCCGGGAGGTCCGCGTCGTCGTCGACCTCCACGCCGGCGCCGAGACCGCGACGGTGTGGACCAACGACCTCACCCACGACTACGTCCACGAGAACTCCGCCTACTCCACCTGAGCCCGACCCGACCACAGCGAGGACCGATGCCCCCACCCGACCAGGCCCTGCGCGGCGCCATCGACGCGGCGACGCTGCGCGTCGCCCAGGGCAAGGCGAGCACCCTGGTCGAGGCGCTGCCGTGGCTGGAGCGCTTCCGCGGCGCCCTCGTCGTCGTCAAGTACGGGGGGAACGCGATGACCGACGACGCGCTCAAGGCCGCCTTCGCCCAGGACATCGCCTTCCTCCGCTACGCCGGTCTGCGGCCCGTGGTCGTGCACGGCGGCGGCCCCCAGATCAAGGCGATGCTCGACCGGCTCGGTCTCGACACCGAGTTCCGCGGTGGGCTGCGAGTCACCACGCCCGAGGTCATGGACGTCGTGCGGATGGTGCTCGTGGGGCAGGTGGGACGCGAGGTCGTCGGCCTGCTCAACCAGCACGGCCCGGTGGCGGTCGGCCTCTCGGGCGAGGACGCGGGGCTGTTCGGCGCCCGCCGCCGTGGCGTCACCGTCGACGGCGAGCACCACGACATCGGGCTGGTCGGCGACGTCGTCGAGGTCGATCCCGCGGCCGTCCTCGACCTCCTCGACGCGGGCCGGATCCCCGTCGTCTCGACCGTGGCGCCCGACCTCGACGGGGACGGCGGGGTCCTCAACGTCAACGCCGACACCGCCGCCGCGGCGCTCGCCGCCGCCCTCGGAGCCCGCAAGCTCGTCGTCCTCACCGACGTCGAGGGGGTCTACGCCAGCTGGCCGGACCGCGGCTCGCTGCTCTCGGAGCTGCGGCTCACCGCGGCCAGGCGGCTGCTCGCCACCGTCGACGCCGGGATGATCCCCAAGCTCGAGGCCTGCATCCGGGCCGTGGAGGCGGGCGTGCCGCAGGCGCACGTCGTCGACGGGCGGCTGCCGCACGGCATCCTGCTCGAGGTCTTCACCTCGGAAGGGGTGGGGACGATGGTCGTGCCGGACGCGCCGGAGGAGGCAGCCGATGACTGAGGCACCTCTGACGCAGCAGTGGCTCGAGCGCTACGAGCACGCCCTGCTCGGGGTCTTCGGCCGCCCCCAGCTGGTGCTCGACCACGGTGAGGGTGCCTGGGTCTGGGACGTCGACGGCCGCCGCTACCTCGACCTCGTCGGGGGCATCGCCGTCAACGCCCTCGGTCACGGCCACCCCGCGCTCGTCGCCGCGGTCTCGACCCAGGCCGCCCGGCTCGTGCACGTCTCCAACCTCCACACGACGGCGCCGCAGGTCGAGCTCGCCGAGCGGATCCTGCGGCTGGCCGGCGCGCCCGAGGGGTCGGCGGTCTTCTTCACCAACTCGGGCACCGAGGCGGTCGAGGCCGCGGTGAAGCTCGCCCGGCGCACCGGGCGGCGCGGCCTCGTCGCCGCGGAGGGCGCCTTCCACGGGCGGACCACCGGTGCGCTGGCGCTGACCCACAAGCCGGCCTACCGGGAGCCGTTCGGGCCGCTGCTCCCCGGGGTGACCCACGTGCCGTGGGGCGACACGGCCGCCCTCCGGCACGCCGTCACCCGGGACACCGCAGCGGTGGTGCTGGAGCCGCTGCAGGGGGAGGCCGGCGTGCGGCCGCCGGCCCGGGGCTTCCTGCAGGCGGCGAGGGAGGCGACCTGCGACGCCGGCGCCCTCCTCGTGCTCGACGAGGTGCAGACCGGCGTGGGCCGCACCGGCGCCTGGTTCGCCTTCCAGGAGGCCGGTGTGCTGCCCGACGCGATGACGCTCGCCAAGGGCCTGGGTGGCGGCGTGCCCGTGGGCGCGCTCGTGACCTTCGGGCCGGAGGCGACCGCGCTGCTCGGGCCGGGGCAGCACGGCTCCACCTTCGGCGGCAACCCGCTCGCGTGCGCGGCCGGCCTGGCCGTGCTCGACACCATCGAGTCCGAGGGCCTGCTCGCCCACGTCCGTGCCGCCGGCGAGCACCTGGCCGAGCGGGTCCGGGCGCTGGCCGACCCCCGCATCACCGGCGTGCGCGGAGCCGGGCTGCTGCGCGCCGTGACGTTGGCGGGGGAGTGGGCCCCGGGGGTCGCGGCGGCGGCACTCGAGGCCGGCTTCATCCTCAACCCGGTGGCCCCGGACGCCATCCGCCTCGCTCCGCCGCTCGTGGTCACCACCGACCAGCTGGACCTCGTCGTCGACGCCCTGCCCGTCCTGCTCGACACCGCCACCACCCCCACCGAGGAGAGCCGATGACCGTGCGCCACTTCCTGCGCGACGACGACCTCACCGCCGAGGAGCAGCGCGAGGTGATCGACCGGGCCATCGCGCTCAAGGCGGACCCGTACGGTGACCGCTGCCTCGAGGGCCCGCGCACCGTCTCGATCCTCTTCGACAAGCCGACGCTGCGCACGCAGGTCTCCTTCGTCGGCGCGGTCGCCGGCCTCGGCGGCTTCCCCATGGTCGTCGACGGCCGGCTGGCCGGCGTCGGCACGCGCGAGTCGGTGGCCGACGTCGCCCGCGTCCTCGGCCCGCAGTCGGCCGCCGTCGTCTGGCGGACCTTCGCGCAGGCGGACCTCGAGGAGATGGCGCGGCACGCCGGGGTGCCCACCCTCAACGCCCTCACCGACGACTTCCACCCCTGCCAGGTCCTCGCCGACCTGCTCACCGTCCGCGAGGCCCGCGGTGAGCTGGCCGGACTGGCCCTGGCCTACCTCGGCGACGGCGCCAACAACATGGCCCACTCCTACCTCCTCGGCTGCGCCCTGGCCGGGATGCACGTGCGGATCGGCACGCCGGACGACCACCGGCCGGCGGCGGCCGTGGTGGCCCGCGCCGAGGAGCTGGCGGCCCGCCACGGGGGCTCGGTCACGGTCACCGACGACCCGGTGGAGGCGGTCTCCGCCGCCGACGTCGTCGCCACCGACACGTGGGTGTCCATGGGCAAGGAGGCCGAGGAGGCGCAGCGCCGGGGTGCCGCCGGGCCCTTCGAGCGGTTCCGGGTCGACGAGGCCCTCATGGGACATGCGGCGACGGGGGCCGTCTTCCTCCACTGCCTGCCCGCGTACCGGGGCCACGAGGTGACCGCCGGGGTCATCGACGGCCCGGCGTCCCTGGTGTGGCAGGAGGCCGAGAACCGGCTGCACGCCCAGAAGGCGCTCCTGTCGTGGCTCGTCGAGCAGTCCGGGACCCGACCGGTGACGGTCGCGACCAGCCGCGCCGCCCGCCAGCAGCGGATCGTCGAGATCCTGCGGTCGACGCCGGTGCGCTCGCAGACGGAGCTGCTGGACGTGCTCGCCGCGGACGGCATCGAGGTGACCCAGGCGACCCTCTCCCGCGACCTCGTCGACGTCGGCGCCGAGCGGGTCCGCGTCGGGAAGAGCCTGGTCTACGCGGTGCCGGGGGAGGGCGGCGACCGCACCGTCCGGCCCGCCCCCGACGACGAGGAGCGGGTCTCACGCCTGCAGTCGCGGTGCCAGGAGCTGCTCGTCTCCGCCGAGCACTCGGCCAACCTCGTCATCCTGCGGACCCCACCCGGGGCCGCGAACTTCCTCGCCTCCGCCGTCGACCACACGATCCTCGAGGGGGTGCTGGGCACGATCGCCGGGGACGACACCATCATGGTGGTCACCGACGGCGCCCGCCGCAGCCGCGAGGTCGTCGACCGCCTGATGTCGTTCGCCCGGAGGGACCCGTGACCCGCCCCGACCACCCCGCCGACTCCTCCGTCCCCCCGCCGGCCCCGCCGGCCTGAGCCTGTGGGGCGGGCGGTTCTCCGGCGGGCCCGCCGACGCGCTCGCCGCGCTGTCGCGGTCGACCCACTTCGACTGGCGGCTCGCACCCCACGACATCGCCGGCTCCCGGGCGCACGCCCGGGTGCTCCACCGGGCCGGGCTGCTCGACGACGACGCCCTCGCCGCGATGCTCGCCGGCTTGGACCGCCTCCTCGCCGACGTCGAGTCCGGGGCGTTCGTCGCCGACGACGCCGACGAGGACGTGCACACCGCGCTCGAGCGCGGCCTCATCGAGCGGGCGGGCGCCGAGGTGGGCGGGCGGCTGCGCGCCGGGCGCTCGCGCAACGACCAGATCGCCACCCTCGGCCGGATGTACCTGCGGGAGCACGCGCGGCTCCTCGCCGGCCTGGTCCTCGACGTCGTCGACGCCCTCGTCTCCCAGGCCCGGAGCCACCACGGTGCCCCGATGCCGGGCCGCACCCACCTCCAGCACGCCCAGCCGGTGCTGCTGTCGCACCACCTGCTCGCCCACGCGTGGGCGCTGCTGCGTGACGTCGACCGGCTCCGCGACTGGGACGTGCGGGCCGACGTCTCCCCCTACGGCTCGGGGGCGCTCGCCGGGTCCTCGCTCGGGCTCGACCCCGAGTCCGTCGCGGCCGACCTCGGCTTCTCCGCCGCCGTCGAGAACTCCATCGACGGCACCGCCGCCCGCGACGTGTACGCCGAGTTCGCGTTCGTCGCGGCGATGGCGGCGGTCGACGTCTCCCGGCTCGCCGAGGAGGTCATCCTCTGGGCCACCCGGGAGTTCTCCTTCGTCACCCTCGACGACGCCTACTCGACCGGCTCGAGCATCATGCCGCAGAAGAAGAACCCCGACGTCGCCGAGCTCGCCCGGGGCAAGGCCGGGCGACTGGTCGGCGACCTCGCCGGGCTGATGACGACGCTCAAGGCCCTGCCCCTCGCGTACAACCGCGACCTGCAGGAGGACAAGGAGCCGGTCTTCGACGCCGTGGACACCCTCGAGGTGCTGCTGCCGGCCGTCGCAGGGATGGTCGCGACGCTGACCTTCCACACGGAGCGGATGGCCGAGCTCGCGCCGCAGGGCTTCTCGCTCGCGACCGACGTCGCCGAGTGGCTGGTCCGCGAGGGCGTGCCGTTCCGGGTGGCGCACGAGGTCGCGGGTGCCTGCGTCCGGGTGTGCGAGGAGCGGGGCATCGAGCTCTGGGACCTGACCGACGACGACCTCGCGGCCATCTCGCCGCACCTGACCCCGGCCGTGCGCGGGGTGCTCTCGGTCGAGGGCTCGCTGGCCTCCCGGTCGGCCCGCGGTGGCACCGCGCCGGAGCGCGTCGCCGAGCAGCTGGAGCGGGTGGCGGGTCGGTCCGCCGACGCAAGAGCGTGGTCGGCGGACCTCCCGCGGGTCCGGTAGGGCGACGACCGGGCGCCCCGGGCGCCGGCCGGGGTCAGCCGCCGAGCTGCGTGACGACGTGCCGCGCCAGTGCGCGGAAGCGGTCGTCCGCGCGGTCGTCGACGACCACGGCCGCGGCCACCAGCGCCGCCCAGCCCGCGGCGCGCCGTTCGATCGCGTCGTCGTAGGAGCCGCGCTCGACGAGGACCTCGAGGAAGCGGGCGCGGGCGGCCGCGCCGAAGGTCAGCCAGGCGGTCGCCACGTCGCAGGCCGGATCGCCGGCGGCGAGGTCGCCGAAGTCGACCAGGCCGAGGTCGCCACCGTCGCGGTGGACGAGGTTGAAGGGATGGGGGTCACCGTGCACCCAGACCGGCGCACGGTCCCACTGCGGAGCGCGCAGGCCGGCCTCCCAGCCGGACCTGAGCACGCCGGCCGCAGCGGTGCCGACCCGGTGGGCGACCGCCGGCCACACCGACTGCAGACCCGGGGCGCGCGCGGCCAGCGGCACCCCGCGGAACGGGTTCGCCGGAGCGTCCGGGGGAGCGGGGCGGTGCAGCCGGGCGAGCGCGTCGGCGAGCGGCTCGGCCAGTGCGTCGCGCCGCTCCACCGCCAGCTCGGACACGGGAGCCCCGTCGAGCCAGGTCAGCACCGCCCAGGGCCACGGGTAGCCGGCGCCCGGTCGGCCGGCGAGCACGCCGCGCGGGACCCGGACCCCGGTCACCCGCAGCGGTGCGGTGATCTCGCCCAGCCAGCGTTCCTCCTTGGTCAGCAGGGTGGCGGCGGACCGGCGCCGGGGCAGGCGGGCGACGAGGTCGCCGTGCGCTCCGCCCAGTCGGAACACCGAGTTGTCCCAGCCGCGGGTGACGAGGGCGACGCCCCGGCGCGCCACCTCGCGCACCCCCTCGTCGCCCTGCTCGTCGACGAGGGTGCGGACGAGCGCGGCATCGGCGTCGAGGGGGCGCCCCGCGTCGCTCGTGGTCATCGACCGCGTGCCCATGGCTCGTCAGCGACCCGTGTGCTCGCCGCGGAACACGAGAACCGGGCAGGGGGCGTGGTGGACGCAGTAGGTGGCCACCGAGCCCAGGTGCATGCCCGGCAGCTCGCCGCGCCCGTGGCTGCCCACGACGAGGAGGGACGCGCCTTCGGCGGCCTCCGTGAGCGCCTGGGCGGGGCGGTGCCGCACCAGCCGACGCTCGAGGGGGAAGCCGGGGTCGGCACCGAGGGCCTCCACGACCGTGCGCTCCAGCCTCGCCTCGGCCTCGAGGGCGTAGTCCTCCTCGGTCCACGTGGGCACGACCATGATGGTGAGCGGCGTCTCCCAGGCGGTGACGGCGACCAGCCGGGCACCGGTGAGCCGCGCCTGGTCCGCGGCCCAGCGCAGGGCCTGCACGCTGAGAGCCGAACCGTCCGCCCCGACGACGATGGTGGTGGTGGTGGTGTCCATGTCGGTCATGTGAGGTCACTCCTCGTCCTCACCACCGACGTTAGCCCCGTCGTCACGCTGGGTCCCGGCGGGGCGGCCGACCCCACACGGCCCCGTCCGTCCGGCGATGATGGGCCGGTGCCCCAGCCCCCTCTGGACCTCGAGGCCCTGCTCGGCGGCGACGTCCTGGTCGCCGCCCGGACCCTGCTCGGCCACCACGTGGTCCACGGCGGCGTGACGCTGCGGCTCACCGAGGTCGAGGCCTACGCCGGCCAGGACGACCCGGGCTCGCACGCCTACCGTGGACGCACCCCGCGGACCGAGGTGATGTTCGGCCCGGCAGGCCGGCTGTACGTCTACTTCAGCTACGGCATGCACTGGTGCGCCAACGTCGTCACCGGCCCCGAGGGGCGGGCGTCCGCGGTGCTGCTCCGTGCCGGCGAGGTCGTCGGCGGCCACGACGTGGCGGCGGCCCGCCGCCCCGGTGCCCGGGGTCGCGACTGGGCCCGCGGACCGGCGCGCCTGACCGCCACGCTCGGCATCGCCCGCGCCGAGAACGGGCTCGACCTGCTCGACCCAGGGACCGACGGTCTGCTCGTGCCACCCCCGTCGGCGGTCCACCCGGCGCGGGTCCGAACCGGCGCGAGGGTCGGGGTCAGCGGGCCGGGTGGCGACGGCGCGGCCTACCCGTGGCGGTTCTGGCTCGACGACGAGCCGACCGTCAGTGCGTACCGCCCGGCGGTGTCGAGGCGGCGTACTCGCGGATCTCGGCCTCCAGCCGCCTCCTGACGTCGTCGGGGGCGAAGCCGGCCCGGACGGCCGCGAGGGCGAGGTCGGCGACCCCCTGACGGTCGAGGTCGAGCAGGTCGGCCGCGATCTCGTACTCGCGGTTCAGCGTGGTGCCGAACATCGGCGGGTCGTCGCTGTTGATCGTCACGGTGACGCCCGCGTCGACCATCCGCGGCAGGGGGTGCTCCTCCAGGTGCTCCACGACCCGGGTCGCCACGTTGCTCGTCGGGCACACCTCGAGCGGGATGCCGTGCTCGGCCAGGTGCTCGAGGAGGCGCGGGTCGTCCACCGACGAGGTGCCGTGGCCGATCCGCTCCGCGCCGAGGAGGGTGAGCGCGTCCCAGACCGACTCCGGCCCGGTGGACTCCCCCGAGTGGGGCACCGAGTGCAGCCCCGCGGCGCGGGCCCGGCCGAAGTGCGGCGCGAACCAGGCCCGGGGCACGCCGGCCTCGGGCCCGCCCAGCCCGAACCCCACGAGGGCCTCCGGTCCGTGGTCGAGCGCGTACGACAGCGTCGCGTCGGCGGCCTCGACGCCGCTCTCCCCGGGGATGTCGTAGATCCACCGCAGGACGATGCCGAGGTCGCGCTCGGCGACCACCCGGGCGTCCTCGATCGCCGCGGTGTACGCCTGAATCGGGATGCCGCGGAGCACCGAGGTGAACGGCGTCATGGTCAGCTCGGCGTAGCGCACCTGCTGTCCGACGAGGTCACGGGCCACCTGGAGGGTCAGGGTGCGGATGTCGTCGGGCGTGCGGAGGAGGTCGACCGTGGCGAGGTAGAGCTCGATGAAGTGGGCGAAGTCGGTGAACGTGAAGAAGCGCGCCAGCGCCTCGGGGTCGGTGGGCACCCTGGTGTCCGGGTGCCGGGCGGCGAGCTCGGCGACGGTGGCCGGCGAGGCCGACCCCACGTGGTGCACGTGCAGCTCGGCCTTGGGCAGGCCGGCGACGAACGCCTCGAGCTGCGGGTCACGGATCGTCATGTCTGCAGTCTCCCCGGTGCGGTCGGGTCAGCGCACGACTGCGGGCGACCAGGCGCCCTCGATCAGGACCCTCGGGCTGCCCGTGCCGTCGGCGGGCACCGCCCAGACATCGCTCACCGCGGACTCGGCGCCGGTCCGTGCGAGCCCGTACAGCACCGTGGAGTCATCGAGCCAGGCCACCTGGTCGTCGACGCTGCGCTCCTCGGCGAGCAGCGTCTCCTCACCGGTGGCGAGGTCGTAGGTGGCGAGCCGCCAGCTGCCCGGCGGACCGCCGAGTCGCTTCTTGTAGGCGACCGTCCGACCGTCGGGGGACAAGGAGGGGCATTCCGCGTCGTCCCGCACGGTGGTGAGCCGCTGCGTGGAGAGCCTCCCCTGCGCGAGCCAGGTCCGCCCCTGCCACGCCACCGTCACGAAGAACGTGTCGTCGTCGGAGGCGAAGGTGACGCCCCAGATGTTCCGGTCCACCGGCGTGATGGCCTTGCCCTGGTGCACGAGAGTGAAGTCCTCGAGGTTCCCGTAGGACTCGCCGCCGAGCCGCGTGACCAGCGTCTGCGTCGCGAACGAGACGGTGTCGTACCCGTGTCCGTTGACGAAGGTGGTCGTCGCCGCGATCGTCCCGTCGGCGGACAGGCGCGCCCGGGAGGCCATCCCCGACAGCGGGAGCGGCTGTACCGGCCGGAGGTCGGCGTCCAGGACCGTGGCCGAGTAGGTGGTGGCGAACCCACGCTCTGCCGCGAGGCACAGCACCCGGTCCGCGGCGGCGTGCACCCGCTCGCACGCGACACCCGTGAGCGCCCGGGCGGAGGCGGGGTCGGACAGCGGGACCATGGCGACCTCTCCGTACCCGGTTCCGAGCAGGGTGCTGCGGAACACGATTCGCGGCACGTCCCTGAGACCGCCGACCGACGCGGTCGGCACCGCCGGAGCCGCCTCCACGGCACGGTCGAGCTCGGCCCTGGCGTGCCAGAGGTAGGCGCCGGCCCCGGCGGCGGAGAGGACGAGGACGACCACCAGCGCGGCGACGCGGCGTCGCAGGTGGGGCATCACGTGAGGCCCCCGCGGTCGAGCGGCCGGAGCAGCACGGACGCCGGCACCAGTGCCACGACGAGGAGCGAGCCGAGCACCACCAGAGCCGTCGAGGGTCCCAGCTGCATCCAGAGCAGCCCGAAGACCAGCGACGACACGAACCGGGCGGCCGCGACGACGGTCTGGGCGGTGGCGATCCCGCTGGCGCGCACCTCGGGCGCCACGACGCGGGCGGTGAGGGCGGCGAGGACCCCGTCGGTGCACGCGTAGAAGGCGCCGAGCAGCAGCAGGCACCCCACGGTGGACCACGCCCCGCCGGGCCCGGCGGCGAGGGCGTAGGCCGCGAGGAGCGCGAGGTGACCGCCGAGGAACACGGCGGCGCGGCCGGTACGGTCGGCGAGCCGGCCGAGCGGCACGGCCAGGGCCATGTAGGCGAAGCCGGTGCCGACGTACAGGAGGGGGAAGTACTCCGTCGCCAGGTCGTCGCGCCGCTGCAGGGCCAGGTAGAGGAAGCCGTCGCCGATGGTGAGCACGCCCAGGAGGCCGGCAGCGGCGAGAAGCCTCCCGAGGCGTGGCTCCGCGAGGAGACGCCACGACGGTGCAGGTGTCGCCCGGCCGGCACCTCCTTCACCCGGGGGTCCGGCAAGGGCACGCCGTGGTCGAAGGTTCGGGACGAGGAACAGCAGGACGGCGACGCCGACCACCGCGAATGCGGCGGAGACGACGAAGACCGACTGGTACGACCCGGGAACTGCCGCGAGCAGGGCGAAGGCGAGCAGCGGACCGATGAGCGCGCCGAGCGTGTCGAGGGACCGGTGCACCCCGAACGCGCGACCGAGCGCCCCCGGCGTGCTGGCGGCCGAGATGAGGGCGTCGCGCGGTGCGGTTCGCAGGCCCTTGCCGAGCCGGTCCACCGTGACCACCCCGGTGACGGCGCCCAGGCCGTTGGCGACGAGGAGGCCGAGTCGGGACGCGGCGGACAGTCCGTACCCGGCAAGGGCGACCCACTTGGGGCGGTCGGTGTGGTCGGCGAGCCAACCACCGAGGATCCGCACCACCGCGCTGACGCCGTGGTAGATGCCGTCGACGAAGCCGTAGGCGAGCGGGGTGAGCCCGAGGACGCCGGTGAGGTAGAGCGGCAGCACCGCCGACACCGACTCGGAGGAGATGTCGGTCAGCATGCTGACCACGCCGAGGAGGACGACGGTGCCGGTGACCCGCCCCGTGGACCGCCGCGCCCCCGAGGCCGACGTGTCGCGAAGGGTGATGTACATCGTGCTCCTTGACGGCGACCGGGCTGCTGCCGAGGCTAGGCGCGAGGACTGGTCCCTGTCCGGAGTTCGCGAAGGCGCGGGGCTCGCGACGCCGCGGGCCGCCCTCGCCGCGGGCACGTCCCGCGACCGGCGGACGGTGCGGCGGCCACGTCCGGCCACGTGGCAGGCTGGGCGGCGTCCGGCGGAGGGCCCGCCGGCGACCGGACCGGGACGGAGCCGACGTGACCGACATCCTCGACGAGCTGCAGTGGCGCGGGCTGGTGGCACAGACCACCGACGAGGCCGCGCTGCGCCGGGCGCTCGCCGACGGGCGGGTCACGGCCTACTGCGGGTTCGACCCCACCGCGCCGTCCCTGCACTTCGGCAACCTGGTCCAGCTCGTGGTGCTGCGCCGCCTCCAGCGGGCGGGACACCGGGTGATCTGCCTGGTCGGTGGCTCCACGGGGCTGATCGGCGACCCTCGCCCCTCCGCCGAGCGGGTGCTCAAGACCAGGGAGCAGACGGCGGAGTGGGTGGCGAACATCCAACGTCAGGTGCGCCCGTTCCTCGACTCCGACGGTGACAACCCGGCGGTGTTCGTCAACAACCTCGACTGGACCGAGGGGATGTCGGCGCTGGACTTCCTCCGGGACGTGGGCAAGCACTTCCGGGTGAACCAGCTCGTCAAGAAGGAGGCGATCGCCGCTCGGCTGGCCTCCGAGGAGGGCATCTCGTACACGGAGTTCAGCTACCAGCTGCTGCAGGGCCTGGACTTCCTCGAGCTGTACCGGCAGTACGGCTGCACGCTCCAGACCGGGGGCAACGACCAGTGGGGCAACCTCGTGGCCGGCTCCGACCTCATCCACAAGGTCGAGGGCCGCTCGGTGCACCTGCTGACGACCCCGCTGCTCACCGACTCCTCCGGCGAGAAGTTCGGCAAGAGCGCCGGGAACGCGATCTGGCTGGACCCGTCGATGACGAGTCCGTACGCCTTCTACCAGTACTGGCTCAACATCGAGGACGCCTCGGTCGTCACCCTCCTCAAGGTCTTCAGCGACCGCAGCCGTGAGGAGATCGCCACGCTCGAGGAGTCGGTGGCCGAGCAGCCGTGGCGGCGGGCCGCCCAGCGTGCACTCGCCGAGGACGTGACCACCCTCGTCCACGGCGTGAGCGCCACCGAGTCGGTGCGGGCGGCCAGCGAGGCGCTCTTCGGCAGGGGCGATGTGCGCGGGCTGGACGGGCCGACGCTGCGCGACGCCGCAGCCGAGCTACCGCGCGGCAGCGTGGAGGTGGGCATGCCGCTCGTCGACGCCCTGGTGGCCGTCGGCCTCGCCGACTCGCGGAACGCGGCCCGGCGAACGCTCACGGAGGGGGGCGCCTCCGTCAACGGCGAGAAGGTCACCGACCCGGAGCGCGTCCTCGCTCCCGAGGACGTGCTCTCCGGCGGCGTGGTGGTGCTGCGGCGGGGGCGCAAGAACCTCGCCGCCGGACTCGTCGGCACCCTGTGACCGGCCCGGACGTGCCCCAGCGGGGCGCGTGCCCGTGGCTCGACGGCACGCTGTGACCCGCCCGGACGTGCCCCAGCGGGGCGCGTGCCACCGGCTCGCTGCGCGACGGCCCCGCCGGGCGCAGGTCGGAACCGGCGTCGACGCACACGGCACCCGTGCTGCGGGGGACGACAGCGTGCCGGGCGCCGGCCCCGCCCGGACCTGTTCCTGCCGGAGGGCGACGCGGCGCACCAGTGCCCCACCTGGCTGACTCCGCCTGTGCTGCAACCGCTTCGGCCCGACCCGAGGTCGCCACAGCATCCCGCCGGAGCCCGATTTGTGTTCCGGCGGGGGAGTCATCTACTGTTCTCGACGTCAGCCCGAGAGGGAGGAACGGACACCAAGCGGCAGGGCTTGCAGCCCCGCACCAAGCAGGCCGGTCCCAGGAGCTGACTCCCACTCCCGAGAAGCCCTCGGCGGTCGCACGCGGCCACCGGAGCCGAGTTGGAGGAAGCCCCCACCGGGGTGCTAGAGTGGGACACCCGCCGAGATCCGAGCGCGATCATCTCCGGGCCGCCAGATGGCGGCCCGCGGATTTGACGCCCAAGTGCGACGCGGGTAAGTTCGAACAGTTGCCTCACCGTGACTGGGAGAGCGACAACGGAAAGCCCCGACGACGAGCTCGCTGAGCTCCGAGTCGGTGCGCGTCCGAACCTTGAGAACTCAACAGCGTGTCAAAAATCGATGCCAACAACCTCGTCGCGTCGAGACGCCGAGTCGGCCACCGGTCGGCGGAGCAGAACGACGTAACGAAAATCCTTTGGTTGACAACGAACAACAGCGAAAGCGAGTTGTTCGTGCTCAGCCAGTGAAACAGCCCTTCGTGGGTAACGATTTCTCGGCCACGGTCGAGAGTCACACATCAACGGAGAGTTTGATCCTGGCTCAGGACGAACGCTGGCGGCGTGCTTAACACATGCAAGTCGAACGGTGACCCTTGGAGCTTGCTCCGAGGCGATCAGTGGCGAACGGGTGAGTAACACGTGAGTAACCTGCCCCAGACTCTGGAATAACCCCGGGAAACCGGAGCTAATACCGGATACGAGACGGAGAGGCATCTCTACCGTCTGGAAAGTTTTTCGGTCTGGGATGGACTCGCGGCCTATCAGCTAGTTGGTGAGGTAGTGGCTCACCAAGGCGACGACGGGTAGCCGGCCTGAGAGGGCGACCGGCCACACTGGGACTGAGACACGGCCCAGACTCCTACGGGAGGCAGCAGTGGGGAATATTGCACAATGGGCGAAAGCCTGATGCAGCGACGCCGCGTGAGGGATGAAGGCCTTCGGGTTGTAAACCTCTTTCGGCAGGGAAGAAGCGAAAGTGACGGTACCTGCAGAAGAAGCACCGGCTAACTACGTGCCAGCAGCCGCGGTAATACGTAGGGTGCGAGCGTTGTCCGGAATTATTGGGCGTAAAGAGCTTGTAGGCGGTTTGTCGCGTCTGCTGTGAAAATCCGGGGCTCAACCCCGGACTTGCAGTGGGTACGGGCAGACTAGAGTGTGGTAGGGGAGACTGGAATTCCTGGTGTAGCGGTGAAATGCGCAGATATCAGGAGGAACACCGATGGCGAAGGCAGGTCTCTGGGCCATAACTGACGCTGAGAAGCGAAAGCGTGGGGAGCGAACAGGATTAGATACCCTGGTAGTCCACGCCGTAAACGTTGGGAACTAGGTGTGGGTCTCATTCCACGAGATCCGTGCCGCAGCTAACGCATTAAGTTCCCCGCCTGGGGAGTACGGCCGCAAGGCTAAAACTCAAAGGAATTGACGGGGGCCCGCACAAGCGGCGGAGCATGTGGATTAATTCGATGCAACGCGAAGAACCTTACCAAGGCTTGACATATACGGGAAAGCGTCAGAGATGGCGTTCTCTTTGGACACTCGTATACAGGTGGTGCATGGTTGTCGTCAGCTCGTGTCGTGAGATGTTGGGTTAAGTCCCGCAACGAGCGCAACCCTCGTTCTATGTTGCCAGCGCGTTATGGCGGGGACTCATAGGAGACTGCCGGGGTCAACTCGGAGGAAGGTGGGGACGACGTCAAATCATCATGCCCCTTATGTCTTGGGCTTCACACATGCTACAATGGCCGGTACAGAGGGCTGCGAAACCGCAAGGTAGAGCGAATCCCAAAAAGCCGGTCTCAGTTCGGATTGGGGTCTGCAACTCGACCCCATGAAGTCGGAGTCGCTAGTAATCGCAGATCAGCAACGCTGCGGTGAATACGTTCCCGGGCCTTGTACACACCGCCCGTCAAGTCACGAAAGTCGGTAACACCCGAAGCCGGTGGCCCAACCCTTGTGGAGGGAGCCGTCGAAGGTGGGACTGGCGATTGGGACTAAGTCGTAACAAGGTAGCCGTACCGGAAGGTGCGGCTGGATCACCTCCTTTCTAAGGAGCACTGGTCGCGCAAGCGATCCAGAGCCTGGCCCGACCGCGAACGTCGGTCGGCAGGTGCTCGAGGGTGGAACATCGATTATTTGGCGCCGAGTCCGACTCGGTCCGTCAGTACAGCTCCTTCGGGAGCGTGGAACGCGGCCGGCGAGGACCTGGCGCCTGACACGTTGTTGGGTCCTGAGGGCTCGGGCGCATGCTCACCTCAGGCCGTATGGCCAGGACCCTCATCGCGACGAACCGCCGGCATCCCCGGCAGGCGTCGACCACGGTGAGGGCCCGCCCGTATGTTGAGAACTACACAGTGGACGCGAGCATCTTAAATCTTTGTGGCTCAAGTTTATAAGGGCACACGGTGAATGCCTTGGCACCAAGAACCGAAGAAGGACGTAGGAATCTGCGATAAGCCTCGGGGAGTCGATAACCAGACTGCGATCCGAGGATTTCCGAATGGGGAAACCCGGCTGGAGGCAAGTCCAGTCACTCCCACCTGAACACATAGGGTGGGTAGAGGGAACGTGGGGAAGTGAAACATCTCAGTACCCACAGGAAGAGAAAGCAACCGCGATTCCGTGAGTAGTGGCGAGCGAAAGCGGAACAGGCTAAACCGATCATGTGTGATAGCTGTCAGGCGTTGCATGGTCGGGGTCGTGGGACTTCTCAGTCAGTGCTGACACGCTGACATGGAGTCAGAAATTCGCGCCATAGTCGAAGGACATTGAAAGGTCCGGCACAGAGGGTGCTACCCCCGTAGACGAAATGACGCGAACTCCAGAGAACCATCCCAAGTAGCACGGGGCCCGAGAAATCCCGTGTGAATCTGGCGGGACCACCCGCTAAGCCTAAATATTCCTTGGTGACCGATAGCGGACAAGTACCGTGAGGGAAAGGTGAAAAGTACCCCGGGAGGGGAGTGAAATAGATCCTGAAACCGCGTGCCTACAATCCGTCGGAGCCTCCTTGTGGGGTGACGGCGTGCCTTTTGAAGAATGAGCCTGCGAGTTAGTGCTCAGTGGCGAGGTTAACCCGTGTGGGGAAGCCGTAGCGAAAGCGAGTCCGAACAGGGCGAATGAGTCGCTGGGTCTAGACCCGAAGCGGAGTGATCTACCCATGGCCAGGCTGAAGCGACGGTAAGACGTCGTGGAGGGCCGAACCCACTTAGGTTGAAAACTGAGGGGATGAGCTGTGGGTAGGGGTGAAAGGCCAATCAAACTCCGTGATAGCTGGTTCTCCCCGAAATGCATTTAGGTGCAGCGTCACGTGTTTCTTACCGGAGGTAGAGCTACTGGATAGCCGATGGGCCTCACCAGGTTACTGACGTTAGCCAAACTCCGAATGCCGGTAAGTGAGAGCGTGGCAGTGAGACTGCGGGGGATAAGCTTCGTAGTCGAGAGGGAAACAGCCCAGATCACCAGCTAAGGTCCCTAAGCGTGTGCTAAGTGGGAAAGGATGTGGAGTTGCCCAGACAACCAGGAGGTTGGCTTAGAAGCAGCCACCCTTTAAAGAGTGCGTAATAGCTCACTGGTCAAGTGATTCCGCGCCGACAATGTAGCGGGGCTCAAGCACACCACCGAAGCTGTGGCATTGACACTTTGCCCGGCCGTGACACCTGCGGGTCCACGGTCCAAGCGTGTCGATGGGTAGGGGAGCGTCGTGTGGCCAGGGAAGCGGCGGAGTGATCCAGCCGTGGAGGCCACGCGAGTGAGAATGCAGGCATGAGTAGCGAAAGACGGGTGAGAAACCCGTCCGCCGAATAACCAAGGGTTCCAGGGTCAAGCTAATCTGCCCTGGGTAAGTCGGGACCTAAGGCGAGGCCGACAGGCGTAGTCGATGGACATCCGGTTGATATTCCGGAACCGGCGAAGAACCGCCCATGACGAACTTATCGATGCTAAGCGCCTGAAGCTCGTTACCAATCCTTCGGGAGAGGTTCTGAGTGGAGCGCGCGACCCAGAATAATAGTAGTCAAGCAATGGAGAGACGCAGGAAGGTAGCCTCCGCGTGGCGATGGTTGTCCACGTCCAAGGGTGTAGGGAGCGAGATAGGCAAATCCGTCTCGCACATATCCTGAGACCTGATAGTGACCGCGAATGCGGGAAGCAGGGTGATCCTATGCTGCCTAGAAAATCTTCTAGCGAGGTTCTAGCCGCCCGTACCCCAAACCGACTCAGGTGGTTAGGTAGAGAATACCAAGGCGATCGAGTGAATCGTGGTTAAGGAATTCGGCAAAATGCCCCCGTAACTTCGGGAGAAGGGGGGCCCGGACCCTGAAGGAGCTTGCCTCCTAGGGTGAAGGGCCGCAGAGACCAGGGAGAAGCGACTGTTTACTAAAAACACAGGTCCGTGCGAAGTCGCAAGACGATGTATACGGACTGACGCCTGCCCGGTGCTGGAAGGTTAAGAGGACGGGTTAGATCTTCGGGTCGAAGCTCAGAATTTAAGCCCCAGTAAACGGCGGTGGTAACTATAACCATCCTAAGGTAGCGAAATTCCTTGTCGGGTAAGTTCCGACCTGCACGAATGGCGTAACGACTTCTCCACTGTCTCAACCGCGAACTCGGCGAAATTGCACTACGAGTAAAGATGCTCGTTACGCGCAGCAGGACGGAAAGACCCCGGGACCTTTACTACAGCTTGGTATTGGTGTTCGGTACGGCTTGTGTAGGATAGGTGGGAGACTGTGAAGCCGGCACGCCAGTGTCGGTGGAGTCAACGTTGAAATACCACTCTGGTCGTTCTGGATATCTAACCTCGGTCCGTGATCCGGATCAGGGACAGTGCCTGGTGGGTAGTTTAACTGGGGCGGTTGCCTCCCAAAATGTAACGGAGGCGCTCAAAGGTTCCCTCAGCCTGGTTGGCAATCAGGTGTCGAGTGTAAGTACACAAGGGAGCTTGACTGCGAGACAGACATGTCGAGCAGGGACGAAAGTCGGAACTAGTGACCCGGCGGTGGCTTGTGGAAGCGCCGTCGCTCAACGGATAAAAGGTACCCCGGGGATAACAGGCTGATCTTGCCCAAGAGTCCATATCGACGGCATGGTTTGGCACCTCGATGTCGGCTCGTCGCATCCTGGGGGTGGAGTTGCTCCCAAGGGTTGGGCTGTTCGCCCATTAAAGCGGTACGCGAGCTGGGTTTAGAACGTCGTGAGACAGTTCGGTCCCTATCCGCTGTGCGCGTAGGAAGCTTGAGAAGGGCTGTCCCTAGTACGAGAGGACCGGGATGGACGAACCTCTGGTGTGTCAGTTGTCCTGCCAAGGGCACGGCTGATTAGCTACGTTCGGAAGTGATAACCGCTGAAAGCATCTAAGCGGGAAGCACGCTTCAAGATGAGGTTTCCATGGGATTCGTCCCGAGAGGCTCCCGGCTAGACTACCGGGTTGATAGGCCAGATGTGGAAGTGCAGCAATGCATGTAGCTGACTGGTACTAATAAGCCGACAACTTGACTCACACCCAATAGATTTTCTGTGTGTTCGCGTCCACTGTGCAGTTCCCGAGATACGGTCGGGACGACTGACATCTCCATAGAGTTTCGGCTGTCATAGCGAAGGGGAAACGCCCGGCTCCATTCCGAACCCGGAAGCTAAGCCCTTCAGCGCCGATGGTACTGCACTGGTGACGGTGTGGGAGAGTAGGACGCAGCCGGACATACTTTCGCGAAGGGGCCCGTTACGACGGGCCCTTTCGTCGTTTTCCGGGGCGTTTCCGCCGTGCCCCGCGCATCTCTAGACTGGCCGCGGGCCTGCCGGCGGACCGCCGGCGAGATCGAACAGGAGACCTGGTGGCAGCACACGACGACGGCTCACGACCGCGTGGAGGTGGGGGGCGCCCGGCTGGCGGAGCTGGTGGCGGGTCGCGAGGCCGCCGGTCCGACCCGGGTGGCCACCGGTCCGGCGGGAGGGGCGCCCCGTCGGGAGGCCGTCCCGGCACGGGTCCTCGCCCGTCCCACGACGACGGCGGCGAGCGTCGTGGCGGCTCGCGCCTGGTCCCATCGGGTCCTCGGCTTCCGGAGCCGCGCATTCCCGACGAGGTCACCGGGAAGGAGCTGGACCGCTCCGTCCACCAGCAGCTGCGCACCCTGAGCAAGGAGAACGCGGACGGGGTGGCGAAGCACCTCGTGATGGTGGCCGCCTACCTGGCTGCGGACGAGCTCGATGCCGCGCTGGCTCATGCGGAGACCGCGGTGCGACGGGCCGGACGTGTCCCGGCGGCCCGGGAAGCGCTGGGGATGGTGGCGTACCGCCGTGGCGACTACGCACGGGCCCTCACCGAGTTCCGCACCGTTCGTCGGCTCAGCGGCTCCTCGCACCTGTTGCCGCTCATGGCGGACTGTGAGCGCGGCCTCGGCCGTCACGACCGCGCCCTGGACCTCGCGGCCAGCCCGGAGACGGCCGGGCTCGGGGATGCCGAGAAGGTCGAGCTGGCGATCGTCGTCTCCGGCGTCAGGCGGGACCTGGGCCAGGACGACGCCGCGCTCCTGGCGCTCCAGGTGCCGCAGCTCCGGCGGGGTTCAGGAGCCGGGCTGCACCGTCTGCACTACGCCTACGCGGACGCGCTGCTCCACCTCGGGCGTGCGGACGAGGCCCGGGACTGGTTCGTCAAGGCTGCTGCGGGCGACGTCGAGGGCGAGACCGACGCCGTCGAGCGGCTCGAGGAGCTGGACGGCATCGACCTCAGCCGGGTGGGTGACGACGAGGAGCAGGACGACGGCCCGGGTGGCGAGGGGGAGCGGAGCTCGTGAACGAGCCCCTCGTCCACCGCTACGCGGCGCTGGTCTGTGACCTCGACGGTGTCGTCTACCGGGGGCCGCGTGCCGTGCCGCACGCGGTGGAGTCCATCGGCGCGCTCGAGGCCCCCGTCGTCTTCGCGACGAACAACGCGTCGCGAACCTCCGTGGACGTGGCGGAGCACCTGCAGGAGCTCGGCATCGACTGCACTGCCGATGACGTGGTCACCAGCTCGCAGGCGGCCGCCTGGCTGGTGGCCGGCGAGCTCGGCGAGGGTGCGCCGGTTCTGGCCGTGGGCGGCGACGGGGTCGCGGTGGCGCTCGACGAGGCTGGGCTCACCGTGGTGCGGCCCACGGATGCCCGCGACAGGCCGGTGCGGGCCGTCGTGCAGGGCTACGGCACGTCGGTCACGGCCGCAGACCTCGCCGAGGCGGCCTACGCCGTCGAGAACGGCGCCCGGTGGTTCGCCACGAACACCGACTCCACGCTCCCCACCGAGCGGGGGATTGCCCCCGGGAACGGCTCGCTCGTCGACGCGGTGGCCACCGCGGTCGGCCACGGGCCGCACGTGGTGGCCGGCAAGCCCCAGGCGCCGCTGTACGAGCTGTGCGCCCGCCGGCTCGGGGTGGCGGCCGAGGACGTGCTCACGGTGGGCGACCGGCTGTCGACCGACGTGGCCGGAGCCGTGGCGGCCGGGATGGACTCGCTCCTCGTGCTCACCGGCATCGACGGCCTCGATGCGCTGCTCGACGCGCCTGCGGAGCAGCGCCCCACCCACGTGGCCGCCGACCTGCGGGCGCTGCACCGGCCGTCCACGCGCGCCGGGGCGGACTCACCGGCAGTGGCCGCGCTCGGTGAGGCCGTCGCCCGGGTCCACCTCGCGGAGGACGCCGACGCACCGGCCGGAGAGGTCGAGCGCCTCCGTCGGGCGGCGCGCGACGTGCTGGGCGGGGCGACGCCCCGGTAGCGTGAGCCCGGAAGCGGTGTCGGACGGGGCACCCCAGCGAGGAGGAACCATGGTCAAGCGTTCGATCCAGGGCTACGTCGAGCTCGCGTCCGGGCTGGGGGAGCTGACCCGGGCCAAGGCCGTCGAGGCGGCCCAGGAGCTCATGGCCCTCAGTGGCAGCGACGCCTCGCGGAAGAAGATGGCCAAGCAGGCCGGCCGCCTCGCCGACGACCTGCTCCAGGCCGCGGAGGAGAACCGCCGTCAGGTGGTGGGCCTGGTGCAGCGTGAGGTCGAGGGCGCGCTCGGCCGGTTCGACCCCGCACGGCTGGTCGCCGACGTGCATGCGCTCGCCGGCACCGTCTCGGCCCTCGCCGCCCAGGTCGACGACCTGGCGCGCGCCGTCACCGGCCGGGGCGTGCAGGTGAGCGCTGCCGGGATGACGGTGGTGTCGGACGCCGTTCCGTCGGAGGCCGCATCGACCCCGGCCGTGGCGACGCCCGCGGTCGCCGCGAGGACGGCGCCACAAGCCGGGTCGTCGCGGACCTCGACCGCGAGGAAGACCTCGACCGCGAAGAGGGCCTCGACCGCGAAGAAGGCCTCGACCGCGAAGAAGGCCTCGACCAGGAAGGCCGGCGCGACGGCGGCGCCCGCCGCGAAGCCCACCTCCTCGTCGTCACCCGCCGGGTCGTCGTCGGCGAAGACGTCGACGGCCACAAGGTCCACTGCGAAGAAGTCACCGGCGAGAAAGCCCGCCGCGAAGACCTCGGCGGCGACGACGTCTCCGGCCAAGACCACGGCGAAGAAGTCCACGGCGAAGACCTCCACGGCGACGACGTCGTCGGCCAGGAAGGCCACCGCCACGGAGACGGCGGCGAAGAAGTCCACCGCGAAGAAGTCCACCGCGAAGAAGTCCGCGGCGAAGAAGTCCGCGGCGAAGAAGTCCGCGGCGAAGAAGTCCGCGGCGAAGAAGTCCGCGGCGAAGAAGTCCGCGGCGACCGAGGCCACCGCTGAGTCGTCGCCGGCGACGTCCACGGCGAAGAAGTCGGCGGCGACCGAGGCCACCGCGAAGAAGTCCGCGGCGAAGAAGTCCGCGGCGACCGAGGCCACCGCTGAGTCGTCGCCGGCGACGTCCACGGCGAAGAACACGGCTGCGGAGAGCTCGACCTCCGGGCCGGCCACGGGCACGGCGACGGCCCAGGGGTCCGGTTCCACCACGCCGTCCTCGGGGGCCTCCTCGTGACCGAGGAGCCCCGCGGCTCGGAGGCCCACGCTGAGGGAGCCGAGCCCGACGCCGACCCTCCGCAGACGGGTGACATCGTCATCGACGCCGCCCTCGGTGACCTCGCCGCGGTGGCCGACGACGACCTCGACGGCCAGCTCGCGGCGGGCGAGCACGTGCAGCGCACGCTGCAGTCCCGCCTCGCCGACCTGGGCGGCTGAGATCGCCCGGCTCGATGCCGAGCTGGTCCGGCGCGGGCTGGCCCGCTCCCGCGGCGATGCCCGCGACCTCGTCGCCGCCGGGCTGGTGCGCGTCGACGGCGAGCCGGCCCGCAAGCCGGCGCAGCCGGTCGGCGGCGCGGCCGAGCTGGTCGTCGATCCCGACGCCACCCGCTGGGTCGGCCGCGCCGCCCACAAGCTGCAGGCCGCTCTCGACGCCTGGGCCGCGGAGGGCCTCAGGGTGGCCGGACGCCGATGCATCGACGTCGGGGCGTCCACCGGCGGGTTCACCCAGGTGCTGCTCACCGGGGGAGCGGCCTGCGTCGTGGCGGTGGACGTCGGTCACGGCCAGCTCGCCGCCGAGCTCGTGGCTGATCCCCGGGTGGAGGACCGCAGCGGCACCACGGTGCGCGGGCTGCGCCCCCAGGACGTCGGGGGCGTCGCCGACCTCGTGGTCGCGGACCTCTCCTTCATCTCACTCACCCTCGTCCTCACCGACCTCGCCCGCCTGCTCGCGCCGGACGGAGACCTCGTCGCGCTCGTCAAACCCCAGTTCGAGGTGGGGCGCCGCCGACTCGGTGGGTCTGGTGTCGTCACCGACCCCGCCGACCGCGCCCATGCCCTCGAGCGTGTCGTCGACGCGGCGCGGGCCGCCGGCCTGCACCCGCGTGCGCTGCGGCCCAGCCCGGTCCACGGCGGCTCCGGCAACGCCGAGTACCTCCTGTGGGCGCGGTCGGACCCGTCGGGGACAATGACCGACGACAGCGTCCGCGCCACGGTGCGGGCGATGACCACCGACCCGACCCCCGGAGGGCCCCGATGACGACGCCGCCCGAGCGCCGCATCCTCCTCGTCAGCCACACCCGTCGCCGGGAGGCCCACGAGCTCGCCGCCGCGGTCGCCACCCGGCTGCTCTCCGCGGGCATCGCCGTCTGCGCCCCGGCCGAGGACCTCGCCGGGACGCCCCTCGGGGCGGTCCCGGGCGTCGGCGCCGTCGACGACGCGCACGCCGACCTCCCGTGCGAGCTCGTCTGCGTGCTCGGGGGCGACGGCACCATCCTGCGCGGTGCGGAGCTCTCCCGCGGCTCCGGCGCCCCGCTGCTCGGAGTCAACCTCGGCCACGTCGGCTTCCTCGCCGAGGCCGAGCGCGACGACCTCGACCGCACCGTCGAGCAGATCTGTGCGCGCGACTACACCGTCGAGGAGCGCACCACCCTCGAGGTGCGGGCCTGGGAGAACGGCCGGGTCGTGTTCGACTCGTGGGCCCTGAACGAGGTGAGCGTCGAGAAAGCCTCACGGGAGCGGATGGTCGAGCTCACCCTCGAGATCGACGGCCGTCCGCTCTCCACCTGGGGCTGCGACGGCGTCGTCCTGGCCACCCCCACCGGGTCCACCGCGTACGCGTTCTCGGCGGGTGGGCCCGTGGTCTGGCCCGATGTCGAGGCGCTGCTCGTCGTCCCGATCAGCGCCCACGCCCTCTTCGCACGCCCGCTGGTCGTCGGCCCGAGCTCGCACCTCGCCGTCGAGCTGCTGCCCCTTGCGGAGGGCAGTGCCGTCGTCTGCTGCGACGGCCGTCGCACGGTCGAGCTGGCGCCGGGTGCCCGGGTGCAGGCGCACCGCTCCGACCTGCCGGTGCGGCTCGCCCGGCTCTCGCAGACCGTGTTCACCGACCGGCTCGTCGACAAGTTCGACCTGCCCGTGCACGGCTGGCGGGGCGCCGCCCGGCGGCAGCAGTCGGCCGGGGGGGCCGCGACGTGATCGAGGAGATCCGCATCCGTGACCTCGGCGTCATCGACGAGGCCGTGCTCCCGCTCCACCGTGGGCTCACCGTGCTCACCGGCGAGACCGGCGCCGGGAAGACGATGGTCGTCACCGCGCTCGGCCTGCTGCTCGGCGGGCGCGGCGACTCCGGGCTGGTGCGCGCCGGTGCCGACCGCACCGTCGTCGAGGGCCTGGTGCAGCTGCCCGCCGGACACCCGGCGCTCCTCCGGGCGGACGAGGCGGGTGCCGACGTCACCGACGGCCTGGTCCTGGTCCGCACCGTCCAGGCCGACGGCCGCTCCCGCGCGCACGTCGGCGGCCGCGCCGCACCGGTCGGTCTCCTCGCCGAGCTGGCCGAGCACCTCGTGGCGGTGCACGGCCAGGCCGACCAGTGGCGGCTGCGCCGCGCCGACGAGCACCGCGAGGTGCTCGACGCGTTCGGCGGTCCGCGGCTGGCCGCCGCCCTCGACGGCTACCGCGTCGTCCACGACGAGCTCAGCGGGGCCGAGGACGAGCTGGGCCGGTTGCGCGCGGCCGCCGCCGAACGGGCCCGGGAGGCCGAGGCCCTGCGGCTCGGGCTCGAGCGCATCGGGGCCCTCGACCCGCAGCCGGGGGAGGACGACGCCCTGCGCGTGGAGTCCGACCGCCTCGGCCACGCCGAGGAGCTGCGTGCCGCGGCGGGGGAGGCCCACACCGCGCTCGCCGGGGAGGACGACATCGCGGTCGGTGCCTCGGGCGTGCTCCCCGCCCTCGGGGCCGCCTCCGGCCGCCTCGCCCAGGTGGCCGACAACGACCCCGCGATCGCCGAGCTCGCCGGCCGCATCGACGAGCTGCGCTACCTCGCCGCGGACGTCGCCGCCGACCTCGGCTGGCTACCTCGCCGACATCGAGGTCGACCCCGCCCGCCTCGAGCACGTCGAACGGCGGCGAGCAGCCCTCACCGAGCTGACCCGGCTCTACGGGCCGGACGTCGACGCCGTGCTCGCCTGGGCCAAGGACGCCGCCGTGCGGCTCACCGAGCTCGAGGGCACCGGAGAGCGCATCGGCGACCTCGAGCAGCGCGTCGACGACCTGACCGTGCGCCGTGCCGAGCTGGCGGAGACGCTGAGCGCTCGGCGCGTCGAGGCCGCCGGCGCCCTCGGCGAGCGCATCACCGGCGAGCTGGCCCATCTCGCGATGGGGTCCGCCAGCGTCACCGTCGCGGTCGAGCACGCCGGCCGCTTCACCGCCGACGGCGCGCGACGCCGTGGAGGTCCGGCTGGCCTCAGGTCCGGGCACGCCCGCCCGGGCCGTCACCCGGGCCGCCTCCGGCGGCGAGCTCTCGCGGGTGATGCTCGCCATCGAGGTCGCCACCGCGGACGCCACCGCCTCGGTCCCCACGTTCGTCTTCGACGAGGTCGACGCCGGCGTCGGGGGACGGGCGGCGCTCGACGTCGGCTCCCGGCTCGCCGCCCTGGCCCGGCACGCGCAGGTCGTCGTCGTCACCCACCTGGCGCAGGTCGCCGTCCACGCCGACCGGCATCTCCTCGTCGAGCGGTCCGACGACGGCCACGTCACCCGCAGCATGGTGCACGAGGTCACCGGCGAGCACCGGGTCGCCGAGCTGGCCCGGATGCTCGGGGGCTCGGGCACCGACGCCGCACTCGAGCACGCCCGCGACCTGATGGCCCGCGCCGGCCGGTGAGGCCACGTGGCACGATGGTGCAGATGTCCGTCCGGATCCCCGCCCGCAGGGACCGCGACCCGCAGCACGGGTCCGCGGGTCCCGCCCGCGTCGACCCCCGTACCAAGAACCTCACCAAGCGGCTGCGTCCCGGTGACGTCGCCGTCATCAACCACGTCGACCTCGACCGGGTGAGCGCCGAGGCCCTCGTCGCCTGCCGTCCGGCGGCCGTCGTCAACGCCGCCACCTCGATCTCCGGCCGCTACCCCAACCTCGGGCCCGAGATCCTCGTCGGCGCCGGCATCCCGCTGCTCGACGCGGTCGGCACCGACGTCATGGAGGTCAAGGAGGGCACCCCGCTGCGGGTGGACGGTGGTGCCCTGCTCACCGGCGACGAGGTCGTCGCCCGGGGCCGGCTGCTCGACGCCGATGCCGTGCAGGAGGCGATGACGATCGCGCGCGCCGGCCTCTCCGACGAGATCGAGGCGTTCACCGAGAACACGATGGAGTACCTCCGCCGCGAGCGCGAGCTGCTCTTCGACGGGGTCGGGGTGCCCGACATCCGCACCGACCTCGAGGGGCGCCACGTGCTCATCGTCGTCCGCGGGTACCACTACAAGGAGGACCTGCAGACCCTGCGCCACTACATCCGCGAGTACCGGCCGATCCTCATCGGCGTCGACGGTGGCGCCGACGCGCTCATCGAGGCGCGGCACGTCCCGGACCTCGTCGTGGGCGACATGGACTCGGTCTCCGACGACACGCTGCGGTGCGGTGCGGAGATCGTCGTGCACGCCTACCGCGACGGGAGGGCGCCGGGCCTGGAGCGGGTGCGCGAGCTCGGGGTGGAGCCGGTGGTGTTCCCCGCGACGGGCACGAGCGAGGACGTCGCGATGCTGCTCGCCGACGACAAGGGCGCCAGCCTCATCGTCGCGGTCGGCACCCACGTGACCCTCGTGGAGTTCCTCGACAAGGGCCGGCAGGGCATGGCGAGCACCTTCCTCACCCGGCTGCGCGTCGGTGGCAAGCTCGTCGACGCCAAGGGGGTGAGCCGGCTGTACCGCTCGCGGATCTCCGGGCTGAGCCTCGTCGTCATGCTCTTCGTCGGCCTGCTCGCGCTGGGGGTGGCGCTCTGGTCCACCGAGGGTGGCCGGGCCCTGCTCCAGGTGCTGGGGGCCCGCCTCGACGACCTGTGGACCGCCGTGCAAGGGGTGTTCGGGTGATCGACTTCCGCTACCACCTGGTCTCCATCGTCTCGATCTTCCTTGCCCTCGCCGTCGGCATCGTCCTCGGCGCCGGTCCGCTGAAGGGCGAGATCGGCGCGACGCTCGAGGACGAGGTCGCAGGCCTGCGCGACGACAAGGCCCAGCTCAACGAGCAGATCGACGCCCTCGAGAGCGGTGTCGAGGCTCGCGACGCCTTCATCTCGGCCGCGAACCCCGTCGTCCTCGACGGTCGGCTCGAGAACCGCAGCGTCGCGCTCGTGGTGCTGCCGGGGGTCGACTCGGACCTCGTCGAGGCCGCGAGCACCTCCCTCGGCGCCGCCGGCGCCCGCGTGGTGACCACGACGAGCCTCACCGAGGACTGGGTCGCCGCCGACGACCCGACGACGGCGGTGCGTGACACCGTCGTCACCCGGGTGGGCGGCACGGTCGGCCTCGACCTCACCGCCCTCGCGGGCGAGGTGGCGCCGCGCGACGTGCTCCTCGCCGCGCTGCTCACCAGGGCCGCGGACCCGGAGGCACCCGTCATCGACACCGCCGAGGTGGGCCGGGGGCTGGGGGCCCTCGCCGACGCCGGCCTGCTGTCGGTCGAGGCCCCGGACGACGTCGTCGAGCAGGCCGAGCTCGCCGTCGTCGTGTCGGGCACCGTCACCACCGGCGGGGAGGAGGCGCAGGCCGCGGCCGCGGCACAGTGGGTCGACCTCACCGTGGCCCTCGACGCCCGGTCCGCCGGCACCGTGCTCGCCGCCCAGGTGGACCCGGACGCCGAGGGCGTCTGGGTGCTCACCACGATGCGCGACGACGCTGACGCCGCCGCCGAGGTCAGCGGGGTCGACGACGCGGGGGAGCCGATGGGCCAGGCGAGCGTCGTGCTCGCCCTCACCGAGCAGGCTGCGGGTGGGGTGGGCCAGTACGGCCTCGCCGCCGGGGCCGAGGAGCCGTTCGCGCCGATCCCGGCGCCGACCCCGACCCCCGCCCCGTGAGCGGGCGCCCCCTCGTCGCGGCCGTCCTCGCGGGGCTGGGTGCCGCGGCGGCGCACCGTGGCCTCACCGGCACCGTACGTTCGCCCCGCTGGGCGCGCACCAACCACGCCGGGGAGCCGGTCACCCTGCTCGAGGGGCCGGCGTATGTCGCCGGCGCGGCCGTCGGCGCGGCGCTCGGCGGCCCCGCGGGGGTGGTGGCCACCGTGGGGTCGGGAGCGTTCGGGGCCCTGGACGACCTCGCCGGCGACGGCTCGTCGAAGGGGCTGCGGGGCCACCTCGGCGCCGCGGCGCGCGGTGAGCTGACCACCGGGGCCGTCAAGGTCGTGGGCCTCGGCCTCACCGGTCTGGCCGCGGCGGCCCTTGCGGACCGCGCCACCCCGGCCCGCTCGGCCGTCGACACCCTCGTCGGAGGAGCCGTGGTCGCCGGGTCGGCCAACCTCGTCAACCTGCTCGACCTCCGGCCGGGCCGCGCCCTCAAGGCCACCGCTCTCGTCTCGCTCCCGCTCCTGACCGGGGCGGGCGGGCCGCAGGCGGCTGCTGCCGCCGGGGCGGCGCTCGGCGTCCTGGCCCCCGACCTCGCGGGCCGCGCGATGCTCGGCGACACCGGCGCGAACGCTGCGGGCGCCCTGGTCGGTACCGCCCTGGTGCGGCGCACCGGCCGCGGCGGGCGGCTCGTCGCCCTCGCGGTGCTCACCGCGCTGACCCTGGCCAGCGAGCGGGTCAGCTTCACCCGCGTCATCGAGGCCACGCCGGGCCTGCGCGAGCTCGACGCCTGGGGACGTCCGGCGCGATGAGCGCACGCCGGGTCGCCACCGGCATCGCCGGGGCCGCGGGCCTCATCGCCGCCTTCACCCTGCTCTCCCGGATCGCGGGGTTCGCGCGCTACCTCGTCTTCGCCGACTCGGTCCGCAGCGGCGGCGTCGGCACGATCTACCAGAGCGTCAACGCGCTGCCGAACGTCGTCTTCGAGGTGGCGGCCGGGGGCGTGCTCGCCGCGGCCGCCGTGCCCCTCATCGCCCACCGGATCGGCACCGGCGAGCGCGACCGGGCCGACCGGACCGCCTCGGTGTTGCTCACCTGGGTGCTGGTCGTCCTGGTCCCCCTCGGCGGACTGCTCGCCCTCGTGGCCCGCCCCGTGTCCACCCTGCTCGTCACCGGGGACGACCCCGAGGCCCTGGACGTGGCCGTGCGCCTGCTGCGGATCTTTGCCGTGCAGGTGCCGCTCTACGGGGTGGGCATCATCCTCACCGCCCTGCTCCATGCCCACCGACGGTTCCTCGCCGCCGCCCTCGCCCCCTTCCTCTCCTCGGTCGTCGTGCTCGTCTCGTACCTCTGGTACGGGTCCATCACCCGGGGTGAGGTCGAGCCGGCCCTCGTGCCCGAGGAGGCGGTCACGGTGCTCGGCTGGGGCACCACGCTCGGTGTCGTCGTGCTCTCCCTGCCTCTCGTCGCCCCGGCGCTCGCCACCGGCTGGCGTTGGCGCCCGGGCCTGCGGCTACCGGCCGAGGACCGACGCCGGGTGGGGGCCCTCGCCGGTGCCGGCGTGCTCGCGCTCGCGGCGCAGCAGACCGCGGTCGTCGTCACGATGCGGCTGGCGAACTTCGCGGGCGGCGACGCCACCTTCACGGTCTACACCTACGTGCAGGCCGTGTACCTCCTGCCCTACGCCGTGCTCGCGGTGCCGGTGGCGCAGAGCGCGTTCCCGAGCCTGGCCACCCGCACGGGCGCCGGCGAGGACGCCAGCGCCACGGTCTCGCGGGCGCTGCGGGCGGTCATCGCCCTCACCGGCGTGGCCGCAGGGGTGCTCATCGCCGCGGCCCCGGCCATCGGCGCCTTCTTCGGCATCCTCGACGCCCGGCGGGGCGCCGACGGTGCCTCCCCCGAGGCCCTCGCCGCCATGCCGGCCGCCCTCACGGCGTATGCGCCGGGGCTCATCGGCTTCGGCGTCGTGGCGCTGCTGACGCGGGCGCTCTACGTCAGGGGCCGGCCCCTGGACGCGGGCACGGCCACCGCGCTCGGGTGGGTCGTGGCTGCCGTGCCGCCGCTGCTGTTCGTCGGCCGCGACGCCGGCCCGGCCGTGACACTGTGGGTGCTCGGGGTGTTCTCCGCGATCGGGATGAGCGTCGCCGGCGTCGGCCTGGTGCTGCTCGTCCGCCGCAGCTGGGGGCCGGCGGCCACGGCCGGCGCCGGGCGCACCCTCGGGGCGGTCGTCGTGGCCCTGGCGGCGGAGTGGGTCGTCGGTGACCTCGTGACCCACGGGCGCAGCCTCGACACCCTGGCCGGCACCCTCCTGGTCGGGGTGGGCGCCGGCTTCGCGGCCCTGCTCACCGGTGTCGTCGTGCTCGGGCTGGGCGACCGCGGCATGATGCAGGAGGTCAGGGCCCGGGGCCGGGCGCGACGCAGCCGAGGAGGGAACGGATGAGGGTGCTCGTCACGCTCGGGACGAGCGCGGGCGGGGTCGGACGCCACGTCGAGGGGCTGGTGCGCGGGCTCGCCGGCCGGGGGCACACCGTCGTCGTGGCCTGTCCGGACGCGGTCACGCAGCGGTTCGCCCTGGACCAGGCCGCCTCCTCGGTGGTGCCCGTGGGCATCGCCGAGCGGCCGAGCCCCGTGGACGACGCCGCCGCCGTCCGCGCGCTGCGCCACCTGGCCCGCGGCGCGGACGTCGTCCACGCCCACGGCCTGCGGGCCGCGGCCCTGGTGGCGCTGGCGGCGACGGGGCTGCCCGTCCCGGTGATCGCGACCCTGCACAACGCCGCCCCGGCCGGCGTGGTGGGCCGGGCCGTGTACGCCGCCCTCGAGCGCCTCGTCGCCGGCCGCTGCGACGTCGTGCTCGGGGTGTCCACGGACCTCGTCGAGCGGATGGACCGCCTCGGCGCCCGCCGCTGCGCGCTCGCGGTCGTCGCGGCGCCGCGTCCGCGTGCGGCCGTTCGCGACCGCCACGCCGTGCACGCGGACCTCGGGATCGACGCGCGGACCGCGCTCGTCGTCGTCGTGGCGCGCCTCGCCCCGCAGAAGGGGCTCGACCTGCTCCTCGACGCTCTCGCCGGGCTCTCCGACCTCGACCTGCTCGCCGTGGTCGCCGGCGACGGGCCGTTGCGGGCGCCTCTCCAGCGCCGCATCGACGCCGAAGCCCTCCCGGTGCGGCTGCTCGGAGCCCGTGACGACGTCCCCGACCTGCTCGGTGCCGCCGACGTCGTCGTCTCCAGCGCCCGCTGGGAGGGCCAGCCGGTGGGGCTCCAGGAGGCACTCCTCGCCGGCGCGGCGGTGGTCGCGACCGATGTCGGCGGCACCGCCGCGGTGGTCGGCGACGCCGCGCTGCTCGTCCCGCCGGGTGACGTGACCGCCCTCTGCCGAGCGGTCCGGGAGGTCCTCACCCTGGGACCGGTGCGCGACGAGCTGCGCTCCCGGGCGGTCGAGCGGGCGGCCGAGCTGCCGACCGAGTCCGACGCCGTCGACGCCGCCCTCCGCGTGTACAGCGACGTCACCGCCGGTGCCGGTCGGCCCGCACGGCCGCGGTCCGAGGGCTGAGAACGACACCGCACCCGGGTGCGTCGTCGTCGGCGACCTCGCCCGGATGACGTATCGTTGAAGCCCGTGGTGGCCCAGACGAAACAGATCTTCGTGACCGGAGGAGTCGCCTCCTCCCTCGGCAAGGGGCTCACCGCCTCCTCGCTCGGGCACCTGCTCCGGGCCCGCGGCCTGCGGGTGACGATGCAGAAGCTCGACCCGTACCTCAACGTCGACCCGGGCACGATGAACCCGTTCCAGCACGGCGAGGTCTTCGTCACCGACGACGGCGCCGAGACCGACCTCGACATCGGCCACTACGAGCGCTTCCTCGACGTCAGCCTGCGCGGCAGCGCCAACGTCACCACCGGCCAGGTGTACAACCGGGTCATCCAGAAGGAGCGGCGCGGCGAGTTCCTCGGTGACACGGTGCAGGTCATCCCGCACATCACCAACGAGCTCAAGGACCGCATGCGGGCGCAGGCGGCCGGGTCCCCGGGGGTCACCGACGCCGAGGCCCCCGACCTCATCATCACCGAGATCGGCGGAACCGTCGGCGACATCGAGTCGCTGCCCTTCCTCGAGGCGGCCCGGCAGGTGCGCCACGACCTCGGCCGCGACAACGTCTTCTTCCTCCACGTCTCGCTCGTGCCGTACCTCGCCCCGAGCGGCGAGCTGAAGACCAAGCCCACCCAGCACTCGGTGGCGGCGCTGCGCCAGGTCGGCATCCAGCCCGACGCGCTCGTGCTCCGGGCCGACCGCGACATCCCCGAGGCCATCAAGCGCAAGATCAGCCTCATGTGCGACGTCGACCAGGAGGCCTGCGCCGCCGCGGTCGACGCACCGAGCATCTACGACATCCCCAAGGTGCTGCACCGGGAGGGGCTCGACGCCTACGTCGTGCGCCGGCTCGGCCTGGTCTTCCGCGACGTCGACTGGACCGACTGGGACCTCCTCCTCGAGCGGGTCCACCACCCGGAGCACCGGGTGGAGGTGGCCCTCGTCGGCAAGTACGTCGACCTGCCCGACGCCTACCTCTCGGTCACCGAGGCGCTGCGCGCCGGCGGCTTCCACCACGACGCCAAGGTCCACATCCGCTGGGTCCGGTCCGACGACTGCGACACCGAGGCCGGGGCCCAGCGCGCCCTCGGCGGGGTGGACGCCGTGCTCGTGCCCGGCGGCTTCGGCATCCGCGGCATCGAGGGCAAGGTCGGCGCGCTGCGCTGGGCCCGTGAGCGCCAGGTGCCCACGCTCGGCATCTGCCTCGGGCTGCAGTGCATGGTCATCGAGTACGCCCGGCACGTGGCGGGCATCGAGGGCGCGTCCTCCACCGAGTTCGACCCCGACAGCCCGGCCCCGGTCATCGCGACGATGGAGGAGCAGAAGGCGTTCGTCGACGGCGCCGGTGACCTCGGCGGCACGATGCGCCTGGGGTCCCAGCGGGCCGTCCTGCGCGAGGGCTCGGTCGTGGCGGAGGCGTACGGCGCGAGCTTCGCCGACGAACGGCACCGCCACCGCTACGAGGTGAACGAGGGCTACCGCGCGCGGCTGGAGGAGGCCGGGCTCGTCATCAGCGGCACCCACCCCGACCTGGGCCTCGTCGAGTTCGTCGAGCTGCCGCGCGAGGTGCACCCCTACTACGTGTCCACCCAGGCGCATCCGGAGTTCAAGTCGCGCCCGACGCGCGCCCACCCGCTCTTCGCCGGCCTCATCGGCGCCGCGATCGAGCAGCAGCGGGCCGCGCGCCTGGTCGAGGTGGAGCGGCCGCGCGCCGGTGAGCACGCCGAGGCGCATGCCTGAGCCGCTGCGCGACCGGCTCGAACGCCGGCCCGTGCTCTCCAGCGAGCTCGTCTTCGAGGGCCGCGTCTGGGACGTGCGCAGCGAACGGGTCGACCTCGGTGAGGGTGGGGTGGTCACGCGCGACTTCGTCGACCACACCGGCGCCGTCGCGGTGCTCGCGCTCGACGAGGCGGAGCGAGCCGTGCTCGTCCAGCAGTACCGGCATCCTGTCGGCGCGTTCGAGTGGGAGCTGCCGGCCGGCCTGCTCGATGTCGACGGCGAGCCCGCGCACGTCACCGCCGCGCGCGAGCTGCACGAGGAGGCCGACCTCGTCGCGGGGAAGTGGCACGTGCTCCTCGACCACTACTCGAGCCCCGGCGGGTCGAGCGAGGCGCTGCGCGTGTTCCTCGCGCGTGACCTCGAGGCGGTGCCCCACCAGGAGCGGCACCAGCGTGAGGGCGAGGAGCTCGGGATGCCGGTGCGCCGGGTGCCGCTCGACGAGCTCGTCGAAACCGTCCTCGCCGGTGACGTGCACAACGTCACCCTCATGGTCGCCGTGCTGGCGGCGTGCCGGCTGCGTGGACGCGGCTGGGACGGCCTGCGCCCGGTGGACTCGCCCTGGCCCACGCGACCCCCGGGGCGCACCGTGTGAGCCCTCCGTGGAGGGGGTACCACCGAGGTGTGACCGTGAGCGATACGTGGGAGACTGGGGAGGTGGCCCACACGTTCGGTGGAGTCCGAGGTTCGACCGCCTGGCTGAAGGTCTCGGGCGAGTCGGACGAGGCGCTGCGCGGGGACGCGCTCTGTCCCTGCGGCGGCTGGCGGCCCGGTGCCACCTTCGACGAGTGCTGTGGGCCGCTGCTCAGCGGCTCCCGGATGGCCACGACGGCCGTCGAGCTGATGCGGTCCCGCTTCACCGCGTACGCGCTCGCGGACGGTGATCATCTCTTCCGTACCTGGCACCCCTCGACCCGCCCCGACCACGTCGACACCGACCCCTGGGTCCACTGGGTCGAGCTGAGCATCGTCGACACCGAGGCCGGGGGGGCGGACGACGAGACCGGCGTGGTCGAGTTCCGCGCCCGCTGGGCCGCCGGCGAGGGCTCCACCCGGCAACGCGGTGAGCTCCACGAGCGCAGCCGTTTCGCCCGCCGTGCCGGCCGGTGGTTCTACGTCGACGGCCGGCCCGGCGTCACTGGTAGCTGACGAAGTAGGGCATCGGGTCCACCTGGGCGAGGGTCTGGGCCGGTGTGAGCATCGGCTGGTCCTCGTCCTCGAAGTTCTTCCAGCCGAGCCAGACCCCGTCCGGCAGGTCGCGGCGCAGTGCCGTCCAGGTTCCCTGCTTCGCCGGCTGGGTGCCCTGGCCGTCGGCGTGCAGCAGCCACTGGATCTCGTCGAGGCCGGTGTCGAGGCGCTCGCGGCCCCGGATCATCGAGAGGTTGAACTGGTGCAGGGTCAGCACCTTCGGCGGCAGGTCGTGGTCCCGGACCAGCCGGGCCAGCCAGGCCCCCACCGCGTTGACCTCGTCGATGCCGACCGACCCGATCTGCCGCAGGTGCACCTCTCCCGGACGCAACCGCCACTCGGGGTCGAGCGCCAGGCCGACGAGGGGCCGCCGGAGGAGCTCCTCGTACGCCGTGGCCTGGGTGAGGAAGTCGGTCCGTCCCGGCTGGAGGTCCAGGACGGTGTACACCCCCGCGGCCTCGGCGGCGTCGATCCACGGCTCGAGCACCCCGGGCGCCGTCCGGCGTGAGTACTGGCCGTCGGCGCCCGCCGACCCCGAGGCGACGGTGGCGATCAGCTCGAAGGCCGGGGTGAACGGCTCGCCGCTGAGGTCGGCGTACCGGGCGGCGAGGGCCTCGACCCGGGCGACGGCCTGGTCCGGGGGCTGCTCACCGAGCATCCCGAGGTCGGCGGTCTGGGGATGCCCGTAGAGGGCCACCATGCGCCGCTCCGGGAAGGGGAGGAAGCCACCACCCGGCAGCTCCTCGGCGACGCGGACGGTGCGGACCCGCTGGGCGAAGTGCTCGGCGGGCCCGAGGCCGGTGGTCACCCCCAGCACGAGGGCGTCGGCGGCTGCACGCAGGTCCGTGCGGGCGGCGACGGCCAGACGGACGTCGGCCACCGAGGCGGCCACTCTCCTGGCGCCGACGGCGTCGAGCGTGGCCTCGAGCGCCGGGTCCGCGCCGCGACCCTGCCGCGCCAGGGCCACGACGCGACCCGTGGGCGGGGAGAGCGGGAGCCCCGGCACCTCGGGCGTGCCCTGCGCGGGCGCGTCGAGCACGTCGCGGTCCCCGAGGTCGTCCGGGACGGCACCCGTGGTGGGCGCTCCCGTCGCGCTCGCCGACGGAGCGGGCACCGGCACGCGCACGACCGTGCGGGTGCCGAGACGGTCGAGCTCGGCGGCGGTCTCCGGACCCCAGACGAGCAGCGGCACACCGAGCGCGGTGGCCACCGCCGTGCCGGCAGCCAGCGCCTCCGGGGCGGTGACCACGGCCGCGGTGGCCCGTTCGAGCAGGGCCCGGGAGCCGGCCACGCTGGCCTCGGTGGCGTGGTCGAGCAGGGCCGCGGGCGTGTCCTCGCGGAGCACGAGCTCGTGCAGCTCGGGCGAGGCGGTGCCGCCACCGTCCGGCGAGCCCTCCTGCGGGTCGGGCGTGAGCGAGCAGGCGGCCAGACCCGTGCCCGATGCCGCGGCGACGACGGCTGCGGCGGCGGTGCGCAGCGCGGTGCGGCGGGGGACGGGGGTGCTCACGGGTCCTCCGGTCGGCTGGTGGGCGTGCTCGAGTGCGTGCTGACGGGGCGGGACGACGGCCCCCACCAGCGATTCTGCACGAGGCGGGTGAACCGTGGTACCCGCGGTGCGGGCCGGCCGTGGTACGACGGGGGCATGCACCTGGAGAACATCGCGCTCGACGCCGGGAACCCGCGCCGGCTGGGCCGGTTCTGGGAGGAGCTCCTCTCCGGCGAGCGGCTCACCGACGGCGACGACCTCGTCGAGGTCAGGCTGGCCCTGCCGGACGGCCCCTTCCTCGACCTGTGCCTACCCCGCGTGCCCGAGCCGGTGCCGCCGCGCCCCCGGCTGCACCTCGACCTCAGCGGGGGCCCGCGCCAGGGCGAGGTGGTGGCGCACGCCCTCGCGCTCGGGGCACGCCACCTCGACATCGGGCAGGGCGACGTGCCATGGGTGGTGCTCGCCGACCCGGAGGGCAACCCCTTCTGCGTCATGGAGGACCGGCCCGAGTACCGGGAGACGGGGGCGGTGGCGGCGCTGCCGCTCGACAGCGCCGACCCGGGGCGCGACGCCGCCTTCTGGTCGGTCGCGAGCGGCTGGGTGCCGGTCCCCGCTGCCGTGCCCGCGGCCCTGCAGCACCCCAGCGGCCGCGGGCCGGTGCTCGAGCTGTGCCCCGAGGCGCGACCCAAGGAGAGGGAGGTGAAGAACCGGCTGCACCTGGACGCCCGCTGCGACGCCGGGGAGTCCCTCGACGACGCGGTGGCGAGCCTGCTCGACCGCGGCGGCCGGCGGCTCGACCACGACTGGGGCGACCTTCCCTGGCAGGTGCTGCTCGACCCCTCCGGCAACGAGGTGTGCGTGCTGCCCGCCCACGACGCCTGAGGGTCGCGGGGGTCAGCGCTCCCGGCGCCGGAACAGCCCGGAGAGGCCGCGCCGCTCGCGAGGGGCGGGCTCCGACCCCTCCGCCGGTGGGTGGTCGCCCGGCTCGCCCGGCGGAACCGCCGCACCCACGAACGTCTCCTTGAGCTCGACGAGTGCGGAGCGGTTGGCACCGGGTACCCGGTCGGCCGCGCGCGCCGGCAGGTGCACCACGTGCGCCGGGTCGACCGCCTCGTCGATCACCGCGAGGGTGGCGGCGTCGAGGCCGAACAGGTGCGGCTCGACCCTCACCTCGGTGCCGTCGCTGCCGGTGAGCCAACGCCCTCCGTCGCCGTAGCGCTGGAGGAGCGCCACGTCGTCGTAGCGCACGGAGGCCCGCCGGAAGCCGGAGTGGCGGGTGACGCCCGAGTCGCCGAGGACGAGCACCTCGTCGCTGCCGTCGACGGCGAGGTGCTCGGGTCCCTCGACCGCCCACGTCGACCCCGAGGGGACGGCGGCGTAGCCCGCCCAGTCCAGGCCGGGGTCCGGGGCACGCACCAGCGCCGAGCGGTGCAGCGACTCCGCGACCTCCCGGACGTCCTCGGCGCTGACCTGGGCGAGGGCGTGGGCCGGGTCGGGGCGTCGTGCCGGGTTCTCGCCGAGGAGGGCCCCGACGGCGAGCCGCGGCAGGGCCACGAGGCCGGCGTCCTCGTCGTCGAGCCGGTCGAGGAGGTCCTCGCGGGCCTCGTGGAGCTCCTCCTCGGCCGTCGTGCCCCAGCAGAGCGCCGCCACCGCGTCGACGACCGCCCCCACGAGCGCAGGCGCGACCTCGGGCCGTCCCCGCACGAGGAGGGTGAGCACCTGGTGCTCGAGGTCGCGGGGCGCGCAGGCGGACGTGACCTCGTCGGCGAGGGCCTCGCGCTCGACGACGTCGCGTCGCACCGCCCGCTCGAGCAGCCGGGCGGCGAGGTCGGCCGCCGGGGTGCGGGGGAGCACGGCGGTCAGCTCGACCTCCCCGGACCCCGGGTCCAGGTACCAGGCCGGGGTCCGCGCCAGCACGCTGGGCATCGGCGGTGCGTCGACGAGCTGGCCGTCGGGCAGCTCGAGGTGGAGGTCGCGGGGCAGGCGCGGGCCGACGACCCAGAGCACGGCGTTCCCCCGGGTGAAGGCCACCGCCGCCCAGGTCTGGACGTCGACCTCACCGAGCCCCGGCAGGCCGAGCTCGGGGTAGGACTCCAGCCCGTGCGCCTGGGCGCCGTGCCGGACCGCGGCGCTGCGGCACGCCGACCGGTCGGTCGCGACGTCCTCGAGCTCCATCCCCTCCCGAACCGCAGCCAGCAGGTGGGTCGGGGGCTCGCGCAGGCCGGCGCAGACGGCGCCCAGCACACGCGCCACCTCCTCGGCGGTGCCGGAGGCGACGAACTCGGTGTGCACGACCCCCGTCGAGCCGTGCTCGTGGACCCGGCCGCCGGAGACCTCGTGCAGGGCGAGGTGCTGCACCAGGTGGGTCAGGCCGCGTACCGCGAGGGACTCGTCGGCCTGGCCGACCCGGAAGACCAGGCCGGCCCGGGTCTCGGGAGCGTCCTGCTCGACGAAGAGGGTGTAGACCCCGTCGGTCGTGGTCTCGGCGAGGTTCACGGCTGCTCGGCCTCCTCCGGCTCGTCGGCGGGCACCAGCGCCTCCGCACGCAACGACTCCAGCCGACCGTGGTGCTGCCGTGCGGCCTCCCAGGGGCCGGGGTCGACGAGGTCGCCGAGGGCACGGAAGTGGGTCACCGCCCGGGCGCGGCTCCCGGCGAGCCCGAGCGCCACCGCGAGCTCGGTGCGCGGGCGCACGGTGGCGACCGAGTCCGTGACCGGCGCGGAGAGCCAGCGGTCGGACGCGGTCTCGGCCTCACCGACCACCTCGGGCCGCGCGAGGTAGTAGAGGTTGCCGCCGCCGGACTCCTCGGACCACCGCCCCAGGTGCGCGGCCACGACGAGGGTGCCGGACGGGCTCCCGGGGGGCGCCTCGGCCGCCGCGCGGCGGGCGAAGGCGAGCGCCTCGTCCCAGCTGCCGCCGTGCCGCGGCCCGAGGCCGTCGAGCATCCAGCGCTGGCCGGCCACGTGGCCCGGCCGGGCCTCGACGAGGCGCCCGTACCGGCGACGGGTCTCGACCGAGCCGAGGCCCAGCAGCCTCGAGGTCGCCAGGCGCAGCGTCCACGGGTGGGGGTCGGTGGGGTCCTCGGCGCACATCCGAAGCAGCCAGTGCTCGGCCTCGCGGACCCGCGCCGCCGGGTCGTCCCCGAGGTCGCCGCCCTCGATCGCGGCCACGACGCGATGGGCCCAGAGCGTGCGCGCCTCCCGGTCCTCGGGGTCCTCGTGCAGGTGCCGCGCGAGCGCGTCGTCCAGACCGTCGTCGCGGACGACGACCGCGCTGAGCTCGGCGTGGGCGTCGGGGTCGCTGTCGCGCAGCGCACTGAGCGCCGCGAGCACGGTGCCGAGGTCGCCCGAGGCGGCGGCCGCGCGAAGGTCCGCGACCTCGGGGTAGCGAGTGGCAGGGTCCGTGACGACGGGAGGGACGGCGGTCGTCATGGCGACGATGCTAGGGGTGCGGCCGCCGTCGGCGTGGGCGAACCGCCGTCCCGGGCAAACCGGGTGGGGAGCAGCGGGCGGCGGTCCGTAGGATGGGGCACCGACCGCGGGGCCCGGCGGCCGACGCAGCGGCCCGGCTCCCGGCCGCCACCACATCCCCGACCCGAAGGACGCCCTCCCGTGCTCCGCACCCACGAGGCCGGCACGCTGCGTGCCGCCCACACCGGCCAGACCGTCACCCTCTCCGGCTGGGTGGCGAAGCGGCGCGACCACGGCGGAGTGGCCTTCATCGACCTGCGCGACGGCAGCGGCGTGGTCCAGGTCGTCGCCCGCGACGAGGTGCTCGAGGCCTCCGCCCACGACCTGCGCAGCGAGTACGTCGTCACCGTGGTCGGCGAGGTCGCCGCGCGCGAGGAGCGCAACGTCAACCCCGACCTGCCCACCGGCGAGGTGGAGGTCGTGGCCCACGCGATCCGGGTGCTCAACCCCAGCGCCGCGTTGCCGTTCCAGGTCGACGAGCGGGTCACGGTGGGCGAGGAGGCCCGGCTCAAGCACCGCTACCTCGACCTGCGGCGCCCCGGCGCCCACTCGGCCGGCGCCGCCCTCCGGCTGCGCAGCAGGGTGAACGCGGCGGCCCGCCGGGTGCTCGGCGACCGCGACTTCGTCGAGATCGAGACTCCCACGCTGACCCGGTCGACCCCGGAGGGGGCGCGCGACTTCGTCGTGCCCGCCCGCCTGCGGCCCGGCAGCTGGTACGCGCTGCCGCAGAGCCCCCAGCTCTTCAAGCAGCTGCTCATGGTCGCGGGGATGGAGCGCTACTACCAGATCGCCCGCTGCTACCGCGACGAGGACTTCCGCGCCGACCGCCAGCCGGAGTTCACCCAGCTCGACATCGAGATGTCCTTCGTCGAGCAGGAGGACGTCCTCGAGCTCGGTGAGGCCGTCGTCAAGGAGATCTGGTCGCTCATCGACGTCGAGCTGCCGACACCGTTCCCGCGGATGACGTACGCCGAGGCGATGCGCCGCTTCGGCACCGACAAGCCCGACCTGCGCTTCGGCCTGGAGCTCGTCGAGTGCACCGAGTACTTCGCCGACACCCCGTTCCGGGTCTTCCAGGCCGAGTACGTCGGCGCCGTCGTGATGCCCGGCGGCGCGAGCCAGCCGCGCAAGCAGCTCGACGCGTGGCAGGAGTGGGCGCGGCAGCGGGGAGCGAAGGGCCTGGCCTACGTGCTCGTCCAGGAGGACGGCACCCTCGGGGGCCCCGTGGCCAAGAACCTCTCCGACGCCGAGCTCGAGGGCCTCGCCGCGCACGTCGCGGCCCGGCCCGGGGACTGCGTGTTCTTCGCCGCCGGGCCCGCCAGGTCCGCCCGGGCCCTGCTCGGCGCGGCGCGGCTGGAGATCGGCCGGCGGGTCGGGCTGGTCGACGAGGACGCCTGGAGCTTCCTCTGGGTTCTCGACGCGCCGCTGTTCGAGCCCGCCGACGAGGCCGTGGCCGCGGGCGAGGTGGCGGTCGGCGCGGGCGCGTGGACCGCGGTGCACCACGCCTTCACCTCGCCGAAGAAGGAGTTCGAGGACACCTTCGACGAGCGTCCCGGCGAGGCCCTCGCCTACGCCTACGACATGGTGTGCAACGGCAACGAGATCGGCGGCGGCTCGATCCGTATCCACCGCCGTGAGGTGCAGGAGCGGGTCTTCGAGGTCATGGGGCTGACGCCCGAGCAGGCCCAGGAGAAGTTCGGCTTCCTCCTCGACGCCTTCCAGTTCGGCGCACCGCCGCACGGCGGCATCGCGTTCGGCTGGGACCGCATCGTCATGCTGCTCGGTGGCTTCGACAGCATCCGCGACACCATCGCGTTCCCCAAGTCAGGCGGCGGCTACGACCCGCTCACCGAGGCCCCGGCCCCGATCACGCCCGAGCAGCGCAAGGAGGCCGGCATCGACGCCGCCCCCGCGCAGCCGGCGCCGGGCCCCCAGGGCGCACCGGAGGTCAACCCGCACGGCGGCTGAGCGCCCGGGCGCCCGTGCCGCCTCAGCGGCGGAGGAAGTCGACGAGGACCCGGTTGAACTCCTCGGCGTGCGAGACGTTGATGCCGTGCGGTCCACCGGCGACGACGTGCAGCCGGCTGCCGGCGACCTGCTCGTGGGTGCGCTGCCCGGAGACCTCGAGGGGCACGATCGCGTCGGCGTCCCCGTGGATGACGAGGGTGGGCACGGTGACCTTCGCCAGGTCGTCGGTGAAGTCCTCCGTCCACGAGCGGATGCAGACCGCCGCCGCGTGCGTCTCCGCCTGCGTGGCCAGGGCGAGGGCCTGCTGCCGCTGGGCCTCGGTGACCTGCAGCGTGCCGCCGGCCGAGAAGAAGTTCCTCGTGAAGCCGTCGAGGAAGCCGGCGGGATCGTCGCGCAGGTCGTGCTGCATCTGCTCCACGGTGGCGTCGTCGAGCGCACCGTCCGGGTGGGTGTCGTCCTTCTTCAGGCACGGTGGGATCGCCGCGGCGAACACGATGCTGTGCAGCCGGTCCTCGCCGACGGCGCCGACGTACCGGGCCACCTCGCCGCCCCCCATCGAGAAGCCGACCAGCGAGGCATCGGTGAGGTCGAGCCCGCGCACGAGGGCGTCGAGGTCCGTCGTCAGGGTGTCGTAGTCGTAGCCCGAGTCCGGGCCCGGCTTGCCGGACCGACCGAAGCCGCGCCGGTCGTAGGTGACGACGCGGAAGCCGGCGTCGCGCAGCACCGGCACCTGCTCGGACCAGGACTCGCCGGAGAGCGGCCAGCCGTGGATGAGGACGACCGGTCGGCCGTCGCCGCCGTGGTCGTCGTAGTGGACCTCGTACGAGCCGTTCATCAGGGTGGGCATGGGACGGTCCTCCCGTTCGTGGGTCGGGGCTGCACCCCCACCATAGGCACCCGGACCTGCCCGGCGACCGCTCGTGTGGTGTCCGGCGCCCGCCCGGTGGCCGCGTACCGGCTCACCGCGAGGAGCGCGGCACGGCGGCGGCCAGCCAGCGGCTGCGCCACCGGGCGCCGGTGGCGAAGCCCAGGCGCTGGTACACCCGGCGCGCGGCGTCGTTGTCCGCGAACATCCCGAGGGCGCAGGCGCCGTGGGCCGCCACCGCGGACCTGGCCAGGTGCGCGGTCACGGCGGTGCCGAGGCCACCGCGCCGCAGCCGGGCGTCCGTGGCGATGCCGGTCAGCGTGGGCGTCCCCGCCTCGGACGGCTCGCTCGCCCCGCAGGCGAGCAGCCGGCCCCGCTCGTCCCGCACCCCGACCCACCACTGTCCGGGTCGGGCGAAGGGCTGCCCGTGGGTGCGGGGGCTGTGCTCGGCGAGGAAGGCGGTGAGCTCGTCCCGGCAGCCCTCGCCGAGGGTCGCCACCCGGTCCTCGCCGGGCACCGGTCGTGGAACGGCCTCGGTCCACATCCAGTCCCAGTCGCCGCCGCGGTCCCCGAGGTCGAGGTGCCGTGCCACGACGGGCTGGTGCTGTCGCGGCGCCGAGAGGTGCTGGGCGCGGCTGTCGCGGAACCACGTTCGCACGCGGGAGTCGGCGAAGAGGGAGTCGAGGCCCGGGGCGTCGCCGAGGGTGGCCGCCCCGGGGACGCCGTGGTCGGAACGCCGGCGGAAGACGACGGCCCACCCGGGGCCGTCCGCGAGTGCCCACGCGGGGGCGGTGAACCCGGCCCCGACGTCCCACACGACGACGGGGTGGTGGCCGGTGAGGCCCAGCAGGTCGTCGAGGTCGTGTACCTCGCGAACGCGGCTCACTCGTGGATCCCCCAGCGGGCGTGCAGCCGCTGCAGGGGGGCGGGGGCCCACCAGTTCGCGGCGCCGAGCACCGACATGGTCGCGGGCACGAGGAGCATCCGGACCAGGGTGGCGTCGATGGCGATCGCGAGGACGAGGGCCACGCCCATCTGCTTCATGATGAGCAGGTCGCCCGCGGCGAAGCCGGCGAAGACCACCGCCATGAGCAGGGCCGCGGACGTGATGATCCGGCCGGAGCGCTGCAGGCCGAGGGTCACGGCCGTCTCGGTGTCGTGGCCCTGCTCGTGCAGCTCGACGATCCGCGAGAGCAGGAACACCTCGTAGTCCATCGACAGCCCGAACCCGAAGGCGATGACGAGGATCGGGATGGTGTTCTCGACCCCGCCCGCGGACGTGAAGTTGAGCAGGCCCTCCAGGTGGCCCTCCTCGAAGATCCACACGGTGACCCCGAGGGCAGCACCGAGCGAGAGCACGTTCATCACCAGGGCCTTGACCGGGATGACCACGGAGCCGGTCATGAGGAAGAGCAGGACGAGCGTGGCGAGCACGACCGCCCCGACCGCCCACCAGACCCCGTCGGCGACGGTGGCGGTGAAGTCGCGGATGCCGGAGGCCTGGCCCACGACCCACGACTCGAACGGTGGACGGTCGGTCCGCAGTGAGTCGACGAGCTCGCGCGAGGCCCCGCCGGTGCCGCTGTCCCCGGTGTGCAAGCCGACCGTGACGACGCCGTCGTCGAGGGTGCGGACCGGGTCGACGGACTCCACCCCGGGCCGGTCCGCGGCTGTGGCGGCCCACGACTCCACCTCGGCGGCGGGCGCCCGGGCCACGACCGTGACCTGGGCGCCCGCGAGCTGGGGGTAGCCCGCGCGGAGCTCCTCGAAGAAGGTGCGCTCGGGGGTGCCCTTCGGGAGCAGCTCGGCGCCGGAGGAGGTGAGCACCATGGAGGTCGCGGGCACGGCGAGCAGGACGAGCAGCCCGGACACGACGGCGATGACGACCCAGGGGAAGCGGTGCACCGTCCGTGCCAGCCGCGAGAACACGCCCTCGTCGCCGGAGACCTCGGTGCCGCGGCGCAGCAGCCGGCGGGCGCCGAGCACGCACAGCGCCGGGATGAGGGTGAGCGCGACGGCGAGCGCCACGACGACGACGGACACCCCGGCGAGGGCCACGGCCCGGACGAAGTCGATCTGGAGGAACAACATCCCCGCGAGCGAGACCGCCACGGTGACGGCGGAGAAGACGACGGTCCGGCCGGCCCGGTCCAGGGTGCTGCCCACCGCGTCGAGCACCTGGTCACGGGTGGCATCGGCCGCGGGAGCGCCGCGGAGCAGCGCACGCATCTCCTCGCGGAACCGGCTGACGACGAGCAGCCCGTAGTCGATGCACAGGCCGAGCCCCAGCACCGTGACGACGTTGACCGTGGAGGCGTCGAGGTCGAGCAGGTACGAGAAGCCGAGCAGCGAGGCCAGGGCTCCCGCGATCGACGCCACCGCCCCGAGCACGGGGAAGCCGGCCGCGAGGAACCCCCCGAAGACGAAGACCATGAGGACGAAGCTGACCGGCAGCGCGATGCCCTCACCCCGCTGGCCGTCGATCTTGACCTGCTCGATGATCCGGTCGACGAGGCTGCTCAGCCCGCCACGTTCCGAGGACGTCGCCCCGGTCTCGACGACGAGCCGGTCGAGGACGGCGTCGACCTGCTCGGTGGCGGCGGACTCCTCCTCGGCCGTGACGTCGGGGTCCAGCGTGACGACCGTCGCGAAGCCGTCCGACGCCGGGTCGCCGTCCTGGACGAAGCGCAGGGCCTCCGGGCTGGTGGGGCCGCCGGGGAGGACGAACGGGTTGACGGCCGACTCGACGTGCTCGACGGCGGTGAGGTCGGCGACGGCTCGGGCCGCGGACCGGCCGACCTCGGGGTCGGCGAGGTCCACACCACCGAGCAGCAGGGTGTAGGTGCTGAAGCCGCTGCCGCCGGCCTCGGCGAGGACGTCCCGGCCGGCCTGGTTCTCGCCCTCGACGACGATCTCACCGCTGTCGACCCGGTCGAAGAGGCTGGGGGTGCCGAACAGTCCGAGCGCGGCGCCGAAGCCGGCGACGACGAAGACGCCCCAGAGGACGAGCACGACGACGGGGTGTCGCCCGACCAGCCGCCCCCAGCGCACCAGGCCCCCGGGGCGTGCGGCGACGTGCCGGCCGCGGTCGCGGTGGGCCCGGCGGGTCCCGACCGGGGCGGGCGCGCTCATGGGCACAGCGTGCCATGCCCGCACCCGGCGGCGGCGGCGGTCCCGGATGCCGCCTCGCCCCGGCCGGGACGACCGGCGTAGCGTCGTGTCATGACCGAGCGGCAGCGCCACGAGGTGGTCGGCCGGTACCCCGGCTTCGAGCTGCGCCGGTACCCGGCCCACGCCGTGGCGGAGGTCACCGTCAGCGGGTCCTTCGACTCGGCGGGCAACCGGGCCTTCCGGGCGCTGTTCGGCTACATCAGCGGGCAGAACACCTCGGCGGGTCCGATCGAGATGACCGCACCGGTCCTGCAGGAGGCGGCGTCGTCCCAGCGCGTGCCGATGACCGCCCCCGTCGTGCAGTCCGAGGCGGCCGTCGGTGAGTACGTCGTGGCGTTCGTCCTGCCGGCCGGGATGACCGAGCAGACCGCCCCCGTGCCCGCCGACCCCCGGGTGCGGGTCCGGGGGGTCGACGAGGAGCTGGCGGCGGCGGTGCGCTTCTCCGGACGGTGGACGGAGGGGTCCTACCTCCGTCACCTCGCCGGGCTCCGGTCCGCGGTCGCCGCGGCCGGGCTGCTGGCGGTGGGAACGCCGCGCTTCGCCCGGTTCGACCCGCCGTTCACGCCCTGGTTCCTGCGGCACAACGAGGTCGTCCTGGGCGTGCGGTGGCCGGGGAGGACCGGTGAGGTCGGACCGGGTGGGTAGCCTCGCCGGGTGAGCCAGGACGCGACCGACCTCTTCGGGGCGGCGGCGCGGGAGCGCGCGGCCGACGGCCCCGACGCGTCCGGCGCCGTGCTGCCGCCCCTCGCGGTGCGGATGCGGCCGCGCAGCGTGGAGGAGGTGCGCGGCCAGGCCGAGGTGCTGCGCCCGGGCAGTCCGCTGCGGCGCCTCATCGCCGGCAGCGGGGGAGCCGCCGGTCCGCTGAGCGCGATCCTCTGGGGCCCACCCGGGACGGGGAAGACCACCCTCGCCCACCTCGTCGCCACCGCCGCCGACCGCGAGTTCGTCGAGCTGTCGGCGGTGACCGCAGGCGTCAAGGACGTCCGCTCGGTCATGGAGCACGCGAACCGCACCCGCGACCTCTACGGGCGCCAGACCGTGCTCTTCCTCGACGAGATCCACCGCTTCACCAAGGCCCAGCAGGACGCCCTGCTCCCGGGCGTCGAGAACCGTCAGGTGGTGCTGGTCGCGGCCACCACGGAGAACCCGAGCTTCTCGGTCATCGCCCCGCTGCTCTCCCGCTCGATGCTCGTCACGCTCGTCCCGCTGGGCGACGACGAGGTCGCCGAGGTGCTCGCCGCCGCCGTCACGCAGGAGCGCGGGCTCGGCGGGGCCCACCGCCTCGCCGACGACGCCCGCGACCACCTGGTCCGCCTCGCCGGGGGAGACGCCCGGCGGGCGCTGACCTTCCTCGAGGCCGCCGCCGGTGTCGCCGAGGACGCCCTGGCCCCCGGAGCGGACCGCCCGGAGGCCCTCGAGATCACCCTCGCGCACGCCGAGCAGGCGGTTGCGCACGCCGCGGTCCGGTACGACCGCACCGGCGACCAGCACTACGACGTCGCCTCCGCCCTGATCAAGAGCATGCGCGGCTCCGACGTCGACGCGGCGCTGCACTACCTGGCCCGGATGCTCGAGGCGGGCGAGGACCCGCGGTTCGTCGCCCGGCGCATCGTCATCGCCGCCTCCGAGGACGTGGGGATGGCCGACCCCACCGCGCTGCAGACGGCGGTGGCCGCGATGCACGCGGTGGCGCAGGTGGGCATGCCCGAGGCGCGGATCATCCTGGCCCAGGCGGTGGTGCACATCGCCCTGGCCCCGAAGTCGAACGCGGCGTACACGGGCATCAACGAGGCCATCGCCGACGTGCGCGCCGGCCGGGGCGGCCCGGTGCCGCTGCACCTGCGCGGCAGCGGGTACGGCGGGGCGAGCCGGATCGCCGAGGCCTCGGCCGCGGCGGCGGGCAGAGGCATGGCGCCCGCCTACGTCTACGCGCACGACGAGCCGGAGGGGGTGGCCGCGCAGCAGTACCTCCCGGACGACCTCCACGGCCGCACCGACTACTACCGGCCCACCGACCGCGGGTTCGAGGCGCGCCTGCAGGAGCGCTGGCGGTGGCTGCGCGAGCGGCTCGGACGCTGAGCGGGCGCCCGGGTCCGTGAGTCCCCGCACAGGGGCTCGACGGACCGGCGCGCCGGGAGGACGATCGGGGGTGGAGGTGGTCCGGATGGCGACGACATCCACGATCGGAACGACCGGGACGCGTCGGACGCGGTCGGTGTGGGCACCGCTCGTCGGCGCGGCCCTGCTCGTGCTGGCCCTCGCCGGCTGCGCGGCCGGCCCGAACCCGGCGCTCGACACCGGCCCCGACCCCGCGGGGTTCTGGCTGGGCCTCTGGCAGGGCTTCATCCTCCCGGTGACGTTCGTCGTCTCGCTGTTCACCGACGACGTCAGCATCTACGAGGTGCAGAACTCGGGGAACTGGTACGACTTCGGCTACGTGCTCGGGGTGCTCGTGATCCTCGGTGGCGGCGGCGGGGGCTCGGCGGCGGCCCGTCGCTGACCCCGGCCACGGCGGGGAATCCGGAGGGACGGCGGGCTCCCGGCTTCTGTAGGGTCGGGGCCATGACGGTGACGCTCGGTGGGATCGCGGGACTCGTCGCCGCGCTCGCGTTCGCCTACCTCGTCGTGCGGGTCGCCGGCCTGATCGGCAGGGCCGGGCGCATCCTCGACGAGACCCGCGCCGGCCTGCGCGAGACCTCCGAGAACGTCCAGCCCACGCTCAAGGGCCTCACCGACACCGTCAGCCTCACCAACGACCAGCTGACCCGCGTCGACGGCATCACCAGCTCGGTCTCGACGATGACGACCAACGCCTCGGCCCTGACCTCGGTCGTCGCCGCCACGCTCGGCTCGCCGCTCATCAAGGTCGCGGCGTTCAGCTACGGCGTGCGGGTCGCCGTGTCGAACCTGCGCCGGGGTGCGCGGTGAGGACGCGCACCGTCGTCCTCACCGCCGTCGTCGCCGTCGGCGCCGGGCTCGTCCTCTGGCGGCTGCCCGTCACCCGCCGCTTCGTCGGCACGGTCCGCGAGGCCGCCGCCCAGCGGGAGGCGGAGCTGCGGCAGGCCGTCGAGGTCGCGGTGCGCGCCGACGCCACCAGCCGGGCGCCCCGGTACACGCCCGACGCCACCGTCCCCGAGCTCGACGTCGAGGCGGGCTGGGACCGCGACCGGCGCGGGCGGGCCGCCACGCCCCTCGGGGCCGCCGACCCCGGACGCTCGCTCTCCCCGGAGGAGGCCCGGGCGCTGCTGCTCGACCCCACGGGCCCGGCCGCCGCCGACGCGGCCGCCGCCGAGGCAGCCGGGGACGACAGGGTCGGCGACCCGGACGGGCGCCGAGCTCCCGAGGGGCCCTGAGCGCCCCCGTCCCCACGCCTTCCCGACCGTCCACCCGGGCGTTGCGGCGGCATAGCATGACGCCCACCGCGCCCGCCGACCCGAGGACCGATACCTGCTCATGGAGACCGCTGAGATCCGGCGCCGTTGGCTCGACTTCTTCGCACGCAACGGCCACGCCGTCGTGCCCTCCGCCCCCCTGATCCACGACGACCCCAACCTGCTCTTCGTCAACGCCGGCATGGTGCCGTTCAAGCCCTACTTCCTCGGCCGGGAGACCCCGCCCTGGGCCCGCGCGACGAGCGTGCAGAAGTGCGTGCGCACCCAGGACATCGAGGAGGTCGGCAAGACCTCGCGCCACGGCACCTTCTTCCAGATGAACGGCAACTTCTCCTTCGGGGACTACTTCAAGGACGGCGCCATCCGGCTCGCCTGGGAGCTCGTCACCACGCCCCAGGACCGGGGCGGCTTCGGCATCGACGGTGACCGGCTGTGGGCCACCGTCTACGAGGACGACGACGAGGCGCTCGAGCTGTGGACCGAGCTCACCGACATCCCGGTCGAGCGGATCGTGCGGCGGGGCAAGGCCGACAACTACTGGCACATGGGGGTGCCGGGCCCGGGTGGACCGTGCTCGGAGATCTACTACGACCGCGGGCCCGAGTACGGGCCGGAGGGCGGCCCGGCCGTCGACGAGGACCGCTTCCTCGAGTTCTGGAACCTCGTCTTCATGCAGGAGGACCTGGCGGCCGTCCGCAGCAAGGTCGACTTCGACATCGCCGGCCCGCTGCCGAAGCGGAACATCGACACCGGCATGGGACTGGAGCGGATGGCGTCCATCCTCCAGGGCGTCGACAACATGTACGAGATCGACGAGGTCTACCCCGTCCTGGAGCGGGCCGCCGACATGGCCGGCAAGCGGTACGGCGAGCACTCGGGCCACTCCGCGGAGAGCAGCCACCCCGACGACGTCCGGCTGCGGGTCGTCGCCGACCACATCCGCTCCTCGCTCATGCTCATGGGCGACGGGGTCACCCCGGGCAACGAGGGCCGTGGCTACGTGCTGCGGCGGATGCTGCGCCGCTCGGTGCGCTCGATGCGGCTGCTCGGCTTCGGCGACCCGTGCCTGCCGCACCTGCTGCCGGTGTCGCTGGAACGGATGGGGCAGTCCTACCCCGAGCTCCGCCGCGACTGGGAGCGCATCTCCCAGGTCGCGTACGCGGAGGAGGAGGCCTTCCGGCGCACCCTCGCCGCGGGCACGACGATCCTCGACACCGCGGTCTCGCGCACCCGCGAGGCCGGCGGCAGCGTCCTCGGCGGTGAGCAGGCGTTCCAGCTCCACGACACCTACGGCTTCCCGATCGACCTCACCCTGGAGATGGCTGCCGAGCAGGGCCTCGAGGTGGACCGCGAGGGCTTCGCCCGGCTGATGACCGAGCAGCGCGAGCGGGCCAAGGCCGATGCCAAGGCCAAGAAGGTGGCCCACGGCGGCAGCCAGGCGTACCGCGAGGTCGCGGACGCGCTCGGCGGTGCGGTGGAGTTCACCGGCTACTCCGAGGTGGTGTCCGAGGCGCGGGTCGTGGGGCTCGTCGTCGACGGCGGGTCGGTGCCGGTCGCGCGCGAGGGCGACGACGTCGAGCTCGTCCTCGACCGCACCCCGTTCTACGCCGAGGGCGGAGGCCAGCTCGCCGACGGCGGCCGGCTGCTGCTCGACAGCGGTGCCGTGGTGCAGGTGCGCGACGTGCAGGCGCCGATCACCGGGCTCATCGTCCACCGCGCCACCGTTCTCTCCGGGGAGGTCGCGGTCGGCGACGCGGCGCACGCCGAGGTCGACGTCGAGCGGCGCCGCTCGATCTCGCGTGCGCACACGGCGACGCACATGGTGCACAAGGCGATCCGCGAGGCGCTCGGGGAGACCGCCACGCAGGCGGGGTCCGAGAACGCCCCCGGCCGGTTCCGGTTCGACTTCACGTCCCACCAGGCGGTCCCCGCGTCGGTCCTCGACGACGTCGAGCAGCGGGTCAACGCGCTGCTGTTGGAGGACCTCGCGGTCCACGCGGAGATCATGACCCAGGCCGAGGCGGTCGAGTCCGGTGCGATGGCGCTGTTCGGCGAGAAGTACGGCGACGCCGTGCGCGTGGTCTCGGTCGGCGACTGGGCCCGTGAGCTGTGCGGGGGCACCCACGCCGCGCGCACGACGCAGCTCGGCCTGGTGACCCTGCTCGGGGAGTCGTCGATCGGCTCCGGCGTGCGCCGCGTCGAGGCCCTCGTGGGCACCGACGCCTACTCCTTCCTCGCCCGCGAGCACGCGATCGTCGGGCAGCTCACCGAGCTCGTCAAGGGCCGGCCGGAGGAGCTCCCCGAGCGGGTCTCCGGCCTGATGACGCGGCTCAAGGACGCCGAGCGCGACCTCGACCGGCTCCGGAAGGAACAGCTCCAGGCCGCCGCCGGGGGCCTCACCGACCGGGCCCGCGACGTCGGCGGCGTCACCTTCCTCGGCCACGACGCCGGGGACGCCGAGGCCGGGGACGTGCGGACCATGGTCCTCGACCTGCGCGGACGGCTCGGCAACGACCGGCCGTCGGTGGTCGCGGTCACCGGCGTCGCCAAGGGCCGGCCCGTGGTGGTCGTCGCGACCAACGAGGCCGCGCGCGAGCGTGGCATCCGGGCCGGCGAGCTGGTCCGGGCGGCCGCGGGCGCCCTCGGCGGTGGTGGCGGCGGCAAGGACGACATCGCCCAGGGCGGTGGCCAGGACCCCTCGAAGGTCGGTGAGGCGCTCGCCGTCGTCGAGTGGCGCGTGGGGGAGCTCACCGGCTGATGGCCGCCGCCGCGCAGGGGCCGGGGCGGGGCGTGCGGCTGGGCGTCGACGTCGGCTCGGTCCGGGTCGGGGTCGCCGTCAGCGACCCCGACGGCGTGCTCGCCACCCCCGTCGCGACCCTGCGCCGCGACCCCGGCGGCGACCCGGCGGCGGGCGACCCGGACGTCGAGGAGATCGCCGGGCTCGTCGCCGAGCACGGCGCGGTCGCCGTCGTCGTCGGCCTGCCGAAGTCGCTCGACGGGGGCGAAGGGCCCGCCGCACGGCGGGCACGCACGTATGCTTCCGTGGCTGGCGGCGCGTGTCGCACCGGTCCAGGTGCGTCTCGTCGACGAGCGGCTGACGCACGGTCGACGCGCACCGCACGCTCCGCGACAGCGGGGTCGCCGGGAGACGGCAGCGTGCCGTGGTCGACCAGGCCGCAGCGGTGCTCATCCTCCAGTCGGCCCTCGACACGGAGCGGACGACCGGGTCACCGGCCGGGGAGCCGGTCGGGGGCCGACGGCGCAAGCCACGGACGAAGGGCACGAGGACGTGACTCACCAGGACTTCACCGACACGATCTTCGGTGACGACACCGGGGACCACCGGGCCTCGCCGGCACCCCAGACCCGCCGCGAGCTCCACCACGGTGGTGGCCGCCGCCGGCGGCGCCGGCGGCCGCCGCGTCGCGGCCGCCGGCTGCTCGTGCTCGCCGTCGTCGTCGCCCTCGTCGGGGGCGGCGCCTACGCCGCCTACAGCGTGCTCGGCCCGGCCGTCTCGGGCCTGTTCTCCGGCAGCGGCGTCGACGGCGACATGGACTACCCCGGGCCCGGGCAGGGCGAGGTCATGGTCGTCATCGAGCCGGGCGCCACCGGCGAGGACATCGCCACGACGCTGCAAGGACAACGAGGTCACCAAGACCCGCACCGCCTACCTCCAGGCCGCCGCGGCCGACCCCGAGGCGGCCGCGAAGATCCAGCCCGGCACCTACGCGATGCGCCAGCAGATGACCGGCGCGGACGCCTTCGCCCTGCTCATCGACCCTGCCAACCGCGTCGCCGAGCGGGTGACCCTCCGGGAGGGCCTGTGGAAGAGCGAGGTCTTCGCGGCCCTCTCCAAGGCGACCGGCATCCGCCGTCGAGAGTACGAGAAGGCCGCCAAGGACACCGAGGCCATCGGGCTGCCCGACCAGGCCGACGGCAACGTCGAGGGCTGGCTCTTCCCGGCGAGCTACGAGTTCGACGACAGCACCACGGCTGCCGAGCAGCTGAGGCAGATGGTCGCCCAGACGGTGAAGACCCTCGAGGGCGCCGGGGTCGCCGAGGACGACTGGCAGGAGACGCTCACCATCGCCTCCATCGTCGAGGGCGAGGTCAGCGGCGACGCCGACCGGGCCAAGGTGGCCCGGGTGGTCCTCAACCGGCTCGAGGCGGGACCGCCGAGCTACGGCCTGCTCCAGATGGACTCCACGGTGCACTACGCCGAGCAGCAGCGGGGCAAGGCGGGACCACCGACGAGCAGCGCGCGTCCGACAACCCGTACAACACCTACGTGCAGCCGGGCCTGCCGGCCGGGCCCGATCGGCAACCCGGGAGCGGCGTCGATCGAGGCGGCGGCCGAACCCCGCCGAGGGCGACTGGGTACTTCTTCGTCACCGTCAACCCGACACCGGAGAGACGAAGTTCGCCACCACGCTGGACGAGCACACCGGAACGTCCAGGAGTTCCAGGCCTGGTGCGCCGACGAACGCCGGACAAGTGCTGAGGGCACGCGGTCCTCGGCTCGCCCGGTCGCCCACTCGCTCTCACCGGTCCTGCACCGGGCCGGCTACGCCGCGGCCGGGCTCACACGACTGGGCGTACGAGGCCGCGCGAGGTCGACGCCGACGGGCTGCCCGACGTCGTCGCGGGCCTCGACGAGCGTGGCGCGGGCTCTCCCTGACGATGCCGCTCAAGGAGGCCGCGCTCGCGGTCGCCGCCGAGGCCTCCGACGTCGCCCGCCGCGCCGGTGCCGCCAACACCCTCGTGCGCCGGCCGGACGGCGGCTGGGACGCGACGAACACCGACGTCGCCGGGGTCGCCGGGGCCCTCGCTGCCGCACCTGCCCGGCCCCCCGCAGCGGGCGCTGGTCATCGGCGCGGGCGCCACGGCCCGCGCGGCCGTGCTGGCGCTCGCCGGGCTCGGCGTCACGACCCTCACGGTCCGGGCCCGAGACACCGCGAGGGCCGCCGACCTGCTGGCCTGGGCGCTCGACCTCGGGATCGGCGTGCGTAGCGGCTCGGTCGCCGGGATCGACGCGTGGCGGACCACGCGCGACGACGTCGTCGTCTCCACGGTGCCGCCCGCGGCGTCCGACGCGGTGGCGGCCACCGTCCCGCCGGAGCACCCCGGCGTGCTGCTCGACGTCGTGTACGCCGGGTGGCCACCCCGGTGGCCCGCGGCCGCCGGCCGCGGCCGGCATGACCGTCGTCTCCGGCCTCGACCTGCTCGTGCACCAGGCGGCGGAGCAGTTCCGGCTCTTCACCGGGCCGCGCCGGCGCCGCTCGAGGCGATGCCGGCCGCGGGCGCGGGCGGCGATGGAGGCCGCGTGACCGCCTGGCTGCCCGTGCTCGCCGCGGCCCTGGTGCATGGGCGTCGTCGGCCACCTGACCGGTAGGGAGCTCGCCACGCGGCGGCTACCGCATCCCCGAGGACGAGGCGGTGCACCCGCCTGGGTCGCCGTGGTGGACCGGCCCGCTCACCGGGCTGCTCGCCGGCCTGGCACGGGTCGGTCGGCGACCTGGGCGGCTGGGCCGCGCTGCCCGCGTACCTGCTCTTCGCCTGGCTGACCACCGGCCTGACGTGGATCGACCTCGACGTGCACCGCCTGCCCGGTGGGCCTGTCGTGCCGGCCTCGGCGTGGACCGCCGTGCTCCTCGTCGTCGCCGGCCTCGCCACCGGGGACGGCCGCTGGCTGAGCGCCCTCGTCGGGCTCGCCGTCATGGGCGGGCTTCTACCTCCTGCTCTCGCTGCTGCCCGGCGGCGGGGTCGGGGGCGGCGACGTGCGCCTCGCCCCGCTCATCGGGGCGGTGCTCGGCTGGCTCGGGCGCGGGCCGCTCGTGTTCGGGATGGCCGCCGGCTTCCTCCTCGGCGGCCTCGGCGCGGCGCTGCTGCTCGTGCTCGGCCGGGCGGGCCGGAAGACCCACATCGCCTACGGGCCGGCGATGTGCCTCGGGGCCTGGGTGGGCGATCGGGTTCACCGACCAGATCGTGACCGTGCTGACGGGCGGCTGAGCGGGCCGTGGAAGGATTCGGGCCATGCTGCGCTGGCTGACCGCCGGGGAGTCGCACGGGCCCGCGCTCGTCGCGACCATCGACGGCCTGCCCGCCGGGGTCGAGGTGACCACCGCCGACGTCGCGGCCGCGCTCGCCCGCCGCCGCCTCGGCTACGGGCGGGGGGCCCGGCAGAAGTTCGAGCAGGACGCAGGTCGAGATCCTCGGTGGCGTCCGCCTCGGGCCGGACCCTCGGGTCGCCGGTCGCCATCCGCATCGGCAACACCGAGTGGCCGAAGTGGCGCACGGTGATGAGCCCGGACCCGGTGCCGGCAGCGGAGTACGCCGCGGCCGACGACGTGGGCGCCGAGAAGGAGCTCGCGCGGAACCGGCCGCTGACCCGGCCCCGGCCCGGGCACGCCGACCTCGTCGGCATGCAGAAGTACGGGTTCGACGACGCCCGCCCGGTGCTCGAGCGGGCCTCGGCGCGCGAGACGGCCGCGCGGGTGGCGCTCGGCGCGGTCGCCGCCCGCTTCCTCGAGCAGGCCTACGGCATCCGGCTGGTCTCGCACACCGTCGCCATCGGGGCCGCGGGGACGCCCGACGACGCCGCGCTCCCGGTCCGCCGGCGACGTCGCCGCCCTGGACGCCGACCCGGTGCGCGCCTTCGACCCGAGGGCGTCGGCCGCGATGGTCGCCGAGGTCGACGCCGCCCACCAGGACGGCGACACCCTCGGCGGGGTCGTCGAGGTCGTCGCCGACGGCCTGCCGCCCGGTCTCGGCTCGCACGTGCACTGGGACCGACGCCTCGACTCGCGGCTCGCGGCCGCGCTGATGGGCATCCAGGCCATCAAGGGCGTCGAGGTGGGCGACGGGTTCCGCACGGCGGCCCGCCGCGGCTCGCAGGCGCACGACGAGATGGACCCGCGACGCCGCCGGGGTCATCCGCCGCCGCACCGGCCGCGCAGGCGGCACCGAGGGCGGGATGTCCGTCGGGGGCGTGCTGCGGGTGCGGGCGGCGATGAAGCCGATCTCGCACCGTGCCGCGCGCGCTCGAGACCGTCGACGTCACCGTCCGAGGAGCCGGCCCACGCGATCCACCAGCGCTCCGACGTGTGCGCCGTGCCGGCCGCCGGGGTCGTCGCCGAGGCGATGGTCGCGCTCGTCCTCGCCGAGGCGTGCCTCGAGAAGTTCGGCGGCGACACGGTGGCCGAGACCCCCCGCAACCACCGGGCCTACCTCGCCGCCGTCCCGAGTCGATGCGGACGTGGGAGGACTGATGCCGCGCGTCGTCCTCGTCGGGCCGCCCGGATCCGGCAAGACCATCACCGGCGCGGCCTGGCCGAGCGCCTCGGGGTGGCGCTCCACGACACCGACGCCGCCGTGGAGGCCGCGCGAGGGCCGCCGCATCGCCGACATCTTCGTCGTCGACGGCGAGGCCGCCTTCCGCGACGCTCGAGCGGGCCGAGGCGGCGCGCGGCCCTCGCGGAGGAGCCGGGCGTCGTGGCCCTCGGTGGCGGGGCGCCGGTCGACCCGCTCACGCGAGCCGCTGCTCGCCGGGCACACGGTCGTCTTCCTCGACGTCGGCATCGCCGACGCCGCGCAAGCGGATCGGCTTCGACAGGTCCCGGCCCCTGCTCACGGTCAACCCGCGCGCGTCGTGGGTGCGGCTGATGAAGGAGCGCCGGCCGGTCTACGAGCGGGTCGCCACGCACGTGGTCGACACCGCGGGGCGCACGCCGCGAGGAGGTGCGGCCGAGGGGGTCCTCGGACGCTCGGCGGGCGGCGCCGTGAGCGAGCCGGTGACGCATCGCCGGTCGGCGACGCAGCTACGACGTCCTCGTCGGGCGGGGGCTGCTCGGCCGGCGGCGTCGACCATCTGCCCGCCGGCGTGCGCCAGGTGCTGCTCGTGCACCCGCGCCGGCGGTCGAGCCGGTACGCGGCGGCGTGGGGCGGCGCGCTCGAGGCCGCCGGGCTCGTCGTGCGCGACGCGGCGGTGCCCGACGCGGAGGCGGCCAAGACGGCGCGAGGTCGCCGCCCGGTCTGTGGGCCGAGCTCGGGCAGCACGCCTTCACCCGCAGCGACGCCGTCGTGGCCGTCGGCGGCGGCACGGTCACCGACCTCGCCGGCTTCGTCGCCGCCACGTGGCTGCGCGGGGTGCCGGTGGTCCACGTCCCGACGACGCTGCTCGCCATGGTCGACGCCGCGGTCGGGGGCAAGACGGGCATCAACACGGCCGAGGGCAAGAACCTCGTCGGCGCGTTCCACCCGCCGGTCGGCGTGTGCTGTGCGACCTCGACGTGCTCGCGACGCTGCCCGCGCGCCGACCTCGTCGCTGGTCTGGCCGAGGTCGTCAAGGCCGGGTTCATCGCCGACCCGCGCATCCTCGACCTCGTCGAGGCCGACCCGGCCGGGGCGGCCGAGCCCGGAGGGGGCGCACCTCGCCGAGCTCGTCGAGCGGGCGGTCCGGGTCAAGGCCGACGTCGTCGCCCAGGACCTGCGGGAGTCGTGGCTGCGGGAGGTCCTCAACTACGGGCACACCCTCGGCCACGCGGTCGAGCAGGTCGAGGGCTACCGGCGCCGGCACGGCGAGGCGGTGGCGGTCGGGATGGTGTTCGTCGCCGAGCTGGCCGGCCGGCCGGTGTGCTCGACGCCGCCGTCGTCGACCGGCACCGGGAGCGTGCTCGACGTCCGTCGGGCTGCCGACGGCCGACGCGCGGCGGGCGCTTCGACGACCTCTTCACGGCGATGCGCCGCGACAAGAAGTCCCGGGGGGCGCTGCTGCGCTTCGTCGTGCTCGAGGACGTCGCCCGGCCCGACCCGGCTCGAGGGCCCGGACGAGGCGCTGCTGCGCGCGGCCTACGCCGCCATCAGCCCCACCTGACCCGCGAGCGCTCGTCGCCCCCCGCCGCTGCCGGCCGGCGCCCGGCTCGCTGTCGCCGGCCCGGCTCTGGTCGTTCCCGCGGGCTCTGGTCGCTGCTGCGGGGTCTGGTCGCTGCTGCGGGCTCTGGTCGCTCGTGTGGGGTCATGGTGCTGCTGCACCGCCATCCGGCGAGATCGACCAGACTCGGCAGCCGGCTCCCACGTCACGCTGCCCGCGGGCTCTGGTCACTGCTGCCCGCTCTGGTCACTGCTGCGGGGTCATGGTGCTGCTGCACCGCCATCCGGCGAGATCGACCAGAGCCGGGCCCCGACCGGGGATGCGACGTGCCCCGTGGATGCGCCTCGGCCCCGGGGGTGCGCACCGACCGGGACGGGCCCGATCGGGAGGCTTGTGGATGACGCCCGGCGGCCCTGCGGCGTCCGTGCCATGGTCCTGAGGTGCTCGGTGGTGCCGCTCCAACGCCCTTCGACCCCGCTCTGCTCCGGAGCGGTCGTCAGCTGCGCGACGTGGGCATCGAGCCCGGGCGCTCGGGGTGGCACCACGTCCGCCGCGGCATGTGGGTCGACGGCGCGCTCTGGGCGTCGCTGACCCCCGAGCAGCGCCACGCCGCCCTCGTCCACGCCACCGACCTCACGTGCCGATCGCCGGGCTCCCACCTGTGGGTCCTGTCATCCGCGGCGGCCGTCTGGGGGCTACCGCGGGTGGATGCCTGGCCCGACCACGCGACCGCCCTCGCCACGGGGCCGAGGACCCGAGGCTCCTCGGGCGTCCACATCCACGTCGGCCGGCCCACGGACGGCGAGGTGGTCGCCGGCATCAGGGTCACCGGGGTCGCGCGGACCGTCGTCGACCTGGCCCGCACCGGGTCGTTCGCCACGGCGCTCTGTGCCGCCGACCACGCGCTGAGGCACGGCATGTGCACGAGGGCCGAGCTGTGGAGGCCGCGGACGACGTCCCCCCGCGGGTGCGGGGGCGACCTGCCGCCCGCGTCGTCACCGAGCTGGCCGATGCGCGCTCGATGTCCGCGGGCGAGAGCCTCTCGCGGGCGGTGATGTTCCGGCGCGGGGTGCCGCGCCCGGACCTGCAGGTGGAGGTCGTGGACGAGGACGGCCTCGTGGGCTTCACGGACTTCGGCTGGCCCGGCGTCTACGGGGAGTTCGACGGCCGGGTGAAGTACGGCGTGCCGGAGGACGCCGACCCCGAGCTGGCCTCGGCGGTGCTCTGGCGGGAGAAGGTGCGCGAGGACCGGTTGCGCCGCCAGCGGAGAGTCGCCCGATGGGTCTGGGCCGACGCACGGGACGAGCACCGGATGCTCGGCATCCTCGCCGAGCAGGGTGTGCGCCCGGACCCGAGGAGCGCGTGGCTGGACGACCCCCGACGTCTTGGCTCGTGACCCGAGCCGTGGGCTCTGGTCCGTCTCGCCGGGTGGCGGTGCTGCTGCAGCAGGAGCCGCGGGAGCGCCGGCCGGGGGAGCGACCAGAGCCGGCGGGAGCGACCAGAGCCGGCGGGAGCGGCCAGAGCCGGCGGGAGCGACCAGAGCCGGCGGGAGCGGCAACGGCGACGCCGAGCCGGCGGGAGCGACCAGAGCCGGCGGGAGCGACCAGAGCCGGCGGGAGCGACCAGAGCCGGCGGGAGCGGCCAGAGCCGGCGGGAGCGGCCAGAGCCGGCGGGAGCGGCCAGAGGCTGCGGCTCGGGTCGGCGGCGGCGGGGCCTCCTCGCGTGGTCGGGGGAGCGGCGTCGCGGCGGTACGATGGCGGCATCCCCGACCCCCTTCGCGGGGGTGACGCGCGCCCGCACGGCGGGCCCCGAGACCTGAAGGAACACCGAGAACGTGGCGACGACCAACGACCTGAAGAACGGCCTGGTGCTCAACATCGAGGGCCAGCTGTGGACCGTCGTGGAGTTCCAGCACGTCAAGCCCGGCAAGGGCCCGGCCTTCGTGCGCACCAAGCTGAAGAACGTCATGAGCGGCAAGGTCGTCGACAAGACCTTCAACGCCGGCGTCAAGGTGGAGACGGCCAACGTCGACAAGCGGACGATGCAGTACCTCTACAACGACGGCACGGACTACGTCTTCATGGACCCCGACACCTACGACCAGATCATGGTCACCCCGGCCACCGTGGGAGACGCCGCGAAGTTCATGGTCGAGAACCAGGACGCCGTCGTCGCCCGCCACGACGGCGAGGTCCTCTACATCGAGCTGCCCGCCTCCGTCGTCCTCGAGATCACCTACACCGAGCCCGGCCTGCAGGGCGACCGTTCCACCGGCGGCTCCAAGCCGGCGACGCTCGAGACCGGCGCCGAGATCCAGGTGCCGCTGTTCCTCGAGCAGGGCACGAAGATCAAGGTCGACACCCGCGACGGCTCCTACCTCGGCCGGGCCAACTGACCCGTGGGTGCCCGCACCAAGGCCCGCAAGCGCGCCCTCGACCTCCTGTTCGAGGCCGAGCAGCGGGGCGTCGCACCCGCGGACCTGCTGCGTGAGCGGCTCGCCGCCCCGGTCACCGAGCACCCGCTCCCCGAGCTCACGGTGACGCTCGTCAGCGGGGTCGTCGAGCGTGGGGCCCAGCTCGACGAGCTGATCACCACCTACGCCCAAGGGTGGACCCTGCAGCGGATGCCGGCCGTCGACCGGTCGATCCTGCGGCTCGGCGCCTACGAGGTGCTCTTCTCGGAGGACGTGCCGGAGCCGGTCGCGATCAGCGAGTGGGTCGGCCTGGCCACCGAGCTGTCGACCGACGACAGCCCGCGCTTCGTCAACGGCCTGCTCGCCCGGCTCGCCGAGGTCAAGCCGACCCTCGCCTGACCCGACCGGCGCTCGGCCCGCCGCCGTCAGTCCTCGAGCCGGAATCCGATCTTCAGGCCCACCTGGTAGTGGGCGATGGCGCCGTCCTCCAGGTGCCCGCGGATCTCGGTGACCTCGAACCAGTCGAGCCCTCGCACCGTGCTGTTCGCGCGGGCGACAGCACCGCGGATGGCGTCGTCGAGCGACGTCGTCGACGTGCCGACGACCTCGGTGATGCCGTAGGTGTGCGCCATGGTGGACCCCTTCGTCATCGGGCCGCCCGGCGACGACCCCGTCCACCGATCATCGCGGGGTCGTCGCTCAGGCGAAAGGGGTCAGGCGTTGGCGAAGGCCACCTCCGGCCAGGCCGCCGTCGCCAGCCAGCGGCGCCGCGCCTCCACCTCCGTCGCCTTCGCGGGCATTTCGCCGCCGGCCCCCTCCGCGGCGTCGGGCTCGGCGCACGGCGCAGCACCGTGGGCGGATGTCGTGGGTGTCGGGTGCACGAGGAGCCTCCTCGGTGTCGCGGGGACGGGAACACAACTACATCACAGACACTTTGGGGAACCATAGAGGTTGCTTATGCAATGAGACGGGCGGCGACGGCCCGGGAGCGTCGAGGGCCCTTGCCGCCGCGCCGGCAGTGGGCCACCGTGGGACCTGCAGGTCGGCGGAAAGGGGCATCATCACCATGGACGAGGGCAGTGCGTTCGCACGCGCGGTGTCGGGCAAGGACCGACCGGGCGTGATCGACGTCCTCGCCGACGACGTGGACTTCCGAGCCCTCACCCCGGGCCGGGCCTGGGAGGCGAGCACGTCCGCCGCGGTCGCCGACATCCTCTTCGGATCCTGGTTCGAGCCGCAGGACGACATCGTCGGCTTGGTCGAGGTGGTCGACGGTGAGCCGGTGGAGGACACCCAGCGGGTGGCCTACCGCTTCGCTGTGCGGACGCCGGACGGCGACTTCACGGTCGAGCAGCAGGCCTACTACCGCACCGAGGAGGGGCGCATCGTGCACCTCCGGGTGCTCTGCTCCGGGTTCCGGGAGGCCGGCGGGGTTCCGAACCTCGACGAGTGAGCTTCGCGTGGGCCGTCGGCGGGGCGCCCGCCGCGCCGGCCGTGCACGGTGACCCCTTGGCATACCCGGGGCCCTATCGTGAGTACGAGGGGATGGAGGCGGTCTCCGGGAGCTCCGTGCGGGTTCACGAGGTCAAGACCGGGTCCCCCGGTCCACGGCAACGAGATCCGACGGTGCCAGCGCGACGGCCAGGTCCTGGCCAAGGTCGGTCGGTGAGGTGTCCGAGGTCGTGTGGCACGTCATCGGTCACTCCCGATACGGCAGCATGGGCGTCTCGGCCGAGCTCCTCGGCTGTCTCGAGACACACGACATCAAGGCCGTCATCCACTCGGAGTGAGGGACGAGGTCCACGAGGAGAGGATGCGGTGAACGGGGACGAGCTGGGTGCGGCGCTGGAGGCAGCCCGTGAACGGTGGGAGCTCCTGACGGCCTCGAGCGGCCCCCTCGCGCACCTCCCGCAGGGCTTGAGTGGGCTGGACGAGGCGCTTCGCCGTCTGCCTCCGGCCCGTCAGGGTGCTGCGCTGCTGCCGGTGGACCCACGTCCGGTGTGGGCCGACGCGTGGATGATGCGGGGCACGGTCGCGGACGTGCCCGAGGCATGCCTCCCCGTGGCCGATGCCCTGGCCGTTCACGGAGGCGACCTCCTCGTGGCCGGGCGTCCGTTCGGCATCTCGTGGGCGCCCGGTGCCGGTCCCTTCGAGGGACAGCCGGTCCTCTCGAACGAGCACGGAGCGCAGGTTCCGGTGGTCGGCGCGGTGTTCGGGGCGTGGGACACCATCGGACCGGGAGGTGCGCACCATGCGCTGTCCGAGGTCCTCCTCGAGGTCAGGGCGCGGCTGTTGCGCACCGACGAGGACCGGGCTCGCAGCATCATCGCCACCGGCTGTCCCTGGGAGACCTACATGCTGCGGCTGCCGCGGCGGGGGCTGTTCCGACGCCCGGTGCCGATGTCGGAGCAGGCGGCGAGGGAGGTGCTGGCGGCGCTGGCACTCGACGGCACGCTCCTCGGGGACGGTGCCGACCCGGTGACGTGGTCGGACCCGGGGGCCGGTGGTGGGTGGCCGTGGGTCGGCTGGAACGGGTACCCGGTCACGAGGGCGTCGATGCCGTGGTGGTGGTGGTCGACGGCGGTCCCGAGGACGGCCGGCTCGGCACGGACCCCGGTGACCTGGCTGCCTTCCTGGCACGAGTGCGGCGGGTCGCGAGCGACCACGGGCTGGAGCTGGACCGGCGGCTCGGTCCCGGCCGGTCGTGGGACGACGACCTCCCGCCGGTTCCCTGACGGCGACACCGTCCGACCCGCGGGCCGCTGTCGGCGACGGCGGCGACCACGTCGTAGAGTGACCCCGCCAGACGTCCTTTAACGACCTGTCCAGTGAGGCAGGGAAGGAGGTCGCACGCGGATGACGCGCGCCGACGACACGCTGCCCGCCGACCCACCCGAGGGGTCCGGTGCTCCCCGCGCCGTGATGACCGCTCCCGACATCGCCCGAGCGCTGCGGCGCATCGCGCACGAGGTGGTCGAGCACAACAAGGGCGCCGAGGACCTGGTCGTCCTCGGCATCCCGACCCGGGGGGTCGAGCTCGCCCGGCGGCTCGCCGGCCTCCTCGGCGACCTCGAGGGGGTGGAGGTGCCCGCCGGCGAGCTCGACATCACGATGTTCCGCGACGACCTGCGCCACCAGCCCACCCGCGCGCCGATGCCCACCCGCATCCCGACCGCGGGCGTCGACGACAGGGTCGTGGTCCTCGTCGACGACGTCCTCTACAGCGGCCGCACCATCCGGGCCGCCCTGGATGCGCTCTCCGACCTCGGCAGGCCCCGCGCGGTGCGCCTCGCCGTGCTCGTCGACCGCGGCCACCGCGAGCTGCCCATCCGCGCCGACCACGTCGGCAAGAACCTCCCCACCTCGCACACCGAGCGGGTGATGGTCCGCCTCGCCGGCGTCGACGACGTCCCCGAGGACTCGGTCTCCATCGCCGTCGGCGAGACCCGCGCGGGCAGCCCCTCGACCCCGGAAGGAGGCGTCCGGTGAAGCACCTGCTCTCCAGCGCCGACCTCAGCCGCGACGACGTGCGGATGCTGCTCGCCACCGCCGCCGAGATGCACGAGGTGCAGCGCCGCGACGTCAAGAAGCTGCCGACGCTGCGCGGCCGCACCGTCATCAACCTCTTCTTCGAGGACTCCACCCGCACCCGGAGCAGCTTCGAGATCGCGGGCAAGTGGATGAGCGCCGACACGATCAACATCACCGGCAAGGGCTCCTCGACGAGCAAGGGCGAGTCGCTGCGCGACACGGTGATGACGATCGACGCGATGTCGGTCGACTGCGTCGTCATGCGCCACATGGCCAGCGGCGCCGCCCACCAGGTGGCCCAGTGGGTCGACGCGAGCGTCGTCAACGCCGGCGACGGCACCCACGAGCACCCCACCCAGGCGCTGCTCGACGCCTACACGATGGAGCAGCGGATCGGCAGTCTCGAGGGCCGGCACGTCGCGATCGTCGGCGACCTCACCCACAGCCGGGTGTTCCGCTCCAACGCCATCACGCTGCGGACCCTCGGCGCCGAGGTCACCTGCGTCGCCCCGCCGACGCTGATGCCCAGCGGCATCGGCCCGTGGGCCGAGGCCGACGGGCTCACCCTCACCGACGACCTCGACGAGGTCCTCGCGAGCGGACCGGACGCCGTGATGATGCTCCGGGTGCAGCGGGAGCGGATGAGCGGCGGCTTCTTCCCGACGGCGCGCGAGTACACGGTCGGCTTCGGGCTGACCCGCGACCGGCTGCGGGCGCTCGTCGACGCCAACCCCGAGGTGGTCATCTGCCACCCCGGCCCCATGAACAGGGGCCTGGAGATCAGCGCCGACGCCGCCGACGCGGCCCAGAGCCTGATCCTCGACCAGGTCTCAGCCGGGGTGGCGGTGCGGATGGCCGTGCTCTACCACCTGCTCGCGGGCGAGGAGGTGGCGGCATGAGCGACCTGCTGCTGACCGGCGCCACCTGGTTCGACGACGACGGCACCGAGCGGCGCGGCGACCTCGCCGTGCGCGAGGGCTACCTCACCGAGGTGGGCACCGTCGAAGACGCCTACGGCCTCGACAGACTCGACGTCGAGGGGCTCGTCGCGCTGCCCGGGTTCGTCGACCTCCACACCCACCTGCGCCAGCCCGGCCGGGAGGACGCCGAGACCGTGGCCTCGGGCTCGCGGGCGGCCGCCGTCGGGGGGTACACCGCGGTGCTCGCCATGGCCAACACGACCCCGGTCACCGACACCGCCGAGGCCGCCGAGCACGTCCACGCGCTCGGTCAGGCCTGCGGGCTGGTCGACGTCCAGCCGGTGGGTGCCGTCACCAAGGGGCTCGAGGGTGCCGAGCTCGCCGAGCTCGGCCTCATGCACCGCTCCCGGGCCGGGGTGCGGGTGTTCTCCGACGACGGGCGGTGCATCGCCGACGGACGGGTGATGCGGCGGGCGCTGGAGTACGTGCGCGCCTTCGACGGCGTCATCAGCCAGCACAGCCAGGACCCCGCGCTCGCCGGCTCCAGCGCCTGCTGCCACGAGGGGGAGCTCTCCGGGCGGCTCGGCCTGCCGGGCTGGCCCGCCGGTGGCCGAGGCGAGCATCATCGCCCGCGACGTCATGCTCGCCGAGCACACCGGCGCCCGGGTGCACGTCGCCCACGTCACCACCGCCGAGGGGCTCGACGTGGTCCGGTGGGCCAAGGCCCGCGGCATCCGGGTCACCTGCGAGGTGACCCCGCACCACCTGGCCCTCGGCACCGACCTGCTCGCCGGCTACGACCCGGTCTTCAAGGTCAACCCGCCGCTGCGGCCCGACGAGGACCGCGACGCCCTCCGCGAGGGGCTCCTCGACGGCACCGTCGACGCCGTGGCCACCGACCACGCCCCGCACGCCCGGCACGACAAGGAGCACGCGTTCGTCGACGCCGCGTTCGGGATGCTCGGGCTGGAGACGGCGTTCTCCGTCGTCCACGACCTCCTCGTCACCGGCGGCGCACTCGGCCTCGCCGACCTGGCCCGGGTCATGTCCGTCGCGCCGGCCCGGATCGCCGGCCTGGACGGCCACGGCCGCCCGGTCGCGCCCGGCGAGCCCGCCAACCTCGTCCTCGTCGACCCCGGCGCCACGGTCACCGTCGACCGTGACGCCTCGCAGTCGCTCGCGCGGAACAACCCCTGGCACGGGCGCACCCTCACCGGGGCCGTCCACACCACCGTCCTGCGCGGCCGCGTGACCGCGCGCGAAGGAGCACCCACCGCATGATGACCCGCGAGCCCGCCGTCCTCGTCCTCGAGGACGGGCGCACCTTCCGCGGCCGGGCCTACGGCCACCGCGGCTCCACCGTCGGGGAGGCGGTGTTCTCCACCGGCATGACCGGCTACCAGGAGACCCTCACCGACCCCAGCTACCACCGCCAGGTCGTCGTCATGACCGCCCCCCACGTCGGGAACACCGGGTGGAACGACGAGGACGACGAGTCCGGCCGCATCTGGGTCGCCGGCTACGTCGTCCGCGACCCCGCGATCCGGCCGTCGAGCTGGCGCAGCCGCCGAACCCTCGAGGACGAGCTCGACGGCCCAGGGCGTCGTCGGCATCTGCGACCTCGACACCCGCGCCCTGACCCGTCACCTGCGCGAGCGGGGCGCGATGCGGGTCGGCATCTTCTCCGGAGCCGACGCCGCCGCGCCCCCGAGGAGCTGCTCGCCCGCGTCACCGCCGCCCCGGCGATGGAGGGGGCGGCGCTCGCCGCCGAGGTGGCGACGAAGGAGGCCTACGTCGTTCCGGCGGTGGGGGAGCGGCGGTACACCGTGGCCGCCGTCGACCTCGGCATCAAGTCGATGACGCCGGCGATGATGGCGCATCGCGGCATCGAGGTGCACGTGCTGCCGGCCACCGCGACGCTCGACGACGTGCGCGCGGTGCAGCCCGACGGGGTCTTCTTCTCCAACGGCCCCGGCGACCCGGCCACCGCCGAGCAGCAGGCCGAGCTGCTCCGTGGGGTGCTGCGGGCGGGCATCCCGTACTTCGGCATCTGCTTCGGCAACCAGATCCTCGGCCGGGCGCTCGGGTTCGGCACGTACAAGCTCAAGTACGGCCACCGCGGCATCAACCAGCCGGTCATGGACCGCACGACCGGCAAGGTCGAGGTGACCGCGCACAACCACGGGTTCGCCGTCGACGCCCCGCTCGACCGCGACGCCGACACCGAGTTCGGCCGGGTCGCGGGTCAGCCACGTCTGCCTCAACGACGACGTCGTCGAGGGCCTGGAGTGCCTCGACGTGCCGGCGTTCTCGGTGCAGTACCACCCGGAGGCGGCGGCCGGCCCGCACGACGCCGCCTACCTCTTCGACCGGTTCGTCGACCTCATGGAGCGAACCGCCGCACGACGAGGGCGGGGGTGGCCTGATGCCGAAGCGTGACGACATCACGAGCGTCCTCGTCATCGGCTCCGGGCCCGATCGTCATCGGCCAGGCCTGCGAGTTCGACTACTCCGGCACCCAGGCCTGCCGCGTGCTGCGCGAGGAGGGCATCCGGGTCGTCCTCGTCAACTCCAACCCGGCGACGATCATGACCGACCCCGAGTTCGCCGACGCCACCTACGTCGAGCCGATCACCCCCGAGATCGTCGAGAAGATCATCGCCAAGGAGCGGCCCGACGCCGTGCTCGCCACCCTCGGCGGGCAGACCGCGCTCAACTGCGCGATCGCGCTCCACGAGCGCGGCGTCCTGGAGAAGTACGACTGCCCGCTCATCGGCGCCAACGTCGAGGCCATCCAGCTCGGCGAGGACCGCGAGAAGTTCAAGGGCGTCGTCGAGCGCTGCGGCGCCGAGTCGGCCCGCTCGGTCATCTGCCACACGATGGACGAGGTGCTCGCCGCGGCCGAGGAGCTCGGCTACCCGGTCGTCGTGCGGCCCTCGTTCACGATGGGCGGCCTCGGCTCCGGCTTCGCCCACGACGAGGCCGAGCTGCGCCGCATGGCCGGGGCCGGCCTGCAGTACTCGCCCGGTCACCGAGGTGCTCCTCGAGGAGTCGATCCTCGGCTGGAAGGAGTACGAGCTCGAGCTGATGCGCGACACCGCCGACAACGTCGTCGTCGTCTGCTCGATCGAGAACCTCGACCCGATGGGCGTGCACACCGGCGACTCGATCACCGTGGCGCCGGCCCTCACCCTCACCGACCGCGAGTACCAGCGGCTGCGCGACATCGGCATCGCCGTCATCCGCGAGGTCGGGGTCGACACCGGCGGCTGCAACATCCAGTTCGCGGTCGACCCGGTGGACGGCCGGGTCATCGTCATCGAGATGAACCCGCGCGTCTCGCGCTCCTCGGCGCTGGCGTCGAAGGCCACCGGCTTCCCGATCGCGAAGATCGCCGCGAAGATGGCGATCGGCTACACCCTCGACGAGGTCCCCAACGACATCACCCGGGAGACGCCGGCCAGCTTCGAGCCGACCCTCGACTACGTCGTCGTCAAGGCGCCCCGGTTCGCGTTCGAGAAGTTCCCCGCCGCCGACGACACGCTGACGACGACGATGAAGTCGGTCGGCGAGGCGATGGCCATCGGCCGCAGCTTCACCGAGGCCCTCCAGAAGGCGCTGCGCAGCCTCGAGAAGGCCGGCAGCAGCTTCCACTGGGACGGCCCTGCGCCCGGCCCCGACGAGGCCGCGGGCGCTGCTCGACGCCGCCCGCCGGCCCACCGACGGCCGGATCGTGCAGGTGCAGCAGGCGCTGCGCGGCGGCCTCACCGTCGAGGAGGTCCACGACGGCCACCGGCATCGACCCGTGGTTCCTCGACCAGATCCAGCTCGTCAACGAGGTCGCCGTCGAGGTCGCCGAGCGCCGCCCGAGCTGACCCCCGAGCTGCTGCGCCTGGCCAAGCGGCACGGCTTCAGCGACGCCCAGCTCGCCTCGTTGCGGCGGATGCCCGAGGCGGTCGTGCGGGGCGTCCGGCAGGCCCTCGGCGTGCGCCCGGTGTACAAGACCGTCGACACCTGCGCCGCCGAGTTCGCCGCCCGCACGCCGTACCACTACAGCGCCTACGACGAGGAGACCGAGGTCGCGCCGCGCGAGCGCGAGGCCGTCATCATCCTCGGCTCCGGGCCCAACCGGATCGGCCAGGGCGTCGAGTTCGACTACTCGTGCGTGCACGCGTCGCTTCGCCCTGCGCGACGCCGGGCTACGACACGGTGATGGTCAACTGCAACCCGGAGACGGTCTCGACCGACTACGACACGAGCAGCCGCCTCTACTTCGAGCCGCTGACCCTCGAGGACGTCCTCGAGGTCGTCCACGCCGAGCAGCAGGCCGGGCCCGTCGCCGGGGTCGTCGTCCAGCTCGGCGGGCAGACCCCGCTCGGCCTGGCCAGGGCGCTCAAGGACGAACGGCGTCCCGATCGTCGGGACCACGCCCGAGGCCATCGACCTCGCCGAGGACCGCGGGGCGTTCGGGCGGGTGCTCGCCGAGGCGGGGCTGCCCGCGCCCAAGCACGGCACCGCCTACAGCGCCCCCGAGGCGGTCGAGATCGCCCGCGAGATCGGCTACCCCGTGCTCGTGCGGCCCTCGTACGTCCTCGGCGGCCGCGGGATGGAGATCGTCTACGACGACGAGGCGCTCTCGCGCCTACGTCGAGCGCGCCACCGTCGCCAGCCCCGAGCACCCGGTGCTCGTCGACCGCTTCCTCGACGACGCGATCGAGATCGACGTCGACGTGCTCTACGACGGTGAGGAGATGTACCTCGGCGGGATCATGGAGCACATCGAGGAGGCCGGCATCCACTCCGGCGACTCCGCCTGCGCCCTGCCCCCGGTGACGCTGGGCGGCGGCGAGCTCGACCGGGTGCGCGAGTCGACGCTGCGGCTCGCCGAGGGGATCGGCGTCCGCGGGCTGATGAACGTGCAGTTCGCCCTCGCCCAGGACGTCCTCTACGTCCTCGAGGCCAACCCGCGGGCCTCGCGCACCGTGCCGTTCGTCGCCAAGGCCACCGGGGTGCCGATCGCCAACGCCGCGGCCCGGATCATGCTCGGCGCGACCATCGCCGAGCTGCGGGCCGAGGGGGTGCTGCCGGCCCACACCGACGGCGGTCGGATGCCGGCGCACGCCCCGGTGTCGGTCAAGGAGGCGGTGCTGCCGTTCAAGCGCTTCCGCACCGCCGACGGGCCTCGTCGTCGACAGCCTCCTCGGCCCCGAGATGCGCTCGACCGGCGAGGTCATGGGCATCGACCACGACTTCGGCCGCGCCTTCGCGAAGTCCCAGCTCGGCGCGATCAGCGGGCTGCCGACCTCCGGCACGGTCTTCGTCTCGGTCGCCAACCGCGACAAGCGGGCGATCATCTTCCCCGTCAAGCGCCTGGTCGACCTCGGGTTCCGGATCCTCTCCACCACCGGAACCGCGGAGGTGCTGCGCCGCAACGGCATCGAGGCCGACGTCGTGCTCAAGCACGCCCAGCGGGGCGAGGGGGGCCGGTCCGTGGTCGACCACATCAACGCCGGCGAGGTCGACATGGTCGTCAACAGCCCGAGCGGCACCAGCCCCACGACGCGCGCCGACGGGTACGCCATCCGGGCCGCGACGACGGCGATGGACAAGCCGATCGTCACGACGGTGCAGCAGCTGGCCGCGGCGGTGCTCGCGATCGAGGCGGTGCAGCACGACGACCTCGGCGTGGCCTCGCTCCAGGAGCACGCCGCCGCCCTCGACCTCTACGGCGTGGGGGACGGGGCGTGAGCGCCGGCGTCGTGCAGGTGTCCGGCGAGCTCATCGCCACCCGGAGGGCCGGCGCCTACCACCACCTCACCATCGTCGCCCCCGGTGTCGCCGAGCTCGCCCACCCCGGGCAGTTCGTCGCCCTCGCCGTCGGCGGGCCCACCTCGGCCCACCTGCTGCGGCGCTGCTTCTCGATCCACAAGGTGAAGCCCTCGGGCACGTACGGCGGCACCGTCGACGTCGTCGTGGCGGCCCACGGGCCGGGCACCGTGTGGCTCGCCGGGCTTCGGCCGCACGACCCGGTCGACGTCGTCGGCCCGCTCGGCCGGCCGTTCCCGCTGCCCGCCGAGCCCGCGGCGTGCGTCCTCGTCGGCGGCGGCTACGGCTCGGCGCCGCTGTTCTGGCTCGCCGAGGAGCTGCGCGCGCGCGGCTGCCACACCGAGATGGTGCTCGGCGCCGCCTCGGAGGACCGGCTCTTCGGCGTCGTCGAGGCGCGGCGTGCGGCCGACGGCGTCACCGTCACCACCGACGACGGCTCCGCCGGACGCCGCGGGTGGGTCTCCGACGTGCTCGGTGAGGTCGTGGACCGCACCTCGGCGGGGGTCGTCTACGCCTGCGGCCCGATGGGAATGCTGCGCTCGGTCACCGAGGTCGCCGAGCGGCACGGCGCCGTCGCCCAGGTGGCGGTCGAGGAGTCGATGGCGTGCGGGGTCGGGGTGTGCATGACCTGCGTGCTGCCCGTCACCGGCAACGACGGGGTCACCCGGATGGTCCGCTCCTGCGTCGAGGGCCCGGTGTTCCGGGGCGACCGGGTGCGCTGGGACGCCTTCGAGGACGGCATCGGCCGGGTTCCGGACGACGCCCTCGGCGCGCCGCGGGCGGGGGGCCACTGATGGTCGACCTCGCCACCACCCTCGCGGGGGTGACGCTGCCCAACCCGGTGATGACGGCGTCGGGGTGCGCCGCCAACGGGCGCGAGCTGCACCGGTTCTTCCCGGTCTCCGAGCTGGGCGCGTTCGTCACCAAGACCGTGATGCGCGACCCCCGCTCGGGCCGGGGCACGCCGCGGATGGCCGAGACGGCGTCCGGCATGCTCAACTCCATCGGCCTGCAGGGCCCGGGCATCGAGGCCTTCGCCGCCGAGGACCTGCCGTGGCTGGAGTCGGTGGGGGCCCGGGTGCTCGTCTCGGTCGCCGGCAACACGGCCGAGGAGTTCGGAGAGGTCGCCGCGCGGCTGGCGCAGAGCCCGGCGTTCGGTGCGGTCGTGGGGGTCGAGGCCAACATCTCCTGCCCCAACGTCGCCAACCGCGGGCTGGTCTTCGCCTGCGACGCCGTGTCCTCGGAGCGGGTCGTCGCCATCGTCCGCGACCGGCTGCCCACCGGAACACCGGTCTTCGCCAAGCTCACCCCGGACGTGACCGACATCGTCGCCATCGCCGCGGCCGCCCTCGCGGCCGGGGCCGACGGCCTGACGATGATCAACACCCTCCTCGGCATGGTCATCGACACCGACCGGCTGCGGCCCCAGCTGGCGGGCGTCACGGGGGGCCTCTCCGGGCCGGCCGTGCGGCCGGTCGCCGTCCGCGCGCTGTACCAGGTGACCGCCGCGATGCGCGCCGGCACGCTGCCGCACCGCTCCGCTCATCGGGGTCGGGGGAGTGCGCACCGGCCGGGACGCGCTCGAGCTGCTCGCGGCCGGCGCCTCGGCGGTCCAGGTGGGCACGGCGACCTTCAACGACCCCAGCGCGCCCCGCCGCGTGCTCGACGAGCTCGGGGCCGAGGTGGCGCGGCACGGCTTCGGACGGGTCGCCGACGTCGTCGGCATCGCCCACGAGAGGATGGCCCGCCCATGAGCCCGACCCCGTTCGGAGACCGGCTGCGCGCCGCGATGGACGAGCACGGCCCGTTCTGCCCGGGCATCGACCCGCACGCCGCCCTGCTCGGTGCCTGGGGTCTGCCCGACACCGTCGACGGCCTCGAGCGGTTCGCGATGACGTGCGTCGAGGCGTTCGGCGGGACCGTGGCCTGCGTCAAGCCGCAGTCGGCCTTCTTCGAGCGGTTCGGCTCCCGGGGGGTAGCGGTCCTCGAGCGGACCCTGGGCGGGCTGCGCGAGGCCGGCACCCTCACCCTGCTGGACGCCAAGCGCGGCGACATCGGCACGACGATGGGCGGCTACGCCCAGGCCTACCTGTCCGAGGAGTCACCGGCGCGCGCCGACGCCCTCACCCTCAGCCCGTACCTCGGCTACGAGTCGCTGCGCCCCGCGCTCGACCTCGCCGCCGCCACCGGCCGTGGGGTCTTCGTCCTCACCCTGACCTCCAACCCCGAGGGCGCCTCGGTCCAGCACGCCGTCCGGGACGGCCGGACGGTCGCCGCCTCGGTCGTCGAGGGTGTCGCCGGCGACAACGCCACGGCCCGGGCCGCGGGCCGCCTGGGCAGCGTCGGGATGGTGGTCGGCGCCACCGTCGGGGCGGCCGTCCACGACCTCGGCCTCGACCTCGCAGGGTCGGCCGCGCCGCTGCTCGCCCCGGGCCTCGGTGCCCAGGGCGGGACCCCCGCGACACTGCGGGCGACCTTCGGTCCCGCCCTGGCGCAGGTCCTCGGGACGAGCAGCCGCGAGGTGCTCGCGGCGGGGCCCGACGTGGTGGCCGTGCGGCGGGCCGCGCGGGCTGCCGCGGAGGCCCTCCGGGCCCTCGGCGCCACCCCCCAGACCTGACGGTGCCAAGCCGGCTCCGGCGCGATACAGTCGCGGCGTACAGCCGGACGTTGAGAAGCCAGCGCCCGCACGTCGACCAAGGACTCCTCCGTGGCACTCCCTCCGCTGACCCAGGAACAGCGTGCCGCCGCCCTCGAGAAGGCGGCGGCGTCCCGACGTGAGCGTGCGGAGGTCAAGCACCGGCTCAAGCACTCCGGTGCCTCGCTCGCCGCGGTCATCGACGAGGGCAAGAGCAACGACGTCATCGGCAAGATGCGCGTCTCCGCCCTCCTCGAGTCCATGCCCGGCGTCGGCCGCGTCCGCGCCCGCCAGATCATGGAGGAGATCGGCATCTCCGAGAGCCGCCGCGTGCGCGGCCTCGGCCAGAACCAGATCGCCGCGCTGCTCCACCGCTTCGGCGCGTGAGCGGCCGCTCACGGCTCACGGTCCTCGCCGGGCCGACCGCCGTGGGCAAGGGCACCCTCGCCGCGTGGGTGCGCGAGCACCATCCGGAGGTGTGGGTGTCGGTGTCGGCCACCACCCGCCGTCCGCGCCCCGGGGAGGTCGAGGGGGTGCACTACCACTTCGTCTCCGACGCCGAGTTCGCCCGGATGGTGGCGGACGACGAGCTGCTCGAGTGGGCCGTCGTGCACGGCCGCGCCCGGTACGGCACGCTGCGGGCCCCCGTCGAGGCGGTGCTCGAGGCCGGGCGCCCGGCACTGCTCGAGATCGACCTGCAGGGGGCGCGGCAGGTCAGGGCGGCGATGCCGGAGGCCCTGTTCGTCTTCCTCACCCCGCCGAGCTGGGAGGAGCTGGTCCGGCGGCTGGTCGGTCGCGGCACCGAGGACGAGGAGGAGCGGCGGGTGCGGCTGTCCACCGCCCGGGGCGAGCTCGCTGCCGCCGAGGAGTTCGACGTGACCCTCGTGAACGACGACGTTCAGCGGGCGGGCGAGGAACTCGTATCATTGATGGCAACCCCCGTACCCGAGGCGAAGCGAGACTGACGCGTGTCCGGAACCACCGCGAACCCCATCGGCATCACCAACCCGCCGATCGACGAGCTGCTCGAGCGTGCCGACTCCAAGTACGCGCTCGTGCTCTACTCCGCCAAGCGCGCGCGCCAGATCAACGCGTACTACGCCCAGCTCCAGGAGGGCCTGCTCGAGTACGTCGGCCCGCTGGTCGACTCCGAGGTCCACGAGAAGCCGCTGTCCATCGCGCTGCGCGAGATCAACGAGGGCCTGCTGACCTCCGAGCCCGCCCCGCCCGCCGAGGGCTGATCCCGTGCGGGTCGTCCTCGGGGTGGCCGGGGGCATCGCGGCCTACAAGGCCTGCTCGCTCCTCCGGCTGCTCACCGAGGCCGGCCACGACGTCACCGTCGTCCCCACCGAGGCCGCCCTGCGCTTCGTCGGGGCACCGACGTGGTCGGCGCTGTCCGGCAAGCAGGTGCACACCGACGTCTGGTCCGACATCACCGAGGTGCCGCACGTCCGGATCGGGCAGCAGGCCGACCTCGTCGTCGTCGCCCCCGCCACCGCCGACCTGCTCGCCCGGGCGGCCACCGGGCAGGCCGACGACCTGCTCACCACCGTGCTGCTCACGGCCCGCTGCCCGGTCGTCATGGCACCGGCGATGCACACCGAGATGTGGGAGCACCCGGCCACGCAGGCCAACGTCGCCACCCTGGGCGAACGCGGGGTGCACATCGTGCCCCCCGCATCGGGACGGCTCACCGGCCCCGACTCCGGCCCCGGGCGGCTGCCCGAGCCCGAGGAGCTCCTCGCCGTCTGCGAGCAAGAGCTGGCCCGGGCCGCGACCCGCGCCGCGGTGCCGCACCGTGCGGCGTCGATGACGGGGCGCCGGGTGGTCGTCACGGCCGGGGGCACCCGCGAACCGCTGGACCCGGTCCGGTTCCTCGGCAACCGGTCGTCGGGCAAGCAGGGCCACGCCCTGGCGGCGGAGGCCGCCGCCCGGGGCGCCGACGTCACCCTCGTCACCACCACCGGTCCGGGCGCGCCCGCCGGGGTGCGGGTGGTGGAGGTCGAGACCGCCCTGGAGATGCAGGAGGCGGTGCAGCGGGCCGCGGAGGGGTCCGACGTCGTCGTCATGGCCGCCGCCGTCGCCGACTTCCGGCCCGCCGCCTACGCCGAGCACAAGATCAAGAAGACCCACGAGCCGGGCCCGGGCGGCGCGCCGGACGAGTCGGCCCCCGCCGTCGAGCTGGTCCGCAACCCCGACATCCTCGCGGGGCTCGTCGCCGCCCGCGGCGCCGCCACCACCCCCGTCGTCGTGGGATTCGCCGCCGAGACCGGCGACGGCGAAGGGAGCGTGCTCGACCACGGACGGGCGAAGCTGGCCCGCAAGGGCTGCGACGTGCTCGTCGTCAACGAGGTCGGGCGCGACACGACGTTCGGCAAGGACGACAACACCGTGCACGTGCTGCGCCCGGGGAGCGGCGAGGTCCTCGGCATCGGACCGGCGAGCAAGGCCGAGGTCGCGGCCGGCGTCTGGGACGTCGTCGCCGACCTGCTCCGCTAGGGCGTCCGCCCGGCGCGGCCGCCCCCGCCACCGCGGAGTCCGTGTCGCGGGCACCCGGCGGAGAGCCGGGTGCCCCCGAGGTCAGCGGTGGGCGGGCTGGCGCTTCCCGGCCACCGCGGCGGCGCCCGCCTCAGGGGCGGCCTCGTCGGCCTCGCTGTCGTCGGCCTCCGCCTCCACGTCGTCCGACGCGGCGGCCTCGTCGGCCTCGCTGTCGTCGGCCTCCGCCTCCACGTCGTCCGACGCGGCGGCCTCGTCCGCCTCCGCCTCGTCCGCCTCGGCGGCGTCCGCCTCGGTGTCCGCGTCGGTGTCCGCGTCGGTCGGCTCGTCCTCGTCCTCCTCCGACTCCGCCTCGGCGGGCTCCTCGACGGCCAGGGCCTCGGCGGCGGCCGGGCCACCGAGGGTGGCGAGCATGTTGCGGACGTTGCTCAGCTGCGCCGTGATGCTGTCGCGACGGGCGGTGGCGGCGGCCAGCTCGCGGTCGGAGTCACGGCGCACCCGCTCGGCCTGCTCACGGGCGGAGCGGACCAGCTCGGCCGCCTCGGCGCGCGCGGCCTCGAGGATGCGGGCCCCCTCCGCGGCCTTGGCCTCACGGTCCTCGTCGGCCTCACGGGCCATGACGTCGGCTCGCTCCTGCACGGCGGCGAGAGCGGCGTCCTGCTTGGCCATCTGGGCGTTGAACTCCTCCGCGGCGGCCTCCCGGCGCTCGCCGAGGGTGCGCTCGAAGTCGGCCGCCTGGGACGCGGCCGCGGCCCGCTGCTTCTCGTAGTAGGCCTCGGCCTCCTCGCGCCGGGCGGCGGCCTCACGGGCAGCGTCGTCGATGATCGAGTCGGCCTCGGCCTTGGCGCGGGCCAGCACGTTCGCGGCGTCGGTGTCGGCCCGGTTGCGGACCTCCTCGGCGTACCGGTCGGCCTCGGCCCGCGCGAGCTGGGACTCCTGCTCGGCCGCGCGCCGGGTCTCCTCGGCCTGCGTGGCAGCGGTCTCCCGCAGCGAGGCGGCCTCCTCGTCGGCCAGGGCGAGCATCGTGCCGATCCGCTCCCCGAGGTCGGTGAAGCCGGGGCTGCTCGCCTTGCGGCCCTGCTCCTCGAGCGCCGCGACCCGCTGGCGGTGGTCGTCGACCTCGCGGACCAGCTCGTCCTGCGACTGCCGGGCCTTGGTCAGCTCCACCGAGGCCGCCGCCGCCTCCTGGCGGGCCGCCTCGGCCTCCTGGCGCGCCGCGGCGAGGCCCTGCTGGAGGTCGGCGAGGTGCTGGTCGACCTGGACGGGGTCGTAGCCGCGGAAGACGGTGGGGAACTCCGGCTGTGTCATCAGGACTCCTGTGCAGGGGGGTGGGGGTCGTGGTCGGTGGTCTCGGGGGCGCCTTCGCCGCGCAGGGACCCGTCGTGGACGGCGAGGGCCTCGATGACGCCGGAGAGCTCGCCGAGCTGAGCGGTGATCGCGTCACGGCGCGCTGCGAGTGTATGCACCTCGGCCCGGGCGCGCTCGACGGCGGCCTGGGCCTCGGCCCGCACCGCGTCGGCGCGCTCGCGGGCATCCTCGGACGCGCGGACGATCTCCGCCCGGGCCGCGCGGTGGTACTCGTGCGCCTCGCGGTGCATCCGCTCGACGTCCTCCGCCGCCCCGTGGCGCACCCGACGGGCGCCGTCCTCGGCCTCGGTCAGCCGGCGCTCGGCGCGCGCGCTCGCCTCCGCCTCTCGACGGCCGGCCTCCTCGAGCATCCGCTGGGCCTCCCGGCGCGCCGACTCGGTGGTGCGGGCGGCGTCGGCCCGTGCCTCGGCGAGGACGGAGGCGGCGAGCTCGCGCATCCGCCGCGACTCCGACTCGGCCTCGGCCATCCGGTCGCGGGCCTTGGCCGTGGCGCTGCCGAGGACGGTCTGCACCCGTTCCCGGTGGGTCCGGGCACGCTCGGCGAGCTCCTGGTGGTGGGCACGGGTGGCAGCGGCGTTCTCCGCCTCGGTGCGGTCGATGATCTCGCGCACCGTGCCCTGGGCCCAGGCCAGGTGCTTCTCGGCGGCGTCGACCACCTCGGCGGCCTCGGCCTCGGCGTCCGACACCAGCCGGGCGGCCCGGTCGCGCGCCTCCTCGAGCAGCCGCTCGTGCTCGAGCCGGCTGCGCTCCTCCCGCTGGGCGAGCTCGGTGAGCCGGCCCTCGACCTCGTCGTCGGCCTCGCTCCGGTGCCGGGTGGCGTACTCCTGGACCTCCTGCCGCATCCGGCCCAGGTCCGTCTCGGTGCTGGTCCGCAGCGCGGCGAGCTCGGCGGCGTGCGTCTCGTGCTCGCGGGTCCAGCGCTCCTGGTGGGCGCGTTCCTCCTCGCCGAGCCGGGTCATCGTGCTCTCGTGCTCGGCGCGGGCACGCTCGAGCACCTCGTCGGCGCGGGCCTGGGCGTCGGCGAGCGCCTGGGCCGCCTGCTCCTCCGCGATGGCGATGGCCTCGTCGCTGGCCTTGGTGGCGCGGGCCCGCAGCAGCGACGCCTGGTCGGCGGCGTCCGCGAGCATGATCTCGACCTCGGCCCGCGTCTCCTCCAGCCGGCGCTCGGACTCCTCGCGCGCGGTCCGGACGCGGGCCTGGAGGTCCTCGAGCTCGTGGGTGGCGGCGGTGGTCTCCTCGCGCACCCGGGTGGCCTCGGCGCGCATCGCCGCGACCTCGCGGTCGGCGTCGGCGCGGAGCTGGTCGGCGAGCGTCTGGGCCCGGCTCAGGATCGAGAGCGCCTCGTCCGCGGGACCGGCCCCGGAGGCGGCAGCCTCCGGCGCAGCCTCAACCCTGGACCCGTCGGACACGCGCCCCATGATCGCAGAACCCTCGCCCGGTCACCGGATGAAGCCTGAGACGGTCTTTCAGGAGCCGGTAGATTGGCGTCCGGTCTCCCACCCAGGACCGGGGGGAACCGTCCGTCGCCGAAGGAGAGTCCGCGTGGCCGCACGCCTGTTCACGTCCGAGTCCGTCACCGAGGGGCACCCGGACAAGATCTGCGACCAGATCTCCGACAGCATCCTCGACGCCATGCTCGAGCAGGATCCCCGCAGCCGGGTGGCGGTCGAGACGATGGTGACCACGGGGCTGGTCCACGTGGCCGGAGAGGTCACGACCGAGGCCTACGTCGAGATCCCGCGGATCGTGCGCGAGCGGATCCTCGCCATCGGGTACGACTCCTCGACCAAGGGCTTCGACGGCGCCTCGTGCGGGGTGAGCGTGTCGATCGGACAGCAGAGCCCGGACATCGCCCAGGGCGTCGACACGGCGTTCGAGTCGCGCACCGGCGCCGTCGACCCGCTCGACAAGCAGGGAGCGGGCGACCAGGGGCTGATGTTCGGCTACGCCACCGACGAGACACCCGAGCTGATGCCGCTGCCCATCTTCCTCGCGCACCGGCTCAGCGAGCGGCTCAGCGCCGTCCGCAAGAGCGGCGACCTCTCCTACCTGCGCCCCGACGGCAAGACCCAGGTGACGATCGCCTACGAGGGCGAGAAGGCGGTCGCCCTCGACGCCGTCGTCGTGTCGACGCAGCACGCGGAGGACATCAGCCTCGACGGGATGCTCGGACCGGACATCCGCGAGCACGTCATCGAGCCGGTGCTCGCCGCCCTCGCGGCGGCCGGCACCCCGCTGCGCCACGACGACTACCGGGCGTACATCAACCCCACCGGCAAGTTCGTCGTCGGGGGCCCGATGGGCGACGCCGGGCTCACCGGCCGCAAGATCATCGTCGACACCTACGGCGGGATGGCCCGGCACGGCGGCGGTGCCTTCTCCGGCAAGGACCCGAGCAAGGTGGACCGCTCCGCCGCCTACGCCACGAGGTGGGTCGCCAAGAACGTCGTCGCCGCGGGCCTGGCGCGTCGCTGCGAGGTGCAGGTGGCGTACGCGATCGGTGTCGCCCAGCCCGTCGGCCTCTACGTCGAGACCTTCGGCACCGAGCACGCGCCGGTCGACCGGATCCAGAAGGCCATCGCCGACGTCTTCGACCTGCGCCCGGCCGCGATCCTCGACCAGCTCGACCTGCTCCGGCCCATCTACGCACGCACGGCCGCGTACGGGCACTTCGGCCGCACCGAGGAGGGCCCCGACGCCGGGTTCACCTGGGAGCGCACCGACCGCGTGGAGGCCCTCCGCCGGGCGGTGCACGGCTGAGCGGGGCCGTCCCCGCTCTCGGCTAGGTTCGGCCCGTGGCCGACCCCGACGACGCCGAGCAGCTCGCGCTCATCGCGCCGAGCAGCCACCGGCCGCGGCGGCTCGCCGGCGAGGACCCCACCACCACCCACCTCCCGGTGGCGTCGGTGCTCGTCGACACCGGGCTGGCCCACCTCGACCGGCCCTTCGAGTACGCGGTCCCGCAGTCGATGGACGCGCAGGCGGTACCCGGGGTGAGGGTGCGGGTCCGGTTCGCGGGCCAGGACGTCGCGGGCTTCGTCGTGGAGCGACGCGCCTCGGCCGAGCACCTCGGGCGGCTGACGCCGCTCCGACGGGTGGTCTCCGCCGAACCGGTGCTCTCCCCGGCGGTGCTGGCAGCCGCGCGTGCGGTCGCCGCCCGCTGTGCCGGGGCGGTCGGCGACATGCTGCGCCTCGCGGTGCCGCCCCGCCACGCGGCGGCGGAGAAGGCCCTGGCCTCGGCGCCGCCGGGCCACGCTCCACTGCCCGCGCACGCCCCGCGGGCCTGGGTCCGGCTGCCCGGCGGCCCGGCCTACCTCGCCCACCTCGCCGACGGGGGGTCGCCCACCGCCGCCGTGCTGGCCCTGCCCGCCACCGAGCCGGAGGAGGACTGGCCGGCCCTGCTCGCCGAGGCGGCGCGGGCAACCGCCGCCTCGGGTCGGGGGAGCGTCCTGGTCGTGCCCGACCACCGCGACGTCCGGCGGGTGGAGGCGGCGCTCGCCGACGTGCTCGGCCCGGGCCGGCACACGCGGCTGACCGCCGACCAGGGCCCCCAGGCCCGGTACACGGCCTTCCTCAAGGCGCTGCGCGGGCACGTCGACGTCGTCGTCGGCACCCGCGCCGCCGCTTTCGCGCCCGTGCACGACCTCGGCCTCGTCGCCTGGTGGGACGACGGCGACGACCTGCTCGACGAGCCGCGGGCGCCGTACCCGCACGTCCGCGAGGTGCTGCTGGCGCGGGCCGCCCACGAGGGGACCGCGGTGCTCACGGCCGGCTTCGTCCGGTCGGCGGCGGTCACCGACCTCGTCGAGCGGGAGGTCCTCACCGGCGTCGCCGCCGACCGGCAGGCGGTGCGGGGCAGCGTGCCGTCGGTGCGGGTCGCCGGGGAGGGCCGGGATGCCGAGCGCGACCCCGCCGTGGCGGCGGCGCACCTGCCCACGGTGGCGTGGGAGGCCGCCAAGGCGGCGCTGGCGCACGGCCCGGTGCTGGTGCAGGTGCCCCGACGCGGGTACCTGCCCTCGTTGTCGTGCCAGCACTGCCGCCGGCCGGCACGGTGTCCGCGGTGCGCGGGGCCGCTGGCCCTCGCGGGTCCGCAGGGGCCACCGGCGTGCCGCTGGTGCGGCCGGGTCGAGACCGCCTTCTCGTGCCCGTCGTGCGGCGAGCACCGGCTGCGCTCCTCCGTCGTCGGGGCACGGCGCACCGCCGAGGAGCTCGGTCGGGCCTTCCCCGGTGTGGCCGTCGAGCGCTCCGGTGCCGGCACCGTCCTCGACGAAATCACCGCCGGGCCCCGGCTCGTCGTGTCCACCCCGGGCGCCGAACCGGTCGCGCCCGGCGGCTACGCCGCGGCCCTGCTCCTCGACGCCTGGGCGCTGCTCGACCGTCCCACGCTCGACGCCGGCGAGGAGGCGCTGCGGCGATGGTGCGCGGCCTCCGCCCTCGTCCGTCCCGGCCCGCAGGGCGGCCGCGTCGTGCTCTGCGGGACACCGACCGGTGTGAGCATCCCGGCGGTGGAGGCGCTCGTCCGGTGGGACCCGGCCTGGTTCGCCACCCGCGAGGTCGCCGAGCGGCGCGAGCTCGCGCTGCCCCCCACGGCCCGGCTCGCCGCGCTCACCGGCTCCCGGGCCGCGCTCGACGCTGCGCTGGCCGAGCTGCGGCTGCCGCCGTCCACCGCGGTCCTCGGTCCGTTGCCCACCGGCGCCGACGAGCGGTGGCGGGCGCTGCTCACCGTGCCACTCCCCGACGGCCCGGCGCTCACCGCCGAGCTCGCGGCCCTCCGCGCGCGGGCCTCGGCGCGCAAGGAGCCCGACCCCGTCCACGTCCGGGTCGACCCGCGGGATCCCACGACCTGACCTCCGAACCCGCTGCCTAGACTCGGCCGGGTGCGCCTCGTCTTCGCCGGTACCCCCGAGACCGCGGTGCCGTCCCTCCGGGCCCTGTTGGCGTCCCGGCACGACATCGTCGCCGTCGTCACCCGTCCCGACGCCCGGGCCGGACGGGGCCGCACGCTCGCCCCGTCGCCGGTCAAGGAGGTCGCGCTCGAGCACGGGCTCGAGGTGCTGGCTCCGGGGACCCCCCGCGAGGAGGGCTTCCGGGCACGGCTGCGCGAGATCGCCCCGGACGCCTGTCCCGTCGTCGCGTACGGCGCGCTGGTGCCGCGCCCCGCGCTGGACGTGCCCCGTCACGGCTGGGTCAACCTGCACTTCTCGCTGCTCCCCGCGTGGCGCGGCGCCGCTCCGGTACAGCGGGCCATCATGGCCGGCGACGACGTCACCGGCGCCACGACGTTCGTCCTGGAGGAGGGTCTCGACACCGGTCCGGTGCTCGGCACCCTGACCGAGACGATCCGTCCCGACGACACCGCCGGGACGCTCCTGGAGCGGCTGGCCCACGCCGGTGCCGGCCTGCTCGTCGCGACGATGGACGGGCTCGCGGACGGCTCGCTGCACGCGGTGCCGCAGCCGAGCGAGGACGTCAGCCACGCGCCGAAGCTCACCACCGACGACGCCCGGGTCCGCTGGGACCTGCCGGCGCACGTCGTCGACCGCCACGTGCGCGGCTGCACCCCCGCGCCGGGCGCCTGGACCACCTTCCGCGACGAGCGGCTGCGGGTCGGGCCGTTCGGACGGCACGTCGAGCCGACGGCTGGGGAGACCGTCCTCGCCCCGGGGGAGCTGCACGTCACCAAGCAGGCCGTGCACGTCGGCACGGCCTCGGCGCCGCTCCGCCTGCACGAGGTCACGCCGCCGGGAAAGCGGCCGATGCCGGCCGCCGACTGGGCCCGTGGCGTGCGGATCGCGCCCGGGGAGCGCCTGGGCTGAACCGTGCCCTACGGTGCGGGGCATGGTCCGCCAGTCCACCGCCTCCCTCCTGCGCCGCACGGTCCTCGAGCACCAGCGCTCGGCCCGGGTGCCCGGCATCCACGCCAGCGTCGTCCGCCGGGGCGAGGTGCTGTGGGAGGCGGGGGTGGGCACCGCGGAGGTGGGCACCGAGCGCACCCCCGGCCGCGAGGACCAGTTCCTCGTGGCCTCGAACACCAAGACGTTCGTCGCGACGATGGTCATGCAGCTGCGCGACGAGGGTCGCCTGGACCTCGAGGACCGCCTCTCCGACCACCTTCCCGGGCTCCCGCCCGCCGTCACCGTCCGTGACGCGCTGAGCCACGTCAGCGGCATGCAGCGCGAGCCGGTGGGCGACGTCTGGGTCACCCTCGAGCACCCGGACGACGCCGGGCTGCTGCGCCAGGTGGCCGAGGCGGAGCGGGTCCTGCGGGCGGGTGACGCCTGGCACTACTCCAACCTCGTCTACGCCCTGCTCGGGCAGGTGGTGGCGACGGTGGACGGGCGCCCGTGGCACGAGGCGCTGCAGGCGCGCCTGCTCGACCCGCTCGGGTTGACCCGCACGAGCGTCGGCTTCGACGGCGGGCCCCGGGCGCACGGCTACCTCGTCCCACCGTGGCACGACGTGCCCCGCCCGGAGCCGGTGCTGGACCTGCGGGCCGGCGGGCCGGCGGGGGCCCTGGCCTCGACGGCGGCGGACCTCGCCCGGTGGACGGCGTTCGTGGCCGACCCGCGCGAGGACGTGCTGGCGCCGGCGACGATGGAGGAGATGACCCGCCCCCGGGCCGTGGTCGACACCGAGGGCTGGCAGGTGGGGATGGGGCTCGGCTTCTTCCTGCTCCGCTCGCCGGGTGGGCGGCTGCTCGCCGGTCACACGGGTGGGATGCCCGGCCACGTCACCGGCGTCTTCACCCACCGCGACAGCGGCACCGCGGGCATCGTGCTGATGAACTCCACGACGCCCGGCGACCCGGCGGCGTTCGCGGCCCGGCTCGTCGACACCGTGCTGGACCGGGATCCGGAGGAGCCCGAACCGTGGCGGCCGGGGACCGAGCTGCCCGACGACCTGGTGCCACTGCTCGGCCGCTGGTACTCCGAGGGCCGGCCCTGGGACCTGGTCGTCCGGGGCGGAGCCCTGGAGGCCCGGTCGCCCGAGTGGTCGGCGGAGCGACCGGCATGGGGGCTGGAGCGGGTCGAGGCCGACCTCTTCCGGACGACCTCCGGGATGGAGCGCGGCGAGCTGCTGCGGGTGCTGCGTCGGCCGGACGGGTCGGTGGAGTCGCTGCGCTGGGCGACCTACCGGATGACGCGTGAGCCGCTCGGGTTCGGTGAGGAGCCCGCGCCGGCCGGGTGAGCGCCGCCCGGACGCGGCGAGCGGCGTCAGCCGCGGCGCTCGAGCACGTCGAGGTCGCGTTCGGCGAACCGTCGGTGCCACCACTCCTCGCCCAGGACGACGAGCAGGGGCTCGCGCAGCGGGAACCGATCGCCGGCCGGGGGCCAGCCCGGCCCCTCGGGGACGACGACCTCCCGGTCGAGGTCGGCATCGACGAGGCCGTCGAGGAGGCGGTGGACCGTCCCCATCCGGGCGGCCCGCAGGGCGAGCACCGAGTCGAGGTCGGGCCGGGCCTCGTGGTCGCGCGGGACGCCCTCGGTGTCGGGCATCCCGTCCCAGGGGAGGGAGAGGGGGTGCCAGGGAGAGGGGTCGCCCTCGATGGTCCGCCCCACCCACGACTCGGTGGCGAAGACGAGGTGGCGCAGGGTCTCGGTGAACGACCACTCGCCGTCGACGGACTCGTGCAGCTGCGCCGGCTCCAGGCCCCGAGCACGCTCCACCGTCCCCGCCCACAGCTCCTCCACGACGGCGTAGGCCCGGCGGAACCCCTCGGCGTCGGTCGGCTTCATCGCCGCGTAGTCGGGGTGCCGGCGGCGCAGCTCGGCCTCGACGAGCGGCCCGACCTCGACCCCGTTGACGACGAGGCCGTCGACGTCGCCACTGATCTCGACCCGCCCCTCGCAGGAGGCGCCGCTGACGACGACGTCGGAGAGCAGCACCTCGCGCAGCCGCAGGCCGGTGAGGTCGACGTCGGTGACCCGGGCGCCGCGCAGCCGAACCTCCCGGGCGTCGGCGCCGGAGAGGTCGACCTGGCGGGCACTGACGTCGCGGGCCACGAGCCGCTCCACGGTCGCACCCGAGTGGTTCTCGTCGTGGTGGTCCATGAGGGCACGGTAGGGCTCCACCCGGACGTAACCCGTCCGGGTGCCGGGTGACCGCGAGGAGCGCCGGGGCGGTCACGGGCATCCGGGTCGCCCCGGGCGAGCTGCACCCCGTGGATCGCCACGGCCTGCGGACGGCGCTAGCCTCCTCGGGTGCCCGACCGCCCCTCCCGTCCCCCGCACCGGGGGCCGCGCCGCCGCTCGGCCACCGCCCCCTCGGAGCGCACCCGCCGGGCCGAGCCCACGCGCTTCGCGGCGCACACCCTGATGCGGGCGGTCGCCGACGGCGCGTACGCCAACCTCGAGATGCCGAGGATCCTGAGGCGCCGCCGGCTCGAGGGGCGTGACGCCGCCTTCGCCACCGAGCTCGCCTTCGGCACGGTGCGCTGGCAGGGCCTCTACGACGCGGTCATCGAGGTCGCCGCCGACCGCCCCGCGTCCCGGATCGACCCGCCGCTCCTCGACGTCCTGCGGCTCGGGTGCCACCAGCTGCTGTCGATGCGCGTCCCGCCGCACGCCGCGGCCGACCAGACCGTGGGCCTGGCCCGGAGCGTGGCGGGACAGGGTGCAGCCGGCTTCGTCAACGCCGTCCTGCGACGGGCCGCCGAACGGGACCTGGCCGGCTGGCGGGACGTGGTCGCCCCGGCCGACGGGGGAGACGGCCGCCCTCGCCGTGCGGTACAGCCATCCGGAGTGGGTGGTCACCGCCCTGCGAGCTGCGCTGCTCGGCCACGGCCGGGCCACCGCCGAGACGGTCGACGCCGAGCTCGTCGCCCTGCTCGAGGCCGACAACGTGCCACCGCGGGTGCACCTGGTCGCCCGGCCCGGCCTGGCCACCGTGGACGAGCTCGTCCGCACCGCCGACGCCGAGCCCAGCCGGGGTTCGCCCGTCGGCGCGGTCCTGCGCGGTGGCGACCCCGCCGGCATCGCCGCGCTGCGCGAGGGCCGGGCGGCGGTCCAGGACGAGGGGTCGCAGCACCTGGCGCTCGCCCTCGCGGCGGCCGAGGTCGCCGACGGGCTCCCGCCCCGGTGGCTCGACCTCTGCGCCGGTCCGGGGGGCAAGGCCGGCGTGCTCGGTGGCCTGGCGGTGCAGCAGATGGCCGACCTCGTCGCCGTGGAGGTGAGCCCGCACCGGGCCGACCTGGTCCGTCAGACCCTCCACGTCCTGGCCGAGCACGCAGCCGCGGCGGGTCACACGGTGGAGGTGCGTACCGCCGACGGGCGCGAGGTGGGGGCCGAGGAGCCCGGCGCCTACGCGCGCGTCCTCGTCGACGCGCCGTGCACGGGGCTCGGGGCCCTGCGCCGCCGCCCCGAGGCCCGCTGGCGCCGGCAGCCCTCGGACCTGGCGACCCTCGGACCGCTGCAGCGCGCGCTGCTGGCGTCGGCGCTCGACGCGGTGGCCCCGGGCGGGGTCGTCGGCTACGTCACCTGCAGCCCGCACGTCGCGGAGACCCGCTTCGTCGTGGCCGACGTGCTCAAGAAGCGCGACGACGTCGAGGTGCTCGACGCCCGGCCCCTGCTCACGGACGCCGCCGGTGCACCCCTGCCCGAGCTCGGCGACGGGCCGTACGTGCAGCTGTGGCCGCACGTCCACGGCACCGACGCGATGTTCCTCGCCCTGCTCAGGAGGTCACGTGGCTGACGGTGACCTCGTGTGGCGCGAGCCGGTGCCGGACGACGCCGAGGCGCTGGGCCTGATGCACCACCAGTGCTGGGTCGACACGTACGTCGACCTGCTGCCGCCGGGGTGGCTGGAGGAGCACGGCCCGCAGGAGCAGGTCCTGCGGTGGCGGCGGGTGCTCGCGGAGCCCCCACCGCCGGGCGTGCGGCGCCTCGCCGTGTTCGACGGTGCGGGGGTCCCCGTCGCCTGGTCGGTGGCCGGCCCGGGCCGGGCGCACACCGGGGTCGCCCCCGTCCGCGACCGGGCCGTCTGGGGTCTGTACGTGGCGCGCAGTCACCTCGGCACCGGCCTCGGACAGGCGCTCCTCCACTGGGCCGTGGGTCGCGAGCCCGCGGAGCTCTGGACCGCCCGGGGCAACGCCCGCGCCATCGCCTTCTACCGACGCCACGGGTTCACCGAGGACGGGACGGAGACGGCGAACCAGCACCTCCCCCTGGTCGAGCTGCGCATGGTGCGCTGAGCGTCGCCGGCGCGGGCGTCACCGATGTGCGGCCGCGAGGTCTACGGGGTCAGGTCGGCGGAGAAGAAGGCCACGTAGCGGTGGACCTCGCCGGCGACCCGGGTGAAGTTCCCACCGATCACGACGCCACCGTCGGAGACGGCGATGGTCCGCACTCCCCACTCGCTGTCCGTGCTCGGGGCGAACCCGGCCTCGGGGACGCCGGTGACCGCGTCGAGGGCGCGCACCCGGGCGTCCGGGTCGTCGAGCGCCCCTTGGGCGAAGCCCATCCACAGGGTCCCGTCGTGGTAGCGCACGTCGTGCACGTCGCCGACGACCTCGTGGCGGAAGACCTGTCGACCGGTTGCCGTCGACCAGGCGACGGCGGAGTTGTAGCTGCCGCCCACGGCCGCGTAGAGCAACGAGCCGTCCGGGCTGATGTCGAGTGCTCGCACCGTGGCGCTCACGGGGTTGGAGAAGGCCAGCGGCTTCACCGCCCCGGTCGCTCCGCTGACGAGGGCGGCACGGCCCCGGATGGCCCCGTTGACGCCGCGGAAGTTGCCCGCGACGTACACGTCGTTGCCGACCCCGCTGGGTGGCGCGACGATGGCGCGCACGTTGACGTCGACGCGGGGGGCGAACCCGCGCGGGACGGCGCCCGAGGTGGCGTTGACCTTGGCCAGGTGTGCCTGGGCGCGCGTGCCGACCCTCGTGAACAGGCCGCCGACGTAGAGCATCCCGTGGTCGAGCTCGAGAGCCCGCACGGTGTCGTCGACGCCGACGTCGAACCGCGGGTCGAGGGCGCCGGTGGCCGCGTCGATCCGGGCCAGGCGCTCCCGCGGCACGTCGTCGATCCGGGTGAACTCACCGCCGGCCCAGACGGTCGTCCCGTCGGTCTCGAGCGCCCACACCGTGCCGTCGGCGCTGGGACTCCACGCCGTGAGCTCGCCCGTGGAGATGGTGAAGGCCGCCAGGCCCGCCCGCGGGAGCCGCTGGCCCGACGCCGAGACGGCGTGGGCGAACCGACCGCCCAGGTAGACGGTGTCGCCGACGACCGCCGAGGCGTAGACCGGCCCGTCGACCATCCAGGTCCGTTCCGGGCGCGGGTCGGTGTGGACCGCGGCGTACGCCGTGGTCACGGCGGACGCGGCGAGGAGGGCACATGCTGTCCCGGCGGCGAGGGCGCGGCGCAGGGACCGAAGGACTGCGGGCATGTGGCCAGCCTGCACCGCTCACCCGTCGGCACTGCCGCGCACGGCGCCCCCGTCGGCCGGACGGTGGAGACGGCCGGACCGTTCGGAGGGCGGCGCTGGGAGCCGTGGCCGCACCAGCGGCACCCGGGGTGTCGTCGGTGCTGCGCCGCACGTGGGTGGACGCCCGAGGGACGGCGTGGAACCGTGGCCGGGTGGACCGGGAGCGCGTCGTCGAGCAGGTGCGAGCCGTCGAGGCCGCCTACGACACGGCCGAGACCCGTGGGAACGCCCCCGGGGTGCTGGCGTGCCTCACCGAGGACGTCACGGTCGTCGACCCGCGGGGCGAGGTGGCCCGTGGGCGTGCCGAGGTGGAGGGGATGCTGTCGGCGTTCCTCGGCGGCGCGGCCCGAGGCACGAGCCACCGCAGTGAGGTCGTCAGGGTCGAGCTGGTGACGGCGGACGTCGCCCTGGTCGACGGGGTGGCGACGATCGGAGGTGCCGGCGAGGCCCCCTACCTCCACTCGTACACCGACGTGCTGCGCCGGGACGAAGGAGGCTCGTGGAGGATCGCCCACGTGCGGGCCTGCGCCTCCCGGGGTTGGGGAGACGGAGCCGGCTCGAACGACGGCGGGAGCTCCGCACCTGCCTCGCTAGGGTGACCCGGTGCAGATATCACCCTCGATCCTCGCGGCCGACTTCGCCAACCTCCAGTCCGAGCTCGAGGCCGTCGCGAACGCCGACTGGGCGCACGTCGACGTCATGGACAACCACTTCGTGCCCAACCTCACCCTCGGCCTCCCCGTCGTCGAGGCACTGCTCGAGGTCTCGCCGATCCCACTCGACTGCCACCTGATGATCGACGACCCGGACCGGTGGGCGCCGCCCTACGCCGAGGCCGGGGCGAAGTCGGTGACGTTCCACGTCGAGGCGGCCGGCGACCCCGTGGCCACCGCGCGGGCCATCCGGGCCGCGGGGGCGCGTGCGGCGTTCGCCATCAAGCCGGGCACCCCGTTCGCCCCGTACGAGGAGCTGCTCCCGGAGGTCGACATGGTGCTCGTCATGACCGTGGAGCCCGGCTTCGGGGGGCAGTCGTTCATGGCCGACCAGATGCCGAAGGTCCGCGAGGTCCGTGAGGCGGTGCGGCGCCACGGCGGCGAGATCTGGGTGCAGGTCGACGGCGGAGTGGCCGAGGACACCATCGGCCAGTGCGCCGAGGCCGGTGCCGACGTCTTCGTCGCGGGCTCCGCCGTCTACGGCGCCGAGTCGGCCGCGGCCGCCGTCGACGAGCTGCGGGCGCTCGCGGTGCGCCACGGGCACCCGTGACCCCACCCTCGCTCGCCGACCGACTCGCCGGCTCGGGGGGCTACGCGGCGGACCTCCACCTCACCGAGGACCTGGCACCCGGCGAGGTGCTGCCACCGCTGGAGCTCGAGGGCTGCCGCCTGGAGGGCAACGTCCTGGAGCAGGCGCTGCTGCGCGACTGCGTCTTCACCGACTGCACCTTCACCGGGTGCAACCTGTCGATGGCCGTGCTCGACGGCTCCCGCTTCACCGACTGCCGCTTCGTCGACTGCAAGGCCCTCGCGGTGTCGTGGGCGAGGGCGGCGCCGGCCCCGCTCTCGACCCGGCCCTGGGACTTCGAGCACTGCCGCCTCGACCTCGGGTCGTTCCGTGACGCCGAGGCCGCCGGCAGCCGCTTCCACGACTGCTCGATGCGCGAGGTCGACCTGGCCGGCGCCGACCTGCGCCGCGCCGAGCTCACCGACTGCGACCTCGGGGCGGCGACGTTCGCCGGCACCGACCTGCGCGAGGCCAGCCTCCTGGGGGCCTTCGGCTACCTCGTCGACCCCGGCGAGAACCGGGTCCGCGGGCTGCGGGTCGACACCGCGGGGGCGGGCGGCATCCTGCGCGCCCTCGGCCTCGTGGTCGAGGGCTGACGGTAGCCCGACCGGGTCATTGCCAGCCCGACGAGGGGGCTCTAGCGTGCGAGCGTGAGCGGCGAGGGGCGTGCTGGGCCCGGCCGCCTCCTGCCCGGCGTCGGCGGAACCCGGCGACCCGGCGGGGCAGCGACCCGGCCGCGGCCACCGCGCCACGGCCGGCCTGCGGCGGGGCCGTGGCGTCCCTGACCGTGGTCGACCGGGTGGTCGCCCTCCACGCGGTACCCCTCTTCGCCGCGGTGCCGGGCAGGACCCTGGCGGCCGTCGCGGTCGGCGCGCAGGAGGTGCCCGTCTCCGCCGGTGACGAGGTGATCGCCGAGGGGGTGGTCGAGGACCACCTCTTCGTCGTCGTGCGGGGCCGGCTGCGCGCGAGCCACGCCGGCAGGGTGCTGCGCGAGCTGGGCCCGGGCTCGACCGTGGGGGAGCTCGCGGCCCTGGTGCCCGAGCCGCGCTCGGCCACCGTCCGCGCCCTCGAGGACGGGCTGCTGCTCCGGATCGACAAGGTGGTGCTCGACGAGCTGCTCGTGGACCACCCGGAGCTCGCCGCGGGTGTCATCCGCACCCTGGTGACGATGCTGCGGCGGGACGGCGGCGCCGCGACCGGGGACGGCGGGTGAGCGGGCAGGGCGCCGACCGCGCGACCCGGACGACGCGGGGCGCGGTGTGGTGGCTCACGGCCCAGACGTTCGCGTTCGGGTTCACGGCGGCCCTGCTCGGGGTCGTCGCGAACGCGATGTTCCTCGCCGCGTACGGCGCCCGGTGGCTCCCGGTGACGTACGTCCTCGTGGCCGTCGCGGGGGTGGCCGTCTCGGCGGGCATCGCCCGCGCCTCCCGCCGGTTCGACCTCGTGCCGGTCGCCGTGACCGTCCTGGGGGCGGCGACCGCGCTCTTCGCCGGGGCCTGGCTCGTGGCCCGCGACGGTGAGGGGGCCTGGGTCTCCGGCCCGCTCCTCGTCGTCTTCGCGGTGCTCATCGGGCTCGGCTTCGTGTTCGTCGGCATGCAGGCCGGGCGGATCCTCGACATCGCGGGCATCAAGGCCCAGATGCCGAGGATCATGGCGGGGTTCCCGGTCGGCGCCATCGCCGGGGGGCTGCTCGCGGGGCCGCTCATCACCTGGGCCGGTCGCACCGAGGGGCTGCTGCTGCCGACGACGTTGGCGCAGGGGGCGTTCACGGCGCTGGTGTGGGTGACCGGGCGGCGGTACGCGGACCGGCTGGTCCGTCCGCCGGCGGAGCCGGCTCCGCCCACCGCCGCGCCGGCGCGGCGAGGGTTGGCGAGCCTGCTCGCCAGCCGGTTCGTCGTCCTCATCCTCGGCTACCAGGTGCTGTCGGCGCTCGGCTCGCAGCTCGCCGACTACCTCGTCATGGACCGCGCGGTCGCCCGGTTCCCCGACTCCGAGGACCTGGCCCGCTACGTGGCGGGCTACACCGCGGTGATGAACGCGGTCATCATCCTCTTCCTCGTGGTGCTCGCCGCTCCGCTGCTGCGCCGGTTCGGGCTGCGGCTGGGCATCGCGGCCAACCCCGTCGTCGTCACCCTGTTCGCGCTCCTCATGGTGCTCGTGCTCGCCGTCGCGGGCGGGGACTCGCTCGCCCTCCTGCTCACCGTGTCGGCGGCGCGCATCGCCGACCTGGCCCTCTCCGACGGCACGACGCGGACCTCGGTGAACGCGATGTACCAGGTACTGCCGCCCGCGTCGCGGGTGGAGGCCCAGGCGACGGTGGAGGGAATGGGGGTGCCGGTCGCCGTGGGGATCTCCGGCGTCGTCATCCTGCTCGTCAACCTTCTGCCCCGCCCCTTGCCCGTGACCGTGGCCGCGACCGTCCTGGTCTGCGCGGCCTGGAGCTGGGCGGCGTTCGTCCTGCACCGCGCCTACCGCCCGGCCCTCGTCGACGCGCTCCACCGCCGGCCCGTCCTCGACGAGGAGGCGCGGCTGGCGGCCACGGCGGAGGACGTCGTGGCGGCCCGGCGGCTCGCGGCGCGCGGCGAGGCCGGCGCGGTCCGCCTCGCACTCGAGGTCCTCGGGGGGATGGACCAGCTCGCCCCGCTGCCCGAGCTCGAGCCGCTGACCCGCGACCGGGACCCGGAGGTGCGCCTCGCGGCGCTGGCCGGCCTCGCGGCGGCGGGCGACGAGGGAGCCCGCCGCAGGCTGACGGGTGAGGCCGCCGAGGCCGCGGGCTCCACCACGTCCGGGGTGCGCGTCCGCGCCGCGGCCGTCGTCGGCCGGCTCGAGCCCGCGGACAGGGCCCCACTCCTCGCGGCGCTGCTCGCCGACCGCGACGTCGAGGTGCGGGCGGCGGCGCTCTCCGCGGTGACGGCCGAGGACGCCGGCGTGGCGCTGGGGCCCGCGCTCACCGCGCTGCACCAGCCCACCACGGCCGGGGCCGCCGCCGGCGCCCTCCGCGACCTCGGGGCAGCGGTGGTGCCGGCCCTCGACGAGGCCTTGTCCACGGCGGGACCGACTGCCGCGCCGTGGGTCCACCGCCTCGTGGGCGCGGTCGCTGCCTCGCCCGAGCGCGACCTCGTGCTCGTCCGGCACGCGGCGCACGCCGACCCCGCGCTGGGCCTGGCGGTGCTGCGGGCGCTCGCGGGACGGGGCCCCGGCGCGGTCGACGAGGCGACCGCGCGGGCGTGGGTGCGCGCCGACGTGGCCCGTGCCCGGGCGCTGCTCGCCCTGCTTGTCGCCCTCGAGGGCGGCGCCGGCGACGGCGACGGCAGCCGCGGCGACGGCAGCCGGGACGGCGGCGCGCTGCGGCGGGCCCTCACCGACGACGTCGAGCTCCACGCGGCGCGGCTGGCCGCGGCCCTGACCGCGCAGCACGGTACGGACCTGCTCGCCGGCGCCCTCGCCGTCCTCGGCTCGGGCGAGGGCGAGGTCGGGGTCGCGGTCGAGGTGCTCGACGTCGTCGTGGGAGGGGAGGACGCGGCGCTGGCCATCGGGCTGCTCGACCCGCGGCTCACCGCGGCGGAGCGGCTCCAGCGGCTCGACCGCGCCGGGCCGGTGGAGGGGCCGCGGCCGTCGGGGAGGACGGACGCCTCGCGCCTGATCGTCGAGGCGCCCGTCGACGACGGCCCGTCCCCGTGGTTGCGGGCGTGCGCCGTGTGGACCGCGGCGCGGGGGGGACGGCTGGCGGGGTACGACCTCACCGCCGCCCGGTCCGTCGACGACCCCGTGCTCGCCGAGCAGCTCGCGGACGGAACGGGCACGCTGACCCGGGTGCAGGGGCCGTCGGACCCGGGAGAGCCGGCGGCCGGGGTCGCCGTCGTCCCCTGACCCACGGACGGTCGCGGCGGCCGGGGTCCTGCGGGCGGCCGGAGGCGTCGTCGAGGGCGGCCCTCACACCGTGAACAGCGCGTCGTCGACCGCGGCATCGACCTCGTGGAGGGTCACGTCGAAGCCGAGGTCGTCGCGGTCCCCGTCGAGTGGGTGGCACGACACCACGACGGCGGTCTCGAGGTCCAGCCCCAGGAGCCAGGAGCCGGGGTGGGTCACGTCCGGGTGGGACAGCCGCCAGGCCGGCCCGCCGCTCCTGACCTCCAGCGCCTCGCTCACCGCCCCCCAGAGCAGCGGGCAGCAGCCGCACCGGGGCTCGTAGTCGTCGGCCGCCGCCATCCGTGCCCACCAGGTCCGCCGCCCGTGCCGGGTCGTCACGGCGAGCTCGTCGATCCGCGTGCCCGTGGCGAGCTCGACCGGGTCGAGCATCGCCACCCAGGTGTGGTCGCGAAACATCGGGTCGGCATCGTCCACGTGGCCCGACGGGCGGTCGACGACGAAGCCGTCGGGGTCACGCACGACCGGGACGTCGCACACGGGCGTGCAGACCACGTCGTGGGCGGCGCGGTCCGCGAGCCCGATGACGCTCACCCGACGGGGCGGGTCCACGGTCAGGTGGACGGCCCCGTCCGGCGCGACGACCCGCATCCGTCCCGGTCGCGAGACCCATGCCTCGACCTCGCCGCCGCGTGCGTCCGCGCGGCTCAGGTGCAGGGTCCGCCAGCGCCACGGGCCGGAGCGGGCCAGCGCGCGGAACCGGTCGGGGGAGGGCGCGGTCACGGCCCCCATGGGAGCACTGGACGCACCGGGGCGCGAGCGGTTATCCGCTGCCGTCGGTCCCCGGGGAACCTCCCGGCACCGATCGGTGAGCGGTCGCACACCCGTCGGCCCGTGACCGGACACCGGGCCTTGACTATCATCAGCAGCACGTGCTCCGGGGTCGGTGAAACTCCGAGCCGGCGGTGACAGTCCGCGACCCGACCGCAGCCAGCGGCCGGTGGACCAGGTGGAACTCCTGGACCGACGGTGAAAGTCCGGATGGTAGGAAGCACGTACGGCGGGTGCGCCGGCTCCTCGGTGAGCCCGGCGGCACCCGTGGTGCACAGTCCCCCGGAGTTCGTCCGAGAAGCACAACGAACCCGAAGGACGAACACCTCTCATGAACACCCTCGTTGCTGCGACCGACGCGTCGCAGAACCTCTTCCAGCAGCTGATCGACCTCAGCATCCCCATCGGCCAGTACCAGCTCCACGTGCTCGAGGTCGTCGGCGTCCTCATCGGCGTCGTGTCCGCGTGGTTCGGCATGAAGCGCAAGGTGTGGGCCTGGCCCGTGGGCATCCTCGCCAACATCATGCTGTTCTTCGTCTACATCGGTGCCACGATCGGCGCCGACCAGCGGATCCCGCTCTTCGGCCAGGCGGGGCGGCAGGTCTTCTTCATCATCGTCAGCATCTACGGCTGGGCCACCTGGGCCGCGTTCCGCCGCCGCAACGGCGGTGGCTCGGCCCCCGCGGTGAGCCCACGGTGGATGACGGGCCGGGAGCGCCTGTTCGTCGGTGCGGGCTGGCTGCTCGGCACCGTCGTCGTGCACCAGGCCTTCGTCTACCTCTGGCAGCTCTCGCCGAACCCGTTCTGGACGCCCGCGTGGTGGTTCTACTGGGCCGACGCGTGGATCTTCGTCGGCTCGATCGTCGCGACCTACTCGATGGCCCGCGGCTGGAACGAGTTCTGGCTGGCGTGGATCGGGGTCGACCTCGTCGGCGTCCCCCTCGGCTTCGCCACCGGCTACGTCCCGACCGCCGTCATGTACATCTTCTACGGCGCCTTCGTCCTCTACGGCTTCAGCCAGTGGGTCAAGGTCACCCGCGCCGAGGCGGCGCTCAAGGGCTCCTCGGCCGAGGAGCCGGCCCCGGTCGGCTGACGCCGGGCACCCCGGGCTCTGGTCGCTCTCGCCCGGTGGTGGTGCCGCTGCACCGCCACCGGGCGGCAGCGACCGGAGCCGGCGGGCAGCGACCAGAGCCGGCGGCAGCGACCAGAGCCGGCGGCAGCGACCAGACGCCGCGGCAGTGACCAGACGCCGCGGCAGCGACCAGAGCCCGCGGGAGTGGGATGCCGCGCAGCCCCCGGCGCCGGGCGCCGTACCCTTGTGCGTCGTGAAGACGTTCGACGCCCTCTTCGACGAGCTCGCCGACAAGGCCCGCACCCGGCCCGAGGGATCGGGCACGGTGGCCGCCCTCGACGCCGGCGTGCACCAGATCGGCAAGAAGATCGTCGAGGAGGCCGCCGAGGTGTGGATGGCCGCCGAGCACGAGGGGCGCGAGCGCACGGCGGAGGAGGTCAGTCAGCTGCTCTACCACCTCCAGGTGCTCATGCTCGCCACCGATCTCACCCCCGACGACGTCTACCGCCACCTCTGAGCCCGCACCGCCCGAGACCACGAGGACCACAGGACCACCCATGCTCCGCATCGCCGTCCCCAACAAGGGGTCGCTCTCCGAGCCCGCCGCCGAGATGCTGCGCGAGGCCGGGTACCGAACCCGACGCGACTCCAAGGAGCTCGTCGTCGCCGACACCGCGAACGGCGTCGAGCTCTTCTACCTGCGTCCGCGCGACATCGCCGTCTACGTCGGCTCGGGCACCGTCGACTGCGGGATCACCGGCCGCGACCTGCTCCTGGACTCCGGCTCCGCGGCCCTCGAGGTGATGGAGCTGGGCTTCGGCGCCTCGACGTTCCGGTACGCCGCCCGGCCCGGCACCGTCGCGCGGCTCGACGACGTCAACGGCCACCGCGTCGCCACCAGCTACCCCGGCCTGGTCGAGAAGCACCTCGCCGACCACGGCGTGGGCGCCGAGGTGGTCCGTCTCGACGGCGCCGTGGAGACGGCCATCACCCTCGGGGTCGCCGACGTCATCGCCGACGTCGTCGAGACCGGCGCCACCCTGCGCAGCCAGGGCCTCGAGGTCTTCGGCGACCCCATCCTGCGCAGCCAGGCGGTGCTCGTGCGCCGCGAGGGCAGCGAGGAGAAGGCCGGGATCGAGGTGCTGCGTCGCCGCCTGCTCGGTGTCATCACCGCCCGGCACTACGTGATGCTCGACTACGACGTGCCGAACGAGCTCGTCGACGCCGCCTGCGACATCACCCCGGGCCTCGAGAGCCCCACGGTCTCGCCGCTGCAGAACCGCGACTGGTCCGCCGTGCGGGCGATGGTGCCGCGCGCGGTCACCAACACCGTGATGGACGAGCTGTACGAGCTCGGGGCCCGCGCCATCCTCGTCACCGACATCAGCGCCTGCCGGCTGTGAGCACGGCCGCCGGGACACCGCTCGACGCGCCGTTCCGCCCACGCCGCGGCCGCGTCGTCCCGCTCGTCATGGGCGTCGTGGCGATCGCGCTCACCGGTCTGGTGGCGCTCGGGATGGGCGCCCTCGGCTCGTGGACGGGGCCGGACCAGATGATGATGCTGGGCCTGGGCGTCGCCATCGCCGCCTTCCTGTGGCGGTACGCCTCGATCCGGGCGGTGCCGGGGGAGGAGGGGCTGCGGGTGCGGAACCTCCTCCTCACCCGCACCGTGGCGTGGGACGAGATCCTCGCGGTGCGCTTCCCCGAGGGTGACCCCTGGGTGACGCTCGAGCTCGACGACACCGACGTGCTCGCCGTCATGGCGATCCAGCGGGTCGACGGCGAGCGGGGCCGCGAGGAGGCGGTCCGGCTCGCCACGCTGTGGACCCGCCGGCGCAGCACGCCGCCTCCAGCGCCCTAGACCCACCGGCGCCCTGGACCCACCGCCGCCGGCGCCGGCGCTCGCCGCGCGACCCCGCCGCCGGCGCGCTCCACCCCGCCGCGGCCCCAGCACCCAGTGCGCCCCGCAAACCCTGCCCGCATCATTCATGTGCGTGCCCCGGGCAGTGTGTCGTGACCACCCTCCCGCCGCACGCCCCACCGCAGGAACGGGTTCGCAGCTGCGTGCCTCCGTCATCCACATGAATGACGGGGGCAGCCTTCTCCGGAGAAGAAGGTGTGGCGGGAGCCTTGACCGTATCCATCGGTTGCTGCTTATCATAAGTCGTGACTGATGCGGCGACGGCGCTGGACGCGCTCGGCGACCCCACCCGCCGGGTGGTCCTCGAGCTGCTGCGCGATGGTGAGCGGAGCGTCCGCGAGATCACCGACCACACCAGCGTCTCGCAGCCGGCGGTCTCGCAGCACCTGCGCGTGCTCCGCGACGCCGGGCTGGTGGACGTCCGGCCCGCCGGCACCCGCCGGCTCTACCGCATCCGCCCCGACGGGTTCGCCGACGTGCGGGCCTGGGTGGACGGGTTCTGGGACGACGCCCTCGCGGCGTTCGTCGCCCACGTCGAGGAGGACCGATGAACACACCGACGACGACCAGGCCCCCGGTGCTCCGGGCGGCCCTCGTGCGCTGCGATGCCGACGAGGCGTTCGCGGCGTTCACCGACCGGATGGGGGCCTGGTGGCCGCTGCCGACCCACGGCATCTTCGGGGCCCGCGCGGGCGGGGTGGCCTTCGAGGCCGGGCGCCTCGTCGAGCGCTCGGTCGACGGCGAGGAGGCCGTCTGGGGCGAGGTGCTCGCGTGGGAGCCGCCGCACCGGCTCGTCGTCAGCTGGCACCCCGGCCGCCCGGCCGAGGACGCCAGCGAGGTCGAGGTGCGCTTCCTGCCCGACGACGGCGGTACGCGGGTCGAGCTCGAGCACCGCGGGTGGGAGCGGTTCGGTGCGGACGCCGTGCGTCGCCGGCGCGGGTACGTCGGTCCGGGCACGTGGGGAGCGGTGCTCGAGCACTTCGCCGACGTCGCCGAGCCCCCGCTCGACGGCCCCGACCTCACCGCCCTGCGCGCCGCCTACGCGGCCTTCTTCGCCGAGGCCGAGCGCGGTGGCCTCGGCCCCGCGCCGGCAGGGGAGTGGGACGCCGACCAGGTGCTCGCCCACGTCGCCCTGAACGACCTCGCGATGACCGCCGTCGCCCATGCGCTGGTCGACGGCCGCGAAAATCTGGAGTTCCGCAACACGGTGTGCCAGGACCCGGCGGTGCTCGCGGCCGAGGTGGCCCGCACGCCCGACCCTGCCGCGAGGGTCGCCCGCGGCCGCGCCCTCGCCGAGGTGGCGATGGCGGCCGTCGCCCGGCTCGGTCCGCAGCAGCGGGCCACCCCGGTGCGGTGCGTCCTCCACCACGACGGCGAGGTGGTGCTCGACGAGCGGATGCCGTGGGGCGTGCTCGCCGTGGACCTGCAGGCCGCGCGGCACCTGCCTGCGCACACCGGCCAGCTGGCCGACCTCAGGACCTGACGGCGGCGGCCCGTTCGCCCACCCGGGCCAGCGTGGGCCGCAGCCGCCAGGCCAACACCAGCTGCGGCACCGCCACGGCGGTGAGCAGCGCCCAGAGCAGCGCGTAGGAGCCGGTGAGGTCGAGGGCGAGCCCCAGCGACGCCGGCCCCGCCGACGCCACCGTGTACCCGAGGAGGAACCCCATCGCGCTCAGCCGCGCGCTGTCGCGGGGCGTCACGCTGAACCGCACCACCAGACCCAGTGCGAGGGCGAAGCAGGCACCCTGCCCCAGCCCGAGGACGACCACCCATGCCAGCGGGGCGACCTCGGGGGCCAGCCAGATCCCGGCCATCCCCGCGCCGGTGAGGGCCGAGGCGCCGACGAGGAGGCCGCGCCAGTCGTGGCTGCGGTCGAGCAGGACCGGGGCGAGGAGACCGGACACGAGCTGGGTGCCGGTCAGCACCGACGTCAGCAGCCCGGCCTCGGCGGCGCTCCAGCCCTGCGACTCGTAGGTGGGCGAGAGCCACGCGAGCGAGGAGTAGAACTGCCACGACTGCACGACGAGGAAGCCGGAGAGGAGCCACGCCGTCGCGCTGCGCCAGGGGAGCGCGTGCGAGACGTCCGCCGGTCGCTCCACGGGGAGGGCGTGGTGGTGCACCGAGCGGACCACCGGCCACCACGCGAGCACCGCGAGCGCCGCGAGCGGGGCCCACGCCAGCAGCGACCGCGACCACGACCCCAGCGCCTCGGCCAGGGGTACGGCGGCGGCCGCCGCGACCGCAGCCGTGCCCATCATCGCGAGCATCACCAGCCCGGTGCCGAGCCCGGACCGGGCCGGCGGGAACACGGCCTTGACCACCCCGGGGAGCAGGGTGCCGGCGAACGCGATGCCCGTGCCGGCCACGAGGGTGCCGGCGTAGAGCGACCAGACCTGGCCGTCGCCCAGGCCGCGGACCACGACACCGACGAGGACCAGCGTCGCGCCGGCGCCGACGGTGGCCGCCGCCCCCGCCCGCCGGGCCACCTGGTTGGACACGGGGGCCAGGAGGCCCATGCAGAGCACTGGAAGCGTGGTGAGCACCCCCATCCACGCGCTCGACAGGCCGAGGTCGGCCCGGATCGTCTCGGCGAGCGGCGGCAGGCTGGCCACGAGGGTCCGCAGGTTCGCCGCCACGAGGACGAGAGCCGTGAGGACCACCCACGTGGGCAGCGGCCGCACGGGGACGTCGGGGCTGGGGACGCTCACGGCAGGTGCGACTCCGGGACGAGCTGGATCGCCTCGTCGTCGTCGAGGCCGGCGACGACGAGCAGGTCGACGACCATCGACCGGGCCTGTCCGCGGATCATCTCGGCCGACAGGCCTGCACCCTCGGCCCGGGCGGACCGCCCGGCCACCCGCGCGAGCACGGCCCGACCGGACGACGGCTGCGTGTGCTCGTCGAGCACCCGGGCCAGGTCCTCGGCCGCGTGCGCGAGCTCGTCGAGGAGCGCGACGTACCGGTCCGGCACCGGCTCCCGACGGCGCACCGCGACCACCGCCCGCCGGGCGAGGACCCGCAGGTTCCGCACGCACCTGTCGAGCGGGACCACCAGCTCGGATGCGGCGACCACCTGCGGTCGGTGGCGGCGCAGGAGCGGCGACTGCCGGACCACGGCCACCCCCTCGGCCGCGGCCGTGCGCAGGTCGGTGAGGGAACCCTCGAGGGCGCGGGCCCGGTCCAGCGCCGCGGCGGCGAGGCCGGCGTCCCGCTCGCGCAGCGCCGTGGCGACGTCGTGGAGTGCGGCCGCGACCTCCCGCACGACCCGGGCGGCCTGCGCCCGGGGCCGGGTGATCGGGGCCGTCGGGGCCAGGGTGCCGATGACGATCGCGACCGCTCCGCCGACGAGGGCGTCGAGCCACCGGGAGAGCCCTTCGCCGGCCGAGGCGACGAAGGCGACGATGAAGACGGCCTGCACCCCGGCCTGCATGACGATGAGCTGACCGGAGGAGAGCACCATCGCGATGGCCATGGCCGCGACCACGACGAGGGCCATCTGCCACGCCCCGCCGCCGAGGAGCAGGACGATGACGTCCCCGGTCAGCACCCCGATCGCCACGCCGAGGGCGACCTCGACGATGCGCCGCAGCCGCTGCCCGTAGGTGAGCCCGAGCCCGAGGATGGCCGTCACCGGGGCGAAGAACGGCTGCTCGTGCCCGAGGACGGTGCCGGCGATGAACCACGACAGGAACACCGCGACCCCGATCTGGGCGAGGAGCGGCCAGCGGTCACGCAGCCGCGCCAGCCCACGGGCCAGCCCCTCACGCAGTGTCCGGGTGCGGCCGGGGCTGCTCACCGGCCCTCCGTCGAGACCACCACGTCGGCCCGGTCGCGGGTGCGGTCGGCAGCGAAGAGGGCCTCCTCCTGGGCGGCCCACCGCTCCCAGTGCGGTCGGTAGACCTCGCCGTCGCGGGCCAGGCCGCGCCGCATCCGCTCCTCGCGGGGGGCCTCTACCCAGACCCGGACAGCGGCGTGGCGGCCGGCCTCGCCGACGCTGGACCCGCACCCTTCCACGACGAGCAGCGGACCCGGCGTCACGGTGCGGGTCCCGCCCCAGGCGGCCGCCTCCCAGTCCCACGTGCGGTAGGTCGCGCGCTCGCCCCGGGCCAGCGGCTCGAGCACCTCGGCCACGAGGAGCGGCACGGCGTCGGCGAGGCCGTCCCAGCCGGGGTACAGCTCGTCCAGGTGCACGACGGGGCAGCCCAGGGCGTCCACGACGCCGCGCGCCAGGGTCGTCTTGCCCGAGCCGCTCGGACCGTCGACGGCGACGACGGCGGTGCCGCCGCAGCGCGGGGCGGCGTCACGGAGCGCGGCGAGGACGGCGGCGACGTCCGCCGGGTCGGCCGGGTCCGTGCCCTGGAACCACACGGGAACCGACCCTAGTGGCGCGACTACGCTTGCCGCGTGTCCGTCGCCGTCCGCGTCATCCCGTGCCTCGACGTCGACGCGGGGCGCGTCGTCAAGGGCGTGAACTTCCGGGGGCTGCGCGACGCCGGCGACCCGGTGGAGCTGGCCCGCAGGTACGGCGAGCAGGGCGCCGACGAGCTGACCTTCCTCGACGTCACCGCGAGCAGCGGCGACCGCGACACCGTCTACGACGTCGTGGCCCGCACCGCCGAGGAGGTGTTCATCCCGCTGACGGTGGGCGGTGGCGTGCGCACCGTCGCCGACGTCGACCGGCTGCTGCGCGCGGGCGCGGACAAGGTGGGCGTCAACACAGCCGCGATCGCCCGGCCGGAGCTCATCGCCGAGACCGCCGACCGGTTCGGCGCCCAGGTGCTGGTGCTCTCGGCCGACGTGCGCCGCCGCCGCGACGAGGCGGGCCGCCCGCTCGGGGGCTTCGAGGTGACGACGCACGGCGGGCGGACCGGCACGGGCCTGGACGCCGTCGAGTGGTGCGTGCGGGCGGAGACGCTGGGGGCGGGGGAGATCCTGCTGAACTCGATGGACGCCGACGGCACCCGGGACGGCTTCGACCTCGAGCTCATCGCCCGGGTCCGGGCGGAGGTGTCGATACCGGTGGTGGCCAGTGGCGGCGCCGGGGCGGTGGAGCACTTCGCGCCGGCGGTCGAGGCCGGGGCGGACGCCGTGCTCGCGGCGAGCGTCTTCCACTTCGGCGACCTGACGATCGGCCAGGTCAAGGAGTCGCTGCGCGCGCACGGGTTGCCGGTGCGCTGATCGGGAGACGCCGGGGTGGTGGGGCGGGCGGGTTGGCGGAGGGGTGCTCCGGCTCAGCGCAGGGTCGTTCTGCCCTGCGCAGGGTGCGGCATGCGCTGAGCTGCGCCAGCGTGTGTGGAGGCGGGGCGTCATCGTGCCGGCTGCCGTCGGCGTGGACCGGCGCCCGCCCGCCGCGCCGGCCGGCGCGGTCCGCCACCCGGCCCCGTCCCGGCCCCGCCGGGCCGGCGCGGCAGAATGACCCGGTGCCCGCATCCTCCCCGAGCCCGCTCGACCCCGCCCTCGCCGCCCGGCTCAAGCGGGACGACTCCGGTCTGGTCGCCGCCGTGGTCCAGCAGCACGACAGCGGCGAGGTGCTCATGCTCGGGTGGATGGACGACGAGGCCCTGCGCCGCACCCTCACCGAGGGCCGGGTCACCTTCTGGTCCCGCAGCCGGGCCGAGTACTGGCGCAAGGGCGACACCTCCGGCCACGTCCAGCACGTGCGCTCGGTGGCGCTCGACTGCGACGGCGACGCGGTGCTCGTGCGCGTCGACCAGGTGGGCGCGGCCTGCCACACCGGCGACCACAGCTGCTTCGACGCCGGGGACCTCGACGCGGTCGTCGGGGACGACGCCCCGTGAGCGGGCCCGCCCCCGGCCCGGGGACGCCCGACCTCGGCTACGGCCAGACCTGGCCCGGCCTGGACGTCTTCGGCGTCCTCGCCCGGGACCGGCGGGTGATCCCCGTCGTCCGCCGGCTCATGGGCGACGCCGAGACCCCGGTGGGGGTCTACCGCAAGCTCGCCGGCGACCGCCCGGGCACCTTCCTCCTCGAGTCCGCCGAGCACGGCGGGGTCTGGTCGCGGTGGTCGATCGTCGGCGCCGCCAGCCGGGCCACGCTCACCGAGCGCGACGGCCAGGTGCACTGGGTCGGTGAGCCCCCGGTCGGGGTGCCCACCACCGGCCCGGCCACCGAGGCCCTGCGGGCCACGATGGAGGTGCTCGCCACCCCGCCCATCCCCGGCCTGCCGCCGCTGACGGGAGGGATGGTCGGCGCCATCTCCTACGACGCCGTGCGGCGCTGGGAGCGGGTGCCGACCGACCTGCCCGACGAGCTCCGGCTGCCCGAGCTGGCGATGACGCTCGCCACCGACCTGGCCGTCCTCGACCACGCCGACGGCTCGATCCTCCTCGTCGCGAACGCGATCAACTACGACGACACCGACGAGCGCGTCGAGCAGGCGTGGGCCGACGCCGTCGCGCGCCTCGACGCCATGACCCGCGACCTGGCGGCACCCGCGGCCAGCACCGTGGCCGTGGTCGACGCCGAGGTCGTCGACACCGCGATGGCCACGGTGCGCTCCAACACCTCGCGGGAGCGGTACGAGGAGGTGGTCGAGCTCGCCAAGGAGGACATCCGCGCCGGAGAGGTCTTCCAGGTGGTGCTCTCGCAGCGGTTCTCCCTCGACTGCCCGGCCGACCCGCTCGAGGTGTACCGAGCGCTGCGGGCGTCCAACCCGAGCCCGTACATGTACCTGTTCCGGCTGCCCGCCCCCGACGGGTCCACCTACGCGGTCGTCGGCAGCTCGCCCGAGGCCCTGGTCCGGGTCACCGGCGAACGGGCGATCACCCACCCGATCGCCGGGTCCCGGCCCCGCGGCAAGAGCCCCGAGGACGACGTGCGGCTCGCCGAGGAGCTGCTCGCCGACCCCAAGGAACGGTCGGAGCACGTCATGCTCGTCGACCTCGGCCGCAACGACCTCCAGCGGGTGTGCCGGCCGGGCACCGTCGACGTCGTCGAGTTCATGGACGTGCGGCGCTACAGCCACGTCATGCACATCGAGTCCACGGTTGTCGGCGACACCCGGCCCGGGACGCACGCGTACGACGTGCTCGTCGCGACCTTCCCCGCCGGCACCCTCTCCGGGGCCCCGAAGCCGCGAGCGCTCGCGCTCATCGAGCGCTACGAGCGGTCCCGCCGGGGCGTCTACGGCGGGGTGGTCGGCTACCTGGACTTCCACGGCGACCTCGACATGGCGATCGCGATCCGCACCGCCGTCATCAGGGACGGCGTCGCCCACGTGCAGGCCGGGGCCGGCATCGTCGCCGACTCGGTGCCCGCCCGCGAGCACGAGGAGTGCGTCGCCAAGGCCACCGCGGCCCTGCGCGCGGTCGCCACCGCCACGGCGATGCGGACCGTCACATGAGCCGGATGACCGGCAAGGGCACCGTCGCGCTCCTCGGGCTCGCCGGGGCCGGCGCCCTGCTCGTCGTGGGGTTCCGCCCGTGGGTCCAGGGCGCCGTCGACGACCCCGTGCTCGGCGCGAGCCGGGTCAGCGCCACCGGGGCCGACGTCGCACCCGGCCTCTCGGCGGTGGCGCTCGTGCTCGCCGCCGCCGTCGTGGCCGTCGTCGCCACCGGGCGCGTGGCGCGGGTCATCGCCCTCGTCGTCTGGGCCGCGGCCCTGGTCGCGGCCGCGGCCCTCACCGTGCGCGTGCTCGCCGACCCCGCGGCGGTGCTCGGGCCGGTGGCCGCGGCCCGCGTCGGGCGCACCGGCAGCGTCGAGGCGGTCGCCGACGTCACCGCCTGGCCGTGGCTGGCCCTCGGTGCGGTCGCCCTCGGCACCCTCGCGTGGCTCGCGGCGGTCGTCGGCGCCCGACGGTGGGGTGGGCCGTCGCAGCGCTACGAGGTGCGCCCGGCCGACGGCCACGTCGCGGGCCCCCGGGGCGAGCGGGTCACCAGCGACTGGGACGAGCTGAGCGCCGGCCGGGACCCGACCGACATGGGCGAAGACCGGCCGACCTGACACAATCGTCGTGGGCCGCCCCGGTGCGCCCCCCGACGTCCCGCCACTCCCGAGGAAGACACCGATGGAAGAGCACGTTGATCACGGCCACAGCGTGGCCGCCTGGACCGCGGTGACCATCTGCATCGTCGCCGCCGCCGTCATGTCCGTCGCGGTCGTCTTCCCCAACGTCTGGCTCTTCGTCGGCGGCGCCGTCCTCGCCGTCGTCGGGGTGATCGCCGGCAAGGTGCTGTCGATGGCCGGCTACGGCGCCGCGAGCCGCGACACCGAGACCACCCCCTCGGTGCGCTGACAGCCGCGTGAGCACCGTCCTCGACTCCATCGTCGCCGGCGTCCGCGAGGACCTCGCCGCGCGCGAGCGCCGCACCTCCCGCGGCGCCCTCGAGGACGCCGTGCTCGCGCGCCCCCCGGCCCTCGACGCCGAGGCCGCGCTGCGCCGCCCGGGGTTGTCCCTCATCGCCGAGGTCAAGCGCGCCAGCCCGAGCAGGGGGCCGCTCTCGGACATCCCAGACCCGGCCGCCCTCGCCGCCTCCTACGCGGCCGGCGGCGCCACGGCGGTCTCGGTGCTCACCGAGGGGCGCCGGTTCGGCGGCAGCCTCGCCGACCTCGACGCCGTCCGGGCCGCCGTGTCCGTGCCCGTGCTCCGCAAGGACTTCCTCGTCGAGGACTACCAGCTGTGGGAGGCCCGTGCCCACGGCGCCGACCTCGTGCTGCTCATCGTCGCCGCCCTCGACGACGACACGCTGGGCCGGATGCTGGCCCGGGCCGGCGAGCTCGGGATGACCGCCCTGGTCGAGGTCCACGACGAGGACGAGACCCAGCGGGCCCTCGACCTCGGCGCCTCGGTCATCGGGGTCAACGCCCGCGACCTGAGGACCCTCGAGGTGCGGCCCGAGACGTTCTCCCGGTTGCGCCCGCTCATCCCCGACGGGTGCGTCACCGTCGCCGAGTCGGGAATCTCCGGTGCCGAGGACGCCGCGCGCTACGCCGCCCAGGGCGCCGACGCCGTGCTCGTCGGCGAGGCGCTGGTGCGCACCGGCGACCCCCGGGCCGGTGCCGCCGCGATCGTGGCCGCCGGCCCGACCCGGGAGCTGCAGCCGTGACCGCCGCCGAGGACCCGCGCGAGCTGACGGTCGAGGAGGTCGCGCCGGAGGACCGTCCGGGACGCTTCGGCGAGTTCGGGGGCCGCTACGTGCCCGAGGCGCTGGTCCCGGCGCTCGAGCAGCTCGACGAGGCCCGTCAGAAGGCCGCGGTCGACCCCGAGTTCACCGACGAGCTCGCGCGCCTGCACGCCACCTACACCGGCCGCCCCAGCATCGTCACCGAGGTGCCGCGGTTCGCGGCCCACTGCGGTGGCGCCCGGGTGCTGCTCAAGCGCGAGGACCTCAACCACACCGGTTCGCACAAGATCAACAACGTCCTCGCCCAGGCCCTGCTCACCAAGCGGATGGGCAAGACCCGGGTCATCGCCGAGACCGGCGCCGGCCAGCACGGCGTGGCCACGGCGACGGCGGCCGCGCTGATGGGCCTGGACTGCACGGTCTACATGGGCCGGGTCGACATCGAGCGACAGGCCCTCAACGTCGCCCGGATGAGGATCCTCGGCGCCGAGGTGGTCTCGGTCGACCACGGCTCGGCCACGCTCAAGGACGCCATCAACGAGGCGATGCGCGACTGGGTCACCAACGTCCGCACCACCCACTACCTCATCGGCACCGTCACCGGACCCCACCCGTTCCCCGAGATGGTCCGCGACTTCCACGCCGTCATCGGCGAGGAGGCCCGGGCGCAGGTGCTCGAGCTCACCGGGCGGCTGCCGGACGCCGTCATCGCGTGCGTCGGCGGCGGCTCGAACGCGATGGGCATCTTCCACCGGTTCGTCGGCGATGACGGCGTGCGGCTGATCGGGGTCGAGGCCGGGGGAGAGGGCATCGAGTCCGGCCGGCACGCCGCCCGGTTCGCCTCGGCGACCCCGGGAGTCCTCCACGGGGCGATGAGCTACCTCATGCAGGACGCCGACGGCCAGACGGTGGAGTCCCACTCCATCTCCGCCGGCCTGGACTACCCGAGCGTCGGGCCCGAGCACGCCTTCCTCCGCGACAGCGGCCGGGCCGAGTACCGCTACGCCACCGACGAGCAGGTGATGGAGGCCTTCTCGCTGCTCTGCCGCACCGAGGGCATCATCCCGGCCCTCGAGTCGGCACACGCGCTCGTGGGGGCGATGGAGGTCGGCCGTGAGCTCGGGCCGGACGGCCTGCTCCTCGTCAACCTCTCGGGGCGCGGCGACAAGGACATGCACACCGCGGCGCAGTGGTTCGGCCTGGCTGCGGAGGGGACCCCGTGACGACCACGGTCTCGGGGGTCGGCGAGGTGCTGGCCCGGTGCCGCGCGGAGGGCCGCGCGGCCCTCGTCGGCTACCTCCCCGTCGGCTTCCCGACCGTGGCGGGCTCGCTCGAGGCGATGCGCGTGCTCGTCGAGGCCGGCTGCGACGTCGTCGAGGTCGGCATCCCGTACAGCGACCCGCTCATGGACGGGCCGGTGATCCAGGACGCCGCGGCCACGGCGCTGGCGCGCGGGGCGCACGTCGACGACGTCTTCACCGCGGTGGCGGCGGTCCGCGAGGCCGGTGCGGTCCCGCTCGTCATGACCTACTGGAACCTCGTCCTCCACCGGGGGGTGGAGCGGTTCGCCGCCGACCTGGCCGCCGCCGGGGGAGCTGGCCTGATCACCCCCGACCTCATCCCCGACGAGGCCGGCGAGTGGATGGCCGCGAGCGACCGCCACGGCCTCGACCGCGTCTTCCTCGTCGCCCCCAGCTCCACTCCCGAGCGCCTCGCCCGGGTCGCCGCGGCCTGCCGGGGCTTCGTCTACGCCGCGTCCACGATGGGCGTCACCGGGGCGCGCAGCAGCGTCGACGCCGACGCCGGCGGACTCGTCGACCGGGTCCGTGCGGTCACGGACCTGCCCGTGTGCATCGGCCTCGGGGTCTCCACCCGCGAGCAGGCCGCGGAGATCGCCGGCTACGCCGACGGCGTCATCGTCGGGTCGGCCCTGGTCCGGGCCCTCGCCGGCGACGGGGAACTCGGCGATCGCCTCGAGGCGTTGCGCACGCTGACCACCGAGCTGGCCGCCGGCGTGCGGGAAGGAGCCCGATGACCACCACGACCGAGCCGTCCACGGACCCCGCTCGCACGGCCCGCCGCGATCGTGCCCTCGACGCCGTCGGGCTGCTCGCCCGGCTCTTCCTCGGCGGGGTGCTCATCTACGCCGGCGCGGTGAAGATCCCCCGACCGCTCACCTCGGAGCGGGCGGTCCAGGCCTACGAGATCTTCCCGATGGACCTCGCCGGCTACATCGGGCTGGCCCTGCCGTTCGTCGAGGTGGTGCTCGGTGCGCTCCTCGTGCTCGGCCTCTTCACCCGGGTGACGGCGGCGCTCTCGACGCTGCTCATGCTCGCCTTCATCGTCGGCATCGCCCAGGCGTGGGCCCGCGGGCTCACCATCGACTGCGGCTGCTTCGGGGGAGGCGGCCAGATCGGCGCCGAGGAGACGAAGTACCCTCAGGAGATCGCGCGGGACGCGGGCTTCGCGCTCGCCGGAGCCTGGCTCTGGTGGCGGCCACGCTCCCTCGCCTCCCTCGACCGCGTCCTCTTCGGACACTGACCCCCACCGACACGCACCGAAAGGCTCCCGGACCACCATGGCGAAGAAGTCGAGCCCCCCGGCGTCCACCGCCCGCCAGGCCAAGATCCAGGCCGCCCAGAAGCAGCAGGGCGGCGGGGCCAACAAGATCGTCGTCGCCACGGTCGTCGTCGTCGTGGCGATCATCGCCGTCGTCGCCGGAGTCATCTGGGTCGAGCAGTCCAAGCAGGACGAGGCGGTCGGTGGCGGCAACGCCCTGCCGCCGGGGGTCACCGAGCTCGGGGCGGGGTTCCCGGCCTACGCCGACGTCACGGCCGAGGCGGGCGCGCCCACCCTCGACGTCTTCGAGGACTTCCAGTGCCCGGCCTGCGCGGCCTTCGAGGCGCGGCTGGGGCCGACGATCGACGAGCTCGCGACCGCCGGCAAGGTCGAGGTCGTCTACCACGTGAAGAACTTCCTCGACGACAACCTGCGCAACGACTCCTCCACCCGGGCCGGCAACGCGGCGTTCTGCGCCGCCGACGCCGGGAAGTTCGTGGAGTACCACTCCCAGCTCTTCGCCAACCAGCCCGCCACCGAGGGTGACGGCTTCAGCGACCAGACCCTCACGGGCATCGCCACGGCGGTCGGCATCAGCGGCGAGGAGCTGGACACCTGGGAGACGTGCTACCAGGCCGGCCGGTACGACGACTACATCGACTCCGTCGAGAGGGCCTCCTTCGAGGACGGTGTGCGCGGCACCCCCACCGTGCGGATCAACGGCGAGGACGTCGCGCTCGAGGCGATCGCCACGCCCGAGCTGCTGACCAACGCCATCGAGGTCGCGACGAAGTGAGCCGGTGACCTCGGTCCCGCCGAGGTGCCGGATCGGCCCATGATCGCCTACCTGCCCAGCCCCACCGTGGGCGCCCTCCACCTGGGCCCGCTGACCCTGCGGGCGTACGCGCTGTGCATCCTCGCCGGGATCGTGCTCGCCGTCTGGCTCGCCGGCCGCCGGCTCACCGCGCGCGGCTACGAGCAGGGGGTCGTCCTCGACATCGCCGGGTGGGCGGTGATCTTCGGCATCCTCGGCGGGCGGATCTACCACGTCATCACCACCCCCGGCCCCTACTGGGGGGAGGGCGGCAACCCGCTGGACGCGCTGCGCATCTGGAACGGCGGCCTGGGCATCTGGGGAGCCATCTCCCTCGGCGCCCTCGGGGCGTGGATCGGCTGCCGCCGCCACGGCGTCTCCTTCCTCGACTTCGCCGACGCCGCCGCGCCGGGCGTCGCGTTCGCCCAGGCCATCGGGCGGTGGGGCAACTGGTTCAACAACGAGCTCTACGGCGGCCCCACCGACCTGCCGTGGGGGCTGGAGATCCACGAGTGGGACCAGGCGGCCGCCCGGGCGGTCACCGACGCGTCGGGTGACCCCGTCGTCATCGGGGTGTTCCACCCGACCTTCCTCTACGAGTTCCTCTTCCTCGTGCTGCTCGGGACGCTCCTGCTCGTCGTCGACCACCGGTTCCGGCTGGCGCCCGGGCAGCTGTTCGGGATGTACGTCGCCGGGTACCCGGTGGGACGGGTGGTCATCGAGCGGATGCGCACCGACGAGGCCGAGCTGGTCCTCGGGCAGCGGCTCAACGTGTGGACCAGCGTCGCGGTCTTCCTCCTCGGACTCTGGATCATCTGGTACACCGGACGCCGCGCCCGCCGGGCAGGACCCGACGGGCCCGCCGAGGGGCCGTCTGCGGGCGTCGACGGCACCGGCGACGAGGCCCTCCCTGCGGGCGGTGACCCGGCCGCCCCGGCGGGCGGCGACGAGGCCGTCCCCGCGGGCGGCGACGAGGCCCCGGAGGCCGGCGGTCAGGCACGCCGCGATCCCGGTTCCTCCCACGATGTGGGATAGCCCGGCTCGAATGTCAAGACGCGGAGGGTCATGGCTAGCATGGCCGGACGTGGCCGCTGTCGTCCGCGCCTGACCTTGCCGTGCCCGGCCCCCTCGGGGTGCCGACGACCCCGAGGACGGTGATCCGACGTGACCGTCGCCCGCTTCTCTTCCCACCCCGCGGACGTGGGGCTCTACCGCCGCGAGCACGAGCACGACGCGTGCGGGGTGGCCATGGTGGCGACGATGCGGGGGAGAGCGGGCCACGACATCGTCGTCCACGCCCTGGACGCGCTGCGGAACCTCGACCACCGCGGCGCCACCGGCGCCGACCCCCTCGTCGGCGACGGCGCCGGCATCCTCACCCAGGTCCCGGACGCGTTCTTCCGGGCTGTCCTCGACGCCCCGCTGCCGCCGGCGGGCCGCTACGCCGCCGGCATGGCGTACCTGCCGGCCGACGACTCCGACCGGGCCGCGGCCGAGCAGCGCATCGGCGAGATCGCCGCGGAGGAGGGACTGCGCGTCCTCGCGTGGCGGGACGTGCCGGTCGTGCCCGACCTCGTCGGCCGGGCCGCCCGTGCCACGATGCCGTGCTTCCGGCAGCTGTTCGTGGCCTCCGACGCCGGTCTCTCCGGCATCGAGCTCGACCGGGTCGCGTTCGCCCTGCGCAAGCGGGCCGAGCGGGAGGCCGAGGTGTACTTCCCCTCGCTGTCGGCGCGCACCGTCGTCTACAAGGGGATGCTCACCACCGGCCAGCTCGAGCCCTTCTTCCCCGACCTCTCCGACGAGCGGTTCGCCAGCGAGCTCGCCCTGGTGCACTCGCGCTTCTCCACCAACACCTTCCCGAGCTGGCCGCTGGCCCACCCGTACCGGCTGATCGCCCACAACGGCGAGATCAACACGGTGAAGGGCAACCGCAACTGGATGCACGCCCGCGAGAGCCAGCTGGGCTCGGACGTCATCCCCGGGGACCTCTCCCGGATCTTCCCGGTCTGCGCCCCCGACGCCTCCGACTCCGCCACCTTCGACGAGGTGCTCGAGCTGATCCACCTCGGGGGCCGCTCGCTGCCCCACGCCGTGCTCATGATGATCCCGGAGGCGTGGGAGAACCACGAGTCGATGGATCCCGCCCGCAAGGCGTTCTACGAGTTCCACTCCACCTTCATGGAGCCGTGGGACGGGCCGGCCAACGTCTGCTTCACCGACGGCACCCTCGTCGGCGCGGTCCTCGACCGCAACGGCCTGCGCCCCGGCCGCTACTGGGTCACCGACGACGGCCTGGTCGTCCTCGCCTCCGAGGCGGGCGTGCTCGACCTCGAGCCGGAGAAGGTGGTGCGCCGCGGCCGGCTGCAGCCGGGCCGGATGTTCCTCGTCGACACCGCGGCCGGCCGGATCATCAGCGACGACGAGGTCAAGTCCGGGCTCGCCGCCGAGCACCCCTACGAGGAGTGGCTGCACGCCGGGCTGATCCACCTCGAGGACCTCCCCGAGCGCGAGCACATCGTCCACACGGCGGCCTCGGTCGCCCGGCGCCAGCGGACCTTCGGGTACACCGAGGAGGAGCTCAAGGTCATCATCGCGCCGATGGCGCGCACCGGTGCCGAGGCCCTGGGCTCGATGGGCACCGACACCCCGATCGCCGTGCTGTCCGAGCGGCCCCGCCTCGTCTTCGACTACTTCACCCAGCTCTTCGCCCAGGTGACCAACCCGCCGCTCGACGCCATCCGCGAGGAGCTGGTCACCTCGCTCGCCGGCACCATCGGTCCCGAGGGCAACCTCCTGGACGCCAACGCGGCGCACGCCCGTCAGGTGGTGCTGCCGTTCCCGGTCATCGACAACGACGAGCTCGCCAAGATCGTCCACGTCAACGCCGACGGCGACCTCCCCGGCTTCGCCACCGTCGTGGTCCGCGGTACCTACGACGCGAGTGGCGGCGAGGCGGCGCTGCGTGGCCGCCTCCACGAGATCTTCGACGAGGTGTCCGCCGCCATCCGCGACGGCGCCCGCTTCGTCGTGCTCTCCGACCGCGACTCCGACCGCGACACCGCGCCGATCCCCTCGCTGCTGCTCACCTCCGCGGTGCACCACCACCTGATCCGTGAGAAGACCCGCACCCAGGTCGGCCTGATCGTCGAGGCCGGCGACGTCCGCGAGGTGCACCACGTCGCCCTGCTCGTCGGGTACGGCGCCGCCGCGATCAACCCGTACCTCGCGATGGAGACCGTCGAGGACATGGTGCGCAGCGGGATGATCACCGAGGTCACCGAGGAGAGGGCGGTCGCCAACCTCATCAAGGCGCTCGGCAAGGGCGTGCTCAAGGTGATGTCGAAGATGGGCATCTCGACGGTCGCGTCGTACCGGGGCGCCCAGGTCTTCGAGGCCGTCGGCCTCTCCCAGGAGCTCGTCGACGAGTTCTTCACCGGCACGGTCACCCAGCTCGGCGGTGTCGGCCTCGACGTGCTCGCCGCGGAGACCGGCGCGCGGCACGCGATGGCGTACCCGCCGGACGGCATCCGCCAGGCGCACCGCAAGCTGCTCGTCGGCGGCGAGTACCAGTGGCGGCGTGAGGGCGAGCCGCACCTGTTCGACCCCGAGACCGTCTTCCGGCTGCAGCACGCCACCCGCAGCCGCCGCTACGACGTCTTCAAGCAGTACACCGAGCGGATCGACGAGCAGTCCGGGCGGCTGATGACGTTGCGCGGGCTCTTCGAGCTCGGCGGCGCGCAGCCGCGGCCGCCCGTGCCGATCGAGGAGGTGGAGCCGGTGGAGTCGATCGTCCAGCGCTTCTCCACCGGCGCGATGAGCTACGGGTCGATCAGCCAGGAGGCGCACGAGACCCTCGCGATCGCGATGAACCGCCTCAAGGCCCGGTCGAACACCGGCGAGGGCGGCGAGGACGCCGAGCGGCTCATGGACCCCGAGCGCCGCTCGGCGATCAAGCAGGTCGCCTCCGGCCGCTTCGGCGTGACCTCGCTCTACCTCACCCACGCCGACGACATCCAGATCAAGATGGCCCAGGGGGCCAAGCCGGGGGAGGGCGGCCAGCTGCCCGGCCCCAAGGTCTACCCGTGGGTGGCCCGGACGCGGCACTCGACGCCGGGCGTCGGGCTCATCTCGCCGCCCCCGCACCACGACATCTACTCGATCGAGGACCTCGCCCAGCTGATCCACGACCTCAAGAACGCCAACCCCGACGCGCGCATCCACGTCAAGCTCGTCTCCGAGATCGGCGTCGGCACGGTGGCCGCCGGAGTCAGCAAGGCGCACGCCGACGTCGTGCTCATCTCCGGGCACGACGGCGGCACCGGCGCCTCCCCGCTCACCAGCCTCAAGCACGCGGGCGGGCCCTGGGAGCTGGGCCTCGCCGAGACCCAGCAGACCCTCGTCCTCAACGGGCTGCGCGACCGGATCGTCGTGCAGGTCGACGGGCAGATCAAGACCGGACGCGACGTCGTCATCGCCGCGCTGCTCGGGGCCGAGGAGTACGGGTTCGCCACGGCGCCGCTCGTCGTCTCCGGCTGCATCCTCATGCGGGTCTGCCACCTCGACACCTGCCCGGTCGGCATCGCCACCCAGAACCCGGAGCTGCGGGCCCGGTTCTCCGGGGCGCCCGAGTTCGTCGAGACCTTCTTCGAGTTCGTCGCCGAGGAGGTGCGCGAGCACCTCGCGGCGCTCGGCTTCCGCAGCCTCGAGGAGGCGATCGGCCAGATCCAGCACCTCGACACCCGCAAGGCGGTCGAGCACTGGAAGGCCTCGGGCCTCGACCTCGCCCCGGTCCTCGCGCGGGTCGAGAGCCCGGACGGCTCGGGCATCCGCCACCAGGTGGCCCAGGACCACGGCCTGGAGAAGGCGCTGGACCACCAGCTCATCGCCGCCGCCCGCGACGCCATCGACCACGGCACACCGGTCAAGGCGCGGTTCGCCGTCCGCAACGTCAACCGCACGGTCGGGACCATGCTCGGCCACGAGGTCACCAAGGTCCACCCCCACGGCCTCGCCGACGGCACCATCGACATCGCCCTCACCGGCTCGGCGGGGCAGAGCCTCGGCGCGTTCCTTCCGGCCGGCATCACCCTGCGGCTCGAGGGCGACGCCAACGACTACGTGGCCAAGGGCCTGTCCGGAGGGCGGGTGGTCGTGCGGCCGGCCCCGGGCTCGGCGCTCGTGGCCGAGGACAACGTCGTCGCGGGCAACGTCATCGCGTACGGCGCGACCTCCGGCGAGGTGTTCCTCCGCGGCCGGGTCGGCGAGCGCTTCTGCGTCCGCAACTCCGGCGTCACCGCGGTCGTCGAGGGCGTCGGCGACCACGGGCTCGAGTACATGACGGGCGGCACCGCCCTGATCCTCGGCCCCACCGGGCGCAACGTCGCAGCCGGGATGTCCGGCGGCGTCGGGTACGTCCTCGACCTCGACCCGCGCAACGTCAACGGGGAGCTCGTCGACACCCTGCCGCTGCGGCCCGAGGACGAGCTCGTCGTCCACGACCTGCTCGAGCGGCACCTGCAGTGGACCGACTCCACGGTGGCCGCTCGGCTCCTCGCCGACTGGGGCAGTGCCCGGTCGGCCTTCACCCTCGTCCTCCCCAGGGCCTACCAGCGCGTCCTCGACGTGCGTGCCGCGGCCGCGGAGGAGGGGCTCGACCCCGACAGCACCCAGGTGTGGGAGCGGATCATGGAGGCCTCCCGTGGCTGACCCCCAGGGCTTTCTCAGGACGCGCGAGCGCGAGCTGCCGCGGCGACGCCCGGTGCCGGTGCGCATCCGGGACTGGAAGGAGGTCTACGAGCCGCAGCCGGTGCCCGAGCTGCAGCGCCAGGCCGGCAGGTGCATGGACTGCGGCATCCCCTTCTGCCACAGCGGCTGTCCGCTCGGCAACCTCATCCCGGAGTGGAACGACCTCGCCTGGCGCGGGGAGTGGCGCCAGGCCATCGAGCGCCTCCACGCGACGAACAACTTCCCCGAGTTCACCGGGCGGCTCTGCCCGGCGCCGTGCGAGGCCGCCTGCGTCCTCGGCATCAACCAGCCGGCCGTCACGATCAAGCAGGTCGAGGTCACGATCATCGACCGCGCCTTCGAGAACGGCATCGTCGAGCCGATGTCCCCGGAACGGCTCTCCGGCCGCACCGTCGCCGTCGTCGGGTCCGGGCCGGCCGGGCTCGCCACCGCGCAGCAGCTGACCCGGGCCGGGCACACCGTGGCGGTCTACGAGCGGGCCGACCAGCCCGGTGGGCTGCTCCGCTACGGCATCCCCGAGTTCAAGATGGAGAAGTCCGTCCTCGACCGGCGGATCGCCCAGATGAAGTCGGAGGGGACGAGGTTCCGTACGGGTGTCGACGTCGGCAGCGACCTCACCGGGGCCCAGCTGCGCTCGCGGTACGACGCCGTGGTGGTCGCCGTCGGCGCCACCGTGCCCCGCGACCTGCCGGTGCCGGGGCGCGAGCTCGACGGCGTCATGCAGGCGATGGACTACCTCCCCCCGGCCAACCGCGTCGCCCGTGGCGAGCAGGTCGAGGGCCAGGTGACCGCCGAGGGCAAGGACGTCGTCGTCATCGGCGGCGGCGACACCGGCGCCGACTGCATCGGCACCGCCCACCGCCAGGGCGCGCGGTCGGTGACGAGCCTGGAGATCATGCCCCAGCCGTCGGCCGAGCGTGCCGAGGCACACCCGTGGCCGACGTACCCGATGCTGTTCCGGGTCGCCTCCGCCCACGAGGAGGGTGGCGACCGCGTGTACGCGGTGTCGACCAGCGAGGTCGTCGGTGACGACGAGGGCCGGGTGCGCGCGCTGCGCCTGCACGAGGTGCGGATGGGCGAGCGGGGCTTCGAGAAGGTCGAGGGCTCGGAGCGGGAGATCCCGGCGCAGCTGGTGCTGCTCGCGATGGGGTTCCTCGGGCCGCAGCCCGGGGGGCTGCTCGAGCAGCTGGGGGTCGAGAAGGACCCGCGCAGCAACGTCGCCCGGGACGACCGCTTCATGTCGAGCGTGCCCGGGGTGTTCGTCGCCGGGGACGCCGGCCGCGGGCAGTCGCTGATCGTCTGGGCGATCGCCGAGGGCCGGTCGGTGGCCCACGAGGTCGACGCCTACCTCATGGGCAAGCCGTCGCGCCTGCCGCGGCCGGTGAACCCCACCGACCGTCCGCTGACCGCCTGAGCCCACGCCCGGCCGTGCCGGGCCCCGCCCCCTCCGGACGTCGCCCCGGCCGGCCGCGGGCTCGGCCGGGTCCACGACACAGGACCTCGTCGACGTGGCACGGGTTGCCAACCCCTGCCACGTCGACATTTCGGGGTGACCCCGAAATGTCGAGGCGGGTCGGGCGGTGGGGCGGTGGGGTGGCGGGGCGGTGGGGAGCGACCGGGATGTGGCCGGCGTCACGTACCGGCCGGGCCCGCCACTAGGCTCGAGCCCATGCGTCGCGCCAAGATCGTCTGCACCCTCGGCCCCGCCACCAACTCCGCGGAGAACCTGCGCGAGCTCGTCCGGGCCGGCATGGACGTCGCTCGCCTCAACCTCAGCCACGGCACCCACGCCGACCACGAGCAGGTCTACCGCGACGTCCGCCGGGCCAGCGACGCCGTGGGCCGCGCCGTCGGCGTCCTCGCCGACCTCCAGGGCCCCAAGATCCGCACCGGGCGCTTCAAGGACGGCCCGATCGAGCTCGCCAAGGGCGCGACGTTCACGATCACCACCCGCGACGTCGAGGGCGGCCCCGACGAGGTCGGCACCACGTACGACGGCCTGCCCGGGGACGTCGAGGTGGGTGACCGCATCCTGATCGACGACGGCAAGATCGCCCTGATCGCCACCGACGTCACCGAGCGCGACGTCATCTGCCAGGTCCTCGAGGGCGGCCCGCTCTCCGACAACAAGGGGATCAACCTGCCGGGCGTCGCCGTCTCGGTGCCGGCCCTGTCGGACAAGGACCGCGAGGACCTCCGCTGGGCGCTGCGCACCGGGGTCGACATGGTCGCCCTGTCCTTCGTCCGCAGCCCCGACGACATCCGCGACGTCCACGCGATCATGGACGAGGAGGGTGTGCGGCTGCCGGTCATCGCCAAGATCGAGAAGCCCCAGGCCGTCGAGTACCTCGACGAGATCATCCGCGCCTTCGACGGCGTCATGGTGGCCCGCGGCGACCTCGGGGTCGAGATGCCGCTCGAGGACGTGCCGCTGGTCCAGAAGCGGGCCTGCGAGATCGCCCGGCGGCGGGCCAAGCCGGTCATCGTCGCCACCCAGGTGCTCGAGTCGATGATCGAGAGTTCCCGCCCCACCCGCGCCGAGGCCTCCGACGCCGCCAACGCCGTGCTCGACGGTGCCGACGCGCTGATGCTCTCCGGAGAGACCAGCGTCGGCAAGAACCCGTTCGCCACCGTCCGCACGATGTCGCGGATCATCGAGAACACCGAGGTCCACGGGCTGTACCGGATCCGCCCGCTCGGCACCCGCCCCAGCTCCAAGGGTGGCGCGGTCACCGCGGCGGCGGCCGAGATCGGCGAGCTCCTCGGCTGCCGGTACCTCATCACCTTCACCGAGAGCGGCGAGTCCTCGCGGCGGCTCGCGCGGGTCCGCCCGAACATCCCGATGCTCGCCTTCACGCCCAACCAGGGCACCCGCAGCCAGCTCGCCCTCACCTGGGGCGTCGAGACCTTCCTCGTGTCGAAGGTCCGGCACACCGACGAGATGGCGATGCAGGTCGACGAGACCCTGCTCGGCCTGGGCCGGGTCCAGGAGGGCGAGCAGGTCGTCATCGTCGCCGGCTCCCCGCCCGGCCTGCCCGGGTCCACCAACGCGCTGCGCGTCCACCGGGTCGGCGACGCCCGCAACCGGATGGCCCCCGCCTACGGCGACCTCCGGGACGGACGGACGTGAGGTCGGCTCCGACCCCGTCGGTATGCTGACGACGCCCCGGCCGGGGTGGTGGAACGGCAGACACGGAGCACTCAAAATGCTCTGCCCATTGGGCGTGCGGGTTCAAGTCCCGCTCCCGGCACATGAGTGAGACGACAGCAGTGGCCAAGCGCGTCCTCGTGGCCGAGGACGAGGCCATCATCCGCATGGACCTCGCCGAGATGCTCGGCGAGGCCGGCTACGACGTGGTGGGCCAGGCGGGCGACGGCGAGCAGGCCGTCGAGCTCGCGCGGTCGCTGCGGCCCGACATCGTCATCATGGACGTGAAGATGCCGGTGATGGACGGCATCACCGCCGCCGAGCAGATCGGCGGCGAGCGGATCTGCCCCGTCGTCATGCTCACCGCGTTCAGCCAGACCGAGCTCGTCGAGCGGGCCCGCGACGCCGGGGTCATGGCCTACGTCGTCAAGCCGTTCACCCGCGGCGACGTCACCCCGGCCATCGACATCGCCCTCTCGAGGTGGGCCGAGCTGAAGACGCTCGAGGACGAGGTCGCCGACCTCGGCGAGCGGCTGGAGACGCGCAAGGCCGTCGACCGGGCCAAGGGCGTGCTCATGGCGAAGCTGAAGATCACCGAGGCCGACGCCTTCCGCTGGATCCAGAAGACGGCCATGGACCGGCGGATGGGGATGCGCGAGGTGGCCGACGCCGTCGTCGCCGGGATGGAAAAGGCCTGAGCCTGCGATGGCACCCGATGCCCCGTGGGGCCTATCGTCTCTCGGTGGGGCGGCCGGTCCCGGCCGTCCGAGGCCGACCGAGGAGGTCCGTGTGGGCCGTCGCCCCGTCGAGGTCTCGGTCGTCGACGTCAACGACCTCCACGACGTCACCGGCCTGTGGCTGGCCGCCAAGCTCGACGGCGGCTCCAGCAAGCAGGTCTGCGCCCGCACGATCGCGGAGGGCCGGCTCGCCGCCGCGCTCCGGCGCCCGGGCGTGCAGGCATTCGTGGCCCGCATCGACAGCGCCCCGGTCGGCTACGTCGTCACCTCCGACAACCCGTTCGGTCTCAACCCCGGGGACGAGGTGACCGTGGAGCAGCTCTGGGTGGTACCGGACGCGCGCCGGGCGGGGGTGGCCAAGGCGCTGCTCACCGCGGTGCTCGACCTCGCGGAGCGCTCTGGCTGCGAGGTGGTCACCTCGAACGTACCGACGCCGTCGCGGGAGGCGAACCGGTTCTTCGCCCGGCTCGGGTTCGGCTCGGTGGTCACCCGCCGCGCCGTCGCCACCGGCGTCCTGCGCCGCCGCCTGGCACCGGAGACGGCGGAGACCGGCGACGCGCTGCGCCGGCGCCGCCGGTCGCTGCGGCAGCGGGCGTTCGCGTCGAGTCCGTCGACGCGTCGAACCGACCCGGCCTCGCCCTAGGCGCCGGGCGCCGCGTCCCGGATCAGGCAGGTGATCCTGCTGGTGCAGATGCGGCGGCCGTCCTCGTCGGTGACGACCACCTCGTAGGAGGCCAGGGTGCGGCCCAGGCTGATCGCGGTCGCCGTGCCCGTGACCACCCCCGAGCGGGCCGCCCGGTGGTGGGTGGCGTTGATGTCGAGGCCCACCACCGCCTTGCCGCGGCCGGCGTGCAGCGCGGCACCGGTGGAGCCGAGGCTCTCCGCGAGCACGACGGACGCACCGCCGTGCAGGAGCCCGTAGGGCTGGGTGTTGCCCTCGACCGGCATCGTCGCGACCACCCGGTCGGGGGCGGCCTCGACGTACCGGATGCCCATCCGGTGGTCCAGCGACGTCGCGTTCATGTCCGTCATCCGCTGGACCTCGGCGAGGTGGTCGGGGGCGGGGCCGGGGGCGTCGGGCCTGTCGGTCATGGTGGATAGGCTGCCACGGTGAAGCTGCTCCTCCTCGACGGACACTCGCTGGCGTACCGGGCCTTCTTCGCCCTCCCGGTCGAGAACTTCTCCACCAGCACCGGGCAGCACACCAACGCCGTCTACGGCTTCACGGCGATGCTCATCAACGTCCTGCGCGACGAGGCGCCCACCCACGTCGGCGTGGCCTTCGACGTCTCCCGGCAGACCTTCCGGCTGGCCGAGTACAGCGAGTACAAGGCGGGCCGGTCGAAGACGCCGCAGGAGTTCTCCAGCCAGCTCCCGCTGCTGCGCGAGGTCCTCGACGCCCTGCGCGTCCGCCACGTCGGGGTCGAGGGCTACGAGGCCGACGACGTCATCGCCACCCTGACCCGTCAGGCGGTCGCCGACGGGCACGAGGTGGTCGTCTGCACCGGCGACCGCGACGCCTTCCAGCTCGTCTCCGACAAGGTCTCCCTGCTCTACCCCGTCCGGGGGGTCTCCGAGGTGTGGCGGATGGATCCCGCCGCGGTCGAGGAGAGGTACCTCGTGCCACCGGAGCGCTACAGCGACCTCGCTGCGCTCGTCGGCGAGTCCAGCGACAACCTGCCGGGGGTCCCGGGGGTCGGGCCCAAGACCGCCGCCAAGTGGCTGGCCCAGTACGGCGACCTCCAGGGCGTCGTGGCCCACGTCGACGAGATCAAGGGCAAGGCCGGCGAGAACCTGCGCCTGCACCTCGACGACGTGCTGCGCAACCGGCGGCTGAACCGGCTCGTCGACGACCTCGACCTCCCCCTCACCGTCGCCGACCTCGAGCGGGCCACCTGGGACCGCGAGGAGGTCCACCGGGTGTTCGACGGCCTCGAGTTCCGGGTGCTGCGCGAGCGGCTGTTCTCGACGTTCGAGGCGCCGCCGGACGAGGTCGAGGGCGGCTTCGAGCTCGAGGGGCACGTCCTGGGCACCGACGCCCTGCTGGAGCGCCTCGCCGACCCGGCCCTCGCCGCCACGCGGCACGGGCTCGTCGTCGGCGGGCACTACAAGGGTGGCGTCGGCGACGCCGAGTCGGTCGCGGTGGCGGGGGAGGACGGCAGCGCGGCCCACGTCGACCTCACCGCGCTCACCCCCGAGCAGGAGCAGGCGCTCGCCGCCTGGCTCGGCGACCCGGGCGCACCCAAGGTGCTCCACGACGCCAAGCCGCAGCTGCAGGCCCTGTCGTGCCGGTCGATGCAGCTCGCCGGCGTCGTCAGCGACACCGCCCTGGCCGCCTACCTCGTGCGCCCCGACCAGCGCTCCTACGACCTCGAGGACCTCGTCGTGCGGCACCTGGGCCGCGAGCTGCGCGCCGAGTCGGAGGGCGCCTCCGACCAGGGCCAGCAGGGGATGCTGGACTTCGAGGCCGATGACGACACCGCAGCCCGGGACGCCATGGTGCGGGCCACAGCCGTTCTCGAGCTCTCCGCCGTGCTCGCCGAGCGGCTCGAGGAGACGGGGGGCACCGAGCTGCTCCGCGATCTCGAGCTGCCGCTCGTCGACATCCTCGCCGCGATGGAGCGCACCGGCATCGCCGTCGACGAGGACACCCTCGCCGCGCTCGAGGCCGACTTCGCCGCGAAGATGCACCAGGCCCAGGAGGACGCCTACGACGCCATCGGCCGCCACGACGTCAACCTCGGCAGCCCCAAGCAGCTCCAGGAGGTGCTCTTCGACCAGCTGGGGATGCCCAAGACCAAGCGCACCAAGACCGGCTACACCACCGACGCCGACGCCCTCGCCGACCTCTTCGTCAAGACCGAGCACCCGTTCCTCGAGGCGCTGCTGCGCCACCGCGACACCAGCCGGCTGCGGGTCACCGTCGAGGGCCTGATCAAGTCGGTGGCCCCCGACCGGCGCATCCACACGACGTACCTGCAGACCATCGCGGCCACCGGGCGGCTGTCGTCCACCGAGCCCAACCTGCAGAACGTGCCGATCCGCACCGAGGAGGGACGCCGCATCCGCGAGGTGTTCGTCGTCGGCGAGGGCCACGAGTCACTGCTCTCGGCCGACTACAGCCAGATCGAGATGCGGATCATGGCGCACCTCTCCGGCGACGAGGCGCTGATCGAGGCGTTCCGCACCGGTGAGGACCTGCACCGCTTCGTCGGCGCCCGGGTGTTCTCCTGCGAGCCCGAGGACGTCACCCTCGAGATGCGCAGCAAGGTCAAGGCGATGAGCTACGGCCTCGCCTACGGGCTCTCGGCGTTCGGGCTGTCCAAGCAGCTGACGATCAGCACCGGTGAGGCCCAGGGCCTCATGGACGAGTACTTCGCCCGCTTCGGCGGCGTCCGCGACTACCTGCACGAGGTGGTCGTCGAGGCCCGGGCCACCGGGTACACCGCGACGATGCTCGGCCGCCGCCGGTACCTGCCCGACCTCACCTCCGACAACCGGCAGCGCCGCGAGGGGGCGGAGCGGATGGCGCTCAACGCCCCGATCCAGGGTTCCGCCGCCGACATCATCAAGCTGGCGATGAAGGGGGTCGACGCCGCGATCAGGGCGGAGGGGCTGGCCTCCCGGATGCTGCTCCAGGTGCACGACGAGCTCGTGCTCGAGGTGGCGCCGGGGGAGCGGGAGGCGCTCGAGGCCCTGGTCCGGCGCGAGATGGGCGCGGCGGTCGAGCTGGACGTGCCGCTCGACGTCAGCGTCGGGGTCGGCCGCTCCTGGCACGACGCCGCCCACTGAGGCCGGCTCTGCCGTCATGGGCGTCTCGCCCGCTGTCACGACCCCCGCGTCGGGCTGACGCCTGCCGCTGCCGCTTCGGCGCGGCTGCCTCCTCCGGGCGCCGAACTGGGCTGGACGCAGGGGCGTTGACCGCATGTGGCGGGGCTCGTCGGCGGCGACCGTCGCGATGACGGTGCTCTGCCATACTGCCGCAATGCCACGTCAAGCCGCCCGCTCGGCTGCGCTGCCCAACCTGCGATGACCAGCTTCCACGACTACTACCGGGAGAACGTCACGTGGGTCGGGTCCCTCGACCGTCGGTTGGCCGCGATCGCCGACATCGTCGTTGCGAGGAGGCCCGCGCGCACCGTGGACCTCGGCTGCGGCGAGGGGGTGCTGCTCGGTTCACTGACGTCGCGGCTGCCGGCTGGGTCGCACCTCGTGGGCATGGACGTCGTGCCGCCGCCCGACGGCGCGCGGTGGCGTGCCGTGACCGGTGACATCACGACCAGGCTCCCCTTCGCCGACGACAGCTTCGACGTCGTCGTTGCCGGCGAGGTGCTCGAGCACGTCCCGCATCCCGACCTCCTGCTGTCCGAGATCCGTCGCCTCCTGACGCCGACCGGGTGGCTGGTGCTCTCCACGCCCAACATCGTCGGCTGGGCCAATCGCGTGCTGGTGCCGTTGGGCATCCAGCCCCTGTTCACCGAGACCTCCAGCGAGGTGCACCTCGGGAGGCGCTGGGCCGCGCTCGGCCAGGGCAACCAGGTCCAGGGCCACCTCAAGGTGTTCTCGCACCGCGCTCTGGCGGAGATCCTGGAGCGCACCGGCTTCACGGTGCTGCGGACCAGGGGGATGCCCGGTGAGTTCCCCTCGCCCGTCGACCGGGTCGACCGCCTCTGTGCTAGGTTCCCGTCGATCGCCTCCGACCTCCTGGTCGTCGCCCGGCCGGCCGCCCGTGTTCCGGACCCGCCGGCACCGCGTCGGAAGGACAGCCGCTCGCCGTCCGGAGGCGCTGACAGACCACGACCTGCGGAGGATCATGGCTGAGCCCGAGGACGGCACCCGCACCGTCCTGACCCTGTCCGTCGGCGCACGAGTCGGCGCCGTCATCGCTCTGCTGCTGCTCGTGGGAGCCGGCTACCTGCTGTGGTCGCCGATCCAGCTCTACCCCGCCGACGGCTTCCCGATCATGTGCGGCACCGCGGCGAACCCGCCGGGTGACGACCTTGGTACCGCAGCCTGCGGTGACGTGAACAGGATCAGGCAGTGGCAGGCAGGGAGCCTGGCGGTTGCGGCCCTCGTCGTGGCCGCCGGGTCGCTCTACGCCTTCGGCGTGGGTCGGCGCACCGAGCGGCTCATCGGCAGCGAGGACTCCTCGCCCACCGACGGCGAAAGCGTCTCCGGGGTGTGACTACTCCGCGGCCTCGATCATCTCGGGGCCGATCCGCTGCCACACCAGGGCCGCCCCCTGCCCGTTGAGGTGCAGCCCGTCGTCGCGGAGCGTGATCCCGTCGACCTGGTCGGTGAAGCCGTCCGCGCAGACCGTGCCGTGGAGATCGATCACGGCGACCTCCGGATGCGCGCTCCCGTAGGAACGGATCGTGTCGTTGAGCCAGGTGAGCCGTTCGGGGTCGTTGGCGATCGACGTGGTCGAGTCCGCGGCGTCGGCGCTGATCCTCATGCACAAGACCGTCGTGAGCGCGAACCGGCGGGCCTGCCCCGCGACGAGCTCTCGCCGCCGGTCGATCTCCCGATACAGCCACTCGCGGTACTCCGTCGTCCCGAACTCGAGGACCGTGCCGTCCACCCCTCGGTCGTAGAGCTCGCCCAGGCCGAGCATCACCACCACGAGGTCCGGCCTCTCGCGTGCGACCTCCTGGGTCCAGCGCGTCTCCCACTCCGCGCACTCCGGAAGGGTGGGGTAGGTCTGACCGTCCAGGTACCGCTCCGCGAGAAGCGTCTGACAGCCCAGCTGGGTGCTGCCGGTGACAGCAAGTCCGTCGACCGTGTTGCCGTAGTAGCTGCGCAGCCCGTAGGACTGGGAGTCGCCGAGCAGGAACACCTTCACCAGACGACCCTGCGCGTCGGGAACGGGGGAGGGGCGGCTCCCGGTCAGCTCCCGGGCCGGAGTCGGGCTGACAGGGACGGCCGACGGGGTCGCCCACAGCATGACGGCGACCACGGCCGCCATGGCGGCCGCAACCGCCCGGGCCCACTGGGTGGGGGTGAACCACCGCTGGAGCCGCTGGGTGCGGATCGGCTCCTCGACCAGCCTGAAGGACAGGTAGGCGAGGAGCCCTGTGACCGCCAGGCGGACGGCCAGCAGCATCGGCCCGTCCAGGCCCGTGCGCTCGTGACCTAGGGCGACGTAGACGGGCCAGTGCCACAGGTAGAGCCCGTACGACACGACGCCGACGGCCACCACGGGGCGCAGGGCGAGAAGCCTGGCGAGTCGTGAGTCGGGCCCCCGCGACACCGACGCGACGAGGACCGCGGCCAGCACCGCGGCGAGGGTGAAGCCGCCCCGGTACATCCACGGCGACAGCTCACGCGCGAACGCGAACAGCGCGAGCAGACCCGCCAGGGCCAGCCACCCCAGGAGACCCGAACCGGGCAGGCGGAGGAGTCGCCCGTGGAGCCGGGTGAAGAGCGGTTTCGCGGTCGTGGCGAGTGACGGCGACAGCGCCAGCACGGCACCGAGGAGGAGCGCCTGCACGCGGGTGTCGCTCCCGTAGTACACGCGGGACGGGTCGGTGAGGGGGTGGTACAGGGCGGCCATCAGGGCGGCGGACCCCAGGGCCCCGACCAGCAGCACCGTTCTTACGCCCCTCGGGCCCAGCCGGAGCCGGCCGAGCAGCAGCACCAGGAGGAGCGGGAAGACGAGGTAGAACTGCTCCTCGATGGCCAGCGACCACGTGTGCCGCAACGGGGACGGCTCGACGAACAGGTCGAAGTAGGACTGGCCGCTCGCCATGAACCACCAGTTGGACACGTAGCCCACCGTCGCGAGGGCGTCGCCCCTCAGTCGGGCTTGCTGCTGTCCCGTCGCGATGGAGTAGGCGGCCACCGCCAGGAGCACGAGGAGCAGGGCCGGCAGCAGTCGGCGAGCTCGGCGCAGCCAGAACGCGCGAACAGCGATGCGCCCGGTCCGCGTCCACTCCTGGACGAGCAGGGAGGTGATGAGGAAACCGGACAGCACGAAGAACACGTCGACGCCGAGGAACCCGCCGGCCGCCCACGGGACCCCCCCGTGGTAGAGCATGACGGCGACGACCGCCAGGGCGCGGAGCCCGTCGAGGGCAGGACGGTAGCCCAGCTGCGCGCCGCGGTCCGAGGACCGGGTCGCGGCGGATCGCCGGTCCGCGCTCACGGGCGGGATCGTGGGGCACGACCGCGCCCCCGGGCGCCGCATCGGCTCCAGCACGGTGCGGCACAATGAGCCGCCAGGACGGCGTGGGAAGGGTGGATGGTGCTGAGGCGAGCCGGCGTGCCCGTGGTGCTCGCGACCATCTTGATGCTCGTCCTCCTGCTGAACGCCGTCGGCGTGCTGTCGCCGGACATCAAGCCCGAAATCTACATGGCTCCGTGGCGGGAGGCCGAGGCGCTCAGCAGGGCCTGGCGGGAGAGCCCCAAGCTGGGTGAGGCCAACTTCAACGTGGGGTTGTTCCCGGTCGCGTGGCTCGTGGGTGTCGTCCAGGAGCTCGGCGTCGGGGCGGACCTCTCGATGCGCCTGCTCCGCTGGGCGCTGCTCCTGCTCGGGGGCTGGGGAGCCAGCCGGTTCTACGCCCTGGTCGCGGGTGACCGGACCAGCCGCGTGGGACGCGTGGCCGTCGCGGTCCTCTACGTGGCCAACCCCTACCTGGTGACCGCCGGCGACTTCCTCGCGATCGTGCTCCCGGCGGCCATGCTGCCGTGGATGGCGCAGTTCCTCCTCCGCGCCACCGTCCGGGGCGGGTGGCGCTACCCGGCGGCCGCGGCACTCGCCTTCGCGGCCATGAGCGGGATGAACGCCGCCGTCATCCCCCTGATCCAGCTCCTGTGCGTCCCGGCGCTGTTCTGGTACGCCCACGCCGGTCTGGGCGCGAGCTGGCGAAACGTCGCCGCGGCGGCCGCGAAGTGGGCGCTCCTCGCCGGCCTGCTCTCGGCGTACTGGCTCGTCCCGTCGCTGGCGGCCCTCGGGGCGGGCAGCCACGTCACCCAGTTCAGCGAGTCGCTGGCAGGCATCGCCGCGCCGTCCTCGTTCGGTGAGGTGGTCCGCGGGCTGGGGCTGTGGCCCCTGTACGGGCGGGACGTGGACGGACCCTGGCAGCCGGGGTTCGTCTCGTACCTGACGAACCCGGTCGTCGTGGTGGCCAGCTTCCTGCTCCCCCTCCTCCTCGTCGTGTCGGCGCAGGTGGTGCGCGGTCCGGCGCGGCGCCTGGCCATCCTGCTCGTGGTCCCGGCGGCCGTCCTCATGGTGGGAGTGCATCCGGCCGACAGTCCCTCGCCCTTCGGGCATGCGCTCCTGTGGGCCTTCGAGAACGTGCCCGGTGCCGCGGCCTTCCGCACCACCAACAAGGTGGGTGCGGTGCTCGTGCTCGGTGTCGCCCTGATGGGTGGTCTCGCGGTCCCGGCGCTCCTGCGCCGGGCTCGTCGGCTGACGCCACGACCGGTGGTGCCCGTGGTCGCGGCGGTCGGCGTGGTGCTGGCCACCTGGCCGGCGTGGACGGGCGGCCTGTACAGCCTGCCGCTGCCCGTCCCGGACTACTGGTACCAGGCGGCGAAAGCCTTGGACCAAGGACCGGCGGACCGGCGGGTCTGGTTCGTCCCTGGCGTGGCGCAACCCCAGTACACGTGGAGCGAGGACCGACCCGACGACCTCAACAACGCCCTGCTCGCCCGGCCCTCCTTCGTCCGGATCACGCTGCCCGAGTCCTCGCCCTACGGTGCGAGCCTGCTCGCCGCGGTCGACACGGGGCTGCAGGAGGGAACGCTGCCGAACGGCGCGCTGTCGGCCGCCGCGCGCTACCTCGGGGTCGGGGACGTCCTCGTCCGCAACGACGTCCGGTGGGACAAGGCCGGAGGGGCTCGCCCGCTCGCCGTGGCCACGCAGGTGGGTTCGGACCCCGGGCTGGAGTTCCGCGGCGCGGATGGCGCGCCGGGCGAGGGGCTTGTCCGCAGCCCGGACCAGCCCGGGCTGGAGCTGGAGCTGCCCCCACTGCAGCGCTACGAGGTGCGCGAGGGGCGTGACGTCGTCCGCACCGAGGCCACCAGCGGACTGGTCCTCGTCGACGGGGACGGATGGGCTCTGGCCCCACTGGTCCAGGCGGGGCTGCTGCCGTCGCAGCCCCCATTCCTCTTCACCGGCGCAACCGACCCGGCCGATGTCGCGGATGTCCTCGGCCCGCGGACGCGCTTGGTGCTCACGGACACCAACCGGCGCCGGGAGGTCGTGCCGAACAGGCTCACCGATGCCTATGGACCCCTGGTGGCTGCGGATCAGGACCCTGGTCCGAGCATCGCCCTGCACGGCCCCGACGAGCAGACCGTGCTCCGGGTCGTCGGGGGCGAGGTCACCGCCAGCCTCGTGGGGCCACGGTTCGGGGTGAACGCGGCCGCCACGCCCGAGAACGCCTTCGACGGTGACTCGACGACGGCCTGGACCTTCGGCGACTTCGGGAACGCCCTCGGCCAGTCGATCTCCGTCCGCGTCCCGCGGCCGCTTCCGGTGGACCGGGTCGAGCTGGACGTGCCACCGACCACGGGGCAGCGCATCACCAGGATCCGGGTCCAGGCGGACGACGTGGCCACCGACGTCACCGTTCCCGCCGACGGACGGGTCACCGCCGCGTTCCCGGGTCGGACGGCGGAGCGGCTCACCCTCACGGTGACCGGCGTGGAAGGGAGGGGCGACAACCCCGTGTCCATCGCGGAGGTGTCGGTTCCCGGTCTGGACGTCCGTCGCGTGGCGAGGCTCCCGTTGTCGACCGCTCGAGCCGTGCAGCACCTCGACGGCGCCGCCCGGGGTCGACTCTCCCGGACGCCGACGGATGTCGTGTTCACCCGGGTGCTGGGCAAGGCCGCGGCCGGAGACGACGAGGAGACCCGACTGGACCGGGACTTCACCCTCCCGGTTGCCCGTGACTTCCGGGTCTACGGCCTGGTCCGTCCGGACCGGTCGGCGCCCGACGACGTGCTCGACGCCCTGCTCGGAGTCACGGGAGACGTCGTCGTCACGTCGTCGTCCCGGGCCTTCGACAGCGTCCTCGTCCGTGGGTCGCGCGCCGTCGACGGCGACCCCACCACCGGCTGGTCACCGGGACGGGGCATCGTCGGTGAGTGGCTGGAGGCGAGCTTCGCGAAGCCCCGCGCGCTGTCGGAGGTGGTCGTCGAGCAGCCCGCGGACGCAGGCGGCTGGATCTCCGGGGCCGACATCCTCGTCGACGGCGAGCTGGTCGCGCGCGCGCAGCTGCCGCGGGGCCGGGCGGTGGTGCCGCTGCGGGAGGTGCGGGCATCCGACGTGCGCATCCGTGTCACCCGGGTCGAGGGTGACGGCGTTCCGGTCGTCACCGAGGTCGGCCTCGGAGGTGCCCGTGTCGTCAGCGACCCGGCGACGGCCGCGGAGCGCTGCGTCACGCTCGGCACGATCGACGACACCCCCGTACGGGTCCGGGTCGTCGGTGGGGTCGAGGGAGACGGTCCCCGCCTCGTCGCCGGGTGCGCGTCGGTGCGCCTCGGTGCGGGAGAGCATCGGCTGCGCAGCCTCCCGGGGTGGACGTCGGACTCCCTGGTGCTGCGCGACGCTCTCGGTGAGTCCGCCCTCCCCGGCGCGGCTGGGCCCGAGGCCACGGTGGACCGGGAGTCGGCCTCGGTGTACCGGGTCACCACCGCCGCGGCCGACGAGCCCTACCTGCTCGTCGTCGGGCAGAACATCGGCCCCGGCTGGCGCGCCACCATGGACGGCGTCGCGCTCGGCCCGCCGGTGGTGGTCGACGGCTACGCGATGGGGTGGCGGGTGCGCGACCTCGACCCGCACGAGTTCGACATCGAGTACGCACCACAGCGGGTCTCGGACGTCGCCCTGGCGGCTTCGGGCGGCGCGGTGCTGCTCTCCACCGGCCTCCTGTTCGTTCCCGGGCGGGGGAGCGGCGTCCCCGCGCCGCCGGCCCCCGCCCCTGCCGTGGCACCCACGGACGTCGTGTCCGGGCGCCGTCGCCGGCGGGAGCGCGCCGGATGGCTGCTGTTCGTGGTCGGCTGCTGGGTCTTCGCAGGGCTCCCCGGGGCGGCCGTCGGCGGTGTCCTGGCCCTGTGGTGCATCCTCGGGCGGCCGGCTCCCCGGACGTTGCTCCGGCTCTCAGCCGTGGCCATGCTCCTCGCGCCGCTCGCCTGGATCGTCGGCAACCTCGGCCGCTGGGGGGAGCCGAGCCCGCAGCTCGTCCTCGGCAACCCGGCACCGTCGGTGTTGGTGGTCGCGTCCCTCGTCCTGCTCGTCGTGGGCTCGTGGCGCGACGAGCGCCCGAACGGTACGGAGCACCAGCGACGTGGGACCGGGCCGACCGCCGCGGAGTAGCCGGGTCGGCCTGGACGGGCGGGACGCCGGGCTCAGGCCGGGTCCCCCTCCACGCTCGTGGTGGGCCTGCGCTCCACCGTGCCCCCCGGCGCCACGGCGCTGTCCTCGAGGTGCGCACCGGCCTTCACGACAGCGCCGGACATGACGACCGAGCCGACGACTCGTGCGCCCGCCTCGACGACCGCCCCCGGACCGACGGCCGACCCACCGGAGACCTGCGCGCTCCCGTCGACGCAGGCCGTGGGGTCGATGTGCGCATCCCTGCCGGAGCGCAGGACGAGGGCCCTGGACGCCCGGACGAGGGCCGTCGGGGTGCCGACGTCCTCCCACAACGCGTCCTGTCGGTACGCCAGCACGGCCCCTCCGGCCACCAGATCGGGCAGGACGTCCGTCTCGAGGGAGGAGACGCCATCGGGGATGGACTCGACCGCCGCCCGGCTCAGAACGTAGGTACCCCCGTTGACCTCGTGGCTCGGAGGGTTCGGGCTCTTCTCGAGGAAGGCCGACACCCGCCCGTCGGGACCGGCGACGACGCAGCCGAACGATCGAGCATCCGGCACGGTGCGGAGGTGGAGTACGGCCTCGACGTCGGGACGACCGACCCCGAGGGCCAGCTGCCGGGTGAGGTCGTGCGCGGTGAGGAGGTCGCCGTTGACGACGACCAGGCGCTCGGGAGCGGTGTCGAGCAGCCGCGCAGCCCGTCGCAACCCGCCCGCGGTCCCTTCGGGGGCCGGCTCGGTCGAGTACCGGACCCTGACGCCCCAGCGACGTCCGTCGCCGAGGACGGGCTCGAACTGCTCGGCGAGGTGGGAGGTCGCCAGCACGACGTCGACGACACCGTGAGCGGACAGCCACCGCAGCTGGTGCACGACGAACGGCTCGCCGGCGACCTCCAGAAGGTGCTTCGGGTGATCCGCCGAGAGAGCGGACATCCGCGTTCCGAGACCGCCGGCGAGCACGATGGCCGGCGGGGGTGCACCGTCGGCTCGAGAGCCCGTCGAGCTCACCTGCCACCCCGCCCACGCCATGACGGGGCGAGCGGTGCGGTCGTCGCCGAAGGACCCGTCGGGAGACAAGGGCGTGATCGGCGGGGGTGGCGGTCCGGAAGCCGAGGAGCGTCCGGGCTCGTGGCGGATGCCGAGCAGCAGCTCCGCGACCCCCACGACGACGACGAGGCTGGCGGCGACGATCGCCGCACCGAGGACCTGGAAGGCGCTCCCGCGCGCGACGGTGAGGCAGAGCGTCACCTCGAGCACCACGGCCAGCCAGGCCACCTTGGCGAGGAGGTGCCGACCCTGGGCCATCTCCGCCATGATCAGCACCTGGGCCAGCGCGAGGAGGGTGCCGAGCGCGAGGTAGGGAAGCAGCAGGTCGCTCCCGGCCCGGTAGGCCGAGCCACCGAGGAGGCTGATCCAGAAGTCGGGCGCCGCCGCCGCCACGCCCGCCCCGATGAGGCAGACGCCGAGCACCAGGCCGCCGGCGCGCAGGATGGACCGACGGGACCCGCTGGTGACCAGGGCCGGGATGAGCGCCAGCGCGAGGAACTGGGTCACCCAGATGGGGGAGCGGCCGTACGTCGACACGAGCGCGTACTCACCGGACTCGACCCGCGGGAGCACGTAGCGGGCGAGGACGACGTCGACGGTGGTCAGGGTCATGAGGACACCGGTCGAGGAGTTCGAGCGGTAGAGCGTGCGCAGGACGCCCCGGACGTCCCGTGCCGCCGTCCACGGCAGGTGGGCCTGTCCGCGGCACTGCCACCACAGGAGGGCCGTCGTCGACATGCTCGCGACCGTGATCAGGGCCAGTGAGCCCGTGAGCCCGAGGTCGAGGGCGAAGGCCGAGCAGGCGGCCACGACCCGGCTGACCCCCATGGCGACGTAGGCGAGGGACAGGGCGCCGATCCGACGCATCCCGAGCAGGCCACCCATGAGGGCTCCGTTCAGGATGAGGAAGGGCATCCCGATCCCCACCATCACCGGCGCGAGGGCGGAGTCGACCCGGGTGAGGTGGGCGAGGACAGGGGACACGACCACGGTGGCCAGACACACGACACCCCCGACGAGCAGCGGAAGGCGGAGGTCGAAGGCGGCGGCGCCGCGGCGCGCCACGCGGCTGGCGTACATCACCTGGAAGGCGCCGGCGGGGATGGCGAGCGCGAGCCCGATGCTGTTGAGCGAGGACAACCCGCCGAAGTCGGCGGGACCCAGCGCTCGTGAGAGGAGCAGGACGACGACGTAGCCCAGCGCGCTCGCCGTGCCCATGCCGAGGCCGAGCAGGGCCTCGCTCGAGGCGGCCCTGCCCGAGGAACCTGCTCTGGCGTGACGGCTCACTACGCCTCGATCCGGGACGGTCTGGCGGTCAGGCTACCCGCTGGTCACGGATGGAGCGGCGGACCGCCGGCCTGGGGAGCCATGGCAGGGTAGGCGCCGCGCTCCCGGCGCGAGGCCGGGTCGGCGTCGCGTACGAGTGAGAAGAAGGAGCCCGGGGTGTCCGAAGCAGCAGCACGACGTGCTCGTCAGTGTCGTCGTCCCCACGCGTGACAACGAGCGGACGATCGAGGCCTGCCTCGCCTCGGTCCGGCGACAGACACACCCGGCCGTCGAGCTGGTCGTCGTCGACAACGGCAGCAGGGACGCCACCTGGGCGACGGCGGAGCGGTTCGCGGACCGCGTCCTGGCCGGGGGTCCGGAGCGCAGCGCGCAGCGCAACCTCGGGACCCGGGCCACCACGGGGACCTGGGTGCTCTGGCTGGACAGCGACATGATCCTGCCGCCGGACACCGTCGAGCAGGCCCTCCGGACCGCGGCCGCGACGGGGGCGTCCGCTGTGGCACTCCCCGAACGCACGATCGGCAGCGGTTTCTGGACCGCGTGCCGGGCGCTGGAGCGGGAGTGCTACCTGGACGACCCGCTCCTCCACAACCCCCGTCTGATCCGTCGTGAGGTCCTCACCGGTGGCGGCGGCTTCGCCCTGTCCATGTCGGGTCCGGAGGATGCCGACCTCCGGCTGCGCCTGCGGGACGCGGGGTCCCGCATCGAGCTCGCGTCGGTGCTCGTCGACCACGACGAGGGACGGTTGACGGTGCGGTCCGTCATGGAGAAGCGCTACTACTACGGACGGTCCCTGCCGGCCTTCGCCGCGCGGCACGAGGGCGCCGTGGCCGCCCAGGGGCGGGCCGTGGCCCGCTCCTACGCGCGCAACTGGCGCCGGCTGGCCCGCCGCCCGGTCCACGCCGTCGGCATGCTCGGCCTGCGGGGGCTGGAGGCCGGTGCCTACGTCTGGGGCGCCCGGACGGGACGTCGCGACGCGGCCGGGTGACCGGGCAGCGGGTCTCCCGCTCAGCGACGCTCGACGGCACGGGTCAGCGCCGCCTCGAGCTGCCGGGTGGTGTTCTCCCACGAGAAGGAGCGCGCGTGCCGGCGCGCGTTGTCGCCGTACTTCTCACGGAGGCGCTCGTCCGCGAGCAGCGTCGCGACATGGGCCGTCATCTGGCTGACGTCGTCGGCGAGCAGCCCGGTCTCGTCGTCCACGATCGACTCGGTCACCCCACCGGCGAAGGAGAAGGCCACGGAAGGGGTGCCGTGCAGCCCGGCCTCGACGATGGTCAGTCCCCATCCCTCCTTGTGCGAGGGCAGGAGGACGACCCAGGCGCGGGCCAGCAGGGTGCGCTTGGTGTGCTCGTCGACGAAACCGTGGAAGTGCACCCGGTCCGCGACCCCACGACTGACGGCGTGGGCCCGGAGCTGGTCGTCCCAGTACCCGCCGCCCACGACGTCGAGGGTGAGCCCGGGGAACCGCTCGCCCAGGTCGGCCACCATGTCGATCGCGGTCTCGAAGTGCTTGTGCGGCACGAGGCGGCCCAGGACCATCAGGCTCGGCTGGACCGACCGGGAGACTCGCGCGTAGTCGTCGAGGTCGTGGGGGATGTCGTTGCCCGAGTAGGTGATGGCGATGCGGTCCCGGTCGACACCCAGCGTCACGAGGTCTTCCCGCGTGGCCTCGGACACGGTGACGTACTGGCACCGTCGGTACACCAGCGGAGCCAGGCGGGACTCGACGAGCCAGCCGATCCGTCCGAGCAGGGGCCCGAAGATGATCGGCCACTGGTCGCGGTGGACGTGGTGCACCAGGCTCACGACGGGCACGGGGCTGACGACGGGCGCCCAGAACGGCACGCCGTTGTGCACGTCGACGACGACGTCGACGTCGTCGCGGACGGACCGGAGGTACTGCAGCCCGCGTAGGTAGCAGCCCAGTCGTCCGCCGCGACGGACGATCCGGACGTCGCCACGGTCCACCGACCGCGACGCGCCGGGGAACTCCGCGGAGAAGAGGGTGACCGTGTGGCCGCGTGCGGAGAGGAGCTGCGAGGTCCGCTCGACGTAGACCTCGGCGCCGCCCGCCTCCGGATGGTCCCCGTCGCGCCACGTGAGCACGAGGACGCGCAACGGCCGATCGGCCGGATCGTGTGCCAAGGCGAGCCTCCCTCGTGGTCCAATGGTGCGCCCGCCGGACTGGGTTAGGGTACCCGCGTGGCGAGCCGAGCACGAGCGGACGCGCTCCCTCGGCCGTGTGAGGCGTGCGGCGGGAGCACGGCGCCCTGGACGCTGCGCCGTGGCGGCCGCCTCGACCGGTGCGCGAGCTGCGGGCACCTGCGCAGGTCGCTGTCCGAGGCTGCGGCGAACCACCGCGACCTGGCCTACGGCGGTGACCCGTCGCTGGACGCGGTGCGGACACGGCTGACGTACCGGTGGCTGCGCGCCGCCGGCCGCCCCCGGTCGGTCTTCGAGATCGGCTTCGGCAGCGGCGCCCTGCTGCGACGCTTCCACGACGACGGCGCCACCATCGCGGGCGTCGACCCCCACCAGCTCGCCGTCGACGTCGACCCCGTGGTGGCCGAGCACGCCGAGCTGTGGAACTGCGCCATCGAGGACGTCCCGGACGGCGCCGTCACCGTCGACCTCGTCGTCGGTGTCCATGTCATCGAGCACGTCGACGACCCGGTCGTGACGATGCGCAAGGCGGCGTCGTTCCTGGGCGACTCGGGCCACCTCGTCCTGCTGACGCCCGCGGGTGACTCGTGGGGTCCGAGCACCTTCGGCTCGGCGTGGTGGATGCTCGAGGACCCCACCCACGTCCGCTTCTTCACGACCGAGTCCCTCCGCCGGCTGGCCCACGACGCCGGCCTGGTCGACGTCCGGGTCGACCGGCTGGTCCTCGACAGCATCAGCGTCGACGTCGCCTCGGCCGTGCGCGCCTGGCGTCCACCCGGGCCCGCGGGAGCGTTGGCGAGCGGTGCGGTGCGCGGTGCGGCCCTGGCCACTGCACCGCTCGTGGCGGGCCTCCGGATCGCCGCCCCGCGGACGCGCCCCACCCTGCGCCTCACCGCACGGCGGGGACCGTGCTGAGGCTGCGTCCGGGCCTGCGTCGCTCGGTCTCGGCCGTCCGCACGCCCGCGCTCCGGGCCCGGGTGACGGGGCGGCCCGTGGCCGAGTGCCCGTGACGCATCCACCCGTGGGCGGCGCCCGGCATCCGGTACCGTCGCCCTGCCGTCCGGAGGAGGAGACCCTGGCACACCCGATGACGCACCGTGCGCGTGCGCCGCTGCGGATCAGCTTCGCCGGCGGGGGCACCGACGTCCCGCCCTACCCGGCGCGGGAGGGCGGCGCCGTCCTGTCCTCGACGATCGCCAGCTACGTGTACGCCACGCTCCGTCCCCGCGGGGACGGCGTCGTCACGGTGCAGTCCCTGGACTACGGGGAGCAGGTCGACTTCGGCGTGTCCGAGCCGATCGTCCTCGACGGTCGGCTCGACCTCCCGAAGGCGGCGATTGCGCGAGTGCTCGGCTTCTCCGGTGCCCGGGCGTCGAGCGGGTTCGACCTGTTCCTCCACAGCGGCGCCCCCCCGGGCTCCGGGCTGGGGTCGTCCAGTGCCGTGGTCGTGGCGGTCCTCGCGCTGGTCGCCTCCCACCTCGGGGTGCACCTCGGACCCCACGAGCTCGCCGAGGTGGCGACGCACCTGGAGCGGGAGGACCTCCGGATCCCCGGCGGCCTCCAGGACCAGTACGCCGCGGCGTTCGGTGGCTTCAACTTCATGGAGTTCCATGCCGAGCGGGTCGTCGTGTACCCGCTGCGCGTCCGCCCGGCCACCGTGCACGAGCTGGAGCACAACATGCTCCTCGCGTACACCGGCACGACACGGGTGAGCGACCACATCATCGAGGACCAGGTGCGGCGCTTCGAGACCGGCGACCCGGACTCGACCGCGGCGCTGCGTGCCCAGAAGGAGATCGCGCACGCCATGAAGGAGGCCCTGCTCCGCGACGAGGTCGCCACCTTCGGTGTGCTCCTCGGCGAGGCGTGGCGGGAGAAGCGGCGGATGTCGGACCGGATCGCGACACCGGTCATCGACGAGGCGGTCGACACCGCGTTGCGCAGCGGTGCGCTCGGGGCCAAGGTGACCGGAGCGGGCGGCGGGGGCCACATGATCTTCGTGTGCGAGTTCGAGCGCCGTCACGTCGTGGCGGAGCGGCTGATCGAGCTGGGCCTCGGGGTCTCGGAGTTCACCTTCAGCAAGGAGGGGGTGACGACGTGGAGGGTCCCGGGATGAGCGTTCCGGCGGCGGCCGAGCACGTCCGGCTCCGGCACGCCGAGGTGCTCGACGAGTGGGCTCGACTGGCGGTCGCGCTGCGCGAGCCCGCGCTCGTCGCCGCGGTCGACGCCGTGGGCGACGTGCTCGTCGGCTGCCTGGCGGCCGGTCACGGCATCCTCGTCGCGGGCAACGGGGGAAGTGCCGCGATGGCCTCGCACGTGGCCGCCGAGTTCGCGGGGCGCTGCGTCCGCGACCGACGTCCGCTCCCGGCGATGAGCCTCGTGGACTCCCCGACGGCCGTCACCGCCGTCGCGAACGACTTCGGGTTCGACGAGGTCTTCGCCCGGGGGGTGGCTGCACACGGCCGACCCGGCGACGTGCTCCTCGTCATGACGACCAGCGGCCGTTCACCGAACGTGCTGCGGGCGCTCCAGGTGGCGCGGGACCACGGGCTGGTGACCGTGGCGCTCACCGGAGGTGCTGGGGGCGCGACCCTCGCTCCGCTGGCAGACCACGTCCTCGTCGCACCCGCCGACAGCACGCCGCGGATCCAGGAGGTCCACCTGGCCTGGACCCACGCGTGGAGCGAGGCGGTCGACCTGACGTGGGCCGACCGGGGATGAGCGGGCCGGTCCCCGGCCGGCGCTCGGCGCCCACGCGGGCCACCCCGCCGTGGGACCACCGTGGGCCGACCACCGCCGCTGCGCGATGATCGTGGACATGCCGTCCGACGTCGAACCGGCCGGGGCACTCGTGATGCGCGGTCTGCTCCTGGGTGAGGACGCCGCGGACCTCGCGTCCGCGGTCGACGCCCTCCTCTCGTCGTGAGCGTCGCCCCGGCCGGCCCGTCGCCGCCCGACCGGCCCGGCACCCGGGTCCGGGCGCCCGAGCTGGTCACCGCCACGGTCCTCGCCGTCCTCGTCCTCGGGCCGGCCCTGGGCCCCGGCGTGGTCCTCGCCTACGACCTCGTCTGGTCGCCCGATCCCCGCGTCACGCCCTTCGCGCTGGGCATCGGGGGCCCCGCGCCACGGGCGGTGCCGAGCGACGCGGTCGTCGCCGTCATCGGCACGGTGATCACGGCGTCGCTCGCCCAGAAGGTGGTGCTCGCCGGGGTTCTCGTCCTCGCCGGCACCGGTGCGGCCCGTCTGGCCCGGGCGCTGCGCCCTGCCCTGCCCGCGTGGGCCGGAGCCGTCGCCGCGACCGCCGCGGTGTGGAACCCGTTCGTGCTCGAGCGTCTCGTCGTGGGGCACTGGACGGTGCTCCTGGGGTACGCCGCCACGCCCCACCTGCTCGTCGCCGCGGTGCGCTGCCGTGAACGCGGAGGGAGGGGGGTCCTTCCGGTCGCGGCTCCGGTGGCGCTCTGCGGGGTGGGTGGTGCCAACACGCTGCTCCTCGTGCTGCTGGCCGTCGTGCCGGTGCTGCTGTGGCCACGGCCTGCGGTGCGCGCGCTGCTGGTGACGCTCGCGGCGGCCGGTGGCGCAGCGGCCGCGTGGGTGGTCCCGTCGGTCGCCGCCGGGGTCACGTCGTCGGCAGTGGGTGCCGAGGTGTTCGCCCCTCGTGCCGACACCCCCTTCGGTGCCGCCCTCTCCCTGCTCGCCGGCGGTGGGTTCTGGAACCCCGCCACCCACGCCGGCGAACGCTCGTCATGGTTCCTCGCCGGGGCGGCCCTCGTCGTCGTCGTGCTCTCGCTCGACGCGGCCCTCCGCGCGGCCCGCGAACGAGGCCGGGCCGTCGTACGTCGTCCCCGCCGCTCTCGGCCTCGCGATGGCCCTGCTGGCGGTCATCGACCCCTTCGGGACGTGGACCGTCCTGGTGTCGGGCGTGCCCGGTGCCGGGCTGCTCCGCGACGCGCAGAAGCTCGTGGCCCCGCTCGTCGCCCTCGCGGCCGCGGGCGCCGGCGTGCTCGCCGTCCGCGTGGCCTCGGTGCGCGTCGTGCGCCCGGCCGGTACGGCCGTGGCGGTGCTCGTCGCCCTCGTCCCCGTCGTCACCCTGCCCTCGCTCGCCTGGGGTGCGGGGGGCCGGCTCTCCTCGACCGAGGTCCCGGCGGACCTGCGCTCGTCGGCCACCTCGCTGTCGGCGGCGCCGGCCGGCACCGTGGGGCTCCTCCCGTGGGGGCAGTACCGGCGCTATGCCTGGAACGGCGACCGGGTCTCGCTGACCCTCGTACCGCGGATGGTCGACCAGCGGGTCCTCTACGACGACGCCCTGCCCCTGACGACGGCGACCGTGCCGGGTGAGGACCCGGCGGCGGCCCGCGTGACCGCGGCCCTGGCGGCGGGGTCGGACCCCCTCCGGGCGCTGCGCGAGGAGGGTGCCCGCTACGTCGTCGTCGAGCGCCGGGCCGGCGGGCAGCCCGTGGAGGTGACGGTGCCCGCCGGCGCCGAGGTGCTCGCCGACGGCGCGTCCGTCCTGGTGCTGGACCTCGATCCCTCGGCGGGTCCGGACCCGTCCGTGACGGGTGTGGCTCCGGTGCTCGGGTGGGTGGTCACGGTCACCACGTTCCTCGCCGCCCTCGCGTGGGCGTCGCTCCACGGGCTGCGCCGGGTCCGATCGGCGTGGCGTCGTCGAAGACTGCTCCGTGGGAGCGGCTACCCGGTGGTAGAGTCCGCGCCATGAACCCGGGTGTCGCTGGCATGGTCTCCTTCGGTGTCGGCATCCTGCTTGCTGTGTTCGCCGTCATCGGCGGCGTGGGCGCCCTCACCGGTGGCTCGAACCCGGAGACGGCGAGTGCCAACGTCGTCACCTACGACGCGGAGTAACCGCACCCGACCGCGGACCGCCCACGCCCCGCCTCCGGCCGGGCATCTCAGCGACCGGCCTCGTCCTCGAGGACCTGCTCCCACGCCGTCACGGTGTCCGCCCAGCGGAAGCGGGTGACCCACCGACGCGACGCCTGGCCCATCCGGTGGCGGAGGTCGTCGTCGACGAGCAGCCGGCGCAGCGCCGCGGCGAAGGCCTCGGAGCAGGCTCCCTCGACGGGACCCTCCACGAGGAGACCGGTCTCCCCGTGGCGCACCGAGTCGGCCGGGCCGCCCGCGTCGCGGAACGCGACGGTCGGCGTGCCGTGGACTCCCGCCTCGACGACGACCAGTCCCCAGCCCTCCTTGAGGCTCGGAAGCGCGTGGACCCACGCGGAGGCCAGCAGCTGGTGCTTCTCGGCCTCGGAGACGTACCCGTGCAGCGTGACCGCGTCCTCGATGCCGAGCGCCGCCACGTGGTCGCGCACGTGGGGCTCCCACCACCCGGACCCGACGACGTCGACGCGCAGGTCGGGCAGCTCCGGGAGGAGGGCCGCTGCCGCGGACAGGGCCACCTCCACCCGCTTCTGGGGGACCAGTCGCCCGAGGACCACGAGCCGGGGGGTGGCGGAGCGGGGCGCGTCGCCGGCGATCGCGTCGGTGCCGTTGTGGATGACCGTGATCCGCTCGCGGTCCACGCCGAGGTGCACGAGCTCGTCGCGGGTCGCCGCGCTGACCGTGACGTATCGGGTGCGCCGGTACACGGCAGGCCCGAGCCGGGACTCCACCCACCAGCCGGCGGCAGCGACCCGAGGCCCGAAGAGCACCGGCCACTGCTCCCGGTGAACGTGGTGGACGAGGTTGACGACCGGGGCGCGGGTGGCCAGCGGGGACAGGTACGGAACACCGTTCTGCACGTCGACGACGACGTCGGGCCTGGCCCCCGCGGTCGCGGCGAGCGCCCTGGGGTACATCGAGTAGTGGCCGCCGCGGCGCACGTAGCGCACGCCGTCGACGACCTCCTCGGGCACCGCCCCGGGGTAGGCGGCGGTACGGAAGGTGACGTCGTGACCGCGGGCGGCGAGTCCGTGCGCCACGGTCACCAGATACCGCTCCGCCCCACCGGCCTCCGGGTGGTGCAGGTCGCGCCAGTTGTGGAGCAGGACGCGCACGGAGCACCTCGTGGGTCGTCGGGGGCCGGGCCGACGGCGCCGGCGGTGCTGGCTACCATGCCGCAATGCGCCCGGAGCCGCCGAGAAGGTACCGCACCCTCGGTCGCTCGGTCCGGCTGTTCCGGTCCTTCCTCGTCGAGCAGACGGACCCGGAGCGCTTCTACACCGACCTCGCGGAGGACACCGTCAGGCTGGTCGCCGCGCACGAGCCGCTCACCGGTCGCACGCTCATCGACGTGGGGTCGGGGCAGCCGGCCTTCCCCGAGGCCTTCGCCGCGGCCGGCGCCCGGTACACCGGCGTCGACCTGGACCCCGGTGCCCTGCACCTCGTGGCCGGCGGTGGGGCCGTCCGAGCCCGAGCCGAGGCGCTGCCCGTCGCCGACGCCAGCGTCGACATCGTCGTCTCCAGCAACCTCATGGAGCACGTCACCACCCCGGGCGCGGTGGGAGCCGAGATGCTGCGCATCGCGCGGCCGGGCGGACTCGTCGTGATCTCCTACACCGCGTGGGCCTCGCCCTGGGGAGGGCACGAGACGTCCCCCTGGCACTGGTTCGGCGGCGACTACGCGGCCCGTCGTTACGAGCGTCGCCACGGCCACCCTCCCAAGAACCGGTACGGCGAGTCGATGTACCCGACCCGCGTCGGTGACGGGTTGCGCTGGGCTCGCTCGCGCACCGACGCCACCCTGGTCGAGGCAGTGCCGCGCTACCACCCGCACTGGGCCCGCGGGGTCGTCGACGTGCCGGGACTGCGTGAGGTGGCCACGTGGAACCTCCTGCTCGTGCTGCGCCGTCGATGACCGCCTCGGCGCGGCAGGCGCTCCGGGCGGAGCGGGTCCGGGTGCTGGCCGGTGCGCTGCTCGTCGCCTCGGTCGCGTGGTCCGCGGCCGGCGGGAGGATCAGCGCGGACACCAAGAACGACCTCTACGTGGACCCGTGGGGCTTCCTCGCCCGCTCACTCCACCTCTGGGACCCACAGGTGACGTGGGGGGTGCTGCAGAACCAGGGCTACGGCTACCTCTTCCCGATGGGCCCCTTCTTCGGCGTTGCCTCGTGGGTGCTCCCGACGTGGGTCGCCCAACGGCTGTGGTGGACGATCCTCCTCGTCGGCGGGTTCCTCGCGGTGCACGCCCTGCTCCGGGCTCTAGGGGTCGGCTCGCCCGCCACCCGTCTCGCGGCGTCGGTGGTGTGGACGCTGTCGCCGCGCGTGCTCTCGACCCTCGGCGGACTCTCCTCCGAGGCGCTGCCCGCCCTCCTCGCCCCGGCCGTGGCGCTGCCTGTGGTGCTCGCCGCGTCGGGGAGGATCCCGGTCCGCCGGGCCGCGGCCCTCTCCGGGCTCGCCGTGCTCGGCTGCGGCGGTGTCAACGCGACCGCGACGCTCCTGGCGACGCTGCCCACGGTGCTGTTCCTCCTCACCCGGAGCCGCTGGTGGCGCCGCCCGCTCACGTGGTGGTGGGCCGGGGCGGCGGCCTGTGCGTCCGCGTGGTGGCTCGGGCCGCTGGTGGTCCTCGGTCGCTACTCGCCCCCGTTCCTCGACTGGATCGAGGGTTCGGCCGACGTGGTGCGCGGGCTGACCGCTGTCGACGTGCTCCGCGGCACGACCCACTGGCTGGAGCACCTGGTGACCGCCGCCGGGCCGTGGTGGCCGGCCGGGTACCAGCTGGCGACGGTCCCGGTGCTCGTCGTCGCCACGGCGCTGCTCGGGGCCGTCGGGCTCGCCGGCCTCGGGCTGTCCGGGTTGCCCGAACGCCGGTGGCTGGTGCTCACCGCGGCCACCGGGGCGGTCGTCCTGCTCATGGCGCACGGCGGGTCCGTGGGCTCGCCCGTGGCGGACCAGGCCCAGGCACTGCTCGACGGTCCCCTCGCGCCGTTCCGCAACGTCCACAAGGCCGACCCCCTCGTCCGACTCCCGCTCGCCGTCGGTCTCGCCCACGCGCTCTCGGCCGCGTCCCGGGCGCTCACCCGTCGGAGACCGTGGGCCCGTCCGGCCCTCGTCGGCGGCGCGCTGCTCACCGTCGCCGTGGCGGTCTCGCCCGGCCTCAGCGGGGCGATGGCGCCGCCGGGCGCGTACCGGGAGATCGCCGGCCACTGGGTGGCTGCCGGCGACTGGCTGTCCGACCGGGCGGAGCAGGGGCGGGCGCTCGTCGTGCCGGCCGCGAACTTCGGCGAGTACGACTGGGGTCGCCCGCTCGACGAGCCGGTCCGCCCGCTGTCGTCCGCGGCGTACGCGGTGCGCGACGCCGTGCCACTCACGCCCGCGGGGACCATCCGGTTCCTCGACGACGTCGAGCACCGGCTCCAGGCCGGCACCGCACTGGACGGCGAGGTCGAGGTGCTGCGGCGGCTCGGCGTCCGGTGGCTGGTGCTGAGGAACGACCTGGACGCCGCGGTGGCCGGACAGCCGCCGGTGCCGATCGCCCGTTCCGCGGTGCGCACCTCCGAGGACGTCCGCTTCGTCCACGGCTTCGGGTCCACCCGGCTCGACGCGAGCGGGGACCGGGTCTTCCCGGTCGAGGTGTACGACCTGGGGGAGGCTGCGCCACTCGCCGTGGTGCAGCCGCTCGACGGCGTCGTGGCGGTGGCCGGCGGCCCGGAGGACCTCGCTTCGGTGCTCGAGGCGGGGGAGGAGGGGCTGGTCCTCCTCGACGGCGACCGCCCGGAGGGGCTCGAGCCCGGACGGCGGGTCGTGACCGACGGCTACCGGGTCCGCGACCGCTGGTTCGGCGGGACCCGGGGGAGGGACGCCTCGCCGACCCTCACGGCGGAGGAGGCGGCGGCGGCGACGGACTACCGCCCGTGGGACCACCTCACGCTCGGGTCCCACGTCCGCTGGGAGGGGATCGACTCGGTCACGGCGTCGTCATCGGTCGCCACCGACCTCACCCTCGCCGGAGTGCGGCCCGCCGATCGCCCGGCCGCGGCGCTCGACGACGACCCGCTGACGGCGTGGAGGACCTTCGGGGACCCCGAGCCGTCGCTGGCCGTCCGGCTCGCGGAGCCGACCCGGGTTCCGTCGGTCCGGGTGGTGTCGCTCCGCAGGCAGGGTCCCCGCCCGGACAGCGCCGTCGGCGAGGTGACCCGGGTCCGGCTCACCACGGACACCGGGGCGGTCACCGCCACCCTGGGCGAAGACCGCTCGGTGGACGTGGCCCTCCCCGACGGGCCGACCCGCACAGTCCGGGTCACCGTCCTCGACACCGACGCAGGGGCCCCGTCCGGCGTGCTCACCGGTCTGGCGACGGTGCGGCTCGCCGGGGTGCAACCCCGCGAGGTGGTCGCTCTGCCGGAGGCGTCGGCCGCCGTCCGGTACGGCCCCGCCGACACCGTCGTCCTGGACGCGGGCCTTCCGGGCTCGACGGCGTGCGTCCGGCAGCGGGCCGACGTCGTGTGCCTGGGTGCGGGTCAGCTCGGCCCCGAAGGAGGAGCGGTGCTCGACCGGGTCCTGCCGGATGTCGGTGCCGGCTCGTTCGCGGGCTCCGGCACGCTCGTGCCCCAGCCCGGGGCCCATCCGGAGGGACTGGTGGCGGACGGGGTCGAGGTGCAGGCCTCCAGCTCTCGGAACGACTCGGCGGCGTCGCGGCCGGAGGTCGTGCTCGACCGGGACCCGGCGACGGCGTGGAGCCCGGCGGTCGGTGACCTGTCGCCGCACCTGACCGTCCGGCTCGAGCGGCCCGTCGACGTCGGGGGGATCAGGCTCGACGTCCGCCGCGACTGGGTCCAGCGGTACCGGCCCTTCGTCGAGGTGAGCCTGGACGGCGTCTCGACGAGCGTGCGTTCGACGGCCGACGGCTTCCTGAGGGTGTCCGGAACGCAGGTGCGGAACATCGACCTGCGGATCCTGCTCGCCACCGACCCCCGCGCGGCCGCGGCGCTCGAGCTCGCCGAGGTCGAGGTGCTGGGCGCCGACGTGCCCGTCCCGCCGACGGTGGTGGACCTGCCGTGCGGATCCGGGCCCGGCCTCGTCGTCGACGGGGCGCGGGTCCCGACGCGCGCCACGGGGCCGCGCTCGGCGCTCTGGGGTGACGGCGAGCTCCGGTGGCGGGCGTGCACCGACCTGACGCTCGACGACGGCGCCCACGAGGTGCGCGTCGCAGCGGTGGACGGCTGGCAGCCGGCGACCGCGGTGCTCCGCCGGGCCGGGTCCCAACCGCCCGCCACCTCGTCGGCGACCGGACTCGATGTCGTGCGCCGGAACGCGGTGACCCTCACCGGCGCCGTGCCCGAGGGGCCGCAGCGCCTGCTCGCCCTCGACACCAACACCAACCCCGGGTGGGTCGCGACCGTCGGAGATCGGAGCCTCGAGCCGGTCGTCGTCGACGGCTTCCGGCAGGGCTTCGTGCTGCCGGAGGGCGTCGCCGGCACGCTCGAGGTGCGCTTCGCGCCGGACCGGCCGTACCGGGCACTGCTCGTCACCGGCCTGCTGCTCGCACTGCTCCTGCTCACGGCTCTCGTTCTCCCGGCGGGCCGCCGCGAGGTCGCCCCGGCAGCGCGCCTGCGCGCCGGGTGGGTCGGCGTCGCCCTGTCGGTCGTGGCGGGGGCCGGCCTGCTCGCCGGGCTGCCGGGCGCCTTGGCGGCCGGGCTCGGGTTCGCCGGCGCCGTCGCGCTCGCCCGTGGCGGCGGGGAGCCCGCCTGGGTGGGCGGTGGGGTCGCGGCGGCCGGGGGGGTCGTCGTCGCCGTGTCGCTGGCGACCGGCGCAACCGGGACCTGGGTCGAGGTGACCTCGACCCTGCTCGTCACCCTCGGTGCCGCACTCGTGGCAGCGGCGAGCGTCGTGCGGCCCAGCGCATTGCGGGCAGCTCGACGAGCCGCAGGCTGAGCCAGGCAAGGGCGAGCGAGACGGGCAGGCCCACGGCGAGCAAGGGCACCAGCCCGCCGCCGAACAGTCGGATGCCCGAGACGCCGTAGAGCCCGGCGAGCACGGGGAGGTGCCAGAGGAACAGCCCGAAGGAGACGGTCCCCACCCACCGCACCTGTGGGGCCGACAGCACCGCCGCCCAGGCGCCCCCCCGTCCCGCCGTGAGGGGCGCCAGCAGAGCGAGGGCCACCACCGCGTTGAGGAACAGCCGGACGGCGGTCTCGGGGCCCGACGACGGCTCCAGGGTCAGCGAGCCGGCGAGCGAGGTCGTGGCCAGCGTGTAGGCCGCCGCCCCGACCAGCAGGCACCCGGTGGTGTCCGAGGCGAGGGCCCGGATGCGCGCTGCCCCCGGCGCGCCGGGGTGCTCGAGCACCTCTGCGAGCACCATCCCCACGGCGAAGTCGGCCCACCGGGCCGGCAGCCACCGCTCGACGAACAGGAACGAGCCGAGCCCACCCTCCGGGAGCAGCGCGACGACGACGAGGAGGACGAGGGCGCTCACCAACAGCGCCGGGACCGGCCACGCCGGGTTCCGGCGGCGCAGCCGGTCCAGGCCGATGACGACGAGCGGCAGCACGAGGTAGAACGACAGCTCGGTGGGGATGCTCCACGACTGCGAGAAGGCGTCGATCTGGGTGTCGGGCACATAGGTCTGCACCGCGAGCGCCTGGGCGAGCACTGTCCGCACCGGTGGCTGAGCGACGAGGGACACCACGGCCAGCGCCACCCAGTACGCCGGCAGCACCCGGGCCCCCCGGCGGACGAGGTAGGAACGGACGTCGTCGGTGCCCTGCCGCCGGTCGTGGAGCATGCGCCGGTGGAGGAGGAACCCGGAGAGCGCGAAGAAGAGCCCGACCCCGAAGTCGCCGCGCCCCATCAGCCGACCGACGACCCCCCACGTGACCACCGACCCGGTGAGGAAGGCCGCGTGCGTGAGGACGACGAGGAGGGCCGCCACCGCACGCAGGCCGTCGAGCGCGGGGAGCCGGGTCATGTTCGAACCCTAGGGCCGGCCGGCTCGCGCCCGGCGGGGGCTCGGCGACCCGCTGGTACTGTCTGCGCGACCACGAGGGTGGAAGAGGGAGCGGATGAGCAGGGTCGTCGTGACCGGGGGCGCCGGCTTCCTCGGCTCGCACCTGTGCGAGGCCCACCTGGACCGGGGCGACGAGGTGGTCTGCCTCGACAACTTCGTCACCGGGACGCCGGACAACGTCGCCCACCTGACCCCCGACCCCCGGTTCCGCCTGGTGCGCTCGGACGTCACGGACTTCCTCCACGTCGGCGGTGCGGTCGACGTGGTGCTCCACTTCGCGAGCCCCGCCTCGCCCGTCGACTACCTCAACCTGCCGATCGAGACCCTCAAGGTGGGCTCGATCGGGACCCTCCACGCCCTCGGGCTGGCCCGCGAGAAGGGTGCCCGCTTCGTGCTCGCCTCCACCTCCGAGGTGTACGGCGACCCGCAGGTGCACCCCCAGCCGGAGAGCTACTGGGGGCACGTCAACCCGGTCGGCCCGCGCGGGGTGTACGACGAGGCGAAGCGGTTCGGGGAGGCGATCACCCTGGCCTACAGGGAGACGCACGGAGTGGACACCGCGACCGCGCGGATCTTCAACACCTTCGGCCCGCGGATGCGCCCGGACGACGGTCGCGCCATCCCCACCTTCATCCGCCAGGCCCTGCGCGGCGACCCGGTGACCGTGGCCGGGGACGGCAGCCAGACCCGGTCGGTCTGCTTCGTCGACGACCTCGTGTCCGGCGTCCTCGCGCTCACGGACTCCGCGGAGGCAGGGCCGGTCAACCTCGGCAACCCGCACGAGCTCGCCGTCGTCGACCTCGCCCGCTGGATCATCGACCTCTGTGGATCCGGCTCGGACGTCGTTCACGTGGCCCGACCGGTCGACGACCCCTCGGTGCGCCGGCCCGACACCACCCTCGCCCGCGAGCGCCTGGGTTGGGAGCCCGCCGTCTCCGTCGAGGAGGGGCTGAGGCGCACCATCGAGTGGTTCCGGCGCCACCCCGAGCTGGTGTGACGAACGCGTCGTCCGGCGGTGCGGGACAGGGTGGTCTACCGACTGGTAGCCTTCGCCCGACCATTACGCACGCACAGGCAGGGAAGCCCATGCGCAAGACCGTCGGTTTCGTCCTCCTCGGCCTCGCCGGCTTCCTCGTCACCGCAGCGGTGCTCGCCCTGGTGTACGTGCCCGGGGTCGTCGAGCGGACCCCGCTCGACATCGACTCGCTGACCAAGCTCAGCGGCACGGCCAGTGCCCTGCCCACCGGCGAGGGCGGCCCCGTCAAGGCGATCAGCCACACCGTGGCGGACGGCCAGGCGTCCGACGACGACGTCATCGTGTTCGACACCTTCTCCTGCCTGATGCGCGACGTGCCGGGATCCCCGGACTGCACCGAGGACGACACCGAGGGCAGCCCGCTCATCACCGCCGGTACCGACCGCTTCGCCACCGACCGGCGCACCGCCGAGGCCGTCAACGACGTCACGTACGTCGGCACCGCGAGCGAGCCGCACCAGGGCCTCGTCAACAAGTGGCCGTTCTACCCGGAGCAGATCACGTACGACTACTGGGACGGCCTGCTCGGCCGCGCCGTCGAGGCGACCTTCGCCGGCGAGGAGACCGTCGACGGCCTCGACACCTACCGGTACCAGGTGTCGGTCCAGGACGAGCCCGCAGAGATCGCCGCCGGTGTCTCCGGCACGTACAGCAGCCAGAAGACGTTGTGGATCGACCAGGTCACCGGCACGATCATCGACCAGAAGGAGGACCAGGTGCGGGCGCTCGACGACGGCACGACCGTCCTCGACGTGAGCCTGGGCTTCACCCCCGAGACGATCTCCGCCAACGTCGAGGACGCCAAGGCCAACGGGTCGCAGCTGGCGCTCGTCTCGGCGGCACCCTGGGTCCTGGGGCTGCTCGGTCTCCTCGCACTGGCGGGCGGCGCGTTCCTCGTCCTCGGCGGCGGCTCGGGCCGCCGCGAGGACGCCGAGGACGTCGGCTTCGACGAGCTGACCCGCACCGGCCGCTGACGGCTACCCCGGCCGGTCGCACACGAGGATCGCGGTTCCCGGCAGCAGCCGGCCCCGCAGCGGTGACCACCCTCCCCACGTCTCCCGGTTGCGGTCCGGCCACTCGGGCTCGACGAGGTCGGTGAGCACGAGCCCGGCGGCGACCACCTGGCGCACCAGGTCGCCGAGGGTGCGGTGGTGCTCGGCGTACGTCACCACCCCGCCCTCGTTCTCGACGTAAGGGGTGCGGTCGAAGTAGGAGGTGGAGGCGGTCAGGCCCTCCGGTCCGGGCACGTCGGGGAAGGCCCAGCGCACCGGGTGCGAGGTGGAGAACACGAACCGCCCGCCCGGGCGCAGTACCCGGGCCGACTCCGCGAGCACCCGCAGGCTGTCGGCGACGAACGGGATGACGCCGTAGGCGGTGAAGACCCGGTCGACGCTCCTGTCGGCGAGGGGGAGGGCCCCGCCGTCGCACTGGAGCAGCGGCAGCGCGGCCGGCAACCGGCCGTCCCGGACCGCCTCGCGGTCCAGCCGCTGGGCGGTGCCGAGCATCCCCCGCGACAGGTCGGACGCCACGACCCGCACGTCGTACCGGCCCGCGAGCCAGCGCGAGCACTGGGCGCCGCCGGCGCCCACCTCGAGCACGGTCATCCCGTCGCGCACCCGCAGCAGGTCCAGCTCGCCCTCGGTCCACCCCTCGGGGCCCCAGACGAACCCGGAGTCGCCGAGGAACGCCCCGTGCTCGGCCTGGTAGTCGGCGGCCTCGGTGTCCCACCAGGACCGGTTCGCCGCCAGCGTCTCGGCCTCACCCGCGGCGCGCCGGCCGGCCTGCGCGTTCACCGGCCGCGGCACCGGCGGGGATGCCGGGTGGACGTTTTGCCCGGTGCGAGCGCTCGCGGGTAGGCTGTGCGAGCACCCGTGTGCCGTCCGTGGCTCACGCGTGCGCGCGAACCATCCCATCGATTCCACCAGTCCACATCGGAGTTCCTACTACATGACTGCCAGCACGGTCGACACGACCGCCCCTCAGGTTGCCATCAACGACATCGGCACCGAGGAAGACCTCCTCGCCGCGATCGACGCGACGATCAAGCACTTCAACGACGGCGACATCGTCGAGGGTCGCATCGTCAAGGTCGACCGGGACGAGGTCCTGCTCGACATCGGCTACAAGACCGAGGGCGTCATCCCCTCGCGCGAGCTGTCCATCAAGCACGACGTCGACCCGAACGAGGTCGTCGCCGTCGGTGACGAGGTCGAGGCCCTGGTCCTCCAGAAGGAGGACAAGGAGGGTCGGCTCATCCTGAGCAAGAAGCGTGCGCAGTACGAGCGGGCGTGGGGGACGATCGAGAAGATCAAGGAGGAGGACGGCGTCGTCACCGGCACCGTCATCGAGGTCGTCAAGGGCGGCCTCATCCTCGACATCGGCCTGCGCGGCTTCCTCCCGGCGTCGCTCGTCGAGATGCGCCGCGTCCGCGACCTCCAGCCGTACGTCGGCCGGGAGATCGAGGCCAAGATCATCGAGCTCGACAAGAACCGCAACAACGTGGTCCTGTCCCGCCGTGCCTGGCTCGAGCAGACCCAGTCCGAGGTCCGCACGACGTTCCTCAAGGAGCTCGGCAAGGGCCAGGTGCGCTCCGGTGTCGTCTCCTCGATCGTCAACTTCGGCGCGTTCGTCGACCTCGGCGGGGTCGACGGCCTCGTCCACGTCTCCGAGCTGTCGTGGAAGCACATCGACCACCCCTCGGAGGTCGTCGAGGTCGGCGACGAGGTCACCGTCGAGGTGCTCGACGTCGACATGGACCGCGAGCGGGTCTCGCTGTCGCTCAAGGCGACGCAGGAGGACCCGTGGCAGCACTTCGCCCGGACCCACGCGATCGGCCAGGTCGTGCCCGGCAAGGTCACCAAGCTCGTGCCGTTCGGTGCGTTCGTGCGTGTCGACGACGGCATCGAGGGCCTGGTGCACATCTCCGAGCTCGCCGAGCGTCACGTCGAGCTGCCCGAGCAGGTCGTCCAGGTCGGCCAGGAGATCTTCGTCAAGGTCATCGACATCGACCTCGAGCGTCGCCGGATCTCGCTGAGCCTGAAGCAGGCGAACGAGGACGGTGCCGGCCAGGTCGAGTTCGACCCGACCCTCTACGGCATGGCCGCGGAGTACGACGAGCAGGGCAACTACAAGTACCCGGATGGCTTCGACCCCGAGACCAACGAGTGGCTCGAGGGCTTCGAGAAGCAGCGTGAGGAGTGGGAGAAGCAGTACGCGGAGGCCCACGCGCGCTGGGAGGCCCACCGCGCCCAGGTCGACTCGGCCGCCAAGGCCGACGCCGAGGCCGCCGGCGAGGCCGCCACCACGTCGTACTCCTCCGACAGCGCCGACGAGGCCCCGGCCGCCCGCCCGGCCGCGCCGTCCGCCTCCGAGGGCACCCTCGCCTCGGACGAGGCCCTCGCCGCGCTGCGCGAGAAGCTGACCGGCAACTGAGCCAACGGCGCCGCCACGGCGCACCGGCTCCGACGACGAGGCCCGGACCCCACCACGGGGTCCGGGCCGTCGTCGTGCGTGCGTCGGCCTCGCGTCCGCGCGCGGTCGCCTCGTCGGCGCTCCCGGCGTCACCGGCTCCGCGGATCGAGAAGGCCCGGTCCCCGGAGGACAGGGGGGACCGGGCCCGACCGCGCACCGGGAGCGTGGCGCGCGGCGACCTGGGGGGTCAGTGCAGCCGCACGCGCGGGTCGAGCACCGCGTACAGGGCGTCCACGACGATGTTGGCGACCACGACCGCGGCCGAGGCGAACAGGACGATGCCGATGATCACCGGCAGGTCCTGCTGGTTGATCGCGTCGACGGCCGTCTTGCCGAGGCCGGGCAGGCTGAACACCTGCTCGGTGACGATGGCCCCGCCGAGCAGCGCCGCGACGTCGATCCCGAACTGGGTGACGACCGGGGTCAGCGCGCTGCGCAGCCCGTGCCGCAGCACGACCCGCCGCTCCGCGATGCCCTTGGACCGCGCCGTCCGCACGTAGTCCTCGCCGAGCACGTCGAGCATCGACCCTCGGGTCAGCCGGGTGTACGTCGCGGCCTGGACCAGGGCCAGGGTGAACCACGGCAGCACCATGTGCCGGACCCACTCGCCGAGGCCGGCCTCGAGCGGCGCGTAGCCGCCGGCAGGGAAGATCGTGATGCCGCGCAGGGTCAGCTGGTAGTAGAGGAAGTAGAGCAGCACCAGCCCGAGCAGGAAGCTCGGCATCGAGTAGAAGAACAGCGCGAACGTCGTGATCGAGCGGTCGGTGAGGGTGCGGGGCCGCACCGCCGAGATCACCCCGTTGGTGACGCCGAGCGAGACCCAGATCAGCGCCGAACCGACGACGAGGCTGATCGTGATGGGGAGCGCCTGGGCCATGATCGTCGTGACCGGCACCTGGTGGTAGTAGTCGTACCCGAGGTCGCCGTGCAGGGCTCGCCAGACGAAGTCGAGGTACTGCTTCCAGATCGGCTGGTCGAGACCGAGGCGTTCCGAGATCAGGGCCACCGTCTCGGGGGTGGCCTGCCGGCCGGCGAGGGTGCGGGCGACGTCGTTGGGGGCGACGAAGAACAGGGCGAAGACCGCCATCGTGATCAGCCAGATGACGACGAGGCCCTGGCCGATGCGGCGGAGCAGGAAGGGGATCACGTGGGCCTCCTCAGTGGCCGATGAGCCGGTCGCTGCGCGGGTCGAACGCGTCCCGCACGCCGTCACCGAACAGGTTGAAGGCCAGCGTCGTCACGAGCAGCGCCATGCCGGGGAAGAAGACGAACCACCAGGCGATCGTGTAGTAGGCCGTCGCCTCGTTGATCATGCCGCCCCAGTCGGGGGTCGGTGGCTCGAGCCCGAGCCCCAGGAAGGACAGCGACGCCTGGACGAGGATGACGACCGGCACGAGCAGCGAGGTGTAGACGATGACCGGCGCCAGGACGTTGGGCAGGACGTCGACGAACATGATCCGCCCGTTCCCCGACCCCAGCGAGCGGGCCGCCTCGACGAACTCCCGCTCCCGCAGCGAGATGACCTGGCCCCGGACGATGCGCGCCACCGAGGCCCAGCTGAAGAACCCGATGACGACGATCGTCACGGTCAGGCTCGGGCCGGTGATCGACACGAGCGCGATCGCGACGAGGAGGAACGGCATCGACAGGACGATGTCGATGAGCCGCGCCAGGAGGGTGTCGACGGCGCCGCCGACGAAGCCGGCCACGAGCCCGACGACGACGCCGATCGCCACGGTGAGTGCGGTCGCGACCACTCCGACGAGCAGCGAGACCCGCGCCCCGTAGGCGATCCGGACGAGGATGTCGCGGCCGAGGTCGTCGGTGCCGAACCAGAACTCCGAGCTGGGACCGACCGGCAGGCCGTCGGGGGAGAGCCCCGTCTCGCGGAACTGCTCGTTCGGCCCGTGACCGGTGATCGCGGCGAAGACCGGGGCGAAGACGGCCACCAGGGTGATGATCACGATGACGGTGAGCGAGGCCATGGCGACGCGGTCCCGGCGCAGCCGCTGCCACGCCAGGGCCCACGGCGAGCGGCCCTCGATCCGGCTCTTCTCCGGCGGCGCGCCCGGCCCCTCCTCGGGGCGCGCCTCGGTCCGGGTGCGGGTGGTGTCGGGCTCCACGGTCATCGCCGTGCCTCCTTGGTCGTCGGTGCGGCCGCATCCGCGGGCTGCAGCTCGGCCGCGAGCTCCTCGGCCTCGGTGATCGCGCTGTCCTCCACGTGCGGGTGCGCGCTGCGCAGGTCCTCCCCGCGCAGCAGCGGGTGCAGGCACGCGGCGACGTGGTCGGGGCCGTCGTCCTCGGTGCTGACGAGCGGCGGCGCCGTCGTCGTGCAGTCGTGCTGGGCCTTCGGGCACCGGGTGTGGAACCGGCAGCCGGAGGGCGGGTTGGTGGGGCTCGGGAGGTCACCGGCGAGGACGATCCGCTCCCTGCTGTCCGACACGTCGGGGTCGGCCACCGGAAGCGCCGAGAGCAGGGCCCGGGTGTACGGGTGCCGGGGCTGCCGGAAGAGCTCCTCGGCGGGGGCCACCTCGGCCACGGTGCCGAGGTACATCACGGCGATCCGGTCGCTGACGTGCCGCACCACCGACAGGTCGTGCGTGATGAAGACGTAGGTGAGCCCGAACTCCTCCTGCAGGTCGAGGAGCAGGTTGAGCACCTGCGCCTGGATCGAGACGTCGAGGGCCGAGACCGGCTCGTCGCAGATGATCAGCCGGGGCCGCAGGGCCAGCGCCCGGGCGACGCCGATGCGCTGCCGCTGGCCGCCGGAGAACTCGGCGGGGAACCGGTTGTAGTGCTCGGGGTTGAGCCCGACCCGCTCCATGAGCTCCTGGACGCGGCGCCGCGCTCTGCGCCGGACACGACCCCGTGGATGGCGAACGGGTCGCCGATGATCGACCCGACCCGACGGCGCGGGTTGAGCGAGCCGTACGGGTCCTGGAACACCATCTGGACGTCGCGCCGGACCCCCCGCATCCGGGCCCGCGACACGTGGGTGATGTCCTCGCCGGCGAAGGTCACCGTGCCGGAGTCGATCTCGTGCAGGCGCAGCACGCACCGGGCGAGCGTCGACTTGCCGCAGCCGGTCTCCCCGACGAGGCCGAGGGTCTCACCGGGGTGCACGTCGAGCGAGACGTCGTCGACCGCAGGACGTGCTCGGTGGTGCGCCGGAACAGGCCGGCGCTGCGGACGGGGAACGTCTTGGTGACGTGCGAGAGCGAGAGCAGGGGGGTGGTCACGGTGCCTCCTGGAGGACCTGGGCGCGGGTGCGGCGGTCGGCGTACCGACCGGTGGGCTCGTCGAGCCAGCAGGCCGAGCGGTGGGCCTGGTCGCCGCCGACGGCGAACATCGGCGGGTCCTCGCCGCACGCGTCGAACGCGTGCGGGCAGCGGGGCCGGAACGGGCACCCGCCCGGCGGGTCGATGAGCGACGGCGGGGTGCCGGGGATCGGCGTGAGCCGGCTGCCGGGCTCGCCCCTGGACGGCAGCGACCGGAGCAGGCCCTGCGGAGTAGGGGTGGTGGGGTTCGTAGAAGAGCGAACGGCGCGGCGCCACCTCCATCGACCGGCCGGCGTACATGACGACGACCTCGTCGGCCATCTCCGCAACGACCCCGAGGTCGTGGGTGATCAGGACGATCGCCGTCCCGAACCGGTCCTGGAGCTCCTGCATCACCTCGAGCACCTGGGCCTGGACGGTGACGTCGAGGGCGGTCGTCGGCTCGTCGGCGATGAGCAGCGCCGGGTCCAGGGCCATCGCCATGGCGATCATCACCCGCTGGCGCATCCCCCCGGAGAACTGGTGCGGGTAGTCGTCGATGCGCTGCCGCGCCCGGGGGATCCCGACGAGGCCGAGCAGCTCGGCGGCGCGCTCGCGGGCGGCCGCCTTGGAGACCGACCGGTCGTGGGCGCGGATCATCTCCACGACCTGCCATCCGACGGTGTAGTAGGGGTGGAGGCTGGTCAGCGGGTCCTGGAAGATCATCCCGATCCGGGCGCCCCGGATCCGACGCAGCGTGGCCTCCGGGGCACCGAGCAGCTCGGTGCCGTCGAAGACCGCGGACCCGCTGACGCGGGCGCCCCGGGTCAGGCCGGTGACGGTCTGGGTCGCGACGCTCTTCCCCGACCCGGACTCGCCGACGATCGCGAGGGTGGAGCCGCGCTCGACGTCGAACGACAGCCCCCGGACGGCGCGGACCACGCCGTCCGGGGTGTCGAACTCGACGCGCAGGTCGCGGACCTCGAGCAGTGCCATCTCGTTGCTCCTCGTGTGCGCGTCAGGTGCGGCTCAGCCGCCCTGCTTGCCCGTCGCCAGCCAGACGTTGGCCGGGTCGAAGTTCTGGAAGCTCGGGATGTAGACCGCACCGTGGACCTGCTCGGCGTGGTAGTTCGGCGTGCGCGGCTCGGTGATCGGGTAGAACGCGGCGTCCTCCATCACCTGGTGGTCGGCCTCGGACCAGAGCTTCGCCGCCTCCTCCTGCGTCGGGGCGGCGGATGCCTGCTCGATGAGCGAGTCGGTCTTGTCGCTCTCGTAGAAGCCGAAGTTGCTGCCGACCGGCGGGAAGGCGGCCTTGCCGTTGAACAGCGGGCCGAAGAAGGACAGGGCGGCGTTGCCGTACCAGTCCGGGCCCCAGCCGGCGATCGAGATGTCCCAGACGCCTCGCTTGGCCACGTCCGGCACCTGCAGGTACTTGGTGTAGAAGTCGGCGTTCGGCGAGGGCACGCCCTCGACGGTGATGCCGACCTTGCCGAGGTCCTGCTGGAGGGTCTGGAAGGTCTTGGTGGCACCCTCGGACTCGTTGCGGTAGAGCACCTTGAGGGTCAGCCCGTCGCGCGTACCCGGCGTCGGCGAGCATCTGCTTGGCCTTGGCCTCGTCGTACGGGTAGTCGTCGAACGACTCCTCACCGCCGACGATGCTCGAGGGGAGCACGTGGGTCAGCGGGGTGTTGAGGGTGCTCGCCGCCGATGACCTGGATGATGTTGGCGCGGTTGATCGCGGTGGAGACCGCCCGGCGCACCTCCGAGCTTGCCCAGCGCGCCGTCGTTGTTCGGCGACACGGTGTTGTAGACGAGGTAGGGGTTGCTCGAGGCGGTGGCCCCGATGTTCAGCTTCGTCGTCCTTGGCGGCCACGAGCGCCGGGACGCGCGAGGCCGGCGTGAGGTTGTCCCACTGCATGTCGGCGCTCGGGGTGCCGGTCTCCAGCTGCTGCTGGGTCGAGTCCTGGCTCACCGTCTCGTTGACGACGATCGTGTCGACGTAGGCCTTGCGGACCGGGTCGCTGTCGGCGTTCCAGGCCGGGTTGCGCTCGAAGGTGATGCTCTTCAGTCGGGGTGTACGCGGTGATCTGGTACGGGCCGTCCGAGATGGTGTTCTGCGCCAGCTCGGCGCTGGCGGGGACGTAGGCGTCCCACTCCTCGGGGGCCGCGGAGAACGCCGGGAGGGTGAGCATGTCGACGAAGTAGCTGGCCGGCTTGGTCAGGGTGAAGACGACGGTGCTGTCGTCCTGGGCCTGGACGCCGGGCAGGTCGGTGTCGTTGATGTACTTCGCGATCGGCGCCGCCTCCGGCTTGACCTCGGCGAAGCCGTCGCAGAAGTCGGCCATGCCCTCGATGAGGCCGAGGTAGTTGGGGAGGCCGCCGAACGGCTGGGCCGGGTTGCACGTGCGCTTGACCCCGCGGACGACGTCCTGGGCGGTCACCTGGCGGGCGGGCTCGGTGTTCCACTGGACGCCCTGCCGGAGCGTGATCGTGTAGGTCTTGCCGTCCTCGCTGATCCCGTTGCCCTGCGTCGGGATCGCCTCCGCGAGGTCGGGAACGGCGGTCGTCGACTTGCCCTCCTCCGCCGGGAAGGTGAAGAGCTGGCGGCTCCAGAGGCGCACCGACTGGTAGCCGAGCGAGTAGTAGGTGACGTTCGGGTCCATGTAGTCGACGTCGCCGCTGCCGAGCATGTTGAGCGTGCCGCCGCTCACCGGCTCGCCGCCGTCGCCCGACGACGTGGCCGCGCCGGAGCCTCCGGACGAGCCGCTGCAGGCGGCGAGGGCGAAGGCGGTGACGGCCGCGCCGGCGAGCGTCCCGAGGCGGCGTGTGGTGCTGTCCATCGTGTCTCCCTGACCGTGGGTACCCCGGGGTGTCCGGGGGTGCGTGGGTCACGCACGTGGCGGCAACGTAGGCTCGTTCGAGGGGCTGTGGTCGAGGTCGGCCGGTAATGACACGGGACCGACACGGACCCGTCACATTCCTGCGGCCACCTGTGACGGCCCTGTGACGGCCACCCCGCGACACGGCCGCCGGGCGCCCCCGTCGGCGGGCGGCCCGCAGGGCGGGATGACATGATGCGGGCCGTGGCCAGGCGCGTGCTGCTCATCGAGGACGACGCCCGCATCAGGCGGGTGCTGCGTCTCGCGCTGCAGGACGAGGGCTACGACGTCACCGAGGCGGCCGACGGCGAGCAGGGCCTCGAGGAGCTGACGCACGACGAGCCCGACGTCGTCCTCCTCGACCTCATGCTCCCGGACATGGACGGCTTCAGCGTCTGCCGCCGGATCCGCCACGACAGCCGGGTGCCGGTCATCATGGTCACCGCGCGCACCGACAGCCACGACGTCGTCGCCGGGCTCGAGGCGGGGGCCGACGACTACGTCACCAAGCCGCTCGTCGCCAAGGAGCTGTCGGCCCGCATCCGCGCCCTGCTCCGGCGGGTGGAGCCGGCCGCGGACCGGCGGCCCCGCCGGGTCGAGGTCGGCGACCTGAGCATCGGTCTGGACGACGGTGTCGTCACCCGGGCGGGGGAGCCGGTGGCGCTCACCCGCACCGAGTTCCGGCTCCTCGTCGAGCTCGTCCTCGCCGAGGGCCGGATCCTCAGCCGGGAGGACCTGCTCGAGCGGGTCTGGGGCTACGACTACTTCGGCGACAGCCGGATCGTCGACGTCCACGTCCGCCGCCTCCGCACCAAGATCGAGCCCGACCCGTCGAGCCCGCGTCGGGTCGTCACCGCGCGTGGCCTGGGGTACCGGTTGGGGTCGTAGTGCGCTCGTGGGTCCCGCGGCTGCCGGGTGGGCGCGGCGCCGTGCGCTGGGGGCTGCGGCGCCGGGTGGTCACCACCTTCGCGCTGCTCTCGCTGGGCCTGTCGCTGCTGCTGTCGGTGCTCGCGTGGTTCGTCGTCACCAGCTCGGTGCTCCGCGACCAGCGAGCCTCCGCCCTCGCCGCGACCTCCATCGACGCCAGCCACCTCGACGCCCGGCTCGGGGTGGGCGGCACCTCGATGACGTCCGCGCTGGACGAGCTGCCCCGGACCCAGGCCAGCGCGGCCATCGCCGAGGTCGACGAGCGGTGGTACGCCTCGGCGCCGACCCTCGGGCCGGGCGTGCTGCCCGAGGAGCTGGTCGACCTCGTGGGCAACCGGCAGGCGGCGACCCAGCGGATCGAGGTCGACGGCTCGCTGTTCCTCGCTGTGGGCATGCCCGTGCCCGGCCGCGGCGCCGCCCTCTTCGAGCTGTACCCCATGAACCAGACCCAGGAGGCGGTCCGGGCGCTGTCCATCGGGCTCGCGATCGCGATGATCGTCACCACGACGCTCGGCGTCGCCCTCGGCAACCTCGCCACCCGGGTGGCGCTGCGCCCGCTGGAGCGGCTGAACACCGGCGCGGCCCAGGTGGCGGCCGGCCGGCTGGGCGTCCGCCTGGACCCCGAGGGCGACCCCGACCTCGTCCCCATCGCCGAGTCCTTCAACCGCACGGTCACGGCGCTGGACCACCGGGTCGTCGCCGACGCCCGCTTCGCCTCCGACGTGAGCCACGAGCTGCGCACCCCGCTGACGACGATGCTCAACTCGATGCAGGTCATCCTCCACCGGGAGCGGAGCCTCCCCGAGGAGCTGCGCGAGCCGGTGGACCTGCTCGCCGAGGAGCTCACCCGCTTCCGCCACCTCGTCACCGACCTGCTCGAGATCGCCCGCTACGAGGCCGGTGACGAGCTGGTCCTCGAGCGCGTGGTCGTCGCCGACCTGGTCCGCCGGGCGGCCGACGGCGAGGCCGGGCGGCCGGTCACCGAGGTCGACGACGAGGTCGCCGGCACGGTGCTCCGGGTCGACAAGCGGCGCCTGGACCGGGTGGTGGCCAACCTCGTCCGCAACGCCGACGACCACGGGGGCGGGTGCGTGGCGGTGCGGGTCACCGGCGGTCCGGCGGGTGTGCGGGTCGTCGTCGACGACGCGGGGCCCGGGGTGCCGGCCGAGCTGCGCGAGCGGGTGTTCGACCGGTTCACCCGCGGGTCGGGCACGACCGCGGCGGGGGTCGGCCTGGGCCTGTCCATCGTGCTGCGGCACGTCGCCCTCCACGGTGGCACCGTCGCCGTCGAGGAGAGCCCGCAGGGGGGTGCCCGCTTTGTCGTCGACCTGCCGACCGAGACCCGCCGCTGACCGCGTCCCGGCGCCGGTGCGGACGCGTCGCCGGTGGTGCGTGCTGCTCGCCGTGCTGCTCCTCACCGTGGCCGGCGGGTGCGGGGTGGGCCCCCAGGCCCACCCGGTGCCCGTCGACGAGCGCGCCGAGGACGCGGGCGGCGGTGCCGGGGGCGACGTCGCCCGGCCGGTGGTGGTCGAGGTGTTCCTCGTCAAGGGGTCACGGCTGTCGCCGGTGAGCCGGGTGGTCTCGAACCGGCCCGGGATCTCGGCGGCCCTGCGCGCCCTGTCGCAGCCGCTCAGCGAGACCGAGCGGTACCGGCAGCTGCGGTCGGCCGTCCCCGCGAGCGACGAGGAGCTGAGCGGCACCATCCTGGGCTCGGTCGCGCGGGTGAGCATGCCCGCCGGCTTCGACCGGATGGCGGTGCGCGAGCAGGTGCTCGCGATGGGGCAGATCGTCTACACCGTCGTCGCCAACACCAACGCCGACCGGGTGCAGCTCTACGGCGGCGACCGCCCCATCCCGGTGCCCGGGGGCGACGGTGCGCTGCTCGACCGGCCGGTGGGGCGGGCGGACTACGCCGGCCTCGCCCCCGTCCCGTCAGCCAGGCCTGTGGCACCCTGACGTCCATGGCCAGAACCGTCGCGACGAACACCCCGGTGGACGAGGACGGTCTCCTCGACTTCGTCCGCCCCCGCCACCAGATGGTCCTCATCACGACCCGCGCCGACGGGCGCCCGCAGGCGTCACCCGTGACCGGTGGGGTCGACGACTCCGGCCGGATCGTGCTCACCAGCTACCCGGAGCGGGCCAAGGTGCGCAACGCGCGCCGCGACCCGCGGGTGAGCGTGCTCGTCCTCTCCGACGACTTCGGCGGGGCGTGGGTGCAGGTCGACGGCGAGGCGGAGGTGGTCGACGCGGTCGACGACGTCGAGCCGTTCGTCGAGTACTTCCGCAACATCTCCGGCGAGCACCCCGACTGGGACGAGTACCGCCGGGCCATGGTCGACCAGGGGAAGTCGCTGCTGCGGATCACGCCACGGCGCTGGGGCCCGGTGGCCACCGGCGGCTTCCCGGCCCGGCTCGCCGACGGCTGAGTGCGGGCGCACTAGGGTCGGGGGATGCTGCGCGTCGGGCTCACGGGGGGCATCGGGTCCGGGAAGTCCACGGTCGCGGCCGAGCTGGCCGCCCTCGGCGCCCGGGTCGTCGACGCCGACACGGTGGCGCGCGAGGTGGTCGAGCCGGGGACGCCGGCGCTCGCCGCGGTCGTCGAGCGGTTCGGACCGCAGGTGCTCACCGCCGACGGCGCCCTCGACCGCCCGGCGCTCGGCAGGCTGGTCTTCGGCGACCCGGCGGCGCTGCGCGACCTCGAGGCGATCACGCACCCCGCCATCTGGCGGCGGACCGCCGAGCTCGTCGCAGCCGTCCCGGCCGACGCGGTCGTCGTCCACGACATGCCGCTGCTCGTCGAGAAGGGGATGACGGGGGAGTACCACCTCGTCATCGTCGTGGCCGCCTCCGAGGAGGTCCGCCTGCGACGGCTCGTCGACCGGCGCGGCATGGCCGAGCCGGACGCCCGGGCCCGGATCGGCGCCCAGGCCGACGACGCCGCCCGACGGGCCGCCGCCGACGTGTGGCTGCTCAACGAGGGACCCCTCGACGCGGTCGGGATGGCGGTCCGGCGGTTGTGGCACACGCGGGTCGAGCCGTTCGAGGACCACCTGCGGCACGCGGTCCGCAGCCGGCTCACGTCGCCCGTGCTGTCGCCCCCGGACCCGGCGTGGCCGGCCCAGGCGGCCCGGCTGCTCGCGCGGGTGCGCCACGCGGTGGGCGACCTCGCCGTCACCCTCGACCACGTGGGGTCGACGGCGGTGCCGGGCCTGTCCGCCAAGGACGTCATCGACCTCCAGGTCGGCGTCCGCTCGCTCGACGACGCCGACACCCGGGCCTTCGTCGACGGGATGCGCGCCATGGGGTTCCCGCGGGTGGAGGCGCTCCGGCTGGACCGCGGCCGGGACGGCACCGCGTGGGAGAAGCGCTTCCACGGCTCGTGCGACCCCGCGCGGGTGGCGCACGTGCACGTGCGGGAGGTCGGCACACCGGGCTGGGAGTTCGCCCTGCTCTTCCGCGACTGGCTGCGGGCGGAGGCTCCCGAGCGGGACGGATATGCGCAGATGAAGACCGCGCTGGCGGCCCGGATGGCCACGACGGACGAGTACGCCGAGGCCAAGGAGCCGTGGTTCGACCGGGCGTGGGAGCGCAGCCGGGCGTGGGCCGCGGGCAGCGGCTGGGGGCCGCCGACGGGAGGGTGACCCGCGCCCGCTGCCCGGCACGGCCGGTGTCGGTGGGGCGGCATACCGTAGGAGCATGCGCCCGACCACCGACCTCAAGCGCTCCGTCGCCCCGATCGAGGTCGTCTCCGAGTTCCAGCCCGCCGGTGACCAGCCGAAGGCCATCGCCGAGCTGGCCCACCGGATCAGGGCGGGGGACCAGGACGTCGTGCTGCTCGGGGCCACCGGCACCGGCAAGTCCGCCACCACGGCATGGCTCGTCGAGCAGGTGCAGCGCCCCACGCTCGTCATGGCGCCGAACAAGACCCTCGCCGCCCAGCTCGCCAACGAGTTCCGCGAGCTGCTCCCCAACAACGCCGTCGAGTACTTCGTCAGCTACTACGACTACTACCAGCCCGAGGCCTACGTCCCCCAGACCGACACCTACATCGAGAAGGACTCCTCGATCAACGACGAGGTGGAGCGGCTGCGGCACAGCGCCACCAACAGCCTGCTCACCCGCCGCGACGTCGTCGTCGTCGCGTCGGTCTCGTGCATCTACGGCCTCGGCACGCCCCAGGAGTACGTCGACCGGATGGTGCCGCTCCGCGTGGGCGACGAGGTCAACCGCGACGACCTGCTGCGCCGGTTCGTCCACATGCAGTACACCCGCAACGACCTCGCCTTCACCCGCGGCACGTTCCGCGTCCGCGGCGACACCGTCGAGATCATCCCGGTGTACGAGGAGCTCGCGGTGCGCATCGAGTTCTTCGGCGACGAGGTGGAGCGGCTCTACACCCTGCACCCGGTCACCGGCGAGGTGGTCCGCGAGGAGGACGAGATGTACGTCTTCCCCGCCTCGCACTACGTGGCCGGGCCGGTCCGGATGGAGCGCGCCATCGCCGGCATCGAGAAGGAGCTCGAGGCCCAGCTGGCCACCTTCGAGCGCCAGGGCAAGCTGCTGGAGGCGCAGCGGCTGCGGATGCGCACCACCTACGACATCGAGATGATGCGCCAGGTCGGGTCCTGCTCGGGCATCGAGAACTACTCGATGCACATCGACGGCCGCTCGCCCGGCTCGGCCCCGAACTGCCTGCTCGACTACTTCCCCGAGGACTTCCTCCTCGTCATCGACGAGTCGCACGTCACGGTGCCGCAGATCGGGGCCATGTACGAGGGCGACATGTCCCGCAAGCGCACCCTCGTCGAGCACGGCTTCCGGCTGCCGTCGGCGATGGACAACCGGCCGCTGAAGTGGGAGGAGTTCCTCGAGCGGATCGGCCAGACGGTCTACCTCTCGGCCACGCCGGGGCCGTACGAGCTCGCCAAGGCCGACGGGGTCGTCGAGCAGATCATCCGGCCGACCGGCCTGGTCGACCCCCAGGTCGTGCTCAAGCCCACCAAGGGCCAGATCGACGACCTCCTCCACGAGGTCGGGGTGCGGGCCGAGCGGGGGGAGCGGGTGCTGGTCACCACGTTGACGAAGAAGATGGCCGAGGACCTCACCGACTACCTCCTCGACAAGGGGGTGCGCGTCCGGTACCTCCACTCCGACATCGACACCCTGCGCCGCGTCGAGCTGCTCCGCGAGCTGCGGCTCGGCGAGTACGACGTGCTCGTCGGCATCAACCTCCTGCGCGAGGGCCTCGACCTGCCCGAGGTCTCCCTGGTGTCCATCCTCGACGCCGACAAGGAGGGCTTCCTGCGCAGCTCCCGCTCGCTGATCCAGACGATCGGCCGCGCCGCGCGCAACGTCTCCGGCCAGGTGCACATGTACGCCGACAAGGTGACGCCGTCGATGGCCGAGGCCGTCGACGAGACCCAGCGTCGCCGTGACAAGCAGCTGGCGTACAACCGTGAGCACGGCATCGACCCGCAGCCGCTGCGCAAGCGGATCGCCGACATCACCGACATGCTCCAGCGGGAGGACGCCGACACCGAGGAGCTCCTCGGCTCCGGTCGGGCGCGCTCGCGCGGCAAGTCCGACGGCGGGCGCGGCGGTCGGGGGGCCGTGGCCGCCGACGTCGCCCTCGGGTCCCGGCGCGCCGAGTCGGTGCCGGCGAGCGAGCTCGCGAACCTCATCCAGGAGCTCACCAACCAGATGCACCAGGCGGCCGGCGACCTGCACTTCGAGCTCGCCGCCCGGCTCCGCGACGAGATCGGCGACCTCAAGAAGGAGCTCCGGCAGATGAGCGAGGCGACGAGGTGAGCCCCGGCCCACCGGAGTCCGGGCTGGCCGGGCGGCTGGCTGCGCATGCGCTGGCCAAGCCCGGGGCGTGGGCCGACCAGCCGTGGGAGGGTGACCACGTCGCCAAGGTGGCCGACAGGATCTTCGCCTTCCTCGGCGAGAGCTCGCTCGGGGTCAAGTGCGGCACCCGCGCGGAGGCCGACGAGTGGCTCCAGGAGTACCCCGACGACGTGCGGGTCATGCCCTACATCGGCCGGAGCGGGTGGAACACCCTGACGGTGGGTGGCGCCATTCCCGAGGGCGTGCTCGTGGAGGCGCTCGACGGCTCCTACGAGCTCGTCGTCGCGAAGCTCCCGAGGAGCCGCCGGCCCTGACGAGCCGGCGCCCGCGTGGTCGCCGCTACCCCGCGGCGCTCATCCGTACCTCGTGGACGTTCCAGGTCGGCAGCAGCCCGGCGAGGCGCCGGTCGCCGTGCACCTCGATCCGTCCCGAGCGCAGGGCGCGAGCCCACGGCAGCGCCCCCCGGTGCCAGTCGACGAAGGCCGCGGACTCCGCCCGCACGTGGAGGGCCGGCTGGTCGCCGGGGTCGGAGTAGCAGACCTCTGCGTCGCCGTGCTCGACGAGCAGCCAGAACCGCTGGTTGCCCCGCGGCTGGTCGGGGAAGACGAACGCGACGACGAGCCGCTCCCGGGGCAGCGCGGAGCGGTCGAGCTGCACCCGGCACCAGGCCCACAGGGCGAAGCCGGGATCGGTGTGCTGGGGACCCACCTCGACCCAGCGCTCACCCCAGGTCGCGAGGGCGTCGATCACCGACGCCAGGTCCCGCCCAGCCTCGGTGAGCCGGTAGCGGTGCCCGCGACCGGCGGTCTTGGTCTCGGTCGTCAGCAGGCCGCTGCGCTCGAGCTCGGCCAGGCGGGTGACGAGGACCGACCGGGACATCTGCGGCACGCCACGCGCGATCGCGGTGAAGGTGTCCGCCCCGAACATCAGGTTCCGGATGACGAGGGGCGTCCACCGCTCGGCGAGCACCTCGGAGGCCCTCGCGACCGGGCAGTACTGGCCGTAGCTGCGCACCCTCGCATGGTCCCCCCGCACGCAGCACGGTGTCGAGTTCGAAAACCGGACTTCCCGCGGCCACGGCACCGGACCACGCTCGCCCCATGGACGACGCGAGCGCGGGACAGCTCTCCGCCGAGGCTGCGGAGCTCTACGACCGGTTCTTCGTGCCGGCGCTGTTCGGGCAGTGGCCGTCACGGCTGCTCGACCTCGCCCGGGTGGCCCCGGGTGACGACGTGCTCGACGTCGGGTGCGGCACGGGCGTGCTGGCCCGTGCGGCGGTGGACCGGGTGGGGCCCTCGGGGACCGTCCGGGGCGTCGACGTGAACGCGGGCATGCTCGCCGTGGCGGCCCGCCGAGAACCGCGGGTGGCGTGGCTGCACGCGGCGGCGGAGGCCCTGCCCGTCGAGGATGCCGCGGTCGACGCCGTGGTCTGCCAGTTCGCCGCCATGTTCTTCGCCGACCGTGACGCAGCCCTCGCCGAGATGGCGCGGGTGGCGCGTCCCGGAGGGCACGTGTGCGTGGCCACCTGGGCCGGGCTGTCGGAGACCCCCGGCTACGCCGACATGGTGGCGCTCGTCCGCGAGGTGGTCGGCGACGAGGCGGGGTCGGCACTCGAGGCGCCCTTCGTCCTGGGCCGGCCCGAGGAGCTCGCGGGCCTCGTGGCGCCGGTGCTGGGGGGCGTCGACGTCCGACGGCTGGACGGCGAGGCCCGGTTCCCGTCGCTCGATGCCTGGGTCGACACCGACGTCCACGCCTGGACGCTGCGCGACCTCGTCGACGACGCCGCGCTGGCCGCGCTGCACGCCGCGGCGCGCACGCGCCTGGCTCGGTTCTGCGACGCCGCGGGGCGGGTCCGCTTCGCGGCGCCGGCCCTGGTGGCCGTCGCCCGCGTCTGAGCACCGGTACGCCGGCGGGTCCGCCCCAGCGGGTCAGCCGGTGTTCTGCAGGCCCGCGGCGAGCCCGTTGATCGTGAGGAGCAGCGGCCGGTGCCACTCGGAGGGCTCGCCGTCTGCGGCGCGGGTCTCGCTGAGGCCGCGCAGCAGCAGGTGGCTGAGCATGGTGACGAAGGGACGGCGCAGCCCCACCGCCGTGTGGAGGTGGGGCTTGCGGACGAGCATCTCGTCCTGCTCGAGCAGCTCGAGGACGAGGCGGCGGGTCAGGGCGAGCTCGGCGAGGACCCGCTCGGCCAGGTCGGGGCGCGCGCCGAGGGCGAGGAAGCGCTCGGCCAGGTCGTCGTCCGTCTTGGCCAGGCTCATCTCCGCGACGTCGACGAGGGCGGCGAACACCGGCCAGTCCCGGTAGGCCCGCCGAGCCTGGTCGAGGTCGGCGAGCGCGGCGAGCCCGCTGCCGAGCCCGTACCAGCCGGGCAGGTTCACCCTGGTCATCGACCAGGCGAAGACCCACGGGATGGCGCGGAGGTCCTCCAGGCTGCGGCCGGAGTCGCTGCCGCTGCGCCGGGTGGGACGGGAGCCGAGCCGCAGGTCGGCGAGGAGGTCGAGCGGGCTCGACAGCGCGAAGAAGTCGGCGAAGCCGGGCTCCTCGACGAGCCGGCGGAAGGCCCGGCGGCTCGCCTCGTCGATCGTCGCGCCGAGGCCGGCGTAGCGCTCGAGCGCGGCGTCGCGGCTCGCGGCGTGGGCCGGGAGGTCGGTGAGCAGGACGGCCGACGCCACCCGCTCCAGGTGCTGCCCGGCGATCCGCACGTCGGCGTACCGGGCGAAGATCACCTCGCCCTGCTCGGTGACCTTGAACCGGCCGTCGACCGACCCCGTCGGCTGCGCGGCGATCGCCCGGTGCAGCGGACCGCCACCGCGGCCGAGCGAGCCACCGCGACCGTGGAACAGGGTGAGCTCGACGGCGTGCCGGTGCGCCCACTCGACGAGCGCCGACTGCGCGCGGTTCAGGGCCAGGGTGGCCGACGTCGGCCCGACGTCCTTGGCGGAGTCGGAGTAGCCGAGCATCACCTCGACCCGGCGGTCGACGGAGTCGAGCCACCGGGAGGTCGAGCGCAGGGTCAGCCACTCCTCGAGGGTGGCGCGGGACGCGTCGAGGTCGGCGCCGGTCTCGAAGAGGGGCACCACGTCGAGCGCGAGCGGGCGGTCACCGACGGCCAGCCGTGCCAGTGCGCGGACGGCGACGAGGTGGGCGGCGCTCTGGGAGAAGGACACGATGTACCGGCCGCACGAGCGACGGCCCCAGCGCTGCTGGAGCCAGGCCATCACGCGGACGGTGTCGAGGACCTCCCGGGTGGCGTCGCCCGGGGTGCCCGCGAGCTCGGGCCAGCCGTCCACGGCGAGCCGGTCCAGCACGTAGGCGTCGCCGGCGGCGGCCTCGGGGTCGGCCGGGCGGTGTTCCGGCGGCAGCAACGCCAGCAGCTCGGCCAGGGCGCGGTGGTGCACCTTGCTGTGCTGGCGCACCTCGAGCTCGGCGAGGTGGAAGCCGAAGGTCTCCAGCATCCAGATGAGGTCCTGCAGCTCACCGTGGGCGGTGCGAGCATCCCCGGCGGCCACGAGGGAGTCCTGGACCAGCCGCAGGTCCTCGAGGGCCTCGTCGGGAGAGGAGTACGCCATCCCTGCCTGCTCCCTGCGGGTCGCCGCCAACCGGGCGGCGACGAGCAGCAGCTTCTGCCGGTGCGGCTCGTTGGGGGAGTCCTTCATGATCTCGGCGCACACCTGCGGCTGGGCCGCGGCGTCGTTGGCGAGGGCGTCGCGCAACGCGGCGGACGGCGGCGTGGACTCCTCGTCGGCGGTGATCATCCGGGCGACCCGGTCGACGGCGTCGTGGAGGATGCTCAGGGCCTGGTCGGCGTGCATCCGCACCGTCTCGCGGGTGACCTCGGCGGTGACGAACGGGTTGCCGTCGCGGTCGCCGCCCACCCAGGACCCGAACCGGACGATCGGCGGCAGCGGCTCCAGCTCGGGGTGCTCGTCCTCGCCGAAGGCCGCCTCCACCGCGCGCTGGAAGCGGGGCACGGCGTGGATCAGCGACTGCTGGAACACGGTGAGCACGGTCTTGACCTCGTCGGCGGGGGTGGGCCGGGTGATCCGCAGCGTCGAGGTGCGCTGGAGGATGTCGATGTCCTCGAGCATCAGCCGGCGCGCCCGGGCCCGCTCCGACGGGCCGGAGTCCTCGTCGTCGTGGGCGTCGAGGTGCTCGGCGATCCGGCGCAGCGCCGAGGCGACGGCGCGCCGCCTGGCCTCGGTGGGGTGTGCGGTGAGCACCGGGTGGATGCGCATCCGCGCCATCCGCTCCCGGGCGTCCGGCCCGGCGAGCGCGACCGCCGGCCCGATGTCACCGGTCTCCGCGCCACCGCTGAACTCGCCGTCCTCCCGCCGCAGCGACCGGGCACGGTGCCGTTCGTCGGCGAGGTTGGTCAGGTGCAGGTGCACGGTGAGGAGGCGGGCGATCCGGGCGGTGGTGTCCGGGTCGAGACCCGCGACCAGCTCCTCGGGAGTGCCGGGACGCCGGCCGCGGCAGCGCCCCTCGAGCTCGTCGGTGATCTCCAGCAGGTCCGCCCGCCCGGACTCCTCCACCACCTGCCGGTGCAGGCCCGTCAGCAGGGACAGGTCGTCGAGCATGCTCGCCATGCGGGCCAGCCTAGGTCGGCGGAGACGCGGGGCGGGGACGGTGCCCACCCGTCGGTAGACTCGCGCGGTGCCCCTCGCCCCCGTGACGGCCGCCGATCCGGGTCTCGAGCTCCACCCGTGGGTGTGGCTGCTGACCATCGGCATCGCGAGCGCGGTGCTCGTCTTCGACGTCGTCGCGATCCGCAGCCGGCCCCACCGTCCGTCCACCCGGGAGCTGGTCGTCGCGCTGGGGTTCTACGTGGGGGCAGCGGTCCTCTTCGGCCTCGGGATGTGGTGGTGGGCGGGCCCCCAGCTCGCCGGGGAGTTCTTCGCGGGCTGGCTCACCGAGTACTCGCTCTCGGTCGACAACCTCTTCATCTTCATCCTCATCATGGCAAGGTTCGCGGTCCCCGAGCGGCTGCAGCAGTTCGCGCTCATGGTCGGCATCATCATCGCCATCGTGCTCCGCGGTGTCTTCATCGCCGTCGGCGCCGCCGCCATCAACAACTTCAGCTGGATCTTCTACCTCTTCGGCGCGTTCCTCCTCTACACCGCCGTCAAGCTGGCCCGTGAGGGCGCCGGTGCGGACGACGAGTACGAGGAGAACCGGTTCATGCGGGCGATGGAGCGGCGCTTCCCCGCGACCCAGGAGTACGACGACACCCGCCTGTTCACCGTCCGCGGTGGCAAGCGGCTGGCCACCCCGCTCTTCTTCGTCATCCTCGCGCTCGGCACCACCGACCTGCTCTTCGCCCTCGACTCCATCCCGGCGATCTACGGGCTCACCAAGGAGCCGTACATCGTCCTCGTCGCCAACCTCTTCGCCCTGATGGGGCTGCGGCAGCTGTACTTCCTCATCGGCGGCCTGCTCAAGAAGCTCGTGTACCTCAGCCTGGGCCTGGCCGTCCTCCTCGGCTTCATCGGCGTCAAGCTGCTGCTGCACGCGCTCCACGAGAACGAGCTGCCGTTCGTCAACGGGGGCGAGCCGCTCGACGTGCCGGAGATCCCGATCTGGCTCTCGCTCGTGGCGATCGTCGTCATCCTCGGGGTCACGACCGTGGCGAGCCTGTGGCGAACCGGGAGGCACCCCGAGGACATCGGCGACGACGCCGGGCCGCGGCGGGGCGCGGACGAGACCCTCTGACGCGCTAGGTCGCCGCCGACTCGGCGGGGTCCTTGCGGGCGCCGAGCCCCAGGACGAGCGCCGACGCGGTGACGACGAGCGCCATCCCGACGAGCTGGACGGCGCTGAGCCGCTGCCCGAGGACGAGCAGTCCGGCCACCGCGGCCGCCGCGGGCTCGAGGCTGAGCAGGATGCCGAAGACCCGGGCGGAGAGCCGCCGAAGCGCGAGCAGCTCGAGCGAGTAGGGGAGCACCGAGGACAGGACGGCGATACCGAGACCCTTGGCGAGCAGCGGCGCGGTCCAGTCGGGCACGCTGCCGACACCGAAGGGGAGGGTCACCGCCGTCGCGACGACCATGGCGAGGGCGAGGCCCTCCAGGCGGGGGAACAGGGCACCGGTGCGGCCGGAGAGCACGATGTACGCCGCCCAGAACCCCCCCGCGGCGAGCGCCAGCAGGATGCCGGTCCACTCCAGGTCGGCGAACGGGGTGTCCAGGGCCTCGGAGATGAGGACGACGCCCACGGCCGCGGCGAGCACGGCGGCGCCGTCGAGGAGCCGGCGGGAGAGGGCCGCGGCCAGCGTCAGCGGACCGATGAACTCGATGGTGACGGCGACGCCGATGGGCAGGTACGCCAGCGCGCCGTAGAACGTGAAGTTCATCAGCCCCAGCGCGAGGCCGAAGGCGCCCACGGTGAGCCAGCCGCGCCGGCTGTGTCCGCGCCACCGGGGCCGGACGACGACGAGCAGGAGCAACGTCGCGAAGAGCAGCCGCATGGTCACCGCGCCACCGGCACCGATCTCCGGCACCAGGGTCGCCGCCAGGGCCCCCCCGAACTGCACCGAGACGATCCCGGCGAGGACGAGCAGCGGGGCGGGGACCCTCTCGGCAGCGCTCGTCACCGGCACAGGCTAGCCAGCACCGACCGCCGCGCAGGGGCGGGGACCATGTGACCTGCCGGCTACTCGCGCCGCCGCGCACGTCGGGCGCCGACGGCGAAGCCGGCCACGGCGCCGAGCGCCGCCGCCCCCGCCTGGGAGAGCCCGGGCAGCTCGAGCGCCCACAGCCACGTCACGGCCGGGACCTCGTGGATGGCCCAGCCCTCCTCCACGGCCCGGTCGCGCAGGTCGGCGTCGGGGTTCACCACGTGGGCGAACCCGACCGCCTCGAGCAGCTCGGGGGAACCGGTGCGGTCGGAGTAGACATGGCTGTGCTGCAGGTCGATGTCCTGCTCGGCAGCGAGCGCGCGGACGGCGGCGAGCTTGGCCGCGCCCGTGAGCGGCACCTCCTCGGCCCGGCCGGTGTAGCGGCCGTCCGGGCCCCGCTCGGCCTCGGTGGCGAGCACGTGGTCGACGTCCAGGGTCGCCGCGACGGCGGTGGCCAGCTCGCGGGGCGCGACGGTGACGAGCACGCTCGGGGTGTCCGGGCCGGCCCAGCGGGAGACCATCTCGACGACCTGGGGGTTGAGCCGGGGGAGGATCTCGGTGGTGGCGATGGTCCGCGCCCACCGGCGCACCTCGGCCTCGGTGTGCCCGGCGAGCAGCTCGAGCACGATGCCCTGGGGCAGGTCCGGCTCGCCCACCCCGGCGAGCCGGCGCAGCGGCCGGGTCGCCTGCCCCGCGGCGAGGGCGACGAGGTTCTGGGCCCGACCGCCCGCACCGCGGCTCAGCAGGGCCATCGACACGCACGCCCGGAGCGTGCGGTCGAGGTCGAAGAAGGCGGCGACGCGACCGGCCATCAGGTGCTCCTCGAGTAGCGGACGGGCACGAGTGCCCGTTCGGTCGGGCTGAAGCCACCCGGGGCCCCGGGACGCCGCCAGGTGCCGGGGTCCGCGCCGGGAGGCAGCCAGTCGCGCCGCCAGATGCCCAGGGCGGTGTCGAGGTCCTCCAGGTGCGGGCGCAGCTCGTCGTCGACGGCGGTCCGGAGGTGCTCGGCCCACAGGCGTACCCGCAGGTCCCGCACGGCCGGCCCGGTCGTGACGACGGCGCTGGAGAGCTCGGTGTCGGTGCCGACCATCGAGCGTCCGAAGAAGTTGGCGGACCCGACGCACGCGAAGGCGTCGTCGACGAGCACGACCTTGGTGTGCACGGTGAGGTCCCGGACGCGGTACATCACGACGTTGCGGCGCACGTCGTGCGGCAGCCGGCCGACGACCCGCCACCGCAGGTCGCTGGTGAGCACGGGCGGCAGCTCGGCCCGGCCGCCGTCGGCGGGGTCGCGCTTGCCCGACCCGACGAGGACCACCCGCACCCCGCGCCGGGCCGCGCGCCGCAGCGGGCCGTAGAGGGTGTGCCGCCAGCCCCCGCCGGGCATCTCCTTGAGGTACTGGTCCTCGACGTACACGTAGCGTCGCGCGCCGTCGATCGCGGTGGAGAGGGTGTGGAACACCTCGTGCACGCCACCGGCGGGCAGGCCGGGGCGGCGGACCCGGCGCAGCAGCCGGACGCTGTCGATCGCCCACGGGTTGAACGAGCGCACCACCGTCACCGCGGTGCCCGACGCGTCACGTGGCTGCTGCGGTGGGGACGGGGGGAGGGCGATCGGCCGCAGTGGCGGGTTGAGCACGCCCATCCCGCCCATCGAGAGCATCCAGTAGCGGCGGGGCAGGGCGGCGGCCACGCCCCAGCGGTACCGGTAGACCTCCCAGACCCGCTCCGCCGCAGGTCCCCGCAGCCGCACGGCCGCGTCGTGCCAGCCCCATCGCTCGGCGCCGAGCCGCATCCGGTCGTGCGGCCCCGCGTCGTAGCGGCTCAGCGCGAGGTCGAGCCCGCCGACGAAGGCGGTGACCACCCCGCCGAGGCGGACGAGGACGATCTTCTGGTGGTTCGAGCCGATGAGCGCCCCGGACCAGTCGAGCAGCACCCGGTCCCGCAGCGGCGGGCGCCCCGTGTCGCGGGTCGACGGCACCCAGCCCCGCATCCGGCGGGCCGCCTCGACGTTGGCGCGGAACGGGCCGATGCCCGGCAGCCACGTCAGCCCCCCGGAGACGACGCCGCCGGACAGCAGCACGCGCACGTCGGCCCCGTCGTGGGCCTTCTCGGCGAGCACGTCGGCGAGGGGCCGGTACCCGTCCTCGCCCTCGTCCCGCCCGCCGAGGTCGAGGTCGGGGGAGACCTGGAGGCCGGCCACGAGCACGGCGTCGTCGGGGCCGACCCGGGCCAGCAGGGCCGCCACCTCGGCGAAGTACGCGACGCCGTCGACGAGCGGGGACCAGTCGCTGTCCTCGCGGTACACCGGGCAGTCCGGCGTCGCCGCGGGCAGGTACCGGCGGGCGAGGACGTCGAGCGCGCCGGTGCTCCCCATGGGTCGAGCATGTCAAGCCGGGGTACCGCGCCTCAAGGCGGGTGACCCTCGGGTACCGCAGGGGTGACCCGGGGCCCGGTCCACCGTCATCCCCTGAGGTCGTGGTGCACCCAGACGTTGGGCTCGACGTAGACGGCGTGGCCCGCTGCGGTGTCGACGAGGACCGGCGTCAGGGCGCCCGGGACCTCGACGAGCCCGTCCCGGTCGAAGGGGTCACCGGTCCAGGCGCGCCACTGGTCCAGCGTGCCGGGGATGACCATCGACAGCGGCGCGACCCGCACGATGCGACCGCCGGCCTGCACGTGAACCCGCAGCCACGGGTCGTCGGGGAGGCCGTCCGGGCGGGTGCGCCGTGCGTACTCCTCCATCGGCGTGCGCGGCTCGCGGGCCTTGTGCGTCGGCCGCACGGGACCGACGAGGTCGAGGGTCCCGGCCCGCGCCAGCCGCCGGCGCACCACCTCGACCAGACGGTGGCTGAGGCCCCGCCCACGCACGGAGGGGTCGACCCGGATCTCGATGAGGCTCACCGCCGCCCGGTCCTGCCGCGGGTGGTCGACCGCCTCCCCGAGGGCCCAGTCCCACCCACGGTCGGGAAGGGTGTCGGCGCCGTGCCACGCGATCGGCACCGCGTGGACGCGGGCGACCGGCCGGTCGTCGAGGAGGCCGACGAGGTGGAGGTCCGGGTAGAGGTGCATCGCGGGGACGTAGCGGGGCGCGGCCACGGGGTCCTCCAGCATGAACGCCGGCCAGCCGCCGTCGACCTCCCAGCCCGGGTCGAGGAGGTCCGGCCGGTCGGCGAGGGAGTGCAGCTCGAGCTCGGTACCGGTCATCCCCCGAACCTAGGCCAGGAGCAGGGCCGGCGTCGCCCGCGTTCCCACCGCCGGTTCCTCACCCGCGGTCGACCACGAGCACGACGGAGGAGGCGCCCCGGAGCGTGGCGACCGCCTCGGCCTCGTCCTCGAGCGGCCGCCGCTGCCGCGACGCCAGCGGCCCGAAGGTGGTGACCGTCAGGGTCAGCGAGCCGCCGTGGGTGCGTGGGCGCCACGTGCCGGCGATCTCCCCGTCGACGAGCACGGCGCCCGGAGGCCCCACCGCCGTCCACACCAGCCGCTGGTGGGCCCGGTCCACGATGGTGCCGCGGTCGCCCAGCTGGGTGTAGGGGTCCCGGGGTGGGAGCAGGCGGACGCCCCTCGCCGCCGGCGCCGACCGCAGCGCGTCGAGGTCCTCGGCGAGCAGCCAGGCCCTGCGGCCGAGGTCCACCGGAGCCAGCTCGTCCTCGACCGTGGTCCACCAGGGGTCGGTGTCCGCAGTGCGTACCCCCAGCCAGGCGGCGAAGTCCCGCCGCGTGGACGGCCCGTAGCAGCGCAGGTACCGGCGCAGCAGCTCGGCCCGGGCCTGCTGCGCGTCGGTGGCGGGCACCTCGTGGCCGAGCCACTCGTCGGCGAGCACGAACGGTGCCGTGGTGCCGGAGCGCCGCGCGAAGCAGACCACCCCTTGCAGGGCGAGGACGCGGAGGCAGAAGTGCACGACCGCCTCGCCGAGCGGCTGGCCGGGGGAGTACGGCCCCTCGGCCTCCCACGTGCGCCGGCGCGCCGCGGAGAGGGCGCCCGAGATCCGCTCGGCGAGCTCCGTGCCCAGCTCGGTGACGGTGAGGTGGCGCCCGGACAGCACCGCCCGGATCTCGGCACCGGCCAGGTCGACCGCCTCGGTGAGCCCCAGCCCGAGCCGGTCGAGGGCGGGCACCATGCCCGGCAGGAGGTGGCGCAGCGCCGCCTCGGTGGGCGGCAGCACGCCGGTCGTGAAGACCGGCAGGTCTGCGGTGGGGACGACGAAAGGCGCCCCCCGCATGCACCACGACCGCAGCAGCGTCCGGTCGTCGGTGAGCGCCGCGTCGATCCGCCGCCGGGTCGCGCCGGTGACGCGGGCGTGCAGGGCCAGGGCCGCCGACCCCGGCGGGCTGTCCTGCACCCCGCAGCGTCCGGCCGCCCGGACCAGGCCACCGTCGGGCAGCCGCTCGGTGAGGTCGTGGGCGGCGAGGCGGAACGCGACCACCTCGCTCCTCGAGACCTCGACCGCCACGCCGGCAGCCTAGGGGGGCAGGTCCTCGGAGAACCCCGTCGTCACCGTGACGACGGGGTTGCCGGCCCAGGACGGTGCAATGTCCGCGTCCGCGGCGAGCAACCACGTCCGGCCGGTGACCCGAAGGGCGGCCGGGCCCGCGTGGCGGGAGGAGCGGGGGCTCACCACCCGCGGGCGCGCCACTCCTCGAGGTGCGGACGCTCGGCCCCGAGCGTGGAGTCGTCGCCGTGGCCGGGGTAGAACCAGGTGTCGTCGTCGTACACGGCGAAGACCCGCTCGCTGACGTCGGCGAACAGCGAGTCGAAGCTCTGCCCGGGGTTCTTCGTGTTGCCGACCCCACCGGGGAACAGCGAGTCGCCGGTGAAGAGGTGGGTGACGCCATCCGGGTCGTGCCACGCCAGCGCGACCGACCCCGGCGTGTGCCCCCGCAGGTGGATGACGTCCAGCTGGAGCTCCCCGACCCTGATCCTGTCGCCCTGGTGCAGCCGCACGTCGGGCGCGACGGGCAGGTAGGGGGCGTCGTCGGCGCCGGCGTAGGTGCGCGGTCCGAGCTCGGCGACCACCTCCTCCAGGGCCCGGACGTGGTCCCAGTGCTGGTGCGTGGTGACGAGGTGGTCCAGCCGGCCGGTTCCCTCGCGCACCAGGGCGTGGCAGCGGCGCCCGTCGTCGGCGGCGTCCACCATGAGCTGCTCACCGGTGGCGTGGCAGGTCAGCAGGTAGACGTTGTTGTGCATCGCCGAGACGGCCATCTTCCGGATGGTCGCGCGGCCGAGCTCGCGGACGTCGGTCGGGCCGCCGGGCACGACGTGGCCGGTGTAGGTCATCGGGGTCACCGTCCTTCGGGTAGCTGGGGGAGCGGGTCACCGGCGACGCCCTCGGTGAGGCCGCGCGCGAGCCAGCCCAGGACGGCGGCCCGGTCGCCGGACACCTTCGCCGTGCCGAGCCCGACCGACCACTGCTCGCCCTCGGTGGTGCGGAGGGTGAGGTCGGGCTGCGGGTCGCAGCGTCGCAGCCGCTTCACCTCGTCATCGAGGAGGACGAGGAGCAGGTCGGGCTGGACGTCGCGGAAGCCGAACCCGGCGTCCAGGTCGACGTGGTGGTAGACCACCTCGCGCAGCCGCATGAACGGCAGGTGACGGGCCGGGATGAAGCGCACCCCCGGCACCCGCTCGAGCCGGGTCTCGGCGTGCTCGGGCCGCAGCCGGCGCAGCGCCCGGTTCACCGCGGCGGCGGTGGCACGCACGTCGTCGGCCTGGGTGGCGGCGTCGCGACCGGCCCCGGCGTCGATGTCGGCGTCGCGCGCCTCGGTCGAGGCGTACATCGTCTCGCCGCTGCCGTCGACCGCGGCCCGCACCAGCGCCGCGATGGCCTCGGCGTTGCGCGCGACATGGGTGAGCACGTGGCCTCGGGTCCACCCCACGCACAGCGACGGCGCCCTGACGTCGGACAGGCCGTCGGCGGTCGCCTCGAGCAGCGCGGTGTGGCGGTCGAGGGCGTCGAGGAGGTCGGGTGCGGCTGTCGGCACCGGCACGACGCTACTCCCGCCGCCCGGTCGCGTCGCCGCCGTCCCTCAGGGCCTGGGCGGCGCCGACGAGCGCGAGGTGGGAGAAGGCCTGCGGGAAGTTGCCGAGCAGCTGCCCGGTTCTCGCGTCGTACTCCTCGGAGACGAGGCCGACGTCGTTGACGACCCCGAGCAGGCGCTCCATGAGCGGTCGCGCGTCGTCGAGCCGCCCACAGCGCGCGTACGCCTCGACCAGCCACCACGAGCAGGCGAGGAAGGGGTTCTCGTCACCGGAGAGCCCGTCCACCCCGGTCTCGGTGCGGTAGCGGAGCACGAAGCCGTCTCGCAGGAGGTCCTCCTCGACCGCCCGGATGGTGCCGAGGACGCGCTCGTCGTCGTAGGGCAGGAAGCCGACGGTGGGGACGAGGAGGAGCGAGGCGTCGACCTGGGTGGTGTCGTAGTGCTGGGTGAAGGTGCCCCGGTGCCGGTCGAAGCCCCGCTCGAGCACCTCCTCGTGCACCCGGTGCCGCAGCTCGCGCCACCGGTCGACGTCCCCCGGGAGCCCGTGGTCCTCGACGGCGCGCACCGCCCGGTCGAAGGCAGCCCACACCATGACGCGCGAGTGCGTGAAGTGCCGTCGGGGCCCGCGGACCTCCCAGATGCCGTTGTCCTTCTCGCGCCACCGACCGGCGAGCTCGTCGACGAGGGCCCGCTGCACCTCCCAGGACTCGTGGGACTCCTCCAGCCCCATCCGGCGGGCCCGGTCCAGCGCGATCATGACCTCGCCGAGCACGTCGCTCTGGCGCTGCTCGACGGCGCCGTTGCCCACCCGGACCGGCGTGGACCCCTCCCACCCCGGAAGGTGGTCCAGGGTCCGTTCGGGCAGCTCGCGACCGCCGTCCACCGCGTACATGATCTGGAGGTCGGCCGGGTCGCCGGCGACGGCCCGGACCAGCCAGTCCCGCCAGAGCCGGGTCTCGTCGAGGTAGCCCCCCTCGAGCAGCGCCTCGAGGGTGAGGGAGGCGTCGCGCAGCCAGCAGTACCGGTAGTCCCAGTTGCGGGAGCCACCGACGTCCTCGGGGAGGCTCGTCGTCGGCGCAGCGACGATGCCGCCGCGCAGCCCGTCGGTGAGCAGCCGGAGCACGAGCAGCGAGCGGGTGACGACGTCGCGGTACGGCCCCCGGTGCCGGTGGCGGGAGGCCCAGTCCTGGAAGAACGTGACCGTGGCGTCGAGGCGCTCGGTGAAGTCGAGGTGGCGGGGGAGCGCGGACCACGACGGGACCCAGGTCGTGGAGAACTCCAGCCGGTCCCCGGCCCGCACCTCCAGGCGGTCGGTGTGGCGGTGGTCCTCCGGGCTCGGCAGGCGCGGGCCGCGCAGCACGAACATGTCGGGACCGGCGACGGCGCGGATGGCGGTCCCGCCGTCGCGGTCGGTGATCCGCGACACCCACGGGACGACCTTGCCGTAGCCGGGCCGGACCACCCACTCGTGGTCCAGCTCCACCCGGCCCCGGACCCCCTCGACGATCCGCAGCAGGTCCGAGCGCCCGTCGGCGACCGGCATCAGGTCGGTGACCCGCACCCGGCCGGAGTCGGTCTCGTGGACGGTGTCGAGGACGAAGGAGTTGCCGCGGTACGACCGCGTCGAGCGGGCCTCCCCGGCGGGCCCGATGAGCCAGCGGCCGTGCTCGGGCGTGCCGAGGAGGGCGGTGAAGCAGGAGGGCGAGTCCAGCCGCGGCAGACAGAGCCAGTCCACCGAGCCGGAGCGGCTGACGAGGGCGGCCCGCTGGGTGTCCCCCAGGAGCGCGTACTCGGCGATCGGTGTGCTCATCGTGCTCCAACCTAGCCCCGACGGCCGGCGATTCCATGGCTGTCGGTGCGCGCACCTAGCATGGCCGTCGTGAGTCATGACCACCTCGTCGTCCGCGGCGCCCGCGAGCACAACCTCAAGGACGTCGGCGTCGAGCTGCCCCGCGACGCCCTCGTCGTCTTCACCGGCCTCTCCGGGTCGGGCAAGTCCTCGCTCGCCTTCGACACGATCTTCGCCGAGGGCCAGCGGCGCTACGTCGAGTCGCTCTCGGCGTACGCCCGCCAGTTCCTCGGGCAGATGGACAAGCCCGACGTCGACTTCATCGAGGGCCTCTCGCCCGCGGTCTCCATCGACCAGAAGTCGACGAACCGCAACCCGCGCTCCACGGTCGGCACCATCACCGAGGTCTACGACTACCTGCGGCTGCTCTTCGCCCGTGCCGGCCGACCGCACTGCCCGGTCTGCGGCGAGCCGATCACCCGGCAGAGCCCACAGCAGATCGTCGACCGGCTGCTCGAGCTGCCCGAGCGCACCCGTTTCCAGCTCCTCGCCCCGGTGGTGCGGGCGCGCAAGGGCGAATACGTGGACCTCTTCGCCGAGCTCCAGGCGAAGGGCTTCTCGCGCGCCCGGGTCGACGGCGAGGTCGTCACCCTCACCGACCCGCCGAAGCTGGAGAAGCAGGTCAAGCACAGCATCGACGTCGTCGTCGACCGGCTCGTCGCCAAGGGCGACGACACCTCGGCCAAGCGTCGGCTCACCGACTCGGTCGAGACCGCCCTCGGCCTCGCGGGCGGCGTCGTCGTCGTCGACTTCGTCGACCGCGACGAGCACGACCCCGAGCGCGAGCGCCGCTTCTCGGAGCGGATGGCCTGCCCCAACGACCACCCGCTGTCGATGGACGAGGTCGAGCCCCGCTCGTTCTCGTTCAACAGCCCGTTCGGCGCCTGCCCGGAGTGCACCGGCATCGGCACCGAGCTGGAGGTCGACCCGGAGCTCGTCGTCCCCGACGACGACCTCAGCCTCGCCGGCGGCGCGATCGCGCCGTGGGGGAGCGGCTCCGGCGCCTCCGAGTACTTCCAGCGGGTCATGGTCGCCCTCGCCGAGGAGCTGTCCTTCTCGATGGACACGCCGTGGCGGGCGCTCCCGAAGCGGGCCAAGGACGCCCTGCTGCACGGCCGCAACCACAAGGTGCACGTGCGCTACCGCAACCGCTTCGGTCGCGAGCGCTCGTACAGCACCGGTTTCGAGGGCGCCATCCCGTTCGTCAAGCGACGCCACGCCGAGACCGACTCCGAGTGGAGCCGGGAGCGGTACGAGGGCTACATGCGCGAGGTGCCCTGCCCGGTGTGCAAGGGCGCTCGGCTGAAGCCGGAGTCGCTCGCCGTGCTCGTCGGTGGCCGGTCCATCGCCGAGGTCTCGGCGCTGGCCATCGCCGACGCCGCCCGGTTCTTCGCCACCGTCGACTTCACCGACCGCGAGCGCCAGATCGCCGCGCGGGTCATCAAGGAGATCGACGCCCGGCTCGGCTTCCTGCTCGACGTCGGCCTCGACTACCTCAGCCTGGACCGGCCGGCCGGAACCCTCTCGGGCGGCGAGGCCCAGCGGATCCGTCTCGCCACCCAGATCGGCTCGGGCCTCGTCGGTGTCCTCTACGTCCTCGACGAGCCGAGCATCGGGCTGCACCAGCGCGACAACCACCGGCTCATCGAGACCCTCACCCGGCTGCGCGACCTCGGCAACACCCTGATCGTCGTCGAGCACGACGAGGACACCATCGCCACCGCCGACTGGGTCGTCGACATCGGCCCGGGCGCCGGCGAGCACGGCGGCCAGGTCGTGCACTCGGGCACGGTCGAGGGCCTGCTGGCGCACCCCGACTCGCTCACCGGCAAGTACCTGTCGGGCCGCCGCGAGATCCCGGTGCCGCAGGTGCGGCGCCCGCAGGAGAAGGGTCGCCAGGTCACCGTCGTCGGGGCCACCGAGCACAACCTCGACAAGGTCACGGTGTCCTTCCCGCTGGGCAACCTCATCGCGGTCACCGGGGTGTCCGGCTCCGGAAAGTCGACGCTCGTCAACGACATCCTCTACAACGTCCTCGCCAACAAGCTCAACGGCGCCCGGCACGTGCCCGGCCGGCACAAGACCGTCACCGGCCTGGACCACCTCGACAAGGTCGTCCACGTCGACCAGAGCCCCATCGGGCGCACCCCGCGGTCGAACCCGGCCACGTACACCGGCGTGTTCGACCACGTGCGCAAGCTCTTCGCCACCACCGAGGAGGCCCGGATCCGCGGCTACCAGCCGGGCCGGTTCTCGTTCAACGTCAAGGGCGGTCGCTGCGACGCCTGCTCCGGCGACGGCACCATCAAGATCGAGATGAACTTCCTCCCCGACGTCTACGTGCCGTGCGAGGTCTGCCACGGTGCGCGGTACAACCGGGAGACCCTCGAGGTGCACTTCAAGGGCCGCACCATCGCCGACGTCCTCGACATGCCCATCGAGGAGGCCGCCGACTTCTTCTCGGCGGTCCCCGCGATCGCCCGGCACATGAAGACGCTCAACGACGTCGGCCTCGGCTACGTCCGGCTCGGCCAGCCGGCGCCCACCCTCTCCGGCGGCGAGGCCCAGCGGGTCAAGCTCGCCTCCGAGCTGCAGAAGCGCTCCACCGGCCGCACCATCTACGTCCTCGACGAGCCCACCACCGGCCTGCACTTCGAGGACATCCGCAAGCTGCTCGGCGTCCTCCAGGGCTTGGTCGACAAGGGCAACACGGTGATCGTCATCGAGCACAACCTCGACGTCGTCAAGAGCGCCGACTGGGTCGTCGACCTCGGGCCCGAGGGCGGCAGCGGCGGCGGTCGGGTGGTCGCGGAGGGAACCCCGGAGGAGGTGGCCGCGCTGGAGCACTCGCACACCGGAGCGTTCCTCGCCCCCGTCCTGGCGCGCACGGCCCGCACCGCGCAGGGCAACACGGCCCGGAAGCGGCCGGCGGCCTCCACGCGCAAGCGCACGGCCTCCCCGGCCCGCAAGGCCGGCTGACCCGGCGGCCCCCTCAGTCCGCACCCAGTGAGGGCCCGCCTCGGTCCGCCCACCAGAGAGCGGGGGACCCGGTCTCAGTCCTCGCCGAGGTAGGCCTTGCGGACGTCGTCGCTCTCGAGCAGCTCCTGCCCGGAGCCGGAGAGCACGATCGTGCCGACCTCGAGGACGTAGCCCTTGCTGGCGCGGCGCAGGGCCGCCTGGGCGTTCTGCTCGACGAGCAGGATGGTCGTGCCCTGCTCCTGCAGGGTCGTCACCGTGGTCATGATCCGCTTCATCATGATCGGCGAGAGCCCCATCGACGGCTCGTCGAGCATGAGCATGGCCGGCCGGCTCATCATCGCCCGGCCCATCGCGAGCATCTGCTGCTCGCCACCGGAGAAGGTGCCGGCGGGCTGCGAACGGCGCTCCTCGAGGATCGGGAAGAGCTCGAAGGCGGCGGCCAGGTCGTCACGGATGCCCTTGTCGCGGCGGGCGAACGCGCCGAGCATGAGGTTCTCCTCGACCGTGAGCTTCGGGAAGATCCGCCGGCCCTCGGGGGAGTGGGCCAGCCCGAGCTGGACGATCTTGTGCGGGGGCACGGTGGTGAGGTCCTCGCCGCGGAAGGTGATCGATCCGCTCCTCGGGCGGAGCAGGCCGGAGATGGTGCGCAAGGTGGTCGTCTTGCCGGCGCCGTTGGTGCCGATCAGGGTGACGACCTCGCCCTCGTCGACCGAGAAGCTGATCCCCTTGACGGCCCTGATCTTGCCGTAGGACACCTCGAGGTCCTTGACCTCCAGCAGCGCGCTCACGCGTCGTCCTCCTCGGTGTCGTCGCCGCCGATGTACGCCTCGATGACCCGGGGGTCGGACTGCACCTCGCCGGGGCTGCCCTCGACGAGGACGGATCCGCGCACGAGGCAGAGCACCCGGTCGCAGAGGCCGAAGATGAAGCGCATGTCGTGCTCGATGACGACGACCGCGAGCCCGCTCTCCCGGATCTTGAAGATCAGCTGCATCGTCGCCTCGGTCTCGCGCGGGTTCATGCCCGCGGTCGGCTCGTCGAGGAGGAGCAGCATCGGGTCGGTGGCGAGGGCGCGGGCGATCTCGAGCCGGCGCTGGTCGCCGTAGGGGAGGTTGCGGGCCAGCAGCTCGGTGGCGTGCCCGAGCCCGACGTAGTCGAGCAGCTCCTGGGCGCGCTTGACCGTCTGGTCCTCCTCGCGCCGGAACTTCGGGCCGCGCAGCACCGAGGTCAGCGCCTTGGACGAGGTGCGGCAGTACCGGCCCACCATGACGTTCTCCAGGGCCGTCATGTTCGCGAAGAGCCGGATGTTCTGGAAGGTACGGGCCATCCCCGCCCGCACCACCTTGAGCGGCTTCGGCGGAAGGGTCTCGCCGTTCAGGGTGACCGTGCCCTCGGTGGGGATGTACATCCCGGTGAGGCAGTTGAAGAAGGTCGTCTTGCCGGCCCCGTTCGGGCCGATGAGGCCGACGATCTCGCCCTCGCGGACCTGCATGCTCACGGCGTCGACGGCGACCAGGCCGCCGAAGCGCATCGTGACGTCGGAGGCCTCGAGGACGACCCTGTCGCCGATGTGGTGGCTCGCCGGGCTCGGGTCGGTGACGGTCACTTCGCCTCCTGCAGGTGCTCGGCCTCGGCGAGGTCGCTCAAGGACTCGTCCTTGTCGTGGAACTCCAGCTGGCGCCGCTTGCTCGCGATCAGGCCCTCCGGACGGAACCTCATCATGATGACGAGCAGGAGCCCGAAGGCGAGGAGCCGGTACTCGCTGACCTCGCGGAGCTTCTCGGGAAGCAGCTTGAGGATGGTCGCGCCGACGAGGACCCCGGTGACGGTGCCCATGCCGCCGAGGACCACGGCGGCGAGGAGGAACGCGGACTCGAGGAAGATGTACTGGTCCGGCGTCACCGAGGTGTCGACGTGCGCCTTGATCGTGCCGGCGAGGCCGGCGAGGGAGGCGCCCACGGCGAAGGCGAGGAGCTTGAGGCCGAAGGTGTTGACGCCCATCGCCTCGGCGGCCCGCTCGTCCTCGCGGATCGCGACCCACCCGCGCCCGAGCCGGCTGTTGTTGAGCCGGACGAAGACGAGGATGACGAAGGCGACGAGCGCCAGCAGGAGGAAGTAGTAGTTGCTGAACCGGTCCAGCGGGATGCCCGCCACGGTGTGGGTCTCCCCGAAGTCGAAGCCGAAGAAGACGAGGTCCGGGATGCCCGGGATGCCGTTCGGGCCGTTGGTGAGGTCCGGGCCGTTGTTGCCGTCGAGGTTGAACATGGCGAGCCGGAAGATCTCCCCGAACCCCAGGGTGACGATGGCCAGGTAGTCGCCGGACACGCGGAGCGTCGGGGAGCCGATGATCAGGCCGAAGACGGCCGCCACCGCCATCCCGCAGAGCATCACGACGAGGAACGGCGGCTTCCAGCCGACGGTGGCGAACGCGGACTGCGAGAGCATCGCCCCCACGTACGCGCCGGTGCCGAGGAAGGCGATGTAGCCGAGGTCCAGCAGCCCGGCGAGGCCGACGACGATGTTGAGCCCGAGGGCGGTGGCGGCGAAGATGAGGATCTGGGTCGCGACCGACATGTTGGCGCTGGAGCCGTTCTGGGTGAACGGGAAGAGGAACGCCACGACGAACGCGGACAGGATCAGCACCCGCCGGTTGTTCGCGGAGATGAAGCCGAGGTACTCGCCGAAGCCGGAGCCGATGAGCCCGGTGATGACCGTGAGGATCATGATGAGCAGGCACCCGAAGGTGGCGCTGTCGTCCATCCCCAGCGTGTAGGCGATGGTGAAGAGCAGGACCGTCATCAGGGCCACGATGACGAGGATCTCGGCCCAGGAGGGGAGCCGCGGCCAGGTGCGGACGTCGATCTCGACCGGCGTGGTGAGGACGCCGGAGACGAGCACGAGGACGGCACCGACGAGGGCCACCCACACGCCCTCGTTGGCGTTGACCACGCCCCCGGCCTGCACGGAGATGGCGAGCAGGGCGCCGAGGACGAACACGATGGCGCCGACCCCGAGGGCCCGGAGGCCGCGGCCGGGGTTCAGCCACTGGGGGCGCCGGCGCAGGAGCAGGCCGAGGAGCAGGGCGACCGCTCCGATGACCATGGCGTAGACCTGGATGCCGGCGGGGTACAGGCGGATCGAGATGTCACCGAGGATGCGCCCGTCGTAGGACCAGGACAGCAGCCCGCTGACGAGGAGGATCACACCACCGGCGACGGCGAGCACGGGGGACCTGCCGCCGTACCGACCACGGAGGGCGTCGAGACGCTCGTGCCTGCTCATGCGCGGTCCACCACCTTCGCACCGACGATGCCCTGGGGTCGGAAGACCAGGACGAGGATGAGGATGCCGAAGGCCCAGACGTCCTTCCACGGGCTGCCGCCGAAGGTGCCCGGGACGAACTGCACCGCCATCGCCTCGACGACGCCCAGGGTCAGGCCCCCGATCACCGCGCCCCAGATGTTGCCGATGCCGCCGAGGACGGCGGCGGTGAACGCCTTGAGTCCGGCGAGGAAGCCCATCTTGAAGTTGATGTTCGTCACCTGCAGCCCCTGGGCCACCCCGGCGATCGCGGCGAGCGTGGCGCCGATGGCGAACGCGACGACGATGATGCGGTCGACGTTGATGCCCATGAGGCGGGCGGTGTCGGGGTCCTGCGAGACGGCCTGCATGGCGCGGCCGGTCTTGGTGCGGGAGACGAAGTAGAACAGGCCGGCCGCGCAGATGATCAGGGCGCCGACCGTGAACAGCGTGGAGCGCTGGATCGTCACGCCCGCCACCTCGAACGCCGGGCCGGTGACCACGTCGATCTGGGGGAAGGGGACCTTCTGCTTCGCGCTCGGGAAGTCGAAGGGGTTCCAGTCGCTGAAGAAGAGGGTGGGGTCGTCGTAGCCGATGCGGACGAGCTCCTGGAGGAACACCGAGATGCCGATGGCCGTGATGAGCGGGGCCAGGCGCGGTGCGTTGCGCAGTGGCCGGTACGCGAACCGCTCCATGAGCACCGCCGTCACCACCGAGGCGGTGATGGCGCCGAGGATCATGATGGGCAGCACCCAGAGCTCGGTGTTTCCCTGGAAGAAGATGAGCCACGTGGACAGCGCCCCGAAGGCGCCGATCATGAAGATCTCGCCGTGGGCGAAGTTGATCAGCTGGATGATGCCGTACACGACGGTGTAGCCGACGGCGATGAGCGCGTACAGCGACCCCAGGGTCAGCCCGTTGACGAGCTGCTGGGCGAAGGCGTCCACACGACCTCCTCGTGGGTGAACGAGCCAGTGGCTGGGGGGAGACTAGCGGCACGTGCCGATGGGGGCGCCGCGACACGGACGACGGGGGTGGTCGGACCGACCACCCCCGTCGTCATCGCGGTCACGGCAGCGCCGTCACCGGTCGGGTCACTCGAACTCGCCGGTGTCCTTCGCCGCCCACTCGCCGTCCTGGACCTCGTACACGGTGAGGACCTTGGAGGTGGTGTCGCCGAACTCGTCGAAGGCCACCTTGCCGGTGACGCCGTCGAACGAGACGTCGGCCATCGCGTCGATGGCGGGCTGGCGGGCGGCCTCGGCCGACTCCGCGTCCGGAAGCGCGACCTTGAGCGCCTCGATGATCGCGTTCGCGGCGTCGTAGGCGTAGGCGCCGTAGGCCTCGTAGCCCTCCTTGTAGCCGGCGGCGTCGTAGGCCTCGACGAAGGCCTGCGCCGACTCGAGCGAGTCGATCGGGGCGCCGACCGACGTGGCCAGGTCGCCGTTGGAGGTGTCGCCCGCGAGCTTGATGAACTCGCCGGAGAAGATGCCGTCACCGCCCATGAGCGGCACGTTGAGCCCCGCGGCCTTCATCTGCTGCGAGAACGGACCGGCCTGCGGGTACTCGCCGCCGTAGTAGACCGCGCTCGGGTTCGACGGCTTGATCTTCGAGATGACGGCGTCGTACTTGTCGTCGTCGGGGTTGATCGTCTCGGCCGCGACGATCTCGCCGCCGAGCTGCTCGTACTCCTTGCTGAACGCCTCGACCAGGCCCTGGCCGTACGTCTTCTTGTCGTGGACGGTGGCGACCTGCTTGATGCCGGCCTTCTCGAAGAGGTAGCGCGCCGCGAACGGCCCCTGGATCGAGTCGGTGGTGCAGGTGCGGAAGTAGTTCGCGTACGGCCGCTCCGGGGCGGTCGCGAAGTCGGCCCCCTGGGTGAGCGACGGGTTGGTGTTCGCGGGCGACACCATGAGGATGTTCGCGGAGGCGAGCACCGGCTGCACGCTCTGGGCGACCGAGGAGTTCAGCGTGCCGACGACGGCGACGACCTCCGGGTCGGAGGCGAGCTTGGTCGCGGCGTTCTTGCCGACGTCCGGGGTGGCCTGGTCGTCGCCGGCCTCGACCTGCAGGGTCCAGCCGGGGATCGCCCCGGACTCGTTGGCCTGCTTGACGGCCAGGTCGACCGAGTTCTTGATGCCGAGACCGAGGGCCGACAGGTCGCCGGACATCGGGGAGATGACGCCGATCTTCGCGACCTTGTTGTCGCTGGAGCCACTACCGGTGTCGCCGCCGTCGTCGCCGCCGCGCGTGCCGCAACCGGCGAGCGCGAGCGAGGCCACGAGCAGCGAGGTGCCGATGGCAACCACGGAACGCTGGGGCACGTTTCCTCCTGAGAGTGCTGTGGTGTGAGCAGGTGCTCGTGCTCGTCTGGACGAGCAGGAGGACTGTAAGCCACCGGGGTGCCCGATGCCGAGCACCATCCGCGGGATGGTGCCGACTTGTTACCTGCCCTCACAGGTGCCGCACAGGAGCGCCGGGGATACTTCCTGCCCCGGACCCGCACGGAAGGACACCGCCCGATGACGAGCCACCTGCCCGACGACCCGACCGGCCCGGCTGGGCCGGGTGCCCCGGCCGCCACCGGCTGGCGCCGGCGGGACGCGTTCCGCGCCGCCGGTGCGGCCTCCGTGGCGGTGGCGGGGGCCGCCGGGCTGAGCGCGTGCGGTGGCGACGCCGCCGAGACCGTGCAGAGTGCGGCCTCGCAGGCGGCGGGGGCCGCCTCCGACGCCATCGCCGCCGCCGACGTGCCCGTCGGCGGCGGGGTCGTGCTCGAGGCGGCCAAGACGGTCATCACCCAGCCCACCGAGGGCGAGTACAGGGCGTTCAGCGCCGTCTGCACCCACCAGGGCTGCCTCGTCACCACGGTCCAGTCCGGGCGGATCCAGTGTCCCTGTCACGGCAGCGCGTTCGACGCCGCCACGGGGGCGGTGCTGCAGGGCCCGGCCACCCAGCCCCTCCCCGAGAAGTCCGTCACCCTCGACGGCGACAGCCTCTCCGTCGGCTGACCCCCTGCCGCCTCCGCATTTCGGGGTTACCCCGAAATGTCGACGTCGCAGGACGTGCCAGGCCCTGCTACGTCGCCGAAGTCCAGTGTCGCCGTGGCGACCGCCGCGCATTCCGCTCGTCTGTCCACAGGACGGCTCCAGCGGTGCCTTTTCCACAGGCGGGAAGCCGACCCTGTGGCGGCATCCAGCCCCCCGACACGATGCCGGGATGGACGAGCTCGTGACACTGGCGGCCGCGCACGACGGGGTCCTCACGACCCGGCTCGCGGGTGAGATCGGGATGGGGCGTACCGCGCTGAGCCGTGCGGTGCGCGACGGGTGCCTCCGACACCTGGCTCGCGGCCTCTACGCGGCGGGGGCTGAGCCGGCCACCCCCGAGCTCCGACACCTCGAGCTGTGCCGGGCGCTCCGGCTGGAGTACCCCGACGCGGTGCTCGGGGGCCACTCGGCCGTGGTGGCCCGGGGCCTCCCGACCTGGCGGGTGGCTCTGGATCGAGCACTCCTCTATCGGCCGGTTGCCCGGCAGGTCGGGAGGAGCGGCGCCGTGATCCGGAACTGCGACGTCTCTGAAGGTCTCGTCGACACGGAGGTCGGACCAGCGAGCCCGCCTGCCACCGCGCTCGTCCAGCTTGCGCTCGACCATGGCTCCTTCGCGGGTGTGGTCAGCGCGGATGCGGCCGTGCACCGGGGCCTCGTGACTCTGGACCGCCTTCAGGAGGAGGTTGCCCTGCGCCGCCGTCATCGGCGGGTACAGCAGGCCGCGGCCATGTGCCGGCTCGTTGACGGCGCCGCCGAGAGCGCCGGGGAGAGCCGGCTGCGGACCACGCTGGTCCTGGGCGCGATCGCCGTGGAGTCCCAGTACGTCGTCCGGGACGAGCACGGGGACGTCGTCGGCCGGGCCGACCTGCGCGTGAAGGAGACGAACGTCCTCATCGAGTTCGACGGGCTCGTCAAGTACCGCGACGGCGGAGTCGACGCGCTGGTCAGGGAGAAGCGGCGCGAGGACCGGTTCCGAGCACTGGGGTGGGTCGTCATCCGGTTCACCTGGGCCGACCTCGAGAACCCGGCGCGGGTCATCGCGGCGGTGCGTCGCGCGATGGCTGCGGCCGCGCGGCACGCCCCCCTCGCCGGCTGACCGCCCGGCACGCCGGGCTCGCCGGCTGACCGCGCGGCACGCCGGGCTCGCCGGCTGACCGCCCGGCGGCGGGCTCGCCGGCTGACCGCCCGGCGGCGGGCTGACCTCCGCACGCCCACGACGAGCCACGCGCGTGGTGTGGTGCCCTCGCGCCCTCCGAACAGACCCCGGAATGGCGACCTCGCAGGGGAACCCAACCCCCGCGAGGTCGACATTCCCGGGTGACCCCGAAATGTGGAGGCGCGGGGGGCGGGTGGGCCCGTCGGGGGTGTCGGCGTGGCGACGTAGGGTTCCGGTGTGGCCGACCCGTCGACGTACCGCCCTCGGCCGGGTGAGGTCCCGACCGACCCGGGGGTGTACCGGTTCCGCGACGCGGAGGGCCGGGTCATCTACGTCGGGAAGGCCGTCAACCTCCGCTCCCGGCTGTCGTCCTACTTCCAGGACGTCTCGGCGCTGCACCACCGCACCGCGACGATGGTGCGCACGGGCGCGAGCGTCGAGTGGACCGTGGTCTCCACCGAGGTCGAGGCGCTCCAGCTCGAGTACGCCTGGATCAAGGAGTTCGACCCCCGCTTCAACGTCCGGTACCGCGACGACAAGTCCTACCCGTACCTGGCGGTGACCATGGGGGAGGAGTTCCCGCGGGCGATGGTGATGCGCGGCGCCAAGCGGAAGGGCACCCGCTACTTCGGCCCGTACGCGCACGCGTGGGCCATCCGGGAGACCCTCGACCTCGCCATGCGGGTGTTCCCGATGCGCACCTGCTCCTCCGGGGTCTTCCGACGCGCCGGCCAGGTCGGCCGCCCCTGCCTGCTCGGCTACATCGACAAGTGCAGCGCGCCGTGCGTCGGGCGCGTCGACGCCGCGCACCACCGGGAGATCGCCGAGGACTTCTGCGACTTCATGGCGGGCGAGAGCGGTCGCTTCCTCACCCGGCTCACCCGCGAGATGCGGCAGGCCGCGGCCGAGCTCGACTTCGAGCGGGCCGCCCGGCTCCGCGACGACATCGGGGCCCTCGAGCGGGTGCTCGAGAAGTCGGCGGTCGTGCTTCCCGACGCCACCGACGCCGACGTCTTCGGGCTGGCCGAGGACGAGCTCGAGGTCGCCGTCCAGCTCTTCCACGTGCGCGGCGGCCGGGTCCGCGGCCAGCGCGGCTGGGTGGCCGAGCGCGACGCGGAGACCACCGCGGAGGTCGTCGGGCACCTGCTGCAGCAGGTCTACGGCGGCGAGTCCCGCGACGGCGTCCCGCGCGAGGTGCTCGTGCCGGTGCTCCCCGACGACGCCGCGGCGCTCGAGGCCTGGCTCAGCGGTATCCGGGGGCGCCGGGTCGAGCTGCGCGTCCCCCGGCGCGGCGACAAGCGGACCCTGATGGAGACCGTCGCCCGCAACGCCACCCAGAGCCTGGCCCGGCACAAGGTCACCCGGGCCGGCGACCTCACCACCCGCAGCCAGGCCCTGCAGCAGCTCCAGGAGGCGCTCGACCTCGACGACGCGCCGCTGCGGATCGAGTGCTTCGACGTCAGCCACGTCCAGGGCACGCAGGTCGTCGGGTCGATGGTCGTCTTCGAGGACGGGCTGCCGCGCAAGTCGGAGTACCGCCGCTTCATCGTCCGCGGCGACGAGACCGGCGCCACCGACGACACCGCCGCCATGCACGAGGTGCTCACCCGCCGCTTCCGCCGCGGGCGCGCGGAGGCGGAGGAGGCCGCCCGGGAGACGGCGGAGACCGGCAGGCCCGGCCGGTTCGCCTACCGCCCCGGCCTCGTGGTCGTCGACGGCGGCCTGCCGCAGGTGAACGCGGCCGCCCGGGCCCTCGTGGACGTCGGCGCCGTCGACGTCGCGGTCGTCGGGCTGGCCAAGCGGCTCGAGGAGGTCTGGGTCCCGGGTGAGGAGCACCCGATGGTGCTGCCGCGCTCGAGCGAGGGCCTGTACCTGCTGCAGCGGCTGCGCGACGAGGCCCACCGCTTCGCCATCACCTTCCACCGGCAGCGGCGCTCGAAGGCGATGACGGCGAGCGAGCTCGACGGCATCCCCGGGCTCGGCGAGAAGCGCCGCAAGGCCCTGCTCAAGCGGTTCGGGTCGGTCAAGCGCCTGCGGCGGGCCACCGTCGAGGAGCTCGCCGACGTCCCGGGCATCGGTCCCGCGCTCGCGGCGGTCGTTGCGGCAGAGTTGGGCTCCGGCGACAGCACGCCCGCCGTCAACCTGGCGACCGGCGAGGTGGTCGACGACGACGAAGGAGAGCCGACGTGAGCGAGCAGCCCGACGACGGCGGCATCCGGCCGGGGTCCGACTTCGTCATCGTCACGGGGATGAGCGGCGCCGGCCGGTCCACGGCGGCCAACGTGTTGGAGGACGAGCGCTGGTACGTCGTCGACAACCTGCCGCCCCAGCTGATCCCGGCGATGGCCGAGCTGGCCACGAGGGCGCGGGACGCCGGCACGCCGAACCTGCGGATCGCCGCCGTGGTCGACGTGCGGGCCCGCCCGTTCACCCGTGAGCTGCGCACCGGCCTGGCCGCCCTCCGCGAGACCGGCTGGAGCCCGCACCTGATCTTCCTCGACGCCACCGACGAGGCACTGGTCCGGCGGTTCGAGAGCGTGCGCCGCCCCCACCCGCTGCAGGGCGAGGGCCGCCTCCTCGACGGCATCCAGGCCGAGCGCGAGCTGCTCCGCGACCTGCGCGCCGACGCCCAGGTCGTCATCGACACCTCGGGGCTCAACGTCCACCAGCTGCGGCGCAAGCTCGCGACGCTCGTCGGCACCTCGAGCGGGCCCAGCCTGCGCCTGGCCGTCCTGTCGTTCGGCTTCAAGTACGGCGTGCCGCTCGACGCCGACTTCGTCTTCGACATGCGCTTCCTCCCCAACCCGTACTGGGTGCCCGAGCTGCGGCCGCTGACCGGGGTCGACGAGCCGGTGGCCGACTACGTGCTCGGGCAGGAGGGCGCGGCCGACTTCATCGAGGGGGTCGCGGCGCTGATGGGGCCGGTCACCGAGGGCTACCGCCGGGAGGGCCGGCGCTACGCCACCATCGCCGTGGGATGCACCGGCGGCAAGCACCGCTCGGTCGCCACGGCCCAGGCGCTCGCCACCCGCCTCGCCGGCGACAGGGTCGCGACCTTCGTCGTCCACCGCGACCTGGGCCGCGAGTGACCGGCCCGGTCGTCGCGGCCCTGGGTGGCGGGCACGGCCTGGCCGCCACGCTCACCGCGCTCCGGTACCTCACCGACGACATCACGGCCATCGTCACCGTCGCCGACGACGGCGGCTCGAGCGGTCGGCTCCGCGAGGAGTTCGGGGTGCTGCCGCCCGGTGACCTGCGGATGGCGCTGTCCGCCCTGTGCTCCGAGACCGAGTGGGGGCACATCTGGCGCGACGTGCTGCAGCACCGGTTCGCCGGGGACGGCCCGCTCGGCGGGCACGCCCTCGGCAACCTGCTCATCGTGGCGCTCTGGGAGCTCCACGAGGATCCGGTCGCCGGCCTCGACCTCGTCGGCAGCCTGCTCCAGGCCCGGGGCCGGGTGCTGCCGATGGCCGCGGTCCCGCTCGACATCGAGGCGGACGTGAGCGGTCTGGACCCCGCCGACCCCGACGTGCGCACCGTCGTGCGCGGCCAGGCGCAGGTGGCAGCCACCCCGGGCACCGTCGAGGAGGTACGCCTGGTGCCGGCGGACCCGCCCGCCTACCCCGAGTCGGTCGCCGCCGTGCGCGCCGCCGACTGGGTGGTGCTCGGTCCGGGCTCGTGGTTCACCTCGGTGATGCCGCACCTGCTCGTCCCCGAGGTCCGCGAGGCCCTCGAGGTGACCCGGGCCGGGCGGCTGCTCGTGCTCAACCTCGACCCCGGCACCGGCGAGACCGCGGGCTTCAGCGCCGAGCGGCACCTCGAGACGTTCGCCGCGCTGGCGCCCCGGCTGCGCCTGGACGCCGTGCTCGCCGACCCGGCCGTCGTCGAGGACGAGTCCCGCCTCGCACAGCGGTGCGGGCGCCTCGGCGCGACGCTGCACGTCGCACCGGTCGGGCGCCGGGAGGAGAAGGGGGTCCACGACCCGCTGCGGTACGCGGCCGCGCTCCGGGACGTCCTGTCGGCCCGACGCCCGCCGGGCGGACGCGTGGCAGGATGACCGGCATGGCGATGACGGCGAAGGTGAAGGACGAGCTGAGCAGGCACGCCGTGACCAAGCCGTGCTGCCGGAAGGCCGAGGTCGCCGCGACCTTGAGGTTCGCCGGCGGTCTCCACATCATCGGGGGGCGGATCGTCGTCGAGGCCGAGCTCGACACGGCCAACGCGGCCCGCCGGCTGCGGCGCGAGCTCGCCGAGGTCTACGGCCACACCCCCGAGGTGCTGGTGCTCGCGGCGGGCGGCCTGCGCAAGGGCAGCCGCTACGTGGTGCGGGTCGTGCAGGACGGCGAGGCCCTGGCCCGGCAGACCGGCCTCATCGACAGCCGCGGCCGCCCGGTCAGGGGCCTGCCGGCCAAGGTGGTGAGCGGGTCGGTGTGCGACGCCGAGTCGGCGTGGCGGGGCGCGTTCCTCGCGCACGGCTCGCTCACCGAGCCCGGCCGGTCCTCGGCGCTGGAGGTCACCTGCCCCGGTCCGGAGGCCGCGCTCGCGCTCGTCGGTGCCGCCCGGCGGATGGGCATCCAGGCCAAGGCACGTGAGGTCCGTGGTGTCGACCGGGTCGTCATCCGCGACGGCGACGCCATCTCCGCGATGCTCACCCGCCTCGGCGCCCACGACGCCGTCCTCGCGTGGGAGGAGCGCCGCATCCGCCGCGAGGTGCGCGCGACCGCGAACCGGCTCGCCAACTTCGACGACGCCAACCTGCGCCGCTCCGCCCGTGCGGCCGTCGCGGCCGGAGCGCGCGTCGAGCGTGCCCTCGAGATCCTCGGCGAGGAGGTGCCCGAGCACCTCCGGGAGGCCGGTGAGCTGCGCCTGATGCACAAGCAGGCCTCGCTGGAGGAGCTCGGCCAGCTGGCGAGCCCGCCGATGACCAAGGACGCGGTCGCGGGCCGCATCCGTCGCCTCCTCGCGATGGCCGACAAACGGGCCGCCGACGACGGCGTCCCGAACACCGAGGCGGTCCTCACCCCGGACATGCTCGAGGGCTGACTTCTGCCCACGGAGCGAGCCCTTCCGGGCCCTACCGGACCGTAGGGCGGACGGTTCGCAGCCCCTCTGACGTGGGGTCTAGGGTGGTCACGGAACCGGTGCCGCGAGCAGCGCGGCACGCCCCCCGAGTGGAAGGCAACCCACCGTGACCGTACGTGTAGGGATCAACGGCTTCGGCCGGATCGGCCGCAACTTCTTCCGCGCCGTCCTGGCCTCCGGCGCCGACGTCGAGGTCGTCGCCGCGAACGACCTGATGGACAACAAGACCATCGCCCACCTGCTGAAGTACGACTCGGTCCTCGGCGTCCTCGCCGAGGACGTCACCGCCACCGAGGACTCGATCACCGTCGGCGACAAGACGATCAAGATCTTCGCCGAGCGCGACCCCGCCGCCATCGGCTGGGGTGACACCGGCGCCGACGTCGTCATCGAGTCCACCGGCATCTTCACCGACGCCACCAAGGCCAAGGCCCACCTCGACGGTGGCGCGAAGAAGGTCATCATCTCGGCGCCCGCGAAGAACGAGGACGCCACCTTCGTCATGGGCGTCAACGACGGGGACTACGACCCGGCGAACCACCACGTCATCTCGAACGCGTCCTGCACGACGAACTGCCTGGCCCCGATGGCCAAGCCGCTCCACGACGAGCTCGGCATCGTCAAGGGCCTGATGACGACGATCCACGCCTACACCTCCGACCAGAACCTCCTCGACGGCCCGCACCGCGACCTGCGTCGCGCCCGCGCCGCCGCCCTGTCGATCATCCCGACGAGCACCGGGGCCGCCAAGGCGATCGGGCTGGTCATGCCCGACCTCAAGGGCAGGCTCGACGGCTACGCGCTGCGGGTGCCGACCCCCACCGGCTCCGCCACCGACCTCACCTTCGAGGCCGGTCGCGAGACCACGGTCGAGGAGGTCAACGCGATCGTCAAGGCCGCCGCCGAGGGCCCGCTGAAGGGCTTCGTCAAGTACACCGAGGACCCGATCGTCTCCAGTGACATCGTCACCGACCCGCACTCCTGCATCTTCGACGCGGGCCTGACCAAGGTCATCGGCAACCAGGTCAAGGTCGTCGGCTGGTACGACAACGAGTGGGGCTACTCCAACCGCCTCATCGACCTCGTCGCCCTCGTCGGCCGCTCCCTCTGAGCGGGGCCGGGACCGACGATGGCTGACCTCGCCTCGCTGGGCGACCTGCGCGGCAGGCGCGTGCTCGTCCGGTCGGACCTCAACGTGCCGCTCGACGGCTCGACGATCACCGACGACGGACGGGTCCGCGCGTCGGTCCCCACGATCTCGCAGCTGGCCCAGGCGGGCGCGCGCGTCGTCGTGTGCGCCCACCTCGGCCGCCCCAAGGGCGAGCCCGACCCGCGGTACTCGCTGGCCCCGGTCGCCGAGCGGCTCTCCGAGCTGCTCGGCCGCCCGGTGGCCTTCGCCGAGGACACCGTGGGCGACAGCGCCCGCGCCGCGGTCGACGCCATGGACGACGGCGACGTCGTCCTGCTCGAGAACCTGCGGTTCAACCCGGGCGAGACCGCCAAGGCCGAGGAGGACCGCGCCGAGTTCGCCGACGCGCTGGCGTCGCTCGCCGACGCCTACGTCTCCGACGGCTTCGGCGTGGTGCACCGCAAGCAGGCCTCGGTCTACGACGTCGCCACCCGGCTGCCGGCCGCGATGGGCGGCCTGGTCAGGGCCGAGGTCGACGTGCTGAAGCGGCTCACCGAGGACCCCGAGCGGCCCTACGTCGTCGTGCTCGGCGGGGCCAAGGTCGCCGACAAGCTGGCGGTCATCGACAACCTCATGGGCACCGCGGACCGACTGCTCATCGGGGGCGGGATGCTCTTCACCTTCCTCGCCGCGCAGGGCCACGAGATCGGCGACAGCCTCTTCGACGCCGACAGCCTCGAGGCCTGCAAGGGCTACCTGGCCCGGGCCGAGGAGACCGGAGTCGAGATCGTCCTGCCCGTCGACGTCGTCGTCGGCCGCGAGTTCTCCGCCGACACCGAGACCGACACCGTGGCCGCCGACGCCATCCCGGCCGGGACGATGGGCCTGGACATCGGCCCCCGCTCGGCCGAGCTGTACGCCGACAAGCTGTCCGACGCCCGCACCGTCTTCTGGAACGGCCCCATGGGCGCCTTCGAGATGGCGCCCTTCGCGGCCGGGACCAAGGCGCTGGCCCAGGCCCTCGTCGACGTGACCGGGCGGGGGGCACTCACCGTCGTCGGCGGCGGTGACTCGGCCGCGGCGGTGCGCCGGCTGGGCTTCTCCGACGACCAGTTCGGGCACATCTCCACCGGCGGTGGCGCCTCCCTCGAGTACCTCGAGGGCAAGGAGCTCCCCGGCATCGCGATCCTCGACCGCTGATCTCCCGTCCCCCAAGGAGGACACATGGCCTCGGGCCGTACCCCGCTCATGGCGGGGAACTGGAAGATGAACCTGGACCACCTCCAGGCCACCCACCTCGTGCAGAAGCTCGACTGGACGCTCAAGGACGGCAAGCACGACTTCGGCGCGGTCGAGGTCGCGGTGCTCCCGCCGTTCACCGACATCCGCAGCGTGCAGACCCTCATCGACGGTGACCGGCTCGACATCAAGCACGGCGCCCAGGACCTCTCGGCCCACGACTCCGGGGCCTACACCGGGGAGGTCAGCGGCGCCTTCCTCGCCAAGCTCGGGTGCCACTACGTCGTCGTCGGGCACAGCGAGCGGCGCGAGTACCACGCCGAGGGCGACGACGTCGTGAACGCCAAGGTCAAGGCGGCCTACCGGCACGGCATCACGCCGATCTTCTGCTGCGGCGAGGGCCTGGAGATCCGTCAGGCGGGAACTCACGTCGAGCACGTCCTCGGGCAGGTGGACGCCGGGCTGGCCGACGTGCCGGTGGAGCAGGCCCGCACCCTCGTCGTCGCCTACGAGCCCATCTGGGCGATCGGCACCGGCGAGGTCGCGACGCCCGAGGACGCCCAGGAGGTGTGCGCCGCCATCCGCACCCGGCTCGCCGAGCTCTACGGCAGCGACGTCGCCGACGGCATCCGCGTCCTCTACGGCGGCTCGGTGAAGTCCGGCAACGTGGCGGCGATCATGGCGCAGCCCGACGTCGACGGTGCGCTCGTCGGCGGGGCCTCGATCGACCCGGGCGAGTTCGCGGCGATCTGCCGGTACCGCGACCACCTGACCACCGCCTGAGGCGCCGCCCGACCCGTGGCCCGGCCACCGGCCGCGGCGCGTTCCCGGGCCTGCGAGGCCGCGCCGCGACGAACGGTTATCCTTGTCCGGTTGTCCCCGACCCCCACCCGAAGGACCCATCCGTGGACGCGGTACGCATCGGCCTCCAGGTCATCCTGGTGCTCGGAGGCCTCTTCCTGACCTTCCTCATCCTCCTGCACAAGGGGAAGGGCGGCGGCCTCTCCGACATGTTCGGCGGTGGGATGTCGAGCTCGCTCGGTGGGTCCTCGGTCGCGGAGCGCAACCTCGACCGGATCACCATCGGGGTCGCCCTCATCTGGTTCACGTCGGTCGTGGGGCTCGGCGTGCTCGAGCGGTTCGCGGTCTGAGGAGGGCGCGCAGATGGCTGGTGGCAATGCGATCCGTGGCTCGCGCGTCGGCGCGGGCCCCATGGGAGAGGCGGAGCGCGGCGAGGCCGCGCCTCGTCGGCTCGTCTCGTTCTGGTGCTCCAACGGGCACGAGACCCGTCCCAGCTTCGCCGAGGAGCCGGGGCTGACCCTTCCCGAGCAGTGGGACTGCCCACGCTGCGGGTTCCCGGCCGGGCTCGACAAGGACAACCCGCCGGCCCCGCCGCGGGTCGAGCCGTACAAGACGCACCTCGCCTACGTCAAGGAGCGCCGCTCCGACGAGGACGGCGCCGCCATCCTCGAGGAGGCCCTGGAGACCCTTCGGGGGCGTGGCCTCATCCAGTGAGCCGCTGACGCACCGCACGACGCCGTGCGTGTGTCTCTGCGGGACCCGCGGCGGGGGTGGCTCTCAGCGGCCGCCGGCCCGCGCGAGGTGGGTCACGACCGGCTCCACCCACCCGGTCTCGCGCTGCATCCAGCGCACCGCGACGAGGGTGCGGACGACGACGGGCACCGGGCGCCGCGGTGGCTCCACGGCGAGGTCGGTGCCGAACGGGTCGGTGCTCACCACCCAGCGGTATCCGTGCTGCGTCAGGTGGTCGCCGATGGCGGTGGCCAGCACCGTGACGCACTCGGACGCCGCACCCTCCTCGCCCGCGTCGGCGAGGGCGGCCTCGTAGGCGACCGCGATGCTGGTGAGGTCGGCCGGGTCGATGCCGCGCTCGGCGTAGTGCGCCCGGGCCGCATCCAGGGTTGCCTCCTCCTCCGCGGTGGGCCGGCGGCTCGTGATCGTCTCCACCGGCGCCGTGGCCTCGGTGGTGCTGTCGGGCGTGCCGGTGGAGTCGTCGGCGACACCCTCGTCACCGGCGCCGCCGTCACGGTCGCGCCCGCGGAGTCGGTCCCTCCAGCCCATGGCGGTCAGCCGCCGAGCTCGGCGGCCGCCTCCTCGTCGACGAGCCAGAGGGTCCGCTCCTCGCCCTTCACGTTCGCCGAGGGGGCCTCCTCGAACGGCGCGCCCTCGACCCCGCGGCGCACGGCCTCGGCCTTGTCGCCCCCGCTGACGAGGAACCAGACCTCCCGGGAGCGCTCGAGCGCCTCGCGGGTGAGCGACACCCGGGTCGCGGGCGGCTTGGGGGAGTCGTGCACGGCGACCGTGGGCGTCCCGGTGGTGTCCGCGGCCGGGTGGTGGGGGAACAACGAGGCGCAGTGACCGTCGGGTCCGACGCCCAGCACCATGACGTCGAACTGCCCGTTGCCGTCGCGCCGGAGGGTCTCGGCGTAGTCCGCGGCGCTGTCCTCGACGGAGTCGCTGCGGTCGGGGCCCGGGATGCGGTGCACGTTCTCGGTCACGAGGCCGAGGGTGAGCAGCCCGGCGTCGTCGTTCTGCTGGCAGTTGCGTCCGGGGTCCCCGTGGGGCAGGTACCGCTCGTCGCCCCACCAGACGTGCACCCTGGACCAGTCGACGGCGTCGCGCGCGGGCTCGGCGGCGAGGGAGCGGACGATCTCGGAGCCCATCTGGCCGCCGGTGAGGGAGACGTGGGCGACGCCGCGGCGGTTCTGCGCGTCGAGCAGCGCGACGACGAGCCGTGCGGCGGCGGCGTCGGCGAGGGCCTGGGGGGTGGGGTGGACGACGACGACGGGGGGTGCGGTCATGATCTGCGCTCCTTGGCCTCGGCGAGCCGCTCGGCGGAGGCCCGCTTGACGGTGTCGGTGTCGACGGACGTCGGCGGGCATGTCCATCGCCTCGACCATCCTGCTGCCGCCCGCGGCGCGCGCGGCCCGTCGCAGCCGGGTGGTCGTGCGCTCCGCCTCGGCCGGCGACGGTGCCTCGCCGGCGGGGACGGCGTCGCTCGCGGTGCGGCGCGAGTGCCGCACCGCGCCCACGCCGCGGACGAGGGCGTCGGTGTACACCTCGTCGGGGTCGAGCCGACGCAGCTCGTCGGCGAGGCACTCGGCGTCCGAGCGGTGCGGGAGGGCGAGGGTGCGGTCGGGCTGGCCGGGCTGGCGCAGGAGCGCGGTCTCGTCGTCGTGGGGCCGCACGAGGTCGACCGTGCCGCTGGCCCGCTCGAGCCGCACCGAGATCAGCCCGGAGCCGGTGCGCGACCGGACGAGGGTGACCGGGCAGCGCAGCCGGCGCGGCCAGCCACCCGGCGAGCAGCAGGCCCGGAGGGGCTGTCGAGCGCGGCCGCGACGGTCGCCTCGGTGACCGGCTCGTACGGCGGCTGGTCGAGGGCGGCGGTGAGCAGGCCGCGCCACAGGGTGACCCGCGACCAGGCGAGGTCGGTGTCGCCGGGCTGGTGGGCCTTCGCGAGCCTGCCCAGCACGGTGCGCGGGGAGCCCCCCATCCGCGCCGCGTCGGTGACCCGGCGCTGCGCCATCGCGCCCACCGGGTCCTCGGCGGGGGCCCGGGGGCCGCCCTCGGGCCACCACGCGACGATGGGGGAGTCGGCGAGCAGCAGCGGGGTCACGACCGACCGGCCGTGCGAGGCGAGCGGACCGTAGAGGCGCAGCACGACGACCTCGGAGGCGCCGGCGTCGCCGCCGACGCGGATCTGGCCGTCGAGGCGGGCCCGCCCGCGGCGGTTGCCGCGGACGACGACGATGATGCGGCACGGGTGCTGCCGGCTGGCGTCGTTGGCGACCTCGATGGCCTCCTCGGCCTCACCGTCGTCGACGACGATCACGAGGGTGAGCACCCGGGAGAGGGCCATCGCGCCGGTGTCGGAGCGCAGCTTGACGAGCCGGGCGCTCACGGCGCCGGTCGTGGTGTCGGGCAGGTCGACGATCACCGGGGTCCCCTCTCGGTATCGGAGCGGGGTCCCACGCTCTGCGTGGGCGGAACGAGCGTGGGTCCCATGCTCTGCGTGTGGGTCCCACGCTCTGCGTGGGCGAACCGAGTGGGGTGGTGGTCACGGCAGCCTCCACTCCCGGCCGTCCCGGCGCATCATCGCGTCGGCGGACTCCGGCCCCCACCCGCCGGACGACGTACTGCTCCGGGGATCCCTTCTGCCGCGCCCAGTACCGCTCGACCGGGTCGAGGATCCGCCAGGACAGCTCGACCTCCTCGTGCCGCGGGAACAGCGGCGGCTCACCGAGCAGCACGTCGAGGATGAGCCGCTCGTAGGCCTCCGGGGAGGACTCGGTGAACGAGCGGCCGTACCCGAAGTCCATCGTGACGTCGCGGACCTCCATCTGCGCGCCCGGCACCTTCGCGCCGAAGCGGATGGTGACGCCCTCGTCGGGCTGGACGCGCACGACGACGGCGTTCTGGCCGAGCTCCTCGGTGGCGGTGTCCTGGAAGGGCAGGTGCGGGGCCTTGCTTGAAGACGACGGCGATCTCGGTGACCCGCTTGCCGAGCCGCTTCCCGGTGCGCAGGTAGAAGGGCACGCCGGCCCACGGCGGGTGTCGACGTCGAGGCGCAGCGCGGCGTAGGTCTCGGTGGTCGAGCCGTCGGCGACGCCGTCCTCGTCGAGGTAGCCCGCGCACCTCCTCACCGCCCTGCCACCCGCGGGCGTACTGCCCGCGGGCGGTGCCGGTGGCGAGGTCCTCGGGCAGGCGGACCGCCGAGAGCACCTTCTCCTTCTCGGTCCGCAGGCCCTGGGCGTCGAAGGAGACCGGCTCCTCCATCGCCGTGAGCGCGAGCAGCTGGAGCAGGTGGTTCTGGATGACGTCGCGGGCCGCGCCGATGCCGTCGTAGTAGCCCGGCGCGACCGCCGATGCCGATGTCCTCGGCCATGGTGATCTGCACGTGGTCGACGTAGTTGGCGTTCCACACCGGCTCGAAGAGCTGGTTGGCGAACCGGAGCGCGAGCAGGTTCTGGACCGTCTCCTTGCCGAGGTAGTGGTCGATCCGGAAGATGCAGTCGGCGGGGAAGACGTTCTCGACGATGGCGTTGAGCTCGCGCGCCGACTCCAGGTCGTGGCCGAAGGGCTTCTCGATGACGACCCGCCGCCACGACCCGTCGTGCGGCGTCGACAGCCCGGCGCGCTCGAGCTGCTCGCAGACGGTGGCGAAGAAGGCCGGCGGGATCGAGAGGTAGAACGCGTGGTTGCCGCCGGTGCCGCGCTGCTCGTCGAGCTCGGCGACCGACCTCGGCGAGCAGGTCGAAGGCCGGCGTCGTCGTCGAAGGTGCCGGGGACGAAGCGGATGCCCTCGGAGAGGGTGCGCCACACCTCCTCGCGGAACGGGGTGCGGGCGCGCTCCTTGACCGACTCGTAGACGATCTTGCCGAAGTCCTGGTCGGCCCAGTCGCGCCGGGCGAAGCCGACGAGCGAGAACCCGGGCGGCAGCAGCCCGCGGTTGGCGAGGTCGTAGATGGCCGGCATCAGCTTCTTGCGGGCCAGGTCGCCGGTGACCCCGAAGAGCACCATCGAGCAGGGCCCGGCGATCCGCGGGCAGCCGCTTGTCGCGCGGGTCGCGCAGCGGGTTGCTGCTCGGCGGTGACCCGGGCCGGGCTCATGCGGCGGCCCCGCGCCGAGCGCGGCCCGGACCGCGGCGAGCCCGGCGTCGTGGTCGGTGAGGTGCAGGCGCAGGACCGGCCGGCCGTGGTCGGCGAGCACCGTGGCGTCGCCGGCGGCCTGGGCCGCGATGAACTGGCCGAAGGTGAAGTCGCGGCCCGGCACCTCGAGGTCCTCGGCGGGAGCGGCCGTGACCTGCACGTAGAGGCCCGTGGGCGGACCGCCCTTGTGGTACTGGCCGGTGGAGTGGAGGAACCGGGGGCCCCACCCGAAGGTCGCCGGGCGACCGGTGCGGTCGAACAGGTCGCGGGCGACGTGCTCGAGGTCGGCGTCGGCCTCGCGGTCCAGGTAGGCCATGACCGCGACGTAGCCGCGGTCGGGGTCGAGCCCGGCGAGGAGGGCCTCGACGGCGGCGTCGAGCGTGTCGGCGCTCGCCGAGCCAGTCGCCGCCGGCCGCGCGGACCTCGACGGCCCCGTCGGTGAAGGCGGGCTCGTCGCCGGCGCCGATGCCCGGCCTCCAGCAGGTCGCGGGCGGCCGGCCTTGGCGCTCTCGACGTCGGGCTGGTCGAAGGGGTTGATGCCGAGAAGCGCGCCGGCGACGGCGGTGGCGGCCTCCCAGAGGAGGAACTGCGCCCCGAGCGGCCCGGCCACGGTGACCTGGGAGGCGCTCGCCGGTGGCCGCGGCGTCGTCGTCGTCGTCGGTGGCGACGAGGCGCACCACGGTGCCGTCGTCGTAGGTGTGCGCGGGCTCGTCACCGATGGCGACGACGGGCAGCAGCCCGGTGCCCTCCTTGCCCGTGGACTCGGCGATGAGCTGCTCGGCCCACGCGGGGAAGCCGACGTTCTCGGTGCCGGCGTCGACGAGCACGAGCTTGTCGCGCAGCGGCTCGGTGCCGGCGAGGGCGGCCCCCAGGCGCAGGGCGGGGTTGGCGTCGTCGTCGGCGGCGAGCAGGTCGGCGACCGCCTCGGCGTCGTCGAGGAGGGCCTCGACGTCCGCGCCGGCGAGGCCGCTCGGCACCAGCCCGAAGGCGGTGAGCGCCGAGTAGCGGCCCCCGACCTCGGGGTCGGCGTTCACCACCCGGAAGCCCTGGCCGCGGGCCTGCTCGTCGAGCGGGCTGCCCGGGTCGGTGACGACGACCATCCGGGTCGGTGGGGTCGAGCCCGGCGTCGCGGAAGGCCTGCTCGAAGGCGCGTCGCTGGCTGTCGGTCTCGACCGTGGAGCCGGACTTGCTGGACACGACGACCACGGTGCGGTCCAGGTCGGTGAGGGCGGCCCGCACGACGTCGGGGTCGGAGGAGTCGAGCACGACGAGCGGGACGCCGGCCGTGGCGCAGACCACCTCGGGGGCCAGCGACGACCCGCCCATGCCGCAGAGGACGACGCGGTCGTAGCCGCCCTGCCGGAGCTCGTCGCGCAGCGCGGCGACCTCGCCGACGAGCGGCCGGGAGGTGCGGGGCAGGCCCGTCCAGGCCAGCCGCTTGCGCGGCCTCGTCCTCGGCCGCCGCGCCCCACAGGCGTGTGGTCCTGCGCGAAGAGCCGGCTGGCGAAGCGCTCCTCGACGAGCCGGGGGACGTGGCGTGGCGATGGCGTCGGCCGCGGCCCCCGTGGCGGCGACGTCGAGGGCGCTCACGCGGAGGCCTTCTCGAGCTCGCGCGAGACCCCGCCCGAGCAGCTCGTCCCACGACTTCTCGAACTTCTCCACTCCCTCGCGCTCGAGCTGGGCGACGACCTCGGCGTAGGAGATGCCGAGCCGCTCGAGGCTGTCGAGCACCTCGCGTGGCGTCGTCGTACGCGACTCGGCACGGTGTCGCCGCGGATCTCCGCGTGGTCGGCGACCGCCTCGAGGGTCTTCTCCGGCATCGTGTTGACGGTGTCGGGGGCGACGAGCTCGGTGACGTACATCGTGTCGGGGTAGTCGGGGTCCTTCACCCCGGTGGAGGCCCACAGCGGCCGCTGCCGGTGTGCACCCGCGGCCTCGAGCGACTGCCAGCGTGGCGTGGCGAACACCTCCTCGTAGGCCTTGTACGCGAGACGGGCGTTGGCGATCCCGGCCCGGCCCCGGAGGCGCGCGGCCTCTTCGGTGCCGACGGCCTCGAGCCTGCCGTCGACCTCGCTGTCGACGCGGGAGACGAAGAACGAGGCGACCGAGCGGATGCCGGACAGGTCGACGCCGTGCTCGCGGGCCTGCTCCAGGCCGGTGAGGAAGGCGTTCATCACCGCGCGGTAGCGGTCGAGGGAGAAGATGAGCGTGACGTTGACCGAGATGCCCTCGGAGAGCACCTGCGAGATGGCCGGGAGCCCCTCGACGGTGGCCGGGATCTTGATGAAGACGTTCGGCTGGCCGACCTCCGCGGCCAGCGCCCGGGCCTCCTCGATGGTGCGACCGGTGTCGTGGGCGGCGCCGGGGTCGACCTCGATCGAGACCCGGCCGTCCTGGCCGCCGGTGCGCTCGTAGACCGGCTTCATGATCTCGCAGGCGTCGTGGACGTCCTTCGTCGTCAGCGCGAAGACGGCCTCGTCGACGCTGCGGCCGGCCCGGGCCAGCTCGTCGACCTGCTCGTCGTAGGCGTGGCCCTCGGACAGGGCCGCCTGGAAGATCGAGGGGTTCGTCGTGACCCCGACGACGCCCCGCGTGTCGATGAGCTCCTGGAGGTTGCCGGACGTGATGCGGTCCCGGGAGAGGTCGTCGAGCCAGACGGAGACTCCGTGCTCGGCGAGGTCCCGGAGGGGCTTCGGTGTGGTCATGCGGCTCTCACTTCCCCGCCGAGGCCTTGTGGCTCGGCGTCTTGGTGTCGCCGGCGGCGCGGGAGGACCTGGCGCGCGGCGCGGTGTCGGTCACACCGGGGACCCCGGAGCGGGAGCGGGCCGCCTTCAGCGAGTCCTTCGCGGCCTTGACGACCGCCTCAGGGGTGAACCCGAACTCACGGAAGAGGGTCGCACCGTCGGCGGAGGCCCCGAAGTGCTCGAGGCTCACACACCGTCCGCTGTCCCCGACGAGGTCGTGCCAGCCCATCGCCACACCCGCCTCGACGCTGACGCGGGCGCGGACCTCGGGTGGCAGGACCTTGTCCTGGTAGGAGCGCGGCTGCTCCTCGAACCATTCCCGGCACGGCATCGAGACCACCCGGGTGCGGGTGCCGCCGCGCTCGAGCCTCTCGCGCGCGGCCAGCGCCACCGACACCTCGGAGCCGGTCGCGATGATCACGACGTCCGGGGCCTCGGTGCCGTCCGCGCCGCCGTCGACGAGCACGTAGGCGCCCTTGCGGACGCCGGTCGCCTTCGCGTGCGTGGACCGGTCGATCGTCGGCAGGGCCTGGCGGGAGAGCGCGAGGCCGGCGGTGCGGCGGCGGCGGAGCACCTCCGCCCAGGCCTGCGCGGTCTCGTTGGCGTCGGCCGGGCGGACCACGTCGAGCTGCGGGATGGCCCGCAGCGCCGCGAGGTGCTCGACCGGCTGGTGGGTGGGACCGTCCTCCCCGAGGCCGATCGAGTCGTGCGTCCACACGAAGGTCACCGGCAGCTGCTGGAGGGCCGCGAGGCGCACCGCGGGGCGCATGTAGTCGGAGAAGACGAGGAAGGTGCCGCCGTAGGGCCGGGTCAGCCCCTCGAGCGCGATCCCGTTGAGGATCATGCCCATGGCGTTCTCGCGGATGCCGAAGTGCAGGGTGCGGCCGTACGGGCCGCCCTTCCACTCGGCCGTCTGCTTGCCGGCAGGGACGAACGACGGCTCGCCCTTCATCGTCGTGTTGTTCGACTCGGCGAGGTCCGCGGAGCCGCCCCAGAGCTCGGGGAGGACGTCGGCGAGGGCGCCGAGCACCTGCCCGGAGGCCGCGCGGGAGGCGATGCCCTTCTCGTCGGCGTCGAACGTCGGCAGGGCCTTCGCGAAGCCGTCGGGGAGCTCACCGGCGCGGACGCGGTCGAGGAGGGCGGCGCGCTCGGGGTTGGCCCTGCGCCAGGCCTTGTAGCCCTTGTCCCACTCGCGGTGCGCCGCCCGGCCGCGCTTCTTCACCTCGCGGGCGTGGCCGAGCACGGCGCGGTCGACCTCGAAGGCCTTCTCCGGGTCGAAGCCGAGGATCTCCTTGGTGGCGGCGACCTCGTCCGGGCCGAGTGCGGACCCGTGCGACTTGCCGGTGCCCCGGGCCGACGGGGCCGGCCAGGCGATGACGGTGCGGACCAGGACCAGCGTCGGGCGCCGGCGGGAGCGTCGGCTCTTCTCGAGCGCGGCGAGGACGGCGTCGACGTCCTCGGTGTAGCCGGGGGTGCCCTTGGGGTCCTGGCTCTGCCGCCAGTCGACCTCGACGACGTCCCAGCCGTAGGCCTCGAAGCGCTTGCCGACGTCCTCGCTGAACGAGATGTCGGTGTCGTCCTCGATCGAGATCTGGTTGGCGTCGTAGACGACAGTGAGGTTGGACAGCTCCTGGTGCCCGGCGAGCGAGCAGGCCTCCGAGGCGACGCCCTCCATGAGGTCGCCGTCGGAGGCGATGACCCAGACGTGGTGGTCGAAGGGGCTCTCACCGGCCGTGGCGTCGGGGTCGAACATCCCGCGCTGGCGGCGCTGCGCCATCGCCATGCCGACGGCGGAGGCGAGCCCCGAGCCGAGCGGCCCGGTGGTGATCTCGATCCCGGTCGTGTGGTGGACCTCGGGGTGGCCGGGGGTCTGGGAGCCCCACGTGCGGAGGGCCTCGATGTCGGAGAGCTCGAGGCCGTACCCGGAGAGGTAGAGCTGGATGTACTGGGTCAGCGAGGAGTGGCCGGCGGAGAGCACGAAGCGGTCGCGGCCGAGCCAGTCGGGGTCGGTGGGGTCGTGCCGCATCACCTGCTGGTAGAGCAGGTACGCCACGGGGGCCAGGCTCATCGCGGTACCCGGGTGGCCGTTCCCGGTCTTCTGCACCGCGTCCGCGGCGAGGACGCGCACGGTGTCGACGGCGCGCACGTCGAGGTCGGTCCACCTGGCCTTCTTCGCGACGGGGCGGGTGAGCTCCTCGGACCTGCCGGCGAGGGGCGTCCTGGTTCGGGTGGGTGACGGGCTCAACGGGATACCTCTCTGGCGGGGGACGTTCGAGGGGGGTCGCCGGTGCCCACGGCACCGTGGTCGGTCTGCGCCTCACCCTAGTGCCGTGGAGTCGGCCGGGGTGGGGGCCGGATCCAGCGGGACGGTTAGAATCTCGGGACATCTGCTCCCCTCGTCCTACCCGAAGGACCCCGTGGCATCCCTCCCGCTGACGACCGACGCCCCCGCGGCGCCGCGCGCCCGCCGCAGCCGGGTCGCGAGCTACGTCGCGCTGACCAAGCCGCGGATCATCGAGCTGCTGCTGGTCACCACGGTGCCGGTGATGTTCCTCGCCGAGGGCGGGGTCCCGTCGTTGTGGCTCGTCGTCGCGACCCTCGTCGGCGGCACCCTGAGCGCCGGCGCCGCCAACACGTTCAACTCCGTCTACGACCGCGACATCGACCGGCTCATGCACCGCACGAGCACCCGGCCGATGGTCACCGGCGAGGTGACGCCCCTCCGGGCGCTCGTGTTCGCGAGCGTCCTCACCGTCGTCTCGACGGTGTGGTTCGCGGTCGTCGTCAACCTCGTCTCGGCCGCGTTGTCGCTGTTGGCGATCGTGCTGTACGCGGTGGGGTACACCGTGCTGCTCAAGCGGCGCACGTCCCAGAACATCGTGTGGGGCGGCGTCGCCGGCTGCATGCCGACGCTCATCGGGTGGTCCGCCGTCACGGGCACGCTGGCCTGGCCGGCGGTCGTGCTGTTCCTCGTGATCTTCTTCTGGACGCCGCCCCACTACTGGCCGCTGTCGATGGCCTTCCGCGACGACTACGCCACGGCCGAGGTCCCGATGCTGCCGGTCGAGCGCGGCCCGGTGGCGGTCGGGCGGCAGATCGTCGCCTACTCGTGGGTGATGGTGGCGACCTCCCTCGTGCTCGTCCCGGTCGCACCGATGGGCTGGGTGTACGCCGTCACCGCCGTCCTCGCCGGGGCGCTGTTCCTCGCCGAGGCGCACCGCCTGCACCGGGCCGCTCGTCGCGGGGTCACCGGCGCGGCGCTGAAGCCGATGCGCCTGTTCCACTACTCGATCACCTACGTGACGGTGCTCTTCCTCGCGGTGGCCGTCGACCCGCTGGTCTTCGTCGCCCTCGGGTGAGCCGCTCGCCGCGGGGCCCCCGGGGCTGAGGTACCTCAGGGACCACCGGCGCCCGGCGGAACCCGGAGACCTCCCGATGTGGGCCCCTGCCTCACGCGGACATCGTTGACGTGTCGGTGGCACCCGGCCACCGGCTCCACGTCAAGGAGCACACCGTGAGCAACATCCTCTCCGACCCGATGTTCATCCGCGCAGAGGTCGACTACCGACTCGAGCGCTTCGGCCCCCGCACCCCCGGTGGTGGTTCCTGGCCGGACCCGTCCCGGCGGCTGAGCCGTTGGGTCTCCGGACTCCGCCGCGCCCGGCGGCAGCGCGCCGCTCGGCCGGCCCTCGTGCCGTCGCGTCCGCGCCACCCGTGAGCAGTGCCATGATCGGGGCCGTGGCGCCCCGTACCGCCGAGGAGATCGTCGGCCGCGACGACGAGCTGGCGCGCGTCCTCGACGGCCTGCAGCTCGGCTCCGGTGGGGGCGCCGTCCTGGTCGGGGGTGACGCCGGCATCGGCAAGACCGCCCTCGTCGGCCAGGTGGTGCGGGCGGCGGTGGGGCACCGGGTCCTCGTCGGCCACTGCGTCGGGGAGGCCGGGGCCAGCCTCCCCTACCTGCCCTTCGTCGAGGTGGCCGCCACCGTGGACGCCTCGGACCCCGGGCTCGTCGAGGCCCTCGTCGGGGCCCGGCCCTCCCTCGCCTCGCTCGTCCCGCGGCTGGCCGCCGGCGCCGCGGGCGACGCGCTGCGCGGGGACGTCGTCGAGGGGGTGCACGGGGCCCTGACGGACCTCGGCCGCCGCGGCCCGGTGCTGCTCGTCGTCGAGGACCTGCACTGGGCCGACGAGTCCAGCCGCGAGCTGCTCACCGTCCTGTTCACCCGCGGCGCCCCCGACGGCGTCTCCCTCGTCGCGACCTACCGCAGCGACGACGTCCACCGGCGCCACCCGCTGGCGGCGTCGCTGGCGCTGTGGTCGCGGTTGCCGGGCCTGACCCGCGTCGACCTCGGGCCCCTGTCGGCCGGCGACGTGCGCGAGATCGTGCACCGCGTCGACGGCTCGCTGGGGCCCGAGGTCGTCGAGGAGGTGGTCCGGCGGGCCGAGGGCAACGCCTTCCTCGCCGAGGAGCTCGCGGCCAGCGGCGGGAGCCCCGCGCGGGCCGAGGGCGGCGACGTGGGCCGGCTGCTCCTCGGACGGGTCGAGCACCTGGACGCCGAGGCCCAGGACGTGGTCCGGGTGGCGGCCGTCATCGGCCGACGGGTGCCGCACGCGCTCCTCGAGCGGGTGGCGGGCGTCGACCCGGCCACGCTGCGCCGGGCGCTGCGGGCTGCGGTCGACCACCACGTGCTCGAGCCGCGCGGCGACGGCTACGAGTTCCGGCACGCCCTGCTCGCCGAGGCCGTCATCGACGACCTGCTCCCGACCGAGCGCCTCGAGCTGCACCGCGCCTGCGCCGAGGCGCTGCGGGAGGACCCCTCCCTCGGCACCCCCGCGGACCTGGCCCGGCACGCCCTCACCTCCGGTGACCGGGCGGCGGCGCTCGAGGCCTCCCTCCGTGCCGGTGACGAGGCCCGCCGCATGGGGGGCCCGGCCGAGGCGCTCGCCCACTACGAGACCGCCCTCACCCTGCTCGACGTCGACCCGGGGCTCGGCCAGCCGCTGACGCTGTGGGCCGCCGCGGCCGCCAACGCCGCGGGCCGGGCGACCCGGGCGATGGCGCTGCTGCGTCGCCGTCTCTCCGAGGACGCCGACGGACCGTACGAGCGGGCGGAGCTGCTCGGGGCGCTGGCCTACGCCGCCCGGCTCACCGAGGAGCGGCTGGACCGGGTGCAGCTCACCGAGGAGGCGCTGGCCCTGCTCGACGACGGCGCGCCGGTTGCCGCTGCGGGTCTCCCTGCTCGCCCGGCGCGCCGAGGCGCTCATGGACGCACGGACGGACGGCCGAGGCGGTGGCGGTCGCGGACGACGCGATGGCGCTCGCCGTCGAGCACGACCTCACCGTCGACCGTGCCGACCTCGAGTCCATCCTCGCCTGGCTCGGCGGCCTCGCCGGAGACGCGGACGCCTCCATCCGCCGTCTCGAGGACCTCGTGTCGGGATGGACCGCGGCCCCGGACTTCGCGCTGCTCCGGGCGATGTACATCCTCGCGGCCATCCACTACCGCCAGTCCGACCTGCGCGCGGCACTCTCGGGATTCGAGCGCACGGAGGAGGAGGCCCACCGGGCCGGGCTCGGGTCGTCGGTCTACGCCGTCGACTCGCTCGCGATGGCGATGACGGTCGCCTACGAGCTCGGCGAGTGGGACCACGCCGTCGAGCTCGCCGGCCCGGCTCGCGCCCGAGACCTGACCGAGGGCGGGCCGGCGAGCATCGAGGCGGCACTGGCCTACGTGCGCGCGGCCCGCGGCGTCCTCGACGTCGACCGCACCCTCGCCTCGACCCGGCCGTACTGGCGTGAGGACACCCGGATCGCGGTCCAGGTCGGGGTCGCCTGCGTCGACGTGCTCGGCCACGAGGGGCACGTCGAGCGCATGCTCGCGCTGCACGACGAGGTCGTCACCTTCCTGCGCGACGCCTGGGAGCAGCCGCGGGTCATGGTCGAGGTGCGGCTCGCCGCGGTGGCGCTGGGGCACCTGGCGACGGCGGTCCGCGCGGGGAGTCGCTCGGCGCGCTCGGCGCTGCTCGACGCGGCGGACCGGCTGCACGACGCGGCCGCGGCGGTGTGGGGCCCGGGGTCGAGGCTGGCCGCCCCCACCGGCGAGGGCCGGATGTGGCTCGCGCGGGCCGACGCCGAGTACCGGCGGGTGCGCTGGAGCGCGGGGGAGGAGATGGCGCCGGAGGAGCTGGCCGACGCCTGGCGCCAGGTCCGGCGGCTCGCCGACGAGCGCGGCGACCGGTACGAGGCCGCCCGGGCCGAGGCGCGGCTCGGCGAGGTGCTCGCGGCCGCGGGACGGCCGGGCGCCGTCGAGGCGTCGGGGCGCGCCCGCGAGGTCGCCACGGCCCTCGGGGCGGCGGCCCTGCTGGAGGACCTCCGGCGAGCCCTGCCCGAGTCGACGACCCACGCGTTGACCCCCCGGGAGCACGAGGTCCTGGCGCTGCTCGGCCAGGGCCGGTCGAACGGCGAGATCGGCCGGACCCTCTTCATCAGCACCAAGACGGCGAGCGTGCACGTGAGCAACATCCTCGCCAAGCTCGGGGCGGGGTCCCGTGGTGAGGCGGTGGCGGCCGCCCGCGCGGCCGGGCTGCTCGAGTGACGAGCTGCCGCCGGCGACGCGGACCCCGTCCCAGCGCACCGTCGGGGTGCTCAGCGCAGGTTCGTGCCTGCGCCCAGCGGCTCCAGGGTGCGCGGAGCCGACGGACCCGTCCGGTCAGCGTTCGCGCAGCGCCAGCACGCCGTTCGTCAGGGCGACGACGAGCAGCGACGCCCCGAGCATGTGGCCGAGGACGACCGCCTCGGGCAGCCCGGTGAAGTACTGCACGTACCCGGTGAGACCCTGCGCGAGGGACACCCCGAGGACGACGAGCCAGGCCCGGGCGCTGCGGCTGCTCTCGGAGGCGAGCCGGGCGGCGAGCCAGGTGGCGACCACGAGCCCGAGGAAGAGCATCACCACGTCGGCGTGCAGCCACGAGACCGTGCGCGGGTCGAAGCCGTAGCGCGCCGGCTCGTCGGCGTCGCCGGAGTGGGGGCCGGTGCCGGTGACCACCGTCCCGAGCGCGAGCACCACGCCGGCCACCGCGACGGTGACCCACGCGAGGCGGATGACGACCGGGGGGACGAGCGGCCGGGGGGCGCCGCCGCCCTCGTGCCGGGCGAACCAGAGGTACGCGGCCGCGGCGATGAGCGCCATCGACACGAGGAAGTGCGCGGAGACCGTGAGGGGGTCCAGGCCCCGCAGCACGGTGATGCCGCCGAGGACCGCCTGGAGGAGGACGCCGACGAGCACGGCGACGGCGGCGACCTTCATCGCCCGGCGGGGCGCGGCCCGCCAGACCAGGACGACGCTCGCCAGGGCGACCACGAGGAGCACCCCCGTGAGCGTCCGGTTGCCGAACTCGATGTACTTGTGGACACCCTCCGCCTGCTCGAACGTGGGGGCGATCGACCCGTCGACGCACTCCGGCCACGTGGGGCATCCCAGGCCGCTGCCGGTGAGCCGCACCAGCCCCCCGGTGACGACGATGCCGACCTGCGCGACGAGGTTGGCCAGGAGCACGGGCGAGAGCCACCGGCTCCCCCGCGGCGGAGCCGGCGTCGTCGTCGTGCGGGGGCTGGTCGTCGTCACGGGGACAAGGCTACGTCCGCCGTTGTCGGGCTGGTCAGCCGGACCAGCGGAACCAGCGCGACGCCGCCGCTCCTGCCACCCCGCCCCAGGCGAGCAGGACGGCCCACTGGGCCCACGGCCACGACCCCTCCAGCAGCGAGGCGCGCAAGGCGTCGCCGAGGGCGCCGCTGGGCAGCAGCCGGGCCACCGTGCCCACGGCGCCCGGCAGCTCCGAGGTGGGGACCAGCACCCCGAGGCCGAGGAACACCACCCAGAGGAGGTTGGCCAGGGCCAGCACCGCCTCGGCGCGCACGGTCCCGGCGAGCAGCAGCGCCAGCGCGACGAAGGCGCCGGCGCCCAGCAGCAGCCCGACCAGGGCCGGCGGCAGCCCCGCCACCACCGGCCGCCACCCCAGGGCCAGGGCCAGGGCACCGAGCAAGACCACCTGGACGGCGAGCACGGAGAGCACGGCCAGGGCCTTGCCGGCGAGCAGGCCGCCCCGCCCGAGCGGTGTGGTGCCGAGCAGCCGGAGGACCCCGGAGCGCCGGTCGAAGCCGGTGCCGATCGCCTGCCCGGTGAAGGCGGTCGAGACGACGGCCAGGGCCAGGGTGCCCGCGGCCGCGACGTCGATCCGGCCCCCCGGCCCGAGGTCGGGCACCGAGGCCAGGGTGAGGCCGACCAGCGCCATCGCCGGGAGCACCACCGAGACGAGCAGCTGCTCGCCGTTGGACAGCAGGGTCCGGGCCTCGAAGCGTCCCTGGGCGGTCACCCGTCGGGCGGGCGGTGCGGGTGCGGGGGACGGGCTCACCGGCGGGCACCCCCGGTGAGCGAGAAGTACACGTCCTCCAGGGACCGCCCCGCACGGACCTCGTCGAGCGTGCCGTCGGCGACCACCCGTCCCGCCGCCATGATGACGACCCGGTCGGCGACCCGCTCGGCCTCCTCGAAGGAGTGCGTCGTGAGGACGACGCAGGCGCCCCGTCCTGCCTCCTCCCGGACCACGTCCCAGACCTCGAGCCGGGCGTGCGGGTCCAGCCCGGCCGTCGGCTCGTCGAGGAAGAGCACGTCGGGCCGGCCGACGAGGGAGGCGGCGAGCGCCACCCGCTGCCGCTGGCCGCCGGACATCCGGCGCACGGTGGTGCGGGCGAAGGAGGTGATGCCGAGCCGCCCGGCCAGCGCGTCGACGTCGCGCGGGTCCTCGTGGAGGGCGGCGAGGTGGTGGAGCAGGGGGAGGGGCCGCACCGTGGTGGCCAGGCCGCCATCCTGGAGCATGACGCCGACGCGGGCCCGGTGCGCGGCCGGGGCCCGCCACGGGTCGGTGCCGAGGACCCGCACCCGACCGGAGGTGGGCCGGACCAGCCCCTCCAGGCACTCGACGGTGGTCGTCTTCCCCGCTCCGTTCGGCCCCAGCACGGCCGTGACCGTGCCGGCCGCGGCCGACCACGAGGCGCCGTCGACCGCCACGAGGGATCCGTACGTGCGGCCCAGCTCCTGCACGTCGACGGCACCGGCCATGCGCGGCATCCTAGGCTGGCCCGCATGCGCATCGACCGGGAGGCCGTCCCTGCCACCGCCGTCGCGGCGGTGCCCGCCGCCCTGGCCGTCCTCGCCCGCCGGCCCCGGACCGCGCTGGTCCTCGCCGCCCTGCCCCTCGTCACGGCGGCCTTCTTCCGCGACCCCGACCGCTCGCCCGACCACCACCCGGTGCCCGTCGACGACGTGCTCGCGCCCGCGGACGGGAAGGTCATGTACGCCGGGCCGGGCCAGGACCGGGTCGCCCCCGCGGGCGAGTGGCAGCAGGTGAGCATCTTCCTCTCGGCCTTCGACGTGCACGTCAACCGTGCTCCCTACGGGGGCCGGGTCACCGAGGTCGTCGAGCGGCCGGGGCGCTGGCTGGCGGCCTACCGGCACGAGAGCGCGCACCTCAACGAGCGCAGCGACCTCACCGTCGAGCGCGAGGTGGCCGGTGCCACCCGCACCGTGCACTTCCGTCAGATCGTCGGGCTGATGGCCCGCCGGGTCGTCACCCGCGTCTCCGTCGGCGACGTGCTGGAGACGGGGCAGCGGATCGGGCTGATGAAGTTCGGGTCCCGGATGGACGTGTTCGTCCCGCCGGGCTGCTCACTGCTCGTGCAGCAGGGTGACCGGGTCGTGGCGGGCGAGAGCGTCATCGCCCGCTGGCGCCCCGCCGGGGGGTCGGCATGAGCGGCCAGCCCGCGAACGGCAGGCGCCGCATCCTCGAGCGCTGGCGGCTGGTCTCCCCGACCGGCGCCCGCGTCGTCTCGCTGAGGCAGCTGCCCAAGCGCGAACGCGCCCGGCTGATGGCGCCGAGCGTCTTCACGACGCTCAACATGATCAGCGGCTTCTCCTCGGTGCTCCTGGCGTTCCGGGGGCACTTCACCCTCGCCGCGGTGCTCATCGCCGCCTCGATCGTCCTCGACATCGCCGACGGCTTCGTCGCCCGGCTCATCGGCGCCACCTCCCCGTTCGGCCTCCAGCTCGACTCCCTCGCCGACCTCATCTCCTTCGGGCTGGCCCCCGCCGTGCTCGTGCACACCTGGGCCCTCGACGAGTGGCCGGTCCTCGCCTGGCTCGTCGCGTTCTACTGGCTCGCCTGCGCCGCCTTCCGCCTCGCGCGCTTCAACGTCACGATCGACCCGGCCGCCGACAAGCGCTACTTCGTCGGGCTGCCCTCCCCGGGCGCGGCCGCGGTGGTCATCGCGACGATCTTCGCCCTCGACGCGCCGGTGTGGGGCCCCGGCACCGGCCCGTGGGCGGCCTGGTTCCCGCTGCTCGTCAGCGTCGTGCCGGCGTCGCTGATGGTGATGACGATCCGCTTCCGCTCCTTCCGCAACCTGCTGTCGCCGCGCACGTCGCGCGCCCGCCTGGGGAGCATCCTCATCGGGCTCGCCATCGTCGTGGGCATGGTGGTCGCCCCCGGGTTGACCGGCCTGGTCGTCGCGTACGGGTACGTCCTCACCGCCCCGCTCGGGGTCATCACGGCGCCGGTGCGCGAGCGCCTCTTCGGCCCGGAGTCGGTGGCTCCGCCGCGGCACCGCCTCCCGTCGGTGTTCCTCCCCTTCGGCGAGGACGACGACGTCGACGGCCCGGGGGCCGAGGACGTCGCGTCCGAGGAGGTCGACGAGGACCCGGAGCCGCTCGCCCAGGAGCCGTTGCGCCACGCGACGGGGCCGAAACCGGGGCCGTTGGCACCTTAGGCGAGCCTTCCTTGGACCGCGGCCGGGTAATTACCTAACATGGGTGTGTGGTTATTGCCGACAGCAGCATCCTGGAGTCGCGGACACGCGACCGGGTGCTGCGTGTCGTGAGCCTGGAGGGCCCGGTCTCCATCTCCGCCCTCGTCGAGCGACTGGGCCTCACCGAGACCGCCGTGCGCCGGCACGTGGAGAACCTCGCCGCCGACGGGCTCGTCGAGACCCACGAGGCGGGGGGTCCGCGCCGCCGCGGCCGCCCGGCCCGATCCTGGGTGCTCACCGACCGCGGCCACCGGGCGCTCGCGTCCGACTACGACCACCTCGCGGGGGAGGCGCTGCGCTTCCTGCGCGACACCGCGGGCGAGGACGCCGTGCACGCTTTCGCCGAGCACCGCGTCGCCGACCTCGAGAAGCGGGTCACCGAGCGGGTGGTGGCGGCCGGCGAGGACCCCGCGGCCCGGGCCCACGCGCTCGTCGAGGCCCTCAACACCGAGGGCTACGCCGCCTCGGCGCGGCCCGTGGGAACACGCGAGGGCGCCGCTGCGCTGACCGGGGTGCAGCTCTGCCAGGGCCACTGCCCTGTCCAGCACGTGGCCACCGAGTTCCCCGCGCTGTGCGAGGCCGAGACCGAGGCCTTCTCCCGCCTGCTCGGCGTCCACGTCCAGCGGTTGGCCACGCTCGCCCACGGCGACCACGTCTGCACCACCTTCGTCCCGACCCCGACCACCGAGAGGCCAACGCGATGACGAGCCACATCGAAGAGCTCAACCCCGGCCTGAAGGACCTTGGCACGTACGCCTTCGGCTGGGCCGACAGCGACACGGCCGGAGAGTCCGCGCGGCGCGGCCTGTCCGCCGAGGTCGTCCAGGACATCTCGGACCGCAAGGCCGAGCCGCAGTGGATGCAGGACCTGCGACAGAAGTCGCTGCGGCTGTTCGACAAGAAGCCGATGCCGTCGTGGGGCAGTGACCTCACCGGGATCGACTTCCAGAACATCAAGTACTTCGTGAAGTCCACCGAAAAGCAGGCCACGAGCTGGGAGGACCTGCCCGAGGACATCAAGAACACCTACGACCGTCTCGGCATCCCCGAGGCCGAGAAGCAGCGCCTCGTCGCCGGCGTGGCGGCGCAGTACGAGTCCGAGGTCGTCTACCACCAGATCCGGGAGGACCTCGAGGAGAAGGGGGTCATCTTCGTCGACACCGACACCGGGCTGCGTGAGCACGAGGACCTCTTCCGCGAGTACTTCGCGAGCGTCATCCCCGCCGGCGACAACAAGTTCGCCTCGCTCAACACGGCCGTGTGGTCGGGCGGCTCCTTCATCTACGTGCCCCCGGGCGTACACGTCGACATCCCGCTCCAGGCCTACTTCCGGATCAACACCGAGAACATGGGCCAGTTCGAGCGGACGCTGATCATCGCGGACGAGGGCTCGTACGTGCACTACGTCGAGGGTTGCACGGCCCCGATCTACAAGTCCGACAGCCTGCACAGCGCCGTCGTCGAGATCGTCGTGAAGAAGAACGCCCGCGTGCGCTACACGACGATCCAGAACTGGTCGAACAACGTCTACAACCTCGTCACCAAGCGCGCCACCTGCGCCGAGGGCGCGACGATGGAGTGGATCGACGGCAACATCGGCTCCAAGGTGACGATGAAGTACCCGGCCGTCTTCCTGCTCGGCGAGCACGCCAGGGGGGAGACCCTCTCGATCGCCTTCGCCGGCGAGGGCCAGCACCAGGACGCGGGCTCGAAGATGGTCCACGCCGCCCCGAACACCAGCAGCTCGATCGTCTCCAAGTCGGTCGCGCGCGGTGGCGGGCGCACGTCGTACCGCGGTCTGGTCCAGATTCTTGAGGGCGCGCACGGGTCGAAGAGCAACGTCGTCTGCGACGCACTGCTCGTCGACACCGTGAGCCGGTCCGACACCTACCCGTACGTCGACATCCGTGAGGACGACGTGCAGATGGGCCACGAGGCCACCGTCTCCAAGGTGTCCGAGGACCAGCTGTTCTACCTCATGTCCCGCGGGATGACCGAGGAGGAGGCGATGGCGATGATCGTGCGCGGCTTCGTCGAGCCCATCGCCAAGGAGCTCCCGATGGAGTACGCCCTCGAGCTCAACCGCCTCATCGAGCTGCAGATGGAAGGAGCAGTGGGCTGAATGAGCCTGCTCACCCCCCAACGCCCCCCCGAGGGAGCGCACACCCACAGCGCCGCGACGATGGTCCCCGACCGGTCCCGGGCCGAGCGCGCCGCCTCGTTCGACGTGGCGGACTTCCCCGTGCCGCACGGGCGCGAGGAGGAGTGGCGCTTCACCCCGGTCGACCGGCTCGGCGCGTTCTTCCGCGATGAGCCGACCGGCGCCTGCCTGCGCTGGGAGGAGTCGCTGCCGGAGGGCGTCACCGTCACCTCGATGCCCGTCGCCGACTGGCTGGCGCTCGGCGTGCCCGCGCCGCAGGACCGTGCGGCCGCCGTCGCGGCGGCCCACAGCGGTGGCGTGGGCGTCGTCGATGTACCGGCCGAGGCCGAGCTCGCCGAGCCGGTCCGTATCCGGCTCTCCGGCTCCGAGCAGGACCTCGTCCACGGGCACCTGCTGCTGCGCGTCGGGCGCTTCGCCCGTGTCACCGTCGTGCTCGAGCACACCGGCGTCGCCGACTACTCCGAGGTGCTCACCGTGCTCGCGGGCGACGGCAGCGACGTCACGCTCGTCACCGTCCAGGAGTGGGACGACGCCAGCCACCACCTGGCCCAGCACGACGTCGTCGTGGGCCGCGACGCCCGGGTCCGCCACATCGCCGTCACCCTCGGCGGCGGCGTCGTGCGGCTCAACACCAACGCGACGTACTCCGGCCCCGGCGGCTCCTTCGAGGGCCTGGGCGTGTACTTCGCCGACGCCGGCCAGCACCTCGAGCACCGCCTCTTCGTCGACCACCAGGCCCCGCACTGCCGCAGCAACGTCGAGTACAAGGGGGCGCTGCAGGGTGACACCGCCCGCACCGTCTGGGTCGGCGACGTCCTGATCCGGGCCGCGGCCGAGGGCACCGACACCTACGAGCTGAACCGCAACCTGCTGCTCAGCGACGGCGCGCGCGCCGACTCGGTGCCGAACCTCGAGATCGAGACCGGCGAGATCGTGGGGGCGGGTCACGCGTCGGCCACCGGCCGCTTCGACGACGAGCAGCTCTTCTACCTCATGGCCCGGGGGATCCCCGAGGACGAGGCCCGCCGCCTCGTCGTCCGCGGGTTCTTCACCGGCGTCGTCCAGCGCATCGGCGTCCCGCAGGTGCAGGAGCACCTCATGGAGGCGCTGGAGCGCGAGCTGGCAGGGGGTGCCGCGTGAGCGAGCAGCTGACCGCTCAGGGCTTCGTCCGGGTCTGTCGCCTCGACGAACTGCCGCAGGTCGGGGCCGCGGCCGCCGAGATCGAGGGCCGCCGGGTCTCCGTCGTCCGTACCGAGGACGGCACCGTGCACTGCGTCGACGACACGTGCACCCACGCCAACGTCTCGCTCTCCGAGGGCGAGCTCGACGGGTGCACGCTCGAGTGCTGGCTGCACGGTTCCCGGTTCGACCTGCGCACCGGCGAGCCCACCGGGCCCCCGGCCGTCATCCCCATCGCCGTCCACACCGTCCGCACCGAGGGCGACGAGGTCTTCGTCGCCCTGTCCGAGGAGAGCTGAGCCACATGTCCGTCCTGGAGATCAAGGACCTCCACGTCAGCGTCGAGACCGAGCAGGGCACCAAGGAGATCCTCCGCGGCGTCACCCTGACCATCGAGTCCGGCCAGACCCACGCCATCATGGGACCGAACGGCTCGGGCAAGTCGACCCTGGCCTACTCCGTCGCCGGGCACCCGAAGTACACGATCACCTCGGGCAGCGTCACCCTCGACGGCGAGGACGTGCTCGCGATGAGCGTCGACGAGCGCGCCCGCGCCGGTCTCTTCCTCGCCATGCAGTACCCGGTCGAGGTTCCCGGCGTCACCGTCTCCAACTTCCTGCGCACCGCCAAGACGGCGGTCGACGGCGAGGCCCCGAAGCTGCGCCACTGGGTCAAGGACGTCAAGGAGGCCATGGGCAACCTGCGCATGGACCCCGCCTTCGCCGAGCGCAACGTCAACGAGGGCTTCTCGGGCGGCGAGAAGAAGCGCCACGAGATCCTCCAGCTCGAGCTGCTCGGGCCGAGGATCGCGATCCTCGACGAGACCGACTCCGGCCTCGACGTCGACGCGCTGCGCGTCGTCTCCGAGGGGGTCAACCGCGCCAAGGAGACCACCGACGTCGGCGTCCTGCTCATCACGCACTACACCCGCATCCTGCGGTACATCCGCCCCGACTTCGTCCACGTGTTCGTCGACGGGAGGATCGCCGAGGAGGGCGGCCCCGAGCTCGCCGAGCGGCTCGAGGCCGAGGGCTACGACCGGTACACGACTGCGGGTGCCGAGGCCTGAGATGACCGCCGCCCCGTTCACCGACGAGGAGCTGGCCCGGATCCGGGCCGACTTCCCGATCCTGTCGCGCCGGGTGCGCGGGGAGCGCCCGCTGGTCTACCTCGACTCGGGCGCGACCTCGCACAAGCCGCGCCAGGTGCTCGACGCGGAGCGGTGGTTCTACGAGACCGTCAACGCGGCCGTCCACCGCGGGGCGCACCAGCTCTCGGAGGAGGGCACCGACGCCTACGAGGCGGCGCGCGAGACGATCGCCCGCTTCATCGGCGGCCGGGCCGCGGAGGTCGTGTTCACCCGCAACGCCACCGAGGCGCTCAACCTCGTCGCGTACGCCTTCAGCAACGGCACGCACGGCGGGGGAGGCGGCTCCGGCGAGCGGTTCTCCCTCCACCCGGGCGACGAGGTGCTCGTCACCGAGATGGAGCACCACGCCAACCTCATCCCGTGGCAGGAGGCCTGCCGCCGCACCGGGGCGACGTTGCGGTGCGTGCCGGTCACGGCCGACGGCCGGCTCGACCTCACGGACCTCGACACGCTGCTCACCGAGCGCACCAAGGTCTTCGCGTTCACGCACGTCTCGAACGTCCTCGGCACGATCAACCCGGTGCGCGAGCTCGCCGACCGGGCCCACGCGGTCGGGCGCCCTCGCCGTGCTCGACGCCTGCCAGTCGGTGCCGCACCTGCCGGTCGACGTCGCCGAGCTCGGGGTCGACCTGCTCGCCTTCTCCGGCCACAAGATGTTCGGTCCGCTCGGCGTCGGTGTCCTCTGGGGGCGCCCCGAGCTGCTCGACGCAGATGCCGGTGTTCCTCACCGGCGGCTCGATGATCGAGACCGTGACGATGGAGGTCCGCCACCTACGCGCCGGTCCCGCAGAAGTTCGAGGCGGGGGTCCCGGTGGCGGCCCAGGCCGTCGGCCCTGGCCGCCGCGTGCGACTACCTCACCGAGCTGGGCCTCGACCGCGTCCACGCCCACGAGCAGGCGCTCACCGAGCGCCTGCTCCGCGGCCTGGGGGAGCGGTCCTGGGTCCACGTCCTCGGACCGGACGACCTGCGCGAGCGCGGTGGCGCCGTGGCCTTCCACGTCGATGGCGTCCACGCCCACGACGTCGGTCAGGTCCTCGACGACCACGGCGTGGCCGTGCGGGTCGGCCACCACTGCGCCTGGCCGCTGCACCGGGCGCTGCGGGTGCCGGCGAGCACCCGCGCCTCGTTCGCCGCCTACACGACCCCCGGCGAGGTCGACGCGCTGCTCGAGGCGCTCGACCACGTCCCCGCGGTGTTCGGGATGGAGGTGCCCGCCTGATGGACCTCTACCAGGAGCTCATCCTCGAGCACTACAAGCGGCCCGTGAACGCCGGGCTGCGCGAGCCGTACGAGGCCGAGGTCCACCACGTAAACCCGACCTGCGGCGACGAGGTGACCCTGCGCGTCCACCTCTCCGGCGAGGGGGAGGACACCGTCGTCGAGGACATCTCGTACGACGCCATGGGCTGCTCGATCAGCGTGGCCGCGGCGTCCATGCTCGCCGAGGAGGTCACCGGCGAGACCGTCGCCGAGGCCCGCGAGACGTTCGAGTCGATGCGCCGGATGCTCACCAGCAAGGGTGAGGACCCCGGCGACGAGGACGAGATCGGCGACGGCGTGGCCCTCGCCGGCGTCGCCAAGTACCCCGCGCGCGTCAAGTGCGCCCTCCTGTCGTGGATGGCGTTCACCGACGCGCTCCACCAGGCCGAAGGAGCAACCCCGTGACCCAGACCGCCACCGCCAACGTCGCCGACGTCGAGGAGGCGATGCGCGACGTCGTCGACCCGGAGCTCGGCATCAACGTCGTCGACCTCGGGCTCGTCTACGGCATCACCGTCGACCCGCAGAACAACGCCGTCATCGACATGACGCTCACCTCCGCGGCGTGCCCGCTCACCGACGTCATCGAGGACCAGACCGCCGCCTCGCTCGAGGGCGTCGTGGCCTCGCACCGGATCAACTGGGTGTGGATGCCGCCGTGGGGCCCCGACAAGATCACCGACGACGGCCGCGAGCAGCTGCGCGCCCTGGGCTTCAACATCTGACCCGCCGCCGGTGGGCAGACGCGTCGTCGAGGTCGCGCCCGAGCGGTACGACCGCTGGCGGGTGCGCTTCGACGAGAACAACCCCGACGGCCCGCAGCGGGTGCTCGCCGTCGACCGCTTCGACCACGACCCCCTCGCGCTGCTCCTCGTGCGCCGGGGCGGCTACGCCGTCGGGGTGGCGTCCGAGGGTCGCCTGACCGCCCACCGGACCGGCACCCGGTACGTGCAGTCCCGCACCGCGGCCGGCGGGTGGAGCCAGCAGCGCTTCGCGCGGCGGCGCGCCAACCAGGCCGACGAGCTCGTGAGCGCGGTCGCCGACCACGCGGCGCGGCTCCTGCGGGGGAGCGGGGCCGCCGGGCTCGTGCTCGGCGGGGACCGGGCCCTCGCCGAGGCCGTGCTCGAGGACGACCGGCTCACGCCACTGCGCGGGCTCCCGCGGCGCGGGCTCCACGACCTTCCGGACCCGCGGCTCGACGTGCTCCGGCAGGCTGCCGGGCGCGGCCGCGCGGTTCGCGTGACGATCTCCGAGTAGCGCGGGGGCACCCCTCGTCCGCCGAGGGACGGCACTCCGACGGCTGGGCTGGGAGCCGGGCGAACGGGCGCCCGGTCAGCCGTGCTCCTGGGCGACGTTGAGGACCGGGCCCCCGGGGACCCGGACGAGGAACCGGCGCACGCCCCACTCCTCGGTGACGAGCGGGTGGACGATCTCGTACCCGCGCTCCCGGGCCTCGGTGTAGGCGGCGTCGACGTCGTCCACCCGCACGGTCATCACCGAGTCCTCGGGTGCCGTGGCGTCACCGGTCACGAGCTGGACGTGCTCCCCGGTCTCGGGGGAGGTGAACCGCGCCACCCACCCGAGGTCGAACTCCTCGGTGCTCAGCCCCAGCCACCCGGCGAAGAACTCCCGGGCGCGGTCGATGTCGGACACGTGCAGGTTGGTGGTGACCCGGCTGACGCGCATGGTTGCTCCCCTCGACGCGGTCGTCCTCCGATCCTGCGCGCTGCACCGGTCACACGTCCACCGCGGGAGTCGTCACGATGGTGTACGCACCCCGATGAAGGAGGAGTCGAGCCATGGCACCAGCGACGAGGAAGGCGACCGGTGACGGGTTCACCGCCGAGGAGAAGGCCGCGATGAAGGAGTACGCCGCGGAGCGGCGCGCCCGGAAGCGGAGCTCCTCGGCCGAGGCCGACGCCCAGGCGGTGCAGGACGCCATCGCGAAGATGCCCGACGAGGACCGCGAGCTCTGCCGGCGTCTGCACGAGGTCATCACGGCCGCAGCCCCGGAGCTCGCCCCCCGCACCTGGTACGGCATGCCCGCCTACGCCAAGGACGGGAAGGTGCTGTGCTTCGTCCAGAACGCCGGGAAGTTCACGGCGAGGTACACCACGCTGGGCTTCCAGGACACCGCCGCGCTGGACTCGGGCGCGATCTGGCCCACCGCGTACGCCGTGACGAGGCTGACGAAGGCGGGGGAGAAGGAGGTCGCCGACCTGGTCCGACGCGCCGTCGGCTGAGCCGTGGCCGACTGCCCGCACCCCGCCGCGCGTGCGGTGGGCCACACCCGCATGGCGGCGAGCACGTCGGGGTGGGACGCTTCGCGAGGGCCTGCAACCGCGGCCCCACGTCCCGACGCCGGGAGGACCACCGTGGACAGCTCCTGGCAACGGCTCCGGCTGGTCCTCCTCGCCCTCGTCATCAGGTCCCGACATCCCGTGCGGACCTGAGGGGCCAGCGATGCAGGACGTCCTCACGGTCCTCACCCAGGTCGGCATCCTCGTCTTCGTCGTCGCCGGGATGGCGGCGATGGGGCTGGGCCTCACCGTGGCCCGGATCCTCCGGCCGCTGCGGGACCCCCGGCTGGTCGTCGGCGTGATCGTCGCGAACTTCGTCGTGGTGCCGCTCGTCGCGGTGGCCGCCGCCCGGCTGCTACCCATGGACGACGCGAGCGCCGCGGCGGTGGTGCTCGTCGGCTGCTGCGCCGGGGCGCCGTTCCTCCCCACCCTCGCCGGGTTGGCCGGAGGCGACCAGGCCACCGCGGTCGGCGTCATGGTGCTCCTCATGGTGCTGACGGTGGGCTTCGCTCCCGTCGTCGTCCCGCTCGTGCTGGAGGGGGTGAGTGTCGCGGCCGGCGACATCGCCTCCTCGCTGGTCGTCTACATGCTCGTCCCGCTCGCGCTCGGGCTGCTCGTGGCGGCCAGGTACCCCGCACTGGCGGAGCAGGCGGTGGGTGGCTTCCGTCGGGCGTCGTCCGCCGGCCTGGTCATCGGCATCGTCGCGGGGCTGCTCGTCACGTGGCGGGACGTGCTCGGCTCGATCGGCTCGTGGGTGTTCGTGGGGACCGCGGTCGTCCTCGTCGCCGGTGCGGGCGCCGGATGGCTGGCCGGCGCCGGTCGCCCGTCCTCGGACCGGACGGTGCTGGGTCTCGCGACGGCCCAGCGCAACATCTCCGCCGCCCTCGTCATCGCCGCGAGCCTCGGCGGCGAGACGGTGGTCCGGACCCTCGTCGCCGCCCTCGTCATCCCTGTCGTCCTCATCGCCGTCGCCGGTGAGCTGGGGCGCCGGCACGGCCGCACCGCCGCACCCACACCTGTCTCCCCACCCGCCTGAGAGGATCACCCATGGCACCCCGACACGACCCGACCCCGGTCATCGCCGACCAGCAGGCCGCGCTGCGCGAGCGGTGGCCGTTCGACGACACCTCGGACTTCGAGGACGCCGGGCGCGGACTCGTCGCGACCCTCGACCCCTGCGTCATCCGCGCCGAGGACGGCCGCGTGGTCTGGGACAACGACTCCTACGCGTTCGTGGAGGGCGAGGCGCCGGACTCGGTGAACCCGAGCCTGTGGCGCCAGTCGACCCTCGTGGCGATGCAGGGCCTCTTCGAGGTCGTCGAGGGCATCTACCAGGTGCGGGGCTTCGACCTGTCGAACATCACCTTCGTCGAGGGGGACACCGGCGTCATCGTCATCGACCCGCTGATCTCGACCGAGACCGCCGCCGCCGCCCTTGCGCTGTACCGCGAGCACCGCGGCGACCGGCCGGTGACCGGTGTCGTCTACACCCACTCGCACGTCGACCACTTCGGCGGGGTCAAGGGGGTCACCACCACGGAGGACGTCGACGCGGGCCGGGTGCCCGTCCTCGCCCCCGAGGGCCTGGTCGCGCACGCCGTCGCCGAGAACGTCTACGCGGGCACCGCCATGTCACGCCGCGCCGGGTACATGTACGGCGCCGCCCTCGAGCGTGGACCGCGGGGCCAGGTGGGTGCGGGGCTCGGCCAGACGACGTCCACCGGCACCGTGACCCTCATCCGTCCCACCGTCGACATCCGGGCGACCGGCCAGGTGGAGACCGTGGACGGCGTCGACATCGAGTTCCAGATGACTCCGGGCACCGAGGCGCCGGCCGAGATGCACTTCTACTTCCCCCGGTACCGCGCCCTGTGCCTGGCCGAGAACGCCACCCACAACCTCCACAACCTCCTCACCCTGCGCGGTGCCCTGGTGCGCGACCCGAACGCCTGGGCGAAGTACCTCACCGAGGCCATCGACCTCTTCACCGACCGCGCCGACGTCGCCTTCGCCTCGCACCACTGGCCGACGTGGGGGCGCGAGCGGATCGTCGCGTTCCTCTCGGTGCAGCGCGACCTCTACGCCTACCTCCACGACCAGACGCTGCGGATGCTCAACCAGGGGATGACCGGCGCCGAGATCGCCGAGGCCATGGTGCTGCCCCCCGCCCTCGAGGCGGCCTGGAGCACCCACGGCTACTACGGCTCGGTGAGCCACAACGTCAAGGCGGTCTACCAGCGCTACCTGGGCTGGTTCGACGGCAACCCGTCGCACCTGTGGCAGCACCCGCCGGTCGAGCAGGCGCGCCGCTACGTCGAGTTCATGGGCGGTGCCGACGCCGTCGTCGAGAAGGCGCGCGCCTCCTTCGACGCCGGCGACTACCGGTGGGTGGCCGAGGTGGTCGGCCACGTCGTGTTCGCCGACCAGGCCCACGCCGCCGCGCGCGACCTCCTCGCCGACACCTACGAGCAGCTCGGCTACGGCGCCGAGAACGGCACCTGGCGCAACTTCTTCCTCTCCGGTGCCACCGAGCTGCGCAGCGGCTCCTTCGGCACCCCGGTCGCGACCTCGGCCGCCGACATGGTCGCCAACCTCACCCCCGAGATGCTCTTCGACGCTCTCGCCATCCAGGTCGACGGGCCGCGCGCCTGGGACGAGGCCCTGACGGTCGACCTCGTGCTCACCGACGATGGCGTGCACCACCGGCTCCAGCTCGCCAACGGCGTCCTGACGCACCGGCGGGTCGGCGACGTCGCGGGGGCCGACCTCACCATCACGCTGCCGCACCACGAGCAGCTGGCCGGCCTCCTGCTCGGCGGCATGACCCCGGAGGCGACGGCCCGGGCCGGGGTCGTCATGGACGGCGACACCTCCGTCGTCGCACGCCTCATCGCCCTGCTGCAGCCGGGCGACCCCGACTTCGCGATCGTCACCCCGGAGAAGGACCAGCCGTAGCGGGCGCCGGCCCGGTGGCCCCGCCTAGCTCACCGAGTCGACGGCGAAGGTGTCGCAGCGGTTGAGGTCGCCGGACTCGTAGCCGGTGAGGAACCAGGTCTGGCGCGCCTCGGCGGAGCCGTGGGTCCAGCTCTCCGGCGACACCCGGCCGGTCGTCGCCTCCTGGATCCGGTCGTCGCCGACCGCGGCGGCGGCCGACAGGGCGTCGCGGACGTCCTGGTCGGTGAGCGGCTGCATGAGCCGCTCGCCGTCGGCGTTCTCGGTCGTCGACGCGTGGTGCGCCCAGACCCCGGCGAGGCAGTCGGCCATCAGCTCGATCCGCACGCCTCCCGACTCCGGGCCCTGGGGGTCCTGCTGGGCGCGTCCGAGGAGGCCGAGCTGGTCCTGGAGGGCGTGGCCGTACTCGTGCGCGACGACGTACTCCTGGGCCAGGGGGCCGCCGCTGCTGCCGAACTGCTGCTCGAGGATGTCGAAGAAGCCGGCGTCGATGTAGACCAGCTGGTCGATCGGGCAGTAGAAGGGGCCCACCCGGTTGCTCGCCGTGCCGCAGGCCGACTGCGCCTGGCCGCGGTAGAGGACGGTGTCGGTGGGCTGCCACTCGCGCTTGTAGCGCACCAGCTCGTCGGCCCAGAAGTCCTGCACCGAGTTCACCGTTCCGATGACGCGGCACTCCACGTCGACGTTGGTGAGCTCGCCGGACTCGCAGCGCGCGAAGGCGGCGCCGTCCGCGTCCCCCGCCGGCTGGACCTCTCCCTGGTCGGAGGACGTGGTGCCACCGGCGGGGAGGTCGGAGGGGTTGATGCCGAAGATCATCGCGACGACGAGCAGGATCAGGCCACCGATGCCACCGCCCACGGCGAGTCCGCCGGGGCCACCGCCGCCACCGCCGGTCCGCACCTGCGAGGTGTCGAGCCGGACGTCGTCGTTGAAGCTCATCGGGCCGCCTCCGTCGTCGCCGTGCCGGAGGGGTCCCCGGCCGGACATAGACTAGGGCGGAGCGGTGCGTCACGTGTCCCTCCCGTGCGGGCCGCTCCACCACCCCCGACCGAAGGACCTCCCGTGCTCACCGCTGCCTCCGTCGAGCTGCGCGCCGGGTCCCGCCTGCTCCTCGACGGCGCCACCTTCCGCGTCGCCCCCGGCGACCGGATCGGCCTCGTCGGGCGCAACGGCGCGGGCAAGACCACGCTGACCAAGGCCCTCGCCGGGCTCACCCTTCCGGCCGCCGGCACCATCACCCGCACCGGGGCGGTCGGCTACCTGCCGCAGGACCCGCGCACCGGCGACCTCGACACCAGCGCCCGCGACCGCGTTCTCTCCGCCCGCGGGCTCGACAGCATCGTCCGCGACCTGCGCGCGGCCGAGGCGGCGATGGGCGCGGAGACCGACGAGCGCCAGGAGCGGGCGATGCGCCGCTACGCCCGCCTGGACGCCGAGTTCACGGCCGCGGGCGGCTATGCCGCCGAGTCGGAGGCCGCTCGGATCGCGGCGGCCCTCGGCCTCGAGGAACGGGTCCTCGACCAGCCGCTGCGCACCCTGTCCGGTGGCCAGCGTCGGCGGGTCGAGCTGACCCGCATCCTGTTCTCCGGCGCCGAGACCCTGCTCCTCGACGAGCCGACGAACCACCTGGACGCCGACAGCATCGTGTGGCTGCGCGACCACCTCAAGGGCTACCGGGGCGGCCTCGTCGTGATCTCCCACGACGTCGAGCTGCTCGGCGTCGTCGTCAACAAGGTGTTCCACCTCGACGCCAACCGAGCCGAGCTCGACCAGTACAACCTCGGCTGGAGGGCCTACCTCCAGCAGCGCGAGACCGACGAGCGCCGGCGCCGGCGCGAGCGGGCGAATGCCGAGAAGAAGGCCGCAGCCCTGATGGCGCAGGCCGACAAGATGCGCGCCAAGGCGACGAAGACCGTGGCCGCGCAGAACATGGCCCGCCGCGCCGAGAGGCTGCTCGGCGGCCTCGAGGCCGAGCGCGCCCACGACCGGGTGGCCCGGCTGCGGTTCCCGACGCCGACGCCGTGCGGGCGCACCCCGCTGCGGGCGAGCGGGCTGTCGCGCTCCTACGGCTCGCAGGAGGTGTTCACCGACGTCGACCTCGCCATCGACCGGGGGTCTCGGGTGGTCGTGCTCGGCCTCAACGGCGCCGGCAAGACCACCCTGCTGCGCCTGCTCGCGGGCGTCGACGAACCGGACACCGGGCAGGTGGAGCCCGGCCACGGGCTCAAGCTCGGCTACTACGCGCAGGAGCACGAGAACCTCGACGTCACCCGCACCGTGCTCGAGAACATGAAGAGCGCGGCTCCCGACCTCGGCGAGACCGAGGTCCGCAAGGTGCTCGGGTCGTTCCTCTTCACCGGCGACGACGTCGACAAGCCGGCCGGCGTGCTCTCCGGTGGCGAGAAGACCCGGCTGTCGCTGGCCCTGCTCGTGGTCTCCTCGGCGAACGTGCTGCTCCTGGACGAGCCGACCAACAACCTCGACCCGGCCTCCCGGCAGGAGATCCTCGGGGCCCTGCGCACCTACGAGGGTGCGGTGGTGCTCGTCACCCACGACGAGGGCGCCGTCGAGGCGCTCGAGCCCGAGCGCATCCTCCTGCTCCCCGACGGTGTCGAGGACCTCTGGGGCGCCGACTACCGCGAGCTCGTCGCGCTCGCCTGACCCGCGGACCGATGAGTTCGGCGGCCGGCGGGGGTCGGTACCGGTGTCGACCCCCGGCGAGAGGAGCCACCCGTGCCCACCATCACCCCGTCACTGTGGTTCGACGACGACCTCGAGGAGGCGATGGGGTTCTACACCTCGGTCTTCCCGAACTCGAGGGTGCTCGGCGTGCAGCGCTACACCGAAGCCGGCCCGGGTGAGCCGGGCACCGTCGTCTCGGCCGACTTCGAGCTCGACGGCACCCGGTTCACCGGCATCAACGGGGGGCCGCAGTTCCGGTTCACCGAGGCGGTCTCCTTCGTCATCGACTGCGCGCACCAGGCCGAGGTCGACCACTACTGGGCCGCGTTGAGCGAGCGCGGTGAGGAGTCGCAGTGCGGCTGGCTCGAGGACCGCTACGGCCTCAGCTGGCAGGTCGTCCCACGCCGCCTGGTCGAGCTGCTCGCCGACCCCGACCCCGAGCGCGCCCGGCGAGCGACCGAGGCGATGCTCGGCATGCGCCGGATCGTCGTCAGCGAGCTCGAGGCCGCGGCGGACGGCTGAGACGCAGGCGGCGCGCTCACGCCTGCTCGAGCCGGCCGCGCAGACCGGTGAGCGTCCCCGTGACGAGCCCCTTGATGACGCGCGACCGGACGAACCCCGGGAGCGGCAGCGGGTGCTCGATGGTCAGCTCGTACGTGGCGAGCGTGCCGCCGTCGCCCTCGGGCACGGCCCGGAGGTCGCCCTCCTGCGCGGTCTGGAGGCGGCCGCTCTCCATCGTCCAGTGGATGCCGTCGGGCCGGTGGGTGTAGCGCAGCGTGTACCGGTCGGTGCCGACCGCCGTCGCGGCCGCGAGCGCCGCCCGCAGGGCCCGGCCCTCGGCATCGGAGTCGAGCACCTCGACCTCCTTGATCTCGGGGATCCAGTCCGGCTGCGTCGCGACGTCGTGGATCGTCGCGAGGACCTCGGCGGGGGGCGCGGCGATGTGCTGCTCGGCGCGGGCGGTGTCCCGGGGCATCGTCATCCCTCCACGGCGGCCGGGGCGGGGGCGAGGGCCCCGAGCACCCCGAGCTCGGCCTCGAAGCCCGCGACGAGGCGGTGCGGGTCGGGGATGACGCTGGCGTCGGAGACGACGCCGACCCGCACGGTGCCGGCGTAGGTGAAGATGCAGACCCCGAGGGTGTGCCGGCCCGAACCGGGGACCCAGCCGAGAACCCCCTCGACGGGCACCCCCGCGAGCAGCCGCCGCGTGCGCGGCCCGATGACGTTGGTCGTGACGCCGATGGCCTTGTCGGCGAAGAAGTCGATGACCGGCCGGTCGAGGCCGTGGCCGACCCGGCCGATGACCTCCATGAGGAGGTGGGTCAGCGCGATCTCGGGCGAGGCCTTGAGCCAGTCCATCCGACGCTTGGTCTCGCCCAGCCGGGCCAGGGGTGCCGCCGTGGCGCTGGGGAACTTGAAGTAGATGAGCGTGAACTCGTTGCCGAGCTCCGGGGGGAGCGGGGCGGCGATGTCGCGCAGGTTGACGGGGACCATCGTGATGAGGTCGACGGGCTCGGCCCCGGCCTCCTCCTGGTAGGTGCGCAGGGCCGCCGCCATCGCGCTGAGGAGCACGTCGTTGAGGGTGGCGCCGGCCAGCCGGCCGACCGCCTTGGCCGGCTCGAGGGGGACGGGGTGGGTCCAGGCGATCCGCTTCGCCGGGCCGGGGGCCCCGGAGACGGGGTTCGTCGGGTTGTGGCCGAGGATGAGGTCGGAGAGCACCTTCGTCGTCGTCACCGAGAGCCGGGTGGCGGCGAGCAGGCCCCTCGGCGTGCCCAGCCGCAGCGCCTCGCCGACGGCCGTGCGCGCGAGCGAGATGCCGAAGGACATCAGGCCGGGGCCCGGGTCGTCCGACCCCGCCTCGTGAACGGCCTCGGCGACCCGGTCCGCGACGGGCGCCGTCGCCGCCGGGGCAGCGCCGGGCACCTCGTCGGTCAGTGACATGAGCACGCGGCCCAGCGCCAGCCCGTCGGCGAGGGCGTGGTGGATCCTGGTGACGATCGCGGCCCCGGAGCCGTGGCCCTCGACGAGGTACGCCTCCCAGAGCGGGTGGGCCGGGTCGAGGGGGACGTCCAGACGCGCCTCCATCCATCGCTGGAGCGCGGCGTCGTCACCGGGGCGGGGGAGACGGTCGCGGTGAAGGTGCCGGCTGATGTCGAAGTCCTCGTCGTCGACCCAGTGCGGTCTCCCGGTGAGGCCCCGGGCCGGCTCGCGGCGCTGCCGGAAGACCGGGTACCGCTCGAGGACGCGGTCCTCGAAGAGGTGCGTCACCTCGTCCCAGTCCGGCGTCCCGGAGAGGAACACGACGGAGACGATGACCATGAGGTTCTCCGGCCGGTCCATCGCCAGCCAGATCGAGTCCATCGGGGCGATGGGCCTGCGGTGCGCCACGGACACTCCTTCGTCGGCTCCTGCCCCCAGCCTAGGGACCTCGGGTGGCGGTGGCGACCGACTGCGTGAGGCATCACCCCGGCCGCTCCCGGCGCCCCGGGTCGTCGATACTTCGACCATGCGCGGACGTTCCCGGGGCTGGCCGGTGGTCGCCGCCGTCGCGGCGCTCCTCGTCGCGGCCTGCACGGGGCCGGTGGGCCGCGAGGTGCGGCCCTCGGGCGGGCCGGCAGGCCCCGTGGCCCCCTCGCCCGGTGCCCCCGCGACCTCGTCGTCGCCGGTGTCCTCGAGGGCTGCCCCGGCGACCCCGCCGGGGCCGACGTCGCTGCGGTTCTCGGTCCTCGGCGACGTCGGCGAGGACGCCCACGCCGCAGCCGTCCTCGACGGGATCGCCGCCCGCCGCGACGACCTCACCCTCGTCGTCGGCGACCTCTCCTACGGGCGGCCGGGAAGCGAGCGGGAATGGTGCCGGTTCGTGACCCGCCACCTCGGCGCCCGTCATCCCGTGGAGCTCGTCGCCGGGAACCACGAGGACGACGGGCCGAACGGTGACATCGACGTCTTCGCCCGGTGCCTGCCCAACCGCCTGTCCGGGCTGGTCGGGCAGTACGGGCGGCAGTGGTACGCCGACGTCCCCGCCGATCGTCCGCTCGTCCGGTTCGTCATGGTCTCGCCCGGCCTGGACTTCGGATCCGGCCCGTGGTCCTACGCCGAGGGCACGTCCCACCACGCGTGGACCCAGCGCGCGGTCACCGGGGCCCGGGCGGCCGGCATCCCGTGGGTCGTCGTCGGCATGCACGAGCCGTGCCTCTCCGTCGGGGTGTACCCCTGCAGCCCCGGGCCCGACCTTCTCGACCTGCTCGTGCGTTCCGGCGTCGACCTCGTCGTCACGGGGCACGAGCACATGTACCAGCGCACCGTGGCCCTCGGCTTCGGGCCGGGTTGCCCGGCCGTCCGGCCGGAGCGGTACGACGCGGCCTGCGTACGCGCCCACGGCGGGACGACGTTCGTCACCGTGGGCACGGGTGGTCACCCGCTGCGCGACGGGTCGCCCGCTGACCCCGAGCGCCCGTACTTCGCCGCCGTGAGCGCCGCCGACGAGGACCCCGCGTGGGGCTCGCTCGCCGTCGAGGTCACGCCGGAGCGCCTCGCCGCGAGGTTCGTGCCGGCAGCGGGCTCGGACTTCACCGACGCGTTCACCCTGCGCCGCTGACCGGCTGCCGCTGGCTCAGCCCGGGATGGCGGGCAGCCGCTCGAGTGCGGCCGCGACCGACTCCTGGAGCTCGGTGTCCTCCCAGGTGTGGTCGACCAGGTCGCCGCGCAGGTAGGCGTCGTACGCGGGGAGGTCGAGGTGGCCGTGGCCGCAGAGGGCGGTGAGGATGACCTTCTCCTCACCGGTCTCGGTGCACCGGATGGCCTCGTCCACCGCGGCGGCGATGGCGTGGGTGGGCTCGGGGGCGGGGACGATGCCCTCGGTGCGGGCGAACAGCACGCCGGCGGCGAAGCAGTCCTTCTGGGTCTTGGCGATCGCCTCGATGAGCCGCTCCTCGTAGAGGTGGCTGATGAGCGGGCTCATCCCGTGGTAGCGCAGGCCGCCGGCGTGGATCGGGTCGGGGATGAAGTCGTGCCCGAGGGTGTGCATCTTCAGCAGCGGGGTGAGGCCGGCGACGTCGCCGAAGTCGTAGGCGTACGTCCCCTGGGTCAGCGAGGGGCACGAGGCCGGCTCGACGGCGCGCACCACCGGGCCCGACCCGCCGGCCGCGAGCTTCTCGCGGAGGAAGGGGAAGGAGAGCCCGCCGAAGTTCGACCCGCCCCCGGTGCAGCCGACGATGAGGTCGACCGTCTCGTCGATCTTCGCGAGCTGCAGCAGCGCCTCCTCGCCGATGACGGTCTGGTGGAGCAGGACGTGGTTGAGCACCGACCCGAGCGCGTAGTTGACGGTGGGGTCCTGGGCCGCCACCTCGACGGCCTCGCTGATCGCGAGCCCCAGGGAGCCGGGGGAGTCCGGGTGCGAGGCGAGGACGGCGCGTCCGGCCTCGGTGAGGTCGGAGGGACTGGGGTGCACGCTGCCGCCGAAGGTCTCGATCATGGTGCGGCGGTACGGCTTGGAGTCGTAGGAGGCACGCACCTGCCAGACCTCGCACTCGAGGTCGAACTGGGCGCAGGCGAACGCCAGGGCGGTGCCCCACTGCCCGGCGCCGGTCTCGGTGGTGAGCTTCCGCACGCCGGCGCGGGCGTTGTAGTACGCCTGCGGCACTGCGGTGTTCGGCTTGTGGGAGCCGGCGGGGGAGACGCCCTCGTACTTGTAGTAGATGCGGGCCGGGGTGCCCAGCGCCTTCTCGAGGCGGTGCGCGCGGTACAGCGGCGACGGCCGCCACAGCCGGTAGACGTCCTGCACCTCGCGGCGGGATGTCGACGTACCGCTCGGTCGTCACCTCCTGGGCGATGAGGTCCATCGGGAAGAGGGCGGCGAGGTCGTCCGGGCCCACCGGCTGCCCGGTGCCGGGGTGCAGCGGCGGTGGAGGCAGGGTCGGCAGGTCGGCGAGCAGGTTGTACCAGCGGGTGGGCATCTCCTCCTCGTCGAGCAGGACCTTGTGGCGCAGCGGCTCGGACACGGTGTTCCTCCGGGGGCGTCGTCGGTGACGGTCGCGCCATCCTCGGTGCGGTGGCCCCCGCGCCACAAGACCCGTCCACGTCGCAGGAACACCTGTCGGCCCGGGGTGGTTGACTGACCGGCAGTGAAGGAGGGCCCGACGTGAGCATGCACGGATGGCAGGCGGTCCGCAGCCTGTCCCGCGACTCCAGCGTGGCCGAGCGCCGGCTGGCGCCGGGCACCACGCGTCGCGTGCTCGAGTACGCCCGACCGTACCGACGCCAGATCGCCGTGTTCCTCGCGCTGGTCGTCGTCGACGCCATGCTCGTCGTCGCCACCCCGCTGCTCCTCAAGGCGCTCGTCGACGACGGCGTCATCCCCGGGAACAGCGAGGTCGTCGTGCGCCTGGCCCTGGTCGTGGCCGGGCTGGCGGTGGTCGACGGCGGGCTCACCCTCGTCCAGCGCTGGTACTCCGCGCGGATCGGGGAGGGGCTGATCTACGACCTGCGCGGCGAGGTCTTCGGGCACGTCCTGCGCCAGCCCATCGCCTTCTTCACGCGCGCCCAGACCGGGTCGCTGGTCACCCGGCTCGGCAACGACGTCATCGGGGCCCAGCAGGCCTTCACCTCGGTGCTCTCCAACGTCGTGAGCAACGCCATCTCGCTCGTCGTCATCGTCGCCACCATGCTCACGCTGTCGTGGCCGATCACCCTGGCCGCGCTGGCGCTGGTCCCGTTCTTCCTCCTCCCGGCCCGGATGATGGGCCGCCGGCTCGCCTCCCTCGCCCACGACCAGATGACCCTCAACGCCGACCTCGGCACCCGGATGAACGAACGGTTCAACGTGGCCGGTGCCCTCCTCGTCAAGCTGTTCGGCCGCCCCCGCACCGAGGACGCCGAGTACGCCGAGCGCGCCGCGCAGGTCCGTGACGTCGGGGTGCGGATCGCGCTGAACCGCTCGGTGTTCTTCGTCGGGCTCACGATGACCGCCTCCCTCGCCACCGCGATGGTCTACGGCATCGGCGGCGTGATGGCCGTGCAGGGCACGCTCACCGTGGGCACGCTGCTCGCCCTCGCCGCGCTGCTCGCGCGGCTCTACGGCCCGCTCACGGCGATCTCCAACGTGCGCGTCGACGTCATGACGGCGCTCGTCTCCTTCGAGCGGGTCTTCGAGGTCCTCGACCTCCAGCCGCTCGTCGCCGAGGCCCCGGACGCGCGGCCACTCCCGCCCGGGCCGGTACGGGTCGACCTCGATCGCGTCTCCTTCGGGTACCCGGCCGCCGACCAGGTCTCGCTGCGGTCCCTGGAGTCCGCCGCCACCGGCGACCGCGCGGGCGGTGGCGAAGTGCTCCACGACGTCAGCTTCACCGTCGAGCCCGGCTCGCTCGTCGCACTCGTCGGCCCGAGCGGCGCCGGCAAGACGACGATCACCGCGCTCGTCGCCCGGCTCTACGACCCCACGAGCGGCTCCGTGCGGGTCAACGGCGTCGACCTGCGCGAGGCCACGCTCGGCTCCCTCCAGGACGCGGTCGGGGTGGTCACGCAGGAGGCGCACCTGTTCCACGACACCATCCGTGCGAACCTCGCGTACGCGGCGCCGGGTGCCACCGAGTCCCAGATGCTCGCCGCCCTGCGGGCCGCGCAGGTGCTGCCGCTCGTGGAGTCGCTGCCGTCGGGGCTCGACACCGTGGTCGGCGACCGCGGCCACCGGCTCTCCGGTGGCGAGAAGCAGCGCTTCGCGATCGCCCGGCTGCTGCTCAAGAGCCCCGGACTCATCGTCCTCGACGAGGCGACCGCCCACCTCGACAGCGAGTCCGAGCAGGCCCTCCAGCGGGCCCTCGACGAGGCCCTGCGCGACCGCACCGCGCTCGTCATCGCACACCGGCTCTCCACCGTGCGCCACGCCGACACCATCCTCGTCGTCGAGGCAGGCCGCGTCGTCGAGCAGGGCACCCACGCCGAGCTCGTCGCCCGCGGCGGCCTCTACGCCGACCTCTACCGCACCCAGTTCGCCGACCAGGCCCACGACCTCACCGCGTGAGGCCACCGGCCCTGCCGGGCGCAGCGCGCGGCGGGTCGGTGTCGGAGCCGTCCACCGCACGGAGCGGAAATTCTTCGGCCCGCCTGCATCCGGGGCCCTCCTCCGTGGCGAAGAAGGGTCAGCGGGTGAACACACACCCACCAACAGAAAGGGCTGTCACATGAAGCGCTTCCTCGCCGCAGGTTCCATCGCCGCTCTGGCCGCCGTCGGCTTCGCCGCCAGCGCCAGTGCCGCCCCCGCGGACGCCGCCTGCTTCGGTCAGGTGCACAAGACCGTCAACAGTGGCGGTGTCGCCGGGTTCGACAACGTCGGCCAGCTGGTCCAGGCGCTCGGTGGCGGCCAGGCCAAGAACGCGACGGCCACCAGCCTGTGCTGAGCGGCAGTCCCCTTCGCTCCTGAGCACCAGCGGCGGCTCGGACCCTCCCTCGGTCCGGGCCGCTGCTGCGTGTCCTAACCGGCGTACAGCTGCTCGCACTGGCTGACGCGGCCGGCGTAGCTGGGCTGCCCCACGTACGCCGTCACCTCGTCCAGGCAGAGCTGGTACTTGACCTGGGCGGCCTGCTGGGCCTCCTGCCGGGGGACCCACCACTGGGTGTAGCCCCACGCCGCGACCGCACCCAGGATCAGTACCGCTGCCAGGAGGAACACCAACCCCTTCCTGCTGGACGGGGCTGCGGCCTCGGCGCCCGACGGAGCCGCTGCCACGGTGCCGGGGGGTGATACCGCCACGCTCGTTGTCATCTCTGCATGTCTCCTCTGGTGAAAACCCCTGCATCGATGATCGACCGCCCTTGGTGGGGGCCGTCGCCACGTTCCGTTCTCCCTGCCCGTACTCAAGCACCCCCCGGGCCCCGGAGTCCGGCGGATCCGCCCACCTCGCCGCTGTTCTGTCCGTTCGGACGAGACGACGTCGGCCGATGGTCCCGCCCGGGGGGCTCTCGCCTGCCGGCGGCCACCGACCAGGGGGTCGGCCGGGCGGACCTGCGTGCGATGATCGCCGCGTGGCCCACCACGACGCCGGCTGGAGCGAGCACCGGGCTCCGGTGGCCGGCTCCACGGTCTTCTACCGCCGCGGCGACGGTCCCGCCGAGCGCACGCCGCTGGTGCACGTGCACGGCTTCGGCATCTCCGGCTCCTACCTGCTGCCCACCGCCCGCCGGCTGACCTCGCACGGGGTCGCCATCGTCCCGGACCTGCCCGGGTACGGGCAGAGCCCGCGGCCGCCACGACCCCTGGGCATCCCGGCCCTCGCCGACGCGCTCAGGGCGCTGCTCGACCACCTCGAGCTGGAGCAGGTGGTGCTCGTCGGCAACTCGATGGGGTGCCCGATCGCCCTCGAGACGGCCCGCCACGTGCCCGAGCGGGTCGCGGGGCTGGTGCTGGTCTCACCGGCCGGCGGCGTGCACAACCAGCCGATGGTGCGGGCGGTGGGCCAGCTGGCCCGTGACGGCCTGCGGGAGCCCCTCGCCCTCGGCCGGGTCGCCGCTCCGGACTACGTGCGGTTCGGGCCGGTCAACGGCATCCGGCTCTTCCACCAGCTCACCCGCTTCCCGTCGCTCGACCGGCTGGTCGCGACACCGGTTCCCACCCTCGCCGTGCTCGGCAGCCGCGACCCCCTCATGCCCCCGCGGGGCAGGGTCCTGGAGGTCGCGGCGGCCACCCCGGACCACGTCGACCTCGTGGTGGTCCTCGGGGGCGCGCACGCGCTCAACTTCAGCCACCCCGGGGAGCTGGCGCACGTCATCGGATGCTGGCTCGATGGCCGCGAGATCGTCGACGACCCGGAGGAGCCGGGGGAGACCCGGGTCGTCCCGGTCACCCGCTCGCAGTCACCGGGTGCCGCTCGGCCCTAGGCGTCCTCCTCGTCCCAGATCCGCGTCTTCCTCGGCTTCGGCGGGTACTTCTCCGGGTGGGCCAGACGCTCCTCGCGGCGCACGCCGAACGCGACGAGCACGAAGCCGACCGGCATGGCGAACCACCACTGGTAGGCGTACGCGAGGTGCGGGCCGAGCGACTCGTCCGGCTCGCCCAGCGGGTCCGGGCGCGGCGGGGTGGAGCCGTCCGGCAGGGTCTCGGCCTCCAGCTGGACGTAGCCGTGGAGCGGGGTCAGGCCGGTCGCCTCCTCCACCTGCGCCGTGCTGATCGACGCGAGGGACCCGTTCTCGGAGATCCGCGAACGCGGTGACTCGGCGGGGTGCGCCCACCCGACCACGCTCACCGGGCCGGAGGGTGCCGGCGGCACGTCCGGCAGCACGTCGGCGCCCGACTCGTCCTGGGCCACCCACCCGCGGTCGACGACGACGTCGCCGGTGCCGCCGTCGGGCCGCAGCACCCAGAGCACCTCGTAGCCGACCGTCCCCTGACCGGGCCTCCCGCGAACGTAGAGCGGCCCCGCCACGTACTCGCCCCGGGCCTCGACGCGGGTCCAGCGTGCGCCGGCGGGCAGGGACCCCGTGCCGAGCACCTCCCCGACCGGCACCGGGTCGGCGGTGTAGTGCGCCTCGATGAGGGCGTTGCGTTCGACCTTGGCCTCGTGCCGGTGGTACTGCCACCAGCCGAGCTGGTAGCAGGCGAGGGCGACGAGCGCCGCGAGGGCGGTGGCGCCCAGCCAGCGAACGGAGAGGAGGCGCCCGAGCACCGGGCCACGGTACCCGTCGTACATTAGTCGTCTATGACCGACCTGCCAGCCCCGCGCCTGCTCGACCGATTCGGTCGCATCGGTCGTGACCTGCGGGTCTCCGTGACCGACCGGTGCAACCTGCGCTGCAGCTACTGCATGCCCGCCGAGGGGCTGGACTGGCTGCCCAAGCCGGAGATGCTCACCGACGAGGAGATCCTCCGGCTGGTGCGCGTCATGGTGGGCCTGGGCATCACGTCCGTTCGCCTCACCGGGGGTGAGCCGCTGCTGCGCCGCAGCCTCGTCGACGTCGTCCGCGGCATCGCCGCCCTCGAGCCGCGCCCCCGGATCGCGATGACGACCAACGGGGTCGGTCTGGACCGCCTGGCCGCGCCGCTCGCACAGGCCGGCCTGGACCGGGTCAACGTCAGCCTCGACACCGTCGACCCCGAGCACTTCGCCCGGCTCACCCGCCGCGACCGGTTCCAGGACGTCGTCGCCGGCCTCAAGGCGGCGGCCGACGCCGGTCTCACGCCGGTCAAGGTCAACGCGGTCGCGATGCGCGGCGTCAACGACACCGACGTGGCCGACCTGCTCCAGTGGTGCCTCGACCGTGGCTACGAGCTGCGCTTCATCGAGCAGATGCCGCTGGACGCGCAGCACGCCTGGGACCGCTCGCAGATGGTGCCGCAGGCGGAGATCCTCGAGCGGCTGCGGGAGCACTTCCGGCTCACCCCCGTCGAGGAGCGGGGCAGCGCCCCCGCCGAGCGGTTCCTCGTCGACGGCGGCCCGGCCACGGTCGGCGTCATCGCGAGCGTCTCGGCCCCCTTCTGCGCGGCCTGCGACCGGGTGCGGCTCACCGCCGACGGCCAGCTGCGCAACTGCCTGTTCGCACGGAGCGAGATCGACCTCAGGGGCCCGATGCGCGACGGCGCCGACGACGACGAGCTCGCCGACCTCGTCGTCGGGGAGATGTGGGCGAAGAAGGCCGGGCACGGCATCGACCGTCCCGACTTCCACCAGCCCGACCGGCCGATGTCGGCCATCGGCGGCTGACCCGGCGGGAGCGGGGGCCGGCGCGTCCTCAGTGCGGCGCGTCGTGCCGTTCCGACGGCGGCGACCAGGCGTCGTCGGAGATCTGTGGCGTGCGGTCGACGGTCGGCACGACCGGCCGCAGCCGGCCCATCACGCTCGGTCGGACCGCGTTGGCGGCGACGACCGCGATGAAGGGGAGGAGGACCGCCCCCGCGGCGAAGACCCACCGCCACCAGCTGTCGATGACGACGACCAGGACGAAGCAGACCGTGCGGATCGTCATCGTCAGCAGGTACCGCCGCAGCCGGCGTGCCTGGTCCTCGGTGCGGGACTCGGGCGCGCTCGTCACCGACTGCGCGTCGGTGCGTGAGCGGCGGGTCGTCGGCATCAGTCCACTGTACGTCCGGCAGCCGAGGACTACCCGGGGGTAGCCACTAGGTTCGACGCATGAGCGAGCCACGTACCGTCCTCGTCACCGGCGGCAACCGGGGCATCGGCCTGGCCATCGCCCGCTCGTTCGCCGAGGGGGGCGACCGGGTGGTCGTGACGCACCGGTCCGGGGAGCCGCCCGAGGGGCTGGCCGGCGTCCGCTGCGACGTCACCGACAGCGCCTCCGTCGACGCGGCGTTCAGCGAGGCCGAGGAGATCCTCGGGGGTCCGGTCGAGGTGCTCGTCGCGAACGCGGGCGTCACCAAGGACGGCCTGCTCATGCGGATGTCGGACGAGGACTGGGACACGGTCCTCGACACCAACCTCGCCGGGGCCTTCCGCTGCGTCCGGCGCGCCTCCACCGGGATGATCCGGCTGCGGCGCGGGCGGATCATCCTCGTCTCGAGCGTCGTCGGGCTCTACGGCGGGCCCGGTCAGGCCAACTACGCCGCGAGCAAGGCCGGCCTGGTCGGGTTGGCACGCTCGATCACCCGCGAGCTCGGCGGCCGAGGGATCACCGCCAACGTCGTGGCGCCGGGGTTCATCGAGACCGACATGACCGCAGCCCTGCCCGAGGACACCCAGAAGACCTACAAGGCGGCCATCCCGGCCGGCCGCTTCGCCAGCCCGGAGGAGGTCGCGGCCGCAGTCCGGTTCCTCGCCGGGCCCGACGCCGGGTACATCTCCGGCGCCGTGCTGCCGGTGGACGGCGGCCTCGGCATGGGCCACTGACCGACGTACCCGACCCCGACGAAAGGTCCCGCGCATGCTGCTCGAGGGCAAGTCCCTGCTCGTCACCGGTGTCCTCATGGACTCCTCGATCGCGTTCCACATCGCGCGCCTGGCCCAGGAGGAGGGCGCGAACGTCGTGCTCACCTCGTTCGGGCGCACCACGAGGATCACCACCGCGATCGCCCGGCGGCTGCCCACCACCCCACCGGTCGTCGAGCTGGACGTCAGCAGCGACGAGGACCTCGCCGCGCTGCCCGACCGGCTCCGTGAGCACGTCGACCACCTCGACGGGGTCGTCCACTCGATCGGTTTCGCCCCCCAGGGCGCGTTCTCCTTCATGGACGCCACCTGGGAGGACGTGTCGACGGCGGTGCACATCTCGGCCTACTCCCTGCAGTCCCTCACCAAGGCCGCGCTGCCGCTCATGGGCGAGGGCGGGTCGGTCGTGGGGCTGACCTTCGACGCCCGCTACGCGTGGCCGGTGTACGACTGGATGGGGGTCGCCAAGGCGGCCTTCGAGGCGACCAACCGCTACCTGGCGCGCGACATGGGCCCGAAGGGCATCCGCTGCAACCTCGTCTCGGCCGGTCCCCTCCGCACGACGGCCGCCAAGTCGATCCCGGGGTTCGAGCAGTTCGAGGAGGCCTGGGGGTCGCGGGCCCCACTGGGCTGGGACGTCCGCGACCCCGAGCCGGCGGCGCGTGCGGCGGTCGCGCTGCTGTCGGACTGGTTCCCCGCCACCACCGGCGAGGTCGTGCACGTCGACGGTGGCTTCCACGCGATCGGCACGTGACCGGCGCGTCGCACTAGGCTCCCCGCCGTGACCGAGCAGACCGTCGTCGCCGCAGGAGGCGCCGCCGTCCCGCCGGTCTCCACGAGCGAGCTGCGCCTCCTCGAGGGCCCGAACCTCTACTTCACCCGGCCGGCCGTCAAGGTGAGCCTCGACCTGCCCGGCTGGGTCGGCGCCGACGCCGAGCGGATGACGGCGGCGTGCCGCGCCGTCGGGCTGGACCGGGTCCAGCCGGGGGTGCCGGGGAGCGGTCAGCGGCAGCGGGTCGTGCTACGCGTCGTCGAGCGCGTCGTCCGTGCGCTCGCCGCGGCCGCCGGAACCCGCCGGCTCGGGGTGCGCACCCGGCCGGGGGGCTCGGTCGACGAGGTGGTGTGCGCGTTCGTGTGGCGGCACCGGGCCCGGGCCCGGGCGCTGGCGGAGTCCCTCGGGCCGGCGCTCGCCGACGTCCTGGACGGGACCGCGCTCGACGCCGCGGTCGCGGGGTACGCCGACGCCGTCCGGTCGGCGACCGGTGGTGAGCCGCCGCGGGTGCTCGCACCCCGCATCCCCGTCGTGTCCGTCACCGGCACCAACGGCAAGACGACGACGACCCGGCTGCTCGCCCACATCTCGATGACCGCCGGCCACCGCACCGCCTGGAGCTCCACCGACGGGATCGTCGTCCAGGGCGAGGTGGTGGAGCCGGGCGACTACTCGGGCCCTGCGGGGGCGCGTGGGGTGCTCGAGGCACCCGGCGTCGAGGTCGGGATCCTCGAGACCGCCCGCGGCGGGATGCTGCTGCGCGGGATGGGCGTCTCGCACAACGACGTCTCGGTCGTCACGAACGTGTCGGCCGACCACCTCGGCCACCACGGCGTCGACACCCTCGACCAGCTGGCGGAGGTCAAGGGGATCGTCACGCGGGTGACCCGCCCGACGGGCTGGGTCGTGCTCTCCGGCGACGACCCCCGGGTGTGGGCGATGCGCCACGGCATCCGGGCCCGCCCGTGGGTGTTCACCGCCGACCCGGACTCGCCGGCGGTCCGCGAGGCGCTCGGCGCGGGGGGCCGGGCGGTCACGGTCCTCGACGACCACCTGACGGTGCTCACCGCGGACGGGGCCCCCGACCGGCTGGTGCGCGTCGTCGACGTCCCGATGACGATGGCCGGGCTCTCGCGCCACAACGTGCTCAACGCCCTCGCCGCCGCCGCGGCCGCCCTCGGCGTCGGCCTGGACCGGGCGGCGGTCGTCGAGGGTCTGCGCACCTTCCGTCCCGACGACGTCCTCAACCCCGGCCGGATGAACACCTACTCGGTGGCGGTCGACGGGGGCTCGGCCACCGTGGTCGTCGACCTCGCCCACAACGAGGCCGGCCTCGAGGCCCTGCTCGACGTCGCGCGGGGGCTGGTGGCGCCGGGCGGTCTGCTGCACCTCGGCCTCGGTGCCGTCGGCGACCGCACCGACGACCTCCTGGAGTCGCTCGGCGAGCTCGCGGGCCTGCGCGCCGACCACGTCGTCATCACCCACAAGGAGCAGTACCTGCGGGGCCGGACACCCGACGAGCTCGGGTCGCACCTGCTCGCCGGCCTCGGTCGTGCCGGCGTCGCCGACGTCGCGTCCTACGACACCGAGGTGGCGGGCCTCGAGGCGTGCGTCGCCGCGGCCGGTGACGGTGACGTCGTGGCCCTGATGTGCCACGCCCAGCGCGACGAGGTGCGCGTCTGGCTCGGTGAGCACGGCGCCACGGCCGACGACCCCGACACCGTCCGCCGCAAGGTCGTCCGCGCGCGGGGGGAACACGAGGAGGAGGCGGCCATCACGGCGCTCTGGGAGCTGGAGGACCCGGACGCGCGGATCGAGGCCGGGCGGGCGCTGCACGAGGCCCACCCGGGCGACGCGCGCCTCACCTACGAGTACGCCGGCACCTTCGACAGCGCCGGGCGGGCCGACGTGGCCGTGCCGCTGTACCGCGAGGCGCTCGACCTCGGGCTGAGGGAGCCGTACGGCCACCGCTGCCGCATCCAGCTCGCCTCGAGCCTGCGCAACCTGGGCCGGCTCGAGGAGGCCACCGCGCTCCTCGACGAGGTCGTGGCCCGGTACCCCGACAGCGTGGGTGCGGCGATGTTCCGGTCGCTGGTGCTCCACGACGCCGGACGGGAGGGCGAGGCGCTTGGCGACCTGCTGACCCTGCTGGCGACCACGAGCACCGACGACGACGTGGCGCGCTACCGCCGCTCGCTCACGGCCTACGCAGCTGAGCTGGCCCCCGGGGACTGACCCCGTCAGCCGGCCGGGTCCTCGATCCGCAGCTCGTCACCCTCGACGGTGACGGTGCCACGCCGCAACGGCCAGGCCTTCGTCAGGGCGACGAAGGCGGCGCCCAGCCCCGGCACCTTGGCGTAGAACCCCTGCGGGCCCCGGGTCATCCGGCCCGTCGTCACGTCGTACGTGGAGCCGTGCCAGGGGCAGACGAGGCAGCCGTCCGCGTCGATGCTGCCCTCGGCGAGGTCGGCGCGCAGGTGCCGGCAGCGGCGGCCCACGGCGAAGTACTCCCCGTTGTCGCCGACGGCGTAGTCACCCGCGCCCGTGACGGATCCGGGGGGGACGTCGGCTCTGGGGATCCGGGTCGTGCTCATGGCGCCCTTCCCGTCGGTTGGTGGTGCACCGACCATCGTCGCACGCACCGGGCGGTGCGGCCACCCTCAGGGTTCGAGGTCGCGGGCGGCGTCGAGCCCGGACCAGGTGGCCTCCGCCGAGAGCGCCTGGGGGTCCAGGTCGGGGTCCCCGACCCCGGTGACGTGGGTGCCGGGCTGGGCCTGGTGCGTCATCGCCTCGAGCTCGGCCATGACCTCGGCGTGCCGGTCGACGGAGAGCACGACGATGTCACCGGGGTTCGCCCGCGCCATGACGTGGCGCACCGCCTCCTTCTCCTCGACGACGACCTCCACCTGACGGCAGCGCACCGGGCCCGCGTCCATCCGGGCCCGGACCCCGGCCGCCACCTCGCCCGCGGTGAAGCCGCGCTCGCGGCCGCGCAGCCGCTCGTCCTCCCGGACCACGATGACGTCGAAGAAGTCGGCCGCCACCGCACCGAGGTGCCGCATGTCCTCGGGACGCCGGTCGCCCGCCGTCGCGATCACCCCTATCCGCGAGATCCGGCCGAACTCCGCCTGCCCGGCCCGCATCTCGGCGTAGCGGTCGACGAACTCGCCGAGCTTCTCCATGCCCGCGGCGTTGTGGCAGTAGTCGACGATGACGTCCACGTTGTGGACGTTGACCTGGTTCATCCGACCGGGGGAGAGGTAGTAGCTGGTCGTGAAGGTGCGCAGCCCCTGACGGATCTCGTGCAGCCCCGCCCCGCTCGCGAACGCCGCACCCGCGGCCGCCATCGCGTTGGCCACGTTGAACATCGCCGTGCCGCCGAAGGTGGCGGGCAGCAGGTGGGTCCACGCGAGCTGCATCGACCGGCGACCGTGACGGATGACGATCATGTCGCCGCGGTCGGTCGGCTCGAGCACGACGGCCCGGCCACCGCGGCGGCAGTGCTCGTCGATGACGTCCCGCACGCGCGAGCCCGGCTCGGCGAGCGAGAACCAGACCACCGACCCGGAGCACCGCCGGCGCATCCTGCGCACCAGCGGGTCGTCCGCGTTGAGCACCGCGAACCCGTCGCGCGGCACGGCCTCGACGACGACCGCCTTGACGTCGGCGAGCTGCTCCACGGTGTCGATGCCCCGCATGCCCAGGTGGTCGGCGGCGATGTTCGTCACCACGGCGACGTCGTTGCGGTCGTAGCCGAGCCCCTCCCGCAGGATGCCGCCGCGCGCCACCTCCATGACCGCGAAGTCGACGCGGGGGTTCTGGAGCACCATCCGCGCCGAGCGCGGCCCCGAGGCGTCCGCCTTCACCACCAGCCGCTCGTCGATGACGATGCCGTCGGTCGAGGTCATCCCGACCTTGCGGCCCAGGCCCTTCATGATGTGGGCGATCATCCGCGAGGTCGTCGTCTTGCCGTTGGTGCCGGTGACCGCGACGATCGGCACCCGCGAGGGCGCCCCGGGAGGGAAGAGCAGGTCGACGACCGGCTCGGCGATGTACTGCGGCTCGCCGACCGTCGGGTGGGTGTGCATCCGGAACCCCGGCGCGGCGTTCACCTCGCAGATCGCCCCGCCGGTCTCGCGGACCGGGGCGGCGATGTCCGGGCAGATGAAGTCGATGCCGGCGACGTCGAGGCCGATGAGCCGGGCCGCCTCCTCGGCGATCTCGACGTTGTCGGGATGGGCCTCGAAGGTGCGGTCGATCGAGATGCCCCCGGTGGACATGTTGCCGGTGAGGGCGAGCTTGACGACGGTGCCCTCGGGCGGGGCGGCGTCCATCGAGAACCCCTGCTCGCGCACGAGCTGCTCGGCCGCCTCGTCGACCCGGATCCTGGTGAGCACCTTCTCGTGGCCCACGCCGCGGCGCGGGTCGACGTTGGTGATCTCGACCAGCTCGCGGACCGTGTGGGTGCCGTCTCCGACGACGTGCGCGGGCACCCGCTCGGCGATGGCCTGCATCCGGCCCCCGACGATGAGGCAGCGGTAGTCGCGGCCGGTCACGAAGGACTCGACGATGACGTAGCCCCGCCGTGACTCGTGCTCGGCGACGACGAAGGACTCGCGGACCTCCTCCTCCGACTGCAGGTCCAGGCAGACCCCGCGCCCGTGGTTGCCGTCGAGCGGCTTGACGACCACGGGGAACCCGATGCTGCGCGCCGCGGCGACGGCGCCGTCGGCGGAGCGCACCGTCTCCTGCTTCGGCGTCGGGAGCCCCGCCGAGGACAGCAGCCGGGTGGTCATGTCCTTGTCCCCGGCGATGTCGACGGCGAGCGCGCTCGTCCGGCTCGTCATCGTGGCCCGGATCCGCTGCTGGTGGACGCCCTGGCCGAGCTGGACCAGGCTGCCGCTGCTCAGCCGGATGAACGGGATGTCACGGCTCACCGCCTCCTCGAGGATGGCCGTCGTCGACGGCCCGAACGCCAGCCGCTCCGCCCGGGTGAGGAAGCGCTCGAGCTCGGCGGTGAAGTCGAAGCCCTCCTCCGCCTCGACGAGGTGGTTGACGAGCCGCACGGCCAGCCGCCCCGCGGCGAGGCCGACGTCCTCGTCGGTGTAGCCGTACACGACGTTGTAGACCCCGGGGCGGTCCTTGGCCATCCGGGTCTTGCCGCGCCGCTGGTCGTGGCCGGCCTCCTGCTGCAGCTGGAGGGCGACGTGCTCGGCGACGTGCCCTAGCCAGGTGCCCTCCCGCATCCGCTCGATGAAGCCGCCCTTGCGGCCGAGGGAACAGGTGTGGTTCTCCAGGCGCGGCAACAGCTCGACCAGGTTGTCGGTGAAGTCGGGGAGGGTGTCCGTCGGGTAGCCCTCGAGGACGCCGAGGTCGACCACGAGGTGGATCGCCGGGTCGTACGACCACACGTTCCCGCCCCGGTAGACGCGCGCCTCGAGGATGCGCAGGTCGGGGGTGGCCGGGCCGGAGGGCGTGGGGCGGTCCATGGAGGGTCCTCTCCGGTGCGGGGACGCGGTCACTCCCTCGCCGCGGCGAGCGCGACGAGGACGTCGGGGTGGTGCTCGACGAAGCCGGTGAGCCGGCGCTCGACGATCGAGAAGGTGGCCCCCGCCGGGAGGGTGTGCACGGTGGCGCCGGAGACCAGCATCGGGGCACCGGCCCGGGCCTCGGGGGCGTCGGTGCGCGCGGCGTGGCAGTCGACGACGAAGACCGCCCCGGAGCCACGCACGGTGAACTCGCGTCGGTCGGTGACGACCATCGCGGTGTCCTCGTCGATGCCGACCCCGAGCAGGTGCGGGGACGGCGCGACGACCGAGAGCAGCCGCCCGTAGCGGGCCCGCTGGTCGAAGTGCTGGTCGACGACCACCCCGGGCAGCAGGCCCAGCCCCGCGGAGAGCTGGCTGCCCCGCTGGCGCGGGGTCAGGCCCTCCTCACCCATCGAGATCATGAAGTCGGACATGATCGACGCCCCCGCGGAGGTGCCTCCGACGACGCAGCCGCGGTCGTGGGCCCGGTGGAGGGCGTCCCCGACCGGGGTGCCCGGCAGCAGCTGCGAGAGCCGCAGCTGGCTGCCGCCGGTGAGGAAGATGCCGGTGGCCCGGTCGAGCGTCGCCACCGCGGCCGGGTCGTGCGCCTCGGCGCGGGTGCCCGGGTTGACGACGTCGACCCGGTCGGCACCGAGTCGGGCGAAGACCTCGCGGTACGCGGCGACGGCCTCGTCCTGGACGGAGGAGGCCGTCGGGACGACGACGAGGCGGGACCGGCGGCCCCCGGAGCGCTTGACGAACTCGCGCAGGAGCGAGGCGCGGCCGACGCGGTCCTCGGCTCCGCCGATGACGATCAGCGTCGGGGTGGTCGTCGGGTAGCGCGGCACGGGCGCCAGCCTAGTGGCGCTCCGCATCCTGCTCGGCGTCCTCGATCTCCTCGCGGGACACGCCGAGGAGGAACAGCACGGCGTCCAGGTACGGCACGTTGACCGAGGTGTCGGCCTGCTCGCGAACCAGTGGCTTGGCGTTGAACGCCACCCCCAGCCCGGCCGTGCCGAGCATGTCGAGGTCGTTGGCGCCGTCACCGATGGCGACGGTCCTGGTCAGCGGCAGCCCGAGGGCCTCGGCGAGCTCGCGCAGCGCCGCCGCCTTGCCGGCGCGGTCCACGACCTCGCCGACCACCCTGCCGGTCAGCCGTCCGTCCGCCACCTCGAGCCGGTTGGCACGGACGTGGTCGACGCCGAGGTCGGCCGCGATCGGCTCGACCACCTCGGCGAACCCCCCGGACACCACGGCCACGGTGAAGCCCAGCAGCTTCAGGGTGCGCACCAGCGTGCGGGCCCCGGGGGTGAGCCGGACCGCGGCGCGCACCTCGTCGAGGACCGACACCGGCAGCCCGGCGAGCGTGGCGACGCGCGCGTGGAGACTCTCGGCGAAGTCCAGCTCGCCGCGCATCGCCCGTTCGGTGACGGCGGCGACCTCGTCGGCCGTGCCGGCGTGCTCGGCGATGAGCTCGATGACCTCGTCCTGGACGAGGGTGGAGTCGACGTCGAGGACGACGAGCCGGGCCCCCCGGCGCGCCAGGCCGGCGGGGGCGACCGCGATGTCGGCGCCCGACTCCGCGGAGACCAGCGCCAGGTCGCGCCGCAGCCCGTCGACGTCCGCCCCCGAGACGTCGAGCTCGACCGTCGTGACCGGCCAGCGTGACAGCCGGTGGATGCGGTCGATGTTGGCCCCGTGCTCGGCGACGGACCGGGCGACGGCCGCGAGGTGCCGGGTCTCGAGCGGCGACCCCATGACGACCACCGCCGCCCGGCCGCGACGCCGTGGGGCGTTGTCGCCGCGGCCCACCGAGAGCTCCACCTGCATGCCCATCTGCTCCCCGGCCCGGGTCAGCCGGTCGGCGAGGACGTTCTCGTCACGGCCGGGGGAGAGCAGGACCGAGAGGGTGAGGTGGCCCCGGACCACCACCTGCTCGAGGTCGAGCACCTCGGCCCCCACCGTGGAGGCGGCGTCGAACAGGGCGCTGGTGACCCCCGGCCGGTCACGGCCGGTCAGGGTGACGAGCAGCGTGCGCGCCGCCGGGTCCGGCAGCGGGGGGATGGCGGGGGGCACGCGGGCAGGCTACGCGTGGTGCGCGTCGCGCCAGGCCACGAGGTCACGGAGCGGACCCAGGTCGTGGTAGGGGCCGGAGAGGCCGACGGTGAACAGCCGGGTGCCGACGGCGTGGAGGCCCTCGGCCGCGGCGGGGTAGTCGGCGACGTCCTCGGGGAGCCGGCCCGGCCGCGGCGACACCCCGGCCGAGCGCTCGATCTCACCGGGGTCCCGGCCCACGCGCCGGCACCACTCGTCGAGCACGGCGTGCTTGTGGGCGATGGTCTCGGGGCGGCCGAAGCCGTGCCAGACGTCGGCGTGCTCGGCGACGATGCGCAGGGTCTTGCGCTCCCCGCCGCCCCCGACGAGCACGGGGATGTCGCGCGTCGGTGGGGGGTTCAGCCGCTTCCACCGGGCCTTGATGCGGGGCAGGTCGCGGGCCAGCGCGTCGAGGCGTCCCCCGGCCGTGCCGAACTCGTAGCCGTACTCGTCGTAGTCGCGCTCGAACCATCCGGACCCGATGCCGAACACCAGCCGGCCCCCGCTCACGTGGTCGACGGTGCGCGCCATGTCGGCGAGGAGGTCGGGGTTGCGGTAGCTGTTGCACGTGACGAGGGCGCCGATCTCCACCCGCTCGGTGGCCTCGGCCCAGGCCCCGAGCATGGTCCAGCACTCGAAGTGGGCGCCGTCGGCGGCACCGTTGAGAGGGAAGAAGTGGTCCCAGTTGAAGAGGACGTCGACACCGATCTCCTCCAGCGCGGCGCAGGCGCGCCGGATCTCCGGGTAGGTGGCGTGCTGCGGCTGCACCTGCGCGCCGATCCGGACCCGCCCGCCGGCACCACTCACGGGGTGACCTCCTGGCCCTTCCCCACGACGGTGATCCCGGACTCGGTGACGACGAAGCCGCGGGCGAGGTCGTGCTCGCGGTCGTAGCCGATCTCGGTGCCCTCCGGCACGACGGCGTTCTTGTCGATGATGGCCCGCTGGATGCGGCAGTGCCGGCCCACCTGCACGCCGTCGAGGACGACGCTGGCGTCGATCTCGGTGTAGCTGTGGACGTGGACGTCCGGCGAGATGACCGACCCGTTGACCCGGGCGCCGGAGATGACGACGCCGGGGGAGACGGCCGAGTTCAGCGCCTCCCCGAAGCGTCCGTGGGCGCCGTGGACGAACTTGGCCGGCGGGTACGGGCCGTAGGTGGTGAAGATCGGCCAGTCGTAGTTGTAGAGGTTGAACACCGGGTGGACCGACACCAGGTCCATGTGGGCCTCGTAGTAGCTGTCGAGGGTGCCGACGTCGCGCCAGTACCCGAGGTCGCGCTCGGTGCCGCCCGGCACCACGTTGTTCTTGTAGTCGTAGGCGCACGCGTCGCCCTGCTCCACCAGGGCCGGCACGAGGTCGCCGCCCATGTCGTGCTTGCTGCCCTCGCGGGTGGAGTCCTCGATGACGGCGTCGACGAGGACGTCGGCGTCGAACACGTAGTTGCCCATGCTCGCGAGGATCTCGTCGGGGGAGTCGGGCAGCCCCTCGGGCTCGGAGGGCTTCTCCAGGAAGGCCCGGATCCGGGTGGGGTCGTCCGGGACGACGTCGATGACCCCGAACTGGTCGCTCATCGAGATCGGCTGGCGGATGGCGGCGACGGTGACCCCCGCGCCCGACTCCACGTGCTGGTCGACCATCTGCGAGAAGTCCATCCGGTACACGTGGTCGGCGCCGACGACGACGACGGTGTCGGGGCGCTCGTCGGTGATGGTGTTCAGGCTCTGGAAGATCGCATCGGCGCTGCCCTGGTACCAGGACTTGCCGATCCGCTGCTGTGCCGGGATCGGTGCCACGTAGTTGCCGAGCATCGTCGACATCCGCCACGTCTTGGTGACGTGGCGGTCGAGGCTGTGCGACTTGTACTGGGTGAGCACCACGACCTTGAGGTAGCCGGAGTTCACCACGTTGGAGAGGGCGAAGTCGATGAGGCGGTAGATGCCACCGAACGGGACGGCGGGCTTGGCACGGTCGGCCGTCAGCGGCATCAGGCGCTTGCCCTCCCCCCCGGCGAGGACGATCACGAGGACCTTTCTTCCACTGCGGTAGGCCATGGCCCCACGCTATTGGGTTCCGGCACTCCCGGCGAGGGCGGAGCGCTGGCTAGGGTGACAAAGTGCGCATCGACATCCTGACCAAGGAGTACCCCCCGTCGATCTACGGGGGCGCGGGAGTCCACGTCACCGAGCTGGCCCGCGCGCTGCGCGCGCGGCCCGACCTCGACGTCCGGGTCCATGCGTTCGGCGGACCGCGGGACGAGGACGGGACGACCAGCCACCCGGACCTTCCCGAGCTCGACGGAACCAACGCCGCGCTCAGCACCCTCGGGGTCGACCTCACGATGGCGGCGGCGTGCGCCGGGGCCGACCTCGTGCACTCCCACACCTGGTACGCCAACTTCGCCGGCCACGTCGCCGGGCTCCTCGAGGGGGTCCCGCACGTGCTGTCCGCCCACAGCCTGGAGCCGATGCGACCGTGGAAGGCCGAGCAGCTCGGCGGCGGCTACCGGCTCTCCTCGTGGGTCGAGAAGACCGCGTACTCCGGTGCGGCGGCCGTGATCGCGGTGAGCGAGGGCATGCGCCAGGACATCCTGCGGGCCTACCCCGACGTCGATCCGGGCAAGGTCAAGGTCGTGCACAACGGGATCGACTCCGAGCTGTGGACGCGCCGGGCCGACGCCGACGTGGTGCGCCGGCACGGGGTCGACCCCGACCGCCCGAGCGTGGTGTTCGTCGGGCGGATCACCCGGCAGAAGGGGCTGCCCTTCCTCCTGCGCGCCGCCGCGCAGCTCCCGCCCGAGGTCCAGCTGGTGCTGCTCGCCGGCGCCCCGGACACCGCCGAGATCAAGGCCGAGGTCGAGGCGCTCATCGAGGGCCTGCGCCGCGACCGCGACGGCGTGGTCTGGATCCCGGAGATGCTCCCGCGCGACCAGGTCATCGCGATCCTCTCGGCGGCCACGGTCTTCGCCTGCCCGTCCGTCTACGAGCCGCTCGGCATCGTCAACCTCGAGGCGATGGCCTGCGAGCTGCCCGTCGTGGCGACGGCCACCGGCGGCATCCCGGAGGTCGTCGTCGACGGCGAGACCGGCTGGCTGGTCCCCATCGAGCAGGTCCAGGACGGCACCGGCACCCCGGTCGACGAGGACCGCTTCGTCGCCGACCTCGCCGCCGCCCTCGACGAGGCCGTCGCCGACACCGACCGGGCCGCGCGGATGGGGGTGGCCGGGCGACGGCGCGCCGTGGAGTCGTTCTCGTGGGACACCATCGGCGACCGGACGGTCGAGGTCTACGAGGAGGTCCTCGGCGGGTGAGCGACGCCGACACGCGCCACGACCCCGTCCGGGGGAGCGGTGCCGAGCCGGTCGACGGGCCGCTCGGACGCCTCGTCGTCGTCTGCGACAACCACATCGCCCGGGCGCTCCTCGCCATCGCCGAGGCCACCGGGTGGGAGGCGCTGCTCCTCGAGGTCCCGCCGACGCAGGAGGAGGCGCGCTCGCTCGGCCACGTCGACGCCCTCGTCGTGTGCGACCACGACGCCGAGGGGGGCTACGACCTGCTGCGGGGCGCGGTGCGCTCCGGGGTCGGGTACGTGGCGATGATGGCGAGCCGGCACCGCTCGGCCACGCTGCTCGGGCAGCTGCGCTCGGAGGGGTTCGACGACGCGCAGCTGGGGCGGCTGCACCTGCCCGCGGGCCTGTCCATCGGGGGCCGCAGCGCCGGTGAGATCGCCCTCTCGGTCATGGCCGAGGTCGTCGCCGACGGCCACGGCCGCGACGGCGGGCCGCTGCGCGCCGGGTGAGGGGCGCGCCGCCCCGTCGGGTGCGGGGCGGTCAACTAGGGTCGGGGCCATGAGTGACGTCCTGGCCCTGGCCGGCGTGAGCGTCGTCCGCGACGGGACGGTGATCCTCGACGACGTCACGTGGGAGGTCGAGGAGGGGCAGCGCTGGGTCGTCCTCGGGCCCAACGGTGCCGGGAAGACCACGCTCCTCCAGCTCGCGGCCGCCCGGATCCACCCGACCACCGGTGTCGTGGGGGTGCTCGGCGAGGTCCTCGGGGCCGTCGACGTGTTCGAGCTCCGGCCGCGGATCGGGCTCTCCTCGGCTGCCCTCGCCGACCGCATCCCGCCGCGCGAACGGGTGGGCGACGTCGTCGTCACCGCCTCGTACGGTGTCGTCGGCCGGTGGCGTGAGGCCTACGACCGGATGGACGAGGGCCGCGCCACCGAGCTGCTCGAGGCGCTCGGCGCCAGCCACCTCGTCGACCGTCGCTTCGGCACCCTGTCCGAGGGCGAACGCAAGCGCGTGCAGATCGCCCGCGCGCTGATGACCGACCCCGAGCTGATGCTCCTCGACGAGCCCGCGGCCGGCCTCGACCTGGGTGGGCGCGAGGACCTCGTCCGTCGGCTCGGCGACCTGGCCGGCGACCTCTACGCGCCGGCGCTCGTGCTCGTCACCCACCACGTCGAGGAGATCCCGCCCCACTTCACCGATGTGCTCCTGCTGCGCGACGGCGGGGTCGTCGCCCAGGGGCCGGTGGAGATGACGCTGACCGCCGAGAACCTGGAGCGCACCTTCGGCATGCCGCTCGACCTGGAGCAGCGGGGGCAGCGGTTTGCGGCTCGTGCCCGCTGACCCGCGCGGAACCCCGGCGCCCCTCCGGTCGTCGAACCGGGCGAGGGCCCACCACGGAAGGGAGACCCGATGGACTGGCTGACGGAGAACTACTGGCTCGGCTGGCTGGGCGTCGCGATCGTGCTGGCGGCGATCGAGGCCGCCACCGTCGACTTCGTCTTCCTCATGTTCGCCGGCGGGGCCCTCGCCGGTGCCGTCGCAGCCGCCCTCGGGGCGCCGTTCTGGCTCCAGGTCGTCGTCGCCATCGCAGCCGCGCTGCTCCTCCTCGGCGTGATCCGACCGATGATCCGGCGCAAGTTCCTCGACAGCGAGGTCGACCACCGGATCGGCGCCGACGGCCTCGTCGGCCGCCGCGCCTGGGTCCTCCAGGCCGTCACCGAGACCGACGGGCGCGTCAAGCTGGCCGGTGAGACCTGGTCGGCCCGCCTCGCCGAGGGCAGCCCACCCGCCGCCCCCGGGGACGAGGTGCGGGTCATCGCCATCCAGGGCGCCACCGCGATCGTCGCCCCCGTTCCCCCCGACCCGACCACCTGACCGCGCGCCTCCGGCGCCCGACCGAAAGGCGAGCCCCATGGACGGGATCATCTACCTCGTCGTCCTGGCCCTGTTGGCCATCTTCGTCGTCATCGTCATCGTCCGCACCGTGCGGATCGTCCCCCAGCAGACGGCCCTGATCATCGAGCGGCTCGGCCGCTACTCCCGCACCCTCCAGGGCGGGCTGCACTTCCTCGTGCCGTTCGTCGACATCGTCCGGGCCAACATCGACCAGCGCGAGCAGGTCGTCTCGTTCCCGCCGCAGCCGGTCATCACGAGCGACAACCTCGTCGTGTCGATCGACACCGTCATCTACTACCAGGTGATGGACCCGAAGTCGGCGGTGTACGAGATCGCCAACTTCATCTCCGGCATCGAGCAGCTCACCGTCACCACGCTGCGCAACGTCATCGGCTCGCTCGACCTGGAGCAGACCCTGACCAGCCGCGACCAGATAAACGGTCAGCTGCGTGGCGTCCTGGACGAGGCCACCGGCAAGTGGGGCATCCGCGTCAACCGGGTCGAGCTCAAGGCCATCGACCCGCCCCAGTCGATCCAGGAGTCGATGGAGAAGCAGATGAAGGCCGAGCGTGAGCGTCGCGCCATCATCCTCACGGCCGAGGGCTCCAAGGCCAGCCAGATCCTCACCGCCGAGGGGGAGAAGCAGAGCGCCATCCTGCGCGCCGAGGGCTCGGCCCAGGCCCGCATCCTCGAGGCCCAGGGCCAGGCGCGTGCCATCCAGCAGGTCTTCGACGCGATCCACCGCGGCAAGCCCACCCAGAAGCTGCTCGCCTACCAGTACCTCCAGGTCCTGCCGCAGATCGCCCGTGGCGACTCGAACAAGATGTGGATCGTCCCGAGCGAGCTCACCGATGCGCTCAAGGGCATCGGCGGGATGCTCGGACGCGGTCAGGGCGGTTTCGACGGCGCCGGCGACGACGAGTGGGTCGACCCGGGTGAGATCGGCGGGGCGTTCGAGGAGACCACCCTCGAGGACCCGGCCGAGGCCCTCGCCCGGGCCCGCGGCCAGGCCGCCCAGTCGAGCATGGAGGCCGAGGAGCACGCCACCCCCACCTCGCGGGTCCAGCCGCCGGTCGGACGGGGCGCCGACGCGGTGCCACCGCGGGAGGCCCCGCAGGCTTCCCCGGCCACACCGGCGCCGCCCGCGGGGGCGGTGCCACCGGCCACGCCCACCGCGCCACCTGCTCCCGAGGGCGGTCCGCTCGCCGAGCCCCCGGCCGCTCCGGCCCCGCCCCCTCCGCCTCCCGGCTACGGCGAGGAGCCCGGCGCCGAGGGGCCCGGCCGCTCCTGACCGGCGCGCCGCACCCCCGACCGGACACCCGGACGCCCGCACTAGGGTGTCCGGGTGTCCGTCGGTGAGGCCCTGCTCGTCGTCCTCGCGCGGGCTGGGGGCGGGGACGATCAACACCATCGTCGGCTCGGGCACGTTGATCACCTTCCCGACGCTGCTCCTCGTCGGCGTGCCGCCGCTGACCGCCAACGTGTCGAACAACATCGGCCTGGTGCCGGGCTCGTTCACCGGGGCGGTCGGCTATCGCGGTGAGCTCGTCGGCGCGGCGCCCACGGTGCGGCGGCTGCTCCCGATGTCGCTGATCGGTGGCCTCGCCGGCGCCCTGCTGCTCCTCGCGCTCGACGAGGAGGTCTTCCGTGCCGTGGTGCCGGCCCTGGTGCTGCTGGGCGTCGTCCTGGTCCTGCTCGGCCCGCGGATCAACCGGTGGGCGGCCCAGCGCCGGGCGGCGGGTCTCGGCTCGGAGCGGTCCCACCGGACGGCGATGCAGGCCGGGGTGCTCGGCGCCGGGGTCTACGGCGGCTACTTCGGTGCGGCCCAGGGGGTGCTGCTCATGGGGATCATGGGCGCGCTGTCGAGCGAGCCGCTCCAGCGGCTGAACGGGTACAAGAACGTCCTCGCGACGGGGGTCAACGCGGTCGCGGCCGTCGTCTTCCTCCTCGTCGCCGCGGACCGCGTCGACTGGCTAGTCGTCGTGCTGATCGCCGCCGGGTCGACGCTCGGGGGAGTGCTCGGGGCCACCGTCGGACGCCGGCTGCCGCCGCCGGTCCTGCGCGGCGTCATCGTCGTCATCGGTGTCGTGGCCGTCGTGAAGCTCGTCGCCTTCCCGTAGCGGGACGAGCCGCCGGCACACCCCCGGCCCAGGCTTCGACCCCTTGACGTCGGCGGACGGGCGCGCCAGACTACTCGGACGAGGCGAACGTTCGCCTAATGGCGGTGCACCCGTTCGCCGGTCGACGGCAGAGGGAGGCAGCTGTGACGCTGACGCAGCAGCGAACACGGGTCCAGGGGCGGGCCGAGCACCCACGTCGGACCGGGGCGGGTTGGGTGGCGCGGAACCGGGAGACGGTCGACGCCTGGCTGTTCCTCCTCCCGTTCCTCCTCGTCTACACGGTCCTGCAGATCTACCCCGTGGTGCAGGCGGGCCTGATGAGCCTGTTCCGCTGGGACCTGCTCGACCCGTCGCGGCGGGAGTTCATCGGGCTCGACAACTACGTCGACATGCTCGGGGCCACCGGGCTCACCTGGGACCTGACCCACCTGCTCGTCTGGCGGATCGTCGGGCTCGTCCTCCTCGTCGTGATCGCCCTCCTCCTGGCCAGGCGCAGCATCTCGATGCGGCGGGCATCGGTCCTCGCGGCGGGCGTGGTCGTCGTCTTCGGCATCCTCCTCGGCCTGCACCCGGGTCCGGACGACGCCTGGTTCGACGCCCTGTTCTGGACCTCCTTCGGCAACACCATCGTCTTCGTGGCGCTCTCGACCCCCGTCATCGTCGGTGTCGCCCTCGGGCTCGCCCTGCTCCTCAACGGCAGCGGCCGCTACGTCGCCGTCCTCAGGGCCGCGTTCTTCGCGCCGTACGTCCTGTCCGTCGCCGTCCTCACCCTCATCTGGGGGTTCCTGCTCAACCCCGACCTCGGGCTGATCGCCCGCCTGCTCGAGGCGATCGGGCTCGAGCCGGTGTCCTGGCTGACCGACCCGTCGTTGGCGCTGCCGGCGATCGTCGTGGTGACCCTCTGGTGGACGATGGGGTTCAACCTCGTCCTGTTCATCGCGGGGCTGCAGGACATCGAGCCGTCCCTGTACGAGGCCGCGACCCTGGACGGTGCGGGTCCGTGGGCAACGTTCCGGAACGTCACGGTGCCCGGGCTGGAGCGCACGATCGTGCTCGTCACCGTGCTCAGGTGATCGCTCCTTCCAGATCTTCGGGCAGGTCTACATCCTGACCCGCGGCGGGCCGGCGGACTCGACGAGGGTGCTGATCCAGAACATCTACGAGGCGGGCTTCCGCGAGTTCCAGCTCGGCTACGCGGCCGCCCAGTCGGTCGTTCCTGTTCCTGGTGATGCTGGTCGTCTCGGTCGTCCAGCTCAAGGTGATGCGAGAGGAGAGCGGAGGCATGAGCACGCACGACGACCTCACGCGACGCGAGCGCACTCCCGCGGCCCCCGCGCGCGGTGGGCTGAGCCGCCGGCGGATCCGACAGCTCCTGCTGGTCGGCGTCCTCGGCTTCGCGGCCTGGTGTGGCTCACCCCATTGGTGTGGATGCTGTCGCTGTCCGCGTCTCCGACAACGAGGCGCTGACGACCAACACGACCAGCCTGGTGCCCCTCGACCCCACGCTGTCCAACTACGGGGACGTCCTCGACGTCGGGCTGACTCCCGCGCTGGCTGCTGAACTCGCTCATCGTCACCGGAGTCACCACCATCGCGCACCCTGGTCCCTGTCCGATGGCCGGGTACGCCTTCGCCCGGCTGCAGTTCCGCGGGAAGTGGTTCCTGTTCCCCTTCGTGCTCGCCGGCCTGATGGTGCCCAAGGAGGCCATGTTCATCCCGCAGTTCCTCATGTTCAGCGAGGTGGACCTGCACAACACGTACAGCGCCCTCGCGCTGCCTCGGATCGCCGCACCCCTCGGCGTGTTCATCATGACCCAGTTCTTCCGTGCCCTGCCGCACGAGATCGAGGAGGCTGCCGCGGTCGACGGCGCCAGCCGGTGGGTCATCTTCACCCGGGTGCTGCTCCCGCTCTCCGTCCCCGCCCTGACGGCGCTGGGCATCTTCACCTTCATCCTCACCTGGAACGACTACCTGTGGCCGCTCGTCTCGGCGACCCAGCCGGAGATGTTCACCATCACCACGGGGCTGGCGTCGCTGCAGGGCAACTTCGCCCAGGCGACCGAGCTCGGGTCCCTGATGGCGCGCGGCGTCGTGGCGGCGGCGCCGCTGCTCATCCTGTTCGTGGTCTTCCAGCGACACCTGATCCGAGGCATCTCCGTGGGGAGTGGTGGCAAGTGAGCGCCCGGCCGGCCGCCAGGCGCCGGGGGCGTGCCCTGCGCACGGCCGTCGCCGCCGCGACGCTGGGCGCGGTGACCGTCGTCGCCGGCTGCGGGATGGTGGCGCCCCGCGAGGCGCCCGACCCGGCCGCCGAGGAGGCCGAGCTGGCGGCGGACCCGGTGGAGGCGAGGGCGGTGGAGCTCGCGCGGTTCTTCGGTGACTGCGAGGACTCCACCCTGGGCGTCACCGACGTCTCGCGGGCCACCAGCGAGTGCGAGGTGATCCAGATCCTCACCAACGCGTTCAACACCGACAACCCCGACGACATCACCATCGAGCGCCTCGGCGGCGCCCAGTTCGCGGCGTACTACGACACGCTGAACGCCACGTACGCCGGCGGCTCGCCCCCCGACGTGGCGGTGATGCATGCCGCCAACCTGCCCGACTACGCCGCACGCGACCTCCTGGTCCCCCTCGACGACGTCCTCGCCGACGCCGGCGTGGACCCGTCGGGCTGGACCGACCCCGCCCGCGAGGCGGTCACGTTCGACGGCAGGACCTACGGCGTGCCCTTCGACGTGCACACCAACCTGTGGCACCTGAACCGCGACCTCTTCGCGGAGGCCGGGCTCGTCGACGACGACGGTGAGCCGGTGCTGCCCACCAGCCCCGAGGAGTTCCTCGAGCAGGCGGCGCAGCTCCAGGAGCGGACCGGGGCCCGGTACTTCGCCATCGACGCCAACCAGTTCGCCCTGAGCGTCATGATGTTCCTGACCCTCCTGTACCAGCAGGGCGGGACCATCACCGACGAGTCCGGTACGGTCGCGACACTCGACACACCGGAGGCCCTGGAGGCGCTGAGGTTCATGAACGCGGTGTTCGACGGCGGCTTCGCGAGCCCGACCGAGGACTACACGGCGGCCCAGACCGCCTTCCTCAACGGGGACGCAGCGGTGCTCCACAACGGGACCTGGGTGGTCAACCAGTACGCCGACGAGGCCCCGTTCGACTACGAGGTCGTGCCCTTCCCGACGCTGTACGACCAGCCGGCGGCGTGGGCGAACTCGCACGTGTGGGTGATCCCCGTGCAGGACACCCCCGAGAACTACGCCGAGGCCCTCGCGTTCGTGGCGTTCCTCAGCGAGAACGACGCCGCGTGGGCGATCGGCACCGGCCACCTGCCCGCGGTCCAGTCCGTCCTGGACAGCGCCGAGTTCGAGGACGCACCCCAGCGGTCGAACTTCGCCACGGGGGCGGTGGACCAGGCGCGCCTGCTGCCGCAGGTGGGCAACTGGCAGCCCATCGAGGACGTGCTGAAGACCCAGGTGGAGTCGACCTGGCTCACGGGGGTGGCCCCCGAGGAGGCACTGGAGCGGGCTCAGCGGCTGGTCGGTCAGCGGCTGGAGACGGCGGGCCTGGCCGGTCCGGACGCCGCGGCGACCGCCGGACGCCGGGTCCCCGGCGGGTGACCACGGTGGCCGAGCCCGGAGCGGACGCTCCCCGGCGGCCGTCGATCAAGGACGTCGCCGAACGGGCCGGGGTGAGCTTCCAGACGGCGAGCAAGGTGCTGCGTGGTGGAGGCACGGTGGCGCCGGCCACGCGCGACCGCATCCACGCCAGCGCCGAGGCCCTCGGGTACGTGACGAACGACGTCGCCCGCAGCCTGGTCACCCGCCGCACCCGGACGATCGGCATCGTGGTGGGCGACCTCAGCGACCACATCGTGGCCCGGTTCGTCACCGGGGCGGAGGACGAGGCGCGGCGACGCCGGCACTCGGTGCTGATCGTCAGCGTCGGCACCGGGTCCGACGACGGCGAGCGCTCCCTGCGTACCCTGCTGGAGCGGCGGGTCGTCGGCATCGTCCTCGCCGCCCCCCGGCTCGAGGTCGACGCGCGGCTGAGTGCGCTGCTGCGTGGACCGGTCCCGGTCGCCAGCATCCACGCCGTGGCGGGGGGTGGGGTGCGCCTCGTCGGCTCGGACCAGTGCGAGACGGCGCGGCTGGCGACGGCGCACCTGGTCGAGATCGGCCACGAGCACATCGGGATGGTCACCGGCACCATGACCCGGCGTGTGGCGCGCTCGCGCGCGCGGGGCTACCGGACGGCGCTGGAGGCGGCCGGGCTCGAGAAGGTGCCGGGCCGGGTCGCCGAGGGCGACTGGCAGCCGGACGGCGGCTACGCCGCCGCCTCGGCCGTGCTGGACCGTCACCCGGAGGTCACCGCGCTCTACGTGCAGAACGACCTCATGGCGATCGGGGCCCTGCACGCGGCGAGCGACCGCGGCCTGCGCGTGCCCGAGGACCTCGCCGTCATCGGGTGTGACGACATCCCGACTGCGGCGCACACGGTGCCGACGCTGAGCACGGTCCGCCTGCCCTTCGCCGAGACCGGCGCCCGAGCCGTGCGGCTGCTCCTCGACGAGGACGAGGCCGACGAGGCGACGGACCGGCCGGTGCTCCTGCCCGTCGAGCTGGTGTGTCGACGGTCGTGCGGGTGCGCAGGCGGGGCTGCGGGCACCGGCGGCGGCCGGGTGGGAGCCGTGCGATGAGTGACCTCGGCGACCTCCCCAGGCCGGAGTACCCGCGGCCGCAGTGGCGGCGTGACCGGTGGCGCAACCTCAACGGCACCTGGCGGTTCGCCGTCGACGACGGCGACGTCGGCCGGCGTGACGCCTGGTATGCCCTGGACGCCGACGGGCTGGAGGGCGGCGTCCCCTTCGACCGCGAGATCGTCGTCCCCTTCGCACCGCACACGCAGGCGTCGGGCCTCGACGACCCGGCGCTGCACACGGTGGTCTGGTACGGACGGCGCTTCGAGGCCACCGGGCTCACCGAGGGGTCCGACCGCCTGCTGCTCCACATCGGCGCCGCCGACCACGACGCGTCCGTGTGGATCAACGGGATCAGCGTCGGCTCGCACCGTGGGGGGTACACGCCCCTCACCGCCGACGTCACCGATGCGGTGCGGCCGGGGACCAACGTCGTCGTCGTCCGGGTCGAGGACGACCACGACGACCTGGCCCAGCCCCGGGGGAAGCAGTACTGGCGGACGCGGCCGGAGTACGTGTTCTACCGCGGCACGACGGGGATCTGGCAGACCGTCTGGCTCGAGGCCGTGCCGGCTGCGGCGGTGCTCGACGCCCTCGTGGTGCCCGACCTCCCCGACGCGTCGGTCGACGTCACCCTGACCCTCTCCGAGGCCGCCGTCGGTCGGGACGTGCGGGTCACCATCGCGCGAGAGGACGCCGTCGTCGTGCGCGACGTCGTGGGGGTCCAGGACACCCAGGTGCGCCGACGCTGGCGGCTGGACGAGACGCTGTCGGCGAGGGACGCCAAGGTGCTCGAGTTCCGGGGGATCGCGACGTGGCACCCGGCGAAGCCGCGGCTGTACGACCTCACCCTGGAGGTGCTGGGGGACGACGGACGCGTGCTGGACCTCGTGCGCACCTACGTCGGGATGCGCTCGGTGTCGACGCACGACGGGCGGGTGCTGCTCAACGGCAGGCCGGTCTACCAGCGGCTGGTGCTCGACCAGGGGTTCTGGCCGGAGTCGGGCTACACGGCACCGAGCGACGAGGCCATCCGCGCCGACATCGAGCTCGCCCAGCAGCTGGGGTTCAACGGCGCGCGCAAGCACCAGAAGATCGAGGACCCACGCTACCTGTACTGGGCCGACCGGCTGGGGTTCCTCGTCTGGGAGGAGATGCCCAGCGCCTTCCGCTTCTCCTCCGGGTACGTGGCGGAGGTGAGCCGCCAGTGGCAGGAGGCGGTGGTGCGGGACCGCAACCACCCGTGCATCATCGTCTGGGTGCCGATGAACGAGAGCTGGGGGGTGCCCTCGGTGGCCTTCGGGTCCGACGAGCGGCAGCGCCACCACCTGCTCGCCATGTACCACCTGACCAAGTCGCTGGACCCGACCCGCCTCGTGGTGTCGAACGACGGGTGGGAGCACGCCCTCACCGACGTGTGCACGATCCACGACTACGGCGACCCCGACGCCGTGGGGGAGCGCCTCGCCGACCGCGCGACGACGGTCGCCTCCCGGCCCCTGCACCACCCCATCTACCTGGACGGCTTCGTCGACGACGGCCAGCCCATCGTCGTCAGCGAGTTCGGGGGCGTGGCCTTCGATGCGGAGGACACGTGGGGGTTCCACACGGTGCCCGGCCCCGAGGCGCTCGCCGACAGCTACCGCGCGTTCGTCTCGGCCGTGGTGTCGAGTCCCGACGTCGCCGGCTTCTGCTGGACCCAGCTCACGGACGTCGAGCAGGAGGCGAACGGCCTGCTGACCGCGGACCGTCGACCGAAGGCCGACGTGCGGGCGCTGCGCGAGGCCACGCTGCAGCCCGCGCGCCGTGAGCACCGCACCACCATCCCGATGCCGGACGACGTCCGCCCGCCGCGCGGGTGAGGAGCCGCCGTCGCCTAGCGTGTCCGGCGTGCCGACCCGTGTGACCGACCCCGGCGACCCCCGGCTGGCCGACTTCGTCGGGCTCACCGACGTGGCGCTGAGGCGCCGCCTCGAGCCGGAGCACGGGCTGTACCTCGCCGAGTCCGAGAAGGTGATCCGCCGGGCCCTCGCCGCCGGGCACCGCCCGCGCGCCTTCCTCATGGCGCAGCGCTGGCTGACCGACCTGGCGGACGTCGTCGCCGCCGCCGAGCGCGACGGCGTCCCGGTGTACGTCGGCGAGCACGACGTCATCGAGCGGCTCACCGGGTTCCACCTCCACCGCGGGGCGCTGGCCTCGATGGAGCGCCCGGCCCTGCGGCCGGTGGCCGAGGTGCTCGACGGAGCCCGTCGCGTCCTCGTCCTCGAGGACGTCGTGGACCACACCAACGTGGGCGCGGTGTTCCGGTCTGCGGCGGCGCTCGGCACCGACGCCGTGCTCGTGACCCCGCGGTGCGCGGACCCCTCTACCGCAGGGCGATCCGGGTGTCGATGGGGACCGTCTTCCAGGTGCCGTGGACCCGGGTCGAGCCGTGGCCGGGAGCGGTGGCGACGCTGCACGACGCCGGGTTCACCGTGGCGGCCCTGGCCCTGGGCGACGACGCCGTGTCGCTCGACGACCTCGCCGCCGCCCCGCCCTACCGGCTGGCGCTCGTCCTCGGCACCGAGGGCGACGGCCTGTCGCCGCGCACGCTCGCCGCGGTGGACCTCACGGTCACCATCCCGATGGCCGGGGGGGTGGACTCGCTCAACGTGGCCGCAGCGGGGGCCGTGGCCGCCTGGGCGCTGCGGGTGCCGAGGGCCCGTGCCTGAGCGGCCTACCGGACGAGCCGGTCGACGAGGCGGTCGGCCTCCGCGGCCGGGTCCGCGGCCGAGCCGCCGTGCACCGGGCCGGGCTGCAGGACCGTCGAGCGCGGGGCGCTCAGCCACCCGAAGCGCTTGCCCTGCGTCGAGAGCACCGCGTCGGCCTCTGCCGGGGGATGACCGCACATCGACTCGACGGCCCCCAGCGACGCCTCGAGCCCCGCGATGTCGAGGTCGGGGTCGAGCACGCGCAGCCGGTCGGCGTCGACGTGCCACGCACAGCGCAGCACCCCGGCCGACTGGGAGTGCACCACGACCCCGACGTTGAGGCACTCGCCCCGGTCGACGCGCGGCACGTACCGGAGGACGACGTACTGGTAGGGGTGGGTCATCGGGAGCCTCCGATCCACGCACGGGTGTCGGCCAGCCGGAGGAGCAGGTGCTCGGCGTAGGCGGAGCGGACGGTGTCGGTGTCGGGGAGGCTGCCGGTGGTCTCGAGCCACTCCTCGGGCACCTCCGCGACCACCTCGTGGACGAGCTGCTCGGTGACGAGGGGCGCCAGCCGCTCGTGGCTGTGCGGGAGCGGGGCGGCCTCGTGCGCGAGCACGTGCCCGGCGGGGTCGAACGGCTGGGCCACGAACCGGCCGACGTCCGGTGGCCGGCTCGGCCAGCCGTGGTGGAACCACAGCGCCGCCCCGTGGTCGATCGCCCAGGTGCGGCCGTGCCAGGTGACGAGGTTCGGGTTGGCCCAGGTCCGGTCGACGTTGGCGGTGTACGCGTCGAGCCAGAGGATCGCGCCGGCGTCCTGCGCGGACGGCCGTCGGGACCCGTCGTAGCCGAAGGCACCGGGAAGGAAGTCGACCCCGAGGTTGTGGCCGGGGCTGGCCGTGAGCAGGTCCTGCACCTCCTCGTCGGCCTCGTAGCGGGCGATGGCCTGCGGCATGTCGACGACGACGAGGCGCGGCGTCGGGATGCCGAGCCGGCGGGCCAGCCCGCCGACGATCACCTCCGCGACGAGCACCTTGCGGCCCTGGCCGGCGCCGGTGAACTTGACGACGTAGGTGCCGAGGTCGTCGGCCTCGACGAGCCCCGGCAGCGAGCCACCCTCGCGCAGCGGCACGACGTAGCGGCAGGCGGTGACGGTCTCCAGCACGTCCTTCAGGCTAACGGTGCGTGGCTAGGCTGCCCCTGATGAGCACCGAACGACGACGACTCGCCGACCGCTACGAGCTCGAGGACGCCATCGGGCGCGGCGGCATGGGTCAGGTCTGGCGCGCCACCGACACCGTCCTGGGGCGCGAGGTGGCGGTCAAGACCATCGACCTGCGGACCGTCCCCGACGAGTCCGGGGCGGCCCGGTTCGAGCGCGAGGCGCGGGTGACCGCCGGCATGAGCCACCCGAACATCGTCACCGTCCACGACAGCGGCGTCGAGGGTGACACGGCGTTCCTCGTCATGGAGCTGCTCCCGGGGCCGAGCCTGGCCGAGCGGCTGCGGGAGGGCCCCCTGCCCGAGGCCGAGGTGGAGGAGGTGGGCCGGCAGGTGGCCGCCGCCCTGGACGCCGCCCACGCGCGAGGGCTCGTGCACCGCGACATCAAGCCCGGCAACATCGTCTACGCGGCCGACGGGCGGGTGCGCGTGCTCGACTTCGGCATCACCCAGCTGGGGGAGTCCACCGGCTCGCAGGCGCTCACCGCCACCCACACCGTCATGGGCACGGCCGAGTACCTGGCCCCGGAGCAGGCCATGGGGGGCCGCGTCGACGGCCGCGCCGACCTCTATGCGCTCGGGTGCGTGCTCTACGCGCTGCTCGCCGGACGGCCGCCCTTCTCGGGGCCCACTCCCGTGGCGACGATGATGATGCACGCCAACGACCCCGTGCCGGACCTGCGGCAGGCCCGCCCCGAGACGCCCGCGTGGCTCGTCGGCCTCGTCACCTCCCTGCTCGCCAAGGACCCCGACGCACGCCCGGCGGGAGCGGCCTCGGTCGTCGCCGCGATCGAGGGGCGGGTGGCGCCGGGTGGCGCCGCCGCCACCACCGTGCTCGCGGCGGGTGACGCCACCGCCCGGATGGTCGAGCCCCCGCCGCCCGTGGCGCCCCTCCCACCGGCCTCGCCGTCCACGGGCCCGGACCCGCAGCGGCGGGGGTCCGCCGCCCCGATGTGGGTGCTCGCCGCCGTGGCCGTGCTCGCCCTGGCCCTGCTCGGTTGGTGGGCCCTGTCCTCGCGGTCGGAGCCGACCTCGAGCCCGACCGTCACCACGACCGAGAGCGCGTCCGAGACCCCGCCCACCCCGACACCCACCGCAACACCCACGACACCGTCACCCACCACCGCGAGTCCCACCCCCACCGTGGACCCCGCCGCGGCCGTCGGCGCCGCCCTCGCGGCGTTCTCCGACCAGGCGCAGGCCCTCGAGCAGGACGGCACCCTGGACAAGGACGCGGCCAAGGGCCTCGACGCCGGGGTGCGAGAGCTCGACAAGGCGGTCCGCGACGGGGACCCCGTGAAGGTCGCCGACGCGATGGACCGGCTGTCGGCGACGTACGACGCCGCGGTCGGGGACGGGAAGGTCTCCCCGGAGGCGGCCGCCTCGCTCGACCCGTTGCTCGCCGACCTCCAGGCCGCCGTCGACGACTTCTCCGGGTGACGCGCACGGCCATCGGCCGCCCGGGTGCTCTGTCAGGATGGGATGCATGTCTCGGGCGGTGGTCGGGACCATCGGCGAGCACCTCGTGGCGCGCCGACGGGCTCTCTTCGTCGCCCGTCGGGCCGAGCTCGAGCTCTTCGCCCGTGCCCTGGACGACGGCGACTTCGCGGTGCTGCACCTCTCAGGTCCCGGCGGGGTGGGGAAGACCGCTGTGCTGGATGCGTACGCCGACGCGGGTCGCGACGCCGGGTGCTGCGTCGTCCGGCTCGACGGCCGCGACCTCCAGCAGACCCCGCGGGCCGTCCTCGAGGCGCTGAGTGGTCAGGTGGAGATACCGGCGGACGACGGGCCGATCAGCTGCGGGGACGACGAGCGACTGGTCCTGCTCGTCGACGGCTACGAACGGGTCGAGTCCCTGGACGGCTGGTTCCGCGAGCAGCTTCTGCCGCGGCTCCCGAGCTCGGCGATCACCGTGCTCGCGGGCCGCGCTCCCGCGAGGCCGGAATGGCGTGCCGACCCGGCCTGGTCGGAACGGCTGCGAGTGGTCACGCTCCGCAACCTGAGCAGTGACGACGCGCGCGCCTACCTGGAGCGCCGGGGGGTGCCGACGGAGCGGCACGCGGACGTCGTCGCCCTCACCCACGGCCACCCGCTCGCGCTGGCCCTGGTCGTCGACGTCCTGGCAAGGGACCCCGAGCACGACCTCTCGGCAGAGCTGCCCGGTGAGCTGGTACCCCGGCTGCTCCAGCACATGGTGGCGGACGCGCCGTCCGCCACCCATCGGCGCGCCCTGGAGATCTCGGCCGTCGCCCGGTTCACCACCGAGGAGCTCCTGCGTCACGTTCTCGGTGAGCCCCAGCTCGCCCACACGACCTACGCGTGGCTCCAGGACCTCTCCTGCGTCGAGAACGCGGCATCCGGGCTGGTCCCTCACGACCTCGCCCGGGACCTCCTCGACGCGGAGCTGCGCCGGCGGGACCCCGAGGGCTACCGCGAGGTGTTCCGGGGTGTGCAGGCCCACACGATGTCGCGGGTGCTCCACACCGACGGTCGCGAGCAGCAACGGGCCATCGGGGACCTGAAGTACTGCTTCCGTAGCCTGCGCAGCGTCGCCGCACCCGTCGCGTGGGGGTCCTTCGGGGACCACTACCCCGAGGTGGCACGTCCGGAGGAGCATGCCGAGATGGTCGCCGCCATCCGCGACGCCGAGGGCGAGGAATCGGCCCGCGTGGCCGAGCACTGGCTCGCGCGCCAGCCGGACGCCTTCCACGTCGTCCGGGGACCAGGGGATCCGGTGAGTGGGGTGATCGTGCTGCTCGACCTCACCGCGGCGAGCAGCGAGGACCGGGTGCTCGACCCGGGCACGGCGGCCGCCTGGCGCCACGTCGAGGCCAGCGGCCCGCCGCGACCGCACGAGGTGGTGACGCACTGCCGTTTCGTGGTCGACGCTGCGGCCTACCAGGACCCGTCGCCGACCCTCAACGCCGTGCCCATCCTCACGCTGCAGCGCCAGCTGACCACCCGCGGCCTCGCCTGGGACTTCCTGACCCTGGCCGAGCCGGAGCGGTGGGAGGCGTTCTTCGCCGCGGCGGACCTCCCGCGGGTGGCGGGCGCCGACTTCGATTCTAGCGGAGGGCGATTCGGTACCTTCGGCCACGACTTCCGGGTGGTGCCCGTCGCCGCCATGATCCAGCGCTGGATCGAGCGGGCGCTCGCCGACGACTCGTTCCTCCAGCCGGTGGAGAGGGAGCCCGAGCTCCTCGTGCTGGCGCACCCGGAGTTCGACGCAGCCGTGCGCCAGGCGATGCGCGACCTGCACCGCGAGGACCTGCTCCGGCGCAACCCCCTGTCGCGGGCCCGCGTCGTCGCCGGTGACGGCTCCCGTCGTCAGCCGCTGGCCGACGTCCTGCGGGAGGCGGTGGCGACGCTCGCAACCGATTCGCGCGACGACCGGCTCTGGCGGGCCGTGCAGGCGACCTACGTCAGCGCCTCCCGCACCCAGGAGGCGGCCGCCGCGGTGCTCGGGCTCCCCTACAGCACCTATCGGCGGCACCTGAGCCAGGGGATGGACCGGGTCGTGGCCGCCCTGTGGCGCCGCGAGACCGGCCTCGACGACTGAACGGGAGTGGGCAGGAGTGGGCAGTAGTGAGCAGCGCTTGGCCTGGTGACCCACCGCCGCCCCGCGCGAGCCTTCGTGGTGTCCCCGAGGAGGCCCGCCATGTCAGTCACCACACCAGCGGCACCCCGTCGTGACCGCCGCGAGCGCGCCGTCGTACTGGGCGGGAGCATCGCCGGCCTGCTCGCCGCCCGCGTCCTCGCCGAGAGCCATCAGGAGGTGCTCGTCGTCGACCGCGACGACCTGGCCGCCCCGGCCGGTCCGCGCCGCGGCACACCCCAGGTCCGGCACGTCCACGGACTCCTCGCTCGTGGCCTGGAGGCCTTCGAGGCCCTGTGTCCGGGCCTCACCGACGAGCTCGTGGCCGCCGGGGCGCCGGTCGGCGACATGCTGGCGAGGACCCGGCTAGCTTCGGCGGCCACCGGTTCGCCCAGGGTCCGTCCGGGTTGCCGGCGTTGTGCGTGCGCCGGCCCACGCTCGAGCACGCGGTCCGGCGCCGGGTGGCCTGCCTGTCGGCCGTCAGGCTGATGGGAGGGCACGACGTCGTGGGCCTGGTGACCGACCGGCCGGGCCACGAGGTGGTGGCGGTCCGGGTGATCGGGCGCGACGACGGCAGCGCGGAGCAGGAGCTCTGGTGCGACCTCGTGGTGGTCGCCACCGGGCGTGGGTCCCGCCTCCCGGTGTGGCTGGAGCAGCTCGGCTACCCGCGACCGCCTCGTCGGCAGCTCACGGTGGGAGTCGGCTACGCGTCCCGGGAGGTCCGTCTCGCCCCGGGTGCGCTCGGCGACGACCTGGTGGCGCTGTCCGGGCCGACGCCGGCCAGGCCCCGCGGCGGTGGCCTCTCACTCGTCGAGGGTGGCCGTTGCCTCGTCACGCTCATGGGGATGCTCGGCGACCATCCGCCGACGGACCCGGTGACGTTCACCCGATGGGCCCGGGACCTCGCGCTGGAGGACATCGGACGGGCGCTCCGTGACGCCGAGCCCCTCGCCGACCCGGTGGCCCACCGCCATCCGACCTCGGTCTGGCACCGGTACGACTCGACCCCGATGCCGGGTGGCCTCGTCGCCGTCGGCGATGCGGTGTGCACGCTCAACCCGATCTACGGGCAGGGGATGACGGTGGCGGCGCTCCAGGCGATGGAGCTGAGGCGTCAGCTCGGCACCGGCCCGTTGCGCCCTCGCCGGTTCCAGGGCCACGCGGCACGGCTCGCTGGTGTCGCGTGGGCGCTGTCGACTGGGGGTGACCTGGCGTTCCCCGAGGTCGAGGGGCCGAGGACCGCGGCGACCCGGGCGCTCGGCCGCTACGTCGGCCTGGTCCAGGCCGGAGCCGCACACGACCCGGCGCTGGGGCGCGCCTTCCTGCGGGTGACCTCGCTGGTCGACCCACCGTCGGCGCTGTTCCGGCCGGCCGTGGTGGCGCGCGCGGCTCGCCACCGCGGGTCGCGGCCGGGCGTCCCCGCGACGGCACCGCCGGCCACCGTGCTCTGAACGCGACGTACCCCCGAACCGAGGCCCGGGGGTACGCGACGACCTGCTTCGTCTTCTGGTGTCCGAGGGGGGACTTGAACCCCCATGCCCTATTCGGGCACTAGCACCTCAAGCTAGCGCGTCTGCCAATTCCGCCACCCGGACGAGTGGTCGCGGTCGGCCCTGGGGAGGGGCCTCCCGACGCCCCGGAAGACTACACGGTCCCCGCCCGGGGACCGAAATCGCGGCGCCGTGCCAGGGCACCCGCGGCCTAGAGTGGCTGACCATGAGTGAGACGGTGCGCCCCGAGGACGAGGTCGTGCGGATCTGCCAGGAGCTGATCCGCATCGACACGAGCAACTACGGCGACGGGAGCGGGCCGGGGGAGGCCGCCGCGGCCGAGTACGTCGTCGCCCTGCTGCGCGAGGTGGGGCTGGAGCCGCAGACCTACGAGTCGGACCCCGGACGGGTCACCGTCGCCGTCCGGATCCCGGGCGCCGACCGCCGGCGGGGCGCCCTGTGCCTGCACGGCCATCTCGACGTCGTCCCGGCCGACGCCGCCGACTGGCAGGAGGACCCCTTCGCCGGGGTCGAGCGCGACGGCTGCGTCTGGGGCCGCGGCGCCGTCGACATGAAGGACATGGACGCGATGATGCTCGCCTGTGTCCGCGACCTCGCCCGCAGGGGGCCGTGCCGCCGCGCGACCTGCGTCGTCGTCTTCTTCGCGGACGAGGAGGCCGGCGGCACCAGGGGCTCGCACTTCATGGTGGGCACCATCCCGAGGTCTTCGAGGGGGTCACCGAGGCGGTGAGCGAGGTCGGCGGGTACAGCGTCACCGTCACCGACGCGCGACGGCGCGGAGACGGCGCACCTACCTCGTGCAGACCGCGGAGAAGGGCATCGCGTGGCTGCGCCTCACCGCGACCGGCCGCGCGGGCCACGGCTCGGTCCCGAACGACGAGAACGCGATCGTCCGCCTCGCCGAGGCGATCGCGGCGGATCGCCGCGCACAAGTGGCCCCGCGAGTACATCCCGTCGGTGCGCACGCTGCTCGACGGCCTCAGCGAGCTCACCGGGACCGGGTGGTCCGACGAGGACCTCGAGGAGCTGCTGGCGCACCTCGGCGGGGCGCAGGGGTTCGTGCGCGCCACCCTGCAGGACACGAGCAACGTGACCATGCTCGACGCCGGCTACAAGCACAACGTCATCCCCCAGCACGCCTCGGCCAACGTCGACTGCCGGTTCCTGCCGGGCCACGAGGAGGAGCTGATGTCGACGATCCGCGAGCTGGCCGGCGAACACGTCGAGGTCGAGGTGCTGCACCGCGACATCTCGCTCGACGCGCCGTTCGAGGGCGAGCTCGTCGAGGCCATGGTGGCGGCCCTGCGCCAGGAGGACCCCGGCGCCGAGGTGCTGCCCTACTGCCTGTCCGGCGGCACGGACAACAAGGCGCTGTCGCTGCTCGGCATCACCGGCTACGGGTTCGCCCCGCTCCGGCTGCCGGCCGACCTCGACTTCGCGCCCATGTTCCACGGCGTCGACGAGCGGGTGCCCACGGAGTCGCTGCGCTTCGGCACCCGGGTGCTCGGGCGGTTCATCGCGACGTGCTGAGCGCCCGTCGCGGCCGGATGATCCGGCGCCGCAACCAGGTGCGGGTGCGGTCCCCCATGTAGGTGCGGGTGCGGGCGAGCTCCCAGCGGCCGTACTCGGCGTGCTCGGTGAGAGCGCGCCGGATGTCCGCCCGGTTGGTGTCCCGTCCGAAGCTCAGGACGAGGTACTCGTACTCGACCATCGCCACATTCTGCGCCACGGGCGGGTAGCGTCACCACCATGTCCGCCGACCCGCGTGCCGCGCTCGAGCGACTCGTCGTCTCCTTCGAGCGGCACCTGGAGGCCAGCCGGGTCCGCCACGGCGACGAGGACCCCCGGGTCATCGCCGCCTACGAGGACCTCGCCGACGCCTTCGAGGCCTACGACGGGGCGCTCTACGACGCCTACGGCGAGATGACCCCGCTCGACATCTACGCCGGGGACGACGAGGGCGACGAGGACGACGACGACGAGCTGGACGACGAGGACGACGGCGGCCCCTACTCCGGGCTGGACGTCCTCGACGTCGACGAGGACGAGGGCGACGACCGCGACGACGCGCGGGCCTGAGCCACCCGGGGCACGGCCCGGCTAGGCGTGGTCGGCCGAGACCTCGTCGAGGGCGTCGACGATCTGCTCGGGCAGCTCGAGGTCCTCGGACTGCAGCAGCGTGGCCAGCTGGCCCGGTGTGCGCGGCCCGATGACCGGCGCGGTGACGCCGGGGCGGTCGCGGACCCAGGCCAGGGCGACCACGGCAGGGGCCACACCCAGCCCGTCGGCCGCCGTGCGGACCGCCTCGACGACGCCGCGGGTGTGCTCACCGACGTGGCGGCCGGTGAACCGGGCGAACTCGTCCGAGGCCAGGCGGGAGTCGGCGGGGATGCCGCGCTGGTAGCGGCCCGCGAGGACACCGCGCCCGAGCGGCGACCACGGCAGCAGGCCGAAGCCGAGGTGCTGTCCCGCGGGTGCGACCTCGCGCTCGGGACCCCGGGCGAGCAGGCTGTACTCGACCGAGTTCGCGACGAGCGGCACCCGCTCGCGCTCGAGCAGCGAGAGGGTGCGGGCCACCTGCCAGCCGTCGTGGTTCGAGACGCCGACGTAGCGGGCGCGGCCGCTCTGCACGGCCCACACCAGCGCGCTCACCGTCTCCTCCACGGGCGTGTCGTCGTCCCACGTGTGGGCCAGCCAGACGTCGACGTGGTCGGTGTGCAGCCGCCGCAGGGACGTGTCGAGCTGCTGCATCATCGCTCGCCGCGAGCAGTCGACGACCCGGTCGCCGCCGGCCCGGCTGATGCCGGACTTGGTGACGATGACGACCTCGTCGCGGTCGGGCCCCTCGAGGAGCCGCCCGAGGAGGGTCTCGGCCTCGCCACCCGCGTACCCGTGCGCGGTGTCGACGAGCGTGCCGCCGGCGGCGCGGAACGTCGTGAGGACGTCACGGGCGTCCTCCGGCTCGGTGCGGGTGCCCCAGGCCATCGTCCCGAGGGCGAGCCGCGAGACGGCCAGGCCGGAGGCGCCCAGGCGGCGGGTCAGCATGCCGGCGACCCTATCGCCGGGTGGGTCCGGTCCCCGGGAGGCGTCCAGCGTGCCGGAGGTGGCCGCGGCCCGGGGACGTCCGCGGCGGGCCACGCCTGCCGGCCCCGGCCCGGGGCGGGGGCGGACCTCACCGCGGGGGGCTAGGGTCGGGCCATGCGGCTGGCGCTCATCGGTGGGTACGCGGGGATGGGTCTCGGCCCGGATCTGCTCGAGCTGACCCTCGAGGCCGAGCGGCTCGGCTACGCCCAGGTGTGGGTCGCGGAGGCGTACGGGTCCGACGCGCCCAGCGTGCTCGCCTGGCTGGCGGCGCAGACGAGCACCATCGGCCTGGGCTCGGGGATCATGCAGATCCCCGCCCGCACGCCGGCGATGACCGCGATGACGGCCGCCACCCTCGACACCCTGTCCGGAGGCCGTTTCCACCTGGGCCTCGGGGTCTCCGGGCCGCAGGTCAGCGAGGGCTGGCACGGCGTGCCGTTCGGGTCGCCGCTCGGTCGCACCCGCGAGTACGTCGAGATCGTCCGCACGGCGCTGGCGCGCAGGCCGGTCGAGTACGACGGCGAGCACTTCACCCTGCCGCTCCCCGGGGGGCCGGGGAAGACGTTGCGGCTCACCATCCGGCCGCCGCGGCCCGACCTGCCCGTCTACCTCGCCGCGGTGGGGCCACGGAACCTGCGCCTGGCGGGCGAGATCGCCGACGGCTGGCTGGGCATCTTCCTCGCCCCGGAGCACGCGGCCGACCAGTTCGCGTCGGTGCGCGAGGGGCGGGTCGCCGCCGGCAGGGGCACCCCGGAGGATCCGATGGCCGGCTTCGACGTCGTCACCACCGTGCCCGTCGTGGTGACCGACGACCTCGAGGCGGGCCGCGCCGCGGTGGCGCCGTACACGGCCCTCTACATCGGCGGGATGGGCAGCCGCGAGCAGAACTTCTACAACCGGCTCGCCCGACGGATGGGGTTCGACGAGGCCGCGCAGGAGATCCAGGACCTCTACCTCGCCGGGCGGGCCCGCGACGCCGCGGCCGCGGTGTCGCTGGAGCTGGCCGACGCCACCGCCCTGATCGGCCCACCGGCCCGGATCGCCGAGCGCGCCCGCCGGTACGCCGACGCCGGCGTCACGACCCTCGGCGTCGCGCCCTACGCGCTGACCACCGAGGACCGGCTCTCGACCCTGCGCGTCCTGGCGGAGGCGGTCCGCTGACCGGCACCCCCGACCCCCGGCCCTAGGCTGTCGGCCCGTGCCCGTCGAACTCACCTACTTCCAGGCCGTCGTCCTCGGTGTCGTCGAGGGACTCACCGAGTTCCTCCCGATCTCCTCCACCGGTCACCTGACGATCACCGAGCACCTCCTGGGCCTGCCCGTCGACGCACCGGCCGTCACGGCGTACACGGCGATCATCCAGATCGGCGCCATCGTCGCCACCTTCATCTACTTCGCCCGCAAGATCGCCGACCTCTTCCGCGCCTGGGTCCGCGGGCTGCGCTCGGCCCCCGCCCGTGAGCACCGCGACTACCGGCTCGCCTGGGCGGTCATCGTCGGCTCGCTGCCCGTCGGCGTCGTCGGCTTCTTCGCCAGGGACCTCATCTCCGGCCCGCTGCGCAGCCTCTGGGTGGTGGCGGTCGCGCTGGTCCTGTGGAGCGGGGTCATCTGGTGGGCCGAGCGACGCCACGACGTGCTCGAGGCCCAAGGCCTCCAGCGCGGCGAGGAGGGGGTCACCCTCAGGGACGGGCTCGTCATCGGCCTGGTGCAGTGCTTCTCGCTCATCCCCGGCGTCTCCCGGTCGGGGGCCACCATCTCCGCCGGGCTGGCCCGGGGGATCAACCGGGTCACCGCCACCGAGCTCTCCTTCTTCATGGCGATCCCCGCGCTCACCGCGGCGGGGCTCTTCGAGCTCGTCCGCTCGTGGCCGGACCTGCAGATCCTCGGCTTCGGCCAGATGCTCGTGGGCATCGTCACCGCCTTCGTCACCGCCTACGCCTCGATCGCGTGGCTGCTGCGGTTCGTCGCCACCAACTCGCTGCGGCCCTTCGTCTGGTACCGCGTGGCCCTCGGGCTCGTGCTCGCCGGCGCCCTCGCGACCGGGCTGATCTCGGCGACCTGAGGCTCAGAGCCATCCGCTCCGCTTGAACGCGGCGTACAGGGTGCCGCAGGCGAGCGCCATCGCGCCCAGGACGGCGAAGTAACCCCACTCCCACCGCAGCTCGGGCATGACGTCGAAGTTCATGCCGTAGATGCCGGCGACCATGGTGGGCACGGCCGCGATCGCCACCCACGCCGAGATCTTGCGCATGTCGGCGTTCTGCCGGACCGAGATCTGGGCCAGGTGCGCCCCGAGGATGTCGGTGAGCAGGCGGTCGTAGGACTCGACGTGGTCGATGACGCCGTGCAGGTGGTCGGACACGTCGCGCAGCAGCAGGCGCAGCTCGCCCTCGTCGACGGGGCTCTTCGGGGAGGTGTGGAGCAGCTGCAGCGGCCCGGACAGCGGCACGGCGGCGCGCCGGAACTCCAGGACCTCGCGCTTGAGCCGGTAGATGCTGCTCGAGTCCATCGGTCGGCCGGAGAACACCTCGGCCTCGATCTGCTCGAGGTCGAGCGCGATCTCGGCGTCGATGGAGGTGTAGCTGTCGACGACGCTGTCGACGACCGCGTGCAGGACCGCCATCGGGCCGTGGCGCAGGCTCTCGGGCATGCCCTCGAGGTGCGCCCGGATGTCGGTGAGCGGGCTGACCTCACCGCGCCGGACCGTCACGACGAAGCGGTCGCCGACGAAGACCATGAGCTCGCCGGTCTCGATGTCGGACGTGCGGTCGAGGTACCGGAGCGGCTTGAGCACGACGAAGACGGTGTCGTCGTAGAGCTCGACCTTGGCCCGCTGGCGGCCCTGGACGGCGTCCTCGACGGCGAGGGGGTGCAGCTCGAGCTCGGTGTTCACCTCGTCGAACTCGGCCTGGGTGGGGTCCTTGAGGCCGATCCAGAGGAACGCGCCGTCCGGGCCGTGGTCCCGGAGGTCGGCGAGCTCGTCGCTGAGGTCGCCGCACGGGCGGCGTCGCCCGTCGACGTAGATGGCCCGGTCCACGATCACCGGCCCATTGTGGGGGACGGCGCCGCCTAGAGTGAGCGCCGTGGCCATCGTCCTCCTCGTCCGGCACGGGCACTCCACGGCCAACGCCGACGGCGTCCTCGCCGGCTGGACCGAGGGGGTCGGGCTCACCGACACCGGTCGTGAGCAGGCCGGGCGGCTGGGGGAGCGGCTGCGGGTGGTGGAGCCGGTTCGGGTCGTCACCAGCCCGCTCCGACGCTGCGTCGAGACCGCCGCCATCGCCCTGCCCGACCACACCGGGTCCACCGACGAGCGCCTCGGGGAGTGCCACTACGGAGGCTGGACCGGGCGGCGCCTCGCCGACGCCGCCACCGAGGACCTGTGGCGGGTGGTCCAGGACGACCCCGGCTCGGCCCGCTTCCCCGACCACGACCGGTACCGTGCCGAGTCGCTGCCCGACATGGCCGCGCGCGTCGTCGACGGCGTGCGCGCCCTCGACGCGGAGACCGAGGCCGAGCACGGCCGGGCGGCGGTGTGGGTGGCGGTGAGCCACGGTGACCCGATCAAGGCGGTCGTCGCCGAGGCGGTGGGTGCCGGCATCGCGGGACTGCAGCGGGTCCGGGTCGACCCGGGCTCGGTCACGGCCGTCCACGTCACGGGGACCCGGATGGTGCTGCTCGCGAGCAACACCACGGCGGGGGACCTCGGTCCGCTCGTCGCCCTGCCCGACGGCCACCGGGCCGGCGACTCGACGGTCGGTGGCGGAGCGGGCTGACCCGTCGCGCCCGGCCCGGCCCGCAGCGGGTATCTTGTTGCAAACAGTGTGCAACAAGCGGCCACCGTCCACGAGTGGCCCCTGACGACAGGAGCGCCCGTGCACGTCCCCGACGGCTTCCTCGACGCCCCCACGTCGATCGGCACCGCCGTCGCCGCCGCCGGTGTCGTCGCGTACTCGCTGCGACGGTCCGTCCGCCACGAGCTCGACGAGCGCACGGCGCCCCTTGCCGGGCTCGTCGCGGTCTTCGTCTTCGCCGCCCAGATGGTGAACTTCCCGGTCGGGGCCGGCACGTCCGGACACCTGCTCGGTGGGGTCCTCGCCGCCGTGCTCGTCGGACCCGCCACCGCGACGCTGTGCCTCACCGTCGTGCTCACGGTCCAGGCGTTCCTCTTCGCCGACGGTGGGGTCACCGCGCTCGGCACCAACGTGCTGCTCATGGCCGTGGTCGGCACCTGGGTGGGGTACGGCGTGTTCCGCGCGGTGCTCGCCGTGCTGCCTCGCACCCTGCGGAGCGTGCCGTGGGCCGCGGGGGTGGGGGCGTTCCTCAGCGTGCCCACCGCCGCCCTCGCGTTCGTCGGCCTCTACGCCGTCGGAGGTGCCGCACCCATCCCGCTCGGCACGCTCGCGGCGGCGATGGGCGGCTGGCACGTCCTCATCGGCCTCGGGGAGGGGGCCATCACCGCGCTCGCCGTCGGCAGCGTCGTCGCCGCGCGACCCGACCTCGTCCACGGTGCCCGCACCCGGCTCCCACGGCTGGAGCTGCGCGCCCCGGAGGCCGTCCGGTGAGCGCCCGCCGGCCGAGCACCCGCCGGCTGGTCACGGTCGGCGCCGTCGTCAGCCTGGCGATCGCCGGCGTGGTCTCGTACTTCGCCTCGGCGAGCCCGGACGGGCTCGAGCACGTCGCCGCCGGTCTCGGACTCGACACCAGCGCCCGCGACTCGGCGGCCTCCGGCTCCCCGCTCGCCGACTACGCGGTGCGTGGTGTCGACGGACCGCTCTCCGGCGGCCTCGCAGGCGTGCTCGGGGTGCTCGCCGTCGGACTGGTCATGACGGTGCTCGTCCTCTACGTGCGCCGGCGCGCGGCCCGACGGCGCGACTGACGTGGGCTCCGGACACTCCGCCCACCTCCACGTCGAGGGCGCCACGCTGCTGCACCGGATGCCCTCGCACGTCAAGCTCGTCGGACTCCTCCTCTTCGTCCTCGCCACCGTCTCGGTGCCGAACGAGGCCAGGGTGCTGCTCGGCGCGCTGCTCGTCCTCGCCGTGCTCGTGCTGCTGAGCACCCGGGTGCCGGCCCGGCTCCTCCTTCCCCGTCTGGCCGTGGAGACGCCCTTCGCCGTCTTCGCGGTGGTGCTGCCGTTCGTCGCGGTCGGGCCACAGGTCGCCGTCGGCCCGGTGTCGGTGTCGCAGCCAGGGCTGGTCGCCGCGGTGGCGCTGCTCCTCAAGGGCACGACCGGTGTGGTGTCGGCGGTCGCCTTCGCCGTCACCACCGAGCCGCGCGACCTCGTGCGTGCGCTCCAGCACCTGCGGGTCCCGGACCCGCTGGTGACGATCGCGTCCTTCATGGTCCGGTACGTCGAGGTGGTGGCCGACCAGCTGCGCCGGATGCGGGTGGCGCGCGAGTCGCGGGGCTTCCGGGCCCGGTCGGTGCGGGCCTGGCCCGCCCTCGCGTCCAGCACCGGGGCCCTGTTCATCCGCAGCTACGAGCGCGGGGAGCGGGTGCACCTGGCGATGCTCAGCCGCGGCTACCGCGGTCGGATGCCGGTGACCGCGCCGCTGGCCGGCACGGCATCCCAGTGGGCGCTGGCACTGGTGCCCGCGGCCCTCGCCGCGGCCGGGTCGCTGGCCGTGAGGGCCGCGTGAGCACCCCCGTCCTCGACCTCCGCGAGGTCGCCTACGCCTACCCGGGCGGCCACCAGGCCCTCTACGGGGTCGACCTGCACGTCCACCCCGGCGAGACGGTGGCGCTCCTCGGGCCCAACGGTGCGGGCAAGACCACCCTCGTGCTCCACCTCAACGGCATCCTGCGGCCCGGTCACGGCTCCGTGCACGTCTCCGGGCTGCCGGTCACCGAGGAGAACCTGCTCGAGGTCCGGCGCCGGGTCGGCATCGTCTTCCAGGACCCCGACGACCAGCTGTTCATGCCGACGGTCCGTGACGACGTCGCCTTCGGGCCGGCCAACCTCGGGCTGCGCGGGGCGGAGCTGGACGCGCGGGTCGAGGAGGCCCTCGCCGCCGTCGACGTCACCGACCTCGCCGAGCGGGCCCCGCACCACCTCTCCTTCGGCCAGCGGCGCCGGGTGGCGATCGCCACGGTGCTCGCGATGCGCCCCGAGATCCTCGTGCTCGACGAGCCGTCGTCGAACCTCGACCCGGCCTCCCGCCGCGAGCTCGCCGACATCCTGCGGTCGGTGGGCGTCACCATCCTCATGGTGACCCACGACCTGCCGTACGCCGTCGAGCTGTGCGAGCGGTCGGTCGTGCTGTCGGAGGGCACGGTGGTCGCGGACGGCGCGACCCGGGAGCTGCTGGCCGACGACGCGCTCATGGCCCGGCACCGGCTCGAGATGCCCGCGGGCTACTCCCTGTAGCGGCTCGTCCTAGGGTGGACCCATGCCAGCCACCGTCTTCGACCCGCCCGAGCGCTTCGTCGCGGGCACCGTCGGACCGCCCGGGGGGCGCACGTTCTTCCTGCAGGCCCGCGGTGACGGCCGCGTGGTGTCCGTCTCGCTCGAGAAGGTGCAGGTCACGGTGCTCGCCGAGCGGGTCGACGACCTGCTCGACACGCACGCCGAGGGGACCGGTACCGAACCACTCGGCGAGGGCGACACCGACCCGCTGGAGACCCCGATCGAGGACGAGTTCCGCGTCGACACCCTCGCCCTGGCGTGGGACGTCGAGCGCCGGGTCGTCGTCATCGAGTGCCACGACCAGGACCCCGAGGAGGTGGGGGAGGGCGAGCTCGCCACCCTGCGGGTCGTGCTCTCGCCGGAGGCCGCACGGGCCTTCGCCCGGCGCTGCGCGAAGGTGATCGCGGCCGGCCGGCCCGCCTGCCCCTTCTGCGGCCAACCGCTCGACCCCACCGGCCACATCTGCCCTCGTGCCAACGGATACCGACGCTGAGCTCGTCGAGCTGCTGGCCCGGGGGGAGCTGACCCCCCTCGGGCGGATCGCCGACTCCTCCAACGGGGCCCTGCTCTGCGTCGTGGGGGACCCGGCCGACGAGGTGCTCGCCATCGTCAAGCCCGAGGTCAGCGAGCGGCCGCTGTGGGACTACCCCGACGGCACGCTCGTCGCCCGGGAGCGGGCGGCGTGGCTGGTCAGCGAGGCCGGAGGGTTCGGCGTGGTGCCGCCGACCGTGTTGCGCGACGGCCCGCGCGGACCGGGCTCGGTGCAGCTGTGGGTCGGGCCGGTGACGGAGGAGCCCGAGCCGGTGGTGGAGGTCTGCTCACCGCGCGACGTGCGGGAGGACTGGGTCGTCGTCCTCCACGGCGAGGACCCGACCGGCGAACGGGTGGTCGTGGCCCACAGCACCGAGCCGGCCCTGCGCACGGTCGCGGTGCTCGACGCCGCGCTCAACAACTCCGACCGCAAGGGCGGCCACCTGCTGCGCGACGGTGACCGGGTGCGGGGGTGCGACCACGGGGTCAGCCTCGGGGTGGAGCCCAAGCTGCGCACCGTGCTCTGGGGCTGGGCCGGTGACCCGCTGGCCCCGGCCGACGTCGAGCGCCTCGAGCGGCTGCGCGCCGCCCTGGCGCGCGGGCTCGCCGACGACCTGGCCCACCTGCTGACCCGTGCCGAGGTCGCGGCGTTGGGCGCGCGGGTGGACCGGCTGCTGCGCCGGGGGATCCACCCCGAACCGCACCCGGGATGGCCCGCCATCCCGTGGCCCGCGCTCTGACCGCCCGCCCGCTGACCGGCCGCCCTCCGACCGGCCGCGCTCCGACGGCCGCCCTCTGACCGCCCGGCCCCGCCCGGGCACCGACCCGTAGGCTGTCCCGGTGAAGTCGTGGCCCCCTCCCGCCGTCCCCGCCATCCCCGGTCACGGGCACCACCTGAGGCTCTACGACACCAGCCGCGCGGCCGTCGTCCCCGTCGACGCGGGGCACCGGACCCGCATGTACGTCTGCGGCGTCACCCCGTACGACGCCACCCACCTCGGGCACGCGGCCACCTACGTCACCTTCGACCTCGTCGTCCGCGCGATGCTCGACGCCGGCCACGAGGTCGAGTACGTCCAGAACGTCACCGACGTCGACGACCCGCTGCTCGAGCGCGCCGCGCGCGACGGGCGCGACTGGCGCGAGCTCGCCACCTCGGAGATCGACCTGTTCCGCGAGGACATGACCGCGCTCGGGGTGCTGCCGCCGGACCAGCTCCTCGGCGTCGTGGAGTCGATGGACGAGATCGTCGCGGCGGTGCGTCGCCTCGTCGACGGCGGAGCGGCCTACCGGGTGCCCGTACCCGAGGGCGAGGGCACCGGCGACGACGTCTACCTCGACCTCGACCGCACCACCGGCTTCGGCGAGGTCTCCCACTGGTCCCGGGAGCAGATGGAGGCGGTCTTCCCGCGGCGCGGCGGCGACCCCGAGCGTCCGGGCAAGCGGGACCCGCTCGACCCGCTGCTCTGGCGCGCCGCCCGCGAGGGCGAGCCGTCGTGGGACGACGACCTCCTCGGGCCGGGCCGCCCCGGCTGGCACATCGAGTGCACGGCCATCTCGCTGGCGCACCTCGGCATCCCCTTCGACATCAAGGGTGGGGGCACCGACCTGGTCTTCCCGCACCACGAGATGAGCGCCGTCCAGGCCACGGCCCTCACCGGCGGCGACGTCTTCGCGCGCCACTACGTCCACCAGGCGATGGTGGGCTTCGAGGGCGAGAAGATGAGCAAGTCCAAGGGGAACCTCGTCCTGGTCTCACGGCTGCGGGCCCGCGGCGTGGACCCGATGGCGATCCGCCTGCTCCTCCTCGGTCAGCACTACCGGCGCGAGTGGGAGTTCACCGAGGCCCTCCTCGACGAGGCCGCCGAGCGGCTGGGGCGGTGGCGCACCGCCTTCTCGGTCAACCTGGGCGCCGACGCCACCGACACCGTCGCGGCCGTGCGGGCGGCCGTCGCCGACGACCTCGACACCGCCGCGGCCCTCGCCGCCGTCGACGCCTGGACCGAGAAGACCCTCGCCGGCGCCGAGGAGGACCCGGCCGCACCGGGGCTGATGGCGCGCGCCGTCGACGCCGTCCTCGGCGTTCGCCTCTGACCGGGCCGGGCGAGCCGCGTCACGGCCCGCCCGGGGCCCCCGTGTCGTCGCTGCCGCGCCGGCGCAGGTACCGCTCGAACTCCTTGGCGATCGCGTCGCCGCTCGCCTCCGGGAGCTCGGCGGTGTCCTGGGCCTCCTCGAGGCTCTCCACGTACTCCGCGACCTCCGCGTCGGACGCGGCCAGCTCGTCGATGCCCCGCTCCCAGGCCCGGGCGTCCTCGTCGAGCTCGCCGTGCTCCAGCGGGGCGTCGAAGAGGTCCTCGAGCCGGCCGAGGAGGGCCAGGGTGGCCTTCGGCGAGGGGGTGTGACCGGCGTAGTGCGGCACCGCCGCCCAGCAGGACACCGAGGGCAGGCCCACCTGGTTCGCGGCGTCGGAGACGACGCCGAGGATGCCGGTGGGTCCCTCGTAGGTGCTCATCTCGAGGTCGAGGCGGTGCCGGGTGTCCTCGTTGTCGGACGTGGTGGTGACCGGGATGGGGCGGGAGTGGGCGACGTCGGCCATGAGCGCCCCGATGGTCAGCACCATCGAGACGTCGACGGACTGGGCGAGCTCCATGAGCTCGATGGCGAAGGCGCGCCACCGGAACGACGGCTCCACGCCCTGGACGAGCACGACGTCGCGGCCGAGAGGGGTGTCGCGGGCCACGAGGATGCGGGTGGTGCGCCAGCTGATCCGCCGTCGGCCGCCCTCGACGACGACCCGCGGCCGGTTCACCTGGAAGTCGTAGTAGTCCTCGGGGTCGAGCGCCGCCACGACCTCCGCGTCCCAGGCCTCGGCGAGGTGCTCCACCACCGCACTCGCTGCCTCGCCGGCGTCGTTCCATCCCTCGAAGGCGCAGATCATCAGCGGGTCGCGCAGCTCGCCGACGTCCTCCAGCTCGATCACGGAGGTCCTCCTCTCGGTTCCGGTCCCCACCCTACGGCTCGATAGGCTCCGCACCCATGAGCCTCCCCGCAGCCGTCCTCTGGGACATGGACGGCACCCTGGTCGACACCGAGCCGTACTGGATCAGCGCGGAGCACGCCGTCGTCGAGGAGCACGGCGGCACGTGGAACGACGAGTTCGCCCACCAGCTCGTGGGAAACGACCTCATGGTCTCCGCGGCGTTCATCCGCGAGAACTCGCCGATCACGTGGTCACCCGAACGCATCGTCGACGAGCTGCTGGCCCGGGTCGTGGAGCAGGTGCGGCGGCACGTGCCGTGGCGGCCGGGGTCGCGTGAGCTGCTGGCCGCCCTCGCCGAGGAGGGCGTGCCGAGCGCGCTGGTGACGATGTCGTGGCGCTCGCTCGCCGACGCCGTCGTCGAGGCCCTGCCCCACGGGTCCTTCGCCGCGGTGGTGACCGGTGACGAGGTGCCGCACGGCAAACCGCACCCGGCGCCCTACCGCCGGGCGGCGAGCCTGCTCGGCGTCGACCCGGCCGCGTGCGTGGCCATCGAGGACTCCCCGACCGGCGTGCGCTCGGCCGTGGCCGCCGGGGTGCCGACCGTGGCGGTGCCGCACGTCGTGGCCGTGCCGCCGACCCCGGGCGCGGTCCACGTGCAGACCCTGGCCGGGGTGACCCCGTCAGGCCTCGCCGCGCTGGCCGCCTCCGTGGTCGTCGGCTGAGCCGCCGGCCGCCGAGTCGTGGCGCACGTCGACGACGAGCGCCGGCCGCTCCACCAGGCTGCCGTTCACTCGTCGTCCGGGGAGGCGGCGCCCGAGCGGGCGGGGTCGAGCGCGACGACGCCGGCGTCGTCGGGCAGCGGCGGGGGAGTGCCGCCGAACTCGGGGCAGTACTCGCGGAAGTCGCACCAGTCGCACAGGCGGGAGACGCGGGGCCGCCAGTCGCCGGTGCGCGCGGCACGCACGACGGCGTCCCAGATGGCGCGCACGTTGCGCTCGACGGCGAGCAGGTCGCGTTCGTCGGGCGCGTAGCGCACCACCTCGCCGTTGCCGAGGTAGACGAGCTGGAGCAGCCGGGGCACCTCGCCGTGCAGCCGCCACAGCACCAGGGCGTAGAACTTCATCTGGAACAGGGCCTTGGCCTCGAACGCCTCACCGGGTGAGCGGCCGGTCTTGTAGTCGACGACCCGCATCGCGCCGTCGGGGGCGACGTCGAGGCGGTCGACGTAGCCGCGCAGGGTCAAACCGTCGACCTCGGTCTCGACGTAGAGCTCGCGGGCGGCCGGCTCCAGGCACGTGGGGTCCTCCAGCTCGAACCAGGACTCGACGAGGGTGCGGGCGCCGGCCAGCCAGGACTGCTCGGTGAGCTCGTCGTGGTCCTCGACCATCGTCGCGAGCTCGGGGCGCTCGTCGACCAGGGCGCGCCAGCGGGGCTCGAGCAGCGCGACGGCGGCCGCCGGGGTGCGTTCGGCGGCGGGGAGCTCGAAGAGGTGCTCGAGCACGGCGTGCACGAGCGTGCCGCGGGCGGCGGCCGGCGACGGCGGACCCTCGAGCTTGTCGATGGTGCGGAACCGGAAGAGCAGCGGACACTGCTTGAAGTCCGCGGCACGGCTCGGCGACAGGGCGGGGGTCATGGCCCACACGGTAGGTCCCGGCGCCGACATCCCGTCGACGACCACGCCGCTCGACGAGGGCGCGGGTCAGTCGGCCGGGTCGTAGCCGAGGTTCGGGGCGAGCCAGCGCTCGGCGGTGCGCAGGTCCCAGCCCTTGCGCGCCGCGTAGTCCTCGACCTGGTCGCGGCCGAGCCGCCCGACGACGAAGTACTGGCTGTCCGGGTGGGCGAAGTACCACCCCGACACCGAGGCGCCGGGCCACATCGCCATCGACTCGGTCAGCCGCACGCCGGTGGCCTGCTCGCCGCCGAGGAGGGCGAAGAGCGTGTGCTTCTCGGTGTGGTCGGGGCACGCGGGGTACCCGGGGGCCGGCCGGATGCCCCGGTACGGCTCGGTGATGAGCTGTTCCGGGGTGTGCCGCTCGTCGCGGGCGTAGCCCCACACCTCGCGGCGGACCCGCTCGTGCAGCCGCTCCGCGAAGGCCTCGGCCAGCCGGTCGGCGAGCGCCTCGAGAAGGATCGCGGAGTAGTCGTCGAGGTCGGCCTTGAAGGCCTCGACCCGCTCCTGGAGGCCCAGCCCCGCGGTCACCGAGAAGGCGCCGACGTAGTCGGGCACGCCGGTGTGGCGCGGCGCCACGAAGTCGGCCAGCGCCTTGTTCGAGACCCCCTCGCGGTGGCGACCCTGCTGGCGCAGGGTGTGCAGGCGGACGAGCACCTCGGTGCGCTCCTCGCTCGCGTAGACCTCGATGTCGTCGCCGACCGAGGCCGCCGGGAAGATGCCGACCACGCCCCGGGCGGACACCCAGCGCTCGGCCTCGATCCGGTCGAGCATGGCGTTGGCGTCGTCGAACAGCCGGCGAGCGGCCTCGCCGGTGGCGGGGTTGTGGAGCACGTCGGGGTAGCGCCCACGGATCTCCCAGGCGGAGAAGAACGGCGTCCAGTCGATGTAGGGACGCAGCTCGTCGACCGGCATGGCCTCCCACGCCCGGGTGAACTGGGTGGCGCCCGGCACGTGCTCGGCGTCGCGGCCCCCGCCCCAGCGGTCGCCGGTCTGCTGGGCGAGCAGGTGCGGGCGCTCGGGGCGGTGGCCGTCCCAGTCGAGTCGGGGGGCGTTGGCCCGGGCCTCGTGGAGACGGGCCAGCGGCCGTTCCCCGGACCGGGCGGCGTGCCGTGTGCGGATCGCGGCGTAGTCCTCGGCGACCTTCTCGAGGAACGGCGGGCGCCCCTCGTCGGAGAGCAGCTGGCTGACCACGGGAACCGAGCGGCTGGCGTCCTTCACCCACACGACCGGGCCGTGGTACCGGCCGTCGACCTTGACCGCCGTGTGCGCCCGCGACGTGGTGGCCCCACCGAGGAGCAGCGGGATCTCGAACCCCTGGCGCTCCATCTCGCCGGCGACGTCGACCATCTCGTCCAGGCTCGGCGTGATGAGCCCGGAGAGCCCGATGATGTCGGCGTCGAGCTCGCGGGCGGTGTCGAGGACCTTCTGCGCCGGCACCATCACGCCGAGGTCGACGACCTCGTAGTTGTTGCACTGGAGGACGACCCCGACGATGTTCTTGCCGATGTCGTGGACGTCGCCCTTGACCGTCGCGGTGACGACGGTGCCCTTGGTCCGCCGGCCGGGGCCGGCCTCCTGCTGGGCCTCGATGAACGGGATGAGGTGGGCGACGGCCTTCTTCATCACCCGCGCCGACTTCACCACCTGTGGCAGGAACATCCTGCCGTCGCCGAAGAGGTCCCCGACGACGTTCATGCCGTCCATGAGCGGACCCTCGATGACCTCCAGCGGCGTGCCCCCCGCGGCCTCGATCTCGAGGCGCAGCTCCTCGGTGTCGTCGACGACGTGGTCGTCGATGCCCTTGACCAGGGCGTGGGTGATCCGCTCGCGGACCGGCAGGCCGCGCCACTCCTCGGCCGCGGGGTCGTCGACGCCGCCGTCGGCCCGGTGCTTCTCGGCGACCTCGATGAGCCGCTCGGTGGCGTCGGGGCGGCGGTTCAGCACGACGTCCTCGATCCGCTCGCGCAGCTCGGGGTCCACGGTGTCGTAGGGCTGGAGCGCCCCGGCGTTGACGATGCCCATGTCGAGGCCGGCGTGGATCGCGTGGTAGAGGAACACGGCGTGGATGGCCTCGCGGACCGCGGCGTTGCCGCGGAAGCTGAACGAGACGTTCGAGATGCCGCCGGACACGAGCGCGTGCGGGAGGTTCTCGCTGATCCATCGGGTGGCCTCGATGAAGTCGGTGCCGTAGGTGGCGTGCTCCTCGATGCCGGTGGCGACCGCGAAGACGTTGGGGTCGAAGATGACGTCCTCGGCCGGGAAGCCGACCTCGTCGACGAGCAGCCGGTAGGCCCGCTCGCACACCTCGATCCGGCGCGCGTAGCTGTCGGCCTGGCCCTGCTCGTCGAAGGCCATGACGACGACCGCGGCGCCGTACTTGCGGGCCAGGCGGGCCTGGCGCAGGAACGGCTCGACGCCCTCCTTCATCGAGATCGAGTTGATGACCGACTTGCCCTGGGTGACCTTGAGCCCGGCCTCGATGACGTCCCACTTGCTCGAGTCGACCATGAGCGGGACCCGGCACACGTCGGGCTCGGACGCGACGAGCCGGAGGAACCGGTCCATCGCCGCGACGCCGTCGAGCATCCCCTCGTCCATGTTGACGTCGATGACCTGGGCCCCGGCCTCCACCTGTTGGCGGGCAACCCCGAGGGCGGTGGCGTAGTCGTCCTCCTGGATGAGCCTGCGGAAGCGGGCCGACCCGGTGACGTTGGTGCGCTCGCCGACGTTCACGAAGAGCGAGGAGTCCTCGACGACGAGGGGTTCCAGGCCGGAGAGGCGCAGCGCCGGCGGCAGGTCGGCGGGCGTGCGGGGCGTGCCCTGCGCGGCGGCCCCGGCGATCGCGGCGACGTGCTCGGGCGTGGTGCCGCAGCAGCCGCCGACGACGTTGACGAGGCCGGACGCGACGAACTCACCGACGACCGAGGCCATGTGCTCGGGCGACTCGTCGTACTCGCCGAAGGCGTTGGGCAGCCCGGCGTTCGGGTGGGCCGAGACGAAGCAGTCGGCGAGGCGCGAGAGCTCGGCGACGTACGGGCGCAGCTCGGCGGCGCCGAGCGCGCAGTTCAGCCCGATGGTGAGCGGGCGGGCGTGGCGCACCGAGTACCAGAAGGCCTCGGTGACCTGACCGGACAGCGTGCGCCCCGACGCGTCCGTGATGGTGCCCGAGAGCATGACCGGCCACCGCCGGCCGTGCTCCTCGAAGAGGGTCTCGAGGGCGAAGACGGCCGCCTTGGCGTTGAGCGTGTCGAAGATCGTCTCGACCATGAGGAGGTCGGCGCCGCCGTCGACGAGGCCGCGGGCCTGCTCGAGGTAGGCCTCGGCGAGCTCGTCGAAGGTGACGTTGCGCGCCCCCGGGTCGTTGACGTCGGGGGAGATCGACGCCGTGCGGTTGGTGGGGCCGATCGAGCCGACGACCCACCGCGGTCTGCCGGGCGTCGCGGCCGCGTCGGCCTCGGCCCGCGCCAGCGCCGCGGCCGCGACGTTCATCTCGTAGGCGAGGTCGGCCATCCCGTAGTCGGCGAGGGAGATGCGCTGGGCGTTGAAGGTGTTGGTGGCGACGAGGTCGGCGCCGGCCTCGAGGTAGGCCCGGTGGATGCCCGCGACGACGTCGGGCCGGGTGAGGGAGAGGAGGTCGTTGTTGCCGCGCAGGTCGGAGGGGTGGTCGGCGAAGCGCTCGCCGCGGAAGTCGGCCTCCCCGAGGCCGTGGGACTGGATCATCGTGCCCATCGCGCCGTCGAGCACGAGCACGCGCTCCCGCAGCGCTGTGGCGAGCACGTCGGTGGCGTCGGGGCGGTGCTGGGCGGTCACGGTGTCAGGTGGTCCTCTGGTCGGTTCGGGGCAGGGGGCCAGTATGCCGCGCGGTCGCGTAGGGTCCGGGCATGTCCACGGCCCACCAGCCTCCGACGGGCGCCGTGCGGATCGCCCGCGTCGCCGGGGTGCCGGTCTACCTGGACCGGACGTGGGTCATCCTCGGGCTGCTCGTCCTCTGGGTCGGGTGGACCACCGCGGAGGGGCTGGACACCGGGGTGCGGGTGGGCTACGCGCTGTGGCTGGTCCTCGCCATCCTCGTCGCCGTGCTCGGCCACGAGGTCGGCCACGCGCTCGTCGCCCGGGCGCTCGGGTTCCGCGTGCACCGGATCATGGCCACGCTCATCGGGGGGCACACCGCCTACGACGGCACCGGCACCACCCCGCCACGCCACGCCGCGGTCGCCGTGTCCGGCCCCGCGGCCAACCTCCTCCTCGCCGGCGTCGGTGGGGTCGGCGTCGCGCTCACCCCCTGGCCGGTCTCGCTCTTCGCCTGGTCCTTCACGGTGATGAACCTGCTGCTCGCCGGGTTCAACCTCCTTCCCGGCCTGCCCCTGGACGGCGGCGCCGTCGTGCAGTCGCTGGTCTGGCGGGTCACCGGCCGGCGCGACCTCGGGACCCGGGTGGCCGGCTGGGCCGGCCGGGCGGTGGCCGTCGGCGTCGTGCTCTGGTTCGGGGTGCGGCCTCTGCTGCTGGGGGAGGTGCGGACCTCCGACCTGCTCATCGCCCTCGTCATGGGCTGGATCCTCTGGCAGGGCGCCGGCGCGGCCCTGGGCCGGGCGCCGCTCGAGCGGCTGCTGCACGTCGTGCGTCCCGAGGACGTCATCGAGCCCGCGCACGTCGTGCCGGCCACCACCCCGGTGGGCGAGCTCGTCGGGGCCCCGCACCAGGTGCTCGCCCTCGACGAACGCGACCTGCCCACCCTCGTGGTGCCGTCGCCGGAGGACGGCGCGCCCGACCTCGCCGCCCTCCCACCGCAGACGCGGGTGGGCTCCGTCGTCGTGCGGCTGCCGGACGCCGCCCTCGTCGACCTGCCGCCCGGCGGCGACCTCGAGCCGGTCCTGCGCGCGCTGAGCGGCACCGGGTGGGGGCTCGTCGTCGTGAGCGAGGGCCGGCGGGTGCGGGGGGTCGTCACCTCCGCCCACCTCGACGCGGTGGCGCAGCGGGCGCTCCGGCGCAACTAGACTGCCCGCCCGTGACCGCCACCGGAGCAGAGCGCCGCCGTGGGCCCTTCGCCGAGGGCGACCGGGTGCAGCTCACCGACCCCAAGGGCCGCCTGCACACGATCACCCTCGCCGCGGGCAAGCAGTTCCACACCCACCGCGGCCACCTGCGCCACGACGACCTCATCGGGGCGCCGGACGGCTCGACGATCACCAACACCGCCGGCGTCGAGTACCTCGCACTGCGTCCGCTGCTCGCCGACTACGTGATGTCGATGCCGCGCGGGGCCGCCGTCGTCTACCCCAAGGACGCCGGTCAGGTCGTCATGATGGCCGACGTCTTCCCGGGGGCCACCGTCGTCGAGGCCGGGGTCGGGTCGGGCGCCCTGTCGATGTCGCTGCTCCGGGCGGTCGGGGAGCACGGCCGGCTGCTCTCCTTCGAGCGGCGCGAGGACTTCGCCGACATCGCGCGGGCCAACGCGCGTGACTTCTTCGGCGGCGACCACCCCGCCTGGACCGTCACCGTCGGCGACCTCGTCGAGGCCCTGCCGGGGGCGGCCGAGCCCGGCAGCGTCGACCGCGTGGTCCTCGACATGCTGGCCCCGTGGGAGTGCCTGGACGCCGTCGCCGAGGCCCTCGCCCCCGGGGGCGTGCTCATCTGCTACGTCGCCACCACCACCCAGCTGTCGAAGGTCGCCGAGGCGATGCGCGACCACGGCACGTTCACCGAGCCGCAGGCGTGGGAGTCGCTGGTGCGGGGCTGGCACCTCGAGGGCCTGGCGGTGCGTCCCCAGCACCGGATGCACGGGCACACCGGTTTCCTCGTCACCGCGCGGCGCCTCGCGCCGGGCACGACGCCGCCGCTGCGCAAGCGCCGGCCCGGCGGCGGGTACGTCACGAGCGAGGACGCCGGCGACGCCGACTGGACCCCCGAGAACGTCGGGGAACGGGTCCCCTCGGACAAGCGGGTCCGCCGGGTCCGGCGATCAGTCGCCAAGACGTCCGAAACTTCCTGACCCCGCGGGGTTATCGTCGACCATGAGCACCGACGAGCCCCAGGACCCGCACGCACAGCGCGAGCGTCTCGAGGCCGAGCGTCGCTCCCTCGAGTCGGAGATCGCCGCCCTGCGCTCCGGTGGCGCGGCCAGCCCGGCCGAGCTGCGCGCCCTGGAACGCGACCTCGGCCAGCTCCGCTCCCAGACCGCGACCCTCTCGGCGCAGAACGAACGGCTGGTGCGCACCCTGCGCGACGCCCGCGAGCAGATCGTCACGCTCAAGGCCGAGGTCGACCGGCTGGCCCAGCCGCCCGCGGCGTACGGCACCGTCATCGAGACCTTCGACGACGGCACGGCCGACATCCTCACCAGCGGCCGGAAGATGCACGTGGCGGTGAGCCCGTCGATCGACGTCGAGCTGCTCGTCCCCGGCCGCGAGGTCATGCTCAACGAGGCGATGAACGTCGTCGCCGCCCACGGCTACGAGCTGGTCGGCGAGGTCGTGCTCTGCAAGGAGGTCCTCGACGACGGCCGCGTCCTCGTCGTCGCGCAGGCCGACGAGGAACGGGTCTGCCGGGTCGCGGGCTCGCTGGCCGGCGCCCGCCTGCGCCCCGGCGACGCGCTGCTCCTGGAGTCGCGCTCCGGCTTCGTCTACGAGCAGGTGCCCAAGGCCGAGGTCGCCGACCTGGTTCTCGAGGAGGTGCCGGAGATCGACTACTCCGACATCGGCGGGCTGAGCAGCCAGATCGAGACCATCCGCGACGCCGTCGAGCTGCCCTACCTCCACCCGGACCTCTACACCGAGCACCGGCTGAAGCCCCCGAAGGGGGTGCTCCTCTACGGACCCCCCGGCTGCGGCAAGACGATGATCGCGAAGGCGGTCGCCGCCTCGCTCGCCCGCAAGGTCGCCGAGAAGGAGGGCCGCGAGCCCGGCAAGTCGTACTTCCTCAACATCAAGGGCCCCGAGCTGCTCAACAAGTACGTCGGCGAGACCGAGCGGCACATCCGGCTCATCTTCGAGCGCGCCCGCGAGAAGTCCACCGAGGGCTACCCCGTCGTCGTCTTCTTCGACGAGATGGAGTCGCTGTTCCGCACGCGGGGGTCCGGGGTCTCCTCCGACGTCGAGACCACGATCGTGCCCCAGCTGCTCTCGGAGATCGACGGCGTCGAGGGCCTGGAGAACGTCATCGTCATCGGGGCCTCCAACCGCGAGGACATGATCGACCCCGCCATCCTGCGACCGGGCCGGCTCGACGTGAAGATCAAGATCGAGCGCCCCGACGCCGAGTCCGCCCGCGACATCTTCGCCAAGTACCTCACCGCCGGGCTGCCCCTGCACCCCGACGACGTCGCCCAGCACGGCGGCTCCGAGGGGGCCACCCTCGAGGCGATGATCGACGCCGTGGTGCTGCGGATGTACTCGGAGGAGGAGGAGAACCGCTTCCTCGAGGTCACCTACGCCGGCGGCGACAAGGAGATCCTCTACTTCAAGGACTTCAACTCCGGGGCGATGATCCAGAACATCGTCGACCGTGCGAAGAAGATGGCGATCAAGGACCTGCTCGACACCGGCCAGCGCGGCCTGCGGGTGGAGCACCTGCTCTCGTCGTGCTCCGACGAGTTCCGCGAGAACGAGGACCTGCCCAACACGACCAACCCCGACGACTGGGCCCGCATCTCCGGCAAGAAGGGGGAGCGGATCGTCTACATCCGCACCCTCATCAAGACCAAGGAGGGCTCGGAGCCCGGCAAGTCGATCAACACGGTGGCCAACACCGGCCAGTACCTCTGAGCGCGCCGGCGCCGACCGGACGAGGCGGTACGGGCGAGGATGCACGGCTTTGTCGACGTGGCACGGGAACGGTTCCCGTGCCACGTCGACATTTCGGGGTCACCCCGAAATGTCGAGGCGGGGGGGGGTGTCCGGAGGCCGAGCGGGTGGGGCGCGTCACGGGTGGGCGGTGTCGAACAGCGACCGCTGCCGGGGTGGGGCGTGCGTGGGGTCGACGCCGTCGAACAGGCTGGACACCGACTCGCCGTCGTGGATGCGCTGGATGGCCTCGGCGAACAGCCCCGCGACCGAGCGCACCCGCAGCGCCGGCCATCCGGTCGGCGCCGGCACCGTGTCGGTGGTGACGACCTCGGTGACCATCGGGTGGCCGGACAGGCGGGCCACGGCCCGACCCGCGAACAGGCCGTGCGTGCACGCGACGGCGGCCTCGGTGACCCCCTGCTCGGCGAGCCGGTCGAGCAGCTCGACGATGCTGCCGCCCGTGGCGATCTCGTCGTCGAGCACGATCGCCCGGCGGCCGGCGACGTCACCGACGATCGAGTCGACGACCACCCGGTCGTCGGCGAGCCGCCGCTTCGAGCCCGCGGCCACGGGCAGACCGAGCAGACGGGCGAACTGGGTGGCGTCCTTGGCGTTGCCGAGGTCGGGGGAGACGACCACCCGGCCGGCCAGGTCCTGCGCGCGGAAGTGGTCGGCGAGGACGCCGAGCGAGGTGAGGTGGTCGACCGGGACGGAGAAGAACCCGTGCACCTGCGGCGCGTGGAGGTTCATCGTGATGACGCGGTCGGCGCCGGCGGACCCGATGAGGTCCGCGACCAGACGCCCCCCGAGCGAGATCCGGGAGGCGTCCTTCTTGTCGCTGCGGGCGTACGCGTAGTGCGGGATCACCGCCGTCACCATGGCGGCGCTCGCCCCCCGGGCGGCGTCGATCATGAGCAGCAGCTCCATGAGCGAGTCCTGGGTCGGCGGCACGAGCGGCTGGACGACGTAGACGTCGCGCTGGCGGCAGTTGGCGAGCAGCTGCACCTGCAGGCAGTCGTTGCTGAACCGGGTGATGAGGGTCTCGGAGAGCTGCACCCCCAGCCCGTCACAGATCCGGTGGGCCAGCTCCGGGTGGGCCGAACCGGAGAAGACCACGATCTCCCGCATGTCGGTCAGCGTATCCGTCCCCGGGTCGAGCGCGGGGGCGGGTGCTTGCGGAGGGCCGTGCCGGCGCGGGACCATCGACCGGCCGGCCGTCGACCCGGACGCAGGCCGGCGAAGGGAACGCGATGGCGAAGCCGATCATCCTGACGGTCGACGACGACCCCGCGGTCTCCCAGGCGATCACGCGCGACCTGCGCAGTCGGTACGCGGGCCGCTACCGGATCATCCGGGCCACGTCGGCGGCCGAGGGCCTGCGGTCCCTCGAGGCGCTGGCCGGGCGTGACCTACCGGTGGCGCTGATCGTGTCCGACCACCGGATGCCGGGGATGACCGGCATCGAGCTGCTCGAGCGCTCCCGGGCGATCACCCCCGGAGCCAAGCGGGTGCTGCTCACCGCGTACGCCGACACCGACGTGGCGATCAAGGCGATCAACGACATCGGTCTCGACCACTACCTCCTCAAGCCGTGGTCGCCACCCGACGAGCGGTTGTTCCCGATGCTCGACGACCTGCTGGACGACTGGACCCGCGAGAACGACCGACGGTTCGACGGCGTCCGCGTCGTCGGCAACAAGTGGTCCGAGCGCAGCTACGACACCCGGATGTTCCTCGCCCGGAACCACGTCTACTACCAGTGGCTCGAGATCGGCCGGGACCCCGAGGCGGAGCGCCTGCGCGACCTGTTCGAGGCGGCCGACACGACGACCTCCCCCTGGTGCTCCTCCCGGACGGCACCGTGCTCCGCGGGGCCAGCACGACCGAGGTCGCGGCGGCGCTCGGCCTCCACACGGGCGCGACGTCGACCCTCTACGACCTCGTCGTCGTCGGGGCCGGGCCGGCCGGTCTCGCCGCCGCCGTCTACGGCGCCTCGGAAGGGCTGCGGGTCGCCGTGATCGACCGCGACGCACCCGGGGGGCAGGCCGCCCAGAGCGCCCGGATCGAGAACTACCTCGGTTTCCCCAGGGGCCTGAGCGGCAGCGACCTGTCGCACCGGGCCACCGCGCAGGCCCAGCGGTTCGGCGCCGAGATGGTGCTGGCCCGCACCGTCGACGGGTTGGAGCAGCGCGGCTCGGTCCACGCCGTGCGGTTCGACGACGGGAGCGAGATCGAGGCCCGGGCCGTGGTCGTCGCCACGGGTGTCTCCTACCGGCTGCTCGCCGCCGACGGGCTCGCCGAGCTCACCGGTCGCGGGGTGTTCTACGGTGCGTCGGCCAGTGAGGCCCGCTCGACGCAGGGCGACGACGTCTACGTCGTCGGCGCCGCGAACTCGGCCGGCCAGGCGGCGCTGAACATCGCCGAGTTCGCCCGCAGGGTGGTGCTGCTGGTCCGGGGCGACTCGCTCACCGCCTCGATGTCGCAGTACCTCATCGACCGGATCGAGGCAGCCGACACCATCGAGGTGCGGTGCCGCACCGAGGTCGCTCTGCGGCGGCGGCACCGACCACCTGGAGTGGCTCACCGTCGTGGACCGTGCCACCGGCCGCGAGGAGACGGTGCCGGCCAACTGGCTGTACGCGTTCATCGGTGCCCTGCCGAGGACCGACTGGCTCGGCGACCGGGTCGCCCGCGACGAGCGCGGCTACGTCCTCACCGGGCCCGACGTCGCCGTCCTGGACGGCGACGGGCCGCGCTGGCCCCTGGAACGGCAGCCGCTGCTGCTCGAGACGACCGTGCCGGGCGTGTTCGCCGCGGGCGACGTGCGGCGCAGCTCGATGAAGCGGGTCGCCTCGGCCGTCGGTGAGGGATCCACCTCGGTCAGCAACGTCCACCGCTACCTGGAGACGGTATGAGCCTCGTCGACGACCTCCGCTCGGCCTCGCTGACGGGCGAGCTCAGCGAGGAGCAGCTGGCCGACTTCGCCGCGATCGGCGAGGTCCGTGAGTTCGCGCCCGGCGACGAGCTGTTCCATGAGGGGCGACCCGCCGACGAGCTCTGGATGCTGCTCGACGGCGTGGTCGAGCTGGTCCAGCACGTCGGCCAGGAGGTCAGCACCTTCGTGCACATGACCGAGCCGGGCCAGTGGGCCGGTGGCCACGCCGCGTGGGCCGGCGGCGACGACCATGCGGTGTTCCTCGTCACCGGTCGTGCGGGGTCGGTCGGACGGTGCTTCGTCGTCCCGGCGGACGAGCTCGGGGCCTTCGTCCGGAGGTGGCTGCCGCTCGGCAAGCACCTGCTCGACGCCGTGTACCAGACGGTCCGCCGGGTCGACGCGACCGCGCGCCAGCGCGAGTCCATCGTGGCCCTCGGCACGCTCGCCGCCGGGCTGGCGCACGAGATCAACAACCCGGCCTCGGCGTCCCTGCGTGCGGTCGAGTCGCTGCGCAGCACCACCTCGTACGTGTTGCAGTCGCTGGTCGGGCTGGCCCAGGAGGGCGTCGGCGCGGGCGAGTTCCTCGAGCTCGACCGCATGCGGGTCGAGCTGCAGCGGCGACCGCACGTCGACGGGGACGCCCTCGAGGTCGCCGACCGCGAGGAGGCGATCGGCGGGTGGTTGGAGGGGCGTGGCGTGGAGTTCGCCTGGCAGATGGCGCCCATCCTCGCCGGCAGGGGCGCCGACGAGCAGTGGTTCTCCGAGCTCGAGTCGATCACGGGGGCGGACGGCCTCGGGCCCGCGGTCCGGTGGGTCACCAGCACCCTGGGCGTCGAGGGGCTGCTGTCGGAGCTGACCGACGCGACGGACCGGATCTCGCACCTGGTGCAGGACGTGAAGACGTACTCGCAGCTGGACCGGGCGGCGCTGCAGCGCACCGACCTCACCGCCGGCATCGAGAGCACCCTGACGATGCTGGCACCGAAGCTGGAGGGCATCGACGTCGTGCGGGACTACGGCGACGACGTCACCGAGGTCGACGTGTACGCCGCCGAGCTGAACCAGGTGTGGACGAACCTCATCGACAACGCCCTGGACGCGATGGCCGGCGAGGGCACCCTGCGGCTGGCCGTCGCGCTCGACGGCCCCGACGTGGTCGTGCAGGTCGGTGACACGGGGACGGGCATCGACCCCGGGATCCTGCACCGCGTCTTCGAGCCGTTCTTCACGACCAAGGACGTCGGGAGCGGGACCGGCCTCGGCCTGGACATCTCGCGCCGGATCGTGGTGGACCGCCACGGCGGCTCGATCGAGTTCGAGTCCGCCCCCGGTTCGACGACTGCGACCGTGCGGATCCCGCGCGAGCGGTGAACCGCCCCGCGCGCGCCGCCGGCCCGCAGTCAGTGCAGCGCCCGGGCCAGCTCGGTGACCAGCTCCCAGCGGTGCTGCCGCCCCACCGGCGTCGCCCCGGGGAAGGAGGCGAAGCCGTGCGGCACCTGGAGGTAGTTGGTGAGGCGCACCTGGACCCCTGCGTCGCGCAGGGCGTCGGCATAGCGGATGCCGTCGTCGCGGATGGGGTCGAGGTCGGCGGTCTGGACCAGCGCCGGGGGGAGGCCGTCGAGCCGGCCGAACAGCGGGGAGACGAGCGGGTCGCGTCGGTCGTACCCCGGCGCGAGGTAGTGGTCACGGAAGGTGCGCATGGAGGCCCGGGTGAGGATGGCCGCGTGGGCCTGCTCGTCGATCGACGGCGAGGACATCGTCATGTCGGTGGCCGGGTACACCAGCGCCTGGTGCCGGATGCCCCCGATGTCGTGGTCACGGAGCACCTGGGCGACCACCGCCGCGAGGTTGCCGCCCGCGGAGTCGCCGGCGACCGCCATCCGGGTCGTGTCCGCCCGCAGCGCGTCGCCGGAGACCCGTACCCACGTCGTCGCGTCGACGCAGTCGTGGGCGGCCGTCGGCGCGCGGTGCTCGGGTGCCCTCCGGTAGTCGACCGAGACGACGACGGCCCCGACCCGGGCGGCGATCCACGTGCACAGCGGGTCGTAGTCGACGACGTTGCCCTGGACGAACCCGCCACCGTGGAACCACATGACGACGGGCACGTCGGTGCGGCGGTCCGGCAGCGACCGGGGACGGTAGATCCGCAGGGGGATCTCGAAGTCGTCGCGGGCCGGCGCGGTGCCGTAGCCGATGCCGACGCCGGGGTCGACCCGGCCCAGCACCCGGGCCGCGAGGGCGTGACGGGGGTGGTTCCACGCCCGGGCGGCGTGGATGGCGTCGATGTCCATCCGGTCCACCGCCGGGCGCACCAGGTCGACGATGCCGCAGAACACGGCGGTTCGTGGGGCCAGGCCCCGGTAGCTGCGCACGAGGTCAGTATCGTCGAGACATGACCGTTCGCCGGGTGATGGGCATCGAGACCGAGTACGGCATCGTCGTGCCCGGTGACCCGTCCGCGAACCCGATGGTGGCCTCGGGCGACGTCGTCACCGCCTACGCGGCGTCGCGGGGCATCCGCCCGGCCCGGGCGAGCTGGGACTACGCCGACGAGGCGCCCCTGCGCGACGCGCGTGGCTTCGACATGGGCCGGGGCCAGGCCCACCCGAGCCAGCTGACCGACGTCGAGGACCCCACGCTCGCCAACGTGGTCCTCACCAACGGCGCCCGGCTCTACGTCGACCACGCCCACCCCGAGTACAGCTCGCCGGAGGTCACGACCCCCCGCGCGGCCGTCACGTGGGACCGGGCCGGCGAGCTGGTGATGCGGGACGCCGTGGCCCGGCTCGCCACCGTGCCGCCCGGGGTCAACCTGTACAAGAACAACACCGACGGCAAGGGCGCCTCGTACGGCACCCACGAGAACTACCTGATGTCGCGCGCCACGCCGTTCGCGAACATCGTCCGGCACCTCATGCCGTTCTTCGTCGTGCGGCAGGTGATGTGCGGGTCCGGTCGCGTCGGCATCGGGGTCGACTCGCGCACCGCCGGCTACCAGATCGCCCAGCGCAGCGACTTCTTCGAGGTCGAGGTCGGGCTGGAGACGACGCTGAAGCGGCCGCTGGTGAACACGCGCGACGAGCCGCACGCGGTCGCCGACCGCTATCGCCGGCTCCACGTCATCCTCGGTGACGCCAACCACGCCGACGTCGCCAACCTGCTGAAGATGGGCACGACCTCCCTGGTGCTCGCGATGATCGAGGACGACGTCATCCGCGACGACCTCTCGGTGCGGCGCCCGGTCGCGCACCCTCCACGAGGTGTCGCACGACCCCACCCTGCAGCAGAAGGTCGAGCTCACCGACGGGCGCCGGATGACGGCGCTGGAGCTGCTGTGGGAGTACCACGACCGGGCCGCCGCGTACGTCGACGAGCGCAGTGGCGGCGAGCCCGACGCCGACACCGTCGAGGTGCTCCACTGGTGGTCCACCGTGCTCGACCGGCTCGGCCGGGACCCGATGGAGGCGCGGCGCCAGGTCGACTGGGTGGCCAAGCTCGCCGTCCTCGAGGGCTACCGGGCGCGGGACGGCCTCGGCTGGGGCGACCCCCGGCTCAAGGCCGTCGACCTCCAGTGGTCCGACGTCCGCGCCGACCGCGGGCTCGCGCACCGGCTCGCCGCCAGCGGACGGCTCGAGGTCCTCGTGCCCGAGGCCGACGTGGAGCGGGCGGTCGACCACCCGCCCACCGACACCCGGGCGTGGTTCCGGGGCACCTGCCTCCAGCGCTTCCCCGACGACGTGGTCGCGGCCTCCTGGGACTCGGTGATCTTCGACGTCGCCGGCCAGCGCACCCTCCAGCGGGTGCCGATGCTGGAGCCGCTGCGGGGCACGGAGGCGGCGGTCGGCGACCTCGTGCGGTCCGCGCCCGACGCGGCCTCGCTGCTGCGGGCCCTGGCGCGCACCGACGACGGCAGGGGCTGACCGGGGCCGTCCGCCAGGCGGACGGCACGGACCCGCACCGAGGGTCCTCACCGCGGCCGGGGCCCGAGCGTCTAGGCTCGTGGGGAGCCGACCCCGAGGAGTGGTGACCATGCCCGGTCAGGAGCAGATCCGGCCCCAGCGGCGCGACGACGGTCCCGACGACGACGGTGCCCCCGAGCCCGCCGCGGCCGCGCCGGCGGAGCAGACGAGCGAGATCGACGACATCCTCGACGAGATCGACGGTGTCCTGGAGTCCAACGCCGAGGAGTTCGTCCGCGGGTTCGTCCAGAAGGGCGGCCAGTGACCCACGGAGCCGACAGCGGGCGGCTGCCCCTCGCCTACCTCGTCCCCGGCTCGTCCTCGTTCGCCGAGTTCCTCGGTGCCCACGCACCGGACCTGCTGCCGTCGCAGCGCGTGCTGCCCGCGGGCGCCTCGCTCGAGGCGCCGCACGGCACGACCATCGCCACCGTCACCTTCGACGGCGGGGTGGTCATGGCGGGTGACCGACGGGCGACGATGGGCAACATCATCGCCAACCGCGACATGGAGAAGGTCTTCGCCACCGACGAGTACAGCCTCGTCGGCATCGCGGGCACCGCCGGCCTCGCCGTCGAGCTGGTGCGGCTGTTCCAGGTCGAGCTCGAGCACTACGAGAAGATCGAGGGCACCCTGATGTCGCTCGAGGGCAAGGCCAACCGGCTGGCCTCGATGATCCGGGGCAACCTCGGGATGGCGATGCAGGGCCTGGCCGTCGTGCCGCTGTTCGCCGGGTACGACCTCGAGGCCGCCGGTGGGCGGATCTTCTCCTACGACGTCACCGGCGGGTGCTACGAGGAGCACGACCACCACAGCGTGGGCTCCGGCTCGCTGTTCGCCCGCGGCGCCCTGAAGAAGCTCTACCGGCGCGGGGATGACCTCGCCGGAGGCGGTGCGCGTGGCCGTCGAGGCCCTCTATGACGCCGCCGACGACGACTCGGCCACCGGCGGGCCGGACGTCGGCCGGCGGATCTGGCCCACGGTCGGGCTCGTCGACGCCGAGGGCGCCCGCTTCGTGCCGCAGGAGGAGATCGCCCCGGTCGTCGACGCGATCATCGCGGCGCGGGCCGACGACGCGGGAGGTGGCCGATGACCGCCGGCATGCCGTTCTACGTCAGCCCCGAGCAGCTGATGAAGGACCGCGCGGACTTCGCCCGCAAGGGGATCGCGCGCGGTCGGGCCGTCATCGTCCTCCAGTACGACTCCGGCATCGCCTTCGTCGCCGAGAACCCCAGCCGGGCGCTGCACAAGGTGTCCGAGATCTACGACCGGATCGCCTTCGCGGCGGTGGGCAAGTACCCCGAGTTCGAGAACCTGCGCGTGGCGGGGGTGCGGTACGCCGACCTGCGCGGCTACTCCTACGACCGCTCCGACGTCACCGCCCGCGGGCTCGCCAACGCGTACGCCCAGACCCTGGGCGCCGTCTTCACCCAGGAGTCCAAGCCCTACGAGGTCGAGATCGTCGTGGCCGAGGTCGGCACCACGCCCGACGACGACCAGGTCTACCGGCTCACCTACGACGGGTCGGTGGCCGACGAGCACGGGTTCGTCGCGATGGGTGGGGGCGCCGAGCAGATCGAGGCGGCGCTCGAGGAGGAGTGGCGCCCCGGCATGCACCTCGCCGAGGCCCTGGCGCTGGCCATCCGGCTCCTCGGCGCCGACCCGGGCGGCGGCGACGCCCGAGAGCTCACCCCGGCGCAGCTCGAGGTGGCCGTGCTCGACCGCCATCGGCCCCGGCGCCGGTTCCGCCGGGTGCAGGGGCCGCTGCTCGACCGCCTGCTCAGCACCGACGACCCCACCGCCGACGCGCCGGTCGGCGACGAGCCCGACTCGGCCCGCAGCGAGGCCACCAACCCGCAGACCCAGCGGCCGGCCACCGACGAGGGCACGCCCGAGTGACGACGAGCGCCGCCTCCGCCCGCCGGATCATCGGCATCGAGAACGAGTACGGCATCACGTGCTCGACCGGTGGGCAGCGCACGCTCACGCCCGACGAGGTGGCCCGCTACCTCTTCCGCAAGGTCGTCGCGTGGGGGCGCAGCAGCAACGTCTTCCTCACCAACGGCTCCCGCCTCTACCTCGACGTCGGCAGCCACCCCGAGTACGCCACCGCGGAGTGCGACTCGGTCCGCCAGGTCGTCGCCCACGACCGGGCGGGGGAGCGGATCCTCGAGGGGCTCGTCGTCGACGCCCAGGCCCGCCTGCGCGAGGACGGCGTCGCCGGAGACATCTACGTCTTCAAGAACAACACCGACAGCGCCGGCAACTCCTACGGGTGCCACGAGAACTACCTGGTCCGCCGCTCGGGGGAGTTCCAGCACATCTCCGACACCCTCCTGCCGTTCCTCATCAGCCGCCAGCTGACGTGCGGCGCCGGCAAGCTCGTCACGACGTCCAAGGGCGCCTCGTACGCGCTGAGCCAGCGTGCCGACCACATCTGGGAGGGCGTGTCGTCGGCCACCACCCGCAGCCGTCCGATCATCAACACCCGGGACGAGCCGCACGCGGACGCCGAGCACTACCGGCGGCTGCACGTCATCGTCGGCGACTCGAACATGAGCGAGACGACGACGATGCTCAAGGTCGGCTCGGCCGACCTCGTCCTGCGGATGATCGAGGCCGGCATCGTGCTGCGCGACCTCACCCTGGAGAACCCGATCCGGGCCATCCGCGAGATCGCCCACGACATGACCGGACGCCACCCGGTGCGCCTGGCCAACGGCCGGCGGCTCTCCGCCCTGGACATCCAGCGCGAGTACCACGCCAAGGCCGCCGAGTTCGTCGCCCGCGAGGGCACCGCCGACCCCCTCCACCAGCGCGTCCTCGACCTCTGGGGCCGGGTGCTCACCGCGGTGGAGACCGACGACCTCTCCCTCGTCGCCACGGAGGTCGACTGGGTGGTCAAGTACCGGCTCCTCGACGACTACGCGAGCCGCCACGGGCTCGCCCTCGACCACCCGCGGCTGGCCCAGATCGACCTGGCCTACCACGACATCGACCGCTCGCGCGGGCTGTTCTACCTGCTCCAGCGGCGGGGCCGGGTGGCCCGGGTGGTCTCCGACCCCGAGGTGTTCGAGGCCAAGGTGCGCCCGCCGCAGACGACCCGGGCCAAGCTGCGCGGGGACTTCATCCGGGCCGCGCAGGAGCACCGCCGCGACTTCACCGTCGACTGGGTGCACCTCAAGCTCAACGACCAGGCACAGCGCACCGTGCTCTGCAAGGACCCGTTCCTCGCCGAGGACGCCCGGGTGGAGCGGCTCATCCAGGGGATGGTCGGCGGCTGAGCGCCGCGGACGGGACCCCCACGGGCCCTCCGGGCACTTTCGCGGCACCGGGCGCGTTGCCCACCACGTGCCTCGATGCGGGTCCATGACCGTCCCGCAGTTATCGTGGCGCCCTGTCTCGCCGCCACCGCGGCATCCCCCGACCGAAGGTTCCGACACCGTGCCCCGCCGTCTGACCACCGTCCTGTCCGCCGCCGCGATGGCCTCGGCCCTCGTCCTCACCGGCTGCGGCGAGGAGTCCGCGACGACCCCCTCGAGCGCCCTGTCGAAGGTGACCGTCGAGGGCGACGACCCCGAGAAGGCCCCGACCGTCGAGGTCGAGGCACCGCTCGAGGTCACGCGCACCGAGTCCGAGGTCGTCTCCGCGGGGGACGGCGCGACGATCGCCGAGGACGACCTGGTGTCGCTGCAGGCGGTCCTCGTCAACGGCACCGACGGGAAGGTCGTGGCGAACACCTGGGAGAACAGCGGCGCCGTCGGCCTCGACCTCAGCCAGGAGGACCTGTTCCAGGCCTTCAAGACCCAGATCCCGGGCAAGAAGGTCGGGTCGCGCGTCGTCATCGCCTCCACCCCGCAGGACGCCTACGGCGACACGGGCAACGAGTCGCTCGGCATCACCAAGGACGACCCCGTCGTCTTCGTCGTCGACCTCCAGAAGGCCACCCAGGTCCTCGACGAGGCGCAGGGCACCGAGGTGGAGCCCACGAAGGGCCTGCCGACCGTCACGATGAACGAGGGCGAGCCCGCCACCATCGAGATCCCCAAGGGCAAGAAGGCCCCGACCAAGACCGTCGTCCAGCCGCTCATCGAGGGTGAGGGCCCCGAGGTCGAGAAGGGCCAGACCGTGCGGGTGGCCTACACCGGGGCGCTCTGGCGCAACGGCGAGGTCTTCGACTCCAGCGCCAGCCGCCCCGAGCAGCCGTGGTTCGAGTTCCCCGTCGGCGCCGGCCAGGTCATCAAGGGCTGGGACGAGGGCCTGGTCGGCCAGACGGTGGGCAGCCGGGTGCTGCTCGTCATCCCGCCCGCCGACGGCTACGGCGACGCCGGGCAGGGCGACACGATCAAGGGCGACGACACCCTCGTCTTCGTCGTCGACATCCTGGCCGCGTACTGAGCAGCCGACCCCGGCCCCGAGGAGGACACCCCGTGAGCGAGAAGACCAAGCCCGAGATCGACTTCCCCGGCGAGGCGCCACCCGCCGACCTGGTCGTCGAGGACCTCGAGGTCGGCGACGGCGCCGAGGCCACGCCCGGCAGCACCGTGTCCGCGCACTACGTCGGGGTGCTGCACTCCACCGGTGAGGAGTTCGACGCCTCGTGGAACCGCGGTGCGCCGCTCGACTTCCGGCTCGGTGCCGGCATGGTCATCGCCGGGTGGGACCAGGGGATCGTGGGGATGCGGGTCGGCGGACGCCGCCGCCTGGTCATCCCGCCGCACCAGGCCTACGGCGACCGGGGAGCCGGGGCCGTCATCAAGCCGGGCGAGACGCTGATCTTCGTCGTCGACCTCATGGACGTGCGCTGACCGACGCCGCGTGGGCGCCCGCGGCCGCGGCCGCGAGGAAGGGCGCCGGGTCGACGCCCGGGCCCCGGCCCATCGTCGACAGCGGCACCGGTGAGGCCGCGAGGGCCTCCGGCAGGCCGTCGTCGGGCACCTCGACGACGGTGAGCGAGGCCCGGGCCGTGGAGACCAGCGCGTCGAGCTGGCGCCGGACCAGGGCGTCGAGGTCGGCGTCGGGCAGCCGGGTCACCGGCACGTCAGCCGGGGTCAGCAGGGCCGCCCCGTAGGCGGTGCGGCTGTGGTGGCTGACGCCACGGTGCCGCTCCCGGCGGTCGGCGCCGGAGACCCGCAGCGAGGCGACTCCCCGCCCGCCGAGCACGTCGGCGGCGTGCAGCGCCTCCGCCACCGCCACCCCCGAGTACCCCCACCGGGTACCGGTGCCCACGTTGCCCGGGCCCTGCGCGACCACGGCGACGTCGGCGCCGACGACGTGACGGGCCGCGAGCAGACCGGTGTGCGTGGTCACCGCCTCGTGGTCGCCTCCGAAGGCCTGCCCGACGGTGATCGTGGCGGCGAGCCAACCGGCACCGCGCAGCCCCGCCACCGCGCGCGAGAACGCCGCGGGGAGTGCGCCGCCGTCGGTCATGACGTACGCGACGACGGCGTCGGGACGGACGGTGCGGATTCCGGCGACCACGGCGGGGAGCGCGCTGTGCAGGTCGGCGACGACGACCGGCATCCCGGACACGTCGCCGGCCCCGGCGAGGACGTCGTGGTGGGGGCTGTCCTGCTCGTCCACGGCGAGCAGCATCTGCTGGAGCGGGGTGTACCGGGCCTTGACGATGTGGCCCTCGTGCTGCTCGGGGTCCTCGGGCAGCACGTCGGTGCGGGCCACGACGAAGGCCAGCCCCCCGGTGCCGAGCCCCCGGAGCAGCGCCGAGGCGTTGAGGAGCACCCGCTCGCCGGGCCGCGGCTCGCCCGTGACGGTGGTGTAGGCGAGGGCCCGGACCCGGTCCTCCCCGCCGTCGAGCACCACCTCCAGCTCGACCGCTCCGGGCCACGTGCGCACCCGCTCGTGGACCCTCCCGGCACGCCACTGCATCACGCCCGGCAGCGTAGCCGTCGGGTAGCGTCTGCCGGGTGAGCAGCGACCCCGGCCCGCGCCCGCCGTCGGCCGCCCAGGTCAAGACCGAGCGTCTCCTCAACCTGGTCCTCGTGCTGCTCTACGCCCGCCGCCCGCTGTCGAAGGCCCAGATCCGCGGGCTGGTGCCGCAGTACGGCCAGTCGGCCAGCACCGAGGCCTTCGAGCGGATGTTCGAGCGCGACAAGGACGAGCTGCGCGAGCTCGGCATACCGCTCGTCACCGAGGACATCGACGCCGCGTGGGACGACGAGCCGGGCTACCGGATCCACCAGCGTGAGTACGCCCTGCCCGACCTCCACTTCGAGCCGGACGAGCTGGCGGTGCTCGGGCTCGCCAGCCGAACCTGGGCCCAGGCCTCGCTGGCGGGGCCCGCGGCCCAGGCGCTGCGCAAGCTGCGGGCCGCCGGCGTGGAGCGCGACGGCGACTCGCTCATCGGCATCGAGCCCCGGCTGCGCACCACCGAGCCGGCCTTCGACGCCGTCAAGGACGCCGTCGTGCGCCGGGTTCCGGTCACCTTCCCGTACCGCCGCCCCGAGGACACCGAGACCACCCAGCGGCGCGTGCAGCCCTGGTCGCTCGTGTCCTGGCGCGGACGCTGGTACCTCAACGCCTGGGACGAGGACCGCGCCGCCCCCCGGGTGTTCCGGGTCTCGCGGGTCTCCGGTGCGGTCCGTCCGACGGGGCGGGCCGGTTCCTTCGAGGTACCCGAGGACCACGAGCCCCGGCTGATGGTCGAGCGGGCCGACCCGCCGACGGCGCAGCCGAGCCCGGCCGTCGTGCGGGTGCGGGCGGAGGCGGGCCACGCCCTGCGCCGTCGGGCCCGCACCGTCGGGGAGGTCGACGACGCGTGGTCGCTGCTCGACCTGGACTACCACGACCTGGACTCCTTCGCCGAGGAGCTCGCGGGCTACGGCGCCGACGTCGTCGTGGAGCAACCCGCCGAGCTCGTCGACCGGGTCGTCGAACGGCTGCGCGGCGCCCTCGCCGCGCACGGGGGAGGGGAGGGCTGATGCCGCCCGCTCCCACCGAGACCGCCACCGCCCGGCTGGCCCGGCTGCTCACGATGGTGCCGTGGCTCGTCAACCGCCAGGGCATCGACCTCGAACGTGCCGCCGAGGACCTCGGCGTCACCGTCGACCAGCTCGAGGCCGACCTGCGGCTGCTCTTCCTCTGCGGCTACGGGCAGATGCCCGACGAGCTCATCGAGGCCGACTGGGAGGGCGGCCGCGTCTTCGTCGGCAACGCCGACACCATCGCGCGGCCGCTACGGCTCGGCGTCGACGAGGCGGTCACCCTCATCGTCGGCCTGCGCGCCCTGCGCGAGGTGCCCGGCCTGGGGGAGCGCGACGCGGTGGACCGTGCCCTGGCCAAGCTCGAGGCCGCTGCGGGTGCAGCCGGCGCGCCGGCTGCCCGGGTGCGCGCCGAGATGGCCGACGGCGCTTCTCCGGAGATGCTCACCGACGCGCGGCGCGCCATCGCCGACCACCGGCGCCTCCACCTGCGCTACCTCGTGCCCGCCCGCGACGAGGCCACCGAGCGTGACGTCGACCCGATGCGGGTGGTGGGCATCGACGGCCGCTGGTACCTCGAGGGCTGGTGCCACCGCGCGGAGGACACGCGCCTTTTCCGCATGGACCGCGTCGAGGAGCTCACGGTGCTCGACGCCGACGGCACCCCGCCGCCCCAGGCCCGCGAGCGCGACCTCTCCGAGGGCACCTTCCGCCCCGCGCCGGACGACCTCGTCGTCACCCTCCACCTGCTGCCCGGCGCCGCGTGGGTGGCCGACTACTACCCCGTCGACTCCGTCGAGCCGGCCACCGCGGAGGACGGGGGTGGCCTCGTCGTCCGGCTGCGCACGCCCGACACCGCCTGGCTGCGGCGGCTGGTGCTGCGGCTCGGCGGCCACGGCCGCGTCCTCGAGCCCGCCGACGTCGTGGCCCGCGTCCGCGACGAGGCCGGGACCGCGCTGGCCGCCTACGGCCGCGGGGGGTCCTGAGATGCTGCCGTGGTGGGGCTGGCTGCTGCTGTGGACCGTGCTCGTCGTGGGCGGCGGGGCGTGGGTCGGTGTGCGGGCCAGGAGCACCTGGCGCAGCGCCAGGGCGCTCACCGCCGAGGTGTCGCGGACGGGCGAGCTGCTGGCCGAGCTCGAGGCCCGGGCCGACGAGCTGCGCGAGTCGGTGCCGGCCCCGACCGCGGTCACCCAGCCGCCGCACAGGGTGCGGGAGGAGTATCGGGCCGTGCGTGCGGCCACCCGGGCCGAGCGACGTGCTCGTCGGGCGGGCGGACGCCCGCCGTGGGCACGCGTAGACTGACCAGGACCCCGACCGCGGAAGGGCGGTACCACGCAATGCTCAGGAACATCGGTCCCACCGAGATCATCATCATTGCGGTGCTCCTCATCGTCATCTTCGGCTGGAAGCGGCTGCCCGACGCCGCCCGCAGCCTTGGTCGCTCGGCCCGGGTCTTCAAGTCCGAGGTCGACGAGATGAAGAAGGACAACGAGGCGAACAAGTCTGAGGCCTCGTCGCAGACTCTTCGGGGCGAGTCGATCACCCAGGACCGCTCCGTCGACAACGTCGTGCCGCCGAGCCCTGACGGCAACGCCGTCCACGAGAAGGCTCCCCGCACCGACAACTCCGGTCAGTCCTGACCGTCCCCACGCACCCGTAGATGGCCCGACTGCGCCGACGCCCTCGCGACCCCGAAGGCCGGATGACGCTGGCGGAGCACTTCCGCGAGTTCCGCCGGCGCCTGTTCATCGCGGCCCTGGCGATCGTCCTCGCGTCGGTCGCCGCTGCGGTGTTCTACGAACAGATCTTCGCCGCGCTGACCGCGCCGTTCTACGAGTACGCCGAGTCCAGCCCGGGCATCACGGCCAGCATCAACTTCGCCGAGGCGACGGCGGCGTTCTCCAACATCATCAGCCTGTCGATCTTCATCGGCCTGATCGCGGCGAGCCCGGTGTGGCTCTACCAGCTGTGGGCGTTCATCGTGCCGGGGCTGACGTCGAAGGAGAAGAAGGTCTCGCTGCTCTTCATCGGCTCGACGATCCCGCTCTTCCTCGCCGGCTGCTGGCTCGGGTACACCATCCTCCCGCAGTCCCTGCGCATCCTCTACGGGCTCAGCCCCGAGGGGACCTCGAACATCCAGCAGGCCTCCGGGTACTTCTCCTTCGTCACCCGGTTCATCCTCGTCTTCGGGCTCGGGTTCCTCTTCCCGGTCTTCCTCGTGGGGCTCAACCTCATCGGGGCGATGCCGGCTCGCCGCCTCATCGGTGGCTGGCGGGTCGCCGTCCTGGTGATCTTCGTCTTCGCGGCCGTGGCGACGCCCACGGCCGACCCCTTCACGATGTTCGTCTTCGCCCTGCCGCTCATCGTCCTCTACTTCCTGGCCTGGCTGGTCTGTCGCTGGCTCGACAAGCGCAAGGCCGCCAACCGACCGGACTGGCTCGACGTCAGCGACACCGAGGCGTCCCCGCTCTGACCGGCGCCGTCAGCCCCACGTCGCGAGCACCTGGGCGACGAGGATCTTGACGATCATCGCCACCGGGTAGACCAGCGCGTAGCCCACCCCGACCCGGGTGTCGTACCCGGTGCGCTCGTTGACGAAGGCGAGCACCGCCGGCTGGGTCTGCACCCCCGCGATCGCCCCCGCGGTCTCCAGCCACGGCATCCGGCTGACCGCGTGGAGGGCCAGGACGACGAGGGCCGCGGCGAGCACCGTCAGCGCCAGCCCGAGCAACGCCAGCTGCCACCCGGTGCCCCCGGACAGGGCCTCGCTGATGTGCCGGCCGGCGCGGACCCCGGCGAAGGCGAGGAAGGTGACCATGCCGAGCGCGGAGAGGGACTGCGCGGCCCCGTGCGACATCGAGGTGACGACCGGACCGACCCGCCCCACCCGGCCGAAGACCAGCCCGACGAGGAGGGTCCCGGCCGCAGCACCCACGGCGAACCCGCCACCCGGCAACGGGAGGTGCACCAGGCCGACCCCCAGGCCCACTGCGAGCCCGAGGGCCAGCCCACCGACGTTGATGTCGGACATGCCGCGGTCGCTGTCCCCGAGGTGGGCGGTGACCTCCGGCATCACCTCGGTCGGGGCGATGACCCGCAGCCGGTCGCCCATCTGCAGCACGAAGGTCTCGTGCGCCACCAGGTCGACGTCGCCGCGTCGGACCCGGCTGACCCGCGCGCCGTACCGCCGCTGCAGCTCCAGCTCGCCGATGGTGTGGCCCGCCAGCCGCTTGTTCGAGAGGGTGACCCGCCGGAAGTCCAGCTGTCCCCGGTCCGCGACGATGTCGTGGGACGAGGCGTGCCCGAGCAGCGCGGCGACCTCGTCGAGCAGCGGGCGCGGGCCGACGACGGTGAGGAGGTCGCCGTCGGCCAGCCGCAGGTCGTGGTCCGGCACCGACGTCGGGTTGGCCTCGTGCTCGGTCTTGACGCGGGAGACCCCGACCCGGTCGTGGAACCGGCCGGTCAGCTCGCCCACGGTGACACCGGGGTCGCCCTCGACCCGGACGGTCAGGTGCTCCACGCCAACTCGTCGCGGCTCCGCGCCGGGTCGTCGCAGCGCCCAGGCCGAGACGACGAGCATGACGAGCACCCCGCCGAGGTAGGTGACCGAGTACCCGACCGTCGGTCCCGCGGCCTCGCCGGCACGCGCGGACGCGGCCGCCAGGGCGGGGGTGTTGGTCAGCGAGCCCGCGTAGGCCCCGGCGACGACGGGGGCCGGCAGGTCGACCAGGCGGCCGCCGAGGGCGGCGGCCACGCCGACGAGCACGAGCACGACCGCGGTGAGGACCATCTGCAGCCAGCCACGCCGCAGCGAGGCGAAGAACTGCGGTCCGGCGACCACCCCGACGGTGTAGGTGAAGAGCACGAGCCCGAAGGTGCCGATCGCCTCGGGGACGTCCAGCTCGACCCCGTACGTGACCGCCCACGCGGAGACGCCCAGGGCGGCGAAGAGCACGGCGGCGGGCCCGAGGTGCACGCCCGCCACGCGGACGTGCCCGACGGCGGCGCCGAGGGCGAGCAGCACGGCGAGGAGGAGGAGGGGGGCGTCGGCGAGCAGCTCGAAGACGGCGTCCACGGCACAAGGTTCCCACCTCCCGGCGCCGGGGGCGTGCAGGGCGGTACCCTGCGCGCCATGACGCGGCTCGGGCTCATCGTCAACCCGACGTCGGGCAAGAACACCGGCGCACGCATCGGCACCGACGCCCTCACCCTGCTGCGGGCCGCGGACGTCGAGATCGTCGACCTCAGCGCGGCCGACGCCCGGGGCGCTGCCGAGAAGGCGCGTGCCGCCCTGGCGGCCGGGGCCGTCGACGCGCTCGTCGTCGCCGGGGGGGACGGCATGGTGCATCTCGGGGTGAACGTGTGCGCCGGAACGGGTGTACCGCTCGGGGTGGTGGCTGCCGGCACGGGCAACGACATCGCCCGGGAGCTCGGCCTGCCGGTGCGTGACGCCGCCAAGTCCGTCGAGCGCATCCTCGCCGGGCACACCCGCTCCGTCGACGCTGCCCGCCACGTCATGCCGACGGGGGAGGAGCGCTGGTTCGTCGGGGTGCTCGCCGCCGGCTTCGACGCGGTCGTCAACGAACGCGCCAACCAGTGGCGCTGGCCGCGGGGGGCCATGCGCTACAACCTCGCCGTCGCCCGCGAGCTGCCGGTCTTCCGGGCGATCCCCTACGTCCTGACCCTCGACGGGGAGCGCCACGAGACCGAGGCCATGCTCGTCGCCGTGGGCAACGGACCGGCGTACGGCGGAGGGATGCGGGTGACGCCCGACGCGGTGTTCGACGACGGACTCCTCGACGTGCTCATCCTCCGCCGGATCCCGGTGCACGAGTTCGTCCGCGTCTTCCCGCGGGTGTTCCGCGGGACGCACACGAGCCACCCGGCGGTCGAGGTGCTGCGCGCCCGGCAGGTCTCGCTCGAGGCGACCGGCATCGTGTCCTACGCGGACGGTGAGCGGTTCGCCCCGCTGCCCGTGGACCTGGAGGCGGTCCCGGGCGCCCTGACCGTGCTGGCGTGAGCGCTGACGTAGCCTGAGCCCATGCCCTCCAGCCCTGCTGAGCGGTACGCCGCTGCCAAGGCCCGGGGCCGCCGGGACCGCTCCGAGCTCGGCCGGTTCACCGCCACCCTCGACTTCCCCCTCGACCCGTTCCAGGAGCAGGCGTGCGAGGCGGTGGAGGACGGCAAGGGGGTGCTCGTGGCGGCCCCGACGGGGGCGGGGAAGACCGTCGTCGGGGAGTTCGCGGTGCACCTGGCGCTGGCCACGGGGCGCAAGGCCTTCTACACCACCCCCATCAAGGCGCTGTCGAACCAGAAGTACCACGACCTCGTGCGACGCCACGGCGCCGAGAAGGTCGGGCTGCTCACCGGTGACTCCTCCGTCAACGGCGAGGCGCCGGTGGTCGTGATGACGACCGAGGTGCTGCGCAACATGATGTACGCGGGCTCCTCGACGCTGCTCGGGCTCGGCTTCGTCGTCATGGACGAGGTGCACTACCTCGCGGACCGGTTCCGCGGCGCGGTGTGGGAGGAGGTCATCATCCACCTGCCCGAGTCGGTGCAGGTGGTGTCGCTCTCGGCGACGGTGAGCAACGCCGAGGAGTTCGGTGACTGGCTCGCCGAGGTCCGCGGCAACCACGAGGTGGTGGTGGCCGAGCACCGGCCGGTGCCGCTGTTCCAGCACATGCTCGTGGGGACGACGATGTTCGACCTGTTCGCGGGCAACCGGGTCAACCCCGACCTGCTCCACGCCATCCGCGGCGCCGAGCAGCGGGGACGGTACGAGGCCTCGGCCCACCGGCTGCAGGGCAGTGGGCGCGGTGGTCGGGGCCGCCGCGACCGCACCCCGCCGCGGGGCCCGGGCGGGGGCGGCGGGGGGCGGGGGTTCGCGCGCGGCGGCCGGCCCGGCGGGGGTGCGACCCGGGCCGAGGTCGTCGAGGAGCTCGAGCGCGACGGCCTGCTGCCCGCCATCACGTTCATCTTCAGCCGGGTCGGCTGCGAGGCGGCGGTCGGGCAGCTGCTGGCGGCGGGCACGCGCCTGGTGCCCGAGCGTGAGGGCCTGCGCATCCGCCGGTACGTCGAGGAGCGGGTGGAGGCCCTCGCCGACGAGGACCTGTCGGTGCTCGGGTACTGGGACTTCGTCGAGGGGCTCTCGCGGGGGTTCGCGGCCCACCACGCGGGGATGCTGCCGCTCTTCCGGGAGATCGTCGAGCAGCTGTTCACCACCGCCCGCATCCGTGCCGTCTTCGCCACCGAGACCCTGGCGCTCGGCATCAACATGCCCGCCCGCACCGTCGTCCTCGAGAAGCTCGTCAAGTACAACGGGGAGGCGCACGTCGACATCACGCCGGCCGAGTACACCCAGCTCACCGGGCGGGCCGGGCGCCGGGGCATCGACGTCGAGGGCCACGCCGTCGTCCAGTGGAACCGGGGGATGGACCCGATGGCGGTCGGTGGGCTCGCGTCGACGCGCACCTACCCGCTGCGCTCCAGCTTCCGACCGACGTACAACATGGCCGTCAACCTCGTGGCCCAGGTTGGCCGCGAGACCGCGCGGGAGATCCTCGAGACCTCGTTCGCGCAGTTCCAGGCCGACCGGGCCGTCGTCGGGCTCGCCACCCAGCTGCGGCGCAACGAGGAGGGCCTGGCCGGCTACGCGGAGGCGATGCACTGCGACCACGGCGACTTCCGCGAGTACGCCCGACTGCGCCGCGAGCTCGGCGACGCCGAGAAGGCCGGGCGCAAGGCGAAGGCGGCGTCGCGCCGGGCCGAGGCCGCGGTCTCGATGGAGGCGCTGCGCGTCGGCGACGTCATCCGCATCCCCGCCGGGCGGCGGGCCGGCTGGGCGGTCGTCGTGCAGCCGGCACGCACCGCCAAGGGCGCCCCGACGGGCCCGGCGGTGGTCACCGAGGACAAGCAGTACCGGCGGCTCACCCTCGTCGACGTGCCGGAGCCGGTCGAGGCGGTGACGTCGGTGAAGGTGCCCTCGCACTTCAACCCGCAGTCGCCGAAGTCGCGGCGCGACCTCGCCAGCACGCTGCGCGTCGCCGTGCCCCGCGGCACCGACGACGCGCCGTCGCGGCGCGGGCGGCCGGACGTCACCGCCGTCGACGGCGACGCGGTGGAGCACCTGCGCCGCGAGCTGCGCCGCCATCCGTGCCACGACTGCCCGAGGCGCGAGGAGCACGCGCGGTGGGCGGAGCGCTGGTGGCGGCTGAAGCGGGAGACCACCGGCCTCCAGCGTCGGGTCGAGGGACGCACCAACACCGTGGCCCGCACCTTCGACCGGATCTGCGACGCCCTGGAGTCGCTCGGGTACCTCGAGGGTGGGGGCGCCGTCGTCACCGACCGGGGGGAGCGGCTGCGGCGGCTCTACACCGAGAAGGACCTCCTCGACCGCGGAGTGCCTACGGCACGAGGTGTGGAAGCGGTTGGACGCCCCCGGGCTGGCTGCTGCCGTCTCGGCGCTCGTGCACGAGCCGCGGCACGAGGAGGCCGACGTGGCCCCCCGGATGCCCACCGACGACGTCGCCGAGGCGCTGACGGCGACGGAGCGGCTGTGGAGCGAGATCGAGGACCTCGAGGCCGCGCACGACCTGCCGACGACCTCGATGCCGGACGGCGGGATGGCCTGGATGGTGCACCGTTGGGCGTCGGGGGAGCGGCTCGACAGCGTGCTGCGCGGCCAGGACGTGGCCGCAGGGGACTTCGTCCGCCGGTGCAAGCAGCTGGTCGACCTGCTCGACCAGGTCGGCGACGCCGCGGCCGATGCCGAGCTGCGCCGCACCGCGCGGGTCGCGGTCGACGCCGTCCTGCGCGGCGTCGTCGCCGCGGACCGCCTGGACTGAGCCGGACGGGTGGCTGCCGGACCGGTGCAGCCGATCAGCCGCCGACGACCCCGCCGATCCCGAGGTGGGTCGCGATCGGGTCGCGGACGGCGATGACCCGGCCGTGGGGCCGGTCGACGACGGGTTCAGCCGAGGCCGAGGGCCGACAGCACCCGGTTGAGCGGGTTGGTCACGCCGTAGGTCGACGCCAGCTCGCTGAGCAGACGCACGTCGGCCACCTGCGTCGGCAGGGCGGGGTCGACGTCGTCGACCGGGGCGTCGCGAGCGACGCGCACGACCGTGGGCGCCACGTCGAGGTAGTCGGACGCCGCCTCGAGGTTGGCCCGCCGGGCGCCCTTGATCGCCGGGTCGCCGGAGTGCACCGCGTCCCGCAGGCCCGCCAGGGAGCCGTACGTGGCGATGAGCTGGGCGGCGGTCTTGTCGCCGATCCCCTTGACGCCCGGGAGGCCGTCGCTGGTGTCGCCACGCAGCACCGACATGTCGAGGTACGCCTCGCCGGTGTCGACGCCGTACTTCGCGGCGAGGGCCGCCTGGGTCATGACGTCGGGCTCGCGCACCCCACCGCGGCCGGTGTAGAGCACGCGCACCGGGCCGGCGTCGTCGACGAGCTGCAGCAGGTCGCGGTCGCCGGTGACGACGTCGACCGGCATCCGGCCCCGGTACCGCTCGACGAGGGTGCCGATGACGTCGTCGGCCTCGTAGCCGGGGGCGCCGAGCCGGGCGATGCCGACGGCGCGGAGGGCGTCACGGATGAGCGGCACCTGCGGGGCGAGGTCGTCCGGGCTCTCCTCGACCGTGTCCGACCCGTCGGTGAGCCGGTGCGTCTTGTACGTGGGGACGAGGTCGACCCGCCACTGCGGGCGCCAGTCCTCGTCCCAGCAGGCGACGACGTGGGTGGGCCGGTGCGCGTTCACCAGGGTCGCCACCATGTCGAGGAACCCGCGCAGGGCGTTGGTCGGCGGTTCGGAGTCGTCCCTGCGCTGGTCGGGCACACCGTAGAAGGCCCGGAAGTACAGCGACGCGGAGTCGAGGAGCATCAGGCGCTGGTCGCTCGTGGGCGGCATGGCGCCGAGCGTACGCGTGACGCCCCGGTGCCGGGCCGTGGCGTACCCCGGGCGTATCCGCGTCATCGCGGACGTGATGTCGCGGATGTTCGGCGAGGTCGCGGCAATTGCGGCGTCCTCCTCGACAAACCGCGTCGTCACGGTGATGTCGCGGTTGTTCGGTGGGCCACAGCGCGCGCTGGGCCGGGACGGACGTCGCTGGTCGGTGCCCCGGGCGCCGGGCCACGGCCGACCGGGCTCGGTGCCTCGCGGCTACCTGCCCGGGGCTGCGGTCCCGGCGGGAGGGCCGTCGATGACGACGAAGGTCCCCGAGTACATGCCCATGACGCAGGTGTAGCCCACCGCGCCCCGTTCCAGGGCCGGTAGCTCGATGCTGTTCGGACCCTCTGCCAGGGTCACCGACAGCCCCAGGTCGGGAACCCTCAGGTAGGCGCTGCAGTCCAGCGCAGAGGTGCCCTCGATGACCCACCGGGTCGGCAGGCCGGCATAGAGCACCGTCGTCGCCGGCTCGTACCCGTCCGGGGTCTGCGTCGTGCGCACCGTCTGGATCCCGCCGCTGACGGAGACGTTCGCGGAGGCCGTCGTCGCACCGGACGCACTCGCTCCGCCGGTGACGCCGAGGAGACTGAGTCCCCCGGCGACGTTGAGCGCGGCAAAGGCCAGCACCACGACGCCGACGACGCGCAGGACCCCGACCTGACGACGACCGGTCGTGACCCCGGGCACGGAGGCGACGGCGAGCAGGCCGGGGGTGGTCCCCAGCGCGAAGGCCGCCATGATCGTGCCCGCCTGCAGCGCGGACCCGGTCGAGAGGGCGTAGAGCTGGACCGCCTGGGTGAAGCCGCACGGGAGGACGAAGGTGGCCGCCCCGAGCAGCGCCGTGCGGGGCGCGCTGTAAGCCCGCGCCGGGTCGGGCGCGCCACCGAGCACGCCCGCCAGGCGCCTGGGTAGACGGGGGGACCAGCCGGACGCCCGCGGTGAGATGCCGGTGAGCCGGACGCCGAGGAGCACCATGACGAACGCGACGGCGAGCACGACGACGGCCAGGGCCCGGGTCGGCAGGCTCATCGCGGAGCCCACCGCCCCCAGGACCGCTCCCAGCACCGCGAACCCGGAGATCCGTCCGGCGTTGAACGCCAGCTGCGGTCGCAGCCGGGTGGCGAGGGGCAGGTCGGTGCGTCCGGCGGCCGCCAGGGCCGAGGCATGGGCGGCCGAGACGCCGAGGGCCAGTCCCCCCACCATCGCCATGCACGTGGACACGCCTGCCGCCAGGCCGAGGACGACGACGAGGAGCAGCCCTCCCTGGGCGGGGTCGGTCAGGGCGGAGGTCAGAGCGCCGGTGCCCACCACGGCGACGAGTGCGGCCACCACCCCTACCGCGGCCACCGAGGCGGCGAACGTCCGCCACACCGCCGGGTCCGTGCTGAGCCACTGTGGCGCACGGGTCTGGTACCCGGCCTCCTGGACGGCCGCCTCGAGCGTGGCGAGGTCCGGCAGCAGCGCGCCACCGACCGTCGCCCGGCCCCGCAGCGCCGACACGCTCACCATCTCGACGCCGGGACAGCGCAGCAGGGCCCGGCGCACGCGGCGCTCGCACGACGCGCACGTCATCCCCGACACCTGCACGCTCAGCAGCCGTCCCGTTTCCATGGGGCGTGGTCCTCTCTCCGGCAGCCCCCGCTGCCTGCGCTGATCCTGCCACCCGGCCGTGGTCGGCGGTCCCCGTCCCCGGTCCGGGCGGGGGAGGCGTGGCTCACATCCGCTTCCGTGGGGGTGCGTCCACCCAGCGGCGTGGCCGGTGACCGGGCGCCGCCGCGCCACTAGGGTGAGCGACGTGGAAGACGTCGACCGGCGGATCGTCGAGCTGCTCACCGAGGACGGCCGGATCAGCTACACCGACCTGGGCAAGGCCCTGGGCATGTCGACCTCAGCCGTGCACCAGCGGGTGCGCCGGCTCGAGGAGCGGGGCGTGGTCACCGGGTACACCGCCAAGGTCGACCACCGCGCGCTCGGCCGCGATCTCACCGCGTTCATGTCGGTGACCCCGTTGGACCCCTCGGCACCCGACGACATCCCCGAGCGGCTGCGGGACATCACCGACATCGAGGAGTGCCACTCGGTGGCCGGCGACGAGAGCTACATCCTCAAGGTGCGGGTGGCCGCGCCCGCCGACCTCGAGGAGCTCATCGCACGCATCCGCGGCGCCGCCCACGTCGCCACCCGTACCACCGTCGTGCTGTCGACTCCCTGGGAGTGACCGCACCCGGCACCTGCCGGGCGGCCGGGTGCCGTCAGCGGGCGATGTCGGCGACGCGCGCACCGGTGAGGCGGACCAGGTCGGCGGGGGAGAGCCCGACGTCCAGGCCGCGTCGCCCGCCCGAGACGTAGACGACGTCGAACAGCTCCGCCGACTCGTCGACCACGGTCGGCAGCGCCCGCTTCAGGCCCACCGGCGAGATGCCGCCGACGACCATCCCGGAGGAGCGCTCGGCCGCGGCGGGGTCGGCCATGGCGACCTTCTTGACCCCGAGCGCCGCCGCCAGGGCCTTGAGGTCGAGCGCCCCGGTGACCGGCACGACCCCGACGGCGAGCCCGTCACCGGTGTCGACGAGCAGGGTCTTGAACACCTGCTCGGGCGGCAGCCCGAGAGCCTGTGCCGCCTCGAGCCCGAACGACGGTGCCGCGGGGTCGTGGTCGTAGGCGTGCTGGCTGAACGGGACCCCTGCCGCCGTCAGCGCCGCGGTGGCGGGGGTGCCGGTGGAGCCGGAGGGGGCGCGGCGGGCCATGCCCACAGGCTAGGCCGCCGCCCTCCGGATGTGCGGGTCAGGCGAGGTCGGCCGCGGCCGCCAGCCGGCTGGCCTCGGCGGACACCAGCGCGGCCGCGTGCGCCGACTCGACGTCGGTGTTCTCCCGCCACCACCGCTGCCCCGACTCGGGGAGGGTGTAGATCGGGTCGTAGTAGACGTACTCGCGCGACAGGGCCTGCTCGTCGTCGACCTCGATCGAGGTGCGGTAGTGCTTGCGCCAGAAGGACATGCCCTTCTCGGTGTCGTAGGTGTCGACCTGGTGCACCCACCGCTTCCCGACGAACGGGACGTCGCAGACGATGCGTGGGGTGGCGAACCCCGGAAGGTAGCCCATGATGTCGTGCTGCAGCTTCTGGGCCTCGCGCAGGGAGAGCCGCCAGTGCTCCGAGAACGGGATCATGTCGGTCATGTAGAAGTAGTACGGCGTGATGCCCGCCTCGTCCTGCAGTGCGAAGCACAGGTCGAGCAGCTGGGCGGAGCTGTCGTTGACACCGCGCATGAGCACGCCCTGGTTGCGCACGTCGCGGACGCCGGCCTCGAGCATCGCGCGCGTCGCGTCGGCCACCGCCGGCGTCACCGACTCGGCGTGGTTGACGTGGGTGTGGATGGCCAGCGCCACGCCGCGCGCGCGGGCCTTGGCCGCGACCCGGCCGACGCCCTCGACGACGTCGGGCTGCAGCCAGTGCTGCGGCAGCCCCATGAGCGCCTTGGTCGCGAGCCGGATGTCGCGGACCGACTCCACGTCGAGGAGCTGGTCGAGGAACGTCTCGAGGCTGCGCCACGGCATGTTGGCGACGTCACCGCCGGAGACGACGACGTCACGGACGCCCGGGGTGCGGCGCAGGTAGTCGAGCATCGCGGCGTGGCGGTCGACCGGCTTGCCGGCGAGCTTGAGCTTGGTGACCTGCGGCGTGGAGTTGCCGACGAGGTCCATCCGGGTGCAGTGCCCGCAGTACTGGGGGCAGGTCGGCAGCATCTCCGCGAGCACCTTGGTGGGGTAGCGGTGGGTGAGCCCCTCGACCGCCCACATGTCGTGCTCGTGGAGGCTGTCACGGGTCGCGAAGGGGTGGCTCGGCCAGTCGGTGCGCCGATCGGAGAACACCGGGAGCATGTACCGGCGGACCGGGTCGGCGTAGAAGGCCTCGGTGTAGTCGGCGCCGGCGGCGGGGACGCCCTCGAGCGAGGGGACCATGGTGTTGAGCATCTGGGGCGTCACGAGCATCGACATCGTCGCCCGCTCGGCCTGGTCGCGCTCGAGGTCGGCGTAGAAGCGGTCCTCGACGAGCTCGCCCATGACCTCGCGCAGCTGGCGCACGTTCTTGACGCAGTGCGCGCGCTGCCACTGGGCGCTGGCCCAGTCCTGCACGGTGACCTCGCGCCAGCCCGGGAGGCGGGTCCAGTCCGGCTCCACGAGCTCACGCCGCTGGTACGCGTAGGGCTGCTCCATCGTGTCCATGCGTGGCAGGATACGCAATGGATGCCGTCACATTTCCATCTCGGACCGCAAATACTGCGGCCGCGTGTCGCCAGCCAAGGAGATCTTGTGCGTTCCACCCCGTCCTCACCCCTCGGCCTGCACCGTGTCGTGGACCCGGCGGGGAGGACGCTGCCCCAGGCCGCGGCGGTGCTCGACGCCGACCCCGAGATCTGGGCGGACGAGGTGCTGGTCGACGTCGACACGCTCAACCTCGACGCCGCCTCCTTCCGCCAGCTGAGCGAGAAGCACGCGGGCGACGGCGACGCGGTTCGCGCCGAGGTGCTCGAGATCGTCGTCCGCCCGCGGCAAGATGCAGAACCCCGTCACCGGGTCCGGCGGGATGCTCGTCGGCACCGTCGCGCGAGGTGGGTCCGGACTCGACGCTCGGGCTGCGGGTGGGTGACCGGGTCGCCACCCTCGTCTCGCTGTCGCTGACGCCGCTGCGGCTCACCGACGGGCTGGAGCGCTGGGACGGCCGCTCGGAGCGGGTGCCCGCGCAGGGGACCGCGGTGCTGTTCGGTCGATCGATCGCGGCCCGACTGCCCGACGACCTCGATCCGGCCCTGGCGCTCATGGTGATGGACGTGTGCGGTGCCCCGGCGCTCGTCGAGCGCGTCGTGCGCGAGCACGTCGAGCGGCGGGGCGGTGCGCCGGTGGTGGCGGTGCTCGGGGGAGCGGGCAAGTCCGGGTCGCTGTCGCTCGCGGCCGCGCGGGCCGCCGGGGCGGGACGGCGCATCGGCGTCGTCCCCACCGAGGCGGAGGCCGCCCTCCTGCGGCCCACCGGCCTGGCCGACGAGGTCGTCGTCGCCGACGCCCGCTCGCCGCTCGGGCTCTCCTCGGCCGTCGAGGCCGCCGGTGGCCCGGCCGACGTCACCGTCGTGTGCGTCGACGTGCCCGGCTGCGAGCAGCCCGCCATCCTCGCCACCGCGCCGGGCGGCACGATCATCTACTTCTCGATGGCCACGAGCTTCGCCGCCGCGGCCCTGGGGGCCGAGGGGCTGGCCGCCGACGTCCGGATGCTCGTCGGCAACGGGTACGTCCCGGGGCACGCCGACCTCGCCCTCGGCCTGGTGCGGGGCGACGACGCGCTCCGAGGGCTCTTCGAGGCGCGGCTCGGCCACTGAGCCGGTCAGCCGGCGCCCGGAGGGACCTCAGCCGTCCGCCTGTTCTGCTCCACCGTCCTGCTCCTCGGCCACACGCTCGTCCTCGATCCGGATGACGTGCAGGACCGCGTTGATGAGGGCGAGGTGGGTGAACGCCTGGGGGAAGTTGCCCAGGTGCTGGCCACTGTGCGGGTCGATCTCCTCCGCGTACAGCTCGAGCGGCCCGGCGCAGCGAGAGCAGCTTGGCGCACAGAGCCCGGGCCCTCTCGAACTCGCCGATCTCGCACAGCGCCGAGACCAGCCAGAAGGAGCAGATGGTGAAGGTGCCCTCCTCGCCGCTGAAGCCGTCGTCGGTCTCCTCGACCCGGTAGCGCAGCACGAGCCCGTCGACGGAGAGCTCGTCGCGGATCGCCAGCACCGTCGCCCGGATCCGCGGGTCGTCCGGCGGGCAGGAAGCGGACGAGGGGTGCGAGCAGGAGCGACGCGTCCAGGGCCGTGCTGCCGTAGGACTGCACGAGGACGCCGCGCTCGTCGACGCCGTGCTCGAGGACGTCCTCCTTGATCTCCTGCGGCTGCGCGCTCCCACTCGGCCGCCTTGTCGTCCTCGCCCGTCATCCGCGCCAGCCGCGCCCCCCGGTCCAGGGCCACCCAGCACATGATCTTCGAGGACGTGAAGTGCCTAGCTCGCCACGCACCTCCCAGATCCCCGCATCGGGCTCGCGCCAGTGCTCGAGCGCCTGACGCACCTGGATGTCGAGGATCGGCCAGATCCGGTTGTCCAGGTGGTCGGCGGCCCTGCGAGTGCAGGTAGACGGAGTCGAGCAGGGCGCCCCAGACGTCGTGCTGGCGCTGGGCGTAGGCGGCGTTGCCGGTCCGCACCGGGCGGGAGCCGCAGGTACCCCGGTAGGTGCTCGAGCTCCTCCTCCTGCAGCTCGCCTCCGCCGCCGATGCCGTACATGATCTGCAGGTCGGGGTCACGCTCGGCGATGTCGGCGATGAAGGAGAAGAAGTCCACCGCCTCCCAGTCGAAGCCCAGCGAGTACATCGCCCAGAGCGCGAAGGTGGAGTCGCGGATCCAGTGAACCGGTAGTCGTAGTTGCGGTCGCCGCCGGGGGTCTCGGGGAACGAGGTGCTGCCGCGCGGCGACGACGGCGCCGGTCGGGGCGTAGGTGAGTCCCTTGAGGGTCAGCGCGCTGCGTTGGAGGTAGCTGCGCCAGGGGTGGTCGGGGAAGCGTCCGCGGCCCAGCCAGTGCTGCCAGTGGTGCGCGGTCCACACCTGCTTGGCCCGGGCCTGCTCGAAGGTCTCCGGTGGCGGTGGCACCACCCCAGGAGAGCGCGACGAACGGGTGTCGCCCTCCTTGAGCAGCGTGCGGCTGCTCGGCCTGACCCCCCTCGAAGCCGACCCTCAGGTCGGTCGTCAGGGTCAGCCGCGAGCTCGGCGTCGTCGCTGCTCGCCTCGGCGTGGTGGTAGCCGTCGCCGAGGTAGCGCCAGGAGACGGGAAGCGCCCGTAGTCGAGCACCGGCTCACAGTCCATGACGGTCTGGACCTCGCCGCGAGACGCAGCGCAGGGTCCGCAGCAGCACGTGCTCGGCCTGGTAGTCGTGGGGTCCGGGCGTAGGTGCGGGAGCGGTCGTCCTCGTGGTGCCAGGGGCCGACGAGCAGCGCGTCGCGGACGATCATCCAGCCGGTGGCGGTGCCCCAGCTCGTCTCCAGGACCATGGTGCCCGGCAGGTAGCGCCGGTCACCGGGCACGCTGACGTCGAGCGGGGCGATCCGGAACCGGCCGGCACGCCGGCCGAGGATGGCAGCCGAAGACGCTCGGGGAGTCGAAGCGGGGCACGCACATCCAGTCGACCGAGCCACCGGGCGAGACCAGGCCGAGACCTCGCCGTCGCTGAGGAACCCGTGGTCACCGAGGGGGACGGCGGACCCGGGACGGGCGACGGGCGGGAGCGGCTGGTCCTCGGACACCATCGACTCAGCATCATCGCCGCCCGGTGGCGTCGCAACCCGGTCGGCTGTCCTCCTCGGCGCCATCCCCCCCGTGCTCACCCGGGTCGCTCGGCCGTGGTGTTCGGCCTCGGCGTCGTCACCGTCGCGGGAGCTCAGCGCACGGGCGCGGCGACAGGACCGGCAGCTCGACGAACTCGTCGACCCCGAGGCGGGGGAGGACGAACCGGGCGGGGCGGGCACCCGGGCCATCCCCACCGCCGTCGGCACGGCGTGCGGCGGGCCGAGGGTCAGCACCTCGCCGCGCAGCCGCATCCGGGCCCCACCGGCGGCCCGGACGTTGCGCAGCCAGTCCGTGCGCGGGCCGTAGGTGAGGGCAACGGTCACCATGTCGCCGTCGCGGAAGGCGTTGAGCGGGGTGCGGTAGGTGCGCCCCGTGCGCCGCCCGACGTGCTCGAGCTCGGCGAAGCTGCCCGTGGCCCACCAGGTGCCGGGTGACGCGGTTGGTCACCACCTTGTTGAACCGGGCCACGGCGACGGGGATGGGCACCTTCCCACCGTAGACGGCGCGGACGCGCAGGTGAACGCTGCGGTGCGCACCTTGCCGCGCGGCGCGGATCGGGGTTGGCTGGCGCCATGGCCACACCCGAGACCACGCCGTACGCCCCCGACGACCTCGAGCTCGACCTGCGGTGGTGGGCCGCCGCCAACTACCTCACCGTCGGGCAGATCTACCTGCGCGACAACGCGCTGCTGCGGGAGCCCCTCAGCCTGGACCACGTCAAGCCCCGGCTGCTCGGGCACTGGGGCACCAGCCCCGGCCTGTCGGCTGTCTACGCGCTGCTCAACCGGCTGATCCGGCGAGACCGGCACCGACTGCCTCTACGTCACCGGGCCCGGGCCACGGGGGCCCGGCGCTGGTCGGCGCCGCGTGGCTCGAGGGCACCTACAGCGAGGTCTACCCGCACGTCGGCGACGACGCCGAGGGCCTCGGGACCCTCTTCCGCCAGTTCTCCTCGCCCGGCGGCGTGCCGAGCCACGTCAGCGTCCAGACGCCGGGCAGCATCCACGAGGGCGGCGAGCTCGGCTACGCCCTCGTCCACGCCGCCGGCGCCGCCTTCGACCACCCCGACCTGCTCGTCGCGTGCGTCGTCGGCGACGGCGAGGCCGAGACCGGGCCCGCTGTCGGCGTCGTGGCGGCTGCCGAACTTCCTCAACCCGCGCCGGGACGGCGCCGTGCTGCCGATCCTCCACCTCAACGGCTACAAGATCGCCGGGCCCACCGTGCTGGGCCGCACCAGCGACGACGACGTCGAGGCCTACCTCGCCAGCCAGGGCTGGGACCCGGTGACCGTCGCCGGCGACGACCCGCGCGAGGTGTTCCCGGCCCTCCTCGCGGCCCTCGCGCGACGCCCACGCCCGCATCCGCGAGCTCCAGGCGAGGCGCGCGCGGGCGGACGGGCCGAGCGAGCCGGTCCGCCACCCGTGGCCGGCGGTCGTCCTGCGCACCCCGAAGGGCTGGACCGGGCCGGACGTCGTCGACGGGCGTCCAGGTGGAGGGCACCAACCTCAGCCACCAGGTGCCGCTCTCCGGCCTGGCCGACAACCCCGAGCACCTGCGGATGCTCGAGGAGTGGATGCGCTCCTACCACCCCGAGGAGCTCTTCGACGGCGACGGCCGGCTCGTGCCCGAGCTGCGCGCCCTCGCGCCCGAGGGTGACAAGCGGATGTCGGCGACGCCCTACGCCAACGGCGGCCGGTCCTGCGCCGGGACCTGCCGATGCCGGACCTGGCCGCGCTACGAGGTCGACGTCCCCCGGCCCGGGGTCGAGCTCGTCGAGCAACACCGAGCCGCGCGGACGGCTGATGCGCGACCTCTACGCCGCGACCGCCACGCCCGACGGGGGCGGCACCTTCCGCCTGTTCTGCCCGGACGAGACGGCCTCCAACCGGCTCCAGGCGGTGTTCGAGGTGACCGACCGCTGCTTCATGGGTCCGCTCGGCCGCACCGACCGAGCACCTCGGCCCGGACGGGCGGGTCATGGAGGTGCCTCTGCGAGCACCTGTGCCAGGGCTGGCTCGAGGGCTACCTCCTCACCGGGCGGCACGGGCTGTTCGCCACCTACGAGGCGTTCGCCATGGTGTCGGCCTCGATGGCGGTGCAGCACACCAAGTGGCTCCAGCACGCGCAGACGCTGCCGTGGCGGGCTCCGGTGTCGTCGCTCAACATCCTGCTCACCTCCACGTGCTGGCGGAACGACCACAACGGCTTCTCCCACCAGGGACCGGGCCTGATCGACAGCCTGCTGCCGCTCGCGCCCGGGGTGGTGCGGGTGTGGCTGCCGCCGGACGCCAACACGACGCTGTCGATCACCGACCACTGCCTGCGCAGCCCGACCACGTCAACCTCATCGTCGTCGACAAGCAGCAGCACCTGCAGTACCTCACCCTCGAGGAGGCGCACCGGCACTGCGCCCAGGGCGCCGGGGTCTGGGAGTGGGCGAGCACCGTGCCCGACGGGGGAGAGCCCGGACATCGTGCTGGCCTGCGCCGGGGACGTGCCCACCCAGGAGGCCCTGGCCGCCGCCGAGCTGCTGCACGAGCACGTGCCCGGACCTGCGGGTCCGCTTCGTCAACGTCGTCGACCTCATGGCGCTGCTCCCGGAGAACGACCACCCGCACGGGTACACCGACAGCCAGTTCGACGACCTCTTCACCGCCGACAAGCACGTCGTCTTCGCCTTCCACGGCTACCCGCGGGCGGTGCACCAGCTCGTCCACGGCCGCTCCAACCCCGGCCGCTTCCACGTCCGCGGCTTCAGCCGAGCAGGGCACGACGACGACGCCGTTCGACATGGTGGTGCTCAACCGGATGAGCCGCTTCCACCTCGCCAAGGAGGTGCTCCGGCGCTCCACCGCACGACCAGCCGGGTGGAAGTTCCTCACCGAGCTCTGCGACGAGCGGCTCGCCGAGCACCACGACTACATCCGCGAGCACCTCGAGGACATGCCGGACGTGCGGGACTGGACGTGGGGAGGACTGGACGCGTGAGGGGCGTCTACCTCGCCGGCACCGAGGCGCGGTCGGGGAAGTCGGCGGTGGCCGTCGGCCTCGCGCACCACCTGGCGAGGAGGCACCGCCGGGTGGGGGTCTTCCGGCCGGTCGTCGGTGCCCCGGACGACGAGCTGCTCCGCGTCCTCCAGCGCGAGGCCGGCGCCGACGGCGACACCGCGCCGTCGTGGGGCGTCACGCTCACCCGGCTCCACGAGGACCTCGACGGCTCGCTCGGGACCGTCGTCGACCGCTACCACGCCCTGGCGCAGGACCACGACGTCGTCCTCGTCGTCGGCTCCGACTTCACCGGCGTGCCGGCGCCGACCGAGTTCTCGACGAACGCCACCGTCGCGGCGAACCTCGGCACGCCGCTCGTGCTCGTGGCGCCGGCCCGCGACCGCGCGGCGCGCGACGTCGCCTCGGGCGTGTCGGGCGCCGCGGCCGCGGCCGCCCAGGCCCACGCCCGGGTCGGGGGAGTCGTCGTCAACCAGGTGCCCGGTGGCGCGCTCGTGCACTACGCCGAGGCGGTCCGCCGCCGGGTCACGACCGTGCCGGTCTGGGCGCTGCCCGAGAACCCCGTGCTGCGGGCGCCCACCGTCGCCGACCTCGTCACGGCGTGCGGGGGCGAGCTCGTGCACGGCGACCCCGACCTGCTCGACCGCGAGGCGCTCGGCCTCGTCGTCGCGGCGATGTCGATGCCGCACGTCATCGACCGGCTCACCGACGACGCGGTCGTCATCGTGCCCGGGGACCGCGAGGACGTCGTGCTCGGTGTGCTCCTCGCCCACCAGTCGCGGACCCTGCCCACGCTCTCGGGGATGGTGCTCAACGGCGGCTTCGCGCTGTCGCCACAGGTCGACCGGCTGGTCGCGGGGCTGGACGTGCGGCTCCCGATGATCGCGGCCGAGGGGTCGACGATGGACGTCGCGTCGATGCTCATGCGCGTCGAGGGCCGGATCACGACCGACTCCGAGCGCAAGATCCGGGCGGCCGTGGCGCTCGTCGAGGACGCCGACGACCTCACCGCGCTCGCCGGCGAGGACGCGCTGGCGGCCGAGGGGGTGGTGACGCCGCTGATGTTCGAGCACCGGCTGGTCGAGCAGGCTCGGGCGGCGCGCTCTCACATCGTGCTCCCGGAGGGCGAGGAGGACCGCATCCTGCGAGCCGCCGCCGAGGTGCTCGCGCGCGGCATGGCCCGGCTGACGCTGCTCGGCGACGAGGCGCGGGTGCGCGACCGTGCCCGCCACCTGGGGGTCGACGTCTCGGACGCCGCGGTCGTGGATCCCGCCACCAGCCCGTGGCGGGAGCGGTTCGCCACCGAGTACGCCGCGCTGCGGGGCCACAAGGGCGTGACCTTCGAGCAGGCGTACGACCGGGTCGTCGACCCGTCCTACTTCGGCACGATGATGGTGCACGACGGGCTCGCCGACGGGATGGTCTCGGGCTGCGTCACGACGACCGCGCACACCATCCGCCCGGCGCTCGAGGTGGTCCGCACCGAGCCCGGCACGTCCGTGGTCTCCAGCGTCTTCCTCATGTGCCTGGCCGACCGGGTGCTCGTCTACGGCGACTGCGCCGTCAACCCCGACCCCACGGCCGAGCAGCTCGCCGACATTGCGGTGTCCTCGGCGCGGACCGCCGCCAGGTTCGGGATCGAGCCCCGGGTGGCGATGCTGTCGTACTCGACAGGGGAGTCGGGCACCGGGGCCGACGTCGAGAAGGTCCGCGCGGCCACCGAACGGGTCCGGCGCACGGCGCCGGACCTGCTCGTCGAGGGGCCGGTCCAGTACGACGCCGCCGTCGACCCGGCGGTGGCCGCCACCAAGCTGAGCGGGAGCCCGGTGGCGGGCCGGGCCACGGTCCTGGTCTTCCCCGACCTCAACACCGGCAACAACACGTACAAGGCGGTGCAGCGCAGCGCGTCGGCGGTGGCGATCGGGCCGGTGCTCCAGGGGCTGAACAAGCCGGTCAACGACCTCTCCCGAGGGGCCCTCGTCCGCGACATCATCAACACCGTGGCGATCACCGCGATCCAGGCCGGTGCCCGGTGAGCGGCGCACGCGTGCTCGTCGTCAACGCGGGCTCGTCGTCGCTGAAGTACCGGCTGCTCGACGCCGGCTCGGGGGAGACGGTGGCGAGCGGGCTGGTCTCCGAGATCGGGGGCACCTCGCACTGGCGCCACGAGGGCGGCGAGGACCACGACGAGGACGTCGAGTGCGCCGACCACGCGGCGGCGTTCACCCTGGCCCGCGGCGCGCTCGAGGCCGCGGGCGGGCTGGGTGGGCTGGTCGGGGTGGGCCACCGGGTCGTGCACGGTGGGTCGCGCTTCACGGCCCCCGCCCGGGTCGACGCCGACGTGCTGGCCGCGCTCGACGAGCTGGCGCCGCTGGCGCCCCTGCACAACCCGGCCAACGCCGAGGGCATCCGGCGTGCGGTCGAGGCGTTCCCCGGGGTGCCCGGGGTCGCGGTCTTCGACACGGCGTTCCACCGCACCGTCCCGCCCGCCGCCCACACCTACGCCGTGCCCAGGTCCTGGCGCGACGAGCACGAGGTGCGCCGCTTCGGCTTCCACGGCACCTCGTACGCCTACGTCTCCCGCCGGACCGCACGACGGATGGGGCGGCCCGTCGAGGACCTGAGGATGGTCGTGCTCCACCTCGGCAACGGGGCCAGCGCCTGCGCCGTCGACCGCGGGCGCAGCATCGACACCTCGATGGGCATGACGCCCACCGAGGGACTGGTCATGGGCACCCGGTCGGGCGACGTCGACCCGTCGCTGGGCGGGTACCTGGCCCGGGTCGCCGGCCTCGACGCCGAGGAGTACGACCGGGCGCTCAACCGCGACAGCGGCCTGCTCGGGCTCTGCGGTGCATCGGACTTCCGCACCGTGCTCGACCGCGTGGCGGCCGGCGACCCCGACGCCCGGCTCGCCGTCGACACGACCGTGCACCGGATCGTCAGGTACGTCGGCGCGTACGCGGCGGTGCTCGGGCGGGTCGACGCCCTCGTCTTCACCGGCGGCATCGGCGAGCGGGCGGCTCCCCTGCGCACCGCCGTGCTGGAGCGCCTCGGGCTCCTCGGGGTGCGCCTCGACGGCGCCGCCAACGAAGGCGGCGACCCCGAGCGCCGCATCTCTGCCCCGGACAGCGCCGTCGAGGTGTGGGTGGTACCCACCGACGAGGAGCGCGAGATCGCCCGCGAGACGTTGGGCGTGCTCGGGGTCGAGCACGAGTGGTGAACGGCGGGCGCGACCGCGCCCGGCGACGACAGGAGGAACCGATGATCACCGTGATCCCCGACATGCCCTCCGGCACGCTGGGCTTCGAGGCCACCGGGAGGGTCTCCCGCGACGACTACGCCGACGTCCTCGTCCCCGCCGTGGAGGCGGCCGCGGCCTCCGGGCCGGTGCGGATGCTCTACGTGCTCGGCGACGACTTCGAGTCGTACGCGCCCGGGGCGATGTGGTCGGACACCCGGCTGTGGGCCGGCAACCTCGGCGCGTGGGAGCGGATCGCCGTGGCGACCGACGTCGACTGGGTCGAGAACGCACTGCACGCCTTCGCCTGGCTGGTCCCCGGGAAGGTCCGGCTCTTCGACGACGACGAGGTGGACCAGGCCAAGGCCTGGCTCGCGGGCGACGACGCCTGACCGCGGGAGGTCACGGATGGCCGTCCGGACGGCCATCCGCGCATCCGCAGCCACGAGGGACCGGGGCCGCTCCTAGAGTGACCGCCATGCCGACGACGCTGTACCGCCGCGGGTCCGTGCGCACCCCCGAGCACCCGGCGGCGACCGCGCTCGTCGTCGGGGACGACGGCCGGCTGGCGTGGCTCGGCGACGAGGACGGCGCCCACCGCCACGTCGACGCGGTCGACGCCGTGGTCGACCTCGCCGGGGCGCTCGTCCTCCCCGGCTTCGTCGACGCCCACGGCCACGTCTCGCACACCGGCCTGGGCCTGCGCGGGGTGGACCTCGTGGGTACCCGCACCGTCACCGAGGCGCTCGACCTCGTCGCCGACGCGGCGCGCGAGGCACCCGGGTGGCCGGTGTTCGCGCACGGCTGGCAGGAGCAGGACTGGACCGGCGCCCGCCCGATGACGGCCGCCGAGCTCGACCGGGCCAGCGGCGGGGGAGTGGTGTACGCCTCCCGGGTCGACGGGCACTCGGCGGTGGTGTCGTCGGCCCTCGCCGCCGCCTGCGGTGCCGACCGGCTCGACGGCTGGAGCGAGAGCGGCTACGTCGTGCGCGATGCCAAGAACGCGGCCCGGGCGGCCTTCGACGCGGCCCGCACCGCCCACCAGCGCCGCGACGACGTCGAGCTCGCGCTGCGGCGGGCCGCGGCCGAGGGGATCGTCGCGGTGCACGAGTGCGGCGGGCCACTCCTGACCTCTGCCGACGACTTCGCCGACGTGCTCGAGCTCGGCCGTCGCCCCGACCTCCCTGCCACCGTGGGGTACTGGGCGGAGGCCGTGAGCGAGCCGGAGCAGGCCCGGGCCCTGGCGTCCCTCCACGGAGCCACCGGGCTGGCCGGCGACCTCAACATCGACGGCTCCATCGGCTCGCACACCGCCCTGCTCCGCGCGCCCTACGCCGACGACTCCGGCTGCCGCGGCACGGCCTACCGCGACGTCGCCTCCGTCCGCGACCACGTGGCGGCGTGCGCCGTCGCCGGGGTCCAGAGCGGCTTCCACGTCATCGGGGACGCCGGCCTCGACCTCGTGCTCGAGGGCTACGAGGCCGCCGCGCGGCTGGTCGGGGCCGAGGCCGTCCGCGCCTCCCGCCCCCGCCTCGAGCACGCCGAGATGGTGGACGCCCCCGGCATCGCCCGGATGGCGCGGCTCGGCATCCGGGCCAGCGTGCAGCCGGCCTTCGACGCCGCCTGGGGCGGGCCGGAGGGGATGTACGCGGCCCGGCTCGGCGCCGACCGCGTCGTGGGCACGAACCCGTACGCCGGCTTCGTCGCGGCGGGCGTCGGCCTCGCCTTCGGCGCCGACTCGCCGGTGACTCCGTTCGGGCCCTGGGCCGCGGTGCGGGCGGCGGTCGAACACCGTGACCGGGGCCAGCGGGTCGACGCCGCGACCGCCGTCGACGCGCACACCCGCGGGGGATGGGCCGCGGCCGGGGACGACAGCGGGGGAGTCCTGTGCACCGGCGCGCCCGCCACCTTCGCCGCGTGGGACGGCGTCACCCCGGGCGTCGACGGCCTTCCCCTCCTCGGCGGCGGCGTCCCGCTGCCGCTCTGCCGACTGACGGTCCGCTCGGGAGTGGTCCTGCACACCGACGGCTGAGCGGCTGCACCCAGCCCGGCAACCCCAAGCAGGTGCCGCCGGCCTGCGTCAGAAAGGTGGAGGCTGGGCTGTCGGGGGTGGGGAGGCGGCGGTGGCTGGAGGTGGGTCGGACGGCGGCAGCCGGTGCTGCGGCTCGGTGACCCGGACCCTGCCTCCGGGTCCGACCCAGGTGACCGTGCCGTCGCGCGCCAGCGTGTAGCGCCAGCGGCCCTGCTGCTTCATCCCGTGGTGTCGTCGGCAGAGCCCGGCAAGGTTGACGGGACTGGTGGGCCCAGCGGGCCAGGGCCGGACGTGGTCGAGGTCGAGGTACTCGGCGCGCCGGCCGCAGCCCCACATCCGGCAGGTCCCGTCGCGGAGGCGCACGAACTCCCGCAGCGGTTCGGGCGGTCGGTACGCGGTGCTCGTGTGGCTGACGAGGGTGCCGGTGTCGGCCTCGAGCACGGCCCGGCCCACCTCGAGCGGTACCGAGCGGAGGAGACCGGCCACCGTGGTGGCCTCGACCCAGCCGAGCCCGGCGAGGTGGGTACCCGAGACGGCCAGGCCGGCGCTGACGGGCGCCACGACGCAGGTGAGGTCGCCGTCGGGCTCGGCGGAGAGCTCGACCCAGGAGAGCTCCTCACGGCTGCGCGGGTCGAGGTCGCCGAAGCGGGTCTCCTCGCCCGTGAAGGCGTCGACCACCGTCTCGTCGTCGTGCCGGTCGACGCGTACCCGCTGGGTGGCGGTCGGCTCGGGCTCCGCGGCGCCGGTGACCACGGGCACGCCCAGCGTGACCGACGCCGCGACCCGCACGTTGCGCAGCAGGAGGTCACCGAAGGCGTCGGCACGCGACTCGGGGACCGAGAGCGAGGAGTCGGCGGCGCGGTAGTCGTCGGCGAGCGCCTCGACGGCCGACCACGCGGCGGCGCTGGTTGCCGTGGGGAGCAGGGCGTACCAGCTCGTGAGCCCGTCGTCCGCCGGGCTGAGCTCGACCGTGCGCGTCCGCCTGCGGGAGGCGACGTGGGCCTCGACCTGCGAGGGGGCCACCCGTGCCGCCACCCGCCGTGCCTCACCGGGGACCCGCGCCGGATCGAGACCGGCCAGGCGGGGAGCGAGCGCGGCGTCGACCTGCCCGCACGCCTCGGCGTCGAGGCCCGCACAGGCATCGACCACCTTGTGCGCGGTCTGCGCAGGCAGGTCACCGCACACGACGAGGTCGAGGATGCCCGGGAACCGCTCGCGCAGCGCCGCACCCAGGGCGACCTTGCGCCCGGCCACGCCGTCCGTGAGCCCGGCCGCCAGCGCCACCGACGACCCGGCCATCGCGTCGACGTACCCGACGGGGTGCACGCGCTCCCACGGGCGCGACTCCCACATGGTGGTCTCGACCCGAGCACCCCAGGCGCCGCTGAGGGCCACCAGGGCGTCGGCGGCGTTGGCCACCCGCTGCGCCTCGCCGGCGAGCTCGAAGGCATCCTCGGGCGACAGGCCGCGCCCGCCCTCGACGAGCTCGCGCCCCACCGACGCGACCTGCTCGCGCGCCCCCTCCAGCACTGCGCTGGCCCGGCCTCTGTCCATGCACATATTCTACTCGAACGCCTGTATGAATCCGGCGTCGTCCCCAGCGTGTTTCGGTCCCTCCGTGGCTGTCGGTGCCGGGGGCGGTGTCGACGGCCGGCGACACCGCCCTGCGGTGCCGGCGGGTGCTCGACCTCACCCCGCGAGCCCGGGACGGGTCAGGGACGCCGCCGATACGCTGACCGTGCAGGCCAGTGGAGGTGTGCGAGGCGATGGCTCCCGACGTCGAGACCCGGCGCGGCGGCGAGGAGCGGGGCACGCCCGGGCGGCCGGGGCGGCCCGGGGCGGGCCGGCTGGCCGCGACCGTCTTCCTCCGGGACGTCGTCGGCAGCGTCCGCGACCTGCTGCCCATCGTGCTCGTCGTCGCCTTCTTCCAGCTCGTCGTGCTGCGCCAGGGCATCCCCGGGGTCGGGCGCATCGTCGTCGGCGCCATCGCCGTGGTCGTCGGGCTGGCCCTCTTCGTCCGCGGGCTGCGGCTGGCGCTCTTCCCCGTCGGCGAGCAGATGGCGTTCGGCTTCGCCAGGCGGGGCAGCACGGCGTGGCTCGTGGTCTTCGCCTTCGCGCTCGGCTTCACGACGACGGTGGCCGAGCCCGCCCTGCTGGCGGTCGCGGCGGAGGCCGCCGACGTCGCCGCCACCGGTGGGGCGATCGCCGACTCCGAGTCGGCCCGCGCCTCGTACGCCACCGGGCTGCGCTACACGGTGGCGGTCTCGGTGGGCCTGGCGATCGTCGTCGGCGTCGTGCGGATCGTCCGCGGCTGGTCGATCCGGCGGCTCATCATCGGCGGCTACGTCGGGGTCCTCCTCATGACCCTCGTCGCCCCGGCCGACATCGTGGGCATCGCCTACGACGCCGGCGGGGTCACCACGTCCACGGTCACCGTCCCCCTCGTCACGGCGCTCGGGGTGGGGCTCGCGTCGTCGATCCGCGGCCGCAACCCGCTGACCGACGGCTTCGGCCTCATCGCGTTCGCCTCGCTGACGCCGATGATGTTCGTCATGGCGTACGGGGTCCTGGCATGAGCGAGCAGCTGGCCCTGGTCCTGGACGCCCTCCGGGAGACCGTGCTCGCCGTCGCGCCCATCGCCGGGATCCTCGTCGTCTTCCAGCGCTTCGTGCTGCGGCGCCGGCTCGTTGACCTGCGGCGGATCGTCATCGGGTTCGTCTTCGTCGTGGTCGGGATGGCGGTGTTCCTCACCGGGCTGCAGGAGGCGCTCTTCCCGCTGGGCCGGGTGATGGCCGAGCAGCTGACCGACCCCGCGGTCACCGGTGTCGATTCGGCGGTGGCCACGTGGCCGGACTACGCCTGGGTCTACGTGTTCGGGGCCGCGATCGGGTTCGCGACGACCCTCGCCGAACCGGCCCTGATCGCCGTCGCCATCAAGGCGGAGGAGGTGAGCGCCGGGACGATCAACGCCTGGGGGCTGCGCCTGTCGGTGGCCACCGGCGTGGCCATCGGCATCGCGGTCGGCTGCCTGCGCATCGTCACCGGCACCTCGCTGCCCGGCTACATCGTCGTGGGCTACCTCGTCGTGGCGCTGCTGTCGTGGCGGGCGCCCTCCCCGATCCTCGCCCTCGCCTTCGACACCGGGGGGGTCACGACCTCGACCGTGACCGTGCCGCTCGTCGCGGCCCTCGGCCTCGGGCTCGCGAGCACCATCCCGGGCCGCAGCCCGCTCGTCGACGGCTTCGGGCTGATCGCCTTCGCGAGCCTGTTCCCCATCATCACCGTGCTGCTCCACGCCCACCTCGCCGCCCGCCGGTCCCGGGGCGCCCGCCCGGCCGACCCCGCGCACCGATCCCACCCGCCAGAGCGCACCCCCCAGGAGGCCTGATGCACTTCAAGCTCATCATCGTCGTCGTCGAGGACGCCGACACCACCGAGCTGGCCGAGGTGGCGAGGAGGGCCGGGGCCACCGGCTCCACCGTCATCGGCAACGCCCGCGGGGAGGGCCTGGTCCGGTCCCCGACCTTCTTCGGCCTCGACCTCGAGGCCCGCCGCGACGTCATGCTCCTCCTCGTCGAGGAGCACCTGAGCCGGCGCATCCTCGAGGCGATCGGGCGGACCGGGCGCTTCGACGAGGAGCCCGGACGGGGGATCGCCTTCCAGGTCGACGTGGAGGATGCTGTCGGCGTGAGCATGCAGGCGAGCCGGCTCGTCGAACGCGTGGAGGAGGAGCTGTGACCGAGCGCCGCGACGTCGTGCGGGTGCGCGACGTGATGAAGACCCAGCTCGACGTCGTCGACGGCCTCACCACGGTCGCCGACGCGCTGCGGACCATGCAGCACGTCGAGACCAAGACCCTGCTGGTCGCCAAGCGCCACGACGACGACGAGTACGGGATCGTCCTGGTCTCCGACATCGCCGAGAAGGTGCTCGCCGTCGACCGCGCGCCCGAGCGGGTGCACGTCTACGAGATCATGACCAAGCCCGTGCTCACGGTGCCGGCCGACATGGACATCCGGTACGTGGCCCGGCTCTTCGACAAGTTCGGCCTCTCCCGCGCGCCCGTCGTCGAGCACGGCGAGGTGATCGGCATCATCAGCCACACCGACATGGTCCTCAAGGGCCTGGTCCGTGACCTGTGACCACATCCGGCCACACATCCTCCGGCGGTTTGCAGGGCGGGCCGCAACTCCTTCGGTCCGATTGCTAGATTGACGACGTGTCTTCATCTGCCACCGCGCTGCTCGACCTCGATCCCGCACTCGTGCGCCGGGCCCGCACCCTGGCCCGTCGCGCCGGCCGTCCGGTCGTCGACCTCGCCCGCAGCCACACGACGGTCTCGGTCGAACGCGCCACGCTCCGGCTGGCCGGGCTCTCCGGCGCCGACCACGAGGGCGCGCCGTGGGTCAACCACCTCGTCGACGCCGTCCGCGGGTCCGTGGGACTCGAGCACGGCGTCACCGCCCCGGTCTGGGATGCCCTGCGCCGCGAGGAGGCGCCGGACCTGCTGACCCTCGCCCAGAAGGCGAGCAGCGGCGCGGTCGCGTTCCGGCTGCCCGAGGGCCGTGACGGCACGGCCGCCCGCCGGGCCGCCCGCACCGCCGTCTCGAGGGGGCTGCGGACCCTGGACCGGCAGCGGCTGGCCCGCGAGCGGATGGTCGCCCGGGTCGGGGACGCCCCGAGCACCCCGTGGGTGTACCTCATCGTGGCCACCGGGGACATCCACGAGGACATCCCGCAGGCGCAGGCCGCCGCGCGCGAGGGCGCCGACGTCATCGCCGTCATCCGCTCCACCGGCCAGAGCCTGCTCGACTTCGTCCCCGAGGGCGCCACCCGCGAGGGCTACGCCGGCACCTACGCCACCCAGGAGAACTTCCGGCTGATGCGGGCGGCGCTCGACCAGACCAGCCGCGAGCTGGGCCGCTACGTGCGGCTGACGAACTACGCGAGCGGCCTGTGCATGCCCGAGATCGCCACCCTGGCCGGGCTGGAGCGGCTGGACATGATGCTCAACGACTCGATGTACGGCATCCTCTTCCGCGACATCAACCCGATCCGCACCTTCGTCGACCAGCGGTTCAGCCGGCAGGTGCACGCCCGCGCGGGCATCATCATCAACACCGGCGAGGACAACTACCTCACCACGGCCGACGCGGTCGAGGCCGCCCACACGGTCACGGTCAGCCAGCTGCTCAACGAGTACTTCGCCAAGGAGGCCGGGCTCGAGGACTGGCAGCTGGGCCTCGGCCACGCCTTCGAGATCGACCCCGAGGTGCCCGACAGCTTCCGGCTCGAGCTCGCCCACGCGCTGCTCGCCCGACAGCTCTTCCCCAAGGCACCGCTGAAGTGGATGCCGCCCACGAAGCACATGACCGGCGACATCTTCCGCGGCTACCTCCTCGACGGCTTCTTCAACCTCGCCGGGGCGATGACCGGCCAGGGCATCCTCCTCGTCGGCATGATGACCGAGGCCGTCGTCACCCCGTGGCTCTCCGACCGCGACCTGGCCCTCCAGAACGTCCGCTACGTCATGCACGCCGCGGGCGGGCTCACCGAGGACTTCCACCCACCGCGGGACGGGCTGATCCAGACCCGGGCCCGCGAGGTCCTCACCGAGGCGGTGGAGCTGCTCGAGCGGATCACCTCCGACACCTCGGCGCGCGGCGACGCGTACCCGCAGCCGCTGCTCGCCGCGATCGCCGACGGCACCTTCGGCGCGATGCGGCGGCCGCCGACGAAGGGCAAGGGCCTCGACGGCGTCGTCGCCAAGGCCGAGGGGTACGACAACCCCGCCACGACCCTGCTCGAGGAAGGGGCCACCCGATGAGCCGCTCCAGCGCCCAGCAGGCCCGCGACCGCACCCACCGCCACGAGGGCCAGCGGCGGATGGAGCACGCGCTGCCCGGCGAGCTGAGCCTGCGCGAGCCCGGCCCGCTGGTGCGGCCGTACGGCGACACCACCGGCGACGGCATGGTCCAGGTCTCCTTCACCCTGCCGTTGCCGCACGACAAGCGCGCCGAGGCCGCGGCGCTCCAGCTGGCCGGGCGGATGGGGATGCAGCCGGCCCTGCTCGTGCACGCCAAGGCGATGGGCCCGCACTTCACCTTCTTCGTCGTCTACGGCTCGGTGAGCCACCTCGTCGACCTGCGCGAGATCGAGGTCGTCGAGCGCGAGTTCCCGCTCCTCTCCTCGGCCGAGGTCAACCAGGCCATCCGCGGCCGGCTCAAGCGCAAGCTCGTCGTCGTCGGTGCCTGCATCGGCACCGACGCGCACACCGTCGGCATCGACGCCATCCTCAACATCAAGGGGTTCGCGGGGGAGAAGGGGCTGGAGTACTACCGCGAGATGAAGGTGGTGAACCTCGGGGCGCAGGTGCTCGTGCCCGACCTCGTCGAGGCCGCCCGCGAGCACGCCGCGGACGCCGTGCTCGTCTCGCAGGTGGTCACCCAGAGGGACGCCCACGTCCACAACACGACGGCGATGTCGGCCGCCTTCCGTGAGGCGTTCCCCGCCGGACGGGTGCCGCTGCTCGTCGTCGGCGGCCCCCGCTTCGAGGAGGGCACGGCCGCGGCCCTCGGTGTCGACCGGGTCTTCGGCCGCGGCACCACCCCCGGCGAGGTGGCCTCCTACCTCGTCCACGCCCTCGTCGAGGGCCGGACCACCCGTCCCGCCGAAGGAGCCCGCCGATGACCCGCGCCGAGGTCGGCCTCACCGTCACCCACCGCCGCTACGTGCCCTACAGCCACGCCCACTACGCCGGCGACCTCGTCGACGGCGCCTACAGCCTCGCCGCCTTCGGCGACGTCGCCACCGAGATGTGCATCCGCACCGACGGCGACGAGGGGCTGTTCGCGTCGTACTCCGACGTGCAGTTCGTCGCTCCCGTCCGCGCCGGCGACGTCATCGAGGTCGAGGCCCGGCTGGTGCGCGTCGGCACGCGCTCGCGCGAGATGGCGTTCGAGGTCAGGGTCGTCGGGAGGGGCGCCCCGGAGCGCGGCGAGTCGGCGGCGGACCTGCTCGACCCCCCGCTCGTCGCGACGACCGCGCGCGGGGTCGTCGTGGTGCCGCCGGCGGGGTGACCTACGGTGGGCCGGTGCCCACCCCGGTCCGCTCGCTGCTGCGCGTCGCCGCCGCCCTGCTGGCGGGCCTCGCGCTGTGGCTCTCCTTCCCCGACCTGGACCTGTGGTGGCTGGCACCGGTCGGTGTGGCCCTGCTCGGGGCCGCCACCCTGACCGCGGGGTTCTGGCGTGGCCTCGGGCTCGGCCTGCTCGCCGGCCTGGCGTTCTTCGTGCCCACGCTCTCCTGGTCGGGCGTCTACGTCGGTGCCCTGCCGTGGCTGGCCCTGGCGACGCTGCAGGCCCTGTACGTCGCGGGGATGTCGGGTCTCGTCGGGTTCGCCGGCAGCCGGCTGGCGGCGGCGGGCCGCACCCTCGCCGCGTACGCGCTCGTCCCGCTGGGCTGGGTCGCCCAGGAGCTGGCCCGGTCCACGACGCCGTACGGGGGCTTCCCGTGGGCCCGCCTCGCGTTCAGCCAGGCCGACAGCCCGCTCGCGCCGGTCGCCCGCCTCGGGGGAGCCCCGGGGCTCACCTTCGCGGTCGCCGTGGTCGGGACGCTGCTCCTCCTCGGCGCCGCGCTGCTCGTCCGCGGCCCCCGGAGGGCGGCCGTGGTGCCGCTGGTGCTCGCGGTCGTGGCCCTGCTCGCGCCGCAGCTGGTCCGGCTGCCGGTCGACGGGCGCACCACGGCGGTCGGCTTCGTCCAGGGCAACGTGCCGCGGGCCGGCCTCGAGTTCAACGCCGAGCGGCGGGCCGTGCTCGACAACCACGTGCGCGGCACCCTCGAGCTCGCCGAGAGCGCACCCGAGGACCTCACCCTCGTCGTCTGGCCCGAGAACGCGTCCGACATCGACCCCTTCCGCAACAGCGATGCCGCCGCCGCGATCCGCGACGCCCAGGAGGCCGTGGGCGTGCCGCTCGTCGTGGGGGCCGTGCTCGCGGAGCCGCCGGGGGCCTCGTCGAACGTCTCGCTGATGTACACCGGTGAGGGCCCGCCCGAGCGCTACACCAAGCTCCACCCGGTGCCGTTCGCCGAGTACATCCCGAACCGTGAGTTCTTCGCGATGTTCACGCCCGCCGCCAACCTCGCCGGCAACTTCGTGGCCGGCACCGAGATCGGCGTCTTCGACGTGCCGGCGCCCGGCGGGTCGTACGCGGCCCTGCCCACCATCTGCTTCGAGGTGGCCTACGACCAGCTGATGCGCGACAGCGTCGCCGCCGCGGGGGAGACGGACAGCCTGCTCCTCGTGCAGACGAACAACGCCACGTTCGGGTACACCGCCGAGTCCGAGCAGCAGTTCGCGATCTCCCGCATCCGGGCGATCGAGCACGGTCGCAGCGTCGTCCACGTCTCCACCGTGGGGGTGTCGGGGTTCGTCGCCCCCGACGGGTCGGTGACGGAGAGGACGGCCCTGTTCACCGCGGACCAGCGGGTGGCCCGGCCCGTGCTGCGGTCCGAGACGACCCCGAGCGACGTGGCCGGCCCGGTGCCCGAGCTGGTCCTCAGCGTGCTCTTCGTCGCCCTCGTCCTCGGCGGCCTCCTGGCGGGACCAGCGGCTAGGGTGGGAAGACCGCCGCCCCCGACCCCGGAACACCGTGTTGCCTGAGACCACCCGTGCGCCGCTGCGCCGCGTCGCCGTCCTCATCCCCACGTACAACGAGCGGGACACCCTTCCGGACGCCGTGCGCGGTGTGCGCACCGCCGTCCCCGACGCCGACGTCGTCGTGCTCGACGACGCCAGCCCGGACGGCACGGGGGAGGTGGCCGACGCCCTCGCCGCGGACGACCCGCAGGTCCGGGTCATCCACCGCGCCGGCAAGGAGGGGCTGGGTGCCGCGTACCTCGCCGGCTTCCGCTGGGCCCTGGCCGAGGGCTACGACGCGCTCGTCGAGATGGACGCCGACGGCTCGCACCGGCCGGAGCACCTGCCGGCGCTGCTCGCGGCCGCCGAGGACGCCGACGCCGTCATCGGCTCGCGGTGGGTGCCCGGCGGCAGGGTCGTCAACTGGCCGCTGCACCGCAAGGCGCTCTCCGTCGGCGGCAACCTGTACGTGAAGGTACTGCTCGGGATGCCGGTCAACGACGCCACGGCCGGGTACCGGGTGTACCGCGCCGACGCGCTGCGGACGATGGGCCTGGACGACGTCGCCTCGCAGGGCTACTGCTTCCAGGCCGACCTCACCTGGCGGGCCGTGCGTGCCGGACTGCGCGTGGTGGAGGTGCCGATCACCTTCGTCGAGCGCGAAATGGGCGCCTCGAAGATGAGCCGCGACATCATGACCGAGTCGCTGCGCCGGATCACCGGCTGGGGGGTCCGCCACCGGGCCGCCCAGGCCCGCGGGCTGCTGCACCGCGAGCCGGAGTGGCACCGGCTGTGACCCGGACCGGCTCCACGCCGTACGCCTCCCGCCGGCGACGTGGCCGGGTGCTGCGCTGGGTCTTCGTCGCCCTGCTCGTGGTCCCGATGGTCGAGGTCGCCGTGATCGTCGCGGTCGGGCGGGCCATCGGGGGCTGGCCGACCTTCGTGCTCCTGCTCCTGGAGAGCCTGCTCGGCGCGGTCATCGTCAGGCGCGAGGGCGGCCGGTCGTGGGAGGCGCTGCGGGACGCCCTGCGCAGCGGCCGGATGCCGAGCCGCCAGCTCGCCGACGCGGCGCTCGTCCTCGTCGGCGGCACGCTGCTGCTGACGCCGGGGTTCGTCACCGACGCCGTGGGGTTCTTCGTCATCCTGCCGTTCACGCGGCCGATCACGAGGCGCTGGCTGGAGGCGGCCGTGGCCCGCCGGCTGCTCGGCCCGTTCGGCGAGTGGCCGGGGGACGCACCCGGGGCCGGCCGCCCCGGCCCGCCACCACGGCCGGAGGGACCGCCGGACGTCATCCAGGGCGAGGTCGTCGACGACTGACGCGACCGTCCCCCGGACGCGGACGTGCCGGGCACCCCGTGGGGCGCCCGGCACGTGACGCAGTGGTCAGGCGGTCTTCTTCTTGCGGGGCTTCTCGCCGCGGGACTCGCGCAGGAGGGTCAGCCGCTCCTCGAGGAGCTCCTCGAGCTCCGGGATGGACCGGCGCTCCAGCAGCATGTCCCAGTGGGTGCGCTGGTGCTTGACGGCCTTGGGCTCCGGCTGCGGCCCTTCGCCCTGGAGCTTGGCCTCGGCACCGCACCGGCACTCCCAGGTGGGCGGCACGTCGGCCTCGACCGAGAAGGGAAGCTCGATCCGGTGCCCGTTGGGGCACAGGTACGTGGTGATGCGGCGCTCCGAGGGCACGACGTTGTCGTCGGTCTCCATGCTGAGCGCACCGAGACGGCTGCCGCGCAGGCTGCGTTCTGCCATGGGTGGGTCTCCCGAGTCTGTGGTTCCCGAGGGGTGAGGCGCCCGGTCGGGTTGTGCGGGTGAACGCACGACAGGAGTTCGTTGTTCCGCACCGGTCAAGATGCCGCCGTGAAGTGTGAGGTGAGTCACACGATGGTGGCCGGGGGCCCGGCGATGCCGTCGGGCCGGCGCGACCTGCGCGTCGCGGCACCGGAGCGGGCCCCGACGACGATACCGTCCGGTCGTGACGACCCCTGCCCCGGTCCCGAGCGACCTCACCGGCCCGTCGGCCCTCGACGTCGCCCCTCCCACCGTGAAGCGGCGGGTGCTGGCGTGGGGGATGTGGGACTGGGGCACCCAGCCGTTCAACACCGTGATCACCACCTTCGTGTTCTCGGTCTACATCACGTCGGAGAGCTTCGGCGCCACGAACACCACCTCCACCTCGCTCGCGGTGTCGACCGCGCTCGCCGGGCTGTTCGTCGCGGTGCTCGCCCCGGTCCTGGGCCAGAACTCGGACCGTTCCGGCCGCACCGTCCGCAACCTGCGCTGGCTGACCTGGCTGCTCGCCGGCCTCTCCGCGGCCCTGTTCGTCGTCCGGCCCGAGCCGTCCTTCCTCTGGGTGGGGCTGGGCCTGCTCGCCGTCGGCTCGGTCGTCTCCGAGATCGCCGGCGTCAACTACAACTCCACCATCGACCAGGTCGCGACGAACCGCACCGTGGGCCGGGTCTCCGGCTTCGGCTGGGGGATGGGGTACCTCGGCGGGATCTTCGTCCTGCTCCTCATCTACTTCCTCTTCATCCAGCCCGACGTCGGCCTCTTCGGGGTGACCGGCGAGGACGGCATGGACATCCGCGTCTCGATGCTCGTGTGCGGCCTGTGGACCCTGCTCTTCACCGTGCCCGCCTTCCTCGTGCTGAGGGACCGGGCCGTGGAGCGGGTGCCACGGGTGGGGGTCGCCCAGTCCTACCGGCTGGTGTGGCGCTCGATCACCGGGCTCTGGCGGGTCTCGCGGCACACGGTCTACTTCCTCCTCGCCTCGGCGCTGTTCCGTGACGGCCTCGCGGGGGTCTTCGCGTTCGGCGCCGTGCTCGCCGCCGGCACCTTCGGGATGTCGGCAGCCGACGTCATCGTCTTCGGCGCCGCGGCCAACATCGTCGCCGGGCTCGCGACGATGGCGTTCGGGATGCTCGACGACCGGCTCGGCCCCAAGCGGGTCATCCTCATCTCGCTCGGCTCGCTCGTCGTCCTCGGGGTGCTCATCTTCGTGCTCCACGACGGCGGCACCGGGGTGTTCTGGGTGCTGGGGCTGCTCATGACGGTCTTCGTGGGGCCGGCGCAGGCGGCCTCGCGCAGCTTCCTCGCCCGACTCATCCCCGAGGGCAAGGGCGGGGAGATCTTCGGCCTCTACGCCACGACCGGGCGGGTCGTCTCGTTCCTGTCACCCGCCGCGTTCGGCCTCTTCATCGCCCTCGGGGCGTGGGTCACCGGTGCCGAGAACACCCAGTACTGGGGGATCCTCGGGATCGTCCTGATCCTCGCGGCCGGGTTCGCGGTCATGCTCCCGGTCAAGGAGCACGGCGAGCACACCGTGTCCTGACCCCCGGTCAGCCTGCGTACTCCCAGTGCCACGGCTCGGGGAGGGAGCCGCCGGCCGAGGCCCACGACGGGTGGAACCAGCCGTAGAGCGGGGCGTTCTGGCGCATCCAGTGGTGGACGGCGGAGCCGAAGTCCTCGACGCCGCCGCAGAGGTCGACCGCCATGCCCACACCGTGGCGGGAGGTGCCGGGTGTGGCGGCCCAGGAGCCGCGCGCGGTCTTGACGGCGAGCTGCTCCGGAAGCGAGCGGTAGGAGTCGGTGATGCACAGCGGCGTGCCGGTCTGCGCGGCGTAGGCCTTGCTCATGGCGCTGAACGAGGCGGCGGCACCCGGGGCGAGCCGCTCGCCCTCGGCCCCCCACACCGGGCAGAGGGCACCGGCGGGCAGCATGCCGTTGGGGTGCACGTCGTCGTCGTCGGAGCAGGGCTTGCCGATGTCGGCGGTCTCCAGGACCGAGGCGCTCAGCGCGTCACGGAGCCGCTGGGCCGCGGCCTTCGCCCCGGGCGTGCGGGCGCCGACGAGGATGCTCGCCACCGGGCCGGCCTTCTCGACCTCGGCCATCTGCAGCTCTCGCAGCGCCCCGATCCTGCGCCGCTGCTCGCGGACGACCTTGTCGAGCTTCTTCTTGTCGGCCTCGATCCGAGTGCGCGCCTCCCGGGCCACGGTGCTGGCCTCGTCGGCGGCGGCGCTGAGCCGGACCTGCTCGGCGGTGAGGATGCGGACGTCCTGGAGCGCGCGGGTGCGCTGGTCGGTGATGTAGGAGAGGTCGCCGAGCGGGTCGCCGATCTCGTCGGGCTCGGTCTCGAGGGCGTCGAGCATGCCGGCGAGGTCGGAGTCGCCGCCGCCGCTGCTGTAGACGTCGAAGACCCAGTCCTGCACGATGGCGCGGGCGGCCGCGAGCCGATCCTCGAGCCGGCGCAGCCCGGCACGGGCGTCCTCGGCCTCCTGGGTGGCGGCCCGTTCGGTCTCGCGTGCCTCGACGAGGGACTCCAGGAGGGCGTTGGAGCGGTCGGAGAGCACGTCCATCCGGCGCATCGCACCGGCGACCTCGGAGTTGGAGGACTCCAGGACGGAGGAGATCCGGTCGGCCTCGGCGATCTGCGCGAGGAGGAACGCGCCCGAGAGCGGCTCGGGGTGCTCCGGCTCGGCGTGCCCCTCGTCCGGGTTCTGGGACCACGAGGTGGAGGGGTCCGGGTCGCCCGTCGTCGCCCCCGTGCTGCTCGGGGTGCGGGTGCCGGACGACGTCGTGCGGGTCGGGGAGGCGGAGGTCGTGGTGGCCGTGGCCGTGGGGGAGGGGCTCGCCGTGGCGGTGGGCTCGCTCGTCGTCGTGACCGCGTCGGCCGAGAGGGTGCTGGGCGGCTCGGGGTCGTCGGCGAGTGCGGGCGCCGGGGCCACCAGGGCGACGACCACCGTCGACACCGCCGCCACGACCCACCGGGCCGAGGCCCGCGGACCACTGGTTGAAGGCACCACGAACTCGTTTCTCACCGCCAGGACCCCGGGGGGCCCGCCGAACGCCCTGCTTCGTCCGACGCCCCCACGATAGACATCCTGCTCCTCCCGCAACAGCCACCCGGAGAAACTCGTCCGTTCGGGCCACCGGCGCCTCGTCCACAGGCCACGCCGGCGCCGCGTGCCGTCCACAGGGCGGCCGCCGCTGGTGGCGGCGCCCTCGGCCCGGGACGAGGATCGTGGCACCTGCCGCCGGAGGGGGCGGCGGGGGAGGGGAGGACCGGCATGGACTACGCGAACTCGGTGCGTCTCGTCGGCCGGGTGAGCGCGGCGGGGGAGCCGCGCCGGCTGCCGAGCGGCGACACGGTGCACGTGCTGCGGGTCGTCGTCCCGCGCACTGCCGCGGGCGGGCGGCGCGGCGGGGTCGACACGATCGACGTCGCGTGCTGGAGCCCCGGCGTGCGCCGCACCGCGGCCCGGCTCGACGTCGACGACCACGTCGAGGTCGAGGGCAGTCTCCGACGCCGGTTCTTCCGCTCCGGCGCCGGGGTCGGCAGCCGCTACGAGGTGGAGGCCCGGCGGGTGCGGCGCACGGGGGCGCCGCGGTGACCCGGCCGGCCGGGGTGCCGTCGTGGCACGATCGACCCGCGCGGGAGGAGCCGCGACCGGCCGAGGCGAGGGAGCGCGATGGACAGCGGGCGGAGCGGTGGGCCGGGTCGACCGCACCCGGCGGACGGGCACGACGTCATCCGGGTGCACGGGGCCCGGGTCAACAACCTCAGGGACGTCAGCGTCGACCTCCCCAAGCGTCGCCTCACCGTCTTCACCGGCGTCTCCGGGTCCGGGAAGAGCTCGCTCGTCTTCGGCACCGTGGCCGCGGAGTCGCAGCGGCTGATCAACGAGACCTACAGCACGTTCGTCCAGGGCTTCATGCCGACCATGGCCCGCCCCGACGTCGACGTCCTCGAGGGGCTGACGACCGCGATCCTCGTCGACCAGGAGCGGATGGGCGGCAACCCGCGCTCGACCGTGGGCACCGCCACCGACGCGCTGGCGATGCTGCGCATCCTGTTCAGCCGGCTCGGGGACCCCCACATCGGCTCGGCGCAGGCCTTCTCGTTCAACGTCGCCTCGATGTCGGGTGCCGGCGCGGTCACCGTGGCGAAGGCCGGGCGCCCCACCACCGAGCGCCGCGAGTTCAGCGTCGTCGGCGGGATGTGCCCGCGCTGCGACGGGTTGGGCTCGGTGTCCGACATCGACCTCGCCCAGCTCGTCGACGAGGACCTGGCGCTCTCCGAGGGCGCGATCACCGTCCCCGGCTTCACCAAGGACGGCTGGTACGGGCGCATCTTCGCCGCCGTCATCCCTCCGGACCGGCCGGTGCGCGACCTCACGGCGCGCCAGCGGGAGGAGCTCTTCCACGGCACCGCGCGCCGGATCAAGGTCGAGGGCATCAACGTCACGTACGAGGGCCTGGTCCCGCGCCTCCAGAAGTCGATCTTGTCCAAGGACGTCGAGTCGCTGCAGCCGCACGTGCGGGCGTTCGTCGAGCGCGCCGTCACCTTCCAGACCTGCCCGGAGTGCGGCGGGAGCCGGCTCGGCGAGCGCGCCCGCTCCTCGCGGGTGGCCGGACTGAACATCGCCGAGGCCAGCGCGATGCAGGTGAGCGACCTCGCCGAGTGGGTCCGCGCCCTCGACGAGCCGTCGGTCGCCCCGCTGCTCACGGCGCTGGCGGACACCCTCGACTCCTTCGTCGAGATCGGCCTGGGCTACCTCAGCCTCGACCGGCCGTCGGGGACCCTCTCGGGCGGGGAGGCGCAGCGCACCAAGATGGTGCGCCACCTGGGCTCCTCGCTCACCGACGTCACCTACGTCTTCGACGAGCCGACCGTCGGGCTGCACCCGCACGACATCCGGCGGATGAACGAGCTGCTGAGGAGGCTGCGCGACAAGGGCAACACCGTCCTCGTCGTCGAGCACAAGCCCGAGGTGATCGAGACGGCCGACCACGTCGTCGACCTGGGCCCGGGGGCCGGCACCGACGGGGGAGAGGTCGTGTACGAGGGGTCCGTCGACGGGTTGCGGCGCAGCGGGACCCTCACCGGCCGGCACCTGGGCGACCGGGCCCGGCTCAAGGCGACGGTGCGCGGGCGCACCGGCGCCCTCGAGGTGCGCGGCGCGGGCACCAACAACCTGCGCGACGTCGACGTCGACATCCCGCTCGGGGTGCTCTGCGTGCTCACCGGGGTCGCCGGCTCGGGGAAGAGCTCGCTGGTGCAGGGCTCGGTGGCGGGCCGGGCGGGGGTCGTCACGGTCGACCAGAGCGGCATCCGCGGGTCGCGGCGCAGCAACCCCGCCACGTACACCGGCCTGCTCGAGCCGGTCCGCAAGGCCTTCGCCCGGGCCAACGGCGTCAAGCCCGCACTGTTCAGCCCGAACTCGGACGGGGCGTGCCCGGTCTGCCGCGGCAACGGCGTCGTCTACACCGACCTCGCCGTGATGGCCGGCGTGGCGACACCGTGCGAGGAGTGCGAGGGCCGCCGCTTCCAGGCCGAGGTGCTCGAGTACACGCTCGGCGGGAGGGACATCAGCGAGGTGCTCGCCATGCCGGTCGAGGCGGCGCTGGCCCACTTCGCCGACGGCGAGGCGCGGGTGCCGGCGGCCCACCGGGTGCTCGAGCGGCTCGCGGACGTCGGCCTGGGCTACCTCACCCTCGGACAACCGCTCACGACGCTGTCCGGTGGCGAACGGCAGCGCCTCAAGCTCGCCACCCACCTCGGAACGGACTGCGACCTGCTCGTCCTCGACGAGCCCACCACCGGGTTGCACCTCGCCGACGTCGAGCAGCTGCTGGCGCTGCTGGACCGGCTCGTCGACGGCGGCACCTCGGTGCTCGTCATCGAGCACCACCAGGCGGTGATGGCGCACGCCGACTGGGTCGTCGACCTCGGACCGGGCGCCGGGCACGACGGCGGCCGGGTCGTCTTCGAGGGAACGCCGGCCGAGCTCGTGGCCTCGCGGGCCACGCTCACCGGTGAGCACCTCGCGGACTACGTCACCGCATGAGCGGCCGGACGAGGAGGGCGAGAGCCGCCGACGGTTCCTGTGCGGAGGACCGGGAGCGCTCCGGGCCGCTGGGCCGCCCACCCCGGTGAAACGCCGATAATCGACATTATGTCATTTCCGTCGAGCCGGACCGACGCGTCCTCCTCCCCTGGGGCACCTCGGTGCGGGTGCGCCGCCGACCGGACACCTCGGGGGACGGTGCGTCCTCATCCGGCGGAGTCGGAGGCGGTGACCGAGGGCTCCGCCCCCCGGCGCGCACCCCGGCCGGTGTGGGTCGACCGGGTCCCGACGTACTCCTCGGGGTCCTTGTCCTCGGGCGGGACGCCGTGCGCGGCGTGCTGCGCCTGGAACCGCAGGAACTGCACGGCGATCTCGTGCCGGAGCTCCAGGGTGGCCTGCTGCCGGAAGTCGGCGAGGTCCTGACGCTCCTCCTCTCCCATGTGGTCGCTGTTCTCGGTGTTCGCGTCGACGACCGCCGTCCACCACGCCTCGGAGCCCACCTCCTCGTCGGCCACCCGGCGGATGGCCGCCCGGAGGTCGTTGTGGTCCTTGACCGCGTCCTCCACCTCCTCCTCGGCGCTGTCGGCGTCCGCGGCGCCGGTCCCGAGGTCGAGCAGGTGCGGGTAGAAGTAGCGCTCCTCGGCCTCGGCATGGGTCTCGAGGAGGACGGCGAGGCGCTCCCACAGCGCCGCCAGGCCGTCGCGGTCCTCGCGCGGCCACTCCTCGAGCTGGGCGAAGCCCCGGCGCTGCTCGGCGTGCTGGTGCTGGATGATCTCGGTCACGTCCACGGGGACGGTCCTCTCGGTCGGTGGCGCGGGTGGGCGGGCCGGAGGGCCCTGCCGAGGTCCTACCCGGGACCCACCCGGCCGACACCGCGCGGGCCCCGGGCCGTCGCCGAGCAGCGGCCGGAGCCGGTACCCCTCGCGTCCAGCGGTGCGGATCCTAGGATCGGGCCGTGGGTACGCGTGCAGCCGTCGTCGTGACCGGCACCGAGGTCCTCACCGGTCGGGTCACCGACCGGAACGGCCCGTGGATCGCCGAGGAGCTGAGGCGGCACGGCGTCGACATCGGCCAGGTCGTCGTCGTCGGCGACCGCCCCGACGACCTGACCGCGACCCTGCGCCACCTGCTGACGGCGGGCAACGACCTGGTCATCACCACCGGCGGCCTCGGCCCCACCGCCGACGACCTCACCGCCCAGGTGGTCGCGGACGTGCAGCAGCGCCCCATGCGGGTGGACGAGGCCCTCGCCGAGCGGATCGCGGGGGTCGTCGAGCGCCTCGTCGCGCTGCGCGGCTGGCGGATGGACCCGGCGTCCACCGAGGCGGGCACCCGCAAGCAGGCCCTGGTGCCCGAGGGGGCCACGGTGCTCGAGCCGGTCGGCACCGCCCCCGGGCTCGTCGTGCCGCCGCCGGAGGGCACCACCACTCCCCCCGTCCTCGTGCTGCCCGGTCCGCCCGGCGAGCTGCGCGGCATGTGGGAGGCCGCACTCGCCACCGGGCCGGTCCGCGAGGCCCTGCGCGGACGGGCCGAGCTGCGCCAGCACACGATGCGGATGTGGGACACCCCGGAGTCCGAGCTGGCCGCGTCCCTGCGCCGGCACGCCGACCTCGCCGACCGGCTCGAGGTCACCACCTGCCTGCGCGACGGCGAGCTCGAGGTCGTGACCCGGTCGGCACCGTCGGACGAGGACACCGTCGACGCCCTGCGCGAGGCCCTGCTCGCCGACTTCGGCCCCGCCCTCTACTCCCCCGACGGCACCAGCGTCGACGACCTCGTGGCCGGGCGGCTGCTCGCCACCGGGGCCACCATCGCCACGGCCGAGTCGTGCACCGCCGGCCTCGTCGCCGGGCGGCTCGCCGACCGGCCCGGCTCGTCGGCGTACCTGCTCGGCGGCCTGGTCACCTACTCGAACGAGGCCAAGACCCGCCTCCTCGGGGTGCCCGCCGACCTCGTGGAGCGGGTGGGGGCCGTGAGCGAGGAGGTGGCCCGGGCGATGGCGGCAGGGGCACGGGAGCGGGTCGGTGCCGACGTCGCCGTCTCGGTGACCGGGGTCGCCGGGCCGTCCGGGGGCACGCCCGAGAAGCCGGTGGGGCTGGTCCACCTCTGCGCCGACGACGGCGACCGGGCGCTGCACCGCCGGGTCCGGCTGGCCGGTGGCCGGGCGACCATCCGGCGGCGCTCGGTTGCCGAGGCGCTGCACCTCGTGCGCGCGCTGCTGGCCTGAGCCCGGTGCCGACCCCGACGGCGGGGCGTGGCGGGCGCCGGGCCGCCGGTGCGGCCCCCGTACCCTGATCGCGCGATGCAGTGCGACTACCACGACGCCGGCCGCTGCCGGTCCTGCACCCTGATGGGCACGCCGTACCCGGCCCAGCTCGCCGACAAGGCGGCCGCGGTCGCGGCCGTGCTCGGCCCGCACACCACCGGTGCGCACTGGCTCCTCCCGGTGACGAGCCCGCCGTCGCACTTCCGCAACAAGGCCAAGCTCGTGGTCGCCGGCCGCGCCACCGACCCGACCCTCGGCATCCTCGACCGCGACGGCCGCGGCCAGGACCTGCGCCGCTGCGGCCTCTACGAGCCCGGCCTCGCCGCCACCTTCGACCCGCTGCACCGCTTCCTCTCCCGGCTCGCGCTCGAGCCGTACGACGTGCCGGGACGCCGCGGCGAGCTCAAGCACGTCCTCGTCACCCACTCCCCCGACGGCGAGCACCTGGTTCGCTTCGTCGTCCGCACGCCGGCGGCTGTCGACCGGCTGCGTGCCGCTCTCCCCGACCTGCTCGACGCCCTCCCGTCCGCCCGGGTCGTCACCGCCAACGTGCTGCCGGAGCACAAGGCGGTGCTCGAGGGCGAGCTGGAGGTGCCGCTCACCACCGGCACGCTGCTGCCGATGCGGCTGGGCGGGGTCACCCTGCTCCTCGGCCCGCGCGCCTTCTTCCAGACCAACACCCACGTGGCGCGGGCCCTCTACGCCCAGGTGCGCTCCTGGGCGGACCAGGCGCCGCCCCGCACCGTGCTCGACCTCTACTGCGGGGTCGGCGGGTTCGCGCTGCACCTCGCCGCACCCGGCCGCCACGTCGTCGGCGTGGAGACCTCGGCCGAGGCCGTCCGGGCGGCCACCGCGGCCGCCGGCGCCCTCGCCCGCGACCACGGCCCGGTGCGCTTCGTCGCCGGCGACGCGACCCTCGCCCTGCCCGACCTCGAGCCCGACCTCGTCGTCGTCAACCCGCCGCGGCGCGGCATCGGCCCCGACCTCGCGGGCCGCCTGGACCGCTCCTCCGCCACCCACCTGGTGTACTCCAGCTGCAACCCCGACAGCCTCGCCCGCGACCTCGCCGCGATGCCGTCGTGGCGGGTGGAGCAGGCCCGGGTGGTCGACATGTTCCCGCAGACCCGGCACGTCGAGGTCGTCCTGCTGCTCGGCCGCGGACGTCACCGCGCCGGCCCCTAGGCTCCGGGCATGACCTTCTCGATCGTCGCCCGGGACGCCGACGCCTGGGGCGTCGCCGTCGCCAGCAAGTTCCTCGCCGTGGGATCGGTGGTACCCGCGGTGCGCGACGGCGTCGGCGCGGTGGCCACGCAGGCGATGGCCCGGGTGGGCTACCTCGACGAGGTGCTCACGGCCCTGGCGGCGGGCAGCACCGCCCGGGAGGCGCTCGACGCCGCCGTCGCCGCCGACGACGGCCACGCGCACCGGCAGGTGGGCGTCGTGGGGCGGGACGGGCCGGCCACGTACACCGGTGCCGAGTGCCTGCAGTGGGCCGGTGGGCGCAGCGGTGGCGACGACCGCTCCGCCTACGCGGTGCAGGGCAACATCCTCACCGGCCCCGAGGTGGTCGAGGCGATGGAGAGCGCCTGGCACGCCCACGCCGGGCGGCGGCTCGACGAGCGGCTCGTCGCGGTCCTGCTCGCGGGCGACGCCGCGGGCGGGGACGTGCGCGGGCGCCAGAGTGCGGCCCTGCTCGTCCGCCGGCCGGGTGCGGGCTACGACGCCGGCGGCGTGCTCGCCGACCTGCGCGTCGACGACCACCCCGATGCCCCCCGCGAGCTGGGCCGCCTGCTCGACCTGTCGACGCTCTACTTCGGCACCCCCGAGGACGTCCGCCCGCTCGAGGGCGGGCTGCGCGACGAGGTCGCCCAGCGGCTGGCCGCCCTCGGCCACGACGACCCGGACACCGCGGCGGCGCTCGAGTCGTGGATGGGCGAGGCCAACCTCGAGAACCGGCACACCTCGGGGGGCATCGACGGCCGGGTGCTCGCGGTCCTGCGCGGCACCGACCCGACCCTTACCGAGCCGTGACCTGAGCGTGGCCCGGCCGTGACCCGTCCGCGCCTACCGTGGAGGTGGTCGCCCACGGCCGCGGGCAGGACCTGGCGCTCGACTCCCTGCTGGAGCGCCGGACATCCTCATCGTGCCGCGGCCCACGGGCGCCGGGGCGAACCCCCGGTCGCGGTCCACGACCGGGGCCGGGGCTCGCCCGCCCGCTACCGCGCCGGCCAGGCGCCGGCGCCCTGCCGCACCACCTCGCCGGCGGGTTCGGTGGTGAAGTCGACGACGGTGGTCCCGCTGTCGCCGCACTCCCCCGAGTCCAGGACGACGTCGACCACGTGGTCGAGCGCCTCCTTGACCGCCCAGCCGTCGGTCATCGGCTCGCTCTCCCCCGGGAGGATGAGGGTCGAGGACAGCAGCGGCTCCCCCAGCTCGGCGAGCAGCGCACGGACCACCGGGTGCTCCGGGATGCGCACGCCGACGGTGCGCTTCTTCGGGTGCAGCAGCCGGCGGGGCACCTCGTGGGTGGCGGGGAGGATGAACGTGTACGGCCCCGGCGTCGCCGCCTTGACCGCGCGGAACACGTGGTTGTCGACGTGGACGAGCTGCCCCAGCTGGGCGAAGTCGCGGCACACCAGGGTGTAGTGGTGCCGGTCGTCCAGGCGCCGGATGTCGCGGATGCGGTCCTTGGCGCCCTGGTTGCCCATCATCGCCCCGAGGGCGTACCCCGAGTCGGTCGGGTACGCGACGAGCCCGCCCTCGCGGAGCACCGCGACGGTCTGCGCGACCGCGCGCGGCTGCGGGTCGACCGGATGCACGTCGAGGTAGCGCGCCATGGCCCCACCCTAGGCCCGGATCTCCCCCTCGGGCAGGGGCTCCGGGCGCCGCAGCCCGCGACGCCACAGCTCGACGGTCTGCACCACCCAGAACGCGGCGACGAGGGTGACGAGGACGACCTCGACCCAGAGCACGAGGGAGGTCGAGCCGGTGGCCAGCGAGATCGCGACCGTGACCGCCAGGGCCACGAGCATCCCGATGGCGATGCCGCGGTAGACCGGCACGTAGCGCGACTGCCCGGCGGGAACCGCCCCCTCGCGGACCGTCTCCTGCACGTGGCGGGCGTTGAGCCAGACCACCGCCACGAGCGCGAGGAACATCGGGACCGCCGCGGCACCGTGGGCGTGCTCGAGGAACGTGGCGCGGTCGGCGTAGAACCACACCGCTCCCCCGCCGAGCACCAGCGCCGTGACCACGAAGCCGGCGCGCTCCCAGGCGCCCAGCGCGCGCCCCGCCGCGTCGACCCGGGCCACGACCACGACGACCGCCGCCACGGCGAGACCGGCCACGAACACGGCCTGCATGTTGTTCGCGACGTTCGCCCCGATGTCCCCGGCGTCGACCGGTACCGAGCTGCAGCCGTGCGCGCCCGACGTGGGGACGAACGCGACCCCCGGGGCGAGCATCCCGGCGAAGTTGAGCAGCACGTCCTCGGGGTCGGTGCTGCCCTTGAGGGCGATGAGGCAGACGCCCATGGTGACCAGGACGCCGACGAAGACCGCGCGCGCCGGCGTGTAGTAGTAGGCGCTGACCGACGGCTGCACGCAGGTGGGCCCGGTGGCGAGCCACTCGATGACGAGGGCCGCGAAGAGCAGCACGACGAGCGCGGCCAGCGCCAGCCGGAGGTAGCGGTAGGTCTTGACCGCGCCGAGGGCGGGGTCGGGGTCGGTGGGCAGTGGTGCCACGGCAGTCTCCTTCCACCCGGTGAGGAGGCGCCACCGGCGCCGGCGATACCCGGGCCGGCTCAGGCCTCCTCGAGGGCGACCTCCACCGGCGTACCACGGATGACCGTCCGGGTCACGGTGCACAGCCGGTCGTGGCTGCGCTCCATGGCGCTCGGCAGGCGGTCCCGGGCCCGGTCGCCGTCCTCGCCCTCCGGGAAGCGGACCCGGAAGGTGACGAGGATGTCGTCGAGGTGGTTGCCGTCGTCGTCCTTCGTCTTCTCGGCCTCGGCGACGAGCTCGTACACCTCGGGCTCGGCGAGGCGCGAGGTCATCCAGTCCACGTCCGAGCCGGTGCAGCCCGCCATCGCGGTGAGGAACAGCTCGACCGGGGTGAACTCCTCGCTCTCTCCGCCGCCGCCGCAGCGGATGGTGCCGCCGCGGCTGTTGCGGACCTCGTACATGCCCTTCTCGATCCGGGTCAGCGTCACGCTCCGGTGGCCCGGGCCGGTGCCGCCGATCTGCTCGGTCATCTGTGTCCCCATCTGTCGTCGACCGCGCGCACCACGTCGAGCGAGCGCGAGGTCGTGGTGAGGCCCGTGATCCTCTCGATCCGGGCGTTGGTGAGGGTGGCCTCGTGGAAGCCCACCGTCAGCTCGGCGAGGACGGCGCCGGTCAGGACCCGCGCCGCCTCCCCCGTTCTCTCCCAGGCCTCGAGGGTCCGGGCAGCATCCGGCGCCACCACCCCGTCCACGACGGCGAGGTAGCGCCTGCTCTCCCCCGGCAGCAGCGCCGGCACGGCGTCGGCCTCCGCGACGAGCGCGCGCAGCTCGGCCGGGGTGCGGACGAGGCACGGCACGTCGAAGCCGGCCCACTCGCCGAGGACGCGCTCCATCTCGCGGGCGACCGCGCCGGGCGAGCGTCGCGGACTGCGGACGTGCACGTTGCCGGACTGGATGTGGGTCTCGACGTCGGTGTACCCGGCGTCCACGAGCGCGGTGCGCAGCTCGGCCATCCTCACGAAGCGCTTCCCGACGTTGACCGCCCGGAGGAACGCGACGTAGCTCGGCACGGCCACCATCGTCCCAGACGACCTGCGAGCATGTTCACCGTGTCCCCCTCCCCCGGTCGGCTGGTCCTGGTGCGCCACGGTGAGACGGAGTGGTCGGCCGCCGGGAGGCACACCGGCCGCTCCGACGTGCCGCTGACCCCCCGCGGTGAGGAGCAGGCCCGGGCGCTGGAGCCGGCGGTCGCCGGCCTCGACCTCGCGCTCGTCCTGGCCTCGCCGCTGCGGCGCGCACGCCGCACGGCCGAGCTCGCCGGCCTGCGGCCCGAGCTCGACGAGGACCTCGTCGAGTGGGACTACGGCGGGTACGAGGGGCTCACCACACCCGAGATCCGGCAGCGCGTCGGCGACCCCGGGTGGACCGTGTTCCGCGACGGCGTCGTCGCCGGTGACTCCCCGGGCGAGACCGTCGAGGAGGTCGCGGCCCGCGCCTCGCGGGTGCTCGAGCGGGTCGAGCGGCCGCTCACCCACGGCGACGTCGTGCTCGTCGCCCACGGCCACCTGCTGCGGGTGCTCGCGGCGACCCGGCTCCGGCAGGGCCCACGGTTCGCGGCCCACCTCCTGCTGCACCCGGCGACGCTGTGCATCCTCGGCGAGGAGCACGGGGTGCCCGCCCTCGACGGGTGGAACCTCCGGCCGTAGCCCGGCCCGCGGCTACGGCAGCGGCCAGGTGTGCACCGGCTCGTTGGCGTCCATGTGCTCGATGTAGAGCGCGAGCATCCGGCGCAGCGCCTCGCGGCGCTCCAGGCCCTGCTCCTCGAACCGGGCCACGGCCCGGGTCTGCCACTCGGCCCCGTTGACGCCGGTCGTGGCACGACCCTCGATCACCCCGAGGTAGCGTTCGCGCACGGCGTCGGACACCCCCCACTGCTGCAGCCCCTCGTGGGCCATCGGCAGCAGGTGCCGCAGCACCAGCTCGTCGGCGGAGAGCTCCCCGAAACCGGGCCAGTAGAGCCGGGCGTCGATGCCGTCGCGAGCCGCGCGGCGGAAGTTCTCCTCGCAGGCCGCGAAGCTCATCTTCGTCCACACCGGACGGTCGTCGTGGGCCAGCACGCGGATGGTGCCGTAGTAGAACGCGGCGTTGGCGAGGACGTCGACGATGGTGGGGCCGGCCGGCAGCACCCGGTTCTCGACCCGCAGGTGGGGGGTGCCGCCGACGATGTCGTAGATGGGCCGGTTCCAGCGGTACACGGTGCCGTTGTGGAGGCGCAGCTCGGCGAGGTCGGGCGCGATCCCGGCCTCGAGCTTGGCCATCGGGTCCTCGTCGGTCACCTCGGCGAGCAGGGTCGGGAAGTAGCGGACGTTCTCCTCGAACAGGTCGAAGATCGAGGTGATCCACCGTTCGCCGAAGAACACCCGAGGCCGGACCCCCTGGTTCTTCAGCTCCACCGGCCGGGTGTCGGTGGCCTGCTTGAACAGCTCGATGCGCGTCTCGGCGTGCAGGCGCCGGCCGAAGAAGAACGGGCTGTTCGCGGCCAGGGCCACCTGCGGCGCCGACAGGGCCTGGGCGGCGTTCCAGTGGGCGGCGAAGTCCGAGGGCGCCACCTGGAGATGGAGCTGCACCGACGTGCACGCCGACTCCGGGGCGATCGAGTCGCAGTACGTGGCCACGCGCTCACCGGTGGGGCCCTCCATGTCGAGGTAGATGTCCTCCCCGCGGGCGACGAAGATCGAGTCGTTGAGGGCGGTGTAGCGGTTGTTCCGGCTGATCCACTCGCCCTCGTAGTGCTCCGGCATGATCGTCGGGAGGATGCCGATCGCGACGATCGTCGAGCCGACGTCGCGGGCTGCGCGGTCGGCCGCGTTCAGGCTCTCGCGCAGCTCCTTCTCGAGCTCGAGGGCGCCGTTGCCGGGCAGTGGCCGGGGCGGCACGTTGAGCTCGATGTTGTACTGCGCGAGCTCGGTCTGGTAGCCGGGGTCGGCGATCGCCTCGAGCACCTGGGCGTTGTGGAAGTGCGGCTGCTGGTGGCCGTCGACGAGGTTGAGCTCGATCTCCAGCCCGGTCATCGGCCGGTCGAACTCGAAGCTGCTCGTGTTGAGCATCCGCTCGAAGACGTCGAGGTTCTGGCGGACCTTCTCGCGGTAGCGCTGGCGCTCCTCACGCGTGTAGCTCTGCGCGGTGACCTCGGTGCCCATGCCTCACCCAACCACGTGCCGACCTGCGATGTAACCTCTGGCCGCGTTTCGGTCCGCGGATGTGTCGGCCCCCTCTCCTAGCGTGTGGGACATGCGGCTGCTGCACACCTCCGACTGGCACCTGGGGCGCTCGTTCCACCAGGTCGGCCTGCTCGGCGCGCAGGCCGCCTGGCTGGACCACCTCGTCGAGGTCGTGCGCACCGAGTCCGTCGACGCCGTCCTCGTCAGCGGCGACGTCTACGACCGGGCCCTGCCCTCCCCCGACACCGTCGCGCTGCTCTCGCAGTCCCTCGAGCGGCTGGTCGACGCCGGGGCCCAGGTGGTGCTCTCCAGCGGCAACCACGACAGCGCCGTGCGGCTCGGCTTCGCCTCGGGGCTGCTCGAGCGCGCCGGGGTGCACGTGCGCACCTCGCTCCGCGACGTCGGGCGGCCGGTGCTCGTCGGCGACGTCGCCGTGCACGCCCTGCCGTACCTGGAGCCGGTGCTCGTCGCCGACGCCCTCGGAGCGCCGGAGCGCACCCACGCCGCGGTCCTGCGTGCCGCCATGGACCGCGTGCGCGCGGCCGGCCACGGCGGCCCCACGGTCGTCATGGCGCACGCGTTCGTGTCGGGGGGCGCCACGAGCGAGTCCGAGCGCGACATCGCGGTCGGAGGCGTGTCCGTGGTGCCCGCCGACGTCTTCGCCGGTGTCGACTACACCGCGCTCGGGCACCTCCACGGGCGCCAGCAGGTGGCCGAGCGGGTCCGCTACAGCGGGTCCCCGGTCGCGATGTCGTTCAGCGAGCACCGGCACACCAAGGGCGCCCTCCTCGTCGAGGTCTCGGGCGCCGGCGCGGTCGTCGAGGAGGTGCCGGCGCCGGTGGAGCGCCCGCTCGCGGTGCTCCGCGGCACCCTCGAGGAGCTGCTCCGCGACCCCCGGCACGCCCCGGCCGAGCACTCGTGGTGCCAGGTCACCCTGACCGACCCGGTGCGCCCGCTCGGGGCCATGGAGCGGGTCCAGCGGCGCTTCCCGCACACCCTCGAGCTGCGCTTCGACCCGCAGGGCGCCCAGGTGCCGCTGCGACCGTACGCGGCACGGGTCGAGGCCCGGGCGGCCGTCGACGTGTGCTGCGACTTCCTCGCCCACGTCCGCGGTGGGTGCCCGGCCGCCGACGAGGAGCGCGACCTGCTCGCCGAGGCGGTGGCCGCGGCGCGGGTGGCCCGGGGGCTCGCCGACGACGAGGGCGTGGCGGGCGGGGCCGTGAGCGGGGCGGGCGCGGCGTGAGGATCCACCGGCTCGAGGTGCAGGCGTTCGGGCCGTTCGCCGAGCGGGTCCACGTCGACGTCGACGAGCTCGCCGCCGGGGGGCTCTTCCTCGTCCACGGGCCCACCGGGTCGGGCAAGACCAGCCTGCTCGACGCCGTGTGCTTCGCCCTGTACGGCGACGTGCCGGGGGCCCGCCGCACCCGGGGCCTGCGCAGCGACCACGCCGCGCCCGAGGTCGCCCCGGAGGTGGTCCTCGAGGTCACGGTCGGTCCCCGGCGGCTGCGGATCACCCGCTCCCCAGAGTGGCTGCGCCCCAAGCGGCGGGGCGCCGGCAGCACCCGCGAGCAGGCCAGGGTGCTGCTCGAGGAGCGCGCCGACGGCGGCTGGCGCACCGTGAGCACCCGCAACGACGAGGTCGCCGACGTCGTCCTCGACGTGCTCGGCATGGGCCTGTCGCAGTTCGCCAAGGTCGTCATGCTGCCCCAGGGCGACTTCGCCGCCTTCCTCCGGGCCACCCCCGAGGAGCGGCGGGAGGTGCTCGAGCGGCTCTTCGACATCGACGTCTACCGCGACGTCGAGGACTGGCTCACCGAGCACCGCCGCACCCTGGCGGCGGGCCTGGACCGGGCCCGCGCCGCGCTCGCCGTCGACCTCACCCGCCTCGAGGACGCCCTGGCCGACGCGGGCGACGCGAGCGGAGGGGCGCGGTCGGGCGAGCCGGTCGGCGCGCTCACCGACCTCGCCGTCGACGCCCTGCCGCCTCGGCTCGACGCGCTCGCCGACACCCTGGCGGCGGCGCTCACCGCGGCGATGGCCGATGCCGACGCCGCCGGCGGCGCCGAGCAGCTGGCCCAGGCGGCGCTCGCCGACGGCCGGGCCCGCGCCGCCGCGCGCGTGCGTGGGCTCCGGGCCCGGGTCCGGGCGGCCGCCCTCGTCGCCGATGCCGCCCAGCACGAGTCCCGGGTCGCCACCCTCGCCGCTGCGGAGCGCGCGGCCACCGTCACCGGCCACCTGGTGGCCGTCGAGCGGGCCGAGGCAGACCTGGCCCGTTGCGCCGATGTCGTCGCGCAACGGGAGTCCTCCGTCGTCGCCCTCGCCCCCGCCGGCGGCGTCGGGCCCGCATCGTCCCTGGCCGAGCGGGTGCACCGCCTCGACGCCACCGCGGCCGCGCTCGGCCGGCACGCGCAGGCCGCCCGCGGCCTCGCGCAGGAGACGGAGGACACCACCGAACGGCTGGAGGCGACCCTCACCCGGCTCACCGGGACCACCGACGGGGCCACCGCTGCGGCTGCGGAGCGCGAGCAGCGCGAGGCGGCGGTGGCTCGGCTGGCCGGCCTCGCCGCGGCGGTGCCGGAGCGCTCGCTGCGGCTCGCCACCGCCCGCGAGCGGGTCCGCCTCCTCGACGCCGCCGACGCCGACCGGGCCGCCCGGGCGGCGCTGGCCCCGGCCCTCATCGCCGCCCGTGACACCGTCATCGTCGCGCAGACGGGGCTCGAGCAGCTCCTCCAGCGACGGCTCGACGGCATGGCCGCGCAGCTCGCCGCCACGCTCGGCCCCGGCGAGCCGTGCCCGGTCTGCGGCAGCGCCGAGCACCCGCGGCCCGCTGCCACCACCGACCGCGTGGCCGAGCACGAGGTCGAGCAGGCCGAGACCCGGCTGGCGGCGGCCCGGGCGGGCCTCGCGGCGGTCGAGTCCGACGACACCCGGCTCGCCGCCGCCGTCGAGACCCGGCTCACCGCCCTCGACGGCGCCGGCCGCGAGACCCTGGCCGCGGAGGTCGGCCGGGCCGAGGAGGCCCTCTCGGCCGCCGAGGCCGCGGCCGCGGCCCACGACACCGCCGCGGCGGAGCTGCTCGCCCTGCGGGCCCGGGTCGAGCGCCTGGACGCCGAGCGGCACCGGCTCGAGGCCACCGCTGCCTCGCTGCGGGAGCAGGTCGCCGACCTCGCCGACCGGGGGGAGGCCGCGCACGCCGCCCTGGCCGCCGCCGTGGCCGAGCACGCCGACTGCTCCTGCGGCAGCACCGACCCATCGGCCCACGCCCGGCTGGCCGCCGCCGCCGACGGCCTGTCCGCCGCCGAGTCCGAGCGGTCGGCGGCCACCGAGCGCCTCGAGGCGGCCACCGCCGACCTCGCCGCCGCGCTGGCCGACGCCGGCTTCGACGACGTCGCCGCCGTGCGCACCGCCCGCCGCACCGAGGCCGAGCTGGACGCGCTGCGCGCCGCGGTCGCGGCCCACGTCCGAGAGGCCGACGCCTGCCGCGCCGTGCTGGAGGATCCCGAGGTGGCCGCCGCGCTCGACGGCGAGGCCCCCGATCTCGAGGCCCTCGAGGACGCCGCGCGTGCGGCCCGTCGCACCGTGCTCGCCGCCACGGGCGCCCAGGGCACGGTGGAGCGCGCCTCGCGGGCGCTGGCCCGGCTGCGCCCCGCCGTCGCCGCCGCCTGCACGGAGGTCGCCGACCTCACCGAGCGGCACGCCCGGGTCCGCGAGCTCGCGGACGCCGTCGCCGGCACCGGCGGCGACAACACCCTGCGGATGCGGCTCACCTCCTTCGTCCTCGCCGCCCGCCTCGAGAAGGTGGCCGAGCTGGCCAACGAACGCCTGCGCGTCATGGGTGCCGGTCGCTACCTCCTCGAGCACAGCGACGACCGCGCCGCCCGGGGGGCGCGCTCCGGGCTCGGCCTGCGCGTCCTCGACCAGTGGACCGGGCGCACCCGCGACACCGCCACCCTCTCCGGCGGCGAGTCGTTCATGGCCTCGTTGGCCCTGGCGCTCGGCCTCGCCGATGCCGTCCGCGAGGAGTCCGGCGGCCTCGACCTCGGCACGCTGTTCGTCGACGAGGGCTTCGGCAGCCTCGACGAGGACAGCCTCGAGCAGGTGCTCGGCGTCCTCGACGGCCTGCGCGAGGGCGGCCGGGCGGTGGGCGTCGTCAGCCACGTCGCCGACCTGCGCACCCGGATCCCGCACCAGGCCGTGGTCCGCAAGTCCGCGACCGGCAGCAGCGTCGAGGTGCGCACCGCCATCCGGGAGGCCGAGCCCGCCGCCTAGGTGCCCTGGGCACATCGGCGCTCACGGGCGCCGTGCGGGCGCTGTGGGGCCTACTGCAGGGTGAGCGTCGCCTGGATCAGGAAGTGGTCGGAGGGGATGACCCCCCTGAGCTGGAACGTGATGGGGTCGACGGGGGCGTGGGTCAGCCACTTCTTCACGGGGAGCGCATTGGTGGCGAAGATCCAGTCGATGTTGTTGCCGATCCTGTACTGGGCGTTCTCGTAGGAGTACAGGCGGGCGTCGCGCCGGTAGCCGTTGTACGAGTTCACCCAGGCGCGGTCCAGCAGTGCTGCACGGGGACGCGACGTCGAGCTGGCGTAGGTCTGGCCGAGGACATCGCCGTAGCCGGCCGCCTTCATCCTCGGCAGGTACGTCGCGGCCCAGCTGTCCCACTTGGAGGTGTTGTAGTCACCGACCGCAACCACCGGAAGCGTGCCGGCCAGCCTCGTGGTGTTCGCTATCACCTCGTCCCACTGGGCCTTGCGCACCGAGACGGTGTACGGGTCGAGGTGGGTGTTGCTGAAGAAGAACTGCTTGCCGGTGGCCTTCATCCGGAAGACCGCCCACGCCAGGTACCGCGGGTTCTTGCCCGCCGTCTGGGCACGGAACTTCACCGACCCCTGTCTGACCAGCGTGACGGTGTCGGTGTTGTAGAAGATCCGGTTGTCCTGGGAAGCGCCCCGGTACTGGTGGACGCAGTTGTAGCTGCTCCAGGAGTTGACGCAGTTGTACGCGTAGGTGTTCGTGAGCGCGTAGTGACCGCCCTTGGCGGTCAGCGCCCCCCGCAGATCCAGGTACTGGTTGGGGCCGTAGTCGACGCTGCTCTTGTAGATGGTCGACTGGTTGGCCTCCTGGACGCCGAGGACGTCGGGGCGGTCGCGCATCACCTCGTACACGACGACCGGCCGCCGCACGCGCCAGGTGCGGTGCTCCCCGCTCGCCTGGGAGTCGAAGGCCACCGAGGACAGGTTGAACGAGGCGACCTTCACGTCGGTGTTCAGCACCGTCGTGGCCGCCGTGGCGGTGCCGGTTCCAGTGCCGGCCAGGACTGCCGCGATGACGCCCACGGACGCAGCGACGTACGTAAGGGTTCGGCGGGCGCGGCGAGAGCTCATCAGGGGTCCTGTCCGGGCGGGGTCGGCCGACGGCCGCGCTCTCGATCGACCGCCCCCTGTGAAGAGCCCCTGCGGCAGCGCGGCCGGATGACCGCACGAGTGCGCTACTGACCAGACCTGTGTACCACGGGCCGGGGCGCCGACGTGATGGGTTCGCAGAGCAACGGCCGACCGGCTGTCCCGGACGGACATCGGCGGGCGGGGCGCCCCGACGGATGCCGACCGCCTCGAGGAGGCGGCCGGCATCCGGGGGTCAGTCCTCGAAGGCCTCCGGGGCCGGGCACGAGCACACGAGGTGCCGGTCGCCGTAGGCGCCGTCGATGCGCCGCACCGGGGGCCAGTACTTGGCGGTCGGGTCGACGCCCGCCGGGAAGGCGGCGGTCCGCCGGTCGTAGGGGTGGTCCCACTCCCCCACCAGCGACTCCGCGGTGTGCGGCGCCCACCGCAGCACGCTGTCCTCGACCGCGACGGCCCCGCTGCCCACCTCGTCGATCTCCCGGCGGATGGCGATCATGGCGTCACAGAAGCGGTCCAGCTCGCCCTTGTCCTCGCTCTCCGTGGGCTCCACCATGAGGGTGCCGGCGACGGGGAACGACATCGTCGGCGCGTGGAAGCCGTAGTCGATCAGCCGCTTGGCGACGTCGTCGACGGTGACGCCGGTCTCGCGGGTGATGGCGCGCAGGTCGAGGATGCACTCGTGGGCGACCAGCCCGTCGGTCCCCGAGTACAGCACCGGGTAGTGCTCCCGCAGCCGCGCGGCGACGTAGTTGGCGTTGAGCACCGCCACCTCGGTGGCGCGGCGCAGTCCCGCTCCCCCCATGAGACGCACGTAGGCCCACGAGATGGGCAGGATGCCCGCCGAGCCGTACGGGGCGGCGGACACCGGGCCGATGCCGCTCTCGGGGCCGGCCTCCGGGTCGAGCGGGTGGTTGGGCAGGTGCGGCGCGAGGTGGGCCCGGCAGGCCACCGGACCGATGCCGGGACCGCCACCGCCGTGGGGGATGGCGAAGGTCTTGTGGAGGTTCAGGTGCGACACGTCCGCGCCGAAGCGTCCGGGCCGGGCGACCCCGACGAGGGCGTTGAGGTTGGCACCGTCGACGTACACCTGGCCGCCGGCGTCGTGCACCATGGCGCAGAGGTCGGTGATGGTGTCCTCGAAGACGCCGTGGGTCGACGGGTACGTCACCATGATCCCGGCGAGCCGGTCGTGGTGCTGCTCCACCTTGGCCTTGAGGTCGTCCATGTCGACGTTGCCGCTCACCGGGTCGGTCCGCACGACGACGACCTTCATCCCCGCCATCACCGCGCTCGCGGCGTTGGTGCCGTGCGCGCTGCTGGGGATGAGGCACACCCGCCGCTGCTCCTCGCCGTTGGCACGGTGGTAGGCCGCGATCGCGAGCAGGCCGGACAGCTCGCCCTGGGAGCCGGCGTTCGGCTGGAGCGAGACCGCGTCGTAGCCGGTGATGTCGCACAGCCACCCGCTCAGCTCCTCGACGAGGCCGCGGATGCCGCGGGTCTGGCGGTGCGGTGCGAACGGGTGGAGGTGGGCGAACTCCGGCCAGGTGACCGCGACCATCTCCGCGGTCGCGTTGAGCTTCATCGTGCAGGAGCCGAGCGGGATCATCCCGCGGTCGAGCGCGAAGTCGCGGTCGGCGAGGCGGCGCAGGTAGCGCAGCATCGCGGTCTCGGAGCGGTGCGCGGAGAACACCGGGTGGGTGAGGTACCCGGAGCGCCGGACGAGCCGCTCGTCCCAGTCGACGTCGACGACGTCCACCCGCTCCGGGGGCGCGACGCGCAGGGCCCGGCACACCCGGCCCAGGTCGATGGTGCCCGTGGTCTCGTCGCAGCTGACGAGCACCGTGTCGTCGTCGACCCGCCAGAGGTTGACGCCCTCGGTGAGGGCTGCGGCGACCACCGACCCGGCCCGCCCCGGCACCGTGAGCCTCAGCGTGTCGAAGAACGGACCGTCGGAGACCTCCACGCCGGCCGCGCGCAGGGCGTCGGCGAGGGCCCGTGCGTGGGAGTGGGTGCGCAGCGCGATGGCGCGCAGCCCGTCCGGACCGTGGTAGACGGCGTACATGCTGGCCAGGACCGCGAGCAGCACCTGTGCGGTGCAGATGTTCGAGGTGGCCTTCTCCCGGCGGATGTGCTGCTCGCGCGTCTGGAGGGCCAGCCGGTGGGCCGGGGCGCCGACGGCGTCCACCGACACCCCGACGAGGCGTCCGGGCAGGGTGCGCTCGAGGCCCTGGCGCACCGACATGTAGCCCGCGTGCGGGCCGCCGTACGCCATCGGCACCCCGAACCGCTGGGTGGTCCCCACCGCGACGTCGGCACCCCACTCCCCCGGCGGCGTCGCCAGGGTCAGGGCCAGCAGGTCGGCGGCAGCGGTGACCAGGGCGCCCACCTCGTGCGCGGCGTCGGCCAGTCCCCGGTGGTCGTGCAGGTGTCCGTCCATCGCCGGGTACTGCACCACGACGCCGAAGAGCTCGCCCCCGGCCACCTCGCGCAGGGCGTCGGCGTCGTGGACCCCCGCCAGGTCGGCGACGACCACGGGGATGTCCAGCGGGAGGGCCCGGGTGCGGATGACGGCGAGGGTCTGCGGGAACACCTGCGCGTCGACGACGAGGGCGGCGTCTGCGGGCGCCTTCGACCCGCGCCGCATCAGGGTCATCGCCTCGGCGGCGGCGGTGGCCTCGTCGAGGAGCGAGGCCCCGGCGACGGGCAGGCCGGTGAGGTCGCTGACGACGGTCTGGAAGTTGAGCAGCGCCTCGAGGCGGCCCTGCGAGATCTCCGGCTGGTACGGCGTGTACGCCGTGTACCAGGCGGGGTTCTCCAGGACGTTGCGCTGGATCACGGGCGGGATCACGGTGCCGTAGTAGCCGAGGCCGATCATCGAGGCGACGACCCGGTTGCGGGCCGCGACCTCGCGCAGCTGGGCGAGCACGGCGGCCTCGGAGGCGGCGGGGGCGATGTCGAGCTCGCCGCCGTCGCGGATCGCGCCGGGGACGGCCGTGGTGACGAGGTCCTCGAGCGAGCTGCGACCGACGACCTCGAGCATCGCGTCGAGGTCGGACTCACGGGGGCCGATGTGGCGGCCGGCGAACTCGGGAAGAACGGGGGTGCTCACGGTGGGGGCTCACTCTCGGGCAGACGACGAGGTCCCTCCCCCTCTGTCACGGCCGGGACGGCGCTCCAGAGGTGCCTGGTCCGTGCGGTCCCTGGCGCCTGAGAGGTTCTGGGGAGTGTTGCCCCTTCGGCGCCCCGGACGTGTCCGGGGACTCTCCCGCACGGTGTGAGCGGCACGCTCAATCTAGCAAAGCGGCGCGCCGACGGCCGCCCGCCGAGCGCGAGGGGACGGTGCGGAGGGAGACCGTCAGACGGTCCGGGCGGCGCGGCGGGCGCCGAGCTCGTCGCCGGGAGTCGGCTCGGCCGCGACGTCGGCCTCGGCACGCTCGCTGGGCAGCTCGGAGAGCTCGCCCTCCACCTCGCGCCAGACCTTGCCCACGGCGATGCCGAACACACCCTGCCCGCCCTGCAGCAGGTCGATGACCTCGTCGGAGGAGGTGCACTCGTACACCGAGGCGCCGTCGCTCATCAGGGTGATGCCGGCGAGGTCGTCGACCCCGCGTCGGCGCAGCACCTGGATCGCGCCTCGGATCTGCTGGAGCGAGACGCCGGTGTCGAGCAGCCGCTTGACCACCTTGAGGACGAGGATGTCGCGGAAGCCGTAGAGCCGCTGCGTGCCCGACCCGCCCGCGGGGCGGACGGACGGCTCGACCAGCCCGGTGCGGGCCCAGTAGTCGAGCTGCCGGTAGGTGATGCCCGCGGCGCGGCACGCGGTGGGCCCGCGGTAGCCGACCTCGTCGTCGAGCTCGGGCAGGTCGTCGGCGAAGAGCATGCCCTGGGCCACCACGGGGGTGGCCTTCCCGGCCTCTCGCGCCTCTCCGGTGGAGCCCACGCCTACCTCCTGCATCTCGCCTCTGCGGGCGACTGTACGCCGTCGAATGACATCGGCGTCATTGTTCGGGCCACTGCTGTGACGGGTGTGACAGTAGGGACAGATGTGACTGGAGTCAACGACCGCGAGCCTGCGGTGGCCGCGTGTCGACACGCCGGAGCGGCGCGAGAGCGGCGCGGCCGCGGGTCACCGGACGGTGCCGGGGCTCAGCCCTGCTCGGTGTCGAAGTCGTCGGCCGAGACCTGGTCGAGGAACTCCTTGAACTTCTCGACCTCGTCGTCCTCGCTCTCGGCCATCTCGACCCCGGCCTCGGCGAGGAGCTCCTCGTCGGCGACGATCTCGGCACCGGCACGCAGCGCGAGGGCGATCGCGTCGGAGGACCGGGACTCGATGTCGGTGCCGCCCGCGGCGGCCCCGCCGTCGAGGTCGAGCATCGCGTGGAACACGCCGTCCTTGAGCTCGACGATCCGTACCCGGGTCAGGGTGTGCCCGAGCTCGTCGATGACGTTGCGGAGCAGGTCGTGGGTGAGCGGGCGCGGGGGCACGACCCCCTGCTGGGCGTACGCGATGGCGGTGGCCTCGGCGGCGCCGATCCAGATGGGCAGGTAGCGGGAGCCGTCGCGCTCCCGCAGGAGGACGATCGGCTGGTTGTTGGGCATCTCGACCCGCACCCCGAGCACGTCCAGGACCTTCACGATCCCACCGTACCTCCCCCACCCGACCCTGCCGAGTGGTCAGTCCCCGGTGTCGGCGAGACCACGCCGGAGCAGGGCGGCGTGGAGGCTGAGGCACAGGTGGGCGAGCTCGGCCCGCTGGCGGTCGGAGCCACTGCCCCGCCGGCCGCCGACGGCCTGCTCGACCAGCCCGGCCTCCCGGTCGGCGGCCGTCCGGAACGGCCGCAGGTGCCGCGCCTCGACGCCGTACGCCGCCAGCCCGGCCGCGGCGCGGGCCACCTGCAGGTCCGCCTCACCGTGGAGCCCGTCGCGGTCCGGGGCCAGCAGGCCGTTGGCCGCCAGGGCGGCGACGGCCTCCGGCTCGAGCACGGCCGCGGCCGCCAGCTCACCGGGCGTGAGCCGCAGCGAGGCACCGGCGAGCAGGGTCGCAGCGTCGGGGACCCCCGGGTCGGGCGCCGGGTCCACCGGCCGGGGCGCGGTGCCGGGGTCGTCGCCACCGGGGTCCAGGCCCCGGTCGATCGCCTCGAGCCGCTCCCGGATCACGCGCAGCGGCCAGAACCGGTCCCGCTGGGCCCGCAGGACGTAGCGGAGGCGCTCGACGTCGCGCTGCGAGTACTGCCGGTACCCGGACGCGGTCCGCTCGGGGGTCACCAGGCCCTCGGCCTCGAGGAAGCGGACCTTGGACACGGTGACGTCGGGGAACTCGTCGGCGAGGGCCCGAACGACGGCCCCGACGGTGAGCGGACGCCCGGTGGTCGGCGGGGTCACCGCACTGGGGTCAGTCGCGGGCGGCAGCGTAGAAGACGAGCCGGAACTTGCCGATCTGCACCTCGTCACCGGTGCTGAGCACGGCCTCGTCGACGAGCTTGCGGTTGACGTAGGTGCCGTTGAGCGACCCGACGTCCTGGACGCGGAACACGCCCTCGCTGCGCCGGAAGACGGCGTGCTTGCGGGACACCGTGACGTCGTCGAGGAAGATGTCGCTGTCCGGGTGTCGGCCCGACATCACCTCGTCGTCGTCGAGGAGGAAGCGCGCGCCGGTGTTCGGTCCGCGCAGCACGACGAGCAGGGCCGTGCCGGGACGCAGCGCCTCCACGGTGGCGAGGTCGGCCTTGGTGAGGACGTGCTCGGACTCGGTGGCAGGCTCCTGCTGTTCGGTGCTGCCGACCGCCTTGAACCGCATCGTCGTGGGTTCGGGAACCGAGGACTGGTCCTCGCGCTCGTCACTCATCCGGTCCTTCGCCTTCCGTCGTCTCCCGTGACACCGTGCGCGGTGACACGTTAGATCACCGCGCCGCCGATTCCCACCCGATCGGGTGGGGCGCCTCTCAGGACAGCTGAGAGGTGTACCCGTCGGCGTCCATGAGGCCCTCGACGTCGGCGGCGTCCGTCGGCCGCAGCTCGTACATCCATCCCTCGCCGTAGGGGTCGTTGTTGACGAGCTCGGGGGTGGCGTCGAGAGCCCCGTTGACTGCCGTGACCTCGCCGGACACCGGCGCGTAGAGGTCGCTCACCGACTTCGTCGACTCGACCTCGCCGCAGGTGTCGCCCGCGACGACGGCGTCACCGACCGCCGGGAGGCTGACGTACACGACGTCGCCCAGGGCCTCCTGGGCGAAGGCGGTGATCCCGACACGCACCGTGTCCCCGTCCGTGCGCACCCACTCGTGCTCGGCGGTGTAGCGCAGACCGGCGGGGTACTCGAGGTCGCTCATGGTGCTCCAAACTCGGCGCGCGGGCCGTCAGGGGGTGGATGTGGGGACGGGTTGAGCGTACTGAGGCGTCTGGAGGGGGAGCAACGCGTCGACCGTCACGTCGTCCTCGATGTCCACGGTGGCGTCTCCACCGGCTCGGCGCACCGTGGCGGTGACCCCGCCGGGGATCTCCATCGCCCCGGCCAGCGTGTTGGAGTCGCCGATGGCCCGCAGCACGTAGGGCGGGGTGAGGACGCTGCCGGAGACCGACAGCCCCTCCGTGGTGTCGGTGAACCAGGTGTTGGCGACGATCCGGACCTCGCCGATCTGCATCGCCTCGGCGCCGGCGTTGCGCAGCTCCTCCACGGCGTCGAGGATCGTCGGCGCCCGGACCCCGCGCTGCGGGTCCCGGATGGTCAGGACGATGCCCGGTCCCTCGGCGGGTGCGGTGCCGGCGAGGATCTCCAGGGAGTCCAGCCGCTCCTGCGCCGCGCGCTGGGCCTCCTCCTCGCTCGTCGTGCGGCTCCGCAGCAGCTCCAGCGAGGACTGGAGGTTGCGGATGTCGTCGGCCAGCTGCTCGCCGTCCTGGTCGACGTCGGCGAAGACGCGGACCAGCTCGTCCTGGCGCAGGTTCTCCAGGCCCTCGATCGAGGTCTGCCGCACCTGCGCGATGATCGCGAACCCCAGCGCCCCGGCGAGCAGCGCGGCGAGCAGGTTGGAGCGGCTCGGCCGCGGTGAGCCGGCCCGCCGCAGCCGGGCCCAGGCGTGCCGGGCGTCACGGGGTGGGCGGGGCTCGAGGTCGGGGGTGCTCATGCGTCGAAGAGGTGGCGGCGGATGGCGGCGACGTTGGAGAAGATCCGCACCCCGAGGACGACGACGACCCCCGTGGAGAGCTGGGCGCCGACGCCGAGCTTGTCGCCGAGGAACACGATGAACGCCGCCACGACCACGTTGGAGAGGAAGGAGACGACGAACACCTTGTCGCTGAAGATGCCGTCGAGGATGGCCCGGACACCGCCGAAGACGGCGTCGAGCGCCGCGATGACCGCGATCGGCAGGTAGGGCTGGAGCCAGGCGGGGACCGCCGGCTGCAGCAGCACGCCGATGAGGATGCCGAGGGCCAGGCCGATGGCGGGGATCACGAGTCGGTCTCCGAGGTGCTGGTGGCGTCGGGGGTCGGTGAGGAGGAGCCAGTATCGCCGGTGGTGGCGTACTGGGTGGTCAGGCGCACCCCGGCGGGGACCGTGGCGTCGTCGACGACCTCGGTGTCGGAGCGCACGCCGAAGCTGGCCTCGAGGGTGGAGAGGTAGCTGCCACCCGGCCCCTCCGCGAACGCGTTGGGGAGCTCGCGGGGGTTCCCCAGCGCGGTGATGACGTAGGGCCGGGTCAGCGGACGGAAGTTGACGATGATCGCCGACCCGGCGAACCGGATCGTCGACACCGAGGTGAGCCGGATGTCGTTGACGCTGATGGCCTCCGCCCCGGCCTCCCACAGCGAGTTGACGATGAACTGGATGTCGCGGGAGTAGACCCGCCCCTCGTCGACCTGGTCGCTCTCCGCCGGGTCCTCGGCGGCCTGCGGGGCGTCGTCGAGGGTCACCCTCAGCCCCGGGCCGTGCAGGGGTACGGCACCCACCGCGACGGCGAGGTCACGGGTGCGCTGGGCGTCGCCCTGGCCGGCGAGCTGCTGGGCCTCGAGGGCGGTGAGCTCGCCCTGCAGCGACTGGGCCTGCTCCGACAGCGCCTCGACCTCCTCGCGCCGGTCCTCGATCTGCGCGATGAGGTCGGCCCGCGCCTCCGACCTCGGACCGCTGGTGGCGGTGAGGTTGTAGGCGGCGACGCCGACCACGAGCCCGATGACGACGGTGGCGGCCACGAGCAGCGGCGAGCGCAGCGAGGTCGAGGGCGGCTGGCCGGCGGCCCGGCGCCGCTCCGCCGCCGCGGCGTACCCCGGGTCGAGCGGCCGGCGCAGCATGGTCGTGATGAGCGTCATCGACGCGTCGGGCGCCCGCTGCGGCGGAGGTCCGGGGGTCACGCGGCCACCGCCCGGTCGAGCGCGAGGAGGCGCCTGAGCTGCACCGCGTAGAGCAGGCCGGAGAGCCAGTACAGCGTCACGCCCCACCACACGAAGCCCCAGGCGATCGGCTCGGCGACCCGGGCCGCCGTCCCGTCGCCGTCGGCGAGGAGGAGCAGCGGGAAGGCGTAGAGCAGGTTGAACGTGGCCGCCTTGCCGGCGAAGTGGACCGGCAGGCCGAGCCAGCCGTGCCGCTTGGCGACGAGGACCACCACGCCCATGAAGACCTCCCGCGCGAGCAGCACCCCCACCAGCCACCAGGGGACGATCTCGCGCCAGGCGAGGCCGAAGAGGGTCGACGCGATGTAGAGCCGGTCGGCCACCGGGTCGAGCACCTGACCCAGCCGCGAGACCAGGCCGTAGTGCCGCGCGATCTTGCCGTCGAGCCAGTCGGTGATGCCGGAGGCGGCGAGCAGCACCAGGGCGAGGGCGTCCTGTCCCGTCAGGATCGCCCAGAGGAAGACGGGCACCCCGACCAGCCGGAGTGCCGAGAGCACGTTGGGCACGGTGAGCACCCGCTCGCTCACGCCCTGCTCGCTCCTCTCCTCCGGCATGGGCACGATCGTAGGTGGTCGGGCACGACAGCCGGTGGCGCGGGCCGGGTGGCGGCGACCTAGGGTGGCGAAGGTGCGGACACCACTGCTGGGAACGGGCGAGGCCACGCTGCGACAGGAGCGGACGAGCGTGAAGTGGGTGGCCTACCCACCCGACGTCCTGCCCCTGTGGGTCGCGGAGATGGACGCCGCCCCGTGCCCGGCCGTCGTCGAGGCCGTCACGGCGGCGGTGGCCCGTGGCGACACCGGGTACGGCTGGGGTCCGCGGTACGCCGGGGCGGTCGCCCGCTACGCCCGCGACGCCTGGGGATGGGAGGTCGACCCCTCCTCGACCCAGGTGGTCACCGACGTGATGATCGGCGCCTCCGAGGTGCTCCGGCTGCTCACCGACGAGGGCGGCCCCGTCGTCGTCTCCCCGCCGGTCTACGAGTCGTTCTTCGGCTTCGTCGACGCCATCGGGCGCCGCCGCCTGGACGCCCCGTTGACCGGGTCCGGCCGGCTCGACCCGGAGGCGCTCGCGGCGGCGTTCCGGGAGGCCACGTCGCGTGGCGAACGCGCGGCGTACCTGCTGTGCAACCCGCAGAACCCGACCGGCACCGTGCACAGCCGCGAGGAGCTGGTGACGCTCGCCGCCCTCGCCGAGGAGCACGGGGTCCGGGTGGTGTCCGACGAGGTCCACGCCCCCCTGGTGCTCCCCGGGTCCCCGCGGTTCACGCCGTACCTCACCGTGCCGGGCGCCGAGCGGGGCCTCGCCGTGTTCTCCCCCTCCAAGGGGTGGAACCTCGCGGGCCTGAAGTCGGCCCTCGTCATCGCGGGCGACCGGGCGAGCGCGGACCTGGAGCGGCTCCACGAGGTGCACACCCACGGCTCGTCCCACGTCGGCGCCATCGCCCACGTCGCCGCCCTCGAGCAGGGTGGCGAGTGGCTGGCCGCGCTCCTCGAGGAGCTGTCGGCGAACGTCGACCTCCTCGACCGTCTCCTCGCCGAGCACCTGCCCGGCATCCGGTGGCGGCGCCCCGAGGCCACGTACCTCGCGTGGCTCGACTGCCGCGGCCTCGGGCTCGGCGACGACCCCGCGCAGGCCTTCCGGCGGCGAGGCAGGGTGGCGCTCGCGTCCGGGCCGCGCTACGGGGCCGAGGTGGGTAGGGGGTTCGCCCGGCTCAACTTCGCCACCTCGCCCGAGGTGATCGAGGAGGCCGTCCGCCGGATGGCCTCGGTCTGCTGATGCCGTGCGGCCGGCGTCACCCCACGGTCTCGAGCAGGGCGGTGACGGTCTCGGACAGCCCGCGGGTGAAGACCTCGACGTCCGGGACGGTGTCGCGGTCGGCGGTGACCCCGAAGACCAGCTCGTCGCAATAGGAGAAGATCGCGACCCCGATCCGCAGTCGGTCGGCGATCGGCACGTACGGCAGGATCCGCTCGCACCGGCGGCCCAGGGCGTACACGGGCTCGCGGGGACCCGGCACGTTGGTCGTCACCGTCACCAGCTGGCGCTGCGGCACGTGCATGACGAGCCGGATGCCGAGGGCGAGGGGGAGATACGGCTCGTACAGCGACGCCGAGGTCAGGGTGGAGCCGGCGACCGCCTCCCCCGAAGCGGCGGCGCGGGCGACCCGGTCGTGGACCGCGTGCAGCCGCTCGACCGGATCCGCCACCTCGATGGGCAGGAACGGCAGCATGAGCGAGACCCGGTTGTCGAGGATGGCCTCCTCCCCCGGCGCCCGGACCGAGACGGGGACCAGGGTGCGCACCGCGTGATCGTCCGGGTCCTCCCCCCGGGCCAGGAGCAGGGCCCGGAACCCGCCGGTGATGGCCGCGAGCGCGACGTCGTTGACCGTGGACCCGTGGGCGCGTCGCACCGTCCTGACGTCGTCGAGGGACACGACGGCAGAGGTGTAGCGCCGCTGGCGGCTCGTGGGTCCGCAGAGGGAGGAAGGGGCGGCCGGCAGCAGCGCACCGGTGAGGGCCAGCGAGCCGCGCACCGTCTGCACCGCCGTGCGGCCGAGCGCCCGGGGACGGCGCAGCAGAAGCGGGGCCAGCGCGCCGACTCCGTGGACGGGAGCCGAGGCCAGACCGAGCACCGCCCTGGCCGTCAGGGCGAGGGTCCCGGCCGGTGGGGTGGGCGTCCAGTGGTCCTCCACGGGGGGCCTGGGGCGCGGGTGGGGGTCGTACACCACCTGGTAGAGCCCGGTGCCGGACACCCCGTCGACGACGCAGTGGTGGACCTTCTGGACCAGGGCCCAGCGGCCCCCCTCGAGGCCCTCGACGACCCAGTACTCCCACAGCGGTCTGCTGCGGTCCATCCGCTGCGACATGATCCGGGCCACCAGGCGGTGCAGCTCGGCGTCCCCACCGGGGGCAGGCAGGGCCGTCCGCCTCAGGTGCCACGACAGGTCGGGGTTCGGGTCGTCCTCCCAGAGGGGCGGGCCGAGGTCGAGGGGGACGCGCCGTACCCGCTGCCGGTACCGCTTCACGAGGGGGATGCGGCCGGCGAAGTGGGTGAGCACCTCCTCCTGCGTCGGGGGCGGTCCCTCGAAGACGGCCGTCGAGGCGATGGCCATCACCGTCGTCGGGTCCTCGTCCTCCGCCTGGAGGAACCAGGCGGAGAGGGGGGTCAGATGCTCTACCACGACCGGCACCTCCCACAGGTGGCGCTCGACACCCCGCCACAGCGCTCGTCGTCGTCGCGTGACGCCTCGCCCCAGTCAACCCCGCGCGCGGCAGGTCCGGCCCCGAGGTGTCTCGGGTCTCACACGGTGGCCCGGGTGGACGTCGCCCGCTGTCCGGCCGTCACGGTGACGCCGGACGACGGCGGGTGGGGCGCTGCCCGGGCCTAGGCTGCCGCCATGGACCCCGAGGAACGCACCACCTACGTCCTCGTCGACGGTGAGAACATCGACGCCACCCTCGGCACCTCGATCCTCGGCCGGCGCCCGCGGCCCGAGGAGCGTCCGCGGTGGGAGCGGGTCCTGCGGTTCGCGGAGCGCGCCCACGGCCAGTCGGTCCGCGGGCTGTTCTTCCTCGCCGTCACCACCGAGCTGCCGATGGCGTTCGTGCAGGCGCTCCTCGCGATCGGCTACCGGCCGGTCGCGCTCACCGGCGAACCCGACCAGAAGGTCGTCGACATCGCCGTGCAGCGAACCCTCACCGCCATCCGCGAGCGGGACGCCGACGTCCTTCTCGTGAGCAACGACGGTGACTTCGTCGACCAGGTCCGGGAGCTCCTCGACGGGCGCCGGGTCGGGGTCGTCGGGTTCACCGAGTTCCGCAACCACGGCTTCGCCGAGCTGGTGGGCCGGGGGCTGGAGGCCTACGACCTCGAGCACGACGTCGGCGCCTTCAACGAGCGGCTGCCGCGGGTGCGCGTCATCCCCGTCGACGAGTTCGACCCCGAGCAGTTCCTCTGACCGCCAGCACCCCGACGAGGTGAGGCCGGCGGGCTGCCGGGACTCCTTCGTCCCTCGCGCACGAGATCGCCGACGACCGCCCGGAAGCCGTCGACGAGCCAACAGGGTGACCATCTCCTGCCCCGCGATCCACGGGCTCAGCGGCGCGGTCGGCTGGGCCACGACTGCCTCCACTCCCCTGCCGTCTTCGCACGAGCCACCGCGCGGCCGTCGACGCCACGCGGAGGCCGTCATCGCTCGTCAGGGGAAGGTGAACGACGCGCCGCCACCGGTGCACGACCCCGTCGCTCGACCCGCCACCGACGCCTCGGCCGTGGTGGGGCTCAGGGTCATCCTCCGAGGGTGACGCGGCCGCGGCTCGCCGGTCCTACAACTGGAGCATCACCAGCGCGGCAGCCAGCTGCCGTGCGTGACCCGAGGAGATGACCCTCCATGTCCACCACCGAAGCCAGCCGTCCGGCAGGCACCGACACCTACAGCGGCGGTGCCGTCGGCGTGATCGTCACGGCCGCCGTGTTCATGATCCTGATCGGCGTGTTCCAGGCCATCCAGGGCTTCGTGGCCCTGCTCAACGACACCTTCTACGTCGTCGGCGCGGAGTACGTCTTCCAGTTCGACGTCACCACCTGGGGATGGATCCACCTGATCCTCGGCGTCGTCGCCGCCTTCGCCGGGTACGGCCTGCTCAGTGGCGCCACCTGGGCGCGTGTGGTCGCGGTCCTCATGGCGTCGGTGAGCATCGTCGCCAACTTCATGTGGCTGCCGTACTACCCGATCTGGAGCCTGACCATCATCGCGTTCTGCGCCTTCGCCATCTGGGCGGTGACCGCACACGGGCGCGACGTCGCCGAGTTCTGAGACGCGGCACCACACCACCTCGTCGAGCCAGGAAGGGAGGCGGGTCATGGGCAAGGGCGTAGCCATCCTCGGCGGAGTCGTTCTCGTAGCGGCGGCGGTCTTCATGGGCTGGCGGCTGCAGCACCGCTGAGCGCCGGACCAGGCCAGGACGGACGACCACGGGCCGGATGCCGTGGATCGCGGTCCCGGAGAGGGCGGCGGACTCGCCCGGGCGGTCCGCTGCCCCGTCGCCTGCCGTCCACGTCCGACGCGGCCCTCCGCCTCGGGCCGCATCCACGGCGCAGCCGCGGCCCGGGGCGTTCGCGGTGCCGACGGTCATCCCCTCCGGGTGATCCGTCGCCCGCGTGCCGGGGCGCACGATGGAGTCCACCCGCTGAGCCGTCCGACGAGCCCGGCCGCGGGGCCCCGAACGACCGGCACCTGTCCCCACCACCGAGAGGCATCACATGAGCCGCACCACCTCCCCCGCTCGACGGGTCACCTGTGCCACGGCGGGCGCCCTGCTGGCCCTCGCGGTGCTCGCCGGCTGCGCCGCGGACACGACCGACACCGGGACCGGTGCGACGGCCACGCCGTCCCCGACCGTCTCCGCGAGCGAGTCGTCCCCGGCCGACGTCTGTGCCGACGCGGATGCGGCGCAGGCATCGCTGCAGGCCCTGGTCGACACCGACATCCTGAGCGAGGGCACCGACACCCTGAAGACGCGTCTGGCGACGCTCGAGTCGGACCTCCAGGCCCTGGTGGAGTCCGGCCGGGCCGAGCTCGCCCCGCAGTCGCAGGCGGTGAAGGAGTCCGTCGCCGCGCTCAAGGAGGTGCTGGCCGGCCTGAAGGAGGAGCCGACGGCGGCCGACGTCGCCTCGGTGCGGCCCGCGCTCGAGTCCGTCAAGAGCACCACGCAGGACCTGGTGACCGCGGTGGAGAACACCTGCTGACCCCCGGGGGCGGGTCCGGCCGGCCAGCGGCCAGGGATGGACCGGCGGCAACCCCCGGGACTGACGACGGCCGACCCGGCACATCGGTCGGGCTGACAGGATTTGAACCTGCGACCCCTTGACCCCCAGTCAAGTGCGCTACCAAGCTGCGCCACAGCCCGTGGCTCGCCCCCTCGCGGGAGCGGTCGAAACCCTATCCCACCGCCCCGGGCGCGACCAATTCGCCTCAGCGGCGGTTGCGGCGCTTCTCGCGGACGCGCACCGAGAGCTCGATCGGCGTGCCCTGGAAGCCGAACTCCTCGCGCAGCCGGCGCTCGACGAAGCGGCGGTAGCCGGCCTCGACGAAGCCGGAGGCGAAGAGCACGAACCGCGGCGGCCGCGTGCCGGCCTGGGTGGCGAAGAGGATGCGGGGCTGCTTGCCTCCGCGGACCGGGTGCGGGTGCGCCGCGACGACCTCGCCGAGGAACGCGTTGAGCCGGGCCGTGGGGACCCGCGTCTCCCAGGACTCCAGGGCCAGCTCGAGCGCGGGCACGAGCTTCTCGAGGTGGCGGCCGGTGCGCGCCGACACGTTGACGCGCGGCGCCCACGGGATCTGGACCAGGTCCCGCTCGATCTCGCGCTCGAGGAAGTGGCGGCGCTCCTCGTCGGTGAGGTCCCACTTGTTGTAGGCGATGACCAGCGCCCGCCCGGCGTCGACGACCTGCTGGATGACGCGCACGTCCTGCTCGGCGAGCACCTCGCTCGCGTCGACCAGGACCACCGCCACCTCGGCCTTCTCGAGGGCGGTCTGGGTGCGCAGGGAGGCGTAGAAGTCGGCGCCGCGGGTCTGGTGCACCCGGCGCCGGATGCCGGCGGTGTCGACGAAGCGCCAGGTGCGGCCCCCCAGCTCGACCAGCTCGTCGACGGGGTCGCGGGTGGTGCCCGCCACGGGGTCGACGACCACCCGGTCCTCTCGCGCCAGCTTGTTGAGCAGCGAGGACTTGCCGACGTTCGGCCGCCCGAGCAGCGCCACCCGGCGCGGGCCACCGGGCGCGTACGCGCCGCCCACCTGCGACACGTCCGGGAGCACCGCGAGCAGGGCGTCGAGGACGTCGCCGCTCCCCCGCCCGTGCAGGGCGGAGACCGGCCACGGCTCCCCGAGGCCGAGGTTCCACAGCGCGGTCGCGTCGGCCTCGAAGCGCTGGTCGTCGACCTTGTTGGCCACCAGCACCACCGGCTTGCCGGCCCGGCGCAGCAGCCGCACGACCGCCTCGTCATCGTCGGTGGCGCCGACGGTGGCGTCGACGACGAAGAGGACGGCGTCGGCGAGGTCGACCGCGACCTCCGCCTGCTCGGCGACCCGCAGGTGGATGCCCTTGGCGTCGACCGCCCAGCCACCGGTGTCGACGAGGGTGAAGCGGCGGCCGGCCCACTCCGCCTCGTACGCCACCCGGTCGCGGGTGACGCCGGGCACGTCCTCGACGACCGCCTCTCGGCGGCCGAGGACGCGGTTGACCAGGGTGGACTTGCCGACGTTCGGCCGGCCGACGACCGCCACGACCGGCAGCGGCCCGGCGGCGCCCTCGAGGTCCGGGGCGGCGCCCTCGACCCCGAGCAGGGCACGGTCCTCGTCGCTGAGCTCGAAGTCCTCGAGCCCGGCCCGGAGGGCGCGTTCGACCGCTGCGGGGTCCTGGGTGCCGGTCTGGGGGTCCTCGGTGCTCACCGCGGCATTCTCGCGCACCCGGTGCCCGCGGCCGAATCGCCGGGCACCCCGGCGGGCTCAGGCCTCGTCGGCCGTGACCGTGGCGACGACGTCGAGGACGGCCTCGATGCTCTCGTCGAGCGACAGCTCGGAGGTGTCGAGGTGCTCGACCCCGTCGGCCGCCTCGGTGAAGGCCGAGACGGTCGAGTCGTCGCGGTCTCGGCGCACGACCTGGTCGCGGGTGGCCGCGACCGCCGCCTCGTCCGCGGCACCGTGCAGCTCGGTGGACCGGCGTCGCAACCGGGCCTCCTCGGACGCGGTGAGCAGCACCCGCACCCGCGCGTCCGGCGCCACGACGGTGGTGATGTCGCGTCCCTCGGCCACCACTCCCCCGGTCTCCTCGGCGATCCGGGCCATGAGGTCGCGCTGGAGCTGCTGGAGCACCGGTCGCACCTCCCGGTTCGTCGCCACGGCCGAGACCGCGGTCGAGACCTCGGTGGCGCGGATCAGGGCCGACACGTCGGTGCCGCCGACGGCCACCCGCGGGGCCTGTGGGTCGGTGCCGATCTCGAGCGGCAGCTCGCGCGCGGCCTCGGCCACGGCCGCGGTGTCGGCGAGGTCGAGGCCCCGCTCGAGGCACCACCAGGTCAGTGCCCGGTACATCGCCCCGGTGTCGAGGTAGCCGATGCCGAGGCGCCGGGCGACCGCCCTGGCGACGGTGCTCTTGCCCGAGCCGGAGGGACCGTCGATGGCGATCGTCAGGGGTGCGGTCATGGCCCGTGAGCCTAGTGGCGCGCTCATCCGTGGATCTGCCAGCCCCGCCCGACCAGCGCCTCGGCCAGCGGGGCCGCCGCGCCGGGCACGACGTCGACCTCGGCCACCGCGAACGGCTGGCCGAGTCCGTGGTCGAGACGGAAGTCCTCGATGTTGGTGCCGACGTCGCCGACGTCGGCGAACAGCCGCCCGAGCTGGCCGGGCTCGTCGGGCAGCAGCACCCGCACCGTGGCGTACGTGGTGGGGGCGGCGCCGTGCTTGCCGGGGATGCGGGCGTGGCCGGCGTTGCCGGCGGCGATGGCCCGCGCCAGGGTGCCGCGTGCGCCCGGAGCGTCCGCCTCGCCCTCCAGCGCGCGCAGCGCGTCGATGACGGCGTCCAGGTCGGTGCGCAGGCCGGCCAGCACGTCGCGGACCGCGGCAGCGTTGCCGGCGAGGATCTGGGTCCACAGGTTCGGGTCGCTCGCCGCGATCCGGGTGACGTCGCGCAGGCCCTGGCCCGCCAGCGCCACGGCCGGCTCGTCGAGGCCCTCGAGCCGCGCCGCGACCAGGCTGGCCGCCAGCTGCGGCACGTGGGACACGGCCGCGACGGCGCGGTCGTGCTCCGCCGGCGGCAGCTCGCGGACGGCGGCTCCGGCGGTGCGGGCCACCCGGGCCACGAGGCGCACCGCCTCCGGGGCCGTCTCGGGCGTCGGGGTCAGCACCCAGGCGCGGCCGTCGAAGAGGTCGTGGCGCCCGGCCACGGCGCCGGAGCGCTCGCGGCCGGCCATCGGGTGCGACCCGCAGTACCGCTCCAGGCGAGCACCCCGGGCGCGGAGCCCGGCCACGACCACGCCCTTGACCGACGCCACGTCGGTGACGACGGCGTCCGGGTACCGCTCGAGGGCGTCGGCGACGCAACCCGCCGTGACGTCAGGGGGCGTCGCGACGACGACGAGCTCGGGTGCCGGGTCGGCCGCGGCCGCCATCCGGCCGGCCCCGAGGTCGCGGGCCAGCGCGGCGTGGGTGGCGATGGCGTCCTCGAGGGTGACGTCGTCACCGGCGGTGGTCAGGGCGAGCCCGATGCTGGTGCCGATGAGCCCGGTGCCGATGACGTGGATCCTCACAACCCCGCCGCCTTGTAGAGCGCCGCGACCTCGGCCGCGCTGAGCGCCCGCCACCGGCCGGGCTTGGTGTCGCCCAGGCGCACCGGCCCGACCTGGGTGCGGACGAGCGAGATCACCGGGTGCCCCACCTCCGCGAGGAGCCGGCGGACGATGTGCTTGCGGCCCTCGTGCAGCACCACCTCGACCAGCGCCTTGCCGGGCTGGGAGTCCAGGACGCGGAAGGAGTCGACGGCGACCGGACCGTCCTCGAGCTCCACGCCCTCGCGCAGCCGCCGGCCCAGGTCGCGGGGCAGCGGCCCCGGCACCTGGGCGAGGTAGGTCTTGAGCACGCCGTACCGCGGGTGCTGGAGCCGGTGGGCGAGGTCGCCGTCGTTGGTGAGCAGCAGCAGCCCCTCGGTGTCGGCGTCGAGCCGGCCCACGTGGAAGAGCCGCTCCTTGCGGTCGCCGACGTAGTCGCCGATGTCGACCCGGCCGAGCTCGTCGCTCATCGAGGTGACGACGTTCAGCGGCTTGTTGAACGCCAGGTAGACCCGGGACTCGTCGAGCTGCACCCGCTCGCCGTCGACGTGGACCACCTGGGTGGGGCGGATGCGCACCCCCAGCTCGGTGACGACCTGGCCGTCGACCTGGACCCGGCCCTGGGAGATGAGGTCCTCGCACACGCGGCGCGACCCGACCCCGGCCGCGGCGAGCAGCTTCTGCAGCCGCACCCCGTCGGGGTCGTGGACGTCGACGGTGGGCCGCTGGGGCTCCGGCTTCGGGCGGGTCGGCTGGCTGCGCCGGGTGTTGCCACCGCCGCGCGCCCGCTGCTGGCGGTCGCCGGCGCGGCGGCCGCCGCGGCCCTTCGGCGGGGTCATGCCCGGCCCCCCTCGGCGATCTCGTCGAGCACGTCGACCTCCGGGAGGTAGGGGGCGAGGGCGGGCAGCTCGTCGAGGCTGCCGAGGCCCAGCCGCTCGAGGAAGTAGGAGGTCGTGCCGTAGAGGGTGGCGGTGGACTCGGCGTCGTGACCGACCTCCTCGATCAGCCCCCGGCTCAGCAGGGTGCGGATGACGCCGTCGACGTTCACCCCGCGGACGGCCGCCACCCGGGAGCGGGAGACCGGCTGGCGGTAGGCGATGACGGCGAGCGTCTCGAGCGAGGCCTGGGTGAGCCGTGCCTGCTGGCCGTCGAGGACGAACCGCTCGACGACCGGCGCGTACTCGTGCCGGCTGTACATCCGCCACCCACCGCCCACCTCGCGCAGGGTGAAGCCACGGTTCTGCTCGGCGTAGCCGGCCTCGAGCTCGGCGAGGGCGGCCTCGACGTCGGGCACGGGCTGCTCCACCGCCGAGGCCAGTGCCACCGCCGTCACCGGCTCGTCGACGACCATGAGGACGGCCTCGAGCGCGCCGTGGACGCCTCCCGGCAGGGAGCCGACGTCCAGGGCCAGCTGCTCCTCGGCGACCTCGGCGCGTGCGGCCGGCGCGGTGTCGGCGGGGGCCGGTGGGTGCTCACTCATCGGGGCGCTCCTGCGAGGTGGTCGTGGCGTCGGGGGCCGGGGCCCCCGGGTCGGGCGGAAGCTCGTCGAACTCGTCGGTGACCTCGACCTCGCCCTCCTCGGGCCCGGTCCACCGCACGGTGAGCTCGGCGAGGGCCTGGGCCTGCTCGAACCCGACCGCCGCCTCGCGGTAGAGCTCGAGCAGGGCCAGGAACCGGGCGACGACGACCAGGGTGCTGTCGGCGTCGGCGACGAGCGACCGGAACGAGACCACCCGCTCACGGCGCAGGCGGGTGCCGATGACGGCGGCCTGCTCGCGGACGCTCACCGCCGGGGCGTGGAGGTGCCCGAGCCCGACCGTCGGCGGCGGCTTCGGCGTCAGGGCCCGCGCCGCCACCACGGCCAGCTGCTCGGGGGTCACGGTCATGACGAGCTCGGGCAGCAGCGCGGCGAGGTGCGGCTCCAGGGCGACGGCGCGCGGGTGGCGCCGGCCGGCGGTGGCCATCCGCTCGGCGAAGGTGTGCGCGATGTCCTTGAAGGCCCGGTACTGGAGCAGGCGGGCGAAGAGGATGTCGCGGGCCTCGATGAGGGCGAGGTCGTCCTCGTCCTCGGGCCCGCTCTGCGGGAGCAGCCGGGCCGCCTTGAGGTCGAGCAGCGTGGCCGCGACGACGAGGAACTCGGAGGCCTGGGAGAGGTCGAGCCCGGCCTCGCTCTCGCGGGCGGCCCGGAGGTGGGCGATGAACTCGTCGGTGACGGTGGCCAGCGCCACCTCGGTGATGTCGAGCTTGTGCTTGCTGATCAGCCCGAGGAGCAGGTCGAAGGGACCGGTGAAGTTGTCGAGGTGCACCTCGAACGGGGTGGCGGCGGCGCGGCGGGTGAGGACGCCGCCGGGGGTGACGTCGGGCTCGGCCGCCGGTGGCGGGTCTCCCCCGGCGGCTTCGGGGGGGATGCCCACCGGCTCAGGCCGCCCCGCCGCGCGCGATGAGCTCGCGGGCGAGCTGGCGATAGGCCTCGGCGCCCTTGTGGGTGCCGTCGTAGGTCGTGATCGGCTCCGCCGCGAGCGAGGCGTCGGGGAACTTGACGGTGCGCGAGATCACCGTGTGGAAGACCTGCTCGCCGAAGTGCTCGACGACGCTGGCCACGACCTCCCGGGAGTGCAGGGTGCGGCCGTCGTACATCGTCGCGAGGATGCCGTCGATCTCCAGGCGCGGGTTGAGCCGGTCGGTGATCTTCTCGATCGTCTCGACGAGCAGCGCGACGCCGCGCATCGCGAAGAACTCGCACTCGAGCGGGATGATCACGCCGTGCGCGGCGGTGAGCGCGTTGACGGTGAGCAGCCCGAGCGAGGGCTGGCAGTCGACGAGCACGACGTCGTACTCGTCCTCGACCGGGCGCAGCACCCGGGCGAGGATCTGCTCGCGGGCCACCTCACCGACGAGCTGGACCTCTGCGGCGGACAGGTCGATGTTCGCCGGGACGACGTCCAGGCCCTCGACCTTGGTGGGCGTGATGACCTCGCGGACGTCGTGACCGCGCTCGACGAGCAGGTTGTAGACGGATATGTCGAGCTCGTGGGTGGGGATGCCGAGGCCCACCGAGAGCGCGCCCTGCGGGTCGAAGTCGACGAGCAGCACGCGGCGGCCGAGCTCGGCGAGGGCGGCGCCGAGGTTGATCGTCGTGGTGGTCTTGCCCACCCCGCCCTTCTGGTTGCACATCGCGATGATCCGGGCGGGCCCGTGCGAGGCGAGCGGGGGCGGTTCGGGGAAGTCGGGCAACGGCCGACCGGTGGGGCCCACCTGTCCGTGTCCGTCGATGCGCATCTGCAGCGCGGCGTCGGTCTCGCCCAACTCTCCAACTCCCGGTACCGGTGGTGCTCGGTCAGCCTCGCGCTGATCGAGGAGACCCTATCAGCGGGAGCGGGCCGGGCCGGGGCGCCTCACCGCGCCCGTGGATGGCTCTGCGCGTAGACCTCGCGCAGCTGCTGGACGGTGACCCTGGTGTAGATCTGGGTCGTCGTCACCGACGCGTGCCCGAGCAGCTCCTGGACCACCCGCACGTCCGCCCCGCCCTCGAGCAGGTGGGTGGCGAAGGAGTGCCGCAGCGTGTGCGGCGAGAGGTGGCCGGAGAGCCCGGCGCGCTCCGCGGCCGAGCGCAGCACCGCCCAGCCGCTCTGCCGCGACAGCCTGGCGCCTCGGCTGCCCAGGAACAGCGCCGGCGTGCCCGTCCCCCGGGCCCCGAGGACCGGGCGGCCGCGCACCAGCCACGCCTCCACGGCGGCCGCCGCGTACGACCCGAGCGGCACCACCCGCTCCTTGCCCCCCTTGCCGAGCAGCCGCACGACGTCGTCGTCGCCGAGCACGTCGTCGACGTCGAGCCCGACCGCCTCGGAGATGCGGGCCCCGGTGCCGTAGAGCACCTCGAGCAGCGCCCGGTCGCGCAGCGCCGTGGGGGTGTCGCCCACGGAGGCGGCCTCGAGCAGCCGCTCCACGGCGTCGAGCCCGATCGCCTTGGGCAGCCTGCTCGGCGGCCGAGGGGGGCTGACCTCGCGGGCCGGGTCGACGTCGAGCTCACCCTCGAGGGCGAGGAAGCGGTGCAGCCCCCGGACTGCGACGAGGGTGCGAGCGGCCGACGTCGCGGCGAGCGGTGGCCGCCCCTCGCCGCCCTCCCGCAGCCGGGCGAGGAACTCGGTGACGTGCTCCTCGGTGACGTCCTGCGGCCGGGTCACCCCCACGTCGTCGAGGTGGGCCGTCCACCGGGCCAGGTCGCGTCGGTAGGCGGCCAGGGTGTTCTCCGAGACGCCCCGCTCCACGTCGAGGTGGGTCAGCCACGCGTCGACGGCCCGCCCCACGGCGGTGGGACGGGCCGTCGGCGGGGGTCCGTCGCCGTCAGGAGAGGACCTCCTCGACGGTGGTGCTCTCCATGCCGAAGGCCTCGGCGACGGCCCGGTAGGTGACCCGGCCGCCGTGCGGTGTTCAGTCCCTTGGCCAGGGCCGGGTCGGCGCGCATCGCCTCCTCCCACCCGTGGTCGGCGAGGGCCGTGGCGTAGCGAAGGGTCGCGTTGGTCAGCGCCCACGTCGAGGTGTGCGGCACGGCGCCGGGCATGTTCGCCACGCAGTAGTAGACCGACTCGTGCACCGGGAAGGTCGGGTCGGCGTGGGTGGTGGGACGGCTGCCCTCGAAGCAGCCGCCCTGGTCGATGGCGACGTCGACGAGCACCGAGCCCGGCTTCATCCGGCTGACCATGTCGTCGGTGACGAGCTTCGGGGCCTTGGCACCGGGGATGAGCACGGTGCCGATGACCAGGTCGGCCTCGAGGACCTGCTCCTCGACGGAAAGCTTCGAGGAGGCGATCTGGGCGACCCGGTTGTCGTAGCGCCAGAAGCTCATCCGCAGCTTGTCGAGGTCGGTGTCGAGCAGGGTGACGTTGGCGCCCATGCCGAGGGCGATGTTGGCGGCGTTCTGGCCGGCCACCCCCGCACCGAGGACGACGACGTTGGCGTTGGCCACGCCGCCGATGCCGCCCATGAGGACGCCGCGCCCGCCCTGCGGTCGCATCATCGCGTGCGCCCCCACCTGGGGCGCGAGGCAGCCGGCGACCTCGGACATCGGGTACAGCAGGGGGAGCAGTCCGGAGGGCAGCTGGACGGTCTCGTACGCGATGGCCGTGGTGCGGGTGCCGACGAGCTCCTTGGTGAGCCGCTCGTCGGCGGCGAGGTGGAGGTAGGTGAAGAGCACCAGGTCCTCGCGCAGGCGGTGGTACTCCTCGGCCACCGGCTCCTTGACCTTCATCACCATCTCGGACTCGGCCCACAGGTCGTCGGCGGAGTCGATGATCCGCGCCCCCTGGGAGACGAACTCCTCGTCGGTGATCGACGAGCCCAGGCCCGCGCCCTTCTGGATGAGCACCTCGTGGCCGCGGCCGACGAGCTCGTTGACGCCCACGGGGGTGATCCCGACGCGGAACTCGTTGTTCTTGACCTCGGTGGGGATTCCGACCTTCATCGGCTGAAAGACACCTCTTCCGGTATGCACCGGGACCTCGTCGTCCCGGATGACCGCGTCCCTGCTGGATCGCGGTGGAAGTCTAGTGCCGGGGCCGGAGGGCGGCTCCACCGAGGAGGACCCGTGAAGCTCTACAGCGACATCCAGGGGCGCCGGCTGGCGCAGGTGCTCGCCGACGTCGGCGTCGTCGTGTGGGTGGTGGTCTGGGTCCGCATCGCCCTGCGGGTCCACGACGCCACGATGCAGCTCGCCGCGCCGGGCCGCCAGCTCGCCGACGCCGGCGCCGGCTTCCGCGGCACGATGGCGACGGCCGGTGACAGCGTCGACGACCTCCCGCTGCTCGACGACCGGGTCGCCGCGCCCTTCCGCTCGGTGGCCGGGGTCGGCGGTGACATCGAGCAGGCCGGGCAGGACCTCGTCACCGCGGTCGAGCGGGTGGCGCTCGTGCTCGCGCTCACGACCGCGCTGGCACCGATCCTCCTGGTCGTCGGCGCGTGGCTGCTGCTGCGCCTGCGGTTCGCCCGCCGCGCCGGTGCCGCGCAGCGGTTCATCGACGCCGACCCCGACCTGGACCTGTTCGCGCTGCGGGCCATGGCCGGGCAGCCGATGCCCCGACTGGCCCGGATCAGCCCCGACCCGGCCGGGGCCTGGCGCCGCGGCGACCGCGACGTCATCCGGGCCCTGGCCGTCCTCGAGCTGCGGGAGTGCGGGCTGCGCCCTCCCCCTGACCGCGCCTGACCACCGCACCCGCCTCGACATTTCGGGGTGACCCCGAAATGTCGACGTCGCACCGGTTGCCAACCCCTGCGAGGTCGACATTCTCGCCTTACCCCGAAATGTGGTTCTCCTGTCGAGTCAGCGGGCGGGGACGACGATGCCGGGGCGCAGGTCGGCGGGCGGGCACTCCCACGCGGCGGCGTCGGCGTCGACCTGGACGCCGCTGCGGATGTCCTTGACCTGGTCCGAGCCGTCGTCGGCGGCGCCCGGGAACCACACGTACGGGATGCCCCGACGGTCGGCGTAGCGGATCTGCTTGCCGAACCGGGCCGCGCTCGGCGCCACCTCGCACGGGATGCCGCGGGCCCGCAGCGCGGCGGCGACGGCGCGCGAGCGGGACCGGCTCTCCTCGTCGGTGACGGCCACGAGCACCGCGGCCGGCGTGGACCGGTCGGCGGTGAGGCCGCGCCTGGCCACGAGGAGGTGCACCAGCCGGGTGAGCCCGATCGAGATGCCGACCCCGGGATAGGTGGTGCGCCCGTCGGAGGCCAGCGAGTCGTACCGGCCGCCCGAGCAGACCGACCCCCACTCCTCGGCGCCGACCAGCTGGGTCTCGTAGACGGTCCCGGTGTAGTAGTCGAGGCCGCGCGCCACGCGCAGGTCGGCGACGAGGCACCCGGGCGCCTGCTCCATCCCCGCGGTGACCACCGCGGCGAGGGCATCGAGCCCCTCGTCGAGCGCGGGGTGCCGCACCCCGAGCTCACGGACCTCCTCGACGAAGGACAGGTCCTCGGACCGGATCCCGGCGAGAGCCAGCGCCAGCCGGGCCTGCTCCTCCGAGGCGCCGTGCTCGATGAGCATCTCGGCCACCGGCCCCGGCCCGATCTTGTCGAGCTTGTCGACGATGCGCAGCGTGCCGGCGACGTCGTCGAGGCCGATGCCCAGGTAGAAGCCCTCGGGCACCTTGCGGTTGTTCACCTGGATGCGGAAGTCCCCGACCGGCAGGCGGCCGAAGGCCTCGGCGATGACGAGCGGCATCTCGGCCTCGAAGTGCGGCGCCAGCTCGCCGACGTCGACGACGTCGATGTCGGCCTGCGTGAACTCCCGGTAGCGCCCCTCCTGGGGCCGCTCCCCGCGCCACACCTTCTGCACCTGGTAGCGGCGGAAGGGGAACTGCAGCTTCCCGGCGTTCTCCAGGACGTACCGGGCGAACGGCACGGTGAGGTCGAAGTGCAGCCCGAGCTCGGCCTCGCGGTCGCCCCCGTCGGCGAGGCGGTGGATGCCGTAGACCTCCTTGTCGGTGTCGCCGCCCTTGCCGAGCAGCCGCTCGACCGGCTCCACCGCGCGGGTCTCCAGCGGCGCGAAGCCGTGCAGCTCGAAGACCTCCCGCACGGTGTCGAGGAAGTGCAGCTCGAGGAGGCGCTCGGCGGGCAGGAGCTCGGGGAAGCCCGAGATGGGGGTGACCTTGGACGGGGAACTCACGCGCCCAATCCTCGCAGGTACGGGTTGGTGCCGCGCTCGCGGCGCATCGTCGTCGCGGGGCCGTGGCCGGTGAGCACGAGGGTGGAGTCGGGGAGCGGCAGGACCACGTCGCGCAGCGAGCGGCGCATCGCCGCGTCGTCCCCGCCCGGCAGGTCGGTGCGGCCGATGGAGCCGGCGAAGAGCACGTCGCCGGACACCACGGTGCGGTCCAGCTGCTCCTCGGGTGGCAGCCCGTCGGGCACCGCGTCGAGGGCGAAGAGCACCGAGCCCTCGGTGTGGCCCGGGGCGTGCCGCACCTCGATCGAGAGCCCGGCGAGCTCGAGCCGCTCGCGGTCGGCCACCTCGATGACCCGGTCCGGCTCGCGCCACGAGGCCCTCCGCCCGAACTGGGCCTCCATCATCGCGATCATGCCGGGGTCCAGCCCGTCCAGGGGATCGGCGAGGCGGTACCGGTCGTCGGCGTGCACGTAGGCGGCGGTCGTGCCACCGCACACCGGCGTCACCGAGTACACGTGGTCGACGTGGCCGTGGGTGAGGAGCACGGCCGCCGGCCGCAGGCGGTGCTCCTCGAGCACGGCACGCACCGTGTCCTCGACACCGATGCCCGGGTCGACGACGACGCACTCCTCCCCCGGGCCGGGCGCGAGGACGTAGCAGTTGGTGTCGAAGGCGGCGGCGGGGAAGGCGACGGCGAGCACGCCCCGGAGCGTAGCCGCAGCGCCCTCCCTACACTGGGGCGCCGGTGCCGGACCACGACGGAGGGATCCCCCGGGTGACCAGGAAGCAGGAGCGGGCCCGCGCGCGCCGCCGCTACGAGAAGCGCCAGCAGTCGATGGTGCGCCGCGCCGGCGACCGCCAGCGGTTGCGCGTCCTCGCCCTGATGGCCGGAGGCCTCGGCGTCGTCGTCGTCGTGCTCGCCCTCCTGGGGTCGGCGCTGTCCACCGTCGAGCCGGCGGCACCCAGCACCCTCGCGGGCTGCGAGCCACCACCACGCTCGCTGGGCACGGGGGCGGACCTGGAGCTGCCCGACCCGGCCACCGTGGCGGGCAAGCAGTACACCGCCACCCTCTCGACCAACTGCGGCGACATCGTCATCGACCTCGACGCCGAGGCCGCCCCGCAGGCCGTCGCCTCCTTCGCGCAGCTGGCCCAGGCGAACTACTGGGTGAACGCGCCGTGCCACCGGCTCACCACGCAGGAGACCCTCCAGGTGCTCCAGTGCGGCGACCCCACCGGCACCGGTCAGGGGAACCCCGGGTACGGCTTCGCCGTGGAGAACGCCCCCGAGGACGGGCGCTACCCGCGCGGCACGGTGGCGATGGCCCGCACCAGCGACCCGGAGAACGGCAACGGCGGCCAGTTCTTCATCGTCTACGGCGACACCACCCTGCCGGACCCCGACGGCTACACCGTGTTCGGCACCGTGACCGCGGGGTTGGATATCGTCGACGAGGAGGCCGCGGCCGGAGTCGCCCCGGGCGGGGCGAGCGCCGACGACGGTCCACCCGCCGCACCGATCAGCATCCTCCGGGTTGCTGTCACCGAGGAGAAGGCCTGACCCGTGCCCGACGACACGCCCACGCCCCGACCGAGCATCCCCAGCCCGGCGGCGCTCGCCGGACGCGTCCACCCCCGTCCGGTGGCCGCGCCCGCGGCCCCCTCGCACTCGGAGTCGGCACGTTTCGGCCGGGTCGCCGACGACGGCACCGTCTTCGTCCGGGTCGGCGAGGAGGAGCGGGAGGTCGGCTCCTACCCCGGGGCCTCGCCGGACGAGGCGCTGCAGTACTTCGCGCGCAAGTACGACGAGCTGGCCGGGTCGGCGGACCTCCTCGAGGCCCGCCTGGCCAACCCCGACGTGAGCGCCAAGGAGGTCGAGGGGGGCCTGGCCACCCTCAAGGAGCACATCGGTCAAGGCGGCGTCGTGGGCGACCTCGCCGCCCTCGAGGCCACCGTCGCCCGGATCGAGGCGGGCCTCACCGACAAGCGCACCGCCGAGGCCGAGCAGCGCCAGCAGGCCCGGGCCCATGCGGCCGAGAAGCGGGAGGCGATCGTCGCCGAGGCCGAGCGGATCGCCGCCCAACCGCCGGGGTCCACCCAGTGGAAGCGCAGCAGCGAGCAGATGCGCGGGCTGCTCGACCAGTGGAAGCAGCACCAGCGGTCCGCCGCCAAGCTCGACAAGGCCACCGAGGCCGCGCTGTGGCAGCGGTTCAGCCACGCCCGCAACGCCTTCGACAAGGCCCGCCGGGTCTGGTTCGCGGAGCAGGAGACCAGCCGCGGCGACGCCAAGGCCGCCAAGCAGGAGCTCGTCGCCGAGGCCGAGGCCCTCTCCGACAGCACCGACTGGGGGCCCACGGCCCGCGCCTACAAGCAGCTGATGGACCGCTGGCGCTCCGCCGGCCGCGCCAGCCGTGCCGACGACGACGCGCTCTGGGAGCGGTTCCGGGCCGCCCAGGACGCGTTCTTCACCCGCAAGGACGAGGTCGCCGCCGCCGAGGACGAGGTGTTCCGGGGCAACCTCGCCGTCAAGGAGCAGCTGCTCGTCGACGCCGAGGCGCTGCTGCCGGTCACCGACCTCGACGCCGCGAAGGCGTCGCTGCGCTCCATCCAGGAGCGCTGGGACGCCGCCGGCAAGGTGCCCCGCGGCGACCTCGAGCGGGTGGAGAAGCGGATGCGGAGGGTCGAGAACGCGGTCCGCGAGGCCGAGGACGCCAAGTGGCGGCACACCAACCCGGAGGCGGCCGCACGGGCCCGCTCGCTCGTCGACCAGCTCCAGGGTTCGGTCGCCGGCCTCGAGCGGGAGCTCGCCGAGGCCGAGGCCGCCGGTAGGGAGTCCGACGCCGCGTCCGCCCGGGAGCGCCTCACCGCCCAACAGGAGTGGCTCACCCAGGCGCGAGCCAACCTCGACGAGTTCGGCGGCTGAGGCGCCGGGTGGGGCGGCACGGAGCGGGGAGGGAGCGCAGCCGCAGGCGTCCGGTGCTCATCGTGGTCGTCACGGCGCTCGTCGCGGCCCTCCTCGGGGTCTCGGTCTGGCAGGGGTGGGTGCTCGCCGGCGGTGACGACAGCGCCGCCACCGCCACGGCGTGCACGGACCCGTCCCCGGTGCGGGTCGCCACCACCGCGGCCATGCGCGACACCCTCGAGCAGGTCCTCGCGGGGGCCACCGACGCCTGTGCCACGTTCACCGTGGCCGCGGAGCCCTCGGCCGTCGTCGCGCAGCGCCTCCAGGACCCCTCCGGTGGCGGTGAGGACGCCGTCGGCGCGCCCGCGATCTGGGTCCCCGACTCCACGCTCCTCGCCGAGCAGGTCGCCGCGGCCGGCGACGGGGTCGTCGTCGGGGATGAGGTGGCCACCACCCCGGTGGTGCTCGCCGTCCCCGAGGGGCAACAGGCGCCCGAGCCTGCGACGTGGGGCGCCACCATCGTCGCCCCCGACACCCGCATGCCCGACCCGTCGACGTCCACCGTCGGCAGCATCGCCCTCATGGTCGGCCTCGCGGAGATCGACCGCACTCCCCGAGGAGCAGCGCGCCACCGCCCTCGCCGGCATCGGCGGGATGCTGAGCCGGGTCGTCCCGGAGGAGAGCCTGCTCGCGGCCCCCACCGCCCGCACCGACGCCGCCGTCTTCCCCGCCACCGAGCAGCAGGTGGCCCTGGCGGGCGACCCCGGGCTCGACGTCGTCACCCCCGAGTCCACGACCCCCGCCCTGGCCTACTCCGTGGTCTCCACCCCGCTGGCGCCCGAGGGCGTCACCGAGGCCGTCACCGCCGCCCTCACCTCCGACGCGGGGCGCCGGGCGCTGCGCGACGCCGGCTTCCGCACGCCGGCGGACCCCTCCCCCGTGCTCGACGGCGGCCCGCCCGCCGAGGCCCTGGCGGTCACGCCCTCCCCCGAGCAGGCCGAGGCGGCGCAGGAGATGTGGCAGGCGATCGCGACCCCCACCCGGCTGCTCACCGTCATCGACACCAGCGGCTCGATGAGCGAGGCCGCGGACGCGGGCGGCGGCTCCAGGATCGAGGTGGCGACCCGGGCGGCCACCGGTGCCGTGCAGCTGCTCGCCGACCACAACTCGGTCGGCCTCTGGAGCTTCTCCACCCTCCAGCGGGATGACCGGGACTGGACCGAGCTCCAGCCCGTCAGCGAGCTCGGCGAGGACGAGCATCGCTCCACCCTCTCCTTCGCCCTCGGCTCCCTCGCCACCTCCCTGGGCGGCGACACCGGGCTCTACGACACCGTCGACGCGGCGTACGCCGCCATGCTCGAGGACTACGACGACCAGGCGGTCAACATCGTCGCCCTCTTCACCGACGGCGTGAACGACGACCCCGCCGGCGGGCTGAGCCTGGACCAGCTGCGCTCCCGCCTGGAGCGGGCGGCCGACCCGGACCGGCCGGTCACCGTGCTCCTCATCGGCATGGGCGGGGTCGACGCCGCGTCGCTCCGCCCGGTGGCGCAGGCCGTCCCCACCGAGGGCGGGGGTGGCGGTGCGGTGTTCACCATCGAGGAGCCGCAGGACATCGCCGACGTCTACGTGACCATGCTCCTGCGCCGCCTGCCGGGGGCCTAGGCCACCCGGGGGTGCTCAGAGCTGGCCGTCACGGCGGCCACCGGTGACCCGGGTGGCCTCGAGGACACCGTCGACCTTCTGCACCGCCCGGATGACGTGGCCGAGGTGGCCCGGGTCGCCCATCTCGAAGGTGAACCGGAGCATCGCCACCCGGTTCCGCGAGGTCTGCACCGCGGCGGAGAGGATGTTGACCCCGTGGTCGGAGATGACCCGGGTGACGTCGGACAGCAGGCCCGAGCGGTCGAGCGCCTCCACCTGGAGCTGGACCAGGAACACGCTGCCCGCCGTGGGTGACCACTCGACGTCGATGATCTTCTCGGGCTGGGCCAGCAGCGCGTCGGCGTTGGAGCAGTCGCGGCGGTGCACCGAGACGCCGTTGCCCCGGGTGACGAAGCCGAGGATCTCGTCGCCCGGAACCGGGGTGCAGCAGCGGGCGAGCTTCACCCAGACGTCCGACATCCCCTTGACGACGACCCCGGAGTCGCCGTGCCGCCGGGACGGGGGACGCACCGACACCGGGCTCGCGGTCTCGGCGAAGTCCTCGCTGGCGCCCTCCTCACCACCGACCGACGCGACCAGTCGCGAGACCACGTGCTGGGCCGAGACGTTCTGCTCCCCGATGGCGGCGTACAACGCGTCGATGCTCGGCAGGCGCAGCTCCTCGGCGACGCCGGTGAGCGACTCCACCGAGGCCAGCCGCTGGAGCGGCAGCCCCTGCTTGCGCATCGTCTTGGCCAGGGACTCCTTCCCGGCCTCGATCATCTCCTCGCGCCGCTCGCGGGTGAACCAGTGCTTGATCTTGTTCCGGGCCCGTGCCGAGCGCACGAACGACAGCCAGTCGCGGGAGGGCCCCGCCGAGTCGGCCTTGGAGGTCAGCACCTCCACGACGTCGCCGTTGTCCAGCCGGCTCTCCAGGGGCACGAGGCGTCCGTTGACGCGGGCCCCGATGCAGTGGTGGCCCACCTCGGTGTGGACCGCGTAGGCGAAGTCGACCGGGGTGGAACCGGCGGCCAGCCCGACGAGCTGGCCCTTCGGGGTGAAGACGTAGACCTCGCTGGCGTTGATCTCGAAGCGCAGCGACTCCAGGAACTCCCCCGGGTCGGCGGTCTCCTTCTGCCAGTCGAGCAGCTGGCGCAGCCACGCCATGTCGCCGGCGGGGTCGGTGCTGCCGTCGCGGACCTGGACGGCGTCGGTGCCGCCGGCGTTCTTGGCGAGCCCCTCCTCCTTGTACTTCCAGTGCGCGGCGACGCCGTACTCGGCCCGGCGGTGCATCGTCTGGGTGCGGATCTGGATCTCGACGGCCTTGCCCTCGGGGCCGATGACCGTCGTGTGCAGCGACTGGTACATGTTGAACTTCGGCATCGCGATGTAGTCCTTGAACCGCCCGGGCACGGGGTTCCACCGGGCGTGGAGGGCCCCGAGCGCGGCGTAGCAGTCGCGGACGGTGTCGACGAGGACACGCACGGCGACCAGGTCGTAGATCTGCTCGAAGTCGCGGCCCCCGACGATCATCTTCTGGTACACGGAGTAGTAGTGCTTGGGTCGGCCGGTGACGGTGGCCTTGATCTTCGCGGCGCGCAGGTCGGCCCCGACCTGCTCGCGGACGCCGGCGAGGTACTCCTCGCGGGCCGGGGCCCGCTCGGCGACGAGCCGGACGATCTCGTCGTACACCTTCGGGTAGAGCGCCTGGAAGGAGAGGTCCTCGAGCTCCCACTTGATGGTGTTCATGCCGAGCCGGTGGGCCAGCGGGGCGTAGATCTCGAGGGTCTCCTTGGCCTTGCGCTGGGCGCTCTCGCGGGACACGTAGCGCCAGGTGCGGGCGTTGTGGAGCCGGTCGGCGAGCTTGATGACGAGGACGCGGATGTCACGGGCCATCGCGATGACCATCTTGCGCACCGTCTCGGCCTGGGCCGCCTGGCCGTAGGTGACCTTGTCGAGCTTGGTGACGCCGTCGACGAGCATCGCGATCTCGTCGCCGAAGTCGCGGCGCAGCGCCTCGAGGCTGTACGCGGTGTCCTCGACGGTGTCGTGGAGCAGCGCCGCGGCGAGCGTCGTGGGAGTCATGCCGAGCTCGGCGAGGATGGTGGTGACGGCGAGCGGGTGGGTGATGTAGTCGTCGCCGCTGCGGCGCTTCTGGCCCTCGTGGGCTCGCTCGGCGACGGCGTAGGCGCGCTCGATGAGGGCGAGGTCGGCCTTGGGGTGGGTGCTGCGCACCACCTGCAGCAAGGGCTCGAGCACCGGGTTGGCCGGCGGTCGGCTGCGGCCCACCCGGGCCAGGGCCGCGCGGGCACGCGCCCGCGACCCCCCGGCACCACTGGGGGGCGCAGCCGTCGTGTGCTCCGCCATGCAGGGAGTGTAGTTGCCGCCCCTGCGGGTCAGGGGTCGGCGTCCACCGGGTCCGGGAGGCTCCCGGCCGTCAGCCCCGCTTCGACTTCGGGGTCCGGCGCGGCTGGCCCCGCGGGCCGGAGCGGGCGTACTGGTGTACGGCCCGGCCGGTGAGCGTGGCGCCCTCCTCCGGTGCCGCCGACCCGCCGCCGTGGGCGGCGACCGGCTCGCCGTCCGCGGCGGCTTCCGCGGCGGCGGCCTGGCGGGCCACGCGGGCCTGGTGCCGCTCGGCGCGACGGCCGAGCTCGACGACCGACTCCTCCCGAGCGCGCAGCGAGACGAGCACCGGGGTGGCGATGAAGATCGAGGAGTACCCGCCGACGAGGATGCCGATGAAGAGCACGAGCGAGAGGTCGAGCAGGGTGCCCGGGCCGAGCGCGAAGGTGCCGACGACGAGGATCGCCGTGATCGGCAGCAGGGCCACCACCGTCGTGTTGATCGAGCGCACCATCGTCTGGTTGACCGCGAGGTTGGCCGCGGCGGCGTAGCTGCGCCGGCCGTTGGCGAAGGCCTCGGTGGTGTTCTCACGCACCTTGTCGAAGACGACGACGGTGTCGTAGAGGGAGTAGCCGAGGACGGTGAGGAAGCCGATCATCGTCGCCGGTGACACCTCGAACCCGGTCCAGGCGTAGATCCCGGCGGTGATGACGAGGTCGTGGGCCAGCGCGACGAGCGCGGCGACCGACATCTTCCAGGTGCGGAAGTACGCCGCCATGACGAGGGCGACGAGCAGGAGGAAGATGACGAGCGCCTGGAGCGCCTTCTGGCTCACCGTGGAGCCCCACGAGGGCCCGATGAAGGTGGCCGAGACGTTCTCGGCCGGCACCCCGAACTCGTCGGCGAGGCCCTGGCCGAGCTGGGCGCTCTGCTGGTCGTCGAGCCGTTCGGTCTGGACCCGGACGGTGGAGCCGCCGATGAGGGTGACGTTGACACCGGCCTCGGTGCCACCGGCCGCATCGCGCGCCCGTGCCTCGTAGTTGTCGGTGTTGGTGACGCCCGAGACCCGGAACTCGGAGCCGCCCTTGAACTCGAGCCCGAGGTTGAGGCCCTGGACCACCAGGCCGAGGACGGCGATGACGAGCAGGACGGCCGAGCCGGTGTAGAAGGTGCGCCGACGGGCGACGACCGGGACCGAGCGGGCGCCGGTGTAGAGGTCGTTGCCGAGCTGGCTGAAGCTGACGCTCATGCGTGGCTCCCTTCGGTCTCGCGGACGGCGGGCGCGTCGGTGACGAACCGGCCGCGGCCCACGTACCGGGTGGTCTTCGCGCCGAGCCGGCGGGGGTCGAGCCCGGACCACGGGTGGCCGTCGCGGAAGAACGGGCGCCGGGCCAGCAGGGCCACCGTCGGGTGGGTGAAGAGGAACACGATGATGAGGTCGAGGATCGTCGTCAGGCCGAGGGTGAAGGCGAAGCCGCGCACGTTCGACGTCGCCAGCGTGTAGAGCACCAGGGCGGCGAGGAAGTTGACGCCGTCGGCGGCGAGGATGGTGCGCTTGGCCCGGTTCCACCCCGTCTCGACCGCGCTCTGCAGCGAGCGGCCCTCGCGCAGCTCGTCGCGGATCCGCTCGAAGTACACGATGAAGCTGTCCGCCGTGAACCCGATGGCGACGATCAGGCCGGTGACGCCCGCCATGTCGAGCCGGTAGTTGTGCGACCACCCGAGGATGGTCACGACGAGGTAGGTCATGCCCGCGGCGATGGCGAGGGAGGCGACGGTCACCAGCCCGAGGAGCCGGTACTGCATGACCGAGTAGACGACGACGAGGAGCAGGCCGATCAGACCGGCGATCAGGCCGTAGCGCAGCTGCTCGGCGCCGAGCGTCGGGCTGATGTCGGTGCTCGTCTGCACCGTGAACGACATCGGGAGGGCGCCGAACTTCAGCTGGTCGGCGAGGGTGCGGGCTTCCTCGAGGGTGAAGCCGCCGGTGATGCTCGCCCGGCCGTCGGTGATCGCGCTCTGGAAGTACGGCGCGACGATCACCTGGCCGTCGAGCACCGTGGCCATCTGGTTCTGCGGCGAGGGCAGGGCCACCATCTCGCGGCTGATGTCGGCGTACTCGGCGGCGCCCTCGCTGTCGAAGCTCAGCGCGATCTCGACCTCGCTGGTCACCGCGCCCTGCTGGTTCGTGGCATAGCCGGCGGTGGCGTCCGAGATGGCGTCACCGGCGACGACGACGGGGCCCAGGATGTACTTCGTCGTGCGGTCGTCGGAGCAGGTGACGAGCGGCTTCGCCGGGTCGTCGACGAGGTTGTCGAGGGCGGCGGGGTCGGAGCAGTCGAGGGCGTCGAACTCCTGCTGCACCTCGGGGGTGATCCACGCGAGGTCGGTCGGCCCGGCCGGCGCGCCGGTGCCCTCGGCGGAGCCGGAGGGGCTGGGCGAGGGCGAGGGGCTGTCGGCGGTCAGCGCGTCGTTGACGGCGCTGTTGTCGCTCGAGGACGCGCTCGGCGAGGCGGACGGGGCCGGCTCGGCCTGTCCGGACGCGGACGGGGTCGGGGACGGGGCGGGCTGCGGGACGCCGGCGCCGACGGCCAGCACCGGCCGGAACTGCATCTGCGAGGACTGCTGCAGCGCGTCCCTGGTCTCCTGCGAGGGGACCTCGGGGAGGCTGACGACGATGTTGCGGTCACCCTGCGTGGTCACCTCCGCGCCGGAGACGCCGCCGGCGTCGACGCGCTGGACGATGATGTCGCGGGCCTGCGAGAGCTGCTCCGGGGTGACCGTCTGGCCCCCCGTGACCTTCGGCTCGAGCACGATCTGGGTGCCGCCCTTGAGGTCGAGGCCCAGCTTGGGTGCCAGTCCGCCGTTCGACCACAGGTTCGCCCCGACGAGGAGGCCGATCAGGGCGAGAACGAGGACGCCGAGGATGACGAGCGAGCGGGTGGCGTGCGAACGCTGGGTGGAGGCGGCGCCCATCAGCGCACCTCGGTGGAGCGCATCCCGATGGCGCGCCGGTCGAAGCGCAGCGCGGTGCCGTCGCCGGGGTCCAGGGTGACGACCTGCTCGTCGATGGCGGTGATCGTGCCGTACATGCCGGAGGTGGTGAGGACCTCGTCCCCGACCTGGAGGGAGGCCTGGAGGGCCTGGGTCTGCTTCTGGCGGTTCCGCTGGGTGAGGAACATCCACGCGAGGAGGAGGAACGGGAGGCCGAGGATCAGCAGGTAGAAGAGGCCGGAGCCGGAGCCGGAGGACATGGAGTCGACTTTTCCTTGGGGTTCTTGGTCGCCCAGTGGTGGCGGGCAGTGGTTCGGCCCGGACGCACCGGGCCGAAGGTCGATTCTAGGCGAGACGGGCGCACCTGACCAACGAGGCAGGGCCGTGGCGCGTGCCGCTGCTCGGCGGCCGCGCGTGGCCGGGCTCAGCCGCCGAGCCTGCCGGGTCCGTCGTCGCCGAGGGGCAGGGACGGCTGGGCCGCCTGGGCCGGGGGCGCCTCGAGGCCGAGGTGGGTCCAGGCGGCGGTGGTGGCGGCGCGCCCGCGGGGGGTGCGCAGGACGTAGCCCTCGCGGACCAGGTAGGGCTCGGCGACGGTCTCGACGGTGTCGGACTCCTCCCCGACGGCCACCGCCAGCGTGGACAGGCCGACCGGCCCCCCGCCGAAGCGGCGGCACAGCGCGTCGAGCACGGCCCGGTCGAGCCGGTCCAGGCCCGCCTCGTCGACGTCGAAGAGGGCCAGGGCCTGCCGGGCGGCGTGCCGGTCGACGTGGCCCTCCCCGTGGACCTGGGCCCAGTCGCGGACCCGCCGGAGCAGCCGGTTGGCGATCCGGGGGGTGCCGCGGGAGCGCCCGGCGACCTCGGCGATGCCCGGCTCGTCGGCCTCGACGCCGAGCAGGCGCGCCGAGCGGTGGAGGATGGTGACGAGGTCACCGACCTCGTAGTAGTCGAGGTGGCCGGTGAACCCGAACCGGTCGCGCAGCGGCGCCGGGAGCAGCCCGGCCCGGGTGGTGGCGCCGACGACGGTGAAGGGCGGCAGCTCGAGCGGGATGGCGGTGGCACCGGGGCCCTTGCCGACGACGACGTCGACGCGGAAGTCCTCCATCGCCAGGTAGAGCATCTCCTCGGCCGCCCGCGACATCCGGTGGATCTCGTCCAGGAAGAGGACCTCTCCCTCGTCGAGGCTCGACAGCACCGCGGCGAGGTCGCCCGCGTGCTGGATGGCCGGACCGCTCGTGACCCGGATCGGCCGCTCCAGCTCGACCGCGACGATCATCGCGAGCGTCGTCTTGCCGAGGCCCGGCGGACCGGAGAGCAGCACGTGGTCGGGCACGCTGCCCCGGCGCCGCGCGGCCTCGAGGACGAGCCCGAGCTGGTCGCGGACCCGCGGCTGCCCCGGGAACTCGGCGAGCCGCCGCGGGCGCAGCGCCGCCTCGACGACCCGCTCGTCCTCGCTGCCGGAGGCGTCGACGACCCGGGCCGTGGCCTCCCACGAGCCGTCGGCCTCGCGGACCTCGCTGGCGAAGCCGCCCGTGCCCGCGCCCGCGCTCACGGCCGCAGCTCCCGGAGGGCGAGCCGGAGCAGGGTGGCGACGTCGGCACCCTCGGGGGCACTGCCCGCGACGCGGTCGACGGCGTCGGACGCCTGCTTGGTGCTCCAGCCCAGGCCGGTGAGCGCCTCGGTGACCGGCTCGCGCCAGGCCGCGCCCCCGACCGGCGCCTGCGTGCTCGCCGTCGGGCCGGGGCCGCCGTGGAGGGCCCCGACCTTGTCGCGGAGCTCGAGGACGAGCCGTTGCGCCGACTTGGCGCCGATGCCGGGGATCGTCGTGAGGGCCTTGGCGTCGCCGGTGGACAGCGCCCGGGCGAGCTCGTCGGGACCCATGACGGACAGCATCGCCAGGGCCAGCCGCGGGCCCACGCCGCTGACCGTCTGCAGGGTCTCGAACATGTCGCGGTCGGCCCGGGCGGCGAAGCCGTAGAGGGTGAGCGAGTCCTCGCGGACGACGAGGTGGGTGGCCAGCTCGACCGCCTCGCCGCGACGGCAGCCGGAGGCGGCCGCGGGCGTGGTGTGGACGAACATCCCGACCCCCCCGACCTCGACGACGAGGTGGTCGAGCCCGACGTGGGCGACGCTGCCGCGGACCGAGGCGATCATCGGCGCGCCCCCTCGGCGAGGGTCGCGAGGCGCGAGGCCTGCGCCCCCCGCCAGGCGTGACAGATCGCGAGGGCGAGGGCGTCGGCGGCGTCGGCCGGCCGGGGCGCGGCATCGAGGCCGAGGATGCGGGTGACCATCGCGGTGACCTGCCTCTTGTCGGCGCGGCCGGAGCCGGTGACGGCGGCCTTGACCTCGGTGGGGGTGTGGAAGACCACGGGGATGCCGCGCTTGGTGGCGGTGAGCAGGGCCACGGCCGTGGCGTGCGCGGTGGTCATCACCGAGGCGACGTTGACGTCGGCGAACACCCGCTCCACCGCGACCACGTCGGGGGCGTACCGCTCGAGCCAGCCGTCGACCTCGGACTCCAGGTACACCAGCCGCTCTCCCGGGTCGGCGCCGCTGGGCGTCCGCACGACCCCCACGGCGACCATGACGGCACGGCCCGCCCGGCCGTCGACGACGCCGAGCCCGCACCGGGTCAGCCCGGGGTCGACGCCGAGCACGCGCACGGGACCTCCTGCGGGAACGGGGGCGCGGCACGGCACCCGGTTAGAACACCTGTTCGGCACCCACGCTACGGGAGGGGTCCGCCACACCCCCGGACCGACACGCGCGCCCCCGACCGGTCGGTCGGCGGCACCCCGGGCGCCCACGAGGTCGCCGAGGCGGTCACCGGGGCCCACGGCGCGGGGCCGTGCGGGGTCACTCGTCGTCGAGCCGGGCGAGCACGTCGTCCGGGATGTCGCCGTTGGCGAACACGTCCTGGACGTCGTCGGAGTCCTCGAGGGCCTCGATGACGCGGATCATCCGCTTCGCCCCGTCGAGGTCGAGGGGCACCTGGAGGTTGGGCACCCACGAGGCCTCCGCGGAGTCGTAGTCGACGCCGGCCTGCTGGAGGGCGGTGCGCACGGTGACGAAGTCGGTGGCCTCGGAGACGATCTCCCAGGTGTCACCGTTGTCGTTGACCTCCTCGGCCCCGGCGTCGAGGACGATCTCGAGCAGCTCGTCCTCGGACCTCTCCCCCTTGGGGACGATGACGACCCCCTTGCGGTCGAAGACGTACGACACCGAGCCCGGGTCGGCCAGCTGGCCGCCGTTGCGGGTGAGCGCGGTGCGCACCTCGGCCGCGGCGCGGTTGCGGTTGTCGGTGAGGCACTCGATGAGCACCGCGACGCCACCGGGCGCGTAGCCCTCGTAGGTGATGGTCTCCCAGTGGGCGCCGCCGGCGGTCGGCGCCCGAGCCCCGCTTGACCGCGTTGTCGATGTTCGAGTTCGGCACCGAGGACTTCTTGGCCTTCTGGATGGCGTCGTAGAGCGTCGGGTTGCCGGCCGGGTCGCCGCCGCCGGTGCGGGCCGCGACCTCGATGTTCTTGATGAGCTTGGCGAACAGCTTGCCGCGCTTGGCGTCGATCGCCGCCTTCTTGTGCTTGGTGGTGGCCCACTTGGAGTGGCCGCTCATGAACGCTCCCTCTGGTGCTTCCTCACGATGTCCGCGAACAGCTGGTGCACCCGGTGGTCGCCGGTCACCTCGGGGTGGAAGGACGTGACGAGCAGGTTCCGCTGACGCGCGGCGACGATCCTACCCGCGGCGGGGCCGTGCTCGACACGGGCGAGGACCTCGACCGACTCCCCTGCCTCCTCCACCCAGGGGGCGCGGATGAACACCGCCCGCACCGGCTCGCCGCCGAGCTCGCGGATGTGCAGGTCCTCCTCGAACGAGTCGACCTGTCGCCCGAAGGCGTTGCGCCGCACGAGGATGTCCATGCCTCCGAGGGTCTGCTGGCCGGGGGCGGCGTCGGTGAGCCGGTCGGCGAGCAGGATCATGCCCGCGCACGACCCGTAGACGGGCAGCCCGGCGGCGATCCGCTCGCGCAGCGGCTGCTGGAGGTCGAAGGCCCGGAGGAGCTTGTCGATGGTCGTCGACTCGCCGCCCGGGATGACGAGCCCGTCCACCCCGTCCAGCTCCCGCGGGCGGCGCACGCGGCTGCCCTCGGCCCCGCCGGCCCCGAGCGCGGTGAGGTGCTCGCGCACGTCGCCCTGGAGGGCGAGCACGCCGATGCGTGGGGTGGTCGTCACGACGCCGCATGCTACGGCCGCTCGGGCGGAGGCTGCCGGCCGGGACGGCCGGAGGCTCCGGCGGGCCGCCGGACCGGGACCGGTCGGGCCGGGACGGCCGGGCGCATGCCCCCTGACCTGACGTCCCGGACCGCTACCCTCGAACGGAGCAGCCGGTCACGAGTCAGGAGGTGGGTCCGGATGGCACCCGGCATCACCCTGGCCGTCATCGGCGCCGTCCTCACCTTCGCGATCCGCGCGCAACCGAGCTTCATCGACCTGCGCGTCGTCGGGCTCATCCTCATGATCGCCGGCGCCGCCCTCATCTGGCACTCGCGCCGCGGCACCGTCCACGAGCGCGTCATCACCCGTACCAGCGGTCGCCGCCGCAGCGACGACCCCCGCAGTCCGATCACGGGCGAGCGGACGGTCCGCGACACCATCCAGGACCGCGACCTCGAGTAGCCCGCGCCCGGCGCTACCGTCGGGGGCATGCCATCGCTGACCGAACGGGCCCGGTCCCTCGACGACGAGCACGCCGGCACCGACCTGCGGGGCCGGTTCCGGCTCCCGGCGGGGGTGGTCTACCTCGACGGGAACTCCCTCGGTGCGCTTCCCGCCGGGGTGGCCGAGGCCGTCGCCGACGTCGTGCACCGGCAGTGGGGCAACCGGCTCATCGAGAGCTGGAACGAGTCGGACTGGTGGGGCGCGCCCACCCGGGTCGGTGACCGCATCGGCCGGCTCGTCGGTGCGGCCGAGGGGCAGGTGGTGTGCACCGACTCCACGACCGTCAACCTCTACAAGGTGGTGGTGGCGGCGGCCCGGATGCGTCCGGGGCGCCGGGTGGTCCTCATCGACCCCGCGTCCTTCCCCACCGACCTCTACGTCACCGAGGCCGCCGCCCGCGACGCCGGCCTCGTCGTCGAGCGGGTGGCCCCCCCGGAGGCCGCCGCCCGCGCGGCCCGGCTCGGCGACGACCTCCTGCTCGTCTCCTACAGCTCGGTGGACTACCGCACCGGCGAGCTGTGGGACCTGCCCGCGGTCACCCGGGCGGCCCACGACGTGGGAGCGCTGGCCTGTTGGGACCTCTGCCACTCCGCCGGGGTCCTCGACGTCGACCTCGACGCGCACGACGTCGACCTCGCCGTCGGCTGCGGCTACAAGTACCTCAACGGCGGCCCGGGTGCCCCTGCCTTCCTCTACGTCGCCGGCCGGCACCAGGACGCCTTCGACAACCCGCTCGCGGGCTGGAACGGCCACGCGACCCCGTTCGCCATGGCGCCGCACCACGTGCCCGCCCCCGGCATCGCCCGGGGCCGCGTCGGCACCCCGCCGCTACTCTCGATGCTCGCCCTCGAGGCCGCCCTGGGCGCCTTCGACGGCGAGTCGGTGGCCGCCCTGCGCGGGCGCTCGCTGTCGCTCACCGGCTTCTTCCTCGAGTGCCTCGACACACTGCTGCCCGGCACCGAGGTCGTCACGCCGCGGGACCCCGCCCGCCGCGGGTCCCAGATCAGCCTGCGCCACCCCCGGGCCTACGAGGTGGTCCAGGCCCTCATCGCCCGCGGCGTCGTCGGGGACTTCCGCGAACCCGACATCGTGCGACTCGGCTTCGCCCCGATGTACCTCACCCACGGTGACGTGCTCCGGGCGGGCGAGCACCTGCGCGCCGTCGTCGAGGGCCACGAGCACGAGGACCCGCGGTTCGCGGCACGCTCGACGGTCACCTGAGCGGAGGCCCCGAGCCGGCGACGTCGTCGTCGCTGCGCAGCGTCACGGTGCCGCCCGCCGGCGACTCCGCGGTGTCGTACCGGCGGCCGCCCGCGCCGTCCGGCGCCCACTCCACGAGGCGCACGTCGTCGACGCCGAGGAAGCGCAGGCGCTGCCCGCCACGGGGAGCCTGCACGCGCGCGAAGACCTGGGCGGCGACCATGCCGTCGGGCACGGTGACGTCGAGCCGCACCGGGAGGCACGCGTCGTCGTCGTGGCCGCCCTCGGGCACCTCGAGGACGTCGACCGCGGCGCTCGGCCCGCTCATCGCCGGATACCAGCGCACCTCGAGCCGGCTCCCCGGCGCGGAGCGCCGCACGGATGCGAGCAGCGACAGCTCCTCGCCCGGGGTCACCGGGGCACGGTGCTCCATCGTCGCCACGACGTCGCGGGTGCTGAGCGGGGACCGCGCGAGCTCCAGGCCCCGCGGCGTCGGGTCGTGGACCCCCTCGGCGACGCAGGCCGCAGCCGGGGTGACGCGGGCGTAGCGGCCGAGGGCCCACAGCCGCTGCGGGCCCCCCGACTCGCCCTCCGCGACGACGTCCCACAGCCGCTCCGCGCCACCGTCGCGGCCGGTCGCGACGTCGGCGAAGGCCCCGGTGCCGAAGAGCAGGTCGGATCCCACCCGGACCCCGGCCTGGGCCGGCACCCACCACCCGGGCGCCACGCGCGCCGCCGCACCGGCGGGGAGCCCCACCGAGGCCTCGCGTCCCGGCGCCTCCTCGCCGAGGTCGACGTGCGCCCCGCCGGCGTCGAGCCGGGCGGCACCCCGCACGGTGCCGGCGGCGATCCGGGACACCGCGTCGGCCAGCCCCCCGGCGGCGGGGCGGGGGCGGTAGCCGTCGACGAGCACCGGGTCGACGCCCGCGGAGACGACCTCGCCCCCGCGCACGTCGACCCGCGCCAGGTAGGTGGGCAGCGTGGCCCACAGCTCCTGGTCGAAGACGATGTTGCCGGTGCTCTCGAGCAGCACCGTGCCGTCCGCCCCGGCCAGCCCCCCGACGACGTGGGGATGGCTGCCGACGACGACGGCCGCACCGGCCGCCCGCGCCGTGGCCGCGAGGTCGCGGACCTCGCGCACCTGGGTGCGGACGTACTCGACCTCGCCGTGGAGCATGACGACGACGACGTCCGCCCGTGCGCGCGCCGCCCGCACCTCCCGATCCAGCCGCCCTGGCTCGCACTCGGCGGCGCCCGGGCTCGTCGCGGTGGCCACGTACGGGACCTCGTGCTGGCGCCCGGACACGGTCGTGCAGCCGACGAAGCCGACGGTGACGCCCCGGCGGGTGACGAAGGCCGGCGCCCAGGCCTGGTCGGGTGTGGCCCCGGCGCCGAAGTGGACGACGCCGGCGGCGTCGAGCGCCGCGCGGGTGCTCTCGAGCCCCGGCCCGAGCGCGTCCGCGCTGTGGTTGTTCGCCAGCGAGACCACGTCGACCCCCGCCAGGCGCAGCCCCTCGGCCATCCGGGTGGAGGAGGCGATGACCAGGCCCTTGGTCGGGTGGACCCCGGGCACGCGCCGGCCGCCACGCTCGACGACCGGGTCCTCGACGAGCGCGGTCTCGAGGTTGAGGACGGCGAGGTCGGAGTCCTCGAGCAACGGCCGCACCTGGTCGAGCACCGCCGCGTGGTCCTCGGCGGAGGCCCCCGGCGAGAGCACCGCCGGGGCGCCGTCCTGCGAGGTGTAGAAGCGGCGCCCCATCATCGCGTCGCCGCCGAAGCGCAGCGACAGCGCGCCGTCGGCCCGGGTGAGCACCACCCGCGCCGGGACCCCGGGCTCGAGCACCCGGGCGCGGCCGAGGTGGCCCGCCCCCGTCACCGTGGCGACGGCGGCACGAGGCGCGGGCACCGTGAAGCGGCCGGACGCGTCGGTCCGGGCGCTCGCCCCTCCGACGCGCACGACGGCGCCGAGGACGGCCTCCCCCGCCTCGTCGACGACGACGCCCGTCGCCGTCGCGCCGCCCTGCGACGCACCGGACCCCAGCTGGGTCACCCCGGCGACGGCCACCGCCGAGACGGCGACGACCGCGAGGGTGCGCAGCGCGCTCACACGACCACCCCGGCCCAGGTGAGTCCCGCGGCCGAGAGGTTGGTGACGGCGAGGACCCCGACGGCGCTCAGCGCGACGCCCCACACCGTGCGCTCCCAGCCCTGGCGCTGGGCGTCGTTGGCGATGAGGGCGGGCACCATGAGCGTCGCGATGATCATCCCGAGCATCGGCACGTAGGAGCCGTCGGTGGAGTCGACGAGGAGCGCCTCGAGGGTCCACCCGATCACGGCACCGACGAGGAGCATCGTCGCCAGCTTGCGGCGGCCGAAGACGAGCAGCCGCGGCATCATCACGTGGACGACGACCAGCCAGGTGAGCACGGCGACGACCGCGACGAAGGCCAGGTCGTACCAGCGGGTGCTGACGAGGGCGACGTAGGCGCCGGTGATGAACCCGCCCGAGCGCAGCCCGAACCGGGAGAACGCCAGGATGCCGACGAGCACGCTCGCGGTCACGGCGACGACGAGCAGCGCCGGCGGGTACCCCGACGTCGACGACAGGTCGCCGACCGCCCCCTCACGCGGGGGCGCGACCACCTGGAGCACCGCCTCGAGGACGTAGGCGAAGAGCAGCAGGAGGGTCGCGGTCACGACGATCGCCGCGAGGGTCCGCCGTGGGCGCTGCCGGCCCATGTCGTGGGCGATCAGCCCGGGCACGAGGAACCCGACCCCGGCGAGGGCGAGGAAGGCGTGGTCCACCCTCCCGAGGAGCCACGCCACCGCGGTCAGCAGGATCACCAGGGCCAGGCCGATGACGAGCTCCACCTCGAACTTGCGCCGCCCGTAGAGGATGAACCGGCGCGACACGACGCGCGCGACGAGCAGGTAGGTGACGTACCCCGCGGTGAGGGTGACGACTACCGAGAGCGGGCTGCCGACGGCCAGGGCGAGGTAGGGAGGCACGATGGCACCCCCGGTGGTCAGCTGGAAGCGCTCGTAGAAGAGCATCCCGAGGATCACGCCGACGACGAGCGTGATCCGCATGACCTCCGGCGTGAACGTCATCGCGCGACCCCCTCGGTGAGCTGGGCGCGCAGCGCGGCCGAGCGCATCCGGGCCACCGCCCGGGGCGCCCGGCCCCACTCCCGCGAGGCGACGATCTCGTCGACGTGGGCGTCGCCGGCGAGCTCGTCGAAGTGCTCGATGAGCAGCTCGGCCTGGTCGGTGTGGATGTTGACCATGCCGACGAGCACCGCCTGCTCGCCCGGGACGAGGGCGGCGACCGTGTCGAGGATCTGGTCCAGGCCGGGCCGCACGGTGTCACCGAGGCGGTGGATCCGCTCGGCGGCGTAGCCCCGCTGCACCATCGTCGGGATGACGGTGTCCTCGTAGGCGCCGAAGGTCAGGACGTGGTCGAGGTACTGCTCGAGGTCGTCCGGCACCATGTGGGCGAACAGCTCGGCGCGACGGCCCCGGTCGGCACGGTTGTTGAGGATGCCGATGACCGGCGCACCGGGCGGGAACCGGTCCGCGAGGGTCTCGAAGGTGAAGATCACGCTCTCGCGGTCGTTGGCGGCGAAGAGCGGGACCCAGAGCACCTGCTTCCCCCGGACGTCGTAGGTGCGCAGCCGGACCACGCCGACGTCGGGCACCGACTTCCACATGCCCTCGACCGCACGCCGCCGGGGGATGCCGAGCATGTCGGCCACGGCCAGGCCGATGGCGACGTTCTCCTTGAACTGGATGTAGTCGAAGCCGACCATGTCCTCGTCCAGCACGCCGGCCGGGTCGGCGTACACGAAGCGCGACCGGCGGGCCTCGGCGGCGGCACGGAGCCGGTCGCGCAGGTGCGGCCGGTCCTCCGCGGTGACGAGGACGCCGTCCCACGGCACGGTCTCGCACAGCGAGTCCGCGATCTCCTCGAGGGTCTCCCCCATCTCCTCCTGGTGGTCGAGGCGCACGTTGGTGATGACGGTGACGTCCGAGCGGATCATGAAGTCCTGGCTGTACCGCTGGTAGAGCGGCCGCACCGCCATGCACTCGGCGACGAGCGCGTCGACCTCCGGCAGCACGTGCTCGGCGACGACGTCGACCTGCTCGTTGATGGTGGCCGCGCCGCGGCGCCGGATCGGCCGCTCCTCGCCGGTGGGGAGGATGACCCTGGCGGCGCTGCCGGTCGTCTTGCCGAGGGCGACGTAGCTGCCCTCGCGCAGCACGGCGGCGACCAGCCGGGTGACGGTGGACTTGCCGCGGATGCCGTTGACGTGGATCCGGACGTCCAGCTGCTCCAGGCGCGCGTCGTGCCGGCGCACCGAGCGGTGCCAGTAGCCCACGGTCAGCCCGACGAGGAGGACGAGCAGGCCCAGCGGGACGACGGTGGTGGCGCTCACGCCGCGTCCCCCACCGTGAGCGCCTCCGCGCGGGCGCGGCCCGGGCCGAGGATGTGGTCGGCGGTGCGGGTCGAGTCGTCGGCCGCGACCAGTACCGCGTGGAGGGCGACGGCTTCCCGCAGGCGCACCCGCACCCCGTCGGCTCGGTGCGCGTAGCCCGTCTCCAGGGTGTCGTCGACGACCCGGCCGAGCACCCGCCAGGCGTGCCCCTCGTCGGTGTCCGGCAGGACCACGCCGAGGACGTCGTCGGTGAGTGCGAAGGGCACGTCGCAGTCCCGGGTCGAGGCCTCGACCGCCCGGGCCACCGCCTTGGTCACGGCCCGTCGCACGGCCTCGTCGGGGGGACCCTCGAGGTGCTCGACGCGCAGCAGCACGACGGTCAGGGGGCGGTCGCTGCCGGCCCGGCGGCGCAGCTCCTCGTCGATGCGCAGCCGGGCGGAGGCGGCGTCGAGCAGCCCGAGCGTGTGCAGGCTCGGGGCCACGGCCCCGTGCGGGGGGGTGGCGAGGTGGCGGGCGGTGCGCCGGGCGTAGGCCCCGGTGGTGCCGGCCGACCAGCCCAACCCGACGAGGAGCACGACCTGCACGACGTCGACGGGCTCCCAGCCGCCCCACGCGCGGTGCGCCGCCGTGACGACGACCGCACCGACCAGGCCCACGACGATCCCGAGCAGCCCGTCGAACAGTGCCGCCACCGCCGCCGTGAGCAGCGTGGCGACGGCGGCGACGAGGGCCACACGGGGCACGTCGTGACCGGCGAGCAGGCCGAGGGCGAGGACGAGCGCACCGGTGGTGACCAGGTGCCCGGCTGCCTGCGCGGCCTGCCAGCGCCGCTCAGTCGGACGGGCTTCCACCGGCGGACGCCTCCTTCCGGGGCGCCCACCGCAGGTGCGCGGCCAGGAGGAGCACGGCGAAGAGGCCGAGGGCGACGAGGCCGTGGGCCAGGTCGACGCTCACCGGGTGCCCCGCGTGCTGAGGGCGTTCATCCGACGTCGACCCCCCACGACGTCTCCACCCGCGTGCCCTCCGGCCCGGACGTGGCCGTGACCGAGCGGCCCTGCACGGCCGCCGCGTCGCCGCGCACGACGAGCGCCGGGGGGTCGGCGGGGGTGTCGGCGCCCGGCCGGCGGACCTGGGCCTCGAACCGGCCGACGGCCGCGGTGAGCACCGGCACGGCGCAGGTGCGCCCGGGGGCCTCGACGACGAGACGGGCGAGCGGCCCGGCCGCGACGTCGTCGGCGGACCCGGGGACGAGCTCGAGGCGGACGAGCACCTCGCCCGTGCCCGGGGCGGTGCTGACGGCGTCGAGGAGGGCCAGGGTCCCGGCGCGCACGGCGTCGGGGTCGGCGAGCACCGGGAGCGGCTCCGGGTGCAGGCGGGGGCGCACCCGCACGTCAGGTGCGGAGCGGGCGGCCGCGCGCACCGCGGCCGTGACGCCCCAGCGCAGGTCGACCGGCGCGAGCGCGGCGAGCTCACCGCGGGCGGGCGCGAGGGCGTCCTCGAACCGGTGGACGTCCTCGGCGAGGTCGTCGAGCCGGTCGCGGACGAGCGCCGAGCGGGCCCGGAGGGCGGGGTCGTCCCCGGCGTCGGCCGCGGAGACCAGCGTGCCCACGGCGCGCGTCGTCCCGTCCAGGCCCACGGCCACGGTGCTCCAGCCGCGCACCACCCGCTCGGCGGCGGCCAGGCGGGTGCGGTTCGCGAGGTCGTGGCCGAGGACGCGTGCGAGCTCGGTGAGGTGGGCGAGCTCCTCGCTCGACCAGGGGCGGCTCAGGGTGTCGGCGGCGCCCACGACCCCGACCACCCGGCCGGCCTGGAGCACCGGGGCGACGGCCAGGGCGCGCACGCCGAGCAGCTGCGGGTCGGTGGGGTCGACGTCCCACCCCGGGTCGGTGAGGTCGGCGACGGCGAGGCGCCGGGTGGTGGCGACGACGTCGGAGAGCACCTCGCGCAGCCGCGGCGTCCCGTGCAGCGGCATCCCGACGTGGGCTTCCCGCCGCTCGCGCAGGCGGACCAGGTCGGCCTCGCCGAGCACGACGAGCCCCACCGGGGCGTCGGCGCCGGTCGCGGCGAGCGCGGCAACGGTGGAGAAGACGTCGTGTGCCGGCCCGAGCCGTGTGGACGGGTGCGGGCCGACGGGTACGTCGAGGTTGCCGGTCACGGCGCCGGAGGCGGCGGCGACGTGGGACTCGGTCACGGTCACTCCTCACGAGGGACGGTGCTGCGGGGTCGCCTCGAGGGTACGGACGTGACGGGTGGGACGTGGTCGGGCCTTCCGCCGGCTAGGGCGATCGGCGTGCGGGCCTGCCCGAACGGACGACCCCGTCCGGTCAGGTCAGCAGGTCACCAGCCGCGCTCGGCGAGCCGGTGCGGCTGCGGGATGTCGTCGACGTTGATGCCGACCATCGCCTCGCCGAGGCCGCGGGAGACCTTGGCGATGACGTCGGGGTCGTCGTAGAACGTCGTGGCCTTGACGATCGCCTCGGCGCGCTGCGCCGGGTTGCCGGACTTGAAGATGCCGGACCCGACGAAGACGCCCTCGGCCCCGAGCTGCATCATCATCGCCGCGTCGGCGGGCGTCGCGATCCCCCCGGCGGTGAAGAGGACGACGGGCAGCTTGCCGGTCTCGGCCACCTCCCGGACGAGGTCGTACGGCGCCTGGAGCTCCTTGGCCGCGACGTAGAGCTCGTCGCCCTCCATCGAGCGCAGCCGGTTGACCTGGGCGCGCAGCGAGCGCATGTGGGTGGTGGCGTTCGAGACGTCGCCGGTGCCGGCCTCGCCCTTGGAGCGGATCATGGCCGCGCCCTCGGTGATCCGGCGCAGCGCCTCGCCGAGGTTGGTGGCACCGCAGACGAACGGCACCGTGAACTGCCACTTGTCGATGTGGTTCGCGTAGTCGGCCGGGGTGAGCACCTCGGACTCGTCGATGTAGTCGACCCCGAGGCTCTGCAGCACCTGGGCCTCGACGAAGTGCCCGATCCGCGCCTTGGCCATGACGGGGACCGAGACCGCCTCGATGATGCCGTCGACCATGTCGGGGTCGCTCATCCGGGACACCCCTCCCTGGGCGCGGATGTCGGCGGGGACGCGCTCGAGGGCCATGACGGCCACGGCCCCGGCGTCCTCGGCGATGCGGGCCTGCTCGGGTGTGACGACGTCCATGATGACGCCGCCCTTGAGCATCTCGGCCATCCCCCGCTTGACGCGGGCGGTCCCGTGCTCCGCGTGGTGGGTCCCACCCTCTGCGTGGTGGGTCCCACGCTCTGCGTGGGACGTTCCGGTGGTGGACGGGGACTGCTGCTCGGTCATGCCGCCGATTCTAGGTGGCTCGAACGGGTACGCGGACCGCGGCCCGGCCCCGCCTAGCGCGAGAGCGCCGCGGGCAGCTCGTCGTCGAACTCCACCCGGTCCGGGAGGGCCGCACGGCCGGCGAGCCGGAACCACCGCACGACCCGCTTGCGGCGGACCCTGCGCACCTCCCGCACCGCGTCGTTGTGGAACCGGCGGGCCATCCGGACCCGCAGGCTGCTCGCCGCGAGCCGGTCCAGCGAGTCGTCGACGAGCGGGTCGTCGCGGCCCCGCAGGTCGGCGACCACGGTGTCGCTGAGGGCTGCCACGAGCACGGCGGTCAGGTCGCTCTCGACGTCCTCGCGGCCGCCGAAGTGCTGGCCGTCGAGCAGGTCCTCGTCCACCGGGTGCTCGGTGGTGCGCTCGATGGACTCGGTGGCGGCGTCCGCGAGGAGGAGGGCGCTCGCGGGGTCCAGGACCCCGGAGTTGGCCAGCTCCAGGGTGGCCTCGGCGCGGCGCACGAGCTGGGCGTCGAGCGCGGACATCGCTCCCTCCACCTTGGCGTGCAGCCGGTCCAGCCGGGCCGCGGAGTACGACAGGTACCACGCGACCGCCACGACGGCGAGCACGACCAGGCTCGCCACCTGCAGGACGTCGACGTCGATCGTCACGGTGTCCCCGTTCCCGGCACGCCCCGGACCAGCCGGCCCCACAGGCCGCGTGGCGTCGGCTCGGCCGGCTCGGCGTCGGCCCCGGCGATGGCGGTCTCGTAGACCGCCATGACCTGGCGCGACACCGAGGACCAGTCGAAGCGGGCCGCACGCTCGTGCCCGACCCGGCGCAGCGACTCCCGGCGCCCGGGGTCCCCGAGCAGCTCGAGCGCCGTGCGCGCGAGAGCCGTCGCCGATCCGGTCTCGAACACGGCACCGGTGCGGCCGCCGTCGAGGACGCGCACGAAGGCCGGGAGGTCGGCCGCCACCACCGGCGCCCCGGCCGCCATCGCCTCGACGAGGACGATGCCGAAGCTCTCGCCACCGAGGTGCGGCGCCACGTAGGCGTCCACCGAGCGCAGCAGCGCCGCCTTGTCGGGGTCGGACACCGCCCCGAGGGGCTCGACCGCAGCGGCCACCCGCGGGCCCACCTTCCGGAGCAGCTCGGCGGTGTCCCCCGGGCCGGCGACGAGCAGGCGGGTGCCCGGGACGACGTCCAGCACCGACGACAGCGCCTGGAGCGCGACGAGCAGCCCCTTGCGCGGCTCGTCGACCCGCCCGAGGAAGGCGAGCGTCGGCCGCGCCGGGGTGCCGGTCCACTCGGGCCGGGGCGACGCTCCGGCGAAGCGCGACACGTGCACCCCGTTGGGGATGATGTACGTGTCGCCCCCGAGGTGGCGGCGCACGGTGGTGGCGGCGTCCTCGGAGACCGCGATCCTGGCCCGGATCTTCTCGAGCGACGGCCGGAGCAGCGGGTTGGCCGCGTGCATCGCGCGCGAGCGCACGTTCGCGGTGTGGAAGGTGGCCACGACGGGCTCCTCGGCGGCCCAGAGCGCCATGAGGGAGACCGACGGGGTCACCGGCTCGTGGAGGTGGATGACGTCGAACTGCCCCGACTCCAGCCACCGGGTCACCCGGGCCGAGGTGACCGGCCCGAAGGTCAGGCGTGCCACCGAGCCGTTGTAGCGCACCGGGACCGCCCGCCCGCACGAGGTGAGGTACGCGGGGAGGTGCGACTCCTCGTCAGCGGGGGCGAGGACGGACACCCGGTGCCCCTCCGCGAGGAAGACCTCGGCGAGGTCGCGGACGTGGAACTGCACCCCGCCGGGCACGTCGAAGGAGTACGGGCAGACCATCCCGATCCTCACGACCGGGCCTCCGCCGCCGCGAGCCGCTCGGGGTCCAGGTCGTCGAGGAAGACCCGTTGCAGCATGTGCCAGTCCGCGGTGTGCTCGCGGACCACCTGGCCGAGGGTGTCGGCGCAGGCCTGGGTCATCACCAGCGCCCGCTCGCGGGTGGTGCCCGTGGCGGGGACCTCCACCGCGGGGTGGAAGGTGATGACGATCCCCCAGCCGGGCCCCCGGGGCTCGTGCCGGATCGACACCGGGTGCAGCGGCCGGCGCTCGGCGAGGGCGAGGGCGGCCGGGCCGGCCGCCATCCGCGCCGGGTGCCCGCAGAACTCGACCTGCACGCCCCGCGCGGTGAGGTCGCGGTCGGCGAGGAGCGGGATGATCGTCCCGGGCGTGCGGGCCGCTCGGCGCAGGCCGGAGAAGACGTCCGGGCCGCCGGTGAGCGGCAGGATGGTCATGCCGAGGCCCTCGCGGAAGGCGAGGAACTCCTCGAAGACCTCCTCCGGCTCCAGCCGTTCGGCCACCGTCGTCACGTGCCCGAGGTGCACCGCGCCCCAGGCGCCCGCGAGGTCCCAGTTGCCGAGGTGGCCGAGGAAGCAGACGACCGAGCCACCGTCCATCGCCGCCCGGACCGGTCCGTCGCCCTCGACCCGCACCCGGGCCGCGAGGTCGTCGGTGCCGAGCACCGGCAGCCGGAAGGCCTCGCAGTAGTAGCGCAGGTAGCGCCGCATCCCGTCCTTGACGAGGACGTCCAGCGCCCGGTCGTCGAGCTCGGGGCGGACCCGGGCGTAGTTGGCCCGCATCCGCGCGGCGCCGCCCCGGGCCACGGAGAGGTCGGCGGCCGCCTCGAAGAGCGCGTAGGCGGCCCGCTCGGGCATCCGGCGCACGGCCGCCCAGCCGAGGCGGTGACCGGCGAGCACGAGGGGGTCGCCGAGCCTGCGGGTCAGGCTGCTCACGCCGTGCCCAGGGCCTGCCGGCGGACCTCGAGGATCCGCTGGACGACGGTGACCAGGCTCGCCACGGCGAGCAGCGCGAGGACGACGCCGAGCACCACGGTGGGCAGCCCGAACAGCCCGGTGAGCCCGGTGGCGACGAGGACCGCCACGAGCCGGTCCGCGCGCTCGGCGATGCCGACGTTCGCGGTCATCCCGAGGCCCTCGGCCCGGGCCTTGGCGTAGGAGACGACGCTGCCGAGGACGAGGCACGCGAGGGCCAGGGCCGCCATCGTGGTGTTCGCGCCGTCACCGGCGTACCAGAGGACCAGGCCACCGAACACGGCGGCGTCGCCGACCCGGTCCAGGGTGGAGTCGAGGTAGGCGCCCCAGCGGCCCGGGCGCCCCAGGCTGCGCGCCATGATGCCGTCGAGGGTGTCGGCGAAGACGAACGCCGTGATGACCAGGGTGCCGACGAGCAGCTCACCCCGCGGGTAGAACACCAGGGCCCCGGCGGCGACGCCGAGGGTGCCGACCACGGTGACGACGTCCGGGCTGACCCCCAGTCGGACGAGGAGGGCGGCCACGGGGCCCAGCACCCGGGTGAAGAAGGCACGGGCGTATCGGTTCAGCACGGCGGCCAGCGTAGTGGGGTCCCGCCCCGGACCCCGACCACCTCGGGGCGCGCCGGGTGAGGCGCCTCACCACCCCGCCGCCACGTCGCGCTTGTGCCCGCGGCCGGAAAGGGGTTGATTTGGGGCCATGACCGGCACACCCACCCAGGCCCCGACCGTCCCCGACACCACACGCATCCGCAACGTCGTGCTCGTCGGGCCGAGCGGCTCGGGCAAGTCGAGGCTCTTCGACCACGTCGTCGAGGCGCAGGTCCCCGGCAGCACCCCGCGGGGTCAGACCGAGCCGACGACCGGCCTGCGAGCCGCCACCCTCGCGTGCGGGACGGTGGTGATGACGCTCGTCGACGCACCCGGCAACCCCGACTTCGTCGGGGAGGTGAGGGCGGGTCTGCGCGCCGCGGACGCCGCCCTCTTCGTCGTCTCGGCCGCCGACGGCGCCGACGCCCAGAGCCGCGCCCTGTGGCACGAGTGCGCGCTCGTCGGGATGCCGCGCGCCGTCGTCATCACCCAGCTGGACGCCAACGACGCCGACTACGAGGCGACCCTCGAGGACTGCCGGGCGCACTTCGGCCCGGGCATCCAGCCCCTGGGAGTGCCCGTGCCCGGCGACCAGGGCGCCGTCACCTCGATCGCCGACCTGCTCCTCGGCGAGATCCACGACTACGGCGGTGGGAAGCGCTCGGTGCGCCCTGCCGGCGCCGAGCACGCCGACGTCTTCGACACCCACCGCCCGTCGCTCATCGAGGGGATCATCGAGGAGTCCGAGGACTCCGGCCTCATGGACCGCTACCTCGAGGGCGAGGAGCTGGACTTCGAGACCCTGGAGAAGGACCTGCTCACCGCGATCGCGCACGGGACCTTCCACCCCGTCCTGCCGGTCTCCGCCGAGAACGGCGCGGGGGTGCCCGTGCTGCTCCACCTCGTCGAGGCCGCCTTCCCGCACCCGGGGCTGCACCCGCTGCCCACCGTCACCCCCGTCGACGGCGGCGAGCCGGTGTCGCTGACCGCCGACCCCGCCGGCCCGCTCGTCGCGGAGGTCGTCCACACCCGCTCCGACGCCTACGTCGGCCACCTGTCCCTCGTCCGCGTGTTCTCCGGGACGCTGCGCGCCGACCGTCCGGTGCACGTGTCCGGCCACCTCGAGCTGCTCGGCGTGCCCACCGGCGAGGGCCACGCCCCGCACGACGACGACGTGCGCCCCGGCGCCCTCGCCGCGCCGTTCGGCGACGAGCTGCTCACCAAGACCGAGGCCGTGGCCGGGGAGGTCGTCGTCGTCACCAAGCTCGCGAGCGCCCAGACCTCCGACACCCTCTCCGACCCCTCGCGCCCGCTCCTCGTCACGCCGTGGGCGCTGCCCGAGGCGCTGCTGCCCGCGGCGGTGTCGGCGAGCAGCCGCGCCGACGAGGACAAGATGCCCGTCGCGTTCCGCGAGCTGGCCAGCGAGGACCCCGCCCTGCGGATCGAGCACGACGCCGGAACCGGCCAGGTGGTGCTGTGGACCACCGGGCCGGCCCACCTCGACCTCGTCCTCGCCCGCCTGCGGGGACGGTACAACGTCGCGGTGGAGCGGGCTCCCGTCAAGGTCGCGATGAAGGAGACGGCGGTGGGCCGGGCCGAGGCCCAGGGCCGCCACGTCAAGCAGTCCGGCGGCCACGGGCAGTTCGCGGTGTGCCACCTGACGATGGAGCCGCTCCCCCGCGGGTCCGGGGTGCAGTTCGACGAGGTCGTGGTGGGCGGCGCCGTGCCGCGCCAGTTCATCGGCAGCGTCGAGAAGGGCGTGCACGCCCAGCTCGAGAAGGGCCTGCTCGCCGGGTGGCCGGTCGTCGACGTCAAGGTGACCCTCACCGACGGCAAGGCGCACAGCGTCGACTCCTCCGACGTCGCCTTCCAGACGGCCGCCGCGCTGGCGCTGCGCGAGATGGCCTCCGCGGACACGATGTGCCTGCTCGAGCCGATCGACACCATCACCGTCACCGTCGACGACGACCACCTCGGCGCGGTGATGACCGACATCGGCACCCGGCGCGGCCAGATCGTCGGCTCGTACCCGGCCGACGGCGAGGCCGGCCGCTCGACGCTGGAGGCCGCGGTCCCCCAGCTCGAGCTGCTCGACTACGCCATCGCGCTGCGTTCCCTCGCCCACGGCACCGGGACCTTCCACCGCGAGCCCCGCGGGTACGAGGTGCTGCCCGAGCGGCTGGCCCGCGAGCACGTCGAGGCGGCCGCGCGGCACTAGGCGCGGTCAGCGGCCCGGTCGCTCCCGGACCGGGTCGGGAACCAGCGTGAAGGCGCCCTCCTCCTCCTGCGCGTTGTGGAGGCGCACCACGGCGTACAACCCGTAGAGCAGTCGCCGCAGCTCGACGACGTCGCTCCGCCGGGCTGGACGGGGCAGGTCCTCGGTCACCCGCCGCAGCAGGCCGACCTGGTGCTCGATCTCGGCGTGGGTACGGCTCAGCGCCGCCGTGGCGTCGTGGCCGCCGAGGGCGCGTCCGACGATCGGCACGAGCAGCTCCTCCTCGGCGCGCTCGTGCGGCACCAGCGTCCGCTCGAGCCGTTCGACCAGCGCGGTGACGGGCCGCAGGTCCGGGGCGTCGTCGGCGAGGGCGTCCGCCACCGCCCGGATCTGCTCGACGTCGGGGAGCACGGCGTCGTGCTCGGCGCGCAGCCGCCGGGCCACCTCCGCGTCGGCCGGCGAGAGCACCGGCGCGTGCAGCCTGCCCGGGACCACCGCCCGGAGCGCGATGCCGATGGCCAGCACGTCGATGCCCTCCTGGAGCACCGCGCCCACGGCGGGCGGCAGGAGGCCGGCGGCGGCGGCGACCATGGCCACGAGGGAGAGCCCCATCCCGACGCCCACGGCCTGCAGCGCCACCCGACCGGAGCGCCGCGCGATGAGCACGGCGTCCGCGAGGGCGTCGACCCGGTCGACGGTGAGCACCACGTCCGCGGCCTCCGACGACGCCGTCGCCCCGCGCGCCGCCAGCGCCACCCCGACGCCCGCCGTGGCCAGGGCCGGGGCGTCGTTGACCCCGTCGCCGACCATGATCGTCGCAGCCCGCTCGGACTCCTCCCGGATGATCGCGACCTTGCCGGCCGGGTCACGGTCGGCGTGGACGACGTCGACGCCGACGACCCGGCCGACGGCGGACGCGACGTGCTCGTGGTCCCCGGTGACGAGGACGACCCGCTCGATGCCGGCGGCCCGCAGGGCCCGCACCATGCGTGGGGCGTCGGCACGCACCGGGTCCTCGAGGAGCATGGCCCCGGCGGGCCGGCCGTCGACCTCCACGAAGACCGTCATCGACCCGTCGAGGTCGGCGCGCCGGCGCACCTGCTCCACCCAGGCGGGCTCGGGCTCCGGGACCACCCATCCGGCCTTCCCCAGCCGGACGCGCACCCCGTCGACGTCCCCACGGACCCCGGCGCCGTGCTCCTCGACGAGGTCCGCCGGCTCGCTGAGGGGCAGCCCCCTCTCCCGGGCGGCGGCCACGACGGCGTCGGCGAGGACGTGGGGCGAGAGCTGGTCCAGGGACGCGGCCAGGCGCAGGACCTCGTCGGCGTCCGGCCCACCGGGTGCCACCACCACGCCGGCCACCGTGGGACGCCCCCGGGTCAGGGTTCCCGTCTTGTCGAAGAGCAGCACCCGCCCCGCGGCCAGGCGCTCCAGGGCGCCGCCACCCTTGACGACCACGCCCCGGGAGGCGGCCCGGGAGAGCCCGGACATGACGGCGATCGGTGCGGCGAGGATGAGCGGGCAGGGGGTGGCCACGACGAGCACGGCGACCGCCCGCACCGGGTCGCCCGACCAGGCCCAGGCGCCTCCGGCGAGGGCGAGGGTCAGCGGCACGAAGACGAGGGCGTAGCGGTCGGCGGCCCGCACGAACCGGGCCGAGCCGGCCTTGGCCTGCTGGACGAGCCGGACCAGGCCGGCGTACGTGGACTCGGCGGCGACCGAGGTGGCGAGGAGCTCGACGGGCGGACCGGCGTTGACCACGCCGCTGCGGACCTCCTCACCGGCCACCCGTTCGACGGGCAGCGGCTCACCGGTGAGGGCGGACTCGTCGAGCACCGCGGCGCCCACGAGGCGCCCGTCCACCGGGACCACCTCTCCCCCGGCGACGAGCACCCGGTCCCCCCTCACCACGAGGTCGACTGGCACGTCCTCCACACCGTCGGCACCACGCCTGCGCGCGCTGCGGGGCGCGCGTTCCACGAGCAGGCTCAGCTCGCGGCGGGCACGGGCCTCCGCCCGGGCCTCCAGGAGCCGCCCGGAGGTCAGCATCACCGTGACCATGGCGCCCGCGAAGGGCTCCCCGACGGCCAGCGCTCCGGCGAGCGCCAGGACCGCGATGACGTCGACCGTCGGCTCCCTCCGACGAGCGGCCTGCACCGTCCACCAGGTCGAGGCCACCAGGCCGAGCACCGTTCCGGCCGTCCAGGCGCCGGCCGCCCAGGCGTCGGCACCCGCGAGCCATCCGGCGGCTCCCACGGCGAGCAGGAGCACCGAGAGGACGAACAGGCCCGTCCCGGCCTGTTCGCGCAGTGGCCTCACCCCGTCATCGTGGCACCGGGTTCCGGGCCGTCCCACCGGCCTGCGACCGGGGTCACTCGGGGCGCGCCGCCGGCCAGTGCTCGACGAGCCGCTCGCGGACGTCCCCGAGCAGTGCCGGCAACGCCTTGGTCCGCGCGATGATCGGCAGGAAGTTGCTGTCGCCACCCCAACGGGGCACCACGTGCTGGTGCAGGTGCGCGGCCACGCCGGCCCCGGCGACCTCGCCCTGGTTCATGCCGAGGTTGAAGCCCATCGGCTCGGAGGCGCTCTCCAGCGCCCGGACCGCGGCCTTGGTCAGGGCCGTGAACTCCGCCGTCTCCTCGTCGGTGAGGTCGAGGTAGCGGGCCACGTGCCGGTACGGGCACACGAGCACGTGGCCCGGGTTGTACGGGAAGAGGTTGAGGACGACGTAGCAGCGCTCCCCGCGGTGGACCAGCAGGCCCTCGGCGTCGTCCTTCGCCGGGGCGGCGCAGAAGGGGCAGCCGTCGCCGGGGTCGGGGTCGGGGCGGTCGCCCTCGATGTAGACCATCCGGTGCGGGGTCCACAGCCGCTGGAAGCCGTCCCGGTCCCCGGCGAAGTCGGCGGGGGACTCGTGCTGCGGCATGCCCCGATCCTAGGGTGCGCGTCGGCGCCCACCGTGGCTCAGCGCAGGTGGCTGGCGCCGTTGAGGTCGAGCACCGCACCACTGGCCCACTCGAGCTCGGGCGAGGCCAGGGCCAGCACCGCGGCCGCCACCTCCTGCGGCTCGGCCACGCGGTGGAACGGGCTCTGGGCGCGGGTCCGCTCGGCGGCGCCGGGGTCGGCCATCGCGTAGCCGGCCATCTCGGTGGCGATGAAGCCCGGCGCCACCGACGTGACCGCGATGCCGTACCGGCCCAGGTGCTGCGCCATCGACTGGTCGAAGGAGTGCAGCCCGGCCTTGGAGGCGCCGTAGGCGGGGATGTCGGGCTCACCGCGGTAGGCGCCCCGCGACCCGACGCCCACGACCCGGCCGACCGGCACCCCCTCGGCGGGCGGGGTGGCGATCATCTGCCGGGCCACGCACCAGGTGAGGTTCGCCGGCCCGAGGAGGTTGGTGGCCAGGGTGCGCTGCCACACCTCGACCCAGTCCTCGTACGACGTGGCGTCGAGCGGGTGGTCGCCGCGCCGGCTCCCGCCGCCGGCGGGCGGCACGATCATCGCGGCGTTGTTGACGAGCACGTCGACCCGGCCGAGCGCGGCCGCCGCGTCGTCGGCGAGGCGCCGGACCTCGGCGGGGTCGGAGACGTCGGCCGCGACGCGCGCGTGGCCGGTGCCGTCGAGCGAGGCGAGCACGGCGTCGGCGAGGTCGCGGCTGCGCTCCCCGCTGTGGTGCACCACGACCCGGTCCCCGTGCGCCGCGAAGGCCCGCGCCACGGCCGCCCCGACCCCCCGCGAGGCACCGGTGACGAGCACCCCCCGGGACGGCGTCGGCGTGGTCGGCACGGCGCCACCCTAGCCGTGCCAGACTGCGACGTCCGGACCGAGGAGGGGTGATGGCGCAGCTGCCCGCGAGCCGCCACCTGCTGCGCGCCAAGGACCTGGCCGACCGCCACTACGCCGAGTCGCTCACCGTCGCCGACCTCGCCGTCGCGGCCCGGCTGTCGCCGGCGCACTTCAGCCGGGCCTTCCGCCGCACCTTCGGCGTCTCGCCGCACCGGTACCTGCTCTCCCGGCGCCTGGAGCGGGCGGCCGCCCTGCTCCGCTCCACCGACTGGTCGGTGGCGCGGGTGGGCACGAGCGTCGGCTTCACGAGCATCGGGTCGTTCACGACCAGCTTCGGGCGCACCTACGGGTCGTCGCCGACGGCCTACCGCGCCGCTCACCCGCCCGCGGCCGCCCTCGCCCGGGTGCCGGCGTGCGTGGTGCGCGCCTGGGCCCTCCCCCAGGTGCGCACGTTTCGAGAAGACGCGGCGGTCCCGCCCCGGGTGGACTAGTCCACGTCAACGGCCACCACCGAAGGAGAGCACCGTGCTCAGGATCGCCACCACCCAGCTCTGGGTCCACGACCAGGACCTCGCCCTCGACTTCTGGACCACGAAGGTCGGCATGGAGGTGCGCAGCGACGTCACCGTGCCGGAGATGGGCGGCTTCCGCTGGCTCACCGTGGGGGTGCCCGGCCAGCCCGACGTCTCGATCGTCCTCATGGCCGTTCCCGGCCCCCCGATGACCGACGCGGCCACCAGCCGCCAGATCGCCGACCTCGTCGGCAAGGGCTTCGCCGGCACCGTCTTCCTCACCACCGACGACTGCGAGGGTGCCTACGAGGAGCTCGCGGCCAAGGGCGTGGAGTTCACCAGCCTGCCCGAGCGGATGCCGTACGGCGTCGACTGCGGCTTCCGCGACCCGTCCGGCAACAGCATCCGGCTCACCCAGCTGGACGGGGACTTCGGCTGACCGTCAGCTCCAGGACCGCCTCCGGCGGCGGGGCGAAGCCGAGGTGCTCGTAGAGCGGACGCACCGCGCGGGCGGCGTCCACCCGCACCCGCTCCACGCCCTGGGTCTCGCACCACCCGACGACCGCGTGGAGCAGCTGCTCCCCGAGGCCGCGCCCGCGCACGTCGCGGGTCACGTAGACGAAGCCGAGGTGCAACAGCCCCCTGCCCGGGTGCCGGGGCCCGGGCAGGGTCCGCAGCACGGTGCCGTGGGCCACGCCCAGAGGGTTGTGGCGCGTGTCCTCCGCCAGCCAGGTGTGCCGGGAGCGGTCGCGCAGCCAGGCGTCGGCGAGGGCGTCGAGGAAGCCCGGCGCGACCTCGGCGCCCCCCTCACGCTCGGCCTGGAGGTGCAGCGCCGCGACGGCGAAGGCGTCCCGCGGCTCGGCCGGCCGCACGACGACGGACTCGATCGGCTCGGTCACGGCGGGTCCGGCTCAGGACCCGTGCGCGGCCGTGGCGGCCTCGACCTCGCGCGAGTGGTCGGGCACCAGGGTGGACTCGTTGCGCGGCGGCCGTTCGTAGCCCTTCGAGCCGGGCCGTGGGGGCACCGTGATCGGGTCGTGGTCGATCCGCTCCCACGGCACCCTGGCGAGCAGGTGCGAGATCATGTTGACCCGGCCGCGGCGCTTGTCGTCGGACTCCACCTCGAACCACGGCGCCTCCGGGATGTCGGTGTGCACGAACATCACGTCCTTGGCCCGGGAGTAGTCCTCCCACTTCGTGATCGAGGCGACGTCGTTGGGGCTGAGCTTCCAGTGCCGCATCGGGTCCTCGGCCCGCGACCGGAACCGCTTCTCCTGCTCGGTGTCGGAGACGCTGAACCAGTACTTGAGCAGGATGATGCCGTCCTCGACGAGCATCCGCTCGAAGATGGGCGCCTGGTGGAGGAAGCGGTGGTACTCGGCGTTGGTGCAGTACCCCATGACGTGCTCGACGCCGGCGCGGTTGTACCAGGAGCGGTCCATGAGCACGATCTCGCCGGCCGCCGGGAGGTGCGGCACGTAGCGTTGGAAGTACCACTGGGTGCGCTCGCGCTCGGTCGGCGAGGGCAGCGCGACGATGCGGGCGATGCGCGGGTTCAGGTACTCGGTGACCCGCTTGATCGTCGAGCCCTTGCCGGCGGCGTCGCGGCCCTCGAAGACGACGACGATCCGCGCGCCGCTCTCGCGCACCCACGCCTGCATCTCGACGAGCTCGGCCTGGAGCCGCTTGAGCTCGGTCTCGTAGAGGCTCTTGTTCATCCGTGCGGACACCGGCGGCTCCATCCTGCGCAGGAACGGTTCAGTGCCGAGGATGGCACGGTCCGGGCGCTCGCGCCGCGTGGTCCTGCCCACACATGGGTGAGGCCCCCGGGTGAGTATGAGTCTCCCGGGGGCCTCTGGTGACTCGGCGTGATGCTCCGCGTCTCACGGGCTGACCTCCGACCGCAGCCGACCCGCATCACCGGGTCGCTCCTCACGGCGAACCGTGTGGGCAGGCGGTCGGGTCCTTCCCGATCCCTCCACCACCGAAGTGGTTGAGTAGGACATTTCTAGTCCCGGGAGCGCTGCCCCGCAAGAGGGTTCGGCCGGCAGTTTGGCCGCGCCCTGCCCCCGTCCGGCGTGTCGGCGGCGTGTCGTGTGACTGCCGTGACGACGCCCGTGAGGGCGGCCCGGAACGTCCCACCATCCGGACGCCGGACGCCACGCCGGTCAGACCTGCCGACGCTCGCGGACCGCCTCGAGGACCTCCGCGACGGCGTCGTCGACGGGCACGCCGTTCTTCTGCGACCCGTCGCGGTACCGGAACGACACGGCCCCGGCGGAGCGGTCGTCCTCGCCCGCGATGAGCACGAACGGCACCTTCGACCTGCTCGCGTTGCGGATCTTCTTCGGGAAGCGGTCGTCGGACGTGTCGAGCTCGAACCGGATGCCCTCGGCGGCCAGCCGGTCGCCGACCTCGCGCAGGTACGGGGTGAACTCGTCGGCCACGGGCACGCCGAGGACCTGCACCGGCGAGAGCCACGGCGGGAAGGCCCCGGCGTAGTGCTCGGTGAGCACGCCGATGAACCGCTCCACGGACCCGAACTTGGCGGAGTGGATCATCACCGGACGCTGCCGCGAGCCGTCGCTCGCCTGGTACTCGAGCCCGAAGCGCTCGGGCTGGTTGAAGTCGTACTGGATCGTCGACATCTGCCAGGTGCGGCCGATCGCGTCGCGGGCCTGCACCGAGATCTTCGGCCCGTAGAACGCCGCGCCACCGGGGTCGGGGACGAGGTCGAGGCCGGAGGCCTCGCCCGCCTCGGCGAGGATGCGCGTGGCCTCGGCCCACTGCTCCTCGCTGCCGATGAACTTCCCGCTCTTCTCGCCCGCCTCGTCGCGGGTCGAGAGCTCGAGGTAGAAGTCGTCGAGCCCGAAGTCACGCAGGAGCGACAGCACGAACTCGAGCAGGTGCGTGATCTCCGCCGGCGCCTGCTCGGCGGTGACGTACGAGTGGGAGTCGTCCATCTCGAGACCGCGCACGCGGGTGAGCCCGTGGACGACGCCGGACTTCTCGTACCGGTAGACGTGCCCGAACTCGAACAGCCGCATCGGCAGGTCGCGGTAGGACCGCCCGCGCGACCGGTAGATGAGGTTGTGCATCGGGCAGTTCATCGCCTTGAGGTAGTAGTCCGCCCCCTCGAGCTGCATCGGCGGGTACATCGTGTCGGCGTAGTACGGGAGGTGCCCCGAGGTGTGGAACAGGCCCTCCTTGGTGATGTGCGGCGTGCCGACGTACTGGAAGCCCTCCTCGATGTGGCGCGCCCGGGCGTAGTCCTCCATCTCCCGCTTGAGCACCCCGCCCTTGGGATGGAAGACGGGGAGGCCGGAGCCCAGCTCGTCGGGGAACGAGAACAGGTCGAGCTCGGCACCGAGCCGGCGGTGGTCGCGGCGCTCGGCCTCGGCAAGGCGCTCGAGGTAGGCCCTGAGGTCGTCCTTGGTGGGCCAGGCGGTGCCGTAGACCCGCTGGAGCTGTGGGTTGCGCTCCGAGCCGCGCCAGTACGCGGCGGCGCTGCGCATCAGCCGGAAGGCGTTGCCGAGCACCTTGGTCGTCGGCACGTGGGGACCGCGGCAGAGGTCGGCCCAGGCCACCGAGCCGTCGCGGCGCAGGTTGTCGTACATCGTCAGCCGGCCGGCCCCGCCGACCTCGACGCCCGCCCCCTCGGCGGCGTCCTCCGCGGCGCCGCCCTTGAGGCCGATGAGCTCGACCTTGTACGGCTCGTCCGCGAGCTCGACCGCGGCCTCCTCGTCGGAGACCTCGCGGCGCCGGAACGTCTGCCCCTCGTTGACGATCCGCTGCATCACCTTCTCGAGGGCCTTGAGGTCCTCGGGGGTGAACGGCTCCTGGACGTCGAAGTCGTAGTAGAACCCGTCGCGGACCGGGGGGCCGATGCCGAGCCGGGCCGTGGGGTGCAGCTCCTGGACGGCCTGGGCCAGGACGTGCGCGGCCGAGTGGCGCAGCACGTCGAGGCCGTCCTGCTCGGCGGCGGTCACCGGCTCGACGACCTCGCCCTCGGCGGCCGGAAGGTGCAGGTCGCGCAGCTCGCCGTCCACGCGCGCGACGAGCACGTCGCGGTCGCCCTCGAGGAGCTCGCCGTAGGTCGTGCCCTCGGCCACCGATCGCTCGCTCCCGGCGACGTGGACGGTGATCTGGGCAGACATCGGCGTGGCTCCTCGTGGAGGGTGGGGTGGGTGCGCCCGCGCGCGGGCACCAGGACAGCCTAACGAGGGGCGCTCGGGCGCCGCGAACGAGATCACCGCCGGCGGCGCCGGTGCCCCGGCGGGCTCAGCCGCCCGGGGTGAGCACGAACCGGCCGGTGGCGGTGAGGTGCTCCAGGCGTGCCACGGTGGTGGCGAGGTACTCGACCGCCCGGCTGCGCCACTGGGCGGTGGTGGTCGTGAGCAGGCTGTTGGCGAGCAGCAGCTGGCGCGCCACGAGCAGGGCCTCGAGCTGCTCGGTCCCGGCCGGCAGCGGGGCCACGTGGGCGTAGCCCGCCCGCAGCCCCCGTTCCACCGCGGGGTCGGCGCCGCGGACGTAGAAGGTCGCGATGGCGAGGTCGAGCACCGGGGCCCCGACACCGGCGTCGTCGAAGTCGAAGACCGCGAGCCGGCCGTCGTGCCACTTGAGGTTGCCGCCATGGAGGTCGGCGTGCAGCGGCACCGCGTCGGCCTGGTCGGCGAGCACGGCGAAGGCACGACGGGCCAGGTCGAAGGCCTCGTCGACGACCCGCCGGCCCGCCCGCTCGAGCAGCGGGCTGCCCTCGAGGAGGTTGCGGTCACCGAACAGCGGCTCGTCGAACACCGGGAAGCCGCACCCCTCGGGGAGCACGAAGGTGCGGGCGTGCGCGTGCAGGGTGGCCATCGCCCGGCCCAGGGCGTGCGCCTGCTCCGGGTCGCACTCCCCCACGTCCGGTCCGTCGAGCCAGGTGTTGACGACGCACAGCAGGTCGCGGCGCAGCTCGGGGCAGGGCACCGCCACGACCGCGCGCCCGTCGGGGCCGGTGACGGCGTCGGGCACCGCGACGTCGGTGTCGCGGGCGATGGCGTGCACCCAGGCCTGCTGCGCGGCCACGTGCGGCGGCGTGCTCACGCTGTTGGTGTTGACCCGCAGCGCCAGGGTGCGCCCGTCGTCGGTGTCGAGCCGGAAGGTCGTGTTGAACCCGTGCAGCACGGGCTCGAGCCGGTGCACCGCGAGCCCGAAGGCGCCCGCGGCGGCCACCGCAACCCGGCGCAGCGCTGCGACCTGCGACTCCTCGTCGAGGTCCTCGTACCGCGTCGTCGGCGCCCCGGGCCCGGTGCTCACGGGAGCAGCCAAGCACGCGGGCGGGTGGCGCCGCGAGAGCCGGCCGGTGTGGCGTGCCGTCAGCGCACCGGTCCGGGACCACCCGGCCAACCGGGGTCCTGACCGGCGGCGGGCTGCTCGGGCGGCGCCGGGTCGTGCAGGGTGGCGTCGAGCACGTCGTGCAGGCGCTCCCGGGCGGCCGGCACCTGCTGCTGGAGCTGGGCGACGGCCGGGACCGCCTCGGCGATCGGCAGCCGCAGCGGACCGGTGTCGGTGGGGACCGAGGCGGTGGGGTGCCCGCCCCTCACCTCGGTGACCAGGCGCCGGGCCTCGAGCACGAGGGCGCCGTAGGCCGGCCACGCGTTCGGGTCCGTCAGGGTGGTCTCGCGGACCTGGCGCCCGAGGTCGTCCAGGGAGGTCTCCGCGGCGGCCAGGTGCTCCTCGACCTCGCGCTCGGCGTCCTCGGTGTGGACCCCGAACAGCACCCCCGCGGCCCCGAGCCGGTCCAGGACGGCTGCGTAGCCGGCGAGCCAGTCCTCGGAGGGCGCGGCCTGCCACTGCGCGTCGTCCGCGGCGTCGGCGAGGGCGCGAGCGATCCCGGCGACCGGCCACTGGGTCCGTCGCACGGCCTGCGCCGTGGCGGCGTAGCCGTCCCAGTCGATGCGAGCCGGCCGCAGCCGGTGCCGGGGGTTCAGCCGGGTGCTCTCCCGGCCGGTGGCGATCGCCTCGAGGACCGCCGGGACCGCCTCCCCGATGCGGGTGGCGCGACCGTGCCACTCCCGGGCGGTGTCGCCGTCCCAGCCGGTCCGGACCCCCTCGGCCATGTCCGCCAGCAGCCCGCGGACCCGTTCGGTGAGGTCCAGCACGGCACGCCGGGGCTCGGTGAGGTGCATCGGGGCCAGGACCACGGCGTTGACCGCCACGCCCACCGCACCGCCGAGCACGGTCTCCACGATGGTGAGGTAGGTGAAGTCGACGTCGGCCCACTTCACCGTGACCAGGGAGAGCAGCACCATGATCGGCACCTGGATGCCGTGCTCGCCGAGCCGGTCCCAGCGGCCGATGAGGAGGGCGACGAGCATGACGAACGTCATCGACCACCAGGTGACGCCGAGGTAGGTGCCGACGACCCACGCGACGCTCATGCCGACGACGACCGCGACGACCCGCTCGACGCTCTGCCACAGCGACCGCACGATCGTCCGGTCGACGACGAGGAGAGCGGCGAGGGGCGCGTAGAACGGGGTGGGGCTGTCCATCACCCGCACGGCCAGCTGCCAGGCGATGACGGCCGCGACCGCGGCCTTGAGCAGCAGCAGGGCGTCGGTCCGCTCCGGTCCCGGCGCACGCACCGCCGCGCGCGCGGTCGTGGCCCAGGAGCGCAGGGTGCCGTGGACACCACGGCGCCCGCCGCCGCTGTCCACGCCCGCCATCCGGCGAGCGTATCGCCCCGGACTGGCACGACCCGCCCATCCGACCGGGTGACGGGACAGTGCCCGACGAGGCCCGCGCGCCCGCCCATAATGGGCGGGTGACCGACCTGCTCGCCCTCTGCGCAGACCTGCCCGTGCGCCGGGTCGCCGGCGGTGCGGTGCTCATCGAGGAGGGGGTGACGCCCGCCGAGCTCCTCGTCCTGGAGTCCGGTGCCGTCACCGTGGAACGTGACGGCACCCCCTTCGCCCGCATCGACACGCCGGGCGCCGTCTTCGGCGAGCTCTCCTTCGTCCTCGGACAGCCGGCCACCGCCACGGTGCGCGCGGTCGACGACGTCGCCGTGCGGGTCGTTGCGGACCCCGAGGCCTTCCTCACCGAGCGGCCGGGCGCCGCGCTCGCCGTGCTGCGGATGACGGCCGCCCGGCTCGACGGCCTCACCCAGTACCTCGTCGACGTCAAGCAGCAGTTCTCCGGCCTCAGCGGGCACCTCGGGATGGTCGACCAGATCCTCGACACGCTCGTGCACCACCAGGGACCACGGGCGAGCACCGGGTCGGCTCGCGACCCCGAGGGTCACTGACCGGCGACCTCAGCCGAGCTCGACGCCGTCGGTCTCGACGACGCCGAACCACTCGGCCGTGCCGGCGACCGTGTCGATGGTGACGTGTGCCGGCACCGGGCCGATCTGCTTGCCCGCGTTGAACACCCAGCTGCGGCCGAGCCGAGCCCGCCACGAGCCGCCGTCGACCCACGGCGCCTGGTGGATGTGGCCGGTGAGGACGACGTCGGGCTGGTACTGCTCGATCCACGCGGCGAGGTCGTGGTCGGGAAACTCGCGGCGCCGGTCTCTGCACAGGGGGGTGCCCGCAGGAGGCGAGTGGTAGGCCCACACCCACGTCGCGGGGCGGTCGCGCGCGGCCTCCTCGAGCTGCGCACCCACCTCCTCGCGGGTCAGCGGCCCGTCCCACCACGGGCACGCGGTGAAGCGGACGCCGTCGACGTCGACCGAGGAGCCGTCGGTGACGACCTGCGCGTGCCGCACCCGCCGCAGCCACCCGGCGACCTGCTCGCCCGCCGGGCCGGGCCCGTCGAGGTCGTGGTTGCCGGACGACACCACGACCGGGCCGTGCTCGGCGAGCCGCTCGAGGTAGGAGGTCAGCACGACCGCCTGCACCTCCACCGGTACCGGGTTGACGACGTCGGCGAGGTCGCCGGCGATCACGACGACGTCGACGTCCGCCGCGGCACCGACGAGCCAGTCGTAGTGGGGCAGCCGGTAGTGCAGGTCCGAGACCGAGAGGATCCGCACGAGCGGCAGTGTAGGGACGCCGCGGCCCGGCCCGGACGCGCGTCCACGGCCGGCTGGTCAGGCGTCGACGAGCACGCCCTCGCGGGAGTCGATGACCAGGCCCTCGCGGGCCGTGACGACCTCGAGCTCGGTGGGGACGACGTCGGCCATCGTGTCGAGGGCGTCGTCGGTGCGGTGCGGTCCGTGGTGGAACAGCACGACCGTACGGGCGCCGACGCGCTCGCCGAGGTGCACGGCGTCGTCGACCGTCGCGTGACCGTAGTCGCGGGCCCTGGGGCGCTCCCACTCGAGGAACTGCGCGTCGTGGACCAGCACGTCGATCCCGTCGAGCGCGGCGAGGAGGTCCTCGGACACCCCGACCGCCGGCGCGTGGTCGGGGACGTAGGCGACCCGGTACCCGTCGTCCTCGAGCACGTACCCGAAGGTCCTCCCGCCCTTGTGCTCGACCTCGACGGCCGTGACCTCGAACCCTTCCACGCTGGTCCGCCCCGCCTCGAGGGTCTCGAACGACCAGTCACCGATCAGCCCCTCGGGCTCGATCGGGAAGCCGGGCGGAGACATCAGCTGGGCCAGCAGGTCACGGCCGGACCGGCCCCCCTGGGCCGGGACGAGCATCCGGACGATCGCGTCCGTGCGGTCGCCTGCAGGGAAGAACGGCAGGCCCTGCACGTGGTCCCAGTGCAGGTGGCTCACGAGGATCGTGCCCCGGAACGCGTCGCCGTGGAGCATCGCCGGGGCGCTGCGGATGCCGGTGCCGGCGTCGAGCAGCAGGGTCGGCTTGTCACCGCCACGGGGAGTCACCGCGATGCACGACGTGTGTCCGCCGTACCGGACGAAGTCCGCGCCGGGAGCGCAGGTGGACCCCCGGACGCCCAGGAACGTGAGTCTCACGCCAACCTCCGACTCGGTGTCGCGGCCGATGGGCGGTCTGCCGGTCGGCGTCGAGCATGCGGGATACTACCCACGGCCCGGTGCCACCGCGACTGACCCGGAGAAAGGCGGACCGAGCACGTGCCTGACCTGCGTCGCCACGTCCCCCCCGTCGCGCTCCGGTGGGACCACGAGGCCCCCGGCGCCAGGGGGCGCGTCGTCGACGGCACCCTCGTCTTCGCCGACATCTCGGGGTTCACCGCCCTCACCGAGCGTCTCTCCCGTCGGGGTCGGATCGGGGCCGAGGAGATCGTCGACACGCTGAACCGCGTCTTCTCCCCGATGCTGCGGATCAGCGCGGCCAGGGGTGGGGAGCTGCTGAAGTTCGGCGGGGACGCCCTGCTCTTCCTCTTCCGCGGGCCGGACCACCCCGAGCAGGCCTGTGACGCCGCCGTCGAGATGCGGGCGGCGCTGCGCGAGTCGGCCAAGGTCCGCACGTCCGTCGGGCGGCTGTCCCTGTCGATGTCGGTGGGCGTGCACTCCGGGGACATCCACCTCTTCCTCGTGGGCTCCCCCACCCGCGAGCTGCTGATCCTCGGGCCCGGTGCCTCGGCGACGGCGGATGCCGAGAAGGTCGCCGAGGCCGGGCAGGTCGTGGTGACCCCCGCGACCGCCGCTCGACTCCCCGCGGGCTCCACCCGACCCCGGGAGGACGGAGCGCTCCTGCTGCGCCGCCGGCGGGCCCACACGCAGGCTCCGGGAGCCCCGACTCCCCCACCGGGGGACGCCGCGCTGCTGGCCACGCTCTTCCCGCGCGAGCTCGGGGAGCACCTCGCCGACGGCCCCCCCGACCCGGAGCATCGGATCGCGACGATCGCGTTCATCCGCTTCTCGGGGACCGACGACGTCCTCGCCCACACTGGCGTCGAAGAGCTCGGCGAGCGGCTCCACCGGCTGGTCACGCTCGTGGAGGACGCCCTCGCCCCGGAGGGCGTCACGATGCTGGCGACCGACCTCGACACCGACGGCGGCAAGTTCTTCCTCGGCTCCGGCGTCCCGTTCACGCGCGAGGACGACGAGGGCCGGATGGTGCGCGCACTGCGACGCGTGGCGGAGGCCGACCTACCCTTTCCGGTCCAGCTCGGGGCCAACCGCGGGCACGTCTTCGCGGCCGAGGTCGGGATCGACGAGCGCGCGGCCTACTCGGCGATGGGCGACACGACGAACACCGCGGCCCGGATCATGTCCAAGGCCCCGGAGGGGGCGCTCTACGTCCACCCAGCGGTGCTGGAGCACTCGCGGACGACATTCCAGGTGACGCCGGCGGGCCCGTTCGCCATGAAGGGCAAGTCGGTGCCGCTGCTCGTCCACGAGGTCGGTGCGGAGACGGGCACGAGGGAGGCGACCGCCGAGGCGCGCCTGCCGTTCCTCGGCCGCGAGGGCGACGTCGTGAGGGTCGCCGAAGCCCTGGCGCGGGCCCTCGGCGGCGAGGGCGGGGCGATCGTCGTCGACGGCGCGACCGGCACGGGCAAGTCGCGCCTGGTCCACGAGGCCCTCGAACGTGCACCCGCGGCCACGCTCACCCTCCTGCGCGGCGAGCCCTACGGCTTGACGAGCACCTACCGCGTGCTGCGCGACCCGGTGCGGGCGCTGCTCGGCATCGAGCGGGACACCCCCGAGCGGATGGGAGCCATGCTCCTGGCCAGCCTTCGCGAGGCGGCACCGGACCTCCTGCCCTTCGCACCCCTCGTCGCGGACGTGGCACAGGTGATGGTGCCCTCGACGCCCGAGGTGGACCGCATCGACCCCGCGTTCCGGGCCGACCGGTTGGCCGACGTCGCCATCGACCTGATCGGGCGCCTGGTCCCTGGTCCGCACGTCGTTGTCGTCGAGGAGGCGCACTGGGTCGACGGCGCGTCGGCGCACTTCCTGGGGCGCGTGGCGACGGCCACTGATGGGCGCGCCTGGGCCGTGGTCGCCGTCCGGCGGGGCGACGAGGGCGGCTTCCTCCCGGAGGGTGGCAGCCGGGTCACCCTCGAGCCGCTGCCCCCCGAGGTCATCGAGCAGCTGGTCATCGTGGCGACCGAGCAGTCCCCGTTGCGCCCTCACGAGGTCGCGGCGATCGTCGACCGGGCCGACGGCAACCCGCTATACGTCGAGGAGGTCACCAGGCTGGCGCGAGGGACCGGGTCGGTGGCGCTCCTGCCCGAGTCCCTCCAAGCCGCCATGAGCGCCCAGATCGACCGGCTCTCCCCGCTTTCCCGCCGGGTGCTGCGGTACGCCGCGGTCCTCGGGCGCAGCTTCCGACGCGAGATCGTCAACGCCACGCTGCGTGCGGACGGCCTCGAGGTCGACGCCGTGACCTACGACGACCTCGCAGCGTTCCTCGAGCCGGACGGCCCGAACCGCATCCAGTTCCGTAACAGCCTCGTCCGGGACGCAGCGTACGAAGGGTTGGCGTACAAGCTGCGAGCCCGACTCCACCAGACCGCCGGCGAGGTCCTCGAGCGGATGAGCACCGACCTGGACGTCGACTCGCCCACGCTCGCGCTGCACTTCTCCCGGTCCGGGGACGCCGTCCGAACATGGACGTACACCCAGCGGGCCGGCGACCTGGCCCGCCGCTCGTACGCCAACGCCGACGCTGCCGAACAGTTCGTCACGGCGCTGGACGTGAGCCGCCGCGTTCCCGCGGTGACCGGGGCCGACCGAGCCCGCCTGTGGGCCACGGTGGGCGAGCTGAGGGACCTGGCGGGGATGTTCGAGGACTCGCTGGACGCCTACCGCCGCGCGGTCCGTCTCCTGGGCGACGACCCCGTGCAGGCCGCGGACGTGCTGGCCCGCCAAGCAGCCGTCCATGTCCGCTCCGGCGCCTTCACCACCGCGCTGCGCGCCGCCGGGCGATCCCGCTCCCTGCTGGCCCCGTACTCCGGCCGTCCCGAGGCCGACCGTGTCGAAGTGCGGCTCGACGCCCTGACCGCCCGGGTCCGTGCGGACCAGGAACGCCCCAAGGAGGCTCGTCGCTGGGCTGCCAAGGTGGTCGAACGAGCCAGCGCACTCGACGAGCACGAGACCCTCGTCGGAGCACTGATCCAGCTGGACCGCGCCGAGTCGCAGCTCGGCGTCCCGGGGCTCGGCGAGCGCCAGCGCCAGGCCCTGCAGATCTGCATCGACAACGGCCTGCGCTACCAGGAGGCCATCGTGAGGAACAACCTCGGCGCCTTCGACTACTTCGCCGGCCGGTGGAGCGAGGCGGTGGAGTGGTACGCATCCAGCCGCACCCTGGCCCTCGAGGTCGGGAGCGCGTTCACGGCGGCCCAGATCGACGTCAACCGCGCCGAGCTCCTCGTCAACCAGGGTCGGCTCGACGAGGCCGAGGAGGTCCTGCACGACGCGATCCGCGTCCTACGGGCGTCGGGTGCCGTGCTGTTCCTCGGTGAGGGTGAGGTGCAGCTGGCCCGTGCCCAGATCCAGCTGGGGGCACTCGCCGACGCCGAGGAGACGGCACGCCGGGCGCAGGCGCGGTTCGAGCAGATCGGGAGCCCGGCCAGCGCGCTCGAGGCGGCCCTGGTCCGCGCCGACGCCGTGACCCGGGCCGGCCGTCCGGGGGAGGCCCTCGAGACCGTCGCGGAGGCCGAGCGGAGCGCCCGGGCGGACGCCACGTTGTCGTTGCCGCGCACCTGCCTCCAGCGGGGCCACGCCCTGGCCGACCTGGGACGGCTGGACGAGGCCGATGAGATGGTTGAGACCGGGCTCGTCGCCGCCCGCGAGCAGGAGCTCCCCTACGAGGAGGCCCTGCTCCTCGCACTCCGCGGCCGGCTCGCTCACCTCCGGCACGACGTCAAGGACGCCGACGCCGCCCTGGCGCAGGCCGGCAGCATCCTGGCGCGTCTCGGGGTGCGGAGGCTTAGCCCCGCACCCCGAGACGGCGATGCCGCGGGGTCGGGTCAGCCGCCGATCAGGCGGGCGTCGCCGTAGACGTACACGAGGTCGCGGGAGACGACCGTGTCGTCGGCGGCGGCCTTGGCGTCACGCGAGATCACGCAGGCGAACTGGGTGCCCGGGTAGTCGGGCTCCTGGTCCCAGGACTCGGGCAACGTGCCCGTGTACCCGAGGAAGGCGCCGGTCGAGTCGTAGGTGGGGTCCGGACACCATCCGAGCCTCACGTAGTCGAGGTCCGGGGCCGGGATCTCGTAGTCGATGCTGAGATCGGGGAGCACCGTGGTCTCCGCAGTCGTGTCGAACGTCCACTCGAGGTCCCAGACGAACTGGGCCGTGACCTGGGTGTTCAGCGGCTTGAGGAACTGCGCGAAGCCGTTGCCCTCGCGCACCCCGGTGTCCAACGAGTACGGGACCGGCAGGCACGGCGTGCCGTCGCTGTTGCCGAGGCGGGCGACCGTGGCCTTCGGGGCATCACCCGAGGCGAAGATCGTCTGGGTGCGGTCACCGCAGGACAGGGTCTGGTCGACGACCTCGATGACGGAGGCGTCGGCCGGGGCGAGCGGGGCGGGTTCGTACGTGCCGTCGGCCCCGCCCTCGAGCGAGAACGACCCACTACTGGCCTCGAGCACGAGCTCGTCGAAGTAGATGCCGTCGTCGGGCTCCGCCGACCACGACGGCACGCTGATCGCCCAGCGGCAGTTGTCGTTGGTGCCGGAGTCGGGGCCGGAGTCGGCCGACCCGGTGCACGTGCTCACGTGGTCCGCGATGGGTGCGAGCCCCACGCTGGCCCCGCTCTGCAGCTCGAACGTCCCCTGGTCCTGACCCTTGAACCTGGCCGTGGCGAGGATGCGGGCACTCTGCTTCATCTCGAGGTCCAGGAAGGCGGCCGAGGCCATGGTGCCGCTCGGCAGCGCCTTGCCGAGCTTGAGGTCGAGCACCTCCACAGGGGCGTCGACGCGGGAGCACGACACGCCGCTCTTCTTCTCCTTGACGCCGATCGAGCCGTTCTCGTACGACGCGAGCGACTCGCTGAACGTCCCGCCGACACCGTCGAGCGTGCCGGTGAACGTCACGTACCTCTTGGTCGTGTCGGTGACCTGCCCGAGGGAGCAGTTGTTGCCCGACGTCAGGGGCTGCACCAGGGTGGCCGTGCCGTCGACGGCGTCGTGGTAGGTGACCCGTGACGTCGCACCCGTCTGGATCGCGATCCACCCGGTGGGCGCGACCCCGGGTGGGGCGGCGGCTGGCTGCACGACGGCGTCGCTGGTGGCGGACCCGGAGGGCGACGCCAGGTGGACCGTGCTGAGGGTCACGGCGAGCGCGCCGACGGCGAGGGCCGAGGTCAGGGCCACAACTGGTCGCTGCCGGGGGAGGTCGTTCGAGGACATGCGGAGCCTTCCCTGCGTGGGCTCAGGCCCGTGGACGCGCACGACGGCTGTCGGTGGGTGTCACGAACCGCCGGGACCTTGGTGTCCCGGAACCCCCTACGGTATGGACAGGGACAACCGGTGGCCATAGCCCGGTCGGACCATGGCCGCCCCCTGTGCGCCGAGGCGGCTACCCGTCGAGCGTGAGCGCGAGCAGCCGCTTCTCCGGGTCCTTCGCGGCGCGCAGCCCGGCGACGACGCCGCGACCCGAGTGGTCGACGACGAGCTCGACCGTGCTCGGTAGGTACACCTTGTGGGTGAACCACACCCGGCTCGTCGAGGGGCCGAGCGAGGTCCGCCCGAGGGCCGCGAGCGTCCGCGCGTAGGACCACATCCCGTGGGCGATGTGCCGCTTCGTGCCGAGCAACCGCGCCGTGAGCGGGTGCAGGTGGATCGGGTTGACGTCGCCGGAGACCCCGGCGTACCGGCGGCCGAGGTCCTCGGCGAGCCGCCAGCGGGCGACGGGCGGGCCGGCGGGCAGCCCGGGTGGCGCCTCCCCCCGGGGCGCGTCGGCCTCGCCCCGGCCCGGGCTGAGGTAGACGCTGTCGCACTCCCAGACGAGCTCGTCGCCGACGCTCGCCTCGAGCCGGACGTCCAGGGTGCGGCCGCGGCGGTGGGGACGCAGGTCGCCCGCGGTGACCTCGAGGGTCAGCGGCTCGGCGGCGTCCATCCGGCGGTGGGTGGTGACCCGGTTCTCGAGGTGGACCATGCCCGGAAGGGCGACCGGGAAGTCGCCGCGCGTCATCAGCGCCGTCTGCACCGGGAAGGCCAGCACCCAGGGGTAGGGCTGGGGCAGGGTGTCCGAGACGGCGTACCCGGTGAGCCGCTGGTAGGTGGCGAGCCGGGCCCGGTCGACCGGCACGTCCTCCACGCGCAGGGTCCGCTCCGGCACCGTGCTCCCGCGGCGGCCGCGCGCGGTGAGCACGGCGCGGGCGAGCAGCGGTGCGGTCGCCGGCAGCCCGGCCAGGGTCTCGGTGGGCACCTCAGGCCCCCAGGAGGCTCTGGCCGCAGACCCGCACGACGTTGCCGTTGACGGCGCCCTGGGCGTCGGCTGCGAAGTACCCGATCGTCTCGGCGACGTCGACCGGCAGCCCGCCCTGGGCGAGGCTGTTGAGCCGGCGGCCGAGCTCCCGCGTGGCGAAGGGGACCCTCGCGGTCATCTCGGTCTCGATGAAGCCGGGCGCCACGGCGTTGACCGTGATGCCGCGCCGGCGCAGCCCCTCGTCGGCCGCGTACCCGTCGACGAGGCCGATGACCCCCGCCTTGGAGGCCGCGTAGTTCGTCTGCCCGCGGTTGCCGGCGATCCCGGCGATGGACGAGACCAGCACCATCCGGCCGCCGTCGCGCAGGCCGTCCGCGCCGAGCAGCGCCTCGTTCATCCGCAGGATCGAGCGGAGGTTGACCTCGAGCACGCTCGCCCACCGGTCGGCGTCGGTGTTGGCGAGCAGCTTGTCGCGGGTGATGCCGGCGTTGTGGACGACGAGGTCGAGGCCACCGTGGCGCGCGCGGGCGTGCTCCACGATGCGGGTCCCCGCGTCGGCGGCCGTGACGTCGGCCTGGAGCGCGGTGCCGCCGACCTCGTTGGCCACGCCCGCGAGGGCGGCGCCCGCCGCCGGGACGTCGACGCAGACGAGCGTGGCGCCGTCGCGCGCCAGGGTCCGGGCGATGTCGGCCCCGATGCCGCGGGCCGCACCGGTCACGACCGCGACCTTTCCCTCGAGCGGGCGGTCGGGGTCCGCCGGTGCCCCGGCGACCTCGCCCTCCCCCACGCGGAGGACCTGGCCGTCGACGTAGGCCGACCGCGCCGAGAGGAGGAAGACGACGGTGCCGAGCGCCGCGGCCTCGTTGCCGTCGGCGACGAGGACGAGGTTGGCGGTGGCGCCGGCCCGCAGCTCCTTGGCGACGCTGCGGGTGATCCCCTCCAGCGCCCGGCGGGCGGCGCGCTGGCCCACGGTCGCCGCCCGCCGCGGGTCGCGGCCGACGACGACGACGCGCGCGCACCGGCGCAGCCGCCGCAGGGCCGGGCCGAGGGTGGCGCGCAGCGCCTCGAGGTCCTCCGGGCCGTCGGCGGCGGTCAGGTCGACGACGACGCCGCCGAGCCGCCCCTCCTCGGGCACCGTGTCGACGAGGTCCGCCCCGGCGGTGGCCAGCCCGTCGCGCAGGGCCGTGAGCGCCGGGGTGTCGCCGTGGCCCCCGGCGAGCAGCGGCCCCTCTAGCAGCGGGGCGCCCGGCTCGTACCGCCGCAGCGGCACCGGCTGGGGCAGCCCCAGGGTGGTGGCGAGCTTCTTGCCGACCCCTCCCGCGACGAAGGAGGTGTAGGCGTCGCTGCGGGCCATCTCAGGCCGCCTCGAGGATCGCGACGACGCCCTGGCCGCCGGCGGCGCACACCGAGACCAGCCCGCGCGCACCCGGGCCCTTGGCGTGCAGCTCCTTGGCCAGGCCGGCGACGATCCGCCCGCCGGTGGCGGCGAAGGGGTGGCCGGCGGCCAGCGAGGAGCCGTTCGGGTTCAGCCGGGTGCGGTCGATCGGGCCGAGGGGCGCGTCCAGGCCGAGCCGCTCGCGGCAGAAGGTCTCGTCCTCCCAGGCGGCGAGCGTGGTCAGCACGGTGGCGGCGAACGCCTCGTGGATCTCGTAGACGTCGAAGTCCTGGAGGCTCAGGCCGGTGCGGGCCAGCATCCGGGGCACGGCGTAGGCCGGCGCCATGAGCAGGCCCTCGTCGCCGGAGACGTAGTCGACCGCGGCGGTCTCGCCGTCGACGAACCACGCCAGTGGGGTCAGGCCGTGCTCGTCGGCCCAGTCCTCGGACCCGAGGAGCACGGTCGACGCGCCGTCGGTGAGCGCCGTCGAGTTGCCGGCCGTCATCGTCGCGTCCTCGCCGGACCCGAACACGGTGCGCAGCGACGCCATCTTCTCGGGCGTGGTGTCGGGGCGCAGGTTCTGGTCGCGGGTGAGCCCGAGGTAGGGGGTCATCAGGTCGTCGAAGAAGCCGCGGTCGTAGGCGGCCGCCAGGTTCGCGTGGCTCGCCAGGGCCAGCTCGTCCTGCGCCTCCCGGGTGACGCCCCAACGGGCCGCGGTGATGGCCATGTGCTCGCCCATCGACAGCCCGGTGCGCGGCTCGGTGTTGGCCGGGGTCTGGATGCCGATGTCGGTGGGCCGGAGCGTCGCGAGGGCCTTGGCGCGGTCGGTGGCGGTCCTCGCCCGGCCGAGTCGGAGCAGCTTGCGGCGCAGCTTCTCGTGGACGACCACCGGGGCGTCGGACGCGCTGTCGACCCCGCCCGCGATGCCGGAGTCGGCCTGGCCGAGGACGATCTTGTTGGCGACGAGGATGGTGGCCTCGAGCCCGGTGCCGCACGCCTGCTGCACGTCGTAGGCCGGCGTCGTGGCGGCCAGGCTCGACCCGAGCACCGCCTCACGGGTGAGGTTGAAGTCGCGGCTGTGCTTGATGACCGCCCCCGCGACGACCTCGCCGAGCCGCTCGCCGGCGAGCCCGTGGCGGGCGACGAGGCCCTCGAGGGCGGAGGTCAGCATGTCCTGGTTCGAGGCCTCGGCGTAGGCGCCGAACTGGCGGGCGAAGGGGATGCGGTTGCCGCCGAGGACGGCGGCGCGACGGGGGCTGGGCACCGGTCTGGCTCCTGGGGGTGCGGTGGGGTGACGGGGCGGTCGGCCCACGCCGGGTTGTCCGATACCGACGGTAACAGGTACCTCGGGTCCCTGCTACCGTCGGGCCCGTGGACTCCGCCACGGACCGGCCCGACGGCCGCAGCGCCCGGTGGGACGAGCACCGCCTCGCCCGGCGCGGCGAGCTCGTCGAGGCCACCGTGCGCGCCGTCCGCCGACACGGCGCCGGCGTGGGGATGGACGACATCGCCGCCGCGGCCGGCACCTCCAAGACGGTGGTCTACCGGCACTTCACCGACCGGGCCGGTCTCTACGCGGCCGTCGCCGACCGGGTGGACCACACGATCATCCGCGGCATCACCCGGGCGGCCGGTGGACCCGAGGGCGACCGCACCCTGCCCCCGCGCGAGGTGGTGCGCGCCGTCATCGCCGCCTACCTCCACCTCGTCGAGGACGACCCGGAGGTGTACCGGTTCATCGTCAACGCCCCGATCCTCCCCCCGGGCGAGCGGCCCGCCGGGGACGTCGCTGCCGGGATGACCGGCCGGATCGCCGAGCACGTCGCGGGCATCGTCGGCGCCGGACGCGGGGGCGCGGTCGACGACGCCACGGCGCACCTCTGGGGTGTGGCCCTGGTGGGCATGGTGCGGGCGGCCGCCGACGCGTGGCTGGCCGACGGGGCGGCCGCCTCCGGGCGCAGCGCCGACGACCTCGCCGGCGCCCTCACGACCCTCGCCTGGGACGGCCTGGGCGCCCCACCGGCCTGACCCGCCCCATCCGCTCCGACATTTCGGGGTTACCCCGAAACGTCGACGTAGCAGGGGTTGGCAAGCCGTGCCATGTCGACATTTCCACGTAACCCCGAAATGTTGACCAGGGCGGATGGGGGCCCGGTGCGCGTCAGGGGGTCCACCAGGGACGCAAGGGCCGGCCGTGCCGGCCGCGCTCGTCGGTGCGCGCCGCGAGGACGTGGTGCAGCTGGATGTCGTTGCGCTCGAAGCCCAGCCGCGAGCCGGCCATGTAGAGGCCCCAGACGCGGGCGGTGCCCTCGCCCACCTCGGCGACGCACTCGTCCCAGCGCGCCACGAGGTTGCGGCACCACCCGGCGAGCGTCAGGGCGTAGTGCTCGCGCAGGTTCTCCTCGTGCAGCACCTCGAGCCCGCTGTCCTGCGCGCGGGTGACGATCGTGCCGGACCCGGTGAGCTCGCCGTCGGGGAAGACGTAGCGGTCGATGAAGGGACCCGTCTCCTGGCGCCGGTTGTGCGGGCGCGTGATGCAGTGGTTGAGCAGCAGGCCGCCCGCGCGCAGCCGGTCGCGGACGAAGGTGAAGTACGCGGGGTAGTTGCGCACCCCGACGTGCTCGGTGAGGCCGATCGAGGAGACCGCGTCGAAGCCCGACTCGGTGACGCCGCGGTAGTCGCCGTGGCGCACCTCCGCACGGTGGGCCAGACCCTCCTCGGCGATCGCCTTCTGCGCCCACAGCGCCTGCTGCCTCGACAGCGTCACCCCGAGCACCTGCACTCCGCGGCGGGCGGCGTAGCGGACCATGCCGCCCCACCCGCAGCCGATGTCGAGGAGCCGGTCGCCCTCCTGCAGCGCGAGCTTGTCGAAGACGAGCCGGTACTTGTTCTCCTGCGCCTGCTCGAGGGTGGCGTCGGCCGAGGGGTAGCAGGCGCACGTGTACGTCATCGACGGCCCGAGCACCAGCTCGTAGAACCGGTTCGACACGTCGTAGTGGTGGTGGATGGCCTCGGCGTCACGGCCGCTGGAGTGCCGCAGCCCCTCGGCGACGCGCCGCCAGCGCGGCAGCGTCTCCTGCGGTGGCGGGGGCGGCGGGGTCAGGCCCCGGAGCCCGAGCGTGCGCGCCACCTCGAGCCCGAGCCTCGGCGTCGGGCGGCGGAACCGCACCCCCGCCATGTCGACGAGGAGGTCGTAGGGGTCGCCGGGGTGCACGCCGTCGACGACCAGGTCCCCGGACACGTAGGCCCGGGCCAGCCCGAGGTCGCCCGGCGCGGTGGCGAGGTAGGCCGCGCCCCGCGGGGTGCGCAGGCGCATCGTGCGGGCGGCGTCGAGCGGCCCCGACCCCGAGCCGTCGTAGGCCTCGAAGCGCAGCGGCAGGGGCCCGTCGGCGACGGACTCGACGATGTCGGCGATGGTCATGGCGTTCCTCTCCGGTCAGGCTCCGCGGACGGCCTTCGCGTACAGGTCGGGTAGTCGGTGGTCGGGGTCGTAGCGCTCCTTGAGCGCCGGGTACTCGGCACCGCCGTAGTGGCTCCAGAAGGTCTCCTCGTCGTAGAAGGCCTCCGAGTACAGGGACTTGTGGCCGCCCAGGTCGCCCACCCGCTCCTCGATCCGGCGGTTGACGGCACCGGGCCGCCCCGGTGTGGCCGGGACCGTCGACCAGAAGCCGACGTTGACGTACCGCTCCCCCGGCCGCAGCGGGTACAGGGTCCACGACCGGTCGTCCCGCAGCTGGAGGGGGCAGAGCCAGATCGGCTCGATCGGCACCTCGCGGAGGAACCACCGGAGGAACTCGGCCGTCCGGTCCAGGGGGATCTCGACGTCCTGGACGACCCGCTCCCGCGGCGGCCGGCCCCGGCGCGCCTCGAGGCGGTCGGCCACGTCGAAGCGCCGGTCGAGGGCCACGAGCCGCCAGTACACGCTCGACCGCAGCCAGCGGCGCGGCCAGACGCGACGGAGCATCGGGTGCTGCGCGCCGAAGGCCCGGCTGCACCAGAACCAGTCGGTGTCCCAGCGCCAGAGGTAGCCGTGCGTGGTGAGCAGGTCGCGCCTCGGCGTGGCGCCGCCGTGCCGCATGGAGCGGTAGTAGACCTCGCGCCCGGTGTAGTCGCTGGTGGGCCCCGGGTCGTCGGTGCGCCGGCCGAGGACGAGGTAGGACTCGTCGGCGGTGAAGACCACGCCGTCGAGGTAGTCGACGTCCTCGCCCGCGTGGGCCCCGGTGTCCATCACCTCGGCCACGACGCCGCAGAGCGCGTCGAGGTCGTCGAAGCGCACCTCGCGCAGGGACACGGTGCGCCCGACGGGCTCCAGCGCGATCCGCAGCCGGGTGGCGTAGCCGAGCGTGCCGTAGGAGTTGGCGAAGCCCCGGTACAGGTCGACGTGCCGCTCGGTCGGGTCGGCGGTGACGACGTCACCGCTCCCGGTGAGGACGTCGAGCTCGAGCACGGACTCGTGCGGCAGCCCGTTGCGGAACGACGCCGACTCGATGCCGAGCCCGGTCACCGCGCCGCCGAGGGTGATCGTCTTCAGCTGCGGGACGACGAGGGGGCTGAGCCCGTGGGCGAGGGTGGCGTCGACGAGGTCTTCGTACGTGCACATCCCCTGGACGTCGGCGGTGCGAGCCGCCGGGTCCACGGCGACGACGCCGGTGAGGCCCGAGGTGTCCAGGCCGGGGGCACCGGTGGCATGACGGGGCCGGAAGAGGTTGCTCGTGCGCTTGGCGAGCCGCACCGGGGCACCGGGTGGGATGGCGCGGTAGCTCTCGACGAGCCGGTCGACGCCGGCGTCGTGGCGCGCCCCGACGACCGCGGTCACGCCTGCTCCTCCACGACCTCCACCGGGTCGCCCACGCGCAGGGTGCCGGGCTGCCCCACCGCGCCGTAGAGCCCGGCACAGTGGTTGCCGGTGGACTCGACGGCGAGCAGCACCCCGCCGATCCGCACGACCCGGCCGTCGAGGGTCTCCACGGCGGCCGTGGGCCCGTCGAGGACGAGGTTGGCCCGCGTCTGCGGCGAGTCGGCGCCGACGAGCGAGACCGCAGCCCGCCTGCGTCGGTCCCCGGCCAGACCGGCCTCGTCGACCCGCACGGAGGTGTGTGCGACCGCGGGCCCGCGCTTCTCGGGGTAGGTGTGGATGGCCCGCACCCGCATCACGTCCATGACACATGAATACACCCCCGGCCCGCCGGTGGCCGCCCTCGGGCGCTCCCGCCGGCGCAACGCACCGGGGCCCCCGCCCGGCCGTGGGCGGCGCCCCACGTCCGGATAGTCTCACCGGCGTGGAGCGGTCGCAGCGTCGAGCGGTGAAGCCCGGGGAGGCCGACGGGCAGCGGGTCGAGCGCGAGGGCCACGTGTGGCGGGTCCGCTCGCTCGAGGCGGCCCGGCAGGTGCTCCGTGCCCGCGACGCCACCCGCCAGGCGGGGTTCACCGCCGAGAAGATCCCGCAGGGGTACCTGGACCACCACCCCATCCTCGTCTCCGACGGTCCGCGCCACGACGACCAGCGGCGCAAGGTGGCCCGGTTCTTCGCCCCGGCGGTCGTGGAGCGCTACACCCCGCAGATGGAGGGCTGCGCCGACCGGCTGCTCGACGACGCGGCGGCCCGGGGCCGGTTCCGGCTCGACGACCTCGCCCTCCTCTTCACGGTGGAGGTCACCGCCGAGGTCGTCGGGCTCACCGAGTCGTCGGTGCCGAGGATGGCGCGACGGCTCGTCAGCTTCTTCAACCAGCCGCCGTTCGACATCACCCGCGACGACCTGGGCCGCAGCGGCCGGCAGTGGGCGATGGCGGCCGTCAACGGCCTGGTCCCGATCGTCCGGTTCTACCTCGCCGACGTCCGCCCCGCGCTGCGGCGCCGGCGCAGGGAGCGGCGCCAGGACGTCATCAGCCACCTGCTCGACGAGGGCTACAGCACCACCGGGGTCCTCGTCGAGTGCGTCACCTACGGCACCGCGGGCATGGTGACCACCCGCGAGTTCATCGTCATGGCCGCGTGGCACCTGCTGCGCGACGACGCCCTGCGCGAGCGCTACCTCGCCGCCGGCACCGCCGAGCGGCTCGCCGTCCTCGACGAGGTCATCCGCCTGGAGCCGGTCGTCGGACACCTCTACCGCCGGGCGACGGCCCCGGTGCAGGTCAGCGACCGCGGCGAGCAGTGGACGATCGAGCCGGGGCACCTCGTGGACGTCTGCGTGCGCGCCACCAACGCCGACCCGGAGGCGGTGGGCGAGGACCCGCTGGCCCTGCGGCCGGGACGACCGCTGCCGGCTGGGGTGAACGCCACCGTGCTCACCTTCGGGGACGGCGCCCACAAGTGCCCCGGTCAGCCGCTGGCGATGCTCGAGGCCGACGTCCTGCTGACCCGGCTGCTGCGTCGGCATCCCCGGATCGTGGGTGAGCCGGAGCTCGGCTGGGACAACCTCATCGAGGGCTACTGGCTGCGGGGGTTCGAGCTCGAGCTCGGGGACCCGGCCGGGCGCTGAGCCGGGTCACGCGCCGCGGGCACCCACGACCCGGGCCATCGTCGCGGCGATGAGCTCGGCGCCGTCCCGGCCGGGGTCACGGGTCGCCAGCGAGGCGGCGATGCCCCGGGCCGCCACCCGGAACCGCCCCTCCCGCAGCCGTTCCAGCGCCCGGCGCAGCGAGCGCGGGTCGGGGTGGCGGTCGCCCAGGTGCAGCCCTGCCCCCGACCACTCCACCCGCCGACCGATGTCGGCCTTCTCCTCGGTGCGGCCGACCTGGAGCACGGGCGTGCCGTGGGCGAGGGCGAGCAGCACGCCGGTCCAGCCGCCGTTGGTGACGAAGGCACCGGCGTGCGGGAGGACCGCCTCGTAGGGCACGAACGACTCGACGGCGATCCCGGGCACGCCCGGACCGGTCACCAGCCCGGGGCCGCCGAGGGACCGTGGGTCGCCGGCCCCGGTGGTGAGCACGGCCGGCCGACCGAGCGCCCGCAGCGCCTCGAGGGCCGGAGCGAGGACCTCGCGCGGGTCGCTGCGCAGGGTCCCCTGGGTGACGAGGACGACGTCGCCCGAGTGTTCCTCGGCCAGTCCCCGCCACCAGGCCGGCGGCGCCCAGCCCCGCGGCACGGGGGGTCGCAGCGCCCCGACGAAGTGCACGTGGCCGGGCAGGTCGGCGCGCGGGTACTCGAGCTCGGGCGCGCCGCAGTGCAGGTGCAGCAGCGGCGACAGCGCCGCCTCGAGCACCGGTGGGCCGCCGAGTGACAGCCCGAGGTCCTCGCGCAGCGCGTCGTAGCGGGTCTGGGCGGCGGCCATGACCAGCCGGCGGCTGGCCGCCTGGACGGCGAGGTTCCGCTGGACCCAGGGGCGCGGTGTGCGGTACGGCAGCCCGGCGCCGAAGGGCGGGGTCGTGGGCTCCGGGTAGTGCAGCGGCCCGTCCCCGAAGCTCACCCAGGGCACCCCGAGGCGCTCGCACACGACCGCGGCGGCGTGGCCGAGGTGGTCGGTGAGCACGACGTCGGGCCGCACCGCGCGAACCAGCCCCTCGACGGCCCCGACCCGGTCGGCGGCGTCGGCGAGCAGCCAGTCGTACCGCGCGGAGACGTCGCGGATGCGGCCCCGGCGGTTGCGGTAGGGCGGTACCGGTCCGGTGTCGTGGACGTGGGCCCGCGGCACCGTGGCCAGACCCGCCCACGGGCTCGCGACCCCCCAGTGCACCTCGGCCCCCCGGTCGGCGAGCCCTTCGAGGAACGGCGCGGCGTTGAGGGTGTGCGCGTAGATGGGTGCGCTCACCGCGAGGACTCTCACGTGGTGATTCTTGCGCGCCGGCAGCCTCGGCGCCCACCCGGCGCGCAGGCCGGCGACCGGATCGTCAGCCGCGGGCCATCTGGTCGACGCACACCGTGATCGCGAGGACGAGAGGCACGTCCTGACCCTGGGCCAGCTGGACCCCGTACGTGTCCCTGACCCGGAACCACTTCTTCGAGACCTCGGCGACCTTCCGTCCGTCGCGCTCGATCTCGTACTCGTGGTCGACGATGTTGCCGTGGACCTTCAGGTCCTCGCCGCCGTCGACCTCGACGACGTAGTGGTCGCGGATGCCGAGGAGCCGTTTGTGGACCGTGGCCTTGCTCGACCCGCTCTCGATGGTCATCGTGTCGCGGACGCTGAGCTTCTTCTCCTGGATCTTGGCGACCTCGGTGCCGTGGGCGTCCTCGAGGATGAACGTGTCCCGGAGCCGCGCCGCCTTGCCGTCGACCTTGAAAGCCCGGCGGCCGTCGGCATCCTCGATCCAGAAGTCGTCCCCGATCGCGAAGATCTTCTCGCGCATCTGGAAGGTCGGCCCGTCGAGCCCGTGGTTCCGCAGTCCCATGATCCGTGTCCTCGCCGCTGACGGGAGTCGCGCGAGCGCGCGTCACCGTCGCCGACGGTACACGGGTGGCCACCGGTGCCCGTGCCTCCCGGCGGTCGGGCGGCCGGGCGTCCCCTCAGCTCGCGCCCGGTGGGTCGAGGATGAGGTCGACCACGACAGCGGTCCACCCCGTCTGGTGCATGGCGCCGAGGCCGGCGCCGTCGTCGCCGTGGAAGTACTCGAAGAACAGCAGGTTGTCCTTCCACGCGGGGTCCTCCTGCATCCGGCGGACCCCGCCGAAGACCGGGCGCCGGCCGGCATCGTCGGGCAGCCAGATCGACAGGAGGCGGTCACTGAGGTCCCGGGCGACCTCGCCGAACGTCGACCGTCCGCCCGAGCCCGTGGGGTACTCGAGGGTGAAGTCGTCGCCGAGGAATCGGTGCAGACGCGCGAACTGACGGACGACCAGGTAGTTCACGGGCATCCACACCGGGCCTCGCCAGTTGGAGTTGCCGCCGAACATCGCCGTCGTGGACTCCGCGGGCTCGTAGTCGATCGTGGCGCCGGGAACCCCGGGCAGGGTGTACGGATGGCCGCCGTAGCGCCTGGAGACGGCACGCACGCCGTGGGGTGAGAGGAACGCGTCCTCGTCGAGGAACTCCCGCAGGGCCACCCGGAGGTCGTCCGGCCTGAGCACCGAGACGAGGACCGTCTCCCGCCCGTCGACCTCGCGAACCCGTCCGAGGGCGGCATCGGTCTCCCCGGCCCACCGCTCGCGGAGCCGGGCGAACCCCTTGCCGAGCCGCGCCGTGAGGGCGGCCTGTGGCCTGGGCAGGCCGACCGCCGGCAGCAACGGGATCAGCCCGGTGACGGTCCGCACCTTCACGGGGGTCGCCTCACCCGAGGCGAGGACGAGCCGGTCGTAGAAGAAGCCGTCCTCGGCGTCGTAGAGGCCCTGCTCGTCCAGGGCCTTGCTGATCTGCAGGAACTGCTCGAGGAACTTGACGACCATGTCCTCGTACACCTCGTTATCCGCGGCCAGCTCGACGGCGATGACGAGCATGGAGAGCGCGTAGTAGGCCATCCACGCGGTGCCGTCGGCCTGCTCCAGGCGAACGCCGTCGGGGAGGTTCGAGCGGTCCAGCGGGCTGATGTTGTCCAGCCCCAGGAACCCCCCGCCGAAGACGTTGTTGCCGTCCGGGTCCTGGCGGTTGAGCCACCACGTGAAGTTGACGAGCAGCTTCTGGAAGACCCGCTCGAGGAAGTCGCGGTCGCGCGCACCGTCGACGAGGTACACCCGCAGGGCCGCCATGACGTGGACGGGTGGGTTGACGTCGTCGAAGTTCCACTCGTACGCGGGCAGCGCGCCGTTGGGGTGCTGGAACCACTCCCTGAGCAGCACCAGCATCTGGTACTTGGCGAACGCGGGGTCCAGGTGCGCCCAGGCGACCGCGTGGAAGCCGAGGTCCCAGGCCGCGAACCAGGGGTACTCCCAGGGGTCGGGCATCGCGAGGACGTCGAAGGAGTCGAGGTGCCTCCAGCCGGCGTTGCGGCCCGTGCGGTGCGACTCCGGCGGCGGCGGCTGACCCGGGTCGCCGTCGAGCCAGCGGGCGACGTCGTACGGGTAGATCTGCTTGCTCCACACCAGGCCCGCGGAGGCCTGACGCAGGATGCGCATCCGCTCCGGCGGGGTCCCGGCCGGGGCCAGCGCCGTGTAGAACTCGTCGGCATCCGCCTCACGGGCAGCGACGACCCCGTCGAACCGGGCCGCCGCCCAGTCCGGCTCGTCCGGCTCCCCCGCGCCCGGACGGTGCAGCCGCAGCCGGAGCTCGGCACTCCCGCCGCCGGCGACGGTGACCCGGTGGCGCAGCGCCGCCTTGGTACCGAACCCGTCCGGGTTGACCGTGGGGGCTCCGCCGACGACGTGGTCGTTGATGCCGTCCTTCGGGTACGGCGTGCTCGGCGGGGCTCCGAAGACCCGGGGCAGGTTCGTCTCGTTCTCGCAGAACAGCGCCTCCGGCGCAAGACCGTCCGGACCGGGCGCCGCCTCCAGCCGGTAGCCGGCCAGGGCGTGGTCGGCGACCACCAGCGCCGTGCCGTCCCCCTCGATCCGCGGGCGGGGCGCCCCCGGGGCCCACGACCAGGTGTTCCTGAACCACAGCGTCGGCAGCACCTCGATGGTGGCCTCGTCCGGCCCGTGGTTCTCGACGACGACCCGCATGAGGACCTCCGTCGGGGTGGCCTTGGCGTAGGTGACGTCGACCGACCAGTAGCGGTCGTCGTCGAAGACACCGGTGTCGAGCAGCTCGAGCTCCGGGTCCCGCAGGCCCCGGCCGTGGTCGACGAGCCGGCCGTAGGGGAACTCGGCCTGCGGGTAGTGGTACCGCCAGTGCAGCAGGGCGTGACTGGGGAGCCCCTCGAGGTACCACCAGTACTCCTTCGCGTCCTCCCCGTGGTTGCCCTCGGGCCCGGTGAGCCCGAACATCCGCTCCTTGAGGATGGGGTCCCTGCCGTTCCACAGGGCCAGGGCGAGGCACAGCTCGTGCCGGATGTCGGAGATGCCGGCCATGCCGTCCTCGTTCCACCGGTACGCGCGCGACCGGGCGTGGTCGTGCGGGAACGAGCGCCAGGCGTCGCCGTCGGCCGAGTAGTCCTCGCGGACCGTCCCCCAGGCCCGTTCGCTGAGGTAGGGACCCCACTCGTACCAGGGGTTGGCCGAGAAGAGGTCGGACTCCGCGCGGCCGGTGGCGTCGGCGAGGCGGGCGTGCTCGGCCGTCCGGGGGCCGGGAGCGCCGGGCGGTGCCCCACCGGGCGGGACCGGGGTCGTCGTGCTCACGACGCCGGCCAGAGGACGTGGGAGAGCATGCCACCGGAGAGCACGCGCGCGTCGAACCCGTTCTGGCGGAGGCACCGGGTGGCCGTGTAGGCCCGCTGGCCGGATCGACAGATGACCTGGATCTCACGGTCCCGGGGAAGCTCGTCCAGTCGCGACCGCAGCTGCCCCATGGGGATGTTCACGGCGCCGGGCACCCCCTCGACGGTGAGCTCCACGGGCTCGCGCACGTCGAGCAGGAACGCGTCGCCCCGGGTGTCCCAGTGGCTGACGGGCATGTCCCCGCGCAGCACCCCCGCGGCCACCATGCCGGCGAAGTTCACCGGGTCCTTGGCGCTGCCGAACGGCGGGGCGTAGCAGAGCTCGGCCTCCTCGAGGTCGTAGACGGTCGCACCGAGCTGGATCGCCAGGGCCAGGTCACCGACCCGCTTGTCCACGCCGTCCTCGCCGAGGGCCTGTGCCCCGAGCAGCCGCCCGTCGGACCGGCGGAACAGGATCTTCATCGCGATGGGCTTGGCCCCCGGGTAGTACCCGGCGTGCGAGTTCGGGTAGAGGTACACCCGCTCGTAGTCCTCGTCGCCCACCCGTCGCAGGGCCTTCTCGCTCGCGCCGGTCCACGCCGCGGCCGCACCGAAGAGCTGGATGATCGAGGTGCCCTGGGTCCCGCGGAAGTGCGAGTCCCGTCCGGCGATGACGTCGGCCGCGATCCGGGCCTGCCGGTTCGCCGGTCCCGCCAGGGCGATCAGGCTCTGCTCGCCGGTGACGAAGTCGCGGACCTCGACGGCGTCGCCGACGGCGAAGATCGACGGGGTCGCTGGTCCGCATCTGGTCGTCGACCTTGATCCCCCCTCGCTCCCCGATCTCCAAGCCCTGCCAGGGTCGCCAGGGTCGTGTCGGGCCGCACCCCGAGGGCGACGATGACGAGGTCGGCGCGATGGGTGGCGCCGGACCGGGTCGTGACGACCAAGGACTCGTCCGGCTTCCTGGGTGAACGACGCGACACCGTCCCCGACGACGACGTGCACGCCGTGCATCTCGAGGAAGTCCTCGACGAGCGTGGCCGTACTCCGGGTCGAGGGGCGCCAGGACCTGGTCGGCGAGCTCGATGACGGTGACGTCGAAGCCCCGGTGGACGAGGTTCTCGGCCATCTCCAGGCCGATGAAGCCGCCGCCGACGACGACCGCGTGGCGCTTGGGCCGGACCGTCTGGAACCCCGAGTACCGCTCCATCCCGGTGAGGAAGCTCGAACCCCGCTCGATCCACGTCGCGGATGGCGCGGGCGTCGGGCACCGTGCGCACCGAGAAGATGCCGGGGAGGTCGATCCCCGGGATCGGCGGCCGCACCGAGGGGGCTCCCGGCGCCAGGACGAGCGTGTCGTAGGACTCGGTCGTGACCGTCCCGGTCGCCGCGTCCCGCAGCTGCACCGTCTTGGCCTGCGCGTCGATGCCGACCGCTTCGCACCCGGGGCGGCAGTCGACCGCGAAGTGCCCGCGGAAGACCTGCTCGTTCGCGACGAGGAGGTCCGACTCGTGCTCGATCACTCCCCCACGTGGTACGGCAGCCCGCAGTTGGCGAAGGAGACGTAGGGCCCACGCTCCACCATGACGATCTCCGCCTCTTCGTCCAGCCTGCGCAGTCGCGCGGCGCACGAGGCGCCCCCGGCGACCCCGCCCACGATGATCGTCTTCACGGTGTGCTCCTTCGGTGGATGACTACTGTGGGATGGCTTCTCTCGGCCACGACCGCTTGCGCGCGTCGAGCTGGCGATCGAGGGTGAGGGCGGCGTCGATCAGCGAGAGGTGGGTGAAGGCCTGCGGGAAGTTCCCGATCTGCTCACCGGTGAGGGCAATCTCCTCCGAGTACAGCCCGAGGTGGTTGGCGTAGGTGAGCATCTTCTCGAAGACCACGCGAGCCGCGTCGAGCTGCCCCGCCCGCGCCAGCGAGTCGACGTAGGCGAACGTGCACAGGGAGAAGGTGCCCTCGGAGCCCCGCAGCCCGTCCGGTGAGGCGGCCGGGTCATAGCGGTAGACGAGGCTGTCGGTGACGAGCTCCTCCTCCATCGCGGCGAGCGTCGAGAGCCACATCGGGTCGCTCGGGGTGACGAACCCCACGGTCGACATGCGGAGCAGGGCTGCGTCGAGGACCTCGGTCCGGTAGTGCTGCACGAAGGCCCGACGCCGGGCGCTCCAGCCACGCGCCATGATCTGGTCGTAGACGGCGTCGCGTTCACGCCGCCAGCGCTCTAGTGGAGCGGGGCGCCCGTGGGAGGTGGGAGAGGCGGATCCCCCGGTCGAACGCCACCCAGCTCATCAGCCTGCCGTAGGTGAAGTCCTGTTGACCGCCGCGGGTCTCCCAGATCCCCTCGTCGCGTTGGTCCCAGTTCTCCGCGAGCCAGTTCAGCATGTCGGCGATCTTCTGCCACCCGTGGTGCCCGACGTGCAGGCCGTGCTGGTCGGCGAAGAAGATGCTGTCCATCGCCTCGCCGTAGATGTCGAGCTGCAGCTGGTCGGCCGCCCCGTTGCCGATGCGCACCGGCCGCGACCCCCGGTAGCCGCCCCAGTGCCCCAGCTCCTCCTCGACCAGGTCGCTGGAGCCGTCGACGCGGTACATGATCTTCAGGGGGCGGGCCGTGGCCGGTGCTCCGTCCAGGCGGTCGCGCAGCCACCCCATGAGAGCCGCGGCCTCGTCCGTGAACCCCATCCCCAGCAGCGCGTACACGGAGAAGGAGGCGTCCCGGATCCAGGTGTACCGGTAGTCCCAGTTGCGTTCACCGCCGATCTGCTCGGGGAGGGCGGCCGTGGGGGCGGCGACCAGGGCCCCGCTGGGGGCGTAGGTCATCAGCTTCAGGGTGATGGCAGACCGGTACAGCTGCTCGCGCCAGCGACCGGTGTACGTCGAGCGCCCGAGCCAGTGCTCCCAGAAGTCCGTCGTCTCGCCCAACAGGCGCTCCGCCTCGCCTACCCCCACCTGCCTCGGCGCACCGCGTCGTCACCCGTCTCCAGGATCATCCCCCGCACCTGCCCGGCGGTCAGGGTCAGCTCGGCGTGCAGGTCCCCGCGGTCGTCCACCGCGGTGCGCGCCAGGCGTTCGTCGGCCGGCTCGCGCACCAGGTGGGCGGTGAGCGACCCCCGCGGGCTCACGAACCGGACGCCGTCCTCGCTCAGGTGTGCCTCGTGGGCGGCGCGCCCGTAGTCGAACCGGGGCGCGAGGTCGATCTCGAAGGTCATCTCGCCACGCATGCAGCGGACCAGGCGCACGAGCCGGTGGCGGTCGGTGGCCACGGCCCCGGTCACCGGCATGAAGTCGACCACCTCACCGACCCCTGCCTCGGTCATGAACCGGGTGACCAGGACGGCGGTGTCCGGGAGATACAGCTGCTTGCTCGTGAACACCTCGATGGTGGGGCGCACGCGGAAGCGACCCCCGTCCTCCTGGTCGAGCAGGGCGGCGAAGATGCTGGGCGAGTCGAAGCGGGGAGCACAGAACCAGTCGACGGACCCGTCGGTCGCTACCAGCGCGGAGGTCTGGAGGTCGCCGACCAGGCCGTGGTCCGCGATGAGTGGGTAGCGCTCCATCGGGGTTGTGCTCCTCTCGAGGCCGGGACGGGCGCCACGCCTGAGCCCCCGGTTCCCGGCCCGTGGGGCGCCCACCAGCCTTGCTACGCCGCGCCGGTCCGCGCACGTCACCCTGCGCGGGTGACGTGCCGGGGCGGGGACGGTCCCAGACTCGGGAGGAGCGGCGGGTGGCACCCGTCGCAGCAGCCGACGACACTGGATTCAGGTGGAGCCATGAGGTGACGTGCCGGTCACGGTGGTCGTCGCGTCCGGGCGCCCAGCACGGTGAGGGGCCGATCTGGGACGCCGCCTCCGAGCCTGCCTCTGGTGGGTGGACATCAGTGGGCCGCGCGCTCCACTGCACGGACCCCCGGTCGGGTCGGGACCGGACCTGGGGGACGCCCTGGCAGCCCGGAGGCGTCCTGATCGACACCTCGGGGCGTCCCGTGCTCGCCGCACCGGACGGGCTCGCCGTGCTGGACACGGTCACCGGCCGCGTCAGCCTCCAGGTCGCGATCGAGCAGGACAAGCCGGAGAACCGGGCCAACGACGTCACGACGGACTCCCGGGGCCGGTGCTGGGTCGGCTCCATGGCCTTCGACAAGCGACCCGGGAACGCCGCCCTGTACCGCGTCGACTCCGGTCGGGTCACGCGCGTCGTGGACGGCCTGACGATCTGCAACGGGCCGGCGCTGGACGAGGCGCACGACCGGATGTACCTGGCGGACACCGCCCTGTGCCGCGTCGACGTCTTCGCCGTCGACGCGGTGACCGGTGCGCTGAGTGACCGGCGGCCCTTCGTCGACCTCCACGAGGCCGAGTTCTGGCCGGACGGGATGACCGTCGACGACGACGGCATGCTCTGGGTCGCCTGCGGACGGGCCGGCGCGGTGCACCGCTATCGGAGCGACGGCGTCCTCGACGGTGTCGTGAGCGTCCCGACGAGCAACCCCACGTCGGTCACGTTCGGCGGCGTCGACGGCGGCGACCTCTTCATCACCACGTCCTGGTTCGACCTCGAGCCAGCGACCCGGGCCGCCGAGCCCCTGGCCGGGGCCGTCTTCGGCTGCCGCCCCGGCGTCACCGGCCGCCCCGCCCCGCGCTACCGGGGGGCGGACGGCCACGCATCCCACGAGAAAGGCCTCTCATGATCGAGCGCATGGTGCTCTTCGGTGCCTCCGGTGACCTCACCGCCCGGCTGCTGATGCCGGCGGTGGCCCAGCTCGCCGAGCGCGACGCCCTCCCGCCGGGGCTGCGGATCGTCGGCGCCGCGAACACCGACTGGACGACCGAGCAGTTCCGCGAGCACGTCGCCGCAGGCCTGCGGGCCCACTCGAGCGTCGCGTCCGCGACACAGGCCGAGGTGGTGGAGATGCTCACCTTCCAGCCTGCCGACGTGACCGACCCGGCCCAGGTCCGGGGCGTCCTGGGCGAGGACCGGCCGAGCACCCTGGTGTACCTGGCACTGCCGCCCGTCCTCCTGCACTCGGCGCTCGAGGCGCTGGCCACAGCCGGCCTGACCTCCGCGGATGCCGTCGCGATCGAGAAGCCGTTCGGCACCGACCTCGACTCGGCCAGGGAGCTGAACGAGCTCCTGAGGGTCGAGCTCCCCTCCCCCACGATCTTCCGGGTCGACCACTTCCTCAGCAACGAGCTGGTGCGCCGGGTGGTCTCGCTGCGCTTCCTCAACCGCGTCTTCGCCCCGGCCTGGACCGCGGACACCATCGACCACGTCGACATCAGCTGGCTCGAGGACCTCACCCTGGAGGGCCGCGCCTCCTACTACGACCGCGCCGGCGCGATGAAGGACATGCTGCAGAACCACCTGATGGAGATCATGGCCCTGGTGATGATGGAGCAGCCCGCCCGTCTGGACGCCGCGTCCTTCCGGGCCGTCCGGGTCGAGGCGCTACGAGCCGTGGCGACCCCCGCGCCCGAACGGCTGCGCAGCACCACCGTGCGGGCCCGGTACACCGCCGGCACCATCGGCACGCGCACCGTTCCCTCCTACGTCGACGAACCCGGGGTGGACCCGGCACGCAACACCGAGACGTATGCGGCCCTCACCCTGGAGGCGGACAACCCGCGCTGGTCCGGGGTCCCGTTCACGATCCGCTCCGGCAAGGCCCTGGCCCGACCATCCGCAGAGATCGCGGTCCACTTCCGGGCCCTGCCGCGGTACCTCACCGACCAGTGGCCCGGCCTGGAGCCGAACGTCCTGAGGATCGGGCTGACCGACCCGTACGTGCGGTTGTCGACGACCCTGAACGGCCCGGGACATGTCGCCGAGCAGCGGCAGCTCGAGACGTTCTCCGCGCGCCCGCCGATGACGGCCTATGCGCACCTCATCGACCAGATGCTCCGCCACGACCCGATGCTGTTCGTCCGGGGCGACGAGGCGGAGGAGTCCTGGCGGATCGTCGACCCGGTCATGCGGGCGTGGTCCCGGGACGCCGTCCCCCTGCAGGAGTACCCCGCAGGTGGGGCCCCACCCGGCCCGGCAGGTGAGCCCCACGTCGACACGACGGCGGAGGAGCGCAGATGAGCGCCACACCGCTTCCGAGCACCGACGTCGCCGCGCAGGGGTCGCGCCGCCTCATGGTGCTGCTCGCGATGGCCATGTTCGTCCTCGTGGTCGACACCTCGTTGATGAACGTGTCGATCTCGGCGGTCATCGAGGACCTCGACACCACCGCCAGCGGCGTCCAGTCGGCCATCGCGCTCGAGGCCCTGGTGTCCGCCGCGTTCATCCTGATCAACAGCAAGGTCGGCGACCTGGTCGGTCGCAGGCGCGCCTACGTGCTCGGCCTCCTGGCCTACGCCGTCGGCGCGCTGGCGATGACCCTGTCCCAGAGCCTGACCGCCATCGTCGTGTTCTGGGCGGTCATCGGCGGCCTGGGCGCGTCGCTCCTGCTGCCCGCGATGCAGTCGCTGATCCACGGCAACTTCACCGGTGGGGCCCAGAAGCAGGCGTACGCGCTGATCGGGGCCGCGGCCGCCATCGCGGCCGCGCTCGGCCCGCTGATCGGTGGCTTCGTCACGACCTACCTCTCCTGGCGGGTCGGCTTCGCCCTCGAGGTCGTCATCATCGCCGTCGTGCTCAGCCAGATCAGGCTGGTCAAGGACGTGCCGTACACCGGGTCGCGCCAGGTCGACGGGGTCGGCGCCGTCCTCTCGGTCGTCGGCATGGGCGGTGTGGTGCTCGGCATCCTGGTCTGGCAGGAGGGCGGCGAGTTCGTCGTGCTCCTCATGGTCGTCGGAGCCGTGGCACTGGTCTCGCTGGCTCGCTGGCTGCTGCGGCGCAAGCGCGAGTCGAAGGTGACGCTCCTCGACCCCGACCTGTTCCGCAAGCCCAACTTCACCGCCGGCATCTCGGCGCAGATGATGCAGCAGGTCGCCCTGGGCGGCGCGATGATCGTGCTCCCGCTGTTCCTGCAGATGACCTTGGAGTACAACGCCATGCAGGCCGGCCTGTCGCTGGCGCCGCTGTCGCTCACCATGTTCGCCGTCGCCCTCCTCGCCGGGAAGAAGGCGGGGAACCGCCGGCCGGCAGCCGTCATCCGGATGGGCTTCCTCCTCGCCGCCGCGGGGATGGCGGTCCTGATCCCGTTCGTGCCGCGGGTCGACAGCGGGTGGTACCTCGTCGTGCCGCTGGTCATCGCCGGTACCGGCCTGGGTCTGCTCGTGTCGCAGCTGAACAACTACGCGCTGGCGCCCATCGAGGAGGAGCGGATCAGCGAGGCCGCCGGGGTGAACTCGGCCGCCGGGTCGTTCGGCCTCTCCTTCGGCCTGGCGATGGCCGGTGGGCTGATGCTCGCCACGCTCTCGTTCAGCTTCACCTCCCTCACCGAGGCCAGCACGGTCATCCCCCCGGCGCAGCAGCAGCAGATCGCGGTGGCCCTCGAGGACGACGCCGAGGTGATGAGCAACACCGCCCTCGCCGAGCAGATCTCCGGCCAGCCGCCGGAGGTCGAGGCCGCGGTGCTCGAGATCAACGACGAGGCCCGCAACCGGTCCCTCCAGATCGCCCTCCTCGTCCCCCTGCTGGCCACCTTGCTCGGCCTCGCCAACTCCTTCCGGATGCTGAGGCTCCCAGACCTCAAGCCGTCGGCCGCGATCGAGGGGCTCGACCTTGGCTGAGGTGTCCGAACCCCTGCCCTCGGGTCACGGGCTGTCACCGGTGGAGGCCGACCTCGACCGCCCCACGTCTCCCGCGCTCGAGGCCCTGGTCACGCGGTTCGACGGGGACCTCCCGCCCGACGACGTCCTCGCTGCGGTCCAGCAGGCGCGCGAGGAGATCGAGCCGGGCGCCACCGTCCACGACTTCCTCGAGCTGCTGGTGGAGCGACGCGCGCGCGACATCCTGGCGGCCCGGTCTGGGCGGGGCACGGAGAGCGCCCCGCCGCACAGGGGTCAGTGACACCGCGGACGGTCAGAGCAGACCCAGCTGCACGGCGCGCGCGACCGCCTCGTTGCGCTCGGTGGCGTCGAGCTTGCGGTAGATGCTCCGCAGGTGGGTCTTCAGCGTGTTGGGCGAGACGAACAGGTCGCGGGCGATCTCCTCGTTCTTCCTCCGACCCGGCAGGCAGCCGAGTACCTCCAGCTCGCGCGCGGTCAGGGGTTCGACGAGGTGGCTCTGCGCCCTCAGGCGAGGAGCGAGGCACACCGCTCGGGCCCAGAGGGCGTCGCTCGTGAGGGCGGTGACGTGCCCCTGTCGTCGCAGCGTCCGCAGTGCCGACGGCAGCTCGAGGAACGGCCACCACACGCGGTCGGCGCTGGCTCGGGCGACGGCATCGGCGAGGGCTGCCTCGGCTCCCTTGGAGTCCCCTTCGGCATCGGCCACCGCGAAGCGGCGAAGACTCCGCTCGACGGTCGCCCGGAGGTCGTCGTTCGAGGCTTCCCAGCCGTCGAGGATGCGGCGTGCCTCCTCATGGTTGCCCTCGGCGAGGGCGACGTCGATGGCGGCCGCACTCAGCCGCGGTGAGGCCGGGTCGGTGTCCAGCAGGGCCCGTGCCTCGGCGACGCGGTCGGTGGCGATGAGCAGTCGTGCCTGGAGCGAACGCCGAGCCAGTCGCAGGGCAGGAGCCCGGGACGCCGCGGCCTCCGGGGACGTGAGGAGCTCCAGGGCGACCGCCGGGCCCCTGGTCACGGCGGCCAGACGCGCCTCGAGCATCTCCTGGAGGTCGAGGTACGTGACGCTGGCCGGTCGCCGTCCCACCCGCAGACGGGACTCGGCGAGGCGCTGCGCCGCGGAGGAGATCTCGCCACGGTCCAGGTGCGCGAGGGCCGCCGCCAGATGCGCGTGCGCCGTCGCCGGGTGGTTGGGGATGCGAGACGCCTCGGCGGTGGCGACAGACGAGTCCGCGAGCCGCAACGCCTCGGTACAGCGCCCCGTCCATGCCCGGACCAGCCCGAGCGTGCCGAGGACGTAGGCCTTGAACACCGGGTACCGCACCCCCGGCAGGGTGAGGAGGTGTTCGAGCGCCGTCGCCGCCTGTCCGATGGCGCCGGTGAGGAAGTGGGCGCCCGCCGAAGCGTACGCGGCCATCACGTCGGCCGAGTCGCGCCCACCGACGCCCAGGAAGTCGACGACGTCGCCCGGGCCGAGCAGGGGCACGGCCGCACGGACCTCGTCGGCGATGTCGAGCGCCGTCTCGGCCTCGAGGTCGCGGTAGACCAGCATCGAGAACAAGGCATTGGCCGCGGTGCGCTCACCGAGGGTGAGGCCGGGCCTGCGGATCACCCGGCGGTACGTGTCGGCCGCGGCGCCGATGCGGTCGAGGGCCAGCTGTGCCGCGAGCAGGTTCACCAGGACGGCCACAGGTGCCTCGGGCTCCGCGGTGTCGATGGCGGACAACCACGCCACCAGCGTGGCCGACTCCCCGCGCTCGTAGAAGCGGTGGCCCACGCGGGAGATCATCTCGAACGCTTCGAGGCGGTCTCCGGCCGACAGCAGATGGCCGATGGCGTCCGCCTCGTGTCCGTGGTCCCGGAGCCACCGTGCCGCCCTGCGGTGGAGCCCGGCCTCGGCCGTCGGATCCTCGACCCGCAGCTCGTAGCGCAACAGCTCCGCAAAGAGGTGGTGGTACCGGTAGCGCTCACCGGAACGGTCCAGGGGGACGAGGAACATCGACCGCGCGTAGAGCTCGCCCAGCAGGGCGCGCGCGTCGGATGATCCCGTGACCGCCTCGCACAGGTCGGCCGTCAGCCAGTGGAGCACCGACGTCTCGATCAGGAAGCGACGCAGCTCGGGATCCTGTTGCTCGACGACCTCGGCGAGCAGGTACTCCGCCACCAACCGGTCACTGCCCGCGAACGACCGGACGAAGGCGTGGACGTCGTCCGCCTGGCGTAGGGAGATGGCGGCGAGCTGCAGGCCCACCGCCCAACCGTCGGTGCGTTGGAGGAGCGTGGCGAGGTCACGGTCGTCGATGGCGCGCTGTGACACCTCCTCGACCAACGCCCTGGCCTCCTCGGCGCTGAAGGCCAGGTCGTCGGCCCGGAGCTCGACCAGTAGGCCCCGCAGGCGCAGCTGGCGCAGGGACCACGAGGGATCCCGGCGCGTCGTCACCACGGCCCGAACCTGGCGGGGCAGGGCACCGAACAGGCGGCCCAGGTCGGCCACGAGCTCGGGACTGGTCAGGACGTGGAGGTCCTCCAGGACCACGACGATGTCCCGCGGGATCGCGCCGAGTGCCTCGAGCAGCGCCTCGACCATCGCGTCGCCGAAGGACGAACCACCTCCGGCCACCAGGCCACTGAGCCGTGGGTCGACCTCGGGGGCGGCATCCCGGATCGCGGCGACGAGATCATTCGCCAGGACGACGGCATCCAGGTGCCGGGGGCGCAGTGCGAGGGCGGCCACTCGAAGGGGCCTGGTCGAGCACCATCGCCCCACCAGGACGGACTTGCCCGACCCGGCCGTCGCCACCAGCAGGGACAGGCCCCCACCCTTGAGGGCATCAAGACGCCGTTCGAGCGCGGGGCGCGGGACGACGCGCTGCGGCAACTGCCGGACCAGCGCATCGGTCGCCTCCGGCCTGGACATGCCCCAACGATCGCACGCGTGATCGGGTGAGGACCAACCATTCCACGAGGGCCAGGGTGCCGCTTCAACGACGATTCCGGGCCCGGAGTCAGACGTCATCGACCTTCTGGATCTCGGCGATCTCCAGACGAAGGTCCTGGAGCTGGTTGAGCAGCCCGTGGAACGCTGCCTGGTCCACGACGTCCCCGACGATGCAGGTGCGTCCCTGAGGCAGCCTCGTCATCTCGAAGCCCTCGAGGGCGGCCGCGATGAGGGGCCCGACCTCGCTCTCGACGATGATCCGGTAGCGCGTCATCCGACGCCTCGTCCCGGCGCCTGGAGCCCCCGCTCGTCGAGCCGGCCCGGCTGCGCGGCGGACGCGCCCCCTGCGACCCCGTCCACGGTGAGGACCTCCACGGTCGTCTCCCTTCGTCGGTGATGCCGAACGGCGCCGATGGCGGCGGGCCGGTGCGGCACCCACACGTCATTGCTACGCCTGCCCTCCCCACACGTCGTCACCCGGGCCGGGTGACGTTCGGCGCCGGGCGACCGCCGAGCACGACGACGGGACGAGACGGCACCGTCATCACACCCTTCGCGGATCACAGGGCCGGTGAGCGCCACGCCGGCACAACGGGCGTTCGGCCGGGCCCCGGACACCCCACATCTCACCCTCCAGGGTGATCGGTTGTCGCTCGGAGTGGCCACGCTGTCGGTGGACGCCCGGGAGCAGGGACCGCGGGATGGTGGACCGACTCCAGCCACAGGTGGAGGCTGCCCGAGCTGCCGGCGCATCGTGACGCGGAGTTGACCCGCGGCCCGAACGGACCCGTGATCCGGCGCGCCGTTCCGCTGCAGTCAGAGCAACCTTCACCGCCGCCTTCGATGCGATCCATGACCAGGCCCACCGGCCCGCCGTGCTCGCCGGGATCGCCCGGTACGCGGTCCAAGCCTGCCTGTAGTACCCCGCGATCTGCGCCCTCTTCTCGGGGTCGGTGACGACGACGAACCGCCATGGCTGCCGGTTGCCCCCCGACGGAGCCTGGAGCGCAACTTCGATGCACTCGGCGATCAGTCCCATCGGGACCGGGCGCCCCAGGTCGATCCGCTTCCGCACGGCACGGGTGGTCGTCAGGACTTCGTCGGCATCCATGCGCGGGTCCCTCGCTCAGCGGATCGGTCCAGTTCGCGGAGCGTAGCGCGCCCTCGGACCGTCCCGACCAGATCACCGGCCAACTCGGACCCCACGGGAGCACTGCCACCGCCCTCTGCCCACGCCCGGGGTACCGGATCAGCTGGCGGCGACGAGACGCACACCATCTCGCGATTGCGTGAGGTGCGTCTCGGTCGAGTTGCGACCTGTCGGTGCAGCGCGAGCATGGTTGGGAAGCCCTGCGCAGCGCCGCTGGGACGCTGCCGTCGGTGTCGTTCCTCGGGAGCGTGGTTTGCATGTCAGTCCTCGACCGGCCAGCAACGAGTCAACGGACTCCTCGCGTGTCGACCGCCACGGCGGTCTGGTTCCTCTTCTGCCTCGTCTCCCTGTTGGCCCTCGCCGTGGTGGACCTGCAGGTGTGGGCGGCGATCGTCGTCGCCGCCGGCCTCGCCCTGGCCGCGGTACCGGCACTGCGGCCACGGTCGGCCGCTGCGATTGACCGCCTCGACCTTGCGGTCGTCGCCGGGACCTACGTCGTCGTCGTCGTGCTGTTCCGGCTGGCGTTCACGGTCTTCACCACCGACAACGTCGTGGGCCTGTTCCTCTGCTTCGCCACCGGGATGCTGCTCGGCGTGGTCGGCCCGCTGGTCTACCAGGTGTGGGGCCGGCACCGCCCGCTGCGCACACTGGGACTCGGGACCCACCAGCTGCGCCCCACCTTGGTCATGGGGCTGGTGCTCGCGGCCACGCAGTTCGCCGTGACGTTCGTGGGCTACTCGATGCCGACCCCGGTGCAGTGGATGCCACTGCTGGGGATGTCCCTCGTCGTTGGCCTGTTCGAGGCCATCTTCTTCCGCGGATTCGTCCAGGGCCGTCTGGAGGCAAGCTTCGGCACAGTTCCGGCGGTCGTTGGGGCCGCGGTGCTCTACGGGGCCTACCACGTCGGATACGGCATGGGCATCTCAGAACTGTGGTTCCTCTTCGCCCTGGGCGTGGTGTACGCCGTCGCCTACCGGCTGACGACCAACATCCTCATCCTCTGGCCCCTGCTGACCCCGATGGGAGCGTTCTTCAACAACCTACGCGCCGGCGACATCGACCTCCCCTGGGAATCGCTGCTCGGCTTCGCCGACGTCGCCGTCCTCATGGCAGTGGCAATCTGGCTGGCCCACCGCAGAGAACGCAAGCAACTCCAACCACACCTCGCATAGCCACCGACGCCCAGCCACGACGAGACGGTGAACTCGCGGCGCTATGACGCGGCTCCGATTCGCGCTGCGAGCCAGGCCGCGATCTGCGGAACGTCAAGCCCGCCGGCGGCTGCCTCGAGCATCATCTGCTCCGCCTCGTCGACGGTGTAGGTCAGATCGCGGCCATTGAGGAGGCAGAAGACCCGGGCGGCCGACCAGGCCAGGCGTTTGTTGCCGTCCACCAGGGCGTGGTTGCGGACCAAGGAGTGCAGCAGCGCCGCGACCTTGTCCTCGAACGTCGGGTAGGCGTCGTCGCCGAACACGGTGGTCCTGGGCCGGGCGGCGGCCGCGGCGAGCAGCCCGGGGTCCCTGACCGCGACGTCGTCGAGCACCCCGGATGCGATCTCCAGGAGGTCCTCGATCGAGAGGTAGTCCAGCTCCTCGGCGCTCACCGACTCAGTCGCTCGAGCAGCTCGCGGTCCTCGGTGCGGACTCGGTCGATCGCGGCCCTCAGTCGCTGTGGACGTTCTGAGACGTACTGAGCGATCGCGGCTCGAGCGACCTCCTGCATGGAACGCCCTTCCTGCTCGGCCTTCTTGCGCAGGGCTTCGCTCTCGGCGTCGGTCAGCCTCAGGTTCATCGCCATATCTGGATGGTACCGCAGCGGTACCATCCAGGGCCCAGGTGCTGCGCGACGTCAATCCCAGGGTGTGCGCTTCGCGGCGAAGTGGGGCAGGTGTCAGATCGCGGTGACGGCGGCCGAAACCGGGTCTCCTTGGTGAGGGCCGGATACTCGGCCATGGCTGGGAAGCACATCGTGGGGAAGAACCGGACCGCTGATGTCGCCACTCTCTCGGGTCGCGCCCCGGCGGTTAGACGCGGGCGGCGCGGCGATTGTTGAGGCGCCGAAGGAGGGCGACGTTCACCAGCGCCGCGGCGACGAGCGCCAGGATCCCGGTGGCCTCGCTCGTGATCGCAAGCCAGGGCGCGAGTTCGCCGGTCGTGGAGGTGACACAGTCACCGGTCGGCGTGCACGAGCCCGACCCGGTGCTGCTCGACGGGTTGGCTCCAGGAACCATCGCGAGGAGACCGTAGGCGACGTAGTGGGCCGGCACCGCCAGGACGCTCGACGGGAGTGACAGGAACGCCGCGAGCAGGATCACGGGTGCAGAGCCCGCGGTGAATCCTGCGATCCCGAGAACGGCGACCATCAGAACATAGACTGACTCGGCCGAAGTCAGGCGCAGGCTCCTGACCGGCGTAGTCACGAGCTCATCATGGCCCCGGGGGCCCAAGTTCCGGCCTCGCACGACGCCTGTGACCCGTCGGGCCGCGCGGGTACGCGGCGGAGAGATGCACCGACGTCCTGACGTCGCTGTAAGCCGGCACGTCTTGTGCTGCGCCTCGCGGCGTAGTGACGGACCTTCCCTCAACCTTGCGCAGGGCACGCGACCGCCCCCGACGTCATCGCTGAATTGCCCGTCGCGGGGCGCGAAGAGGCCCGTCACGGGAGGGGGAATGGCCTCTGGCGCGAGGGTTCCGGGGCAACGGCCTGGTTCAGTCGCTTGGGCCCTGCAGTGCCAGGAGGAGGGCGAAGCGGGCGTGAGGGTCCTCCAGCGCTGCGCCGAACAGCCTGCGGAGCTCGGCCATCCGGTAGCTCACCGTCTGGGGGTGGACCCCGAGGTCGCTCGACGTTGCCACGCGGTCACCGTGGTGAGCCAGCCACGAGCACAAGGTGGCGGCCATGACTGGGCGGCGGGCGGCGGCCACCTGCTCGAGCGGCGCGAGAACCTGGCTGCGCAGGTCGGCGAGCAGCCGCCGGTCGGCGTGGACGACCAGTGTCGCGAGGTGCTCCGCGGCCGCGACGAGGCCGTCCCCATGGAGCACCCCCTCGTCGACCAGGGTCGCGATGGCGCGGGCGTGAGCCAAAGAGATCGGCGCCTCCTCGGGCGGGCGCACCGTGCCGACCGACACGGTGACCCCGGTGGGCCCCAGCCGCGCCCGGCCACGCCGGGCGCGCAGCACGAAGTCGGGCACGAGGGCGCGCACCTCGTCCTCGGAGGAGGCGAACAGGACCTCGGTGTGCGGCACCGCCGGCTCGCGCGACGCCGCGACGTCCCCGGGCGGTCGCCAGATCGCGACGGCGAGGCGTTCCGGTAGCGGCCAGCCCGCGTCGGCGGCGAGGTCGCTGACCCGCGGCGCCGAGGTCGCCGCCTCCCCGTCGAGGATCGCCTGTGCGAGCTGACGGCGAGCCAGGTCACGGTGGCCCGCGCGACGCACCTGCGCCCGAGCGAACCCCAGGGCGCTGGCCGCTGACAGCTCGTCGACGTAGGCGAAGATCGCCTCCGCCAGCCGGATCACCTGGTCGGTGGGAACATGCGCCGCGACGGCGGCCTCGGAGAAGTGCACCCAGGCGCCGCGGGCGCCGACCCGGTATGCCGTGAGCAGCGTCTCGAGGGACCGTCCGTGGTGGTCCTCTCGCGCCCCGAAGGAGCCGTAGAGCTCGGCGATCGCGGGGTCGAGGGCGTCGACCTCCTGTCCGAGGAGGTTGAGGAAACGCTCCAAGGCCTTCACGATCCCGCGACGCAGGTCGACCCCGTACGGGCCGGCGAGGTCCTTCCCCATGCTCGGCAGCACCTGGTCGATGTGCTCGAGAGTGTCCTCCACCAGGGCCGGGAGGGTGGGCCGCAGCGCCGACGCGATCGACGGGTCGATCGCCGCCCACGGACGGCCACTTCGCTCATTTGTCACCACGTGCCAAAACGTACGCCCTAAGTGCCCTCGACCGGCCCTATTCCCAGCGGCGCCTGCGCCCGAGGATGGAGAGGACCTCATCTCTCCGAGAGAGAGCCGCCCGTCATGACCGCCACGCCCCTGTCCACCACCACAGCGCCGACCGAGATCTCGTCGGTGACCCGGGACGCGAGGTGGCGTGGGGCGGCGCCCCGTGTCATCCAGGGCGGGATGGGGGTGGCCGTCTCCGGGTGGCCGCTGGCCCGCGCCGTTGCCTCGTTGGGCCAGCTCGGGGTGGTCTCGGGCACGGCGCTGGACGTCGTCTGCGCCCGCCGGCTCCAGGACGGTGACACCGGTGGGCACGTTCGGCGCGCGCTGGCCGCCTTCCCGGTGCCCCGGGTCGCCGAGTGGATCCTCGCCGCCTACTTCGTCGAGGGCGGGATCGCGCCGGGAGAGGCGTACCGCCCCGTGCCTCGGCACACCGTCGCCTCCGGTGAGAAGCTGCTCGAGCTCACCGCCGCCGCCAACTTCGTCGAGGTCTTCCTGGCCAAGGAGGGCCATGAGGGGCTGGTCGGCGTCAACTACCTGCACAAGATCGACCTGCCCCTGCCGGCCGCCTGTTTCGGTGCCCTGCTCGCCGGGGTGGACGTCGTCCTCGTCGGCGCGGGCAACCCCGCCGACATCCCCGCCCTCGTGCGCGGGTTGGCCACCGGGGAGGACGTCCGCCTCCCCATCAAGGTCATGGGGAGCAAGGTCGAAGATGGGCCGACCGAAGTGCTGTTCCGCCCCCGTTCGGTGGTCCCCGGGGTCGCCGCGCTGCCCGTCCCGCTCGTGCTGGCGATCATCGCCTCCAACGACCTCGCGAACATCCTGGTCGCTGACCCGGCCACGCGCCCTGACGGTTTCGTGGTCGAGGGCCACACCGCCGGCGGTCACAACGCCCCACCTCGCGGGCCCCGGGCCCTGGACGGCTTGGGCCAGCCGGTCTACGGAGAGCGCGACGAGGTCGACATCGCCTCGGTCGTCGCCCTCGGGCTGCCGGTGTGGGTGGCAGGCGGGCGGGCCACACCCGGCGGGCTGCGAGCCGCCCTCGCCTCGGGTGCGGCGGGCATCCAGGCCGGAACCGTGTTCGCCTACAGCGACGAGTCCGGCTTCGCCGATGACATCAAGGCCCGGGTCCGCGAGGGCGCGCTCCGCGGAGACCTCCTCGTCCGGGCCGACTGGCGGGTCTCGCCCACGGGCTTCCCCTTCCGCGTGGCCGAGCTTCCCGGGACACTGACCGACCCGGAGGTCGCGGCCGCACGACAACCCGTGTGCGACCTCGGCGTGCTCCGGTCGGCATACCGGCGCCCGGACGGCGGGGTGGACTTCCGCTGCCCCGCCGAGCCCCAGAAGGCCTACCTGCGCAAGGGTGGCCGGGAGGCGAACCGCGAGGGCCGGGTCTGCCTGTGCAACGCGCTTCTCGCCGGGGCCGGCCTGCCGCAGCGCCGGCCCAAGGGCGCCGTCGAGCCGGCCCTGGTCACCGCCGGTGGGGACCTCGCCCCGGTCGTGACCATGCTCGGTCGGCGACGCGCCGGCGCCACCGGGTACACCGCGGCCGAGGTCGTCGCCCACTTGCTCACCGGCGCAGAACCCGAGGCGCCCACCGGGTGACCGACCGAGACCCCCAACCCCGCCCACCGCCCACGGAGCGGGACCTGCACCCGCCGAGGGCTGGCCACGACGGCATAGCGAGGTCGGTCCCCGCGCACACGTCGAAGCCCGGCCCGTCCAGCAGGACGTGGGTGGCCGGTCCGCTCGGCCAGCTCGGGTGGGCCGCATCGCCGAAAGCGGGCGGATAGACGCGAATCCACCGAGCATGTACTCGGCGGTGGCTGCTACCGCCCCAGTTGATGTCCTGGAGTCGGCGTGTTGGCGAGCCAGCAGAATCCATCGCCGACCTCCATGAGGCCCTGGCACGCCACTTGCCGCCGTCCTGACCAGAGGCCACGGAAGGTGGGAACAGAATCCGAGCTATCGGTTTGCCCGCATCAACACCGGCCCTCGGCTGGACCTGTCGTCCGTCGTCGAGTTCCGGTCACCCTCGGAGGGTCCGGTCTCTCCACTAGACTCCCGGTCCACGATCGGGAAGGAGCCGCGGTGCTCGGGTTCGAGATCGGGATCGTCATGCCCCTCGCGCAGTTCGGCCCGGAACGGACGACCGCGCGCTGGACCGACATCCGGGCGATGGCACAGCGTGCCGAGGCCATCGGCTTCGACGCGATCTGGACGCCCGACGAGCTCCTGTGGCGCGCCCAGCACCGCCCTCCGCAGGGCGTGTGGGACGGCGTCTCGATGGCGGGCGCCGTGGCGGCCGTGACGTCCACGGCGAAGGTCGGCACCTTGGTGCTGTCGGCGCTGCACCGCAACCCCGGGATCATCGCGAAGACAGCCGAAACGCTCGACGAGATCAGCGGCGGGCGGTTCGTGTTCGGTCTCGGGGCGGGACACGAGTGGCCCGGCCAGGCGCGCGCGTTCGGGCTGCCCGAGGACCGCATCTTCGCCCGGTTCGACGAGGCGCTCGAGATCATCGTCCCGCTCATCCGCCAAGGCCGCGCGGACTTCGAGGGGGCGTTCCACGCCGCCCGGGACCTCCCGCAGGCACCGCGCGGACCGCGACCCGGCGCCATCCCGCTGCTCATCGGCGGCAACGGGCCGAAGGGTCAGCGGTACGCGGTTCGCCATGCTGACGTCTGGAGCGGCTACGTCGAGGAGCGGGCGGAGGTCGACGAGATCGCTCCGCGGATCGCGTCGCTGGAGGCCATCTGCGGCGAGGAGGGCCGCGATCCCGCGTCGATCGGCCGGTCGATCGGCGTGCTCGTGAACCCGTTCCTGCGGGCCGGCGAGCGACCGGACGTCGTGTCCGGCAGCCCCGCCGAGATCGCCCGGACGCTCCGTACGTTCCACGAGGTCGGGTACACGCAGGTGGAGCTGATGTTCGGCCCCGGGACGATCGAGGCGCTCGAGGCGCTGGCGCCCGTCGTCGAGCTGGTCCGGGCCGACTGATTCGCGGTTCTCCGCCATCCGCCGGCTGTTCAGGCAGACGATCACCCTCACGCCGGGCGCGTACCGCCGATACGCCGCGATCGTCGCAACCAAGCACGGGCCATCCGCTCAGGGCGAGCGGTCGCGTAAACCTGACGCAGCTCCGGCGTGGGTCCCGAGTCCCAGCCTCGGCCTCCAAGCTGACGGACAGACGACACAAGACTCGTCGGCGGGAACCAGCGCGCACCACTACCCAAGGTAGGCCCTCAGAAGCGGCAGTGGTTGTGCTCCTTCGACCGGACGGGCACGCCTGCCCAGCAGCGCCACGGCCTACGGGGCTGCGGACGACGTAGGTCGACTGGCGGCGGATAGAGCTACGTCGGAGCTTGCCCTCTGATGCCATCCGATCGACATGGCATAACGCGACGCGTTATGCTCGCAGGGTGATCAGGTCGTTCGGCAACGCCATGACCGAACGGCTCTGGTCACGAAAACGCACCAAGAAGCTCGACCCACGGATCGAACGGACCGCCCTACGAAAGCTCACCATCTTGGACGCCGCCGAGACCCTCGAGGACCTACGAGTCCCACCCGGCAACCGGCTCGAAGCCCTGCGCGGTGACCGCGCCGGACAGCACAGCATCCGGATCAACCAGCAGTGGCGGATCTGCTTCACCTGGACACCCGCCGGCCCCGAGAACGTCGAGATCGTCGACTACCACTAGCCCAAAGGAGGAACACCGATGGCGACCATCACACCCATCCACCCCGGGGAGGTCCTCCTCGAGGACTTCCTGACCCCGCTGGAGGTCACCCAGCACCATCTCGCCGTCTCCATCGGCGTCCCGCCGCGCCGCATCAACGAGATCGTCCACGGCAAGCGCCGGATCACCGCCGACACCGCGCTGCGCCTGGCCCGCTACTTCGGCACCACCGACCGGTTCTGGCTCAACCTGCAGACCCGCTACGACCTCGAGATCGAGAAGGACCACCTCGGCGCCACCCTTCAGCAGATCCACCCCCTGCAGAGCGCCTGAGCCACCGCGCGCTACGCGGCGGAATGCCGCGGTGCGCACGCACGGCTTGAGCTGGCGCTTCCGGCGTTCGCGCACCGGCCCTGCCGTCGCCTTGACGGGCGAGCGGTGGGACATCTGTGAGGCGTCGATAGCCTTGGGCCCATGGCACGCCGCACGGTAGCGGCGATCGCACTTGCCTGGCTGGTCACGATCGCCATCGACTTCGTGATCTTCGGTGGCCTGTTCGCCGGCGTGCTGGAGGGCGCCGATGACCCCGCCGTGCTCGCGCCGGAACAGCTGTTCATCCGGATTCCCGCCGGGTACGCGTCGTTCCTCCTGGAGGTCGTGCTCCTGCACTGGCTGCTGAAGGCGAGCCGGCGACCCGGGATCAAGGGTGGGCTCGTCGCCGGCCTCGTGGCCGGGCTCGTGTTCGCCACCGCCGTGGCGCTCGGCGTGTGGTCCTTCTCGACCGTGCCGGTCAGTGCGTTGGGGCTGTGGTGGCTCACGCTCCTCCTGCAGTTCGCGGGCGCCGGCGTGGTGCTCGGTGCCGCGAACACTCCTCGGTGGCCGCTGGTCCGCACCTGGTCGATCTGGAGCGCAGTGGTCCTAGTCGTCGCCGGGGTCGTGCTGCAGAACGTCGGGTGAACAGCCGAGGTCGCGCGTCCCCGGTTGTCGGTCGACACGCGGCTACTTGACGATTGTCGGTAGGGCCGGTGTCTGGCCAGACTCGGTCCAGGTGCTCGGTTGGAGGCTCTCTTCGCGGCTGCCCACCAGGTCGATCGGTGTGGCTCTCAACCGGTCTGCTCTCCGGCCGGGTGCCGTTGCTGGTGCGTGGCTCCAGAGGGGTCTGCCCTGCTCTCAGTAGCACTGCCCGCCCGGCGTCAAGCAACCGCAGCGACGGGAAGGAGCAGAGCTCATGGCGAGAGTGTTCATCGGGGTCGACCCGCACAAGCTGTCGGCGACGATCGAGGTGGTCGACCACCGCGAGAGGGTGCTGGCCACCAGACGGTTCGGCACCGACAAGGCCGGGTACGCGGCGATGCGCCGGCACGTGGCGTCCTACCGGGAGCGGGTGTGGGCGGTCGAGGGCAGCAACGGCGCCGGCCGCCCGTTGGCGCAGCGGCTGCTGGCCGACGGGGAGCAGGTGGTGGACGTGCCGGCGAAGCTGTCGGCGCGGGCGCGGCTTCTGGACACCGGCCACAACCGCAAGACCGACGCCCACGACGCGCACGCCGTGGCGGTGGTCGCGGTCCGCAACCGGAGCCTTCGGGTGCTGGCGTACGACGCGGACCTGGAGGTGCTGCGGATGCTGGTCGACCGCCGGGACGAGTTGTCCCGGGTGAAGGTGCAGTGCATCAACAGGCTGCACCGACTGCTGTCGGAACTGCTTCCGGGACAGTCGAAGAAGGACCTGACCGCGTTGCAGGCCAAGACCATCTTGGCCTCGGCACGCCCGCGGGACCCGGTCCATAAGACCCTCAAACGGCTCGCGCTCGAGCAGCTGGCCGAGCTGGTACAGGTCGAGAAGAAGATCAAGGCTTCCAGCAAGGAGCTGAAGACCCTCGTGGTGGCCCGCGGCTCGCACCTGATGGACCTCACCGGGGTGGGACCCGTAGTCGCCGCGCGGATCCTGGCCGACGTCGGCGACGTCGCCCGGTTCACCGACCGCAACCGGTTCGCGTCCTGGACCGGAACCGCGCCCCTGGACGCGTCCTCCGGGGAGCAGATCCGCCACCGGCTCTCCCGCGCCGGGAACCGCAAGGCCAACCACGTCATCCACATCGCCGCGGTCAACCAGATCCGCGTCGAGGGTCCCGGCCGGGCCTACTACCGGCGCAAGCTCGCCGCCGGGAAGACACCGCTGGAGGCGATGCGCTGCCTGAAACGGCGGATCTCCGACGCCCTGTACCGCCAGCTCCGCGCCGACGCCGAAGCAGCCCGGCTCGACGGGGTAGACGCGGGCCCGGGAGGGCACTGCGGGGCGTCTCTCATATCCAGCGCGGCCGGCTCGCACCCGCCCACCGGCACTTCGGATCAGCCACTCCCGGGACCCGCACCCACGACGCTACGCCCCACCGCAACGGCGCGGAAGACCAAGAGCGGAAGACCCCTCGAACCAGCCTCTTGACATTAGAGGGGTGCCTACTTGACGCTATCGAGTGGTGGCCTGCCATGCGGAGGCGTGCAGCGGCCCCCGAGGACATGTCGGTCTCATCAGGAGGCGAGCAGCTCGTTGATCGCCTCGGCGACGACGTCGGGGTGGTCCTCGGGGGTGAAGTGCCTGCCACCGGGGATGCGCCGGACCTCCGTTCCGAGATCGGCGGCCAGACGTTCGCCGAAGCCGAGCTTCTGGAACGGGTCGGCCGCGCCCCAGACGACCCGCGCGGGCAGGTGGAGGTCGGGGAGCCGGTCGGCGATGGAGAGGGTGTCGCGTGCATCCAGGCTCGTCAGCTGAGCCATCAGCGAACGGGCCGCGCCGTTCGCGGCGTAGTGCTGCCAGTGCACCTCGAGGGACTCATCGGCCATGGCTTCGGTGTCGTGGCCACGCCGCATCGTCTGCGCGAGGGAGCGTCGCACGAGGGGGTTGGGAAGGTGGCTCAAGACGGGGGCCAGCCGCGCCGACGCCTTGGCACTCGGCACCGGCCAGGAGTCGTAGCAAACCGCGTTGGTGAGCACCAGCCCCGAGAACCGCTCGGGAGAGTTGACGGCGGCGATCTGCGCGACCCCGCCGCCGAGGTCGTGCCCGACCAGGACGGGTCTGTCCAGGTCCTGGGTGTCGAGCCAGGACAGCAAGCGGTCGGCCTGGGCGGCGACCGAGAGATCCAGCCCCGCCCCCTCGGGGATGCTGGAGCCGTATCCGGCCATCTCCCAGGCCAGGCTGTGACCCCGCACCAAGGGCATAACGTGCCGCCAGAGCTGGGCAGAGGCCGGGACGCCGTGGACGAGCACGACAGGTCGTCCCGACCCGTGCTCAATCCAGCGCGTGGTCAACCCCTCGTTCGTTGAGACTCGGGTCTCCATGAGGTCCTCCCTCGCCCGGCCGGGCCGAAGAGGAGCCGGGGTGGGTACCAAGAGTCGCAGATCCGCCGGACCCCTCACCGCCGCGCGCGAACCAGCCGTGCATCCAGCATCCGCAATTGCACGGCCCTACGAGGTCCGTCTACCAGCCAGTGGAAGTGAGGCAACAGGCGGCGGTATGCAGCGGCTAGCAGCGGCGGCGTGGGTCAGCCTGCTCGTTCGGTCGATCGATCCCGGGAGCGTCCTCTTCATCACCTGGACATCTGCGCAGTGACGTTCACCGCCACGCGGCGCCCAGGTGCCTGTGAATCGGACTCGGCTCGAGCGGGAGCCGGCCGGCCCCCTTTGTGAACCTTGAGAAGAGCGCCCAGACTGAAGCATGCCGATCAACCTGGTGCGGCAGTGGTTCCTCGATCTCGCTGAGCTCCGCTACGCCGCGACCCCGAAGCGACTCCGTGCATACCTCGATGGGCGGAAGGTGCTCGACACCCGCGATGCGCTCCTGGTCTACGAGCCTCGCCGTGTCGTCCCCTGGTATGCCGTACCGCCTGGAGACCTTCATCTGCACCTGACCGAGCACGATCCGGCCCCCGTGCCCGAGCTGCGGGCACCGGTACTGCCACCCCACCGGAACGAGTGGCACACCGTGCCGGGTCGGTCCCTCCATCTGGAGGGCCATGGCGAGGTGGCCTTCCGGCCCAACGAGCCCGAGCTCGGAGGCCGACTCGTGCTCCACTGGGATCCGTTCGAATGGCACGAGGAGGACGAGCCCGTCATGGGCCACCCCCACGACCCCTTCAAACGGATCGACGTGCTCCGAAGCGACCGTCACGTGCGCGTTGAGGTGGGCGGGGTCACCCTCGCCGAGTCCTCCCGGCCGGTCATGCTCATCGAGACCTCGCTGCCGGTGCGGTGGTACCTACCGCGCGACGACGTCCGACTGGACCTGCTCGGCCCCTCCGAGACCCATACCGTGTGCGCGTACAAGGGCCTCGCGTCCTACCTCAGCGCCGACGGCGTCCCGGACGTGGCGTGGTACTACCCCGAGCCGCTGCACGACGCGCTCGGCGTCAAGAACCTCATCTGCTTCTGGCGACCCGCCGCGGTCCACGTCGACGGCATCCCCGTGGACACCTCGATGCCCGGCGATTGAGCCGGCCACCACGGGTGCCCATCCACTCCCCGGCGACGGCCAACTACTTCACGACCAACAGCGCCATCTCCAGGCGGGCCAACGAAGGCGCCCGAATGCAAGGCGAAGCCACTGTCCGTGGGCACGTCGAAACGCGGCGGTATGCCGCGCATTCACTGGTCGGGCTCGCCCGCCTGACTCCTCGAGGCATACCACAAGACGCCCACTCGTCAATCCCGGGCTCCAGGAGGGCCCAGCCATTCCCGGCCACCCGGGACCCCGGCCCCTGGATGCGGGACAGCGACCCCGCGCAGGCTGTGCCGCAGGACCCGCCCCAGTGGGTCACGACGTAGGAGGCCCAATGCAGTCGAGTCGCTACACCATTGCCGCGGTGGTGTCCTTGGTTGGTGGCGGTGTCGCCATCGTCGCGCAGTACGCGCTCTCACCGGTGAACGGCGCCGATGCCGGCGCCGCGGACCTTCTGGACCTGCCGGAGCTCTTGGCCCTGGCCGATGCCATGCCAGAGCACCACCGCGCCCTCACGCTGCTCTGCGGGCTGTGCGGTCTGCGGTTCGGCGAGGCGGTCGCGCTCCGGCGTCGTGACGTCGACCTCGACCGCGGACTCGTGCACGTTACGAGGACCGCCACGCGAGAGGGCAAGGAGAAGACGACCGGGGCACCGAAGACCGCCGCCGGGAGCCGTGCCGTCGCCATGCCGAGGCTCGTCGTCGACGCCCTGCGAACCCACCTCGCGGCGCAGCCCGTGACAGGACGTGAGGCGCTCGTGTTCCCCGGCAAAGACGGCACCCTGCTCGCGCACTCCTCGCTCTACGGGCTCCCCGCCCGCGTCGAGCACCGCAATGGGCGGACCTACCCCAAGGAGGCGTTCGGGTTCATCCGAGCCCGCGAGGCCATCGGCAAGCCCACCCTCAACTGGCACGACCTCCGCAGGACCGCTGCGACCCTCGGGGCGCAGGCCGGCGCCACCGTCCGCGAGATGCAGAACCGCCTCGGGCACGCCACCCCGGCGATGGCTCTCTACTACCAGGGCGCAACCGCCGAGCGTGACCGCGTGATCGCCGACCGGCTGCAGGAGACGATCGAGAAGGCCGCGCTAACTGACACGGTCTCCTCGCTGTCGGGGCGTGCGGGCACGTCCTGAGTCGGGACAACATCCCCGTGCTTCGGCGACCCGGATAGGGGGACGTCGACGATTGGCGGGTCAGCGTTCCCAGGGTGGTCGCCACTGCCTCGCCGTGCGGCGGTCCAGGGCTGCGACCAGCTCGGCTACGGCGGGGGTGAGCGTGGGCAGGTCGCGGTCGTAGATGCGCCCGGTATCGAGGCGGCGGGTGAGGTCCGCGAGGACCTCGACGAACTCGTCGACGCTGCCGGGCAGCACCGGGACCGGGACTTCTGTGGTGTGGTGCTGGACCACCGTGACGGTCTTGACGGTCTCGACGACCCGGTCCTTGACCTCGACCGCGGCCAGGCCGCTGGCGGCCGCGCGGCGCTGTTCCCAGGCCCGGTGACGGCAGGCGGGCGAGCACCATTTCGGCACCCTCCCCCGCGCCGGAACGGCCACGTCCTGGCCGCACCAGCCGCAGGCGACGCTCTGTCCCGCAGCGCGGGGGAACGACCGTCCCCCGGGGCCGGCCGGCCCTTTGTCAGTTGTGTCTGGTCGGTCGCTCATGGCCACCTCCCCTGGTCGGCCGTCGCCGGGCGTTGTCGTCACAACGATAGGACACTCACCGGGGGTGCAAGAGGTGTGTGGAATTCGTCGTGACAGGTTTATCGTGGGTCAGTGCCGAGGAGAGGGGGGAGCGGCTGATGGTCACGGGAGCGCAGGGTCCGGGCCGCCGGTTGGCGGGGCAGGTGCTCGCGTGTGGGTGGTGCGGGCAGCAGGTCACGGTGAAGGCGCGGGGGCCGGTGCCGAAGTGGTGCTCGGCGTCGTGTCGGCAACGGGCGTGGGAGGCATCCCGGGCCGCGGCCTCGGGAGAGGCCGCGGTGCGGGTGGTCGACCGGGAGGTGCTCGTGGTCCCCGCGGACGCGGCCGGGTGGGTCGAGCACCTGGGCCTGCTCGCCCGTCAGCTCCGGCAGGGACCCGCTGTGGTTGCCGACCACGACCTGGACGCTGTCGCTGACGCGCTCGAGATGGTCAGCGACGCACTGGCCGAGCGGGTGCAGTGGCGCGGCCGGTTCCAACCCTGGGAGTAGGGACGCCATATGCGGCGGCCCAGCCGGTCGACAGGCGGCGGTTAGACGCCAGTCGGCGTCGTCCGCACATGCCGATGAGCGCTCGGCATAGGCGATCCCGCCCGTGCAGGTTACAGAGTCCACCGCCCATGGGTGACAGGCGGCAACAAGCCGCCGCTCGGCGGGCTACGCGGCGCGACCTAGCTGTAGGGGTCGGTGACCTCGCACAGCCGGACCAGCGCCTCGCGCAGCCGCTCCGTGAGCTCGGGTCCGAGGTGAGCGGTCCACTCGCCCTCTACCCCGATGACGACCTCCATCGCCCGCTGCGCCGCCTCACGCCCCCGGGCGGACAGCCGGATGAGACGCGCGCGACCGTCATCGGGGTCGGGCACCCGCTCCACGAGACCCTCCCGCTCCAAGGCGGCGACCAGGAGGCTCGCCGTCTGCTTGGTGACTCCTGCGCGGTCCGCGAGCTCGGTCAGCCGGGTGCCGTCCTCGGCGATGCGCTGCGCGAGGCGCGCCTGCGCGACCGTGACGTCGTAGCCGGCGTCGCGCATCGCATGCCGAACCCGCTCGTCCATCGCTCGGTAGGAGACGAACATCAGCGTGGCGAGATCCATCGCTCCCCTTGACATAGTCAGTGTCACTGACGAATATGATCAGTATCGCTGACGATTCTAGGGGGCGTGCCATGACCAGACTTCCTCCCGTCCGGGTTGCGCGCGCGGCCTCGACCGTCCGCACCACGGTCCAGGGGCTCACCCGGCGGATGGTGCCGCCACCGGTCGGCGTGCTCGAGATGGTGTCCGGGCTGATCGAGGCCAACACGCTCTACGCCGTCGCGCGGCTCGGCGTGGCCGACGTCCTCGCCGGCGGCCCACGCACCGCCACGGAGGTGGCCGCCGAGCTGGGCACCCACCCCGACGCGACCTACCGGCTGCTCCGGGCCGCCGCCGGCTCCGGCCTGCTGCGCCAGGACGGCGACCGGTTCGCGCTCGCCACCCTCGGGCGTACGCTCCGGTCCGACGACCCTGACTCGATGCGGGCTGTCGTGCTGATGATCGGCGACCCGCGCTACCAGTCGGTGTGGAGCCGGCTGCCTGAGTCCGTCACCACCGGCGAGGCCCAGGCCGAGGCCGTGCACGGCGTGTCGATGTGGGGCCTGCTGGACCGCGACTCCGACTACGCCGCCACCTTCAACGAGGCGATGTCGCGACTCACCGCGCTCGACTGGCCGACGGTCGCCGCGGCCTACGACTTCACGCCGTTCCGGCGGATCGTCGACGTCGGCGGCGGCCGAGGCCAGCTCCTCGCGTCCATGCTCGCCGTCGCCCCGGGCGCCGAGGGCGTGCTGCTGGAGCAGGAGTCGCTGCTGCCCGGCGCGAAGGAGCGGCTGGGAGAGGCCGGGGTGCTGGCCCGATGCCGCCTCGAGGGCGGCTCCTTCTTCGACCGGGTGCCGAAGGACGGCGACCTCTACGTGCTGCGGCGCGTCCTCCACGACTTCGACGACGACCGGGCCCTCGCGCTCCTGGGCACCCTCCGCCGCGACATGCCCGACGACGCGACGCTGCTGCTCCTGGAGAGCGTCGTCCCCCCGGGCGGAGGCCCCGACTTCGTCAAGACCCTCGACCTCGACATGCTGCTCTTCGTGGGTGGCCGCGAGCGCACCGAGCACGAGTACGCGGCCCTGCTGGGCCGCGCCGGGTTCGAGCCGACACGCGTGGTGCCGACCATCTCGCCGATCTCGCTCGTCGAGGCCAGGCCGGCGGGCTGAGATGGACGTCCTCGCACAGGTCTGCACCGCCGTGGCGGCGGTCGTCCTGATCGCGGTCTTCCCGCTCGAGGCGTTCCTCGTCGACCGACCGTGGGTGCAGCGCTTCCTGGGCATCGAGCCGCACGGCATCGCCCATGTCCACCTGTGGTCGTTCTGCATCGGCGCGCGCAACGCGCTCGCCGGCATCGGCGGCCTGGTCGGCCTGTGGATCGTCAACCGCGGCGACGAGACCGTCGGCACCGCCGTGGTCGTCACCGCACTCGCCTACATGCTGCTCTCGTCGCTCGCCATGGGCGTCGCCGACCTGCTCGGCTACTGGCGTCCCCGCGGCGGCAGCGTGCGCGGGACGGTGGCGTCGTCCGCCCTCCCGGCCGTGGCGCTCATCACGCTGGCGCTCTAGGTCCGCGTCCAGCCAGACCTGGCCCTCCCAGATGTCTCTTAGTAGCCACGAGTCGTGCGTCGCTTCGCCGCTTGATGGGGTCCCGTGAGCTACCGGATCTGCGGCGCGGTGAGTCAGTCGACCCGCTCCACATCGACGACCGAGATGACGTAGACCAGCTCAGGATCCCCAAGGTCGACCTCGAGAACTGTTCCGTCATCACGGCGCTCAACCGAGAAGGTAGCCCTGCGACTAGCGACTTGACCGCGGGCGAGTCCCGCAACGAGGTCCTCGACGAGTGCGTGCCGTTCGTCGTCAGCCATGGCGGCAGGTTAGACGACCCACCGCACTCTCATGCGGCACAGAGTGCGAGGGGTCTTCGGTGCCCGGTCGAGTGTCACTCACTCCGAGTGGTGGGTGAGCCGCAGGTGACGATGGCGCGTACGCGGCGGCCTTGAGAGGGCCGCAGCTGTGGGACGACCAACATCCGATCCGGTCTAGGTTGCCACCATGTCCGATCTCACGATCAAGTCGCTCACCTCGGAGACGTTCCACGACTTCGCCGCTCTCGTCGAGCGCAACAAGGGCATGTTCGCCAACTGCTGGTGCACGTGGTTCCACCCGGATGACCGCGACCCGGACAGCACCGCCGAGGACAACCGGGCGTTCAAGAAGCGCCGCGTGGAAGAGGGGATCGCGCACGCGGCGCTGGTCTACGACGGCGACCTCGCCATCGCCTGGGCGGAGTACGGCACACCCGAGGAGCTACCCGGCATCCACCACCGCAAGGAGTACCTCGCCACTGCCAAGCGACTGCCCGACTACCGGATCACCTGCATCCAGGTCGAGAAGGCCCACCGCGGCAAGGGCTTGGCGTCGGTCGCTCTGCGCGGGGCCGTGGACCTCATCGCGCAGGCGGGCGGCGGCGTGGTCGAGGGCTACCCCCACGACACCGGCGGGGTACGGAAGAAGAACTCGTCGTTCCTCTACAACGGCACCCGCACGATGTACGAGCGCGAAGGCTTCACCTACGACCGCCCCAAGGGCCAGGGCAACTGCGTAATGGTGCGCAAGGTGGCCCCGAGCCTGCGTGGCTGAGGCGAAGCTCCCGATCCTCTGACTCTGCGCGAAACACCCTGTCATGCCGCGGGTAGTGGACTTGGCGACCATGCCGATGAGGGGGCTGGCCCGGAGCCGCGCGTGAGATGTTTGCACCATGAACCCGCGTGCGGATAGAGGGGCAGCGCTTCGCGTCTATCGCCCGGAGGTTCCCGAGGGTTACGAGTGGGCGCAGCCCGTCAACAGTGCCGACTTCGAGGCGTTTCGTGGGGTGCCCGGGGACGACGAGCCTGACTGGTCTATCCCGGAGATGACCCTGCTGGTCACGGATGAGCGGGGGAAGGCTCAGAGTTTTGCTCATCTGCCGTGGCTAGGGAGCCACGTGCTGGTCCTTCGCGATGAGGCGATCGAGGCGATCGGTCCCCTGGTGGCGCCGCACGGGCAGGTACTGCCTCTTCGAGCCAGCGGTGCCCGCCTCGCGGTGTTCCGGCCCCCTCTACTCGCCGGAGCCCTGGATGAGCCGGCTTCTGAGGTTGTCCGCTTCAGCAGCGGGCACATCATGGACCTGCGCGTTCCGGTCTTCCGGCCGTCGGTTGTGGCCTCCGCAAGCGCGTTCGTGCTCGCCGAGATGCCGCGAGGCAGCATGTACCTTTCGGGGAACTCGTCGACGCCATCTTGGCCACCGGGTTCTCGTCGGGTACGGACTTCCGGCTCGTCTTCGAAGCCTCTGACCCTGTCGACTGAGTCTCGTAGACCCGTTAGGAGCGAGCGCTCATCAGCGTGAGGCGTTTACCGGATATGCCGCGTTGCGGGCGGTCGACAGGCGGCGGTATGCAGCAGCTTCAAGCACGCGCTGGGCGGCATCAGCGAAGGTTCTACGGCTGCCAGGAACTCCGTGTGTGGGCAGACATGCCATCGGCCGGCATCCCTGGCGCGAGGGCCGTCGGGTGGGTCGGGGCGAACCTTCGGTCGTGGGCCGCGACCGGAGCCCAGTGGGCGGACAATACGTCCATGAGCGGATGGCCCGGGGCGGGGAGGATGCTGTTGGGCGACCCTCAGCCGGGGGGGTCTGGTGCCGGTACGCACCCCGTTCGAAGAGGCTCCTACGGTATGCCGCCCCACCGACAGGGGGTCACGAGCGGGAACGCGCCAGGATCCACGCCAGCAGGTAGGCGCGGCTGTTGCCGTCGTCCACCCACTTCTCGTCGAGTTCCTCGGCCGCCCGGATGGCGGCCGCCCGATCCTGCGGACCAGCCAGCGCGGAGTACATGAGGAGGTAGTCGCCGAACTGCTGGTCGTATCCCTTCGCCCCGGTCGCCTCGGTCACCGCCGCGCGGATCCGGCCGGGGTCGCCAGCGAGGTATGCCGGCGCGCTCGGGGACGCCGGCAGCAGCAGAATCGCGAGCATCGCCGCGGGCTCCGGAGAGAACCAGGTCGCGTAGTCACGCTTACCGCCCCAAGTCAGTGACACCACCTCGTGCTCGAAACCCTCGTACACCGGGTCGTCCCGGTCCAGGCGCAGGCCGTAGAGCAGCGCGGTCGACTGCTCGCCGGCCAGCATCCAGCGCGCCTGCCGCTCCAACGGCGCGTTCTCGGTGGCGCGGGCCCACAGGGTCGCGCCGACCCAGGCGTTCACGGCCTCCGAGGAACTCTCCTGGTTGTTGCCGTCGGCGAACGGGGAGGTGCCACTCGCCCACGACTGCGCCGCATAGGGGTCGAAGGTACGGCGGTCGGGGAACAGCCCGTCCGTCCCGCTGCCCGCGACGTCCGCAGCCACGAGGTCGAGGACCGGCCTCCACCGTCTCACCAGCGAGCGGTCTTCAGCGCCCAGCACCCCGGCGGCGTAGAGGAAGTAGCCGTAGTGGAAGTGGTGGTCGTTCCACTCGTCCGATCCGAACGACGGCGTCAGGCCCACCACACCTCGCCCCGCCGCGTCGTGGACGAAGCAGCTCGCGGGCCGCTCGGCGCAGCCCTGGGGTTCGGTCCACCGGTCGAGCTCCTCGACGAGTGTGGACTTCGATGACTCAGCGACGTCTTCCAGCCCCAGCTGCCCGGCAAGGACGTGCAGCTGGGTCAGCCGCTGCAACGCCTTGCCCCCGAAGTACGTGTCCGCCGGGAACGGCTTGGTGGCAGCCACGTCCGCACGCACCTGCCTGGCGAGGTCCTTGCGCTCCTCGTCGGTGAGCCCCGACAGGTCGAGCTCGGTGGTGACAGGGTGAAGGGGTGCATCCCACGTCACCGTGCTGCCACGGCACACCCGGGCGGTGCCGTAGACGGTTGGGAAGCTGCCGAGGCTGCAGTCGGTCCCATCGGCGAGCCCCGCCTGCTGGTGCGGCAGCACGACCACCGCACCGCGGGCATCCGCCCCGTTGTCCCGGGTGAGCTGGAGCCGGGTCGTGGCGGTGTCGCCGGCCAGCCCGTACGCTACGGAACCTCCGGTCACCGGCCCCGCCAGACCCGCCATGGTCGCTGCCGAGCCGCCGTCCGGAACCGCGTACCACGTGACCGAGCCGCCCCGCTCGAGCTCGATGTCGCTCTCCCTCACGGGCCGGCCGTCGATGACCGCGCCGTAGGACCGGCCGCCGACCGTCACGACGGCCGGGTTCCCAGCCGGCGCGGCCGACTGCCGCACTGTGAGCGGCTGTGCGGCGGTGAAGCTGAGGAACGGCGAGCCGCGGGTCAGTACCGTGCGGCCGAGCGCCTCACCCCCCGACGTCCGGTGCTCCACGGTGACGGTGAGGTCGTCGTAGTCCACCACGAGGGCCGACGCGGCCCCGGGCACGGTGACGGTGAGGTCGGTGACGGCAGCCCCGCTGATCACCTTGGAGTCGGTCGTCACGCGCGGGACGCCGAAGCCGAAGCCGGAGCCGCTCGTGGTGACGCTGAGCGGCAGGGGGAACACCGGCTGCGCGGCCTCCCCCAGTGCCAGTGACGAGAACCAACGGTTCGTCGGCGGCACCAGCCCCTTCGCGAGCCGCTGGGTGTCCAGCGGCTTGGGGGTGCGCTGCACGAGCTCCTCGGCGTCCTTGCGGAGCGCGGCCGTGTCGAAGACCGGCTCCCGCGCGTCGACGAGACCGTCGGTGCTCGCCCCCGTCGCCGACTCCTCGGCCTGCGTCTCGCGGGGGGTGCCGTTCCCGGTGCCGCTGTCGGTGCAGCCGGTGAGCAGGAGCGCGACGACGGCCAGGAGGACCATCGGCGCACCGGGCCCGAGCCGTCGCCCGGCCGATCGAGTCCTTGCGCGGGCCGTCACCTGAGGCCCACCTTCAGCAGCAGGTCGGTCACGCCGTCGCTCACGCCGGCCAGCGGGCCGTCGTCGCGCAGGTGCAGCGTCGCCATGACCGGCGTGCCGGCTGCCGACAGCTGCTGCTTGTCGAGGCGCTGGAGCGCGGGGCTGGCGATGGTCACGGTCGTCAGGGCCCGACCCTCCTTCGTCCGCACGGAGACGCCGTCCACGGTGCCCTCGACCGTGCTGTCGTCCGGCAGGCGGAGGTCCACGCGTGCGCCCTTCTCGACGCGGTCGTAGTCCCGGGGAGCGAGCACGAAGTCGGCAACCGCGTACTCGGAGCCGACCGAGCGGATCTTCGCCAGGTCCCCCCCGTTCTGCACGTAGGCGCCGACCTCGGCGGTCACCTCGTCCAGCCGCCCCGTCGCGAGAGCCTTGTAGGTCACCGTGCCCGAGCTCCGGTCGACCTCGAAGGCGTCCCCGGAGGCTGCCTTGACCCCGTTGGAGAGGTCGTACTGGAGTTCCGGGCTGGTCACGGTGAAGAGCGGCTGCCCTCGCCTCACCACCTCGCCCTCCTCGGCCTCCGCGGAGACGACGACACCGCCGTACGCGGCGCCCACCGAGTACTGCGCGGCGACCACCTGGCCGGTCTCGCTCAGCGCCCGTGTCTGGCGCTGGTTGAACAGGAGGACGAGCGCTCCGGTCAGGGCCAGGACGACGAGCATGCCGCCGAAGAGTCGGATGCGGTTCTGCCAGGTCATGCGGTCTCCTCGGTCGAGGTGGTGGATCGGGCGCGTGCGGCGCCCGCGAAGTGGTGGAAGCCCGGCATGCGGGCGGCGCGCCGTGATGCGCGGCGCGACTGGTGGCGGTCGCTGCGACGGGTCGGGACGGCATCGGGTCCGGGGCCGGCGCCGGGCCGGCCGTCCGGAGTCACCTCGTGGTGGCGGGAGGTGCCCGCGGCGCCGCTCGCCGACGCATAGGCCGGCGCTGCCGCTGGCGTGTCCCGGTCCACGGGCCGGGCGATCACGGTGCGGGGCAGTTCCACGCGCTCCGGGGACTCCACCGGGGCGGCCACCGCGGCGGCCGGCCGGCGTAGCCGCCGGTGCTCGCGCACGGCGGTCAGGACGAAACCGCCCAGGATGAGCGTGTTCGTGATGTTCCAGGCAGTCGCCAGCGTCGCCGTGCTGTGGTTGACGTCGCGCCACACCGCCACGAACGAGGTGGGCAGCAGGAAGGTCAGCATGAGCACCTGCGGGATGATGAACGCGAAGGGCGACGCAGCCTGGTGCCGGCCGCCGGTGACGTGCCACTTCTGCTCGCGGCCCAGCAGCACACCGACGAGCGCACGCGCGTAGATGGGGAACGACACGGTGGCCAGCAGGAGGACCTCCCAGCGGAACGAGCCCACGGTGAAGAACGCAAGCAGGATCTGCATGACGTAGAACCCGGAGTAGTACAGCGCCCACGTGCCCATCCCGAGCTCCATGGTGACCGGCCGCAGGTCGAAGTAGATCTCCAACGGCGGGACCAGGAGCAGCAGCAGCGGCGTGATGCCGGCCAGGTAGTGCGTGGCGGTGACGCCGTACATGATCCGCTGGTCGGCCGTGAGGTTGCGGCGTCGCGCCAACGGGTTGTGCGTGAGCAGGATCTCGAACCCGCCCGTGGCCCAACGCTGTTGTTGCTTGGTGAACCCTTCGATCGTCTCGGGCGCGTCGCCCACGGCCAGCACATCGGGGATGTACACGCTGCGCCAACCCGCCTCGTGCAGCATCAGCGACGTCCAGACGTCCTCCGACTTGGAGTCGGTGTAGATGCCTCCGACCTCGTCGATGGCGGTGCGGCGGAACACCACGTTGGTGCCGACGCAGAACGCGGCGTTGAAGTGGTTACGGCCCGGCTGGATGAACTTGTAGAAGACGGTCTGCATGTAGCCGGCGCCGCGGCTCACGACCGTGTGGAGGTTGCCGTAGCTCTGCGGCGTCTGTACGAAGGCAACGTCATCAGCGATGAAGAAGGGCATCGTCTCGACGAGGAACCTCGGGTCCGGCACGAAGTCCGCGTCGAAGACCGCGAAGAACTCCCGGTCGGCGAGCGACAGGGCGTGGTTGAGGTTGCCGGCCTTGGCGCCGTGGCTGGAGAGCCGCCGGGTGTAGTGGCAGCCGAGCTCGGCAGCGAGCTCGCGCACCTCGTCGCTGTCCCCGTCGTCCAGGATCCACGTGCGGTGACTCCCGGTCATGGCCAGGGCCGCCGTCGCGGTGCGGCGGATCGTCTCGGGCGCCTCCCCGTAGACCGTGATGAACACGTCGACGAGCACCTCGCGGCCGGCGATGCGGATCGGCCACTCCCACGGGGGCGCGCCGGTGGCGGCGACCTCGACGGGATCGAAGAGCGCCTCCTGGGCCGCGAAGTAGGCGTAGTCGCGGGGGCTGGCCGCACCGGACAGGATGGTCCACATCGCCAGCAGTGCCTGGCCGATGAGGATGGTCTCGGCCACGATCACCATCGAGTACGGCAGCCAGTCACCGCGGTTCGACGGGTTGAACAGGAACCCCGCGTACAGCAGCACGCCGAGGGCTGCGATGACGGTGAGCAGGATGAGCACCGGCGTGTACTCCGTGCGCGGGGCCGGTCGTGGGCCGCCGGGGTGGTCCACGGGACCGGTCGTCAGTCGTTGGGCATGGTCGAGCGACAAGGGCACCCCCAGGTGCGATGGGTCGGTGGGGCGGGAAAGGGTCACGTCCCAGCGGTGCTCGTCGCGGGAGGCGATCGGCAACAAGGAAGGACCAGGAGGCTGGTCGAGGCACTGCGACGACGCAGTGCCGACGGGACGCGTTCGGCCTCTTTGCCTGGAGAACTGACCCGGGACTGCCGCTCAGTCGGCGGCGGTCGCCTCGGCCATCTACAGGACGCTACGGACTCCTCGTGCCGAAAAGGGGATTGCTGTCGGGGAACTTTCGAGGCGCTGTCAGGCACGGCCGCTGCAAGGAGGGCGCCTCCCGGGGCGAACCGCGGCCAGGTAGGCCTCCGCGCGCCTGCCGTATGCACCGTCGTCAGGCGGCGCTGTGACGCCGCTGAGGACCGTGCCCAACGGCAAGGGCAGGAGCGCAAGGGTGGGAGGAGGGCAAGTCTGTTGTCGGGTGAAGCGTGTCGGCGATAGGTTGCCGGCGGCCGTGGACCAGAGCGAAGAGGTGGTACCCGTGAACGGATCGACAAGGGTGCTCCCCTCGGCAGTCACGGCCGGATGGTAGGTCGTCCGGGAGCGCCGTCCACGAGCACTCCCGAAAGGCACGACCATGCGATTCACCTCCGAGCACCGTCTGAGCGATGGCGTCCTCGAGCGCGAGTTCACCCTCGGCGAGAATCCTGGAATCCTGTGGACGCCAGGGTCCTCGGCCGGAGCGGTCCCGCTGATCCTCCTCGGCCACCCCGGTGGACTGAGCACCATGCGACCCCGGCTTCTGGCCCGTGTCCGGAGCGCCGCGGCGGACGGCTTCGCCTCGGCCACCATCGAACTTCCCGGCAGCGGCGACCGGCCACCCATACCCGCGATCGAGCAGGCCCGCGTCGACCTGCGGAAGGCCCTTCGGGCCGGCGAGAGGGTGTCGGACGAGCTCATCGACCGGCTGATCCTCCCGCTCGTCGAACGGGCTGTCCCGGAGTGGCAAGCAGTTCTTGACGCGCTCCTGGCACTGCCTGAGCTCGATGGCCCGGTCGGCTACTCGGGAGGGGTGATCTCGATCGGCATCCGACTGGCGACCGTCGAGCCGCGCATCGCGGCCGCCGGTCTGTTCGCCGGGAAGCTTCGTGCCCCGCACCATGCTCGAGGAGGCTCGCCGGGTCACGATTCCCCTGCATGTCCTGCTCCAGTGGGATGACGAAGGGAACGACCGCCAGCGGGCCCTGGACCTCTTCGACAGGTTCGGCTCCAAGGACAAGAGCCTGCACGCCAACATGGGCGGCCACACCGGCGTCCCGCAACACGCAGGCGACAGCGCGGCGGGATTCTTCGCGAGACATTTGAAAGGAAGTGCAAAGGCGTGACTCCCGCCGCCTGGGCATCCACCAGCACGACCTCAAGCACCGCGTCTCGCGGCGCTGGAACGCTCACCCGTCATGCCGAGTGAGGAGGACACGCCGTCTGCGAGGCCGGCTTCCGCTCACTCGACGGGGTGTTGCCGGTGTAGTCCTGTGTGGGCGCAGCCACGCGCCCGGCTCGCGGCGCGAGGACGCACGTCGACCCGCGGAGGAAACGCGGCGTCACAGTGACGACGCGGAAGTTCGATGAGGACGCTGCAATTGCCGCGACCTGGCCGGACATCCGTGACATCACGGTGATGACGCGGATGCTCGGGGCGACGTAGCCCCATCTGGGCGGAGTGACGCAACTCCGATCCGAGGAAGGCGAGCAGGCCAGGGAGGCCTGTGCGAGCGTCCACCGAGTCCCTGCCGGACACCGGCAACCAAGCACCGAGGGTTGATGGCGCCGTCCTGGCCACTGACGCCGCTCGCTACGAACGATGCATAGCCGCTGCATCTGTAAGCCAAAGGCCCCCGGCCAAGCGTTTGCGCAGCTCAGGGGACCCTTATGCCGCTCCCCCGGATGGACTCGATCCTCCCTGCATGCCCGCCAGTGCGTCATCCACCACTACTGGATTCGGGCAGACCCACGGGGACGCCGACCCGTGGCGTTCGTTGGCACGCACGAAGACCACGGAATCGTCCACGCGGGCGATGACCATGTTCGTTCGCTCCGACTGAGAGAACCATCCGACGCATATCCGACGCTCCCGAAGAGCACAGAACCCCTCGAACTGTGTTTCCGCAGTTCAGAAGGCGTTCTGCCTGAGTGGATGTGGAGGGACTCGAACCCCCGGCCTCTCGCGTGTGAAGCGAACGCTCTAACCAGCTGAGCTACACATCCTGGTGCCGTGCGGCGTGCCGAGGATACCCGGCCCGGCGATGCCGCGGAAATCGGCCCCCAGCGCCTACAGCGCGAGGTTCTCCTGCAGCCACGACGTGAGTCCGGCGGGCAGGAACGACGGCAGGCCGGTGAGCCTGAGCGCCGCCCAGGCCACGGCGGCCACGAAGAGGAAGGTCCCCAGGGCCACGAGCGCCTGCACCCACCGCGGCTGCACCCGGACCCACTGCTCCCACAGGCGCACCCGCGCCCTGACGAAGTCGAGCAGGTTGGACGCGGGCTCGAACTCCGAGGCCCACACGGCGATGCCGAGGATGACGATCAGCCACCCCGGTCCGGGCAGGGGCACGAGCAGCAGGCCACCGCCGACCAGGACCAGCCCCACCAGCGCCACGGTGACGCGCAGGGCGGGGCGGGTCGTGGGGTTGGCGCGCAGCCGGCGCCGCCACTCCCACTCGTCGTGGTCGTCCGGCGGCCGGAACAGCTGCCGGCGCCGCTCGGAGGTGCTCACGGGTCGACCGACTCCGCGGCGTGGCGGTCCCACACCGCCCGGACCGCCGCGGTGAGCGGCCCCGGCCACGTGAGCGGCCGGTCGTCGGCCGCGGAGACCGGCATGACGTCCTTGACCGACGAGGTGAGGAAGACCTCGTCCGCCTCATCGAGGACCGACAGGCGCAGCGGCTCCTCCCGAACGTCGAGGCCGTCGGCGGCGCACCACTGGAGGACCAGCTCGCGCGAGATGCCGGCGAGGCAGCCGCTTTCGAGCGGCGGTGTGCGCACGACACCGTCGACGACGACGAAGACGTTGCTTCCCGTGGCCTCGCACAGCTCGCCGCGCGTGTTGGCGAACACCGCCTCGATCGCCCCGTGCTCGCGGGCCCGGGCGAGGGCCACCACGTTGTCGGCGTAGGAGGTGGTCTTCAGCCCTGCGGTGGGCGAGCGCTCGTTGCGCACCCACGGCACGGTGACGACGCTCCCGTGGTCGCCCGGCCGGTCCTGCGCGGCGGCGGTGACGATGTAGGTGAGGGGTGAGTCGTGGCGGTCCGACCCCAGCGGGCCGTGGCCACCGGTGACCGTCCAGCGCAGCCGGCCGAACTCGATGGGCTGGCCGTCGAGCACGGCGGCGATGCCCTCGCGCACGCGGTCGTGGTCGGCCGGGGGCAGGCCGAGCCCCGCCAGGGTCCGGTCCAACCGGGCGAGGTGCCGAGTGACGGCGAAAGGCACCCCGCCGTCGATCTTGGCGGTCTCGAAGGCACCGTCCCCGACGGTGATGCCGTGGTCGACGGCGCTCACGGCCGGACCGGCCGGGTCGACCCGGGCCCCGTCGACCCAGACGCGGAGGTCACTCATGGCTCACAGCCTCCCAGACGGCACGGCCGCCCCCGCGGCGAGGCCGACCAGGCGCGCCGCCTTGAGACGGGTCTCCTCCCACTCGCCGGCCGCGTCACTCCCCCACGTGATGCCGGCGCCGGTGCCGAAGCGCAGCACCCGGGTGCCGTCGTCGCGGCGGGCGGCCCAGAAGGTGCGGATGCCCACCGCGAGCTCGGCCGCGTCGCGGTCGGCGTCCAGCCAGCCCACGGCACCGCAGTACGGCCCGCGCGCCACCGGCTCGAGGTCGGCGATGGCCTGGAGCGCGGTGTGCTTCGGGGCGCCGCTCACCGACCCCGGGGGGAAGGTCGCGGTGAGCACCTCGGGCCAGCCGGTGCCCGGCCGCATCCGGCCGGTGACGTCCGAGACGAGGTGGACCAGGCCGGGGTGCTCCTCGACGCGGCACAGGTGGTCGACCTCGACCGTCCCCGCCCGGCAGACGTGGGCGAGGTCGTTGCGGACGAGGTCGACGATCATGACGTTCTCCGCGTAGTCCTTGCGCAGCAGCGAGACGACGTCCTCCGCGGTGCCCTTGATGGGCCGCGACGTGAGCCGATCGCCCCGCCGGACGAGGAAGGCCTCCGGGGAGGCGCAGGCCAGCTCGAGCCCGGCCTCGGGCAGGTCGAGCGTGGCCGGGTACGGGGCGGGGTTGCCCCGGTGCAGGAGGTCGCCGAGCGCCGTCAGGCGGGCGTCCTCGGGGAGGTCGTGCTCGAGGATGCGGCAGAGGTTGACCTGGTAGACCGTGCCCGCGGCGATCCGCCGTCGGACCTCCTCGACGCCGGCCAGGTACGCCGGCTCGTCGAGGCTGCTGCGCCACTCCCCCCTCAGGTCCGGCCACGGCGCCCCGCCCTCCCCGGCGTCGGGATCGGGGTCGGGTGGCTCGGTGCCGACGTGCGCCATCCGGGCCGCGGTGAGCTCGCCCTCGAAGGTGACGACCACCGCCCAGAAGCCGGAGGTGAGGTCGGCCGGGTCGTGCGTCACGGCCTCGACGCCGCGCGCCACGAGCGAGCCGAACCGCGCGGTGGACACGCCGAGCATCGTAGGCGCCGGGCGGTCCGCCGCCCAGCGGCCGAGCCGGCTCAGACGGTCGCCGGCACCGCACCAGCCACGGCGCGACCCCACGCCCGGGCACGCTCGAGCTCGCCGTCGGCGAGCGGCCCGTCGACGTCCTCGACGAAGAAGCTCTCCGGGGCGACGACCTCGCGCAGTCCGTGGCGGCGCGCCGACCTGGCCGCGCTGCGGGCCGCCGAGCCGGGCAGGCGCCTGACCTTCGTGACCCTGGTGTCGAACGCCGCGAACCAGGGGTGCGGCTCCGGGGCGGGCAGGGCGGCGAGCCACTCCCGCAGCCCCTCCCCGACCGATCCGTGGGTGGCGCCCTGCTCCCGCGCGTCGCGCCGGGTCGTGGTCCTGCTCATCGAGAAGGCGTGCGTCGGGCCGCCGACGACGACGACGGTGTAGCCACCGAGGTCGGACGGCGCGTGCGTCACCTCGACCAGCTCCACCGGCGCCACTTCACCGAGGCCCGCGGCCACTGCTCTGGCGACCTGCTCGGAGTTGCCGAACATCGACTCGTAGACGACCAGTGCCCGTGCCATCGTCAGATCCTTCCGGGCCCGTGCGAACTCCGGGGCCCGTCTCCACCGTAAGCCCGGGTCGGCGGGCCGACGTCGGTTCCACGGCCGTGCGGCCTGTCTCGTCGGTCACCCCCGGCGGTGCTGCTCCGCGAACCGCGAGACCACCACCGCGACGACGGTGACGAGGAACACCTGGCCGAGGACCGCCTCGGACACGAGCACCAGCCGCGGTACCTCGCCGACCGGCGCGAGGTCGCCGAGGCCGAGGGTGGCGATCGTCGACAGGCTGACGTACATGAACGCGGTCGACGGCTCCGCGGTCCCGAAGAAGGGGGTCGCCGTCCACTCGTCGACGAACTGGAACAGCACCGAGTAGGCCACGGCGATCTGCAGGTAGGCGGTGATCGCCCCGATCACGGTGCGCATCGCGACGACCTGGTGCGCGAAGATCCGGCGGATGACGAGCACCGGGACCACGAGCACGAGGACCAGCCAGCCCGCTCCGAAGGTGTCGATGCCGACGGGGTGGTTGACCCCGACCAGCTCCAGCACGGTCAGCACCGCGGCCGTGGCGACCACGGCGAGGACGAGCGCCAGGGCGCCCCGGCGCCACCCTGGCCGGAGGCCGACGGCCCGCGTGGTCGCGACGACCGCGGCGCCACTGGTCGCGGTGACGATCAGGCCGTCCTGCCACGACGACTGCACCTCGACCAGCGCCGAGACGACGATCGTCGCGACGACGAAGACGAGCACCACGCCGAAGCGGTCCAGGGGATCGTGGTGCCAGTCCCGCCACACCTGCCGCACGCCCCGCCCGGACCCGGCCCGGAACGAGCCCTCGGTCATGCCCGTCATCCGTTCGTCGGTGCCACCCGGTGGGTGGCGGTGCGGGACCACGGTATCCGTGGCGGCCCCGCGCACCGGGGAGGGCCCCTCTCGACACGGCGGTCGGAGGCGCCGGGCCGCGCCGGTGACAACGCCCCCGCACGGGCGTAGCGTCGGTGGGTGGACCACTTCACGGTGAAGCGGCCCCACGCCGGGATCGGAGGGTTCCCATGTTCATCCAGGTCATCCAGGGCAGGTGCTCGGACGCGGAGGCGCTGCGGCGCCAGACCGACCGGTGGAGGGAGGACCTGGCGCCCGGCGCCGAGGGCTGGCTCGGCGCGACCTACGGGATGACGGACGACGAGAGGTTCGTCGGTGTCGTCCGGTTCGACTCCCGTGGGTCGGCCGAGCGCAACGCGGCCCGCCCCGAGCAGGGCGCGTGGTGGGAGGAGACCAGCCGCTGCTTCGACGGCGAGGTGACCTTCCACGACTGCGACGACCCCGTCGTCATGCTCGACGGCGGCTCGGACGAGGCCGGGTTCGTCCAGGTGGTCGAGGGCCGGCTCGAGGACCCCGGCCGGTTCCGCGAGTGGATGTCCCAGCCGATGGACCTGCTCCACGAGGCCCGCCCCGAGATCGTCGGGGCCACGATCGCGATCGACGACGACGGCTGGTTCACCGAGACCGTCGCGTTCCGCTCCGAGGAGGAGGCGCGGGCCGGGGAGTCCGAGCCGATGCCCGCCGACGTGCAGGCCGAGTGGGAGCGGGAGATGGCGCAGGTCCACGACCTGGGCTACCTCGACCTGCACCGACCCTGGTTCGCCTCCGCGGGCTGAGCGGGTTCGGGCGGCCTCAGTCCCCGCCCTCGGCCTCGAGCGCGGCCTTGACCCGGCGGTGCGCCTCCCAGATGGCCTCGGGCAGGTCCTCGAACTGGTTCAGGTGCTCCTCGCGGTTCTCGAGCTCCTGCCGCCAGCGCTTCTCGTCGATGGTGAGGATGGTGTCGAGGTCGCCCTGGTCGATGTCCAGCCCGGTGAGGTCGAGCTCCTCCTCGAGCGGGATCGTGCCGACCGGGGTGCGCCGGCCGGAGACCTCCCCCTTCTTCTTCTGCACCAGCCAGAGCAGGGCGCGCAGGTTCTCGCGATAGCCGTGCCAGAGGAAGTGGCCGTCCTCGGGGTCACGCTGGAACCAGTTGACGTGCGCGAACAGCGGCTGGTCCTTCGCGGCGCCGATGATCTTCAGCCAGTGCTCGGCGTACGGACCCTCGGGGTAGGACATGAACGGACGCATCGACATCGGGTCGTAGCGCAGCTTGCCCTCGACGCCCTCGGCCGCCGCGGTGGCCTCGGCCCCCAGGGTCAGGCCGTCGTAGACGCCCTCCGCCAGGTCGTCCATGACCCGCACGAGCGGCTCGCGGTCGCGGGTGCGGCCCCCGAAGATGATGGCGTCGATCTTGACGCCCCGCGGGTCCTCGAAGTCCGCGGCCACGTTCGGCACGTTGGCCAGGGTCGTGGTGAACCGGCTGTTCGGGTGCGCCCAGGGCTCGCCACGCTCGTCGTCGATCCGGTCGGCGATCAGCTCGCCCTTCCAGTCGCGCCAGCCGGTGACGTCGTCGGGGTGGTGCGACGTGCGACCCTCCCACCAGACCTCGTGGGTCACCTCGTTGTAGGCGACGTTGGTGAACAGCGCCTGGGTGCCGGGGGCGATGGCGTCCAGCGCGGTCGGGTTGGTCTTCTCGTTGGTGTCCTTCGCGACGCCGAAGACGCCGTTCTCCGGGTTCATCCCGTAGAGCTGGCCGTCGTCGGGGTCGACCCAGAGCCAGGCGATGTCGTCGCCGTAGAAGGACACGTGGTACCGGTCGCCGAGTGCGTCGGGGGCCAGCGTCATCGCGAGGTTGGTCTTGCCGGAGGCGCTGGGGAAGCCGCCGCAGATGTGGTGGGTCTCGCCAGTGACCTTGTCGGTGATGCCGAGCAGCATGAACTGCTCGCCGAGGAACTCGCCCGAGGCCCAGCCGTCGTAGGCGGCCTGGCGCAGCCCGTGCGCGATCTTGCCGAGGAGGGCGTTGCCGCCGTAGGAGCTGCCGAAGTGCAGGATGGTGCGCTCGTCGGCCACGGTCACGAAGTACCGTTTGTCCTCCCTGGTGCCCTGCCCGAGGTTCGGCAGGTCGCCGGTCACGTGCACGGCCCGCACGAACATGTCGGGGTCGTCGAGGTCGTTGATGTGGTCGACGCCGACGCGCGCCATCCGGATCATGTGCAGGCAGACGGTGCGGTTGTCGGTGATCTCGACCCCGGCCGCGAAACGCTCGAGCGGCGAGCCCGGCGGCGACATCAGGTAGGGGATGACGTACATCGTCTTCCCCGCCATCGCCCCCTTCATGTGGCCCTCGACGACGGGACGCACCTCGTCGGTGTGCCGCCAGTTGTTGTAGACGCCACGGTCCTGCGGGCGGCTGGTCGCCACGATGGTGCGCTCCTCGGAGCGCGCCGTGTCCTTGGAGTAGCTGCGCGAGTAGTACAGGCCCTCCCCCGCCGGCAGGATCTCGCCATCGGCGAGGGCCCCCTCGATGAGTCGGGCGTCGTCGGAGGCGTCGACGACCTCGATCCGCTCGGCGCCGAGGAACTCGGCCCAGTGCAGGACGTACTCCCGCACGCTCCGGTTCGTCAGTCCGGAGTCGTCGAGGCTCTTCTCCAGGTCGGCCACGGTGCTCACCCTTCGTCGATTCGTCGCGGTGGTGGTATCGCCGGATCACGGCGCGTGTCCGGCCTGCGAGATGGCCATTCCACCGCACGGACATGCGGGGTAGCCACCCCACGTGCCGAGTCATTGGTCACACTGCGCTCAGCGACCCTGCCGGTACCTCGCGGCCGCGTAGTCGTCGGCGGCCGACACCGCCGGCCCCACCCCCGCGACGACCCCGAGGAAGGTGTCGCGGTCCAGCGACCGCAGCGTCAGCCGTTCGCGAGCGGTCACCGTGGCGCTGCGCGGCCGGTCGTGGAGCAACGCCATCTCGCCGAACCAGCCGCCCGGACCGAGCATCCGCACGTGCTCGCCCCCGATCGTCACCTCCACCGAGCCGGACTCGACGACGTGGAAGCGGTCCCCGGGCTCGCCCTCCACGATCACCCGGTCCCCCGCCGCCGCCACCGTGGTCGTCGCCTCCCTGGCCAGCCGGTCCAGCTGGCCCGGCTGCAGGAGGGTCAGGAAGGGCACCGCACGCAGCAGCGCGAGCACGTCCTCCGGGACGACCGCCCGCCGGTCGACGCGGCGGAGCGGGACGACCGTGGCGAGGACGAGCACGGGCAGGAACAGCCCCGCGAGGGCCAGGGCCCCGGTGGGACCGGCGGCGAGGACCAGCGCGGGGGCCGCGACCGACCCCACCGCGAGCCCCGCGTCCATCACCGACTCGTGGACCCCGAACACCGAGGTGAGCAGCCGCGGTGGCAGCAGCCGCTGGACGAGGGTCCGCACGGCCACGTCGAAGACCACCTTGCCGCAGCCGCACACCGTGATGACGGCACCCGCCACGAGCGCGCTGTCGGTGAGCCCGGCGAGCGCCACCGGGATGCCGGCCGCCACGCCGCCGACGGCCACGACCGGTACCAGCCGCCACCGGCCGACCAGCACCAGGGCGAGCCCGGACCCGACGATGCCGCCGACGCCGAGCATCGCGTTGAGCAGGCCGGGACCGGCCTCGGACATCCCGAGCTGCTCCAGCGCCAGCACCACCAGGAGGATGTCGAGCATCCCGATGAGGACGTACTCGCCGGCGACGAGCACGGTGAGCACCCGCGCGGTGGGGTCGCGCAGCACCTCGCCCACCCGGCTGCGCACGCGCGCGGCTTCGGCCGCTCCGGAACCGGGAGGCGTGTGCATCCCCACGACGAGCAGGGCGGCGACGAGCGCGAGCCCGCCCATGACTGCGAGCACCCCGGGGACGCCCCAGACGACGATGAGCGCGCTGCTGGCCAGCGGCCCCACGACCACCGCCCCGGCCTCCAGCGACCCGGAGGCCGCGTTGCCGGCTGTCAGCTCCTCGGGGGTGCGGGCGACCTCGGGCACCAGGGCGTGGTGCACCGGCCGGGTGGCCCCGAGCGCCACCGACGCCACGGTGGCGAGGGCGACGACGACCCAGAACCCGGCGTCGGCCAGGAGGGCGACGGCGGCCCCGACGAAGGCCAGCCCCTGGGTGGCGTACCCCAGGGCGAGCGCCCGCCCCCGCCGGAGGCGCTCGGCCCGGACGGCGAGCACGGGGGCGAGGACGATGCCCGGGACGAGCTGGACGACGGCGACGAGGCTGGCGCCGGTGACCCCGCCCGCGTCGTAGGCCCAGACGAGGAGGGCGATCCACGTGGCCCACTCGACGACGTTGAAGAGCAGGTAGGCGGGGAGGGCACGCCGCAGGGACCGGTTGCCGCGCACCGCCTCGAGCCCGCTCCACCAGCGGACCGGGACCGGCGGGGCCACGGGCGCAGGAGGACCGGCCACAGCCACCCTCCTGTCGGGTCGGTGCCCGTCGGGCCGCGGCGACTGCGCCGGGCCGGGCGCACCGCCCGGGCTCACCACCGAACCTAGGCACCGGCCGGCCGCGAGGACATGGCCCGTCCGGGTGGTGTTCGCGCCTAGCCTTACGCGTCATGGGTTCCGACCCCGGCCGGCTGCGTGGCCTCCGCGCCGACGAGCGCCTCGTGGCGCTCGCGCTTGAGCGCGCCACGGGAGGACGGGCCCGGGGCCACGACGTCGACGGCCGTCAGGGCGCCGTCGACCTGCTGCTCACCCACCCGGACGGGCGGGTGGCCGCGGTCGAGGTGACGACCCTCGCCGGCGACGGCGTCCGTCGTCGCGACGCGGTCCGGGCGGACGGGCGCGGGACCTGGCCGGACCCACGGCGGCCGTGGTGGACCGTCCCCGGGCTCACGGCCCACGGGCCGGGTCCCCTCGACGCGCTGCCCGCCGCCGTCACGGCCCTGCTGGAGGTGCCGTCCGTGGCGCGGCGTGCCGCCAAGGTGGCCCGCGAGCAGGGGGTCGCGGAGCGGCACCTCGTCGTCGAGCTCGGCGAGGGCGCCCTGCCACCCGCGCTGCACGCCGCGCTGGCCGCGCCCGGGAGCCCGTTGCCCGGCGCGGACCCCGAGGTGCCGGACGGGCTCAGCCACGTGTGGGTGACCGCCGGGTGGGGCGGGTCACCCCTGGTGGGCTGGCGCCGCGGCGGCGGCTGGTCGGCGCACCCCTGAGGCCCCGGCCGTGCGGGTGCACGGGACGGGGGTGACCGGTCGGCCCGGCCACCCCCGACTGCTCCCGGCGCCGTCAGGAGGTGATGCCCTCCACCGTGTCCCCGGTCTGCGCGTCCTCGCCGGTCCCGGCCACGTCCGCGAGGCTGACGATCCCCACGAGCCGGTCCCCGTCGATCACCGGGAGCCGCTTGACCTGGTGCTCGGCCATGGTCCTGCGGGCCTCGTCCAGCGAGTCGTCCGCGCCGATGGTCACCGCCTCGCCCCGGGCGAGGCTGCCGACGCGGACCGAGGCGGGGTCCTCGCCGCGGGCGACGACCTGCGTGACGATGTCGCGGTCGGTCACGACCCCGACGAGCTTGCGGTCGGAGCCACAGATGGGCAGGGCCCCGATGTCGAGGCTGGCCATCCGCTCGGCGGCCGAACGTGCGGTGTCCTCGGCGTCGATCACCTCTGCGTCGGTGGTCATGACGTCTCGTGCCGTGGTCATGGTGACTCCCTTCTCGTCGTGGTCCCGCCCCCATACCCCCTGCGTGACCCGGCATTCCCGCGGCCTGCGGGGGGTGCCGGCGGCACCGTCCGGGGTGTGCCCGAGGCCGTCGGGGGGTACCACGCCCGCATGTCGGAACCGACGACGCCGCCCCGGCACCCGCCACCGACCGCGCACGCCGCCCCGGTGGCGCTGGTGGCGGGTGCCTCGCGCGGCCTGGGCCTGCAGATCAGCCGTGAGCTGCTGGGCCGGGGCTGGCGGGTCCACGGGTTCGCCCGGGACGAGGCGGCCCTCGCCCGGGCGGCCGAGGAGCTGTCCCCGTCCGGGTCGTTCGTGGCGCACACCGCGGACGTCCGCGACCCGGACGACGTGGCCGCGGTGGTCGGCGCGGTGCTCGCCGGGGAGGGGGCGATCGACGCGGCGTTCCACGTGGCCGGCGTCATCGAGGTCGGCGGCCTCGACGGGGTGACGCTGGGGCACGTGCGCGAGGCGGTGGACACCATGCTCATGGGCCCGGTGCACCTCAGCCTGGCCGTGCTCCCGGCGATGCGCGAGCGCGGCAGCGGGCGGCTCGGCATCGTCTCGTCGGTCGGCGGGCTGGTCGCCGTGCCCCGGCTGCTGCCCTACTCGGTGGCGAAGTTCGGTGCCGTCGGGCTCGCGGAGGGCCTCGCGGCCGAGCTCGCCGGCACCGGTGTCACCGCGAGCGCGGTGACACCCTGGCTGATGCGCACCGGGGGCCACGTCCACGCGCGGTTCACCGGTGACACCGGGGTCGACCACACCTGGTTCTCCCTCGGCGCGTCCCTGCCGGGGGTGAGCGTCCCGGTCGACCGCGCCGCCCGCCGGATCGTCGACGGCGTGCTCGCCGGCCACCCCGTCGTGGGGGCGTCACCGTGGGTCTCCGTGGCGCGTCGGGTGCACGGGCTGGCCCCGGCCACCACGGTCCGCGCGCTCGGCCTCGTGGCGCGCGCGCTGCCCGGGCGCGGACCCCGACGCGGCTGGCGGCGGGGCGACGCCCCCGGCCCGGCCGGCCACCTGGTGCGGCGCCGCCGGCGCTCGGAGCTGCTCCGGGCGCTCACCACCGCGGGGCGGCACGCCGCACGGCGGCAGAACGAGGGCCCGCCGCCGGTTAGCGGGTGACCGCCCGGGTAGCAGCGGGCCATGACGCCGCTTGGACCCGTCCGCACCGACGACCTCGCCTGGCTGCTGCTCAGGTACGGCTACGGCTTCTCCGCCGAGCTGCGCCGCCGGCGCGGGCTGGTCGCCGCGTCGGCGTATCCCGCCGTCCCGGTGACGCTGCTCGGGTCGGCCGCGGTGCTGCTCGGCGGTCCGGAAGGGGTGCGTGAGTTCACCGACACCGACCGCTTCGCCCGGGAGGGCGCCACGCCCGCGCCCGTGGGACACCTGCTCTTCGGACGCGGGCCGGTGCACGACCTCGACGGCGAGGCGCACCGCCGCCGCAAGGAGCTCTTCGTCGACGCCCTCGCCGCCCCGGCGGTCGACGACCTCGTGGCGCGGGTGGCCCGGGCGTGGCGGCGCCGCCTCGAGGGGGTCGTCGACGGGGGTGAGATGGTGGTCATGGACGCCGCCGCCCGGCTCGTCGGCGAGGTGGTCCAGGACTGGGCCGGGGTCCCGACACCGCCGGCGGAGGCTGCGGCAGTGGCCGACCGGTTCGCGGCGATCGTCGACGGCTTCGGCGTGCCCGGGCCGGCCTACGTGCGGGCGTGGCGGGCCCGCGCCGAGTCCGACGCGTGGGCGTCCGGCCTGGTGCGCCGGGTCCGCGACGGTGGGCTCGCCCCCCCGGCGGACACGGCGCTCTCGCTGGCGGCGTGGTGGCGTGACGAGTCGGGCGACCTGCTGCCCGAGAGGGTGGCCGGGGTGGAGCTGCAGAACGTGCTGCGTCCGACCGTCGCGGTGTCCCGCCTGGTCGCCTTCGCCGCCCTCGCCCTTACCGGGCACCCGCAGTGGCGGGAGGCGCTGCGCGAGGAGCACGCGGCGGGCGAGGCGGACCTCGCGACGGGGGCCCGCGGCCGGCTGGCGACCGCGTTCGCCCGTGAGGTGCGGCGCCTGGCCCCGTTCGTCCCGCTCCTCGCCGCGAGGTCGCGGGCCGACGGCGAGGTCCTCGGCCTCCGGGTGCCCGCGGGCCGACGCGTGGTCCTCGACGTCGTGGGGACGCTGCGCGACCCCGCGCAGTGGCCGGAGCCGATGGTCTTCTCCCCCGACCGCTTCCTCGGCGACGCTCACGTGACCGCCGACGCCCTCGTGCCGCAGGGCGGCGGCTCGGTCGTGCGGGGCCACCGCTGCCCCGGCGAGGACCCCGCGCTCGGCATCCTCACGGTCTCCTCGACCGCCCTCGCCCTGGTCGCGGGCGAGGTCGTCGGCCGGCGCGACGTCGACGAGCGACGGTTCCCCGCGGACCCCGCCGGCGGCGTGCGGCTCCGGCTGCGCGCCCCGGGATGACCCCTCCGCGGCCGGTGCGGCGGACGCTCAGGCGCCGTGCGGCTTCAGGACGACCTTGACCATGTCGTCCTCCTTCGCCTGGAAGGTGGCGTAGGCGTCCGGGGCGTCGTCGAGCGGGAGCCGGTGCGTGGCGAAGCCGTCGACGCCGAGCGGGTCGTCGTCGGTGAGCAGGGGCAGGATGTCCGGCACCCAGTGCTTCACGTTGGCCTGCCCCATGCGCAGCGTCACCTGCTTGTCGAACATCGTCATCATCGGCATCGGGTCGGCGGCGCCGCCGTACACCCCGATCAGCGAGACGGTCCCGCCGCGCCGCACGGCGTCGATCGCGGTGCGCACGGCGGAGAGCCGGTCCACGCCTGCCGTCCTCGCCAGCGGGGCGCCGACGGCGTCGGGCAGCGCGGCGGCGACCCGCTGCATCGCCTTGGCGACCGGTGCCCCGTGGGCCTCCATCCCCACCGCGTCGACGACGGCGTCGGCCCCCCGGCCACCGGTGAGGTCCAGGACGGCCGACGCGACGTCGTCGACCCGCTCGTCGATGGTCCGTACCCCCCGCTCCCGGGCCCGCGCGATCCTCGCGTCGACCCGGTCGACGCCGATGACGTTCTCGACGCCCTGCTGGCGGGCCACCCGGCAGGCCATGTCGCCGATCGGGCCGAGGCCGAGCACCAGCAGGGTGTCCTTCGGGCCGACGTCGGCGTACTCCACCGCCTGCCACGCCGTGGGCAGCACGTCGGACAGGTAGAGGAACCGCTCGTCGGGCGGGCCGTCCGGCACCGTGACGTGGGTGTAGTCGGCCTGCGGCACGCGCAGGTACTCGGCCTGGCCCCCGGGCAGCGACCCGTAGAGCTCGGAGTACCCGAAGAGCGTCGCCCCGGTGCCCTGATCTCGCACCTGGGTGGTCTCGCACTGGCTCTGGAGGCCGTGGCTGCACATCCAGCAGTGACCGCAGCACACCTGGAACGGGATGACGACCCGGTCGCCCGGCGACAGGTTGCGGACCTCCGGCCCGACCTCCTCGACCACGCCCATCGGCTCGTGGCCGAGCACGTCCCCGGGCTGCATGAAGGCCCCGAGGACCTCGTAGAGGTGCAGGTCGGACCCGCAGATCCCGCTGCTCGTCACCCGGATGACGGCATCACCGGGGTCGACGATCCGCGGGTCGGGCACCTCCTCGACCCGGACGTCCCGGCGACCCTGCCACGTGACTGCTCTCACGGCTCTCCTCCTGTCCTCGCGGTGGACCCCGGCTACCCCGGCAGGGCCGTCGCAAACACCGGTACCGCCGGGCGGCCGAGCGGTACCGGGTGTGAACGGGGGCCTGGCGGGTAGGCCAGCGGGCGACCTTGCCGGCGGGCCAAACCCGACCGGGCAACGACCGGCGACGACAGGAGCGGCGATGGTGCGAACGGGAGCGACCGTGCTCGTCACCGGAGCGACGAGCGGCGTGGGGCGTGCCCTCACGCTGGCGCTGGCCCGCGCCGGGGCGACCGTCGGAGCGGTGGCCCGCTCGGCCGAGGCGCTCGAGGGGCTCGCGGCGGCGACGGCGGGCGAGCCCGGCACGGTGCTGCCCCTGCCCGCGGACGTCGCCGACCCGGACGCCGTGGCCGAGGCGGTCGCGGTGCTCACCTCCGCAGGACCGCTGGACGCCGCCGTCCACGCCGCCGGGGTGGTCGACATCGGGCGCTTCGAGGACGTCCCCCCGGACCTCTTCGACGGCGTGCTGCGGACCACCCTCGGCGGCACCGTCGTCGTCGCCCGGGCGGTGCTGCCGCACCTGAGGCGGAGCGGGGGCCCGCTCGTCGTGCTCGGTTCGATGCTCGGGGAGGTGCCGTCGCCCCTGATGAGCGCGTACGTCACCGCCAAGCACGGGGTCCACGGGCTGGTGCGGAGCCTGCAGGCCGAGCTGGGACGCACCGGTCCGCCGGTCGTGCTCGTCCAGCCCAGCGCGGTCCGGACCCCCATCTACACGAAGGCGGGCACCCAGGCCGGGGCCCACGGCGCGCCGGTCCCACCGGTGGTCGACCCGGAGAAGGTGGCCGCTCGCGTGCTCGCGGTCCTCGACCGCCCACGACGCACGGTGCGCGTCGGCCCACTCGTGCGCCCGGCCGTCGCGCTGTACCGCCTGCTGCCCGGCGCGTACGAGGCGCTCGCGCGCCAGTCCGCCACCCGGCTGGGCCTCGACCACGCCGTGCCGGTGGCGCCGACGCCCGGGGCCGTCCACCGGCCGCAACCGGCGGACGACGTCCTCCACGGCCCCCCGGTGCGCCGCCGGCTGCGCGACCTGGTGCGGCCCGGCGCCGGGCCCCGCGCCCGTTTGTCCGCCCCGTCGCGGGGTACGAGGGCGCCATGACGCCGACCTCGGGCGAGCGCCCGGACGCCCCGGGCCAGCCGTCCGCGCTCCGCCTGGCCGGCCCGCCCGGAAGGCAGGGCCCCGATGACGAGTTGCGGCGGCGTCCCGCCGCGCACCGGCACGTGGAGGCACCCGCCGCGGACGTCTGGGCCGTCCTCGCTGACGGATGGACCTACGCGACGTGGGTGGTGGGAGCCGCTCGCGTGCGGTCGGTCGACGAGCGCTGGCCCGCCCCGGGAGCCGTCATCGAGCACAGCGTCGGCGTGTGGCCCCTCCTGCTCTCCGACGAGACGAAGGTCGAGGCCTGCGAGCCGGGACGCCGGCTGGTGCTCACCGCGCGGGGTTGGCCCCTCGGTGAGGCCCGGGTGCTCGTGGAGCTGGAGGACCACGGCCGCACCTGCCGCGTCGAGATCCGAGAGGACGCGGCGGTGGGTCCCGGCCGGGTGCTGCCCACACCGGTGCGGCAGCTCGCCATCGTCCCGCGCAACACCGAGTCGCTGCGCCGCCTGGCCCTCCTCGCCGAGCGGCGGGACGCCACCGGCCGTCCCGCGTCGCAGCGGGCCTGAGCCGCTGGCTGTCAGTACAGCTCGCCCGGACCGAGGACCCTCCGGAACGCGGTGCGGGTGAGGGCCCGGCGCACCACGGCCGTCCGCCCGTCGGCCGCGAGGGCGGAGCGCGCCGCGTTCCAGCCGCAGGCGCCGTGTACCCCGCCCCCGGGGTGGGCCGACGCCGAGGCGAGGAAGAGCCCCTCCACCGGCGTCTCGGGCCGGCCGAGTCCCGGCACCGGGCGCAGCACGAGCTGGTGGTGCAGGCTCGACGAGCCGCCGTTGATGGCCCCGAGCCGGAGGTTGGCGTCGGCGGCCTCGAGGTCCTCCGGGCCCTGCACGAGGCGCCCGGTGACGGCGTCCCGGAACCCCGGCGCCACCCGCTCCACGGTCTCCTCGACGGCCTCGGCCTGCGCCGCGACGACCTGCCGGTCGCGCGCCAGCGCCTGCGGGAGGTGGGTGTACGCCCAGACCGACTCGCTCCCGGCCGGGGCCCGGGTCGGGTCGGCGACGGCCATCTGCCCGAGCACGACGAACGGGGGGTCGGGCGCCCGCCGCAGCGTCACGGCCGCCGACGACGCGACCATCCCCTCCTCGTCGACACCGGTGTGCACGGTCGCGGCCCGGGCGACCTCCCCCGCCCGCCACGGCACGGGCCGGGACAGCGCCCAGTTCACCTTGATGGTCGAGGGGTCCCACTCGAAGCGGCGCAGCCGGTCGCGCAGCCGCGGGTGAACCGCGCGGGCGGGCAGCAGCGCCCCGAAGAGGTCCGGGGCGGACACGTCGGCGACGACCGCCCGGCGGGCACCGATCCGGGTGCCGTCGGCGAGGACGACTCCGGTGGCCCGGCCGCCGGAGACCTCGACGTGCTCCACGGCGGTTCCGAGGAGCACGCGGCCGCCGGCGGCGACGAACCGGTCGCGCATCGCGGCCGAGAGTCGGCCGGCGCCGCCCTCCGGCACGGGGAAGCCGACGTCCTGCCCGAGCATCGACAGCAACCAGCCGTAGAGCCCGGAGCCGGCCGCGTCCGGCGGCACGTCGGCGTGGCCCGCGTTGCCGAGGAGCAGCAGGCCGGCCTGGCGCCCCCGGAACTCCTCGGCCGCGAGGCGGCGCACCGGGAGGGCGGCGAGCCGCAGCAGGTCGAGGGCGTCGGCCGTGCCGAGGCGGCGCAGCAGCCGCAGCCCGGGGCGGACCGGGGGCAGCGGGGTGAAGAGGCAGTCCAGGAGGGGGTCGCGGATGCGGTCCCAGCGCGCCACCATCCGGCGCCACGCGTCACCGTCCCCGGACGCGTCGTCGTCCAGCCGGGCCGCGGTGTCGTCGACGTCGGCGTGGAGCACGGCGCAACCGCCGTCGGGCAGCGCGTGCGCCAGGACGTCGGGCGAGCGTCGCCACGCCAGGCCGTGGGACTCCAGGTCGAGGTCGCGGATGACGGGGCTGGCGGCCGCCAGCGGGTAGAAGGCGCTGAAGAGGTCGGACACCACGCCCGGCCCGAGGACCTCTGCGCTGCGCACCGCGCCGCCCACCTCGCCCGCGGCCTCGACGACCACGACGTCCCAGCCCGCGTCGGCCAGGGCGATCGCCGCCACCAACCCGTTGGGCCCGGCGCCGACGACGACGGCGTCACACCGGTCCATGGCGACGCCCGCCCTACTCGGCGGGGCGCGGTCGCGCCCGAGGTGGCGCCGCCCGGACGTCCGACGGGTACTCGCCGTGCAGGGCGTCGATCTCCGCTCCCTCGGTGTCGGCGGTGAGGTGCGACTCCGCGTCGACCGGTGCCGGCGAGCCGTCGGCCTCGATCGGCTGGGTCTGCGCGTGCCCGGGGGGCAGCCCCTCGCCGGGCACCGTGGCCGCGCCCGCCTCGACGGTGTCGCGGTTCTCCCCCGCCGACACCGGCGTGGAGGGGGTCGTCGCGCCGCTCTCGTGCGCGTCGTCCGAGGCTGTGGTCATCGCTGGTCCTTCCGCCCGGGGCGAGGGATGGGTGACCTCGGCCTACCCCGTCGCCCCGCGGCGGAAACCGCCCGCCGGTGGACGGTGCGTCACCGAGGTCCGCGTCCCACGTCACCGGGCGGTGACTGCGCGTCCCGGTCGGCGACGACCGACACGACGTACCGCTCCCCCCGAGCCGCCGCCGACGCGACGGCGTCGACCCACCGGGCCGGCTGCGGCTGGAAGCCGTGCGCCGCCAGCCGGCGCTCGAGCTCGGCCCTCACCTCGGGCAGGGGACGGCCCGCGCACTCCCCCGCGAGGTCGTCCAGTACGTGTTGCAGCTCGACCTCGCGCTCCTCCCGGTGCTCGAGCTGCTCGTCGTCGGGCTCCTCGAACCTCCTCACCGCACGCGTCCCGTCGCCGGTGCGGTGGCGGCGGCGCCGAGGCAGCGCCCGGGCACGAGCAGCGCCCGGTCAGCGGGCGCGCGGTCGTGGGCTGACGGTGTGGCCATGGTCCTCTTCTCCGGAGTTCGTCGTCACGGAACACCCCTCCTGTACCCAGTGGCCCCAGGCCGATTCCCCCGCGCCCGCCGCCGGTCGTCCGGTAGGCGCAGCGTGCGTCCGCACGCGTCGAGGTGGGCCAGCAGCGGCAGGGCCACGCGCCGCGTGGTGCCGAGGGCACGCCGCGCCTCGCTCACCGTGAACGGCTGGTCGAGACGGGCCAGGCGCTCCGCGGCGGTCTCGACGGCCGCGGGGAGCAGGACGACGCCGGGCGCCAGCCGCACGACGAGGCCGGCCCGGTGCAGGGTGGTGACGGTCTCGTCGTCGAGCCCGAGCTCCGGCAGCCGGCCGGCCTCCGGGGCCGCGAAGGGCGTGTCGCGGAGCTCCGCGGCGAGCCGCTCCACCGCCCGGGTGGCCGGGACGGGCAGTCCGGGTGGCCGGCCCGCGCGCAGACGGCCCTGCTCAAGGCGCACCGGGGGTGCGGCCAGCGCGCCGACGAGGGCGGGGTCCGGCAGGTCGAGCGCGTGCGCCGCCGCGGCCGGGGCGAGCCCACCCGTCGCCGTGGCGGCCTCGGTGAGCTCGGTGAGGCGCCGCCGCAGCCGCCCCGCCAGCTCCCCGTCGACCAACCAGTCACCGGCGGTGACGACACCCTCCGGGAGCCGGTCGACGGTGACGCCGAGCGCGCGCAGCCGCGAGGCGCGCACCACCCCACGGCGCGCCAGCTCGTCCGCGGCCGAGCCGTCTGCCGCGGCGAGGGTCCGGGCCCGGGCCGCGGCGGCCCCTCGCCGGTGCAGGGCGGGCGGGTCCGGGTCGACCACCCGGGCGCCCCAGAGCCGCCGGCTCCCTGGGTCGCGCAGGATGCCGTGGTCACCGGTCCGCAGCGGCAGCGGCCGGTCCAGGGCGAGTCGCCAGAAGCCCCGGCCGAGGCGGCGAGCGCGCACCCCGGCGGCGGCGGTGCCGACGTGCAACGTCGGACGTCCGGGCACCCCCTCGTCCTCGCGCACGGACACGTCGACGAGGCTGCTGTGGTGGAACGCGTGGGGGGTGAGCAGTGCCCGTCCGCGCCCGACCACCTCGGGAGCGCGGCCCCCCAGGTCGACGGCCACCCGTGCCGGCGCGGTCACCCGCTCCCGCGCGGTGCCGAGCGCCTCGAGTGACCGCACCCGGACCGGCACGTCCTCCACGGCGAGCACGTCACCGGGGGCGACCGTCCCGGAGACGAGCGTGCCCGTGACGACGGTGCCCGAGCCCCGGACGTGGAACCGGCGGTCGACCCAGAGCCGGACGTCCTCCGAAGGTCTCGCACGGGGAACCTCCGCCAGCACGGAGGCCAGCACGCGGCGCAACCGGTCCATCCCCTCGCCGGTGCGCCCGCTCACGACCACGGAGGGCACCCCGGCCAACGAGGTGCGGCCCACCTCCCGGCGCGCCCGGTCCAGGACCGGGCCGGGGTCGGCCAGGTCGCACCGGGTGACGACCAGCACCCCCTGCCGCACCCCCAGCGCGTCCAGCGCGGCGAGGTGCTCGGCCGCCTGCGGCATCCAGGGGTCGTCGGCCGCGACGACGAGCATCGCCGCCGGTGCCGGGCCCAGGCCGGCCAGGGTGGTGGTGAGGAACCGTTCGTGGCCCGGGACGTCGACGAAGGCGACCTCGCCGACCGGTGGCAGGTCGGTCCAGCAGTAGCCGAGCTCGATGGACAGCCCCCGCCGCCGCTCCTCCGCGAGGCGGTCGGGCTGCTGGCCGGTGAGGGCGTGCACGAGGGTGGACTTGCCGTGGTCGACGTGGCCCGCCGTGGCGACGACGTGCACGTCAGGTCTCCGCCAGGACCCGCCGCACCGCGGCGACGAGGTCGTCGTCGAGGTCGTCGGGCACGGTGAGCAGGTCCAGGTGGAGCCGGTCGTGGTGCACGTGCCCGACGACGGGCGGGTCACCGAGCCGGAGCGGTGCGGCGAGGCCCGGCGGCAGGGCCACCGCGGCGCTGGCCAGCACCACCCCCGGGGCCCCTCCCCCGCCCACCCGGCCCTCGGACCGGACGGGGGCCGCGGGACCGCCGATGGCCGCCGCGAGCCGCACGGCACGGCGCCACAGGGAGGACGGGTCGGCGTCGAGGGCCCGGGCGACGGGCGGTGGCGGTCCGCCGACGGTGGCCTCGAGCGCGGCCAGGGTCAGCTTGTCGACGCGCAGCGCCCGCGCCATCGGGTGCCGCCGCATCCGTCGGACCAGTGCGGCGTCACCGAGCACCAGCCCGCACTGCGGCCCCCCGAGGAGCTTGTCACCGGAGGCCGTGACGAGCGCGGCACCGGCCCGCAGGGTGGTGGCGGCGTCCGGCTCGCCCGGCAGGCGCGGATGTGGGCGCAGCAGGCCCGAGCCGATGTCCGCGACGACCGGCGGACCGAGCGTCGCCAGCTGCCGCACCGGCACGCTCGAGGTGAAGCCCACCACCTCGAAGTTCGAGGGGTGCACCTTGAGCACGAACGCGGTGCGCTCGCCGATCGCCCGGGAGTAGTCCTCGAGGTCGACACGGTTGGTCGTCCCGACCTCCCGGAGACGCGCACCGACCGACTCGACCAGCTCGGGGATGCGGAAGCCGTCGCCGATCTCGACCAGCTCGCCCCGCGCGACCACCACCTCACCGTCGGCGGCGAGCACGCGCGCCGCGAGGGCGAGCGCGGCCGCGCCGTTGTTGACGACGTGGACGTCGGCGGCCTCGGGCACGGCCGCCCGGAGGGCGTCGAGGGCGCCGGCTCCGCGCGGACCTCGCCGGCCGGTCGCGAGGTCGAGCTCGACGTCCGTGGTGCCCGACGCGGTGACGACGGCCTCGACGGCGGCCGGTGACAGGGGCGCGCGACCGAGGTTGGTGTGCACGACGATGCCGGTGGCGTTGACGACGGCGCGCAGCGTCGACCCGGAGGTCGGCAGGTCGGCGAGGAGTGCGCCGACGACCTCGTCTGGCGCGACCTCACCGCGCCGGCAGGACCCCAGGACGTCGGCGACGGCGGCCTTGACCCGCCCCCGGCCGAGCCGCTCCACGGCCGCGGCGACCGCGGGATCGGCGAGGACCGCGTCGGTGCGCGGGACGCGTCGACGGGGGTCCTCCACTCGGGCGCCCTCTCCTGCCGGGGACAGCTGTGTGGCGGAGGCGGACGGGAATCGAACCCGCCTGACCGAGGTGCTCGGTCACGTCGGTGTTGAAGACCGCGCCCGTCACCAGACGAGGTACGCCTCCGCGAAAGACCCTAGTCCGTCGCCGCCGTCACGGGGGCTCGCGGTGCACACTCGGGGGATGACCGCGTCTGCCGAGGCACCGCAGCACCGACTGCGCCTCACCGGGTTCGCCTCGGGGGGCGGGTGCGCCTGCAAGGTCCCACCCGGCGAGCTCGAACGGGTGCTCGGGGCGCTCGACGCCGACCACCACCCCGACCTGCTCGTCGGCGTCGAGACCGGTGACGACGCCGCGGTCGTCAGGATCGAGGAGGGCCGCGCGGTCGTGCTCACCACGGACTTCTTCACCCCCGTCGTCGACGACCCCTACGACTGGGGTCGGATCGCGGCCACCAACGCGCTCTCCGACGTCTACGCCATGGGCGGCGAGCCCCTGGTCGCGGTGAACCTGCTCGGCTGGCCCCGGCAGCGAATCCCCGTCGACGTCGCTGCCGACGTCCTCCGGGGTGGCGCCGACGTGACAAGGGCGGCCGGCTGCCACCTCGCCGGGGGTCACAGCGTCGACGACGCGGAGCCGAAGTACGGCCTGGCCGTGACCGGTCTGGCCGACCCAGACCGGCTGCTGCGCAACGACGCCGGCACCGCCGGCCTGCCGCTCACGCTGACCAAGCCGCTCGGCCTGGGGGTGCTGAACAACCGGCACAAGGCCACCGGCGAGGTCTTCCCGGAGGCGGTGCACGTCATGACCACGCTCAACCGCGACGCCTCCCGGTCGGCGCTCGACTCCGGCGTCCGGTGCGCCACCGACGTCACCGGGTTCGGCCTGCTGGGCCACCTCTTCAAGCTCTGCCGGGCCAGCGGGGTGTCGGCAGTGGTCGAGGCCGCCGCGGTTCCCTACGTCGACGGGGCCCGGCAGTCGCTGGCCGCCGGCTACGTCCCGGGCGGCAGCCGCCGCAACCTCGACTGGGTGCGCCCGCACCTCGGGTCGTCCGTGGACGAGGACGAGCTGGTCCTGCTCGCCGACGCCCAGACCTCCGGCGGGCTGCTCGTCGCGGGGGAGCTGCCCGGCCATCCCGTCATCGGTCACCTCGTCGACCGCGGCGAGCACCTGGTCGAGGTGCGCTGAGCCGCACCACGTGCCGGGGCGCCGCGGTCACGAATGGGCCCTGCGTCGCCGGGTAGGGCGGGTGCACCATCGAGCGCGAAGGAGCACTGCAGATGCCGAGGAGCACCCTCCGACCGAACCGGACGGCCCGCTGGACCGGACCGCTTTCGCGGTCGGCCCCGAGCGCGCCGGACGCCCTGCTCCGGGGCGCGCTGGCGGGCGCGGCCGGGACCACCGCCCTCAACACGGCGACGTACCTCGACATGGTCCTCCGGGGCCGGGGCTCGAGCAGCACCCCGCAGCAGACCGTGAAGGCGGCCGCCGACGAGGTCGGTGCCGACATCCCCGGTGACGAGGACACCAGGGCCAACCGGGTGTCCGGCCTCGGGCCCCTGCTCGGCGTCGCCACCGGCGTGGGGACGGGGGTGCTCCTCGCCGCGTTGCACCGACGGTGGGAGCCGTCGCTGCTCGTCGATGCCGGCGTCGCCACGGTGACCGCCGTGGTGGGCGCGAACGTCCCGATGGCGGCGCTCGGTGTGTCCGACCCCCGCTCGTGGTCGGCCTCGAGCTGGGCGGCGGACCTGGTACCCCACGCGGTCTACGGCCTCACCACGTCCCTCGCCCTGCGCCTGATGCGGTGACCGTCGTCACGGCCGGCCGGTCGCCGGTACGGCGGCGCCTCCCGGAGCCACGGACCAGGCGGCGCCTCCCGCGAGCAACGCCACCCCGGCCGCTGTCGCGAGCCAGAGCGGGACCAGCGACTCCGGTGGCGGGCCGGCTGCTGCCGCCGAGGCGGTGGAGTCGACGACGATGCTGCGCAGGCACAGCAGCGCGTAGACGCCACCTCCCCACACGAGGTACCGGCGTGCGCGCTCGGGGGTGCGGGTGGACAGCAACCCCACCACTCCGAGCACCAGGTGCACCGCGTTGCCCGCGACCGTCACCGGCAGGAGCCCGAGGAGCAGGGCCCGGGACCCGGGCCCGACGGCCGCGATCCCGCCGAGGTGGCTGGTGGCCCCCGGGAGGAAGCCGAGCACACCGACGGCGAGGAACGTGCCGCCCACGGCCCGTGCGGCGCGTTGCCCGCCCGTGGGGGGCCGGCCGGGCAGGGGGACCCACGGCGAGGCCGCGGTCATGCCGCCACCAGGCCGTGGTGGAGCCGCCGGTGGATGCGGGTCAGCACCCGGGACACCTGCATCTGGCTCACGCCGATGACGGCGCCGATCTCGCGCTGGGTGCGCCCCTCGACGTAGCGCATGCCGAGGATCGTCCGGTCGCGCTCGTCGAGCTCGGCGATGAGGGCGCTGAGGACGAGATGGGTCTCGACCGCGCCGTGGGGGTCGTCGGCGCCCGCGAACCGCTCCCCCACGGTGCCGCCCTGGGCGGTGGGGGCGTCGAGCGAGGTGACCCGGAAGCCTCCCCCGCAGGCACGCGCCTCGCGCACGTCGTCGGGGTCGACCCCCAGCCGTTCGCAGAGCTCGTCCGTCGTGGGGTCGCGGGTGAGCTCGTGGCGCAGCTCCTCCTCGGCGACGAGCAGCTCCGAGCGCAGCTCCTGGAGGCGCCGCGGGGGCCGCACGGCCCACCCGCAGTCGCGGAAGTGCCGCTTGAGCTCACCGGTGATGGTCGGCACCGCGAACGCGAGGAACCCGGGGCCCGCGTCGCACCGGTAGCGGTTCACCGCGGCGACGAGGGCACAGCGCGCCACCTGTTCGAGGTCCTCGACGTCGATCCCGCGGCCCGCGTACCGGTGGGCGATGCCGTCGGCGACGGACAGGGCCCGGGCCACGACCTGTTCGCGGAGGCGAGCGCGGCTGGACTCGTCGGGGGTTTCGTCGATGGTGGCGAGGAGGTCCTCGACCTCGGCCTCGTCGTACGCAGGGGCAGGGGCGATGTGCGTCATCTCAGACTCCAGGGGGGTCGCGGATCGGCGCACTGTTGGACCGGGACGGCTGGAGGCCGTGATCTAGGACACTATCGAGCCCGCAGTCGCGGTTGGGCTTTCACTGCGGACCGCTTCGCTGCAGCTCGCGCCTCGCGCCGGACACGACCTCGCGGGCCCGCTCGAGCACCCGCGGGTAGCCGACGCTCGCCGCGTCGTCCTGCCGGGTGACCCGCGCCAGCACAGCGGGGTCCTCGGCCAGGCGGAGGGCCCGCAGGGTTCGCTCGCCCGGGCGTGCGGTGGTGGCCGCCACCCTCCCCTCCTCGACCTTCGCGTGGTCGGCGACGGCCTGTTCCAGGCACCGCACCCGGCGGGTCAGCTCGGAGGCCGGGAGGGCCGGGCAGTCCACGTCGGCGATCGCGTGCTCGAGGCGCGGGTCCGGCGCGGTGAGGAGGGCCGGGCCGTCGACGAGGCCGGCCTCGGCCGCGGCCTGGTGGATGGCCAGGGCGCCGACGGCCCGTCCCAGGAGCTCTCGCCGCCGGGTCGCGGTCGCGGCCGTGACCGCAGCGGCGAGCAGGGCGCGGATGAGCACGTGCTGGGTGCGCAGCACCGCCACGGCGTCGCTCGTGCGCATGGTCGCGTTCTCCTTCCCGGCGGGACGGGGAGGCGGTCGTCCGCCCACCTTTCGAGGTGCGGACTACCCCCCACCCCCGACGGGCATTCGTCCCCGGAGGACGAGCCGGGCAGGAGTGCGGTCGGCATGAATGTGCCGGCCGCGGGTACCGGGACGGGAACCCCGTCCGAAGGAGGACCCATGCCCGTGCCCGACCTCGCGGAGCTCCAGTCGGCGACACCGCCGTTCGCCTCGGTGACCGTCGACGTCACGGCTTCCGACCCTGCTGCCGACGACGACGTCCGGCTCCGCTGGCGAGCCGCGGCGGATGCGCTGCGGGACGCGGGGGCGCCCGAGCGGGTGCGTGACCTCGTCGGTGAGAGGGTGCTGGCCGGCACCGGACTCGGTGGCGAGCACACCCGGGTCGTGGTCGCTGACGACCGGGCCGGGGTCGTCGTCGACCGGGTCGTGCCCGGCCGGCCGGCGCGCCCGGAGAGCAGCTACGGACCGCTGCCGGTGGTCACCGCCCTGCTCCGTGCGGCGTCGACGTTCGTGCCGCACGTGCTCGTGCGCCTGGACCGGGCCGGCGCGGACATCGAGGTGCGCACCGCCCCCGAGGCCCGGCCGCTGCACGGGGAGGTCGAGGGCGACCACGACGTCCTCCACAAGGTGCCGGGAGGGGGCTGGTCCCACCGCCGCATCCAGGCCCGGGTCGAGGACTCGTGGGCGCACAACGCCGGGGCCGTCGCCGACGTGCTCGACACGCTGTGCCGACGACACCCCGTCGAGGTCGTCGCAGTGGCCGGGGAGGACCATGCCTGGGCCGAGACCCGCGACCGTGTCGGGGGGCGCGTCGCGGGGCTGCTGGTCCGCCTCGGGTCCGGCGGCCGGGCGGACGGCACCTCCGACGAGGCCGAGGCCGCCGCCCTGGAGCAGGTGCTGGCGAACCACCGCGCGAGCCGCCGGGCTTCGCTGCTCGAGGCCTTCGAGGAGCAGCGCAGCCGGCAGCAGCGCGCCGTGGAAGGGCTCGACGCCGTCGTCGACGCCCTCCGCCGGGGGCAGGTGGACCACCTGCTGCTGCGGGACGACCCGTCCTCGACGCTCACGCTGTGGGCCGGCGAGGAGCCGCTCCAGATCGGCATGACCGAGGAGTCGGCGCGGGACACGGGGGCGCGGGCGCCTGTGGAGGCGCGGGCGGACACCGTGATCACCCGCGCACTGCTCGGCTCCGGCGCCGACCTGGTCCTCGTCGAGGACGACCCCGTCGAGCTCCTCGACGGCATCGGGGCCCTCCTCCGGTGGTCCGACGACGCGACCGCACACGGCCGCGCCCCGAGCATGCCCGGCCACGGGGAGGCCCCCGGCTCCACCGACCGCCCCGACTGACCGACCGCCATGGCCACGGCGCTGCTCACCGCCGGCATCCTCGCGGGTGTCGTCGCCCTGACGCCGGTCGCGGGCCGGCTGCGGCTGCCCCTGCCCGTCGTCCTCACCCTGTTCGGCCTGGCCCTCGGCCTGCTGCCGTGGACCGGTCCGCTCGAGATCGACCCCGAGCACGTCCTGCCGGTGGTCCTGCCACCGCTGCTCTTCGCGGCGACGCTGCGCGCGACGGTGCAGCAGTTCCGCCGCGACGCCGGCCCGATCGCCCTCCTCGCCGGGGGCCTGACCCTCGCGACCGCGGGGGCGGTCGCCGTCGTCGCCCACTCGCTGGGGCTGGGCTGGGGCGAGGCCGTCGTCGCCGGCGCCATCGTCTCGCCACCCGACCCGGTCGCGGCGACGTCGGTGGCCCGGCAGCTGGCCCTGCCACCGCGGCTGGTGACGCTGCTCGAGGGTGAGGGCCTGTTCAACGACGCTACCGCCCTGGTCCTCTACGGGGTCGCGGTGTCGGCCCTCGTGACCGGCGAGGTGACCGCCGGCGGCGTCGCGTGGCGCCTCCTCCTCGCCGTCGTCGTGGGCACCGCCGTGGGGCTGGCCGCGGGCTGGGCCACCCGCCGGGCGCTCTCCCTTCTGCACAACGACGCGGCCGAGACCGCGCTCACCGTCTCGGTGCCCTTCGGGGTGTACCTGCTCGCCGACCACCTCGAGGGCTCTGGGGTCCTCGCGGTGCTCGCCCTGGGCCTCTACCTCAGGGCGCGCGGCCACGAGGCGATCACGTCGGGGGGATGGCTGCTCGGCCGGGCCGTGTGGCGGTTCCTCGACTACCTCGTGACGAGCGTCGTCTTCGTCCTCCTCGGCCTCGAGCTCACGGCCGTGCTGCGCCGCGCCACCCTCGACAGCACCGTCGTCCTGCTCACCGCCGCCGTGCTCGCGACCATCGTCGGGCTGCGGATGCTGTGGCTGCAGCCGGCCGTCCGGCTGGTCCGCGGCGGCGGTGGCGCGGACCGGTCGACGCCGCTCGGGCCGCGTGAGGGCGTCGTCGCCGGGTGGGCGGGCATGCGCGGCGTGGTCACGGTGGCGGCCGCCCTCTCGCTTCCTCACGAGACCGCTGGAGGCGAGGAGCTGCCCGGACGGAACGTCGTCGTCCTGCTCTCGCTGTCGGTGGTCCTCATCACCCTCATCGTCCAGGGCCTCACCCTGCCCACCGTGGTGCGCCGGCTCGGGGTGGGGGTCACGCGCGACGAACGGGCCGAGGCCGACCGGCTGCGGCGGCGCGCCGCCGAGGCCGGTCTCCGCGCCGTCCACGAGGCCGGCCGTGCGGACGGCGTGCCCGAGGCCGTGCACCGGGCCGCCGCCCAGCGGTACGAGAGCGAGCTCAGCGCCCAGCAGGCGGTCGAGGAGGCCCTGGCGTCGCCACAGGACGACTCCTCCGACACCGGGTCGGACGAGGGCTACGCCACGGCGCTGGAGCGCCTGGCGCGCGCCGCGAGCGAGGCCGAGCGCGAGGTGGTCCTCGAGGCCCGGGCGTCGGGCGAGGTGTCGGTCGAGGTGGCCGACGAGGTGCTCACCCGGGTCGAGTCGCGGGCACTGAGGGACCTGGCGTGAGCCCCGCTGCCGGTCAGCGGCCGGAGAGCAGCGCGCGCACGCGGTCGGCGAGGGGGTGGTCCGGCGCCACGGCGAGGAACGCCGCCAGGGTGTCACCGGCCTGCGGGTCGCCCAGGCGCTGCTGGGCGAGCCCGAGGACGAGGAGGGGGTCGGCGGCCGCCGTCTCGTCGTCGCCGGCGGCGGCGAGCGCCCGGCGGGCCAGCGACTCGGCGCGCCCGGGGTCATCGGCGGCCAGGGCGCGGGCCGCCTCGCGGGTGGCCGGCGCCAGGGCGGAGGGGGCCGGCAGAGGTCCGGGGCCCGCCTCCCCCACACGGTCCCCGACCGTCCCCGGGAGGTCGGTCGACCCCGCGGCCGTCCGGCCGACGTCGGGCAGGGCACCGGTTCCCAGCAGGAGGGCCACCGCCGTGGCGCCCGTACAGGCGGTGACCCAGCCCAGCCGACGGCCGGCCCCGCCCCGCACGACCACGGCCGCGAGGCCGCCGACCACCACGGTCGGCAGCAGGACGAGCACCCAGCCCGGTCCGCGTCGTGGCGGGTCCAGCAGCACCCCGTCCCCGTACCGGTCCGCGAACCACGCGCGCACCTCGTCCGGCGACCGGCCCGCCCGGAGCTGGTCGGTGACGACCGTCCGCATCTGCCGGGCGAGGTCGCTCTGCGAGTCGGCGACGGACTCCCCCGTGCAGGACGGACAGCGCAGACCGGCGGCGACGGCGCGCACCCGGTCCTCGAGGGGCGGCGCCGGGGCGTCCGCCGCCCGCCAGAGCGTGAGCAGGGCCGCGACGAGGAGCGTGCCGAGGACCAGCACCCGGGCGGCCCCGCCCCACCGGCGGTCACGGACCCCGGCCGGGTGCCGGCCGGCCCGGCCGGTCACGACCCGACCACCGGGTCGACGTGCCGGGTCACCCAGTCCTCGGTGACCGGGCCCACGCTGCGGGCGACGACGCGCCCCTCGCGGTCCACGAGGTAGGTCTCGGGCACCCCGGTCGCGCCCCAGGAGACGGCGGTGCGCCCGGTGGGGTCCGGCACCGTCGGGAAGGGTGCGATGCCGAGCTCCTGGAGCAGGGCCGTGGCGCGGTCCGGCTGGTCCCGCGTGAGGACGCCCACCAGCACCAGTCCTCGCCCCGACAGGCGCCGCCGGGTGCGGTCCAACAGCGGCAGCTCCTCCCGGCACGGGGGACACCAGCTGGCCCAGACGTTGACGAGGACGACGCTGCCGCGTCGGGATCGGAGGTCGAACTGCGCGCCCGAGACGGTCCGCCCGGCCAGCGGCGGGGCGGCGCGGTCCACGCGTTCGAGGTCGGACACCTGGCTGCCCGGCCCGAGAGCCGCCCCCAGCCCGGCGAGGGCGAGCCCGAGCAGCCCGGCGAGCCCGAGCGTGGTGAGCACCTTGGTGCGGGCGGCCGGCCTCACGACGTGAGCACCTCCGTGTCGTCGTCGGGCACCGCGGCCGGGGCCGGCTGCGCCTCCTCCCCGGTGCGTCCGCGACGGGGCCGCTCCGGCACCGCGGCCAGCACGCCGCCCAGAGCGACGAGGGCGCCTCCGGCCCAGAGCAGCCACACGAGCGGGTGTCGGCCGACCCGGAGGGTGGCGGTCCCCGCGTCGGGGTCCACGGCGAGCAGGGTCACGTAGAGGTCACCACCGGCCCCGCTGCTCACCGAGGGCACAGCCACCGTGACGTCCCGGTCGGGGTAGTAGGCGAGACCGGCCGGCTCCACCGTCCGCGCACCGTCGCCGTCCACGACCGACAGCCGCACCGACGTCGTCATCCGGCGCGCGTCGGCGTGCCGTTCGAAGCCGTCGAGCCGCACCGCCTGCGCACCGGTACGCACCATCCCGCCGTCCGTGACCGTGGCCTCCGTGGTGGCAGCCCACCCGGTCGACGTGGCCACTCCGACGGCGAGCAGGGCGAAGCCGGCGTGGGCGAGGTGGCCGCCCACCCCCCGCCGGCCGAGCGGAGCGGACCGACGGGCGACCACGGCACGCCCGCTGACCGCGAGGACGGCCGCGGCCAGGCCGCCGGTGAGCAGGACGACGACACCCGGACCGACGAGCCCGAGCAGGCAGACCACCAGGGCACCGGCCGCCGCGGGAACCGCGAGGCGCCGGGCGAGGCGGCGGCCCTGCTCGCCGCGCCACCTCGCGAGCGGGCCCACGGCCATGAGGAGCAGGAGCGAGAGGGCGACCGGCCCGGCCAGGCGGTCGTAGAACGGGCGGCCCACCGAGACCTCGCCGGCGCCGAGGGCACGCAGCAGGACCGGGGCCACGGTGGCGAGCAGCAGGACGGCAGCCGACCCGACGAGCACGAGGGCAGCGGCCACGAGGAGGGTGGCGCGCGTGAGCGAGGCCCCCGTGCCGTCGCCCGCACCGTCCGGGGCCGGCCGCAGCACGTCGGCGCGCCAGACGACGAGCCCTCCGAGTGCCGCGATCCCCGCGCCGAGCAGGCCGAGGAGCACGGCGCCGAGGGGGGATGGGCTGAAGGAGTGGACGCTCTCGACGACACCGGAGCGGGTGAGGAAGGTGCCGGTCACGACGAGAAGGAAGCTGGTGCCGGCAAGCCCAACGCACCAGGGCGCGAGCCCGGCACGGTGCCGACCGGCCATCGAGACGTGGAGCAGCGCGGTCGTCGTCAACCACGGCAGCAGGGCGGCGTTCTCGACGGGGTCCCACGCCCAGTACCCGCCCCAGCCGAGCACGGTGTAGGACCACCAGGCGCCCAGCAGCACGCCGCCGGTCAGGGCCACCCACGCGACGAGCGACCAGGTGCGCGTGGCCACGACCCAGGCCCTGCCGGCGTCACCGGCGAGCAGCGCGGCGATGGCGTAGCCGAAGGGCACGACCAGCCCGGCGTACCCGAGGTAGAGCAGCGGCGGGTGCACCAGCATCGCCGGGTGGTCCACGAGCAGCGGGTTGGGCCCGACCCCGTCGGCGGGTGCGGGCACGTAGCGGGCGAAGGGGCGGGAACCGAGCATCGTCAGGGCGCCGAAGGACGCCACCACGACCGAGACGACGGCCGCCGCCCGGGGCTGCAGCGTGTGGAGGCGGGGGTCCGCGGGCCGGCGCGCCACGAGCAGGGCGAACCCGGCGAGCACGAGCACCCAGAGGAGGAGGGAGCCCTGCAGGCCGCCCCACAGGGCGCTGACGCGGTAGGCGACCGGGGTGGCCGCGCTCGAGTGGTCCGCGACGAAGCGAAGGGCGACGTCGTTGCGGAGCAGGGCGACCTCCATCGCCGCCACCGCCCCGAGCGCCCCGGCGAGCGCGAGAGCGGTGGCCAGCCGGGCAGGCCCCTGGTCCCTCTCCGCGGCCGCCCTCCCCCAGAGCACCGCCGCGAAGGCCGACGCGACGACGACGACGGTGAGGCCGAAGGTGCCGAGCAGGGAGGTCACCGTCGGCCCTCGACCTCGTCCTCGTCGGCACGGTAGGTGTTCGCGTGGCGGGCCATGACGAGGTCGGCGTCGACCGCCCCGTCGGCGGCCACCCGGCCCTCCACGACCGCGTCCCGTCCCTCGCGGAACGTCCCCTGTGGGGCGTCGACGGCCCGGACCTCCGTCCGCCCGCCGTCACCGCTGAGCACGAAGGTGGTGCTGCCGTTGCCCACGTGCAGCGTCCCCGGGACGACGGTGCCCGTCACCCGGACCCGGTCACCGGCAGCGTGCCGGGTGACGACCTCCCCCGGGCTCACCGTGTACGACAGCGTCCCCTGGGCGGCGGCGCCGACCCCCAGGCCGACCAGGGCGAGGGTGCCACCGACGACGACCAGCCGGGCGCCCCGGCCGCGGTTCACGGGGCGACCCGCGAGCCCTGCCCCGGCGGCCCCGCGGGCGCGGGCTGGGTGGCGGGGCCGGGCTCCGGCACCGAGGGATCCGGCAGGTCCGGCGGAGGGCCGACCGGTGGAACCTCGTCCGGGCCCGGCCGGGGTGGCTCGTCGGGCCCGGGCGGCTGGGGTACCCCGGGCCGTCCGGGGACGGTCGGATCCGGACCCGTGGGGTCGAGCGGGGGGTCGGTCGGCGGTGCCGACGCGGTGAGCCGGTGCCGCGCGACGGCGACGCCCTGCGCGGAGCCGGACTCGTCGGCGTGCGCCCCGAGGCGCACGACCACGGCGGCGAGCCCCGCCGCCGTGACAGCGACGACCGACAGGCCGAGGGCGACCCCCATCCGGGGGTCGATCGGGGGCACGTCGGTGGGCCGGCCGAGGACGGTCGCCTGCTGGTGCAGCGTGCTCCACCAGACCACCGAGAAGTGGACCACGGGCACGAGGAGGAAGCCGAGCGTGCCCGTGAGCGCCGCCCGCCGGCGGCGTGGTCCGAGCGGGCCGGGCACCGCCCGCAGGGCGAGGTGCAGGAGGTAGACGAGCAGCAGTGCGGCCGTCGACACGAGCCGGGCGTCCCAGGTCCACCACACGCCCCACACCGCGCGTCCCCAGGCGCTCCCGACGACCAGGGTGAGCGCCGTGGCCACGACTCCGACCTCCGCGGCGGCGCGTCCCCAGCGGTCGGCCGCCGGGGACGGTCGCCTGAGGAAGGAGATGCCCGCGACGCAGGTGATGGCGAAGCACAGGTACGCGAGCCAGGCCGCCGGCACGTGGAGGTACATGAGCCGTTGCCACTGGCCCTGGACCGCATCCGGGGGCGCCCCGACGGCGGCCACCGTGGCGACGGCGGCCCCGGCGACCGCGACCGAGCCCAGGGCCCGCACCACCTCCGCTCGCGTGGTCGGTCCGGTGGTGCGGCGGGCGTGCGGCATGGCTCTGTCTCCCCGTTGCGGGCTGCGCGGCGGCGCGGGACGCCGGGCCACTACCCGCCCGGGGGCACTTGACACCCCCGGTGACGGCCACCGCGAGGACCCGGGGTTTGCGCGCGGGAGAAGCGGGAAAGGAGGCGACGAACCCGGGTGTGCGGGCCCGGGCCCTCCGAGCCACGGAAGCGAGGTCGCATGGGTCCCTCCCGGCTGCGCCTCGCGGCCCTCGTCGCCGTGGCGGGCGCGTCGCTCGCTGCGTGCTCCTCCGCGTCCCCCTCGACGCTGGACCCGGCCGGGTTCGGTGCCCGGCGGGTCGAGGGCCTGTGGTGGCTGCTGTTCGCGATCGCCACGGTCGTCTGCGTCGTCGTCATCGCGCTCGTGCTCCTGGCCCTCCGGCGGCGCCACGCCGAGCCCGGACCGTCCACCGACGGCCGCCGGGTGGTGGTCGCCGCAGGCGTCCTCGTGCCGGCCGTCGTGCTCACGGGCGTCTACCTCGTCGGCCTGGGCGACATGGCGGCCCTCGAGGAGCCCGAGGGGCCGCCCGACGTCACCATCGACGTGACCGGCCACCTCTGGTGGTGGGAGGTGTCCTACCCGGGCACCGGGGTCGTCACCGCCAACGAGCTGCACGTGCCGGTCGGGCGGACGGTCCGGCTGCGGCTGCGCACCGCCGACGTCAACCACAGCTTCTGGGTGCCCCAGCTCACCGTGAAGACCGACCTGGTCGCCGGGCGCGTCAACACCACCTGGCTCCGCGCCGAGCGCGAAGGGCGGTTCCGGGGACAGTGCGCCGAGTACTGCGGCACCCAGCACGCCCACATGGCCCTCGTCGTCGTCGCCGAGCCGGACGCCGCCTTCCGTGCCTGGACCCGCCGGCAGGCGCAGGACGCCCCGGCACCGCGGGACGCGCTCGAGGCCCGCGGCCTCCGGGTGCTCGAGACGGCGTCCTGCGCCAGCTGCCACACGGTGCGGGGAACCGCGGCCCGCGGCACCGTGGGCCCGGACCTCACCCACCTCGCGACGCGGGAGGAGATCGGGGCCGGCACGCTGCCCAACGACCCCGGGCACCTCGCCGGCTGGATCGCCGACGCCCAGAGCGCCAAGCCGGGCAACCGGATGCCGCCACAGCCGCTCAGCCCCGAGGACCTGCGGGCCGTCGTCGCGTACCTCGAGGCGGGCGGCACCGCCGAGGCCCCCGGAGGTGAACGGTGAGCACCAGCCTGGACGCCGGCTGGGTGACGCTGGAGTCGGAGCGGCTCGCGGGCCCACGAGTCTCCGAGCGCTGGCCGGAGGGTGGTGGCCTGCTCGGCGCACTGGCCACCGTCGACCACAAGCGGATCGGTCGCCGCTACATCGCCACGGCGGCGGTCTTCTTCACGCTGGCGGGGCTGAACGCCCTGGTGATGCGCACCCAGCTGATCGGGCCCGACGCGGGGGTCGTGAGCCCGGAGCGGTACAACCAGCTGTTCACCGTGCACGGGACGGCGATGATCTTCTTCTTCGCGACCCCGATGCTGTTCGGGTTCGGCAACTTCCTCTTCCCGCTCATGCTCGGCACCCGCGACATGGCCTTCCCCCGCCTCAACGCCTTCGGCTACTGGGTCTTCGTCTCGGCCGGCACCCTGCTCTTCGCGAGCCTCGTCGTCGGGGTCGCACCCGACGGCGGCTGGTTCAGCTACGTCCCGCTCACCTCCGAGCGCTACTCCCCCGGGGTCAACCTCGACGTCTACTGCCTCTCGCTGCTCTTCCTCGGCGTCTCCACGACGGCCGGTGCCGTGAACTTCATCGTCACCGCGCTCAAGCTGCGGGCGCCCGGGATGACGCTGGCCCGGATGCCGGTGTTCGTCTGGGCCGTGGTCGTCACCTCCTTCATGGTGGTCTTCGCCCTGCCGCCGCTGAACACCGCGAACGTCATGCTCTTCCTCGACCGACGGTTCGGGACGCACTTCCTGGACCCGCAGCAAGGAGGGGACGCGGTGCTCTGGCAGCACCTGTTCTGGCTGTTCGGGCACCCCGACGTCTACATCATCGTGCTGCCGGCGCTGGGCATCATCTCCTCGATCGTGCCGGTCTTCTCCCGGCGTCCGATCGTGGCCTACCCGCTCATCGTGCTCGCCGCGATCGCCACCGGCGTCATCTCCTTCGGCGTCTGGGTCCACCACATGTTCGCGGTCGGCCTGCCGCAGCTGTCGCTCTCCTTCTTCTCCGCGGCGAGCATCGTCGTCACCCTCCCGGCAGGCATCCAGATGTTCTCGTGGATCACGACCATGCTCACCGGCCGGCTGGTGCCGTCGGTGCCGATGCTGTGGGCGATGGGCTTCGTCGCCGCGTTCGTCGTCGGCGGGGTCACCGGGGTGATGTTCGCGGTCGTGGCCTTCGACCAGCAGGTCACCGACAGCTACTTCGTCGTCGCGCACTTCCACTACGTGCTCTTCGGCGGCGCGGTCCTGCCGATGCTCGCGGGCCTGTTCTTCTGGTGGCCGAAGATGACCGGCAGGATGACGAGCCCCCGCGGTGGACGGTGGAGCTTCTGGCTCACCTTCCTCGGGTTCAACCTCACCTTCTTCCCCATGCACGTGAGCGGCCTGCTCGGGATGCCGCGCCGGATCTACACCTTCGAGCCCGGGCTCGGGTGGGACCTGTGGAACCTGCTCGCGACGATCGGGGCCTACCTGCTGGCGGTGGGGCTGCTCGTCACCGTCGGCGTGTTCGTCCACTCGTGGCGGCGGGGGCCCACCGCGCCACCGGACCCGTGGGGCGGCGAGAGCCTGGAGTGGCTGACGACCTCCCCGCCCCGCACCCACAACTTCCCGGTGCTGCCGACGGTGCACAGCCTCCACCCGCTGTGGAACCGGGCCAGCCTGGACTCGGTGCTCACCGGTGCCGAGCGGGAGGACCGGGTGCTCGCCGACGGCCACGAGGTGCTCCAGACCAGCGAGCTCGACGGCGCGCCCGAGCGCCGCCTCGAGATGCCCGAGGACTCCGTCGTCCCCGCGGTCACGGCGGCCGCGCTCCTCACCGCGGTGGTGGCCCTGCTGCTCGGTGCGACCGTCGTCGCCGCCGTCGCCGTGGTGGGCACCGCGGCCGCGATCGGGTACTGGTTGTGGCCGTTCCCCGGCCCCCGTGAGGCGCTCGAGGAGCCGGTGCCGCACCCGGAGCGGGTCTCGTGACCTCGCTCGACGCGCTCCGCGCGGCACCCGGCGCGGTGGAGCGGCCGGGGGCGCTCGCCGCGGAGGCGCCCCGAGGGCGCCCGACCGGTGAGTGGGGGATGTTCCTCTTCGTCGCGACCGAGGCAACGCTCTTCGCCTGTCTGCTCGCCAGCTACTTCTACGTGCGCTTCACCCACGGCGGGCCCTGGCCCCCCGAGGGCATCGAGGAGCCCACGCTGCTCAAGCCCGCTGGTGATGACGGGGATCCTGCATCGCGAGCAGCGCGACGATGGTGGTCGCCGACCTCGGCATCCGGCGCGGGCACCCGCGAGGCTGGTGCTGGGGGTCGCCGCGACCATGGTGCTCGGGGGGGCCTTCCTCGTCCTCCAGGGGCTGGAGTACAGCGAGAAGCTGGCCACCTTCACCTGGACGACGAACGCCTACGGGTCCTTCTTCTTCACGATCACCGGCTTCCACGGGTTCCACGTCGCGGTGGGGCTGGTGATGCTCGGGTACACCGAGGTGGCGGCGCTGCGCGGCAAGTTCACCCGCGGCCGGCACGAACGCGTGCGGATGGTGTCGGTCTACTGGCACTTCGTCGACGTCGTCTGGGTCGCCGTGCTGACCTCCCTCTACCTGCTCGCCCAGGCGGGGGGTGGTTGACGATGTCCGACGTCCCCGACACCCGAGCCGCTGCCGCTGCCCCGGCGGGGCCCCGCCGCACCGCGGGGGCCGCGCTCGTGTGGTTCGCCGTGCTCGGCGGCTTCCTCGCCTGGGGCCTGCACCTGCTCGTCGCCTGGTTCGTCACCGAGGTGGTCTGCGTCCAGGGCCGCGACGAGGTCGCGGGCCTGGGGCTGCGCTGGGTCGCGGCCATCGCCACGGTCCTGCCCGGCCTCGTCGCCGTCGCGGCGCTCGTCGTCGCCCGCCGGGCGGGCCGCACCCTCGCCGGCGCGGACGACGCGGACCCGAAGGTGGCGCGGGCGCGGTTCCTCGTGCTCATCGGCGGGTGGCTCAGCGCACTGAGTCTGGTCATGATCGTCTTCGGCGCCGTCGCGGTGGCCACCCTCCCCGTGTGCGGGGCGACCGGCCTGTCCGTCGTCGGGGCGGCCGTGGTCGGCTCGGGAGGCCCGGGGCGCACCATGGTCCACGCGCTCGCGGTGGTCCCCGCCCACGGGGCGCCGTCCCCCGGGAGCGGCCCCGACGTGTTTGCGGTCGCCCTCCTCGCCGGCCTGGCGCTGTGGGTGGCCGCGCATCTCCTGGGCACCTCCCGGTGCGCCGGCCGCACCCCTTCGCTCCGGGGTGGCGTGCGGCGCACCGGCACCGGGCGCCTGCTGGCGTTCGTCGCGGCGGTGGCGGTCCTCGCCGCGGCCCTCGGACCGTGGGCGGAGCAGCTCGCGCAGCGCAGCCTCGCCGCCCACATGGGGCAGCACATGCTCCTCCTCGTCGTGGCCGCACCGCTGCTCGCGGCGGCGGCTCCCGGTACCCCGCTCGTGCTGGTCCTCCCGGTCGGGGCCCGCCGCCGGGTGGCCGCAGCCCGGCACCGGCTGCGACGGGCCCCGGGCCTGCGCGGCCTCTCGAGCCCCCTCGGGGCGTGGCTGCTCAGCGTCGTCACGCTCTGGCTGTGGCACCTCCCCCCGCTGTACGAGGCCGCCCTGGGGTCCGAGCTCCTCCACGTGCTCGAGCACGCGAGCTTCCTCCTCGGCGCCTGGGCGTTCTGGTGGTACGTGCTCCACGAGGGCCCGGCGCGGCTCCGCGGAGGGGCTGCGGTCCTCTTCGTCTTCGCCGCCACGCTGCCCGGTGCCGCCCTGGGTGCGGTGCTGACGTTCGCGCAGGCGCCGCTGTACCCGACCCAGGCCGCCGGTGCCGCCCGGGCCGGGCTCGACCCGCTGACGGACCAGCAGCTGGCGGGCCTGGTGATGTGGGTGCCGCCCGACGTCGTCTACCTCGCGGTCACGGTGGCCCTGGTGCTGCCCTGGCTCGCCCGGCTCGCCGGGGACGAGGCCGGCGACGAGGCCGCCGACCGCGTTCTCCCACCCGCCCCGGTGGGCGGGCCCGGCCTGCAGGAGGCACCGTGACGGGCACCCGAGCCGATCGAGCGCACCCCGGGACGGTCTCCCGCCTCGTGGTGGCGGTGGCCCTCGCCTCGGCGGCCGCGGTCGCCCTGCTCGCCGGGTGTGGTGAGGACGTGCGCACCAGCGGTGCGGTCGTCCCCGGTGGCCACCCGGAGCGCGGCGCCGAGCTGATCCGGTCCTACGGGTGCGCCAGCTGCCACACCGTCGCCGGGGTCCCGGGGGCGGACGCCGACGTCGGCCCTCCCCTCACCGACTTCGGCGAGCGCGGCTACATCGCCGGTGAGCTCGTCAACGACCCCGACAACCTCCAGCGCTGGATCCGCGACCCGCAGGCGGTCGAGCCCGGCACGGTGATGCCGGACCTCGGGGTCACCGAGGAGGACGCCCGGGACATCGCGGCCTACCTCCTGGGGCAGCGGTGAGCACCGGACGGGTGCGGAGCACCGGCCGGAGCCGGTGGCGCGCGCCGGCCGTGGCCCTGGCCGTCGTGGCCGCGGCCGGCGCGGGCACCGCGGCACTCGGTGACGAGGTCGTCGCCGCGCCCCGTCCCGCCGCGACGACACCGCCCGTGCCCGCCGTGTCCCCGCCCGTGGGGCGCCCGGGGGTCGAGCCGGTCCCGCCGGGCGGCACCGCGCTGGAGCGCGGCAGGCTCCTCTACGGCGCCAACTGCGCGAGCTGCCACGGCCAGACGGCCGAGGGCACCGGCCGCGGGCCGGACCTGCGGTCGGTCGGGACGGCGAGCACCGACTTCCAGCTGCGGACCGGCAGGATGCCCGTCGCCGAGCCCGACGAGCAGCCCCGCTCCGGCCCGCCGGCGTTCGGCCCCGACGACATCGAGGCACTCGTCGCCTACGTCGGGTCGCTCGGCGACGGGTCGGGGCCGTCGATCCCGGTGCTCGGCGCCGGCGACGCCGCGCGCGGGCGCACGGTCTACCTCGCCAACTGCGCGGCCTGCCACTCCTCCAGCGGTGTCGGCGCGGCCCTCCCGTCCGGCCACGTCGCACCGTCCCTGCTCGACACGGCCACGACGCAGCTCGGTGAGGCGGTGCGCACCGGCCCCGGGCTGATGCCCCAGTTCCCCGACACGCTCCTGTCGGACGCCGACGTCGCCGACGTCGCCGCCTACGTCGACGACCTCGCTGAGCGCCGGGACCAGGGCGGGTGGCCGCTCGGTGGCATCGGGCCGGTCCCCGAGGGCGCGGTCGGGTGGGTGCTCGGCCTCGGCACGCTGCTCGTCGTCATCCGGCTCCTCGGCAGGCGGGCCGAGTGATGCGGTGGCGCACCCCGGGCGCGCCGCGGCGCGACCAGCTGCCCCGCGGTCCGCAGCGGCGCGCGGCGGCCGGCTTCGCCCTGACCCTGGCCGGCGCGCTCGGGTTCGGGTGGGCGCACCTGGCCGGTGCGGACGTGCGCTGGCTGGGCGCCACCCTCGCCCTCTCCCTCGCCGGGCTGTCGTACGGACTGGCCGCCTGGAGCCGGCTGCTGCCCCCGGGGCCGGTCGTGGAGGAACGCGAGCCGATGCGCTCGCCCCCGGCCGACCGCCGCGCGCTGGCAGCGGACCTGGGCACCGCCGACGGCGCCATCGTCTCGGCCCCGCTGCCACGGCGCCTGCTCACCGCGGCGCTGTCCGTGCTCGGCCTCGCTCTCCTCGTCCCCCTCCGGGCCCTGCGCGGGCCGGGCCCGTCCCCGCAGGAGGCCCTGCCCCGCACGGCGTGGGCTCCCGGCGTCCGGGTGGTCACCCGCGACGGCGCACCCGTGCGCCTCGAGGACCTCGTCGTCGGAACGGCCGTCACCGTGCACCCCGAGGGCCACGTCGACGACGCCGACGCCGGGGTGCTGCTGCTGCGCCTCCCCGCCGACCGGCTGCGGCTGCCCCCGGAACGGAGCGGGTGGACCGTCGGCGGGGTGGTCGGCTACTCGAAGCTCTGCACGCACGCCGGGTGCCCGGTCGGGCTCTACGCCGAGACCACGGGTCAGCTGCTCTGCCCCTGCCACCAGTCGGTCTTCGACGCCTACGCGGGCGCCGAGCCGGTCTTCGGGCCCGCGGCCAGGCCGCTCCCGCAGCTTCCCCTCGCCCTCGACGACGACGGTGTGCTCGTGGCCACCGGCGACTTCCCCACCCCGCCGGGCCCCGGCTACTGGAGGACCTCGTGATCCCCCGGCTGCTCGCCCGGCGGACCGGCGAGTGGTTCGACGACCGGTTGCGGCTGTCGAGGGCCACCCGCAAGGCGGTGGGCAAGGTCTTCCCCGAGCACTGGTCGTTCATGCTCGGCGAGATCGCCCTCTACTCCTTCGTCGTGCTCCTCGTCACCGGCACCTACCTCACCTTCTTCTTCGACGCGACGACCGCCGAGCGTGAGTACCTCGGCAGCTACGCACCGCTGCACGGCGCGGAGGTGTCCGGGGCGTACGCGTCCACCGTGGAGCTGAGCTTCGACGTCCAGGGTGGGCTCCTCGTCCGCCAGGTCCACCACTGGGCGGCGCTCCTCTTCGTCGCCGCCGCGGTCGTGCACCTCTGCCGGATCCTGCTCACCGCCGCCTTCCGGCACCCCCGCGAGCTCAACTGGGTCGTCGGGGTGACCCTGCTGCTGCTCGCCGTGCTCAACGGCTTCACCGGCTACTCGCTGCCCGACGACCTGCTCTCCGGGACGGGGCTGCGGATCGCCTCCGCCGTGGTGCTCTCGATCCCCCTCGTCGGACCCTGGCTGCAGTTCCTCGTCTTCGGCGGCGAGTTCCCCGGCGAGGCCCTGGAGCAACGGCTGTTCGTCGCGCACGTGCTCCTCGTGCCCGCCCTCATCGTCGCCCTCGTCACCGTCCACATGGCGGTGCTGGTCCGCCAGAAGCACACCCAGTTCCGCGGGCCCGGGCGGCGGCAGACCAACGTCGTCGGCGCCCGGATGTGGCCGACGTACGCCGTGCGCTCGTTGTCGCTCCTCGCGGGGGTCGGCGCAGTGCTCGTCGCCCTCGGCGGGCTCGTGCAGATCAACCCGGTGTGGCTGTGGGGACCGTTCGAGCCGAACCTCGCCACCTCACCCGCCCAGCCGGACTGGTACGTCGGCTGGGTCGACGGCGCCCTGCGCCTCCTGCCCCCGTGGGAGTTCCGGGTGGCCGGCTACCTCGTTCCCAACGTCTTCTGGGCCGGCGTGGTCCTGCCCGCCCTCACCTTCGCCGTGCTCTACGCCTGGCCGTGGATCGACCGCCGGATCACCGGCGACCGTGCCGGGCACCACCTCCTGGAGGAGCCCCGCCGACGTCCGTTCCGCGTCGCGGTGCTCGTCGGTGCGGTCACCTTCCTCGGGATGCTGCTGCTGGCGGGGGCGGAGGACATCGCCGCCCGCTTGTGGGGGGTGCCGGTGCGCGACCTGGTCCGCGTCATGCGGGTGGCCACCCTGGTGGTGCCGGCGCTCGCCGCCGGCCTCGCCTACCTCGTCACCCGGCGGCTGCTGAGGTCCCGGGCCCCGTCGCTGGCGCGGATGCCGTGGACCACGCCGCGTGACGAGCCGGACGCCCCCCGCCCGGGCGACGTCGGAGCCGGGAGCGCGGACGGGCACCCCGGGTCGGACGACGACCTGCGCCCGCCACCGGTGTCACCGCCCCGGGTGGGGGGCGGTCGTGGTTGAGTCGACCGGGGTGCTCTCGGTGCACCGCGAGGGGGAGCTGTGGCGGTGGCTCCACGAGGAGCGCGGCCCGCACGGGGCCCCGCAGCGGCTGTGGTCCTCGATCGCCTTCGCCGACCGGGAGTCCGCCGTGGAGGCGGCCCGGACGGCCTACCCCGAGGCCGTGCTGGCGGAGCCGCCCCCGCCACGCGGCCGCGGCCGCCGTCTCGCCGTGGCGGCCGCCACGATCGCGGTGCTCCTCGTGCTCCGGGCGCGGCGGGGTCGGGAGCGCCGGGTCACCACCTCCCCAGGTCGTCCACGCGCCTGAGCCGACGCCGGCGCGCCCTCGCCGCCCTGAGCGCCCGGACCAGGCGCCGCTCCCGGGCGAGGAGCGAGAGCACCTCGGGATTGATCGTCCGGGTCCCGGGGCGCCGCCCCTCCACCAGCGTGGGCGCCCGCCGGAGCTGCTCGGTGATGTCGCCCAGCTCGGCGACCAGCTCCTCGACGGTGCGATCGGTGCGGTCGGTGGTTCCGTGCCGGGTCACGTCCACGGCTCGTCCCCTTCGTCGGGCACCCGTCCTCGGCGGGCGCCTCCCCGTCGTAGGCCGGGGATCACGGTGTCCCTCGCTGTCGGAGCCACTGGAGGACTACCCGGCGCCGCCGGCGCCAAACGGGTGGCGACAGGGCGGGCCGGTCCGGTGGTTGGCAGCGCGCCGGCGGGGTAGGACATGCGCGAACCGGGGTCGTCCGGACCCTGCCGCGGAGGAGGAGCGAATGGAGCTGAGTGTCATCCGGGACGGGGACGGCCCGCGCGCCGGTCGTCGGGTCGTCGTGACCGGGGGCGCCGGCTTCCTCGGCAGCCACCTGTGCACGCGGCTGCTCGACGACGGCGCCGACGTGGTGGTCCTGGACAACCTCGTCACCGGCAGTCCCGCCAACCTCTCGCACGTGCTCCCCGACCCCCGGCTGCGTCTGCTCAACTGCGACGTCACCGACTTCCTCCACGTCCCGGGCCCGGTCGACCTCGTCCTGCACTTCGCCAGCCCCGCCTCCCCCGTCGACTACCTCCGCATCCCGCTCGAGACGCTGAAGGTGGGCTCGATCGGCACCTGGCACGCCCTCGGCCTGGCCAAGGAGAAGGGGGCCCGGTTCGTCCTCGCCTCCACCTCCGAGGTGTACGGCGACCCCCAGTGCCACCCGCAGCCGGAGACCTACTGGGGGCACGTGAACCCGATCGGTCCCCGCGGGGTGTACGACGAGGGCAAGCGGTTCGGGGAGGCGATGACCACCGCCTACCGGGAGCACGAGGGGGTCGACACGGGCATCGTGCGGATCTTCAACACCTACGGGCCGAGGATGCGGCCCCACGACGGTCGCGCCATCCCCACCTTCATCCGGCAGGCCCTCCTGGGCGAGCCGCTCACGGTGGCCGGGGACGGCAGCCAGACCCGTTCGGTGTGCTTCGTCGACGACCTGGTCCGCGGGATCCTCGGCTTCGCCGACACCGACCACCCCGGCCCGGTCAACCTGGGCAACCCCGAGGAGCTCACGGTCCGCCGGATCGCCGAGGACGTCCTCCGGTGCGTGGGGTCGTCCTCGGCGATCGAGGCCGTCGACCTGCCCGTCGACGACCCCAAGGTCCGGCGACCCGACACCACCCTGGCCCGCACCCTCCTCGGCTGGGAGCCGGCCGTGCCGTGGGCGACCGGCCTGGAGCGCACCGTGGAGTGGTTCCGTCAGCTCCCCGTGGAGGAGCTCGCCTCCGCGCCGCAGCTGGCGGGGGCCCCCTCGGCCTGAGCCCCGTCGAGGAGCTCGTTCGCCGCGGCGAGCACCTCCTCGACGGTGACGCGTGCCAGCCTCGGGTCGAGGCGGGCGCCGTTGGCGTCGCCGGGCCGGCCGGACGCCGGCTCCGCGTGCCAGAGCACCCGGTGGAGGTGGGCGTCGATCCGCGGCCCCCAGAGGGCGGGTGACACCGGACCGAAGAGCGTCACCGAGGGCGTCCCGTAGGCCGTCGCGACGTGGGCGACGCCGGTGTCGGAGGACAGCAGCAGGTCGGAACCGGCGACCAGTGCGGCCAGGGCGGGCAGGTCGTCGCGCCCGGTCCGGTCCTGCGCCCCCGCGCGCACCAGCGGACGTGCGAGGTCGGCCTCGGCGGCCGTCCCCGTCACCACCACCGGTCTCCCCCGGCCGACCAGTGCCGCCACCACCTCGGCCCACCGCTCCAGCGGCCACCGGCGCGCCGGGGCCGACGCCCCGGGGTGCACGAGGACTGCGCCGTTCCCGGGCTCCCCGCCTCCCAGCCGCAGGTCCCGGGGGTCCGCGACCGGGCCGAGGGTCCGCACCAGACGGACCCAGCGGTCGACCTCGTGCTCGTCCTCCCTCCACTCCGGCCCCGTGACGTGGCCGGCGCCCGGGCAGCGGAAGCCGAGGAGCGCCGCGGCCCCGGTCGCCCGGAGCAGCCGGTGGCTCGCCGGACCGCGGCCGTGGAGGTCCACGGCGAGGTCCGGCGCCCGGTCGACGGGCAACGGCTGCGCCAGGCCGGTCGCCGGGACGGTGCCGTCGACGAGGCCGAGGTCGCAGAACCACGTCCCCAGCGCCGGCGGTGCCGCCAGGAGGATGCGGTGGCCCGGGTACGCCCGCCGGAGCCCGCGCAGCGCGGGGACGGCGGTGAGCAGGTCGCCCAGGCCGAGCGCCCGGAGGACCAGGACCTCGGGAGCGCCGGTCACGGCCAGGACGGCTCGGTCGAGGTCGCGACGACGAGCTCGCGGATCTCGCAGTCCCCCGGCTGGCTCAGCACGGTGAGCACGGTCGCCGCGACGTCGGCCGGGTCGTTGAGGGCGGCGTCGGGTCCGGGCTTGTACTGCTCGGTCCGGCCGTCGAAGAACCCGGTGCGCATCCCGCCGGGCACGAGCATCGTCACCCGCACCCGGCCGGCCAGCTCGATGGCCAGGGCGCGGGTGAAGCCGACGACGCCGAACTTGGAGGCGCAGTACGCGGTCGCGTCCCCCGCCGGCCGCAGGCCCAGCGTCGACCCGACGGTGATGACCGTGCCGTGCCGGTCGATCAGGTGCGGCAGCGCAGCGCGCACGACGGCCGCGGTGCCCAGCAGGTTCACCTTGAGCACACGGTCCCAGGCCTGCGCCTCCACCTCCCCGAGCGGCCCGCAGGCGTCGACCCCCGCGGCGGTGACGACCGCGTCGGGCGGGCCCACCCGCTCCACCAGCTCCCCGACCGCCGCCGCGGCGGCGTCGGTGTCGGCGAGGTCGGCGCGCACGTGGGGCACGTCGACCTCCGGGGCGGCGACGTCGATGACGGCCGGTGTCCCGCCGGCCTTGTCGACGGCCGCGACCACCGCGGCCCCGAGCCCTCGGGCCCCTCCGGTGACGAAGACCGTGCCGGGGCCCGAGCCGCGGGGGTCGGTGGCGGGACGGTGGGTGGTGTCGCTCATCTGGATGCTCCTCGGGTCGTGGACGAAAGGATGGCGGTCGTCGACCGCCCGGACAGGTAGGGAAGGAGGACCGTGCGGCCGCCCCACGAGCGGACCAGCCGGGACTCGGGGAGGTCGGAGCCCTCGTAGTCGCCGCCCTTGACCCAGATGTCCGGGCGGATCCGGCGCAGCGCCTCGTCGGGGACGTCCTCGTCGAAGACGACGACCGCGTCGACGCAGCGCAGGCCACGCAGGACGGTCGCCCGGTCCTCGCTGGTGGTCACGGGACGCCCCGGGCCCTTGAGCCGAGCCACCGAGGCGTCGGAGTTCAGCAGGACGACGAGGGCGTCGCCGAGGCCGCGGGCGGCCTCGAGGGTGGCGACGTGCCCGGCGTGCAGCACGTCGAAGCACCCTCCCGTCGCGACGACGGTGCCACCGCGCTCCCGCACGGCGGTGACGACGTCGACCGCCGCGGTCGACGCCTCCGCGCGGGGGGCCGGGCGCCGGCGGTCCGGGCGCCGGCGGTCCGGGGTCGGCCGGTCCGGCGACACCTCCGGTACCCGCCAGGCCGAGGCGCCGCCGGAGGCGACGAACTCGGCGGCCGACCGCACCGCCTCGCCGACGGCCTCGCTCGCCGTCCGGCCCGCCGCCAGGGCCACCGCGGCGGCCGCGGTGAAGCTGTCGCCGGCGCCGCAGGGGTCCCCCTCGGCCGGCGCAGCGGGGACGAGCGTCGGCTCCCCCGCGGTGGTGCCCAGCCAGGCGCCCTGCGCACCGTCGGTGACGGCGACGGCCCGGGCCCCCCAGTGGCGCACCAGCCCCGCCGCCAGGGCGTCACCGGGCTCCCCGTCGGCGCCGAGCCGGGCCCGGGCCTCGGTGAGGTTGGGGGTGACGAGGGCACAGCCCGGCACCGGCTCCGCGCCCCGCGGGTGCGGGTCCCAGACGACCGGCGCCCTGGGCGCCCGGCGCCCCAGCAGGCTGCGCAGCTGCGGGTGGGCCGACGTCCCGGCGCCGTAGCACGAGACGACGACCGTGGCCGCGTCGAGGAGCAGGGGCTCCACCTCGTCCGGGAACGACCCGAGCGGTCGCCCGGAGCCTCCCTGGTCGATCCGGGCGACCGAGTGCGTCCCGACCCGCAGCCGGGTCTTCACCCTGGTGCCGCCGTCGTGGCCGCCGGCCAGGAGGCGCACGCCGAAGGCCTCGAGCACGCGGCGCAGCAGCCGTCCCTCCTCGTCGTCGGCGACGGGGGCCACCAGCGTGGTCCGGTGCCCGGCGGCGGCACAGACCAACGCCGTGAGGCCGGCGCCACCGGCACCGACGAGCACCTCGTCGACGTCGACGACGGGCGCCGGGGCGTCGGGGCAGACCCGCTCGACCCGGCCGTGCACGTCGCGGTCGAGGACCAGGTCCCCGACGACCACGACGTCGTCGACGCCGCTCACGAGCCCTGCCGGCACACCGGGCCGGCGCTCATCAGGCCCCGGGAGGCGAGCTCGTCGTCGAGCGCCGCGCAGACGGCGTGGATGGCGACGAGCTGCACCTCCTGGACCGCGGCGGTGCTGGGCGCGTCGACGACCAGCGTCCGGTCGGCGAGGCCCGCGAGCGGGTTGGGCGCCGGGCCGGTCAGGGCCCAGACCCGAAGGCCCAGCTCGTGGCCGCGCTTGGCCGCGTGGAGGATGTTGCTGCTCGACCCGCTCGTCGAGAGCAGCACGAGCACGTCACCGGGCCGGCCGTGCGCCTCGACCTGGCGGGCGAAGACCTCCTCGGGTCCGTAGTCGTTGAGGATCGCGGTCAGGCTCGAGGTCTCCGCGCTCAGGGCGATCCCCGAGAACGGCCGCCGGTCCCGACACCACCGGCCGACGAGCTCGGCGGTGAGGTGCTGGGCCTCCGCGGCGCTGCCGCCGTTGCCGGCGGCCAGCAGGCGCCCACCACCGGTCAGCACGCCCGCGAGCTCCTCGCCCCAGCCGCGGACCAGCTCTTCCTGGGCCTCGAGGGAGGCCAGGCCGCGGGCCAGCTCGGCGGCGTGCTCGGCGAGCCAGGACACCGAGGCCGCACCGCGCGGCGGTCCGTCCGCGTGCCGGCGCCGGCGGACCAGCTCGCGCGAGCAGCTCCTCGGTGCCGCGCGCCACGACGTCCCAGTCGAAGCGCTCGACGGCGCGCCGGCGCGCTCGCTCCCCCATCCGGCGGGCGGACGCGGGGTCCCGGAGCACCGAGGCGACGGCGCGGCCGACGGCCTCGACGTCGCGGGGCGGGACGAGCAGGCCGGTGCGGCCGTTCTCGACGCTGTCGAGCAGCCCGCCCACCGCCGACCCGACGACGGCCCGCCCGGAGGCGGCTGCCTCGAGCGGCGTGATGCCGAACGGCTCGTACCAGGGGACGGCGAGGACGAGGTCGACCGAGCGGTAGACCTCGGGCATGTCCTCGTGCGGCACCTGCCCGACGAGGTGCACCCGGTCCGCGACGCCGACGTCCTCGGCCACGCGGAGCAGGCGGCGGGCCTCGCCGTCCCGGTCCAGCTCGGCCGCGGGCGGCCCGCCGACGACGACGAGGTCGGCGTCCGGCACCGCGGTCAGGGCCCGGACCGCGAGGTCGACGCCCTTGCGCTCGACGAGCCGTCCCACGACGAGGAGGCGGCGGCCCCCGCCGTGGCGGCAGGTGCCGGGAGCAGCCGTCGCCGCGGCGTGAAGTGCTGCGTGTCGACGCCGCACGGCACGACGTCGACGTGCCCGGTGGGCACGCCCATGGCGGCGAGCTCGGCGAGCTCGTCGGCGCACGTCGCGATGACGAGGTCCACCTCCTCGGCGACCCGGGCCTCGAGCCCGAGCCGCTCGGGCGGGCTGGTGTCGCCCGCGCCCTGGTGCCGTCGCTTGACCGTGCCGAGGGCGTGGAAGGTCTGCGCCACGGGGACACCGGCCCGCCGGCCGGCCGCCAGCGCGGCCAGCCCGGACATCCAGAAGTGGGCGTGGACGACGTCCGGGCGTCCGTGCTCGGCCCAGTCCCGCTCGATGCCCGCGGCGAGGTCGTCGACGTGGGGCAGCAGCTCGTCCTTCGGCACGGGCTCGGCGGGGCCGGCCGCGACGTTGACGACCGTGACGCCGGACGGCATCCGCACCCGGTCGGGGGCTCGCGGGTCGTCCCGCCGGGTGTACACGCTCGACGGCGTGCCCGAGCCGGACCAGGCCGGCGGCGAGCTGGGCCACGTGGACGTTCTGTCCGCCGGCGTCCGCCCCACCGAGAGCGGCGAGCGGGCTGGCGTGCTCGGAGACCATCGCGATCTTCACGGAGCCACCTCCTTGAGGGTGCGGTCCCAGTCGGTGAGGAACCGGTCGAGGGCGAATCGGTCGAGGGCGTGGGCACGGGCGGCCAGGCCGCGTTCTCGTGCCTCGTCGGGGTCGGCGAGGAGGCGGCGGGCGCTCTCCCGCAGCAGCCCGACGTCGTTGCTCAGGACGCCGGCGGCGGGCGGCACCGACTCGGGGGCCGCGGTCGTCGCCAGCGCGAGGACGGGCAGGCCGAGGAACATCGCCTCGACGAGCGAGAGGCCGAGGCTGGTCCACCGGTAGGGGTGGAGGTAGGCCCGGTGCCGGGCCATCGCCGTGTGCAGCCGGTCCTGCGGGAGGTCGTGGCACCGCGACCGGTCCAGCCCGGGGGCACCGCGCCGCTCGGCGAGCGCGCCCAGCTCCTCCGTGTTCATGCCGTACACGTGCACGGGCACCGACCCGGCGAGGGCGAGGACCAGGTCGGACCCGGCGACCCGCCACCGCCGCACCGGGTCGTTGACCGAGACCGCGAGGGCCGGGTCCTCACCGGTGTAGCGGTACCCGGGGTCGGGGATGCCGTGCTCGAGGACCTGGGTGGGGCGTCCGACCGCAGTCCCAGGCCATCGCGTTGAACGCGGTGACGTGCACCACCGGGACGTCCCGGAGCCGCGGGTCCTCGAGCACCGGGTGCCGGGTCGTGACCGCGCGCGCCGGGCGGCGTGTTGTGCTCGAGGTAGACGGCCGGAAGGTCACGGCCGACCGTGCGCCCGGTCCACCGCTCGACGAGGTCGACCTCGTGCGGGCGCTGGAGCACGACGACGTCGAGCTCCTCGCAGCGCAGCCGCTCCGCGGGGACCTCCCGGGCGGCGTCCGGCCAGGACCAGGACTGCGCGCGGCCGCGCCCGTCCGGGCCGCGGTCGTCGACGAGGGGCAGCACGTACTCGTGCGGGCCCTGGACCAGCGAGGTCAGGTACGAGCCGTGGACGTGCCAGACGAGCACCTTCACGAGCTCACCACCTCGACCGCCGCACGGTGGACCCGGTCGGCGCCTCCGGCGAGCCGCTCGCACGGCGGCGACGACCTCGTCGTCGGTGACCTGCGAGGTGCAGGGGTGCCCGGGGACCGGGCAGCTGCGGGCTCGGGTCATCCGGCACGGCGCGCCCTGGTCGCCCAGGAGGACGTGGGGCACGCCCCAGGGGCGCCAGCGCCCGGCCGGGACCGTCGGGGCGTAGACGCTGACGACCGGCGTGCCGACCGCGGCGGCGAGGTGCGCGGGCCCGGTGTTGCCGACGACGACCGCGGCGGCACCACGGAGCACGCCGGCGAGCTGCGCGAACGGTCGTCCTGCCCGTCAGGTCGGTGCCGCCGGCCGGCGTGACCGCGGCCCCCACCGGCTCCTCCCCCGGCCCGCCGGTGACGACGACCGGCCGGCCGGCCCGGTCGAGCGCCGCCGCGAACCGGCTCGCCAGGCCGCGCGCCGATCGCGCGGGCCGGGACCGAGGCGGTCGGGTGCACCACGACGTACCCCTCCGGGAGCCCCTCGGGCACGGGGACGTCGACGACCCGCAGCCGTCCGTCGTCGCCCGGCGGCCGGCGGCGGCCGGTGGCGGCCACGAGGTCGCACATCGCCTCTACCTCGTGACCGCCCCCCTCCCCGGGTCGTCGGCGTCGCCCAGGCGACGGTGGCGCACGTCGAGGAGGGCGCCCGGCGCGGCGTCGCTCGTGCCGGACACGCGCGGCACGCCGGCCCAGCGGGCGAGCAGCGCGACGGGCAGCGGGCTCTGGTGGTAGGAGGTGAAGACGACCACCTCGTCGTACCTCCCGACCGCAGCCGCCGGAGCAGCCGGTCCAGGGCGGCCGGGTCCGCCGGGGGCGCGGGTCGCCGGCCCACGGGACGTCGGCGACGACGACCTCGTCGACGGCGGGCAGCAGCCGGGCGGCCGCCTCTCCCGCGCGGGTGACGAGCAGGTCGAGGCGCGAGGCGCCGGGGCGCAGCATCCGCAGGGCGGGCCCGCAGAGGAGGACGTCGCCCTCGCTGTCCTGGCGGACGGCGAGCACCCGGGGTCCGTGCACGGTCGCTCAGCCACGGCGCCACCCCAGGACCAGGTCGACGGCCGAGCGCAGGTCCGACGCGACGACCGGGGGCCGCTCGACCTCCGCGGCCAGGGTGGCCGCGGTCGGGACGAGCACGCTGCGGGCACCCGCAGCCCGGGCTGCCTCGACGTCGGCGCCGATGTCGCCGATGACGACACACTCCTCGGGCCGCACGCCGAGGTCGGCCGCCGCGGCCCGCACCAGCCCTGCCGCCGGCTTGCGGCAGCCGCAGCCGTCGTCCGGGGCGTGGGGGCAGACCTGCCACGTGGTGAAGGGACCGAGGAGGCCCTCGATCCTCCGGTTCACCGCGGCCACCTGCCCGGGGGTGAGCAGCGCACGGCCGATGCCGGACTGGTTGGTGACGACGCCGAGGCGCAGCCCGGCCGCACGGGCCCGGTCCAGTGCCTCGGACGCCCCGGGCACCGGGTCGACGGCGTCCGGGTCACCGTTGTACGGGACGTCGTGCACAAGGGTCCCGTCGCGGTCGAGGAGCAGCGCGCGGACCGGCGCGGACCACGGCTGGGCGGACCGGTGCCGCCACGCCCCGCGCAGCCGGTGGACCACCGCCGCGGGCGGGATCGCGACACTGGTCCACAGCATGGTGAGCACCTCGTCGGCGGTGCGCGGGCCGGGGGCGATCCGGCACCGGGCGAAGTCGGCGACGGCCAGGCCGGCCACCGCGGCCGAGCCGAGCGCGACCGCCCGTGCCGCCCGGCTGCGACGGCTCGCGGGGGCGCACGCGAGCGCGAGGCCCTCGGCGACGACGGTGGCGACGTGCCAGCCCAGCCGTCCGGACCCCGTCTCGGCCCGCTGCCGCCAGCGCCGGCCGTGCAGGCGCCGCATCAGCGCGTCGTCGGCGTTGCCGCGCTGGACGTCCACGCTGACCGCACGGCCGGCGGGGCGCACCGGGTGCAGGACGGTCCGGTCGCCGACGACGAGCTCCCAGCCGGCGTCCCGGACGCGCAGCGCGAGGTCGGCGTCCTCCCGGAACGCCCGGGGGAACCGCTCGTCGAAGCCCTCGACCTCGAGCAGGGCCGTGCGCCGGTAGGCCATGTCGGCCGTGGCCCAGCGGGCGTGCTGGAGCCCGGCCGTGGAGCGTTCCCAGTCGGTCGGACGCCGGCTGGCCGTGGGCACCGACACCCGCCCCTGGACGCCGCCCGTCGTGGCGTCGACGGCGCGCAGGTCGGCCGCCAGCGCCCGCGGCCAGCCCTTCGGCACCAGCACGTCGTCGTCGAGGAAGACCACCCACTCGGTGCGGAGCTGCCGCCAGCCGAGGTTCCGTGCCGCCGCCGGGCCGCGGCCACCGCTGCGGACCACGCGCAGGGAGAGGCCCCCGGCGAGGTCGGGCAGGTCCAGGGTCCCGGGGTCGCCGGGGCGGTCGTCGACGACGACCACCTCCCGCGGGGACGGCCCGTCCGCCACCGCGTCGGCGAGCCCGCTCAGCAGCGCGGCGAGGCTCGGCCGGCCCACGGTGGGCACGACGACGGCCCAGTCGGAAGCGCTCACGCAGCACCTCCCCGGGCGAAGAGCTCCCCGCGGCGCACGAGGTGCGGGCCGAGGACGAGGGCGTCGACGGGAGCCGAGCCGAACAGCTCGAGCGCGTCCCTCGGGTCGTCCACCATCGGCCGGCCCGCCGTGTTCAGGCTGGTGTTGACGAGCAGGGGCAGGCCGGTGCGCTGCTCGAAGGCGCGCAGGAGCTCGGCGACGCGGGGAGAGCCACCGGCGTCGACGGTCTGCACCCGGGCGGTGCCGTCGACGTGGACGACCGCCGGGATCCGGTCGCGCCACTGCGGGCGCACGTCGTGGACGAAGAGCATGTAGGGGCTCGGCAGCGGCCCGCCGGAGAACACCTCGGCGGCCCGGTCCTCGAGCACCATCGGCGCCACCGGCCGGAACTGCTCGCGACCCTTGACGTCGTTGAGGCGCTCGAGGTTGTGGGCGTGTCCCGGGTGAGCCAGCAGGGAGCGCCGGCCCAGCGCCCGCGGCCCGAACTCGCTGCGACCGTCGAACCAGGCCACCACGCCGTCGGCGGCGAGGACGTCGGCCACCTCCGCGGCGAGGTCGGGCGGGGTCGTGAACGGCACCGCGGCGTCGTGCAGCCACCGCGCCAGCTCCTCGTCCGACCACGACCGCCCGAGCGCGGCCGTCTCCATCGGGGCCGCCGGGCCGGCCTCGTCCGCGTGCACCTGCAGGGCCGCCCCCAGCGCGGTGCCGGCGTCGCCCGCCGCCGGTTGCACCCACACCTCCTCGAAGGGCGACTCGCGCCAGAGCCGGCGGTTGGCGACGCAGTTCAGGGCGGTGCCTCCGGCCATCGTGAGCACCCGGTCGCCCGTGCGCTCGTGCAGCCACCCGGCGAGGTCGAGCAGCACCTCCTCGAGCCGGGCCTGCACCGAGGCCGCGAGGTCGGCGTACTCCTGCGGCCAGTCCGTCTCCCCTCCACGCCGCGGCGGCACCAGCGCCGACCAGTCGGGCACCGGCGCCTCGAACCCGCCGTCGGGGGTGGCCCGAACGACGGTCGCGCAGCTCCTCGAGGTGGACCGGCCGCCCGTGCGAGGCCAGCGCCATCACCTTGTACTCGTCGCTGGCCCGGAGGAAGCCCAGGTGCGCGGTGAGCGACTCGTAGAGCAGGCCGAGCGAGTGCGGGAGCGCCTGCGCGGCGAGCACCTCGATGTGGCCGTCCTCGTGGTGACCCGCGAGGTGGCTGGACTGCTCACCGCGGCCGTCGAGCACCAGGACGCTGCTCGGACGTCCCGCCGTCGCCACCGGCGCCGCCATCGCCGCGGACGCGGCGTGGGCGAGGTGGTGGGGCACGAAGCGCACCCGCTCCCGGTCCAGGCCGGGGAGCGCGGTGGCGAGGAAGCCAGGGGCGGACTGGGCGTACATGAGGCGCACCGGGTCCCACGGGTCGTCCAGCCCCATGTCCTCCGCCGGCTTGGCCAGCGCTGGGTCGAAGGAGTACGCGACCGCGTCCAGGTCCTCGGGGCGCAGGCCCGCGGTCTCCAGGCACCACCGCATAGCCGCCTCGGGCAGCTCCCACGCCGCGAACGGCACGGGGCGCTTCCCGTGCTTGCGCCGGGAGAACCGCTCCTCCTCCGCGGCGGCGACGACCTGACCGTCGACCACCAGCGCGGCCGACGGGTCGTGGAACAGCGCGTTGACACCGAGTACTCGCATGGGGGGCGGTTACCCGGGAGAACCGCTTCTCACGCACTTCAGCCGAGAACCGCTTCTCCGCCGCCCTCCAGGAGCCGCAGCTGCGCGTCCAGGTCGGCGGGCACCTGACGGCGCCGGACCAGCGCCGCGGGCACCCGGGGCAGGGCGGCGAGCACCGCACGTGGCGGCGCCTCCACGACCCGCTGCGCCACGACCCCCCAGGGCCGACGCATGCAGGCCGAGAGGATCTCGTTGCGCCGCAGGAGCAGGCGGCGTCGTGGCCTCGGTCCCGCCGTGTCCGGGTCGTGGTGGGCGACGACGGCGGGCACGTACGCCAGCCCCCAGCCGTCGACGGCGAGGTCGATCGCCAGCCGGGTCTCCTCGCCACCGAACCCGACGACGTCGTCGAACCCGCCCGCCGCGAGGTAGGCCGAGCGCCGGACGACCGACCCGCAGGCGACGAAGCCGAGCACGGACGGTCCCGGGAGGTCGGAGGCCCGCGGCAGCGGCGACTCGGCCATGGCCGTGCTCACCGGGTCCAGCCGCTCCTCGGGACCGACGAGCACCCGGGCCGCGAGCAGCCCCAGCCGAGGATGGGCCGCGAACAGGTCGACGGCCAGGTCGAGGGCGCCGGGCGCCCACCACGAGTCGTCGTCGGAGAAGGCCACGACCTCCGCCCGGGCCGCCTCGACGCCGACGTTGCGGGCTCCGGCACCACGGTTCGAGGGCAGCTGCACCAGGGTGACATCCGGCCACTGCTCGCGCACCGCACGGGCGGTCCCGTCGCTCGAGCCGTTGTCGACGACGACGACGTCGACGGGCCCGCTGGACGCGGCGTCCAGACGCGACAGCGTCTCGAGCAGCCCGCGACGTCGGTCGCGGGTGATCACCACGATGCTCACCCTCGGCTCGGCGGGGCCACGACTCGATCCGGACGTCTCCATGCCGCGGCAGTGCCCCCGCGTGGCGCCCGCGAAACGTGGGCGACCGGCCGGTGGTTTACCGCACCGGTCCCCGGGTACCGGCGGGGCGACAGCGGAGGATGAGGAGACGCACCATGGCGACCCCACTTCAGTGGCCGGTGCTGCGGCAGCTGCGTGGCCCCGACCGGCTCGGTCGCGGCGAGGCGGTCCGCTCCGAGGACACCGACGGGCTGCGCGCCCGCACCAGCCGCGCCGACCGGGTCGTCGACTCGATCTGCCCCTACTGCGCTGTCGGCTGCGGCCAGAAGGTCTACGTCGAGGACGGGCGGGTCACCCAGATCGAGGGCGACCCGGCGAGCCCGATCTCCCGGGGCCGGCTCTGCCCCAAGGGCAGCGCCAGCAAGCAGCTCGTCACCTCGGACCAGCGGGTCACGAAGGTGCGGTACCGACGCCCCCACGGCACGGAGTGGGAGGACCTCGACCTCGACACCGCGATGGACATGATCGCCGACCGCGTGGTGCGGACCCGCCGCGAGCACTGGGAGTGGGAGGACGAGAACGGCAACCGGGTGCGGCGCACCCGCGGCATCGCCAGCCTCGGAGGAGCGACCCTCGACAACGAGGAGAACTACCTCATGAAGAAGCTGTACACGGCGATGGGCGCCATCCAGATCGAGAACCAGGCCCGCATTTGACACTCCTCCACCGTCCCCGGTCTGGGGACGAGCTTCGGCCGGGGAGGGGCCACCACCTTCCAGCAGGACCTGTCGAACGCCGACTGCATCGTCATCGAGGGCTCGAACATGGCCGAGTGCCACCCGGTCGGCTTCCAGTGGGTGATGGAGGCCAAGCGCAAGGGTGCCACCGTGATCCACGTCGACCCGCGGTTCACCCGCACTTCGGCGGTCGCCGACCTGCACGTGCCCCTGCGGGCGGGCACCGACATCGCGTTCCTCGGCGCGCTCGTCAACCACGTGCTCGAGAACGAGCTCGACTTCCGTGAGTACGTCGTCGCGTACACCAACGCGGCCGCCATCGTCGGGGAGGACTTCCGCGACACCGAGGACCTCGACGGGCTGTTCTCCGGCTACGACCCCGAGAAGGGGCAGTACGACCCCTCCTCGTGGCAGTACGAGGGGGCACCGCAGTCACCGGCGGCGGGCCAGCGCGACCCCGACCAGCCCGCCGGCCCGGACGCCGCCGGCGGCGGGGGCGCCACCCAGGGCGAGGAGCACGAGGCCGGCCGCTCCGAGACCAGCGGCTCCGGAGGGCCGACGGTGTCGGCCAGGCCCCGGCGCGACGAGAGCCTCCAGCACCCCCGGTGCGTCTACCAGATCCTCAAGCGGCACTTCTCGCGCTACACCCCCGAGATGGTCGAGCAGGTCTGCGGGGTCTCCCGCGAGCAGTTCCTCCAGGTCGCCCGGGCGCTCACCGAGAACTCGGGTCGCGAGCGGACCAGCGCCTTCTGCTACGCCGTGGGCTGGACCCACCACACGACCGGGGTGCAGATCATCCGGACGGCGTCGATCCTGCAGACCCTGCTCGGCAACATCGGCCGGCCCGGCGGGGGCATCCTCGCCCTCCGCGGCCACGCCAGCATCCAGGGCTCCACCGACATCCCCACGCTGTTCAACATCCTCCCGGGGTACATCCCGATGCCACATGCTCGGCAGCACGAGACCCTGGCCGACTTCGTCGCCGAGGACGCCGGCAGCACCGGGTTCTGGGGGAACATGGACGCCTACACCGTGAGCCTGCTCAAGGCCTGGTGGGGCGAGGCGGCGACGGGGGAGAACGACTTCTGCTTCGACTACCTGCCGCGGCTCACCGGCCACCACGGCACGTACGACACCGTCGTCAACCAGATCGAGGGCACCTGCCCCGGGTACTTCGTCGTCGGCGAGAACCCTGCGGTCGGCTCCGCCAACGGGAAGATGCAGCGCCTCGGCCTGGCCAACCTCGAGTGGCTCGTCGTGCGGGACATGGCCATGGTGGAGACGGCGACGTTCTGGAAGGACGGCCCGGAGATCGAGACCGGCGAGATGGCCACCGAGGAGATCGGTACCGAGGTCTTCTTCCTGCCCGCCGCCTCCCACGTCGAGAAGGACGGCAGCTTCACCAACACCCAGCGGATGCTCCAGTGGCACCACAAGGCGGTGGAGCCACCCGGCGACGCCCGCAGCGACCTGCACTTCTACCACGACCTCGGCAGGCGGGTCCGCGAGCGGCTCGCGGGGTCCACCGACGAGATGGACCGGCCGCTGCTCGACCTCACCTGGGACTACCCGACGCACGGACCGCTCGGCGAGCCGAGCGCGGAGGCGGTTCTGCGCGAGATCAACGGCTGGGACGCCGACGGCAACGACCTCGGGAGCTACACCCAGCTGGCGAGCGACGGATCGACGTCGTGCGGGTGCTGGATCTACTGCGGCGCCCACGCCGACGGCACCAACCAGCCTGCGCGCCGGAAGCCGCACTGGGAACAGTCGCTCGTGGCGCCCGAGTGGGGCTGGGTGTGGCCGGCCAACCGGCGGATCCTCTACAACCGCGCCTCGGCCGACCCCGACGGCGCACCGTGGAGCGAGCGCAAGCGGTACGTGTGGTGGGACGCCGACCAGGGGACGTGGACGGGCGAGGACGTGCCCGACTTCGTCGCCGACCGGCCCCCCGACCACGTGCCCGCCGAGGACGCCACCGGCCCGGACGCCCTCGGTGGCCGCGACGCCTTCATCATGCAGAGCGACGGCAAGGCCTGGCTGTACGTGCCCGCCGGGCTCGCCGACGGGCCGATGCCGACGTTCTACGAGCCTGCCGAGTCCCCGGTGCACAACGCCCTCTACGGCCGCGAGAACAACCCCGCCGTCGAGGAGATCCGCCAGCCGTCGAACCCGCGCAACCCCTCGTACAGCAGCGTCTACCCGTACGTCTTCACGAGCTACCGGCTCACCGAGCACCACACGGCGGGGGGCATGTCGCGCACGCTGCCCTACCTCAGCGAGCTCCAGCCGGAGATGTTCTGCGAGGTGTCCCCGCGGCTGGCCGAGGAGCGCGGGCTCGAGCACGGCGGCTGGGCGACGGTCGTCACCTCGCGGTCGGCGATCGAGGCCAGGGTCGTGGTCACGGCCCGGATGCGGTCGCTGCGCCTCGGCGACCGGGTGGTGGAGCAGGTCGGGCTGCCCTACCACTGGGGCCGCAACGGGCTCTCCAGCGGTGACTCGGTGAACGACCTCGTCAACGCCTCCCTCGACCCGAACGTCCACATCCAGGACAAGGTCGGCACCTGCGACATCCGGCCGGGTCGCCGCCCGAGAGGGCCGGGGCTGGTCGAGCTCGTCCAGGACTACCGCCGGAGGGGTCGCGCCGACCCTGCCGGCCGCGAGGAGGTGCAGTGATGCCGGATTCGCTGTCCGGACCGCTCCACGACGTGAGCGGCGACTCCGGGTACGAGGACCATCCCCCGCGGATGGGCTTCTTCACCGACACCTCCGTCTGCATCGGTTGCAAGGCGTGCGAGGTGGCGTGCAAGGAGTGGAACGCCATCCCCGAGGACGGCCTCTCGCTGTCGGGCATGTCGTACGACAACACCGTGGCCCTCGGCGCGGACACCTGGCGGCACGTCGCGTTCGTCGAGCAGCCCTCGGGCCGGGCGACGCGCACCGACCTCGGGATGCCGGGCATGGGGCCCCCCGCCGTTCCCTCGGGGCCGGGGCAGGCCACCGAGTCCGGGGAGTCCGGCGAGGGCGAGATCCGGTGGCTGATGTCCTCCGACGTGTGCAAGCACTGCACGCACGCGGCCTGCCTGGACGTGTGCCCGACCGGGTCGCTGTTCCGCACCGAGTTCGGCACCGTCGTGGTCCAGGAGGACATCTGCAACGGGTGCGGCTACTGCGTGCCCGCCTGCCCGTACGGCGTCATCGACCAGCGCAAGGACGACGGCCGCGTCTTCAAGTGCACCCTGTGCTACGACCGCATCGGGGAGGGCATGACGCCGGCCTGCGCCCAGGCCTGCCCGACCGAGTCGATCCAGTACGGCGAGCTGTCCGAGCTCCGCGAGCAGGCCGGGTACCGGGTGGCGGAGCTGCTCGAGCAGGGCGTCGACGGCGCCCGGCTCTACGGCGCCGACCCCGACGACGGGGTCGGCGGTGCCGGCGCCTTCTTCCTCCTCCTCGACGAGCCGGAGGTCTACGGCCTCCCGCCCGACCCGGTGGTCACCACCCGGGACCTGCCCTCGATGTGGCGTCACGTGGGGGCCGCCGCCGCGGCGCTCGTGGGCGTGGCCGCGGCGTCCTTCCTCGGGGGGCGTCGATGAGGGAGCGCACCCTGGTCCCCCGCGCCGAGTTCCGGTCCTACTACGGGCGCCCGGTGCTCAAGGCACCGGTCTGGAAGGTGCCCGACGTGCCCGGGTACCTCTTCCTCGGCGGGCTGGCCGGGGCCTCCGCCCTGCTGGCCGAGGGCGCCGCGCTCACCGGGCGACCGGACCTCGAGCGCGTGGCCCGGGTCGCCGCGAGCGCCGGCGCCGGCCTGGGCACCCTCGCCCTGGTGCACGACCTGGGCCGCCCCGAGCGGTTCCTCCACATGCTGCGCGTGTTCAAGCCGACCTCCCCCCTGTCGGTGGGGTCGTGGGTGCTGGCGCCGTTCAGCGGGCTGTCGACGGCGGCGGCCGCCTCCACCCTCACCGGACGGCTCCCGGCGCTCGGGCGTGCGGCCGGAGTGGGCGCGGCGGCGCTCGGACCGGCGCTGACGACCTACACCGCCGCCCTGATCACCAACACCGCCGTACCGGCGTGGCACGAGGCCCACCGGGAGATGCCGTTCGTGTTCGCCGGCTCCGGCGCGACCGCCGCCGGCGGGCTGGCCCTGCTCTTCACCCCGCCGGACCAGGCAGCACCCGCCCGGCGGATGCTCGTCGCGGGTGCCGCCATGGAGCTGGCCGCCTCCGAGGCCCTCAAGCGCCGGCTCGGCCCGGTCGCCGAGCCGTACGAGACCGGCGACGCGGGGCGGCTGATGAGCGCCGCGCGGGTCATGACCGCGCTCGCCGGCGGTGCGGCGCTCGTCGCGGGCGGGCGGTCACGGACGGTGTCGGTGCTCGCGGGCGCGACCTGCGTGGTGGCCTCGGCCCTGACCCGGTTCGGGATCTTCAAGGCCGGCGTCGCATCGGCGCAGGACCCGCGGTACACCGTCGTCCCGCAGCGCGAGCGGGCGGACGCCCGAGACCTCCGGGGAGGGGACCGGGCGGGGCAGGTCGAGGCCGACGTCGGCCGGTGAACGGGTCCCCGGCGGGCGGGTGTGGACGGGCGCCGGCTGGGGTAGTCGCCCATCGAGGTCCTCGACCGGAGGGCCGAGCGGAAGGAGGAGTGCCGTGGCCGACGTGCCGGACCGGCGGGAGGACACGACGGGGGACCCGCGCCTCAGCGTCGTGATGATCACCCGCGACCGCTGCGCGGAGGCGCACCGCTCGCTGTGCCACCTCGAGCAGCTCCCGGAGCGCCCCCGCGTCGTCGTCGTCGACAACGGGTCGGGCGACGGGACCGCCGAGATGGTGAAGGAGCACCACCCCGAGGCGACGCTCATCGAGGGGGAAGGAAACCTCGGGGCCGTGGGGCGCAACGTCGGGGTCGCCGCGGTCACCACTCCCTACGTCGCCTTCTGCGACGACGACACGTGGTACGAGCCGGGAGCCCTGGCCCGGGCCGCCGACCTCCTCGACGCCCACCCGACCCTGGCCGTCGTGACGGCCACCATCGTCGTGGAGCCCGACGGTGCGGTGGACGCGGTCAGTCTCGAGATGGCCGACAACCCGCTCGACCCCCCGCCCGGGATGCCCGGGTACCCGCTCCTCAGCTTCCTCGCCGGCGTCAGCATCGTGCGGCGCTCGGCGTTCGAGGAGGCCGGCGGCTTCTCCGAGCGGCTCTGGCTCGGTGGCGAGGAGGAGCTGCTCGCCGCCGACCTGGCAGCCGCCGGCTGGCACCTCGCGCACGTGCCGGAGATCGTCGCCCACCACGCGCCGTCGACGGCACGCGACCCGCACCGGCGGCGACACGACGGCATCCGCAACACCCTCTGGTTCACCTGGCTGCGTCGCCCGGCCGGGCCCGCCCTGCGCCGCACCGTGGCGCTGGTCCGGCGCCTGCCCCGCGACCGCGTGAGCGCCGCGGCCCTCGTCGCGGCCGTGTCCGGCCTGCCGTGGGTGCTCCGGGAGCGTCGCGTCGTCCCGCCACCGGTGGAGCAGGGATACCGCCGCCTGGAGCGCCAGCAGCTCGAGGGGGGCACCAGGCGCTACGTCTCCTGAGCGGGCGGCGGGTGCGCCGGCCGCGTCAGGAACGGACGCGGCGCGCCGTGGCGACGTCGTCGACCACGTCGACGATCGTCCGCACGTTCGCCAGCAGCACCCCCGCGAGCGGCCAGTCGAGGCTCCCGTGCACCTCCCCCGAGAGGTCGTCGACGAGCCGCTGCACGTCGTCGCGCAGGTCCGCGACGTCGGCGCCCGGCTCCGCCACCCGCCGCCCCACCTCGTGAAGGAGGCGGACGTACCGCTCGCCGAAGCCCGGCGGCCACGGCACGGCGTCCTCGCCCGACTCCCGCAGGTGCCGGGCGATCGCGCGCACCTGGGCGACGCCCTCCTCGAGGCGCTCCAGCACGTCGTCGAACGCCCGGGTCTGGCTCACGGGGTGCCGACGCCGGCGCGGGTTCCACCGCCGGCTCTCCCGGGAGTAGCTGACGAGGGACCAGGCGTGGTCGAGGTCGCCGTCGATCGACCGGCTCTCCTCGATCCAGCGGTCGGCGTCCTCGCCGGTCCACCGACCCGCCAGTCCCCGGGCGATGTCGGCGATCAGGCGCCCCAGCCGTCGGTCCACGTCGTCGATGCGTCGCTGGGTGGTGCGGTCGTCCAGTGGCGGCACGACGAGGACGTTGACGAGCAGGGCCAGCCCGACCCCGATCGTGACGGCGGCCAGCCGGTCCGGCAGCACGTCCATGGCCCGGGGCTCGGACGCCGCGTCGCCGGCGGTGATGACGAAGAGGGCACTCGTGGCGACCGTGACTCCCTCGGTGCGCAGCGGCCGCAGCCGCGCCAGGCTGAGCCCCACGAGGAGTGCGACGGCCAGCGCCCAGGTCGGGGGCCGCACCAGCTGGGCGGCCACGAACGAGACGACCAGCCCCAGGGCCACGGCGAGCACCGTCTCGCCGCCGCGACGCACGCTGCGGTGCACCGTGGCGTGCACCGTGAGCAGCGCCACCCACGGCGCGAGGAAGGCGTGGTGGAGGTCGAGCACCCCGTCGGCGAGCACCCACGCGGCGACGGCCGCGGCCACGGCCTTGAGGTCCTGGAGCACCTCGGTGCGGGCCGCCGGGGAGGGAATGGCCGCACGCAGCCGCGGACCCGGTCGCACGTGGGACAGGCGGTGCTCGGCGAGGTCGTCGGGCACGTGGGCCCCCCGTACCCGGCCGCCGGGGCGTCAAACCTGCCGTCCCGAGACTTTCCTGAGACCGTCCTCACCGGCTCGGTGCTCCGATTCGTCCACGGGCCCACCTGCTCTCCTAGGCTGACCTCGATCGCAGCAGGGACGTCCAACCACGTGCGGACCCGGCAGCGAGACGACATCCGAGTGAGACCACGTGACCGACGACGTGTGGCTGTCCGGGGACGTGACCCGTCTCGGCAGCCAGTTCACCGAGCTTGCCGCCGCCCTCACGACCGGTCCGGACACGCCGGTCGACCCACAGCGGGTGGTGCACTTCGCGCTGCGCGCGGTGGGCCGCGCGGACCACTGCGGCCTGACCCTGCTGCGCCGTCAGCGCCCACCCGCGACCGTGGCGGCCACCGACGGCCTGTGCCAGCGGGTCGACGCCCTCCAGTACCGGCTGAGGGAGGGACCGTGCCTCGACGCCGCGGAGGACGGCGTGGTCGCCCTCTCCCCCGACGTCGCCCGTGACCCGCGGTGGCCCAGGTTCGGCCCGGCGTGCGCCGGGGAGACGGGGGTGCGCTCCGTGCTCAGCATCCGGCTGTTCCTCGGCGGTCTCGACGCGGCCGCGCTGAACCTCTACTCGCGCGCGGAGCCGTTCGACGAGCACGACGTCGCGGCGATGTCGATCTTCGCCCCGTTCGCCTCGGTCGGGGCCCAGGCCAGCCTGCGCGAGCAGGAGGCCAGCAACTTCGAGGCGGCCCTGTCCAGCAGCCGGCGGATCGGCACGGCCATCGGCATCATCATGGCGCGCGAGCTCGTCAGCTCGGAGGAGGCGTTCCAGCGGCTGCGGACCGCCAGCCAGACCCTCAACCGCAAGCTGCGCGACATCGCCGAGGAGGTGGAGCGCACCGGGTCGCTGCCGGTGCGGGAACCGGACGAGTCGGCCCGGGCCTGAGCGGCGCCTGCTCCGGCAGCAGCCGCCGGGTTTCACCCGCCCCCCGGGGGGTAGCCCGTAGCGAGGCGGTGCCCTCACCGCCCGAGAGGGAGGATCGGCGGTGACCATGGACGCTGCCGGACACGGCGGCCTGCTCCTGGACCGGCTGACGCAGGCACTGGTCGACGGCACGGCCCGCGAGGACCTGCCGGCACGGGCCTGCACCGAGGCGGTCCGCCTGCTCGGTTGCGACGGTGGCGCGGTGACGGTCGGCTACTCGACCCCGGAGCGGGTGACGGTCTGCGCCACCGACACGGTGGTGCGGTCCGTGGAGGAGTACCAGGAGACCACCACCGAGGGGCCGGGCCACGAGGCGTTCCGCTGCGGGGAGTACCGCCGCCTGGAGCTGGGGCGGTCACGGGGCGCCGAGGACGAGCGCTGGCCGTTGCTCACCGCGACGCCCCTGGCAGGCCTGGCCCCCCTCGTCGTCCACGCCCTCCCGCTCCTGTCCGGCAGCCGCTGCTTCGGCGTGCTGACCCTGGTCCAGCGCGGTGAGGGCCGCCTCCTCGACGACGCGGCGGCGACCGACCTCGCCCTCGTCGTCGCGGCCGTGGTGCTGGCCTGCGTGGAGCCGGACGACGGCCTGCCGGACTCGTGGGAGGACCGGGCCGAGGTGCACCAGGCCACCGGCATCGTGGTGGCCCAGCTGGCGGTGTCCGGCACCGACGCGCTGGCACTCATCCGGGCCCACGCCTACAGCCGCGGGCTGACCGTCCACGAGGCCGCGCACCGCGTGGTCCAGCGGGGGCTCGAGTTCCGCAGGACCCCGGCGCAGCAGATCGAGTCGACCTGACGGCGCGGTTGGGGGGCGGCCCGGTCGGGTACCCGGTCCTCGACCGATGCAGTGGGCGGCGCCGCCGCCGCGAGGGAAGGCAGGGAGCCACGATGACGAGCTCGACGACGACGCGGTCCGGGATGCCGGACTCCCCCGGCGAGGTGACAGCCCCGTCGTGGAGGTACGTGGCCCGCAAGACGGTCCGGGAGTTCTCCAGGGACCGCTGCACCGACCTGGCCGCCGCGCTCACCTACTACGCCGTGCTGTCGGTCTTCCCCGCCGCCATCGCGCTGCTCTCCCTCGTCAGCCTGGTCGGCCGGGGCCAGAGCACCGTGGACGCGTTGGTCGGCATCCTCGAGGACGTCGGCGCCGGGTCGGTGGCCTCCACCCTCGAGCCCACCCTGGCCTCGCTGAGCCAGGCCCCGCGCGGCGGCCTCGCCCTGGTGGGCGGGCTGGCCGTGGCGCTGTGGTCCGCCTCGGGCTACGTCACCTCGTTCGGCCGGGCCATGAACGACGTCTACGAGGTCGGCGAGGGACGTCCCTTCTGGAAGCTGCGCCCGCAGATGCTCGTGCTCACCGTCGTCGTCGTCGTCCTCACCGCGCTCGTGGCCCTCGCCCTCGTGCTGACCGGTCCCGCCGCCCGGGCCGTCGGCGACGCGGTGGGCCTGGGCTCCACCGCGGTGCTGCTCTGGAACGTCCTGAAGTGGCCGGTGCTGCTCGTCGTCGTCGTCGTCATCGTCGCGCTGCTCTACTGGGGCACGCCGAACGTGCGACAGCCGAGGTTGCGCTGGATCAGCCCGGGTGCGGCGTTCGCCGTCGTCGTCTGGGTGCTGGCCTCGGCGGCGTTCGGCTTCTACGTCGCCAACTTCTCCAACTACAACGCCACCTACGGCGCACTCGCGGGTGCGGTCGTCTTCCTGCTCTGGCTGTGGATCACCAACCTCGCGCTGCTCTTCGGGGCCGAGCTGGACGCCGAGCTCGAACGTGGGCGGGAGCTCCAGGCCGGCATCCCGGCCGAGGAGTCGGTGCAGCTCCCGCTCCGCGACGACCGCAACCTCGACAAGGCGCGGGCGAAGCGTGCGGACGACATCGAGCGGGGCCGCCGGCTGCGCCGCAGCCGGGGGCGGTCCGGCAGGCCGGACGCCTGACGCCCACCGGGCGGTGCCCGGGCCGGCGCCGCGGGTGGGACACCGGGCCCGGACCCGGTCAGTGGCGCCCGGGGAGCACCTCGGCGATCTTGCTCTTCACACCCTCCCGGACGACGTCCACCCGGTCCGGGTCGCCCTTGAGGATCGACTCGGCCGTGCTCTTCATCTGCTCCCACGTCGCGTGCGGCGGGATCGGGGGCACGGCCGGGTCGGTGCGGAACACGACCACGGCCGGCCGGTCGGCGGCGAGGGCCTCGCGCCACGCCCGCGCGACGTCGGCGGGGTCGTCGACCCGCTCGGCGTGGAACCCGAGCCCCCTGGCGAAGGCGGCGTAGTCGACCGAGGGCAGCCGCTGCGAGGGCTCGAACTGCGGAGCACCTCCCATGGCCCGCAGCTCCCAGGTGACCTGGTTGAGGTCCCCGTTGTCGAGGACTCCCACGACCAGCCGCGGGTCGGGCCAGTCCTCCCAGTACTTGGCGATGGTGATGAGCTCGGCGAGGCCGTTCATCTGCATCGCCCCGTCGCCCACCATGGCGACCACCGGGCGGTCGGGGTGCGCGAACTTGGCGCCGATGGCGTAGGGCACCCCGCACCCCATCGTCGCGAGGGTGCCCGACAGGGTCCCGCGGATGCTGCCCCGCATCCGCACGTGGCGGGCGTACCAGTTCGTCCCCGACCCGGAGTCCGCCGTGAGGAGGGCGTCGTCGGGAAGGAGCGGCGACAGCTCGGAGAAGACCTGCTCGGGGTTGACGGGGTCGGCCCCGACCCGGGCTCGCTCGGCCATGACGTCCCACCACCGGGCGACGTCCTGCTCGACCTTCTCCCGCCACGAGCGGTCCTCCTTGCGGCCCAGCATCGGCAGCAGCCGGGCGAGGGTCGCCCGGGCGTCACCGACGAGGTTGACCTCGTAGGGGTAGCGCAGGCCGACCATCGTGGGGTCGATGTCGACCTGGACGGCCCGGACCTTGGGCCCGTCCTCGTCGAACGGCGGGAGGAACTGGGTGTAGGGGAAGTTCGACCCGATGGTGAGCAGCGTGTCGCAGTCCATCATCAGCTCGTACGAGGGCCGCGTTCCCAGCAGCCCGATGGAGCCGGTCACCCACGGCAGCTCGTCGGAGAGGACGTCCTTGCCCAGCAGCGCCTTGGCCACCCCCGCCCCGAGCAGGTCGGCGAGCTCCTCGACCTCGGCAGCCGCGCCCCGGGCGCCCTGGCCGACGAGGACGGCGACCTTCTCGCCGCTGTTGAGGACGTCGGCCGCCCGGCGCAGGTCGTCCTCCGCCGGCACGGGGTACGCCGGGGCCCGGTCGAGGCTGGAGGGGACCATCTTGAAGGCGTGCTCCGGGGGCGAGTACTCGAGCTCCTGCACGTCGCTCGGGATGACGACCGCGGTGACCGTGCGGCGGCTGTAGGCGATCCGCATCGCACGGTCGAGCACGTTGGGCAGCTGCGAGGGGACGGTGACCATCTCGCAGAAGTCACCCGCGACGTCCTTGTACAGCGAGAGCAGGTCCACCTCCTGCTGGTAGCTGCCGCCCATCGCGCTGCGGGCCGTCTGGCCGACGATGGCGACGACGGGCACGTGGTCGAGCTTGGCGTCGTAGAGCCCGTTGAGCAGGTGGATCGCCCCCGGCCCGCTCGTCGCCGTGCACACGCCGACCCGACCGCTGAACTTCGCGTAGCCGCAGGCCTCGAACGCCGCCATCTCCTCGTGGCGAGCCTGGATGAACGTCGGCTGGTCGTCCGCCCGTCCCCAGGCGGCGAGAAGTCCGTTGATGCCGTCCCCGGCGTACCCGAAGACGCGGTCGACCCCCCACTCCCTCAGGCGGGTCAGGACGTGGTCGGCGACGGTCGTGGTCATCGCGATTCCCTTCTGGTCGGTCGGTTCGCCCTCTGTCGGGCCCTACCCGGCGCGGTGGAGCCGAACCCCCTCTCGGGCCGCCACGTCCGCGGCGGCGCTCGGGCGGTGCAGCGACGGCAGGCCGCGGTCCGCGGTCGCGGGCTCACCGGACCGCCGTGACCCAGTACGTCCTGCCCTGACGAGAGAGGTCGCCCATGGATGCCGTGCTCCGCGCAACTGCCGTCCACCTGGGTCTTCTCCTGCTCTTCCGGCTCTCCGGCAGGCGCAGCCACTCGCCGGTGACGACGTTCGACGTCGTGATCCTGCTCATCGTCGGCGCGGCCACCCAGCAGGCCCTGTTGTGGGACTGCTCGATCGTCCATGCGCTGCTCGTCATCGCCGCCCTGCTCCTTCTCGACCGTGCGGGGGGATCAGCGTCGTTCCCACGATCCGCCTGGGCCGAAGGCCGCCGTCGTCGGCGATCGGTGGCATGCTGGGGGTGGCTTCGGTCGACGAAGCATCGTGATCGACGGACCGGTGTGGGGAGCGGGTTCGCTGCGACTCCCCGGCGCTGGGAGAAGGAGCACTCGTGTCCCGTTCCGACGAGCCCCGCGAAGGCCTCGTGGGCCTGGCCCCCGCGGCGTCCTCGACTCTGGTGCAGCTGTCCGACGCGCTCGTGGCGCTGTCCACCGGCGCTGAACCCAGCTCGACGCTCGACCTGCTCGTGGACACCGCCGCGGAGCACATCCCCGGTGCCCGCTGGACGAGCGTCACCACGCTGAGGCAGGGCCGCTTCTCCACCGACGCCGCGTCGCACGACACCGCCCGACGGGTCGACGCCATCCAGTACGAGGTCGGGTCGGGCCCGTGCATCGACGCGGCCCTCGAGGACCACGTCTTCGTCACCGGCGACCTGCCTCGCGACGACCGATGGCCGGCCTTCGCGACCAAGGCCGCCGAGGAGAGCCCGGTGCGAAGCGTGTTCGCGCAGCGGCTGACCCTCCACGGTCATGTCCCGGCCATCGCCTCCCTCAACGTGTACTCCGACGCCGCTGAGGCGTTCGACGAGGCCGCCCTCGGCGTGGGGCTCGTGCTGGCCACGCACGCCTCCCTCCTCGTCACCGCCACCCTGGAGCGCCAGCACGCCCGCAACCTCGAACGCGCCCTGCAGAGCAACCGCGAGATCGGCGTCGCGATGGGCATCCTCATGCAGCGGCACCGGATCACCCGCGACCAGGCGTTCCACGTGCTGCGGGTCGCGAGCCAGGACTCCAACCGCAAGCTGGCGGAGATCGCCACCGAGGTCGCCGACACCGGCACCATCACGATGCGCCGCTGGCCGCTCCCGCCGGCGGCGCCGAGCCGCTGACCGGGCCGGCGCGCCGGCTCAGCGCAGGGTCGACGCGCGGGCGCGCTCCATGACCAGGCCTGCGGCGGCCCCGAGGGGCAGGCCCTCCTCCTCGGCGAAGCCCTGGAGCGCCTCGAAGGCGGCGGCCATGCTGAGCGAGCGCACCTGGGCCAGGGCGCCCTTGGCACGCTCGATGACCGCGCGCTGCGCCAGGGCGTGCTCCACGGAGCGGGTGATCAGCCCCTCGGTCTCGCGGTGGGCGACGATGAGCAGGGTGGCGGTGTCGGCGAAGGCCCGCTCCGCGAGGCGCCGTGCGGCGCGGTCCTCGACGACGGAGGTGCCGAAGAGGTTGAGGGCGCCGTAGTACTCGCCGTGCCACCCCATCGGCGTGGCGCTGACGTCGAGGTAGCCGGCCCCCACGATGCACCGGCCCACCGACGGCCAGCGGGACAGGATGGCCTCTCGGCCACCCAGGGCCACCGGCCGGCCGGAGACGACGCTGTCGACGCAGGGGCCCTCACCCTCCTGCGCCTGGTGGATCTCGAGGTCCTCGGCGCGGTGCGAGGACGCGGCCAGCACCTCCAGGCCGTTCCCGGTGCGCACGAGGATGGCCGCGGAGTCGGCGCCCAGCGCCTGGCACGCCCCGGCGAGGAGGCTGGACAGCCCTCCGGCCACGTCGAGGTCGGGGGTGACCATCGCGGAGTTGGCCCTGAGCGAGGACCTCGGAAACGCTGACGGTGCTCATGTGGACTCGATCTCCCGGTTCGGGCTCTCGGCGAAGGCTACTCGCCGGTTGACGATCTCCTCCGCGCTGTTCACCACGCCCTGGTCGTGCGAGTAGGCGTGTGCCCGGATCAGCGCCAGCGCGTCGTCCTCGTCGATCCCCAGCTGGGCCACGACCATGCCGGTCGCCTGGTGCACCTCGGCGCGCTGCGACCACGGGCCGTTGCCCATCTCGTCCTGGGTGGGTCCGTCGGCGAGGAGCGCCGCCGCCAGCACCGTGGCGACGGCTCGGGCGTCGTCGACGTCGAGGTGGCGGCCGGTTCCGCGCTGGTAGAGCGTCAGCACCCCGAAGACCGGGGCCGGGCCGAGAGGCACCGCGTGGACGGTGACAGGAGCGACCTCGGCCAACCCGGCACCCTCGAGGAGGGGCCACCGCGGGTCGGCGCCACCGCCGTCGATGTCGAGACGGGTGTAGTCGCCGGTCGAGAAGGCGTCCGCGCCAGGGCCCTGACCGATCACCTCCAGCGCCTCCTCGATGACCAGCGCCGTGTCGTCCGACGCGCAGAGGGTGACCCGCTCGGGACGGGTGTAGGCCACGGTGATCGCGGCGCCGTCGCACCCCAGCGTCGTGGACGCGGCTCGGCACATGCGGGCGGGGAACGGCACGCCCTCGTCGGCGCCGTGGACCAGGCCGAGAGCCAGCTGCGTGAGAAGTCGGTCGACGTCGGTCACCGCGCCCACCTCCTCGTGTCCGTTCCCGCCACCGAACGCCTTCCACCGTACGCCCCGGCGCGGTGGAACGCGCCCAGGGCCGGACCGCCGGTTCGCGAGGGGTCTCGGCGGATCTTGCGGCGGCTGGTCGCGTTCGACCTGTTCTCGGGACCGGCGTGGCGGGACGCCTCCGACATGGGCGGGCACCTCACACCGGGTGACGCCGGGGGTGGACCATGATCCAGCCCCGGGCCGTCCGCCTGACCGGTGGTGAGATGGGCGACGCCGACCGGTACGAGGAGGTCCTGGTCGGCGTCGGCTTCCGGCTGGAGCAACCCGAGGGCATCGAGCTGCAGCGGGACGAGTCCGGCACCTACGGGGTACTACGTCGGAGCCACGGCGCACCCCGCCCTGCACGCCGTTCGGCCCTCGGGCAGCGCCGCCGCCCGAGCCGTGGGGGCCGCTCCGGGTACTCTGAGTGCATTGCACGCACCGGCAGGGGTGCTGGGCAGTGACGGAACAGAGGTCCCGATGCCGGCTTTCCGACCCATCTCGCAGGCCCCGGCACGCCGGTCGCTCGCACTGCTCCTGGAGGACCTCGAGAGCGCCCGCCGGGAGGTGCGCACGCTCCGCCACGCCTCCACGGACCAGCGGCGGCTGGCGGCGGCGCGGCAGGCACTGCTGACGGCGATGGAGTGCTACGCGGCGGCGCTGACGGAACGAGGCCTGCCGACGCCCTGGAGGTTGCGTGACGACCTGCGTCTGCACCGCAGGGTCGGCACCCCGCCCGCCTCTCCCGGTGGCCGGAGGTAGTGGCGCCGGCATCCGCCGCCGGGCCCGCCGAGATCCACCCTCGCAACGTGACGAAGGTCACACCGGACGGCCGGGTGGCACCGGGCGTGTGAGGCTGCAGGCAAGGCTCCGCGTGTCCCCCACCGCGGGGCCCCAGCGTCCCGGGTCGAGGCCTTCGCCTCCCCGGGGCGCGAACCGTGCCGGGCCCGGCAGCCACCCGGTCGCCGCTCGTCGGGCCCACCTGCCTCGCCGAGGTGGTGCCTCGGCGGGGTGGTCGCCCCGGGCCGGGGCGAGGGCGCATACTGAAGTCGATGACAACAACACCCGGGAGCCGGCGCCCACACCTTGCCGGAAGCCCTTTCAAGCCCTACTCGCCGCCGGTCGTGGAGGATTTCGCCCTCGATGACCGGGTGTCGCACGACGCCTTCGGGCTCGGGCGGGTCGTCGGAGTCGACCCGGGCGGGGTGACCGTCGACTTCAGTTTGCAGACGGTGCGCGTCGCCACGCCGTTCCGCAAGATGACCAAGCTCTAGCGCAGACCGTCGCCGTCGTCCCCGGCCCGCCGGTCCCCGCCGCCGGGCGGGTCCTGCGCGATCGGCGGCACGGGCAGCCCGCGAATCCTCTCGAGCCGGGTCGTGAGCAGCTCGGTTCGGCGGGCGTTGCCCTCCAGTGCGAGGTAGCGCGGGCCGAACACCGCGAGGAGGGTGTCGTCCAGGCGACGGACGGCACCGGCCGGGTACCGGTAGCCCATCCTCGAGTTGATCGCCTCCGTGTCCACGGAGAGCAGGAGACCGGCCAGCTCCTCGAGGGTCGTGATGCCCAGCTCGGTCAGGAGGCCGCACATCCAGTCGTAGCGGTCGGTGCGGGACCAGCCGGCGTCCCCGAAGCGGGCGTCGAGGAAGGCCGCCAGCTCCTGGCCCTCGATCCGAACCGCCCCTCCGCCTCGGCCGGCTGCCGCGACGGTCGCGGACCCGCGGAGCCGTTCCCGGATCGCGGAGAACTCGCGGTCCGCGAGCTCCAGGAGGCCGGCGGCCAGGGCGAAGCGCCGATCGAGCTCCGGCGCGTGGTGCGCCGGGATGCTCCCCTTGTACCGGATGTCGTGCTCGAACTCGGCCCACGCGTGCTGGAGCACCGTGCGGATCTGGACCTGGGCTGCGGGCGTCGCGGAACCGCCGGCCGTCGCCGCCTCCCCACCCCTGACGGTCAGCAGCAGGTGGCGGCTCGCGTACCCGAACCGACCCTCGCTGGCGGTCTCCTCCCCCAGGTCCCTGTCCTGGATGACGGAGCACTGGTCGGTGAGCAGGTCCGCGACGGCTGCCACGTCGCTCTGCAGGTAGGTGATGACGCGAACGCCCACCTGGTCGGTGATCTCGTGGAGCGGGTCCGCGTACAGCGGCCGGCCGTCCAGGGTTCGTGCCGCCTTCGCGGCGAAGGAGTCCACCGCCTTGGTGCGACCGCTGACGGAGAGGTAGTTGATGCCCGCGTCGTCGAGGAGCCCGCTCACGTAGGTGACGTAGCCCTCGGTCACCGGGAGCAGGCCCGCGTACCGGGCGGCGTACTCGCGCACCGCCCGGTCGGTCGCCGACGGGCGCGCCCGCCGTCGGCCGGGGGACGCCCGCCGCTTCACGTCCCGGGAGGGCGGGGGCGAGGAGAAGGACGCGCCACCCTCCGGACCGGACGTCGGAGCGGGGGTCATGTCCACGTCCGGGCGGGGCGGGTGACGGCACACTGCATGGCCACACCATGCCCGATCGGGCGTCCCTGCGTGCACGTGCAGGCTGGCGTGGACCGGGGCCAGTGGCCGCTCGGCCGGACCGGGGACGGACGCGACACCCGTCCAGGTGTCAGGGCGCGGGGGCCGTTCCGGGTGGTGGGCGATACCGGGCGGCAGGCTCGGCGTCGTCTCGTACGGGGCCGGTCGACTCCCTCCGGTGCGGCCCCGAGAAGGAGCTCGGGCTCGCGCGCGGTGGCCGCGTGCACGACGAGGCCACCGCGAACCACTCCGCCCCCCGGGGCGCACCCCGAGGCCCGGGGCCACGGACCCACTCGTCAGCGACTCGGCGGTGCCCACGCGGCACCCATGTGCACGGGCGCGCTCTGCGAGCCGAGCCGGCACCTCGCCGGGCCCGGAGGAGGACGTCATCGGGCCATCGTGCCCGGAGACCCGGTGCCGTCGCCCACGGTGCGCTCGTCGAGCGGGCTGCTGGCCGGACCGTGCAGCACGTCGCCGTCGGGCGAGAACCGCGAGCCGTGGCAGGGACAGTCCCAGCTCCGCTCACCACGGTTCCAGGCGACGTTGCACCCGAGGTGGGTGCACACCGCGGACACGGCGTGCAGCCCACCCGCGTCGTCGCGGGACACGGCGGTGTCCTCGCCGTCGACGCTGAACACGGCCCCCTCCCCCGGCCCGAGCCGGGCGATCCCGTCCGCGGGCGGAGCCGTGCACAGGCGGTCGGTCGCCCACGTCCGGGCGACGTGGAGGTTCCGTGTGAGGAACTGCTTCCCGGGGAGGGCCGTCGCCGCCCGGCGGGCGTCGAAGGTCGGCGCCCACGACGGCGGCTCACGTCCGGTCACGAGGTCGCGCACGAGCGCGGCCGCCGCGGTCCCGTTCGTCATGCCCCACCCGGCGAACCCGGTCGCGGTGTAGACGCGCCGTGCGCCCGGGTTGGCCAGGCCGGCGAAGGGAAGCAGGTCGTCGCTGCGGGTCTCCTCCGCCGACCAGTGGTACCGGAAGTCCTCCACCCCGAACGCCTGCCACGCCCAGGCCCGCAGCCGCTGCCAGCGCTCGTCGGTGTCGGTGACGTGGCCGACCTCGTGGCCCTCCCCGACCACCACGAGGAGCCGTTCGCCGTCGAGCTCGACGGTCCTCGTCGAGTGGGTCGGCGAGCCGACGTTGATGGTCATCCCGGGATCGTCGCTCGTCGCCGGCAGGACGCCGGCGACGCCGTACGAGCGGGTTGCGGTCAACCGGGCGAAGTGACCGCCGCGGTCCAGGACCGGGTAGCCGGTGGCAACCACCACCCGCGACGCGGTCAGGGGCCCCCCGGTGGTCGACACGGTGCAGGCCTTCTCGTGCTCGGCGACGCCGGTCAGCCCGACGCCGGTCACGAGGGTGCCGCCGCGGGCGAGGAAGGTCGACGCCAGGCCGTGCAGGTACCGGCCCGGGTGGAACGTCGCCTGGTCCTCGAACGCGAGGGCGGCGGCGACGGGCACCGGCAGCCCCGCGTCCTCGACGGCAACGGCCGGCAGGCCCAGCTGCTGGGCCATGGACAGCTCGCCCTGCACGGAGGCGACCTCGTCGTCCTGCTCGGCGTAGATGAGGTGTCGTTGACCCCAGCGGAGGTCGCAGTCGATGTCCAGCTCCTCGACGAGCCGCCTCAGCCGGGCCATCCCGGCCACGTTGGCGTGGGCGTAGGCCGCGGCGGCGGCTCGCCCCCGCGTCCTGCTGATCCGCGAGTACGTCAGGCCGTGGCCGACGGAGACCTTCACCGTCGAGTGCGCGGTGACCGACCGGCTGAGGCCGCGGGGCTCGAGGACGGCGACCTCGAGCCCGGACTCCTGGAGGAGGATCGCGCTCGTCATCCCGACGATCCCCGCCCCCGCCACGAGGACGTCGGCGGCCTGGGCATCGCGCACGTCGGTCGAGCCGGGTGGCGTCGCCATGGTGTCGGCCCAGGGTGAGACGTGGCGGCTGGTATTCGGGGTCACGGGCCCTCCGGCGCGCTCGGGGATGTTCCGTGCGGGTTGTACCCGGGCCGGTGAGCGACATGAGCGTGCACGCGGATTCGTCGGCGCGAGTCTGCTGATCAACCTGGGTGGGCCTGGCGGTGCAGGGGTCGGAGATCCTCCGTGGGGCCCTGGTGCCTCGCCTGACCGCCCTTGTCCCGGCCCCGGGGCGCATGGTCGGATTGCCCATGGAACTGACACAGCCGGCCAAGGCCCGCCCCGGAGACAAGGTGGCCGTCGTGTCTCCTTCATTCGCGGCGCCCGGAGTGGCACCGGCGGTGCACGAGCAGGCGATGCACCGCCTCACCGAGGTGACGGGCCTGCTGCCGGTCGAGTATCCGACCACCCGCACGGTGGGCGCCTCGGCTCGGGAACGGGCGGCCGACCTGAATGCGGCGTTCGGCGATCCGGAGATCCGCGCCGTCCTCGCCACGATCGGCGGGGAGGACCAGATCACCGTCGTCCCACACCTGGACGCCGACGCGGCCACGGCCGACCCGAAGCCGTTCCTGGGGTACAGCGACAACACCAACATCCTGTCCTGGTTGTGGACCCACGGCGTCGCCGGCTTCCACGGCGGATCCACCCAGGTCCACCTCGGGCCCGGGCCCGGCCTCGACGCCTGCCATGCGACGTCACTGCGTGCCGCGCTGCTCACCGGGGAACGCCTCGAGGTGACCGAGCCCGGCACGTCCGAGGACTTCGGGAAGGACTGGGCCGACCCCGAGGCGCTCACCCGGTTCGGGGAGCGCGAACCCACCGAACCGTGGACCTGGGCCGGTCCGGCCCGCTCGGTCACCGGCCGCACCTGGGGTGGCTGCATCGAGGCCATCCAGTGGATCCTCACCGCCGGCCGCTTCCCCGACGACCCCTCCGTGCTCGACGGCGGTGTCCTGCTGCTCGAGAGCAGCGAGGAGCTGATCCCGGCGAAGGAGTTCGGCTTCATCCTGCGCTCCCTCGGCGAGCGAGGAGTGCTCGACGCCGTCGACGCAGTCCTGGTGGCCCGCCCACCGTCCTCGGACTTCACCCGAAGGCCGGATGCCGCCGGACGGGCCGCGCACCGGCAGGCCCAGCGGGACACCGCCATCGAGATCATCGAGCGGTACAACCCAGACGCCGTCGTCTGCGTCGGCGTCCCCTTCGGGCACACCCGCCCGCAGTGGATCCTTCCCTACGGCGGCACAGTCACAGCCGACGGCGCCAGCCAGAGGATCTGGGCGGACTACCGCTGACCATTCCGCGCACCGACGCGCAGCCCGTCGGTGCCCTTGGCACGACGCCGCCGTTCCGGTCGCGCGGCCCGCTGCGCCCGATTCTTCGGTCTAGGGCCGCGGCACGCGTGGAAGAGACGCACGAGGGGTCCGGGCCGCGGTGCCGGTTCGTGCTGGCCGACCGGCGACTGCGTCAGTACGTCGGATCCCGGCTCGCAACGGTTGGCGGCCTGCAACGCTCACCCGAGGGCCACGTCAACGCTGCGTCGAGGTCCCCGGACGTGAAGGCCCTGTCGGCTGCCTGTGCGCTTCGACGGCTGGTGCTTCCTCCTGATCACGGCGTCGGGACGACGTCCCAGCACCAGGGCCGAGGCTGTCGGCGACGCCTGAGAACTGACCCCGTGGCGACCTTGGGTTCCCACAACTCGACGCAACACCTCGACTTGCATGAAGGGGTGGATATGGGACGACCTGGACGCAAGCGACGCCTGGCTCTCGAGGACGAGTACCGGAAGCTGATCGGCGACGGGGTCGGCACCGTGGAGGCCTGCCGGAGACTGGGATCGGCCGGACCACGGGCTACTACTGGCGTGCGCATCGAGGAGGGCTGCTCCGGACGACGCTTCCCGAGGACGCCCGCTCCGGGCGGTACCTTTCGTTGCTGGAGCCCCGGTAGAGCAGCAGCGCGACGTACATCAGCCTCGGGCGCCTCACGGCTCCAGAACGACCTTGCCCGTGCTGCGGCGAGCCTCGATGTGTTCGTGCGCCCGGGCCGCGTCGGCCAGGGGGAAGCTCGAGTCGACGTGCGGACGCACCCAGCCGGACTCGACGCCCGCGAGCACCTGCCCCATCCAGCCGCGCAGCCTGTCGACCTCGTCCCACATGTGCCCGAGGTTGGTCCCGAAGAAGCCTTGGTTGGCCTTCATCAGCGGCACCGGGTGCAACAGAGGCATCAGCGCCGCAGTCCTGGCCAACTGCAGCTTGCCGCGCAGCCCCCGGTTGCTGGAGGCGGCGGAAACCCCGTACATGCCGAGCCGGCCAGTGGGGCAAAGCACGCTGCGGGAGCGGCGGAAGCTCTCTCCGCCAAGCGGGTCAATCACCAGCTCTACGCCCCGGTTGTCGGTCAGGGCGCGAACCTGGCGGGTCCAGTCGCCGGTGCGATAGTCGACGGCGTGGTCCAAGCCCCGAGACACGAGAAAATCGTGCTTCCCCGCGCTGGCCGTGCCGATGGTGCGAGCCCCCACGTGGCGGGCGATGTCGAGAGCGGCCAGGCCGACCCCGGACCCAGCGTTCTGGATGAGCACGGTGTCCCCGTCACGCAGGCCGCCCTGCACCACGAGGAGCTGCCAGGCGGTGAGGTAGGCAATGGGGATCGACGCCGCCTCCGCGTAGCTCAGCACCCCCGGCTTGGGGAAGACCTGGGCTACAGGCACGTTCAGCGCGCTGCTGTAGCCGCCGAAACGAGTCAGCGCGAGGACGTCCCGTCCGACCAGAGACTCCTCGACCCCCGTCCCCACGGCACGCACCGTGCCCGAGACCTCATAACCGACCACCAGCGGCATCGGCGGCGCGTCGGCGTAGAGGCCCTGACGGGCGAGGATGTCGGCGAAGTTGATCCCAGCGGCAACCACCTCGACCTGCGCCTCACCAGGGGCCGGTGGGTCCAGCCGCGACGTCTGAAGCCTCAGCCGCTCCGGGGCGCCTGCGCGAGTGACGACGACCTGTCGGATGTCCATGCGTATATCGTCGCCCGGTCCCGGGCCCGTCGGTCCAGCGCCCCTCGTTGAGCACAGCCTGGACCAGGTCGTCCATCAGACCGACCTCCGCAGGACGGAGTTGGCCTTTCATGGATGATGCCGACCGCTGACCGGCATGCCCGTGCACCTAAACGCAGCGGATTGACGTGGCCGCCTTCGCGGCGGAAAGGGCTATGTGCCTGCGGGTGGCGCACCTGCGACACGCGTTCGCCAACCGCGGCGTCCACAACCGGGTCGCCCGCGCCGGGGTCGTAGATCGCTCGGTCGAGTGATGTTGGCGGAGTCGCACGCGCGAAGACTCGACACATCCTGCCCATCGCACGCACGCGAGGAGAACGCCATGCGAGTCGCCGTCATCTACCGTCCGCGGAGCGCCGCACCACCCGAGACTGCCGCGATGCTCTTCGGCGCCCTCGGCCAGTGGGTGGAGTCGTGGACACCGAGGGTGGACACCCTCGAGTTCTTCGTCGACGGGGGAGGCTTCGTCGTCGGCGACTTCACCGACACCGCCGTCATGCAGCAGATGGTGGCGACGAACCCGTTCACCCCGTACATGGACGTGCAGATTCTGCCGGTCATCGACCCCGGGACAGCGATGGCGACCTACCGCGAGGTAGTGGAAGCGATCGCCGGAGCGGCCGCGACCGCTTGAGCGGGAGCTGACCGCGACAGTGGGCCCAGCTCATCCGGACCGGCTTGAAGCGGGGCCCACGACCTCGCTCGGCCGGTCGGTAGGTCCGGGCGGCCGAGCAGTCGGGGTCAGCGTCGATCTGCAGCCTGGTCATGCGCGACACGAAGGACCTGAGCCGCGGGTGCACCCTCGTCCTTTCCGAAAAGCGAGGAGTAAGCCCGCGAGCGCGCCCCCGGCGCCAGGTATGGCTTGGGTCGGCGTCCGCACTGGTTGCGGAGCACACCGCGTCGGCTTGGGCCGAGAGCAGCGCGTTGACGAACGTGGCCAGCAAGTCACGCATCAGGTCAGGGCTCGCCTGCGCCAGCTGCTCCTCGAGGAACCGGGCGGGGTCGATACTGGGTCCAGCGGTCATCGTGGTGTCCTTCTTCGAGTCGGTTTTCACAGATCACTCGAAGGATCCACCCGGTGGCCGCGCCTACGTCGCAGGCACGCGCTCACTCAGGTCCGTCGTACACCACTCTGCTGGACTCCACTGCGATCATCCTAAGGCAGTTCCGGTGCGGTGACGGCTGGGAGCCACCGTCGCTGGCTGCGGGCCCAACGCCCGAACAGCCCGACAGCGTCGTCGCTGGCTTCAGGTGACGGTTGGCACCGCGTGGCGGGATTGGCTGGCGGCGGGCTACTCGTGCCCGCCGAGGCCGGCATTTCTGGCTCGCACGATCGCCTCTGCGCGGTGGGCCACCTGGAGCTTGGTGAGGATGGAGGTGACGTGGTTGGCGACCGTCTTGGGGGAGAGGAAGAGGACGGCTCCGATCTCGGAGTTGGTGCGACCGGCGGCGATGCCATCGAGGATGTCGCGTTCGCGATCGGTCAGCATGGGGAACGGCTTTTCGGTGTCGACGGGTGGCCGCCTGAACCAGGCTTGGAGCCTCTTGGCGAGGGCGGCGCCGAACACCGCGTGTCCCGCTGCTGCTGCCCGGACGGCCGCGACGATGTCGGCGCCGTCTGAGCCCTTGAGGAGGTAGCCGGCGGCTCCGGCGGCGACTGCGGCGAAGACGGACTGGTCGTCGTCGAACATGGTCAGCACCAGCACGGCGGTCTCGGGTGAGGCCTGGCGGACCTGCCCGGTGGCGTCGATGCCGTGCATGCCCGGCATCTGTAGGTCCATGAGGACGACGTCGGGTCGCAGTTCGACGCACAGCCTGACAGCCCCGGTGCCTGTCTCGGTCTCGCCGACCACATCGATGTCCTCGGTCCCGTCGAGGACGGCGCGTAGCCCTTGGCGCACCACCGGGTGGTCGTCGGCCAGGACGATGGTGGTCATGGCGAGGTTCCCGAGGGGGTAGGTCGCGCGGACCAGGCCGCCGGCCGGTGTTGGGCCGGCACTGAAGGTGCCGCCGAGCTCCTCGGCGCGCTCGCGCATCCCGGTGAGACCGATGCCGGGCGTCCACGTCCCGCCCGATCGGCCGTCGTCGCGTACGGTCACCATGAGCTCGGCGTCGTGGTGGGCCACCTCGACCGACACCTTTCTCGCCGCACCGTGCCGGGCGACGTTCGTGACCGCCTCCACGGCCGTGCGGAAGGTCGCGACCTCGACCGCCGCGGGCAGCGACAGGTCGTCGGGGACGGACAGGTGCAGGCTAAGGCCGGCGTCGGTGGTGAGATCGTCGAGGTGGAGTTTGAGCGCGCCGGCGAGACCGAGCTCGTCGAGCGCGGGCGGGCGCAGTCCCTCGACGAGGTCGCGCAGGCTGGCGATGACCTGCGATGAGGCCGCCTTGGCGTTGCCGAGGTAGTCGCCGTCTTCGGGTCGGTGTCCAGCCGCGCGATGGCCGCGTCGAGGTTGAGCCCCAGGCCGGTCAGCAGGGGTCCGAGCCCGTCGTGCAGGTCGCGACGGAGCCGGCGCCGTTCCTCTTCGCGCGCGGCGACCAGCCGATGCCGTGGCTCGAGCAGGTCGGCGGTCAGCGCCTCGGCGCGGACGGACCCGCGACCATGTGGGCCAGGGTGGCCAGGATCTGGCGGTCCTCCGAGGTGATCGCCTCGACACCGTGCGGCGGCGCGACGTCCAGGTCTCCGACGTACTCCCCGTCGTGGGCGAGCGGCCACGACTCCACCTGGTCGGACAGTGCGCCGTACGAGGCCAGCACCCGGTCGCCCCGCCGCACGGCGACGTATCGAAGTCGCAGCATCTCACCGGTGGCCCGCACCAGGTTCTCCACGACGGTGGCGGGCGAGGCGAAGGTGTGCACGGCGGAGCGCCGGATGATCGAGTCGATGGTCCACAGGTCGTAGCGCAGCACCGGGACCACGAGCGTGGCGACGAAGAGAAGCGGCGCCAGGTCGGACACGGCGGCGGGAAGCGTCTCGGTCACCGCGAAGGGGAACATCAGCAGCGCGCCGACCACACCGACCGCGCGCCACCTCAACTGCAGCCGCTCCACGCCCTCGGAGCGAAGGAAGCGCACCACGACGCCGATGCCCGCGAGCACGCCGAGGAGAATCACCAGTGGGACGGCGGCGGTCGCGAGGTTGGCCAGACTCTGTGAGCGGTGTGCCGTCAACGACCCGCGCGGCCCCGCCGGGCGGGCCCTGCGGGTAGATCGCCCGCACCACCGTGTCGCCGAGGACCCCGCTCAGCACGCCGACGGCGATGCCGACGACCAGGCCCCACTCGAGGATGCGCCCCCATCGGCCGCCCGGTGACCCCGAAGGAAAGCGAACGTTGACCAGCCCTTCGACGGCGGCCGGAACGAACAGCAGGGAACCCGCGGTCAACCCCCACACCGCAAGCCGCCCGCCGTGGCCGCTCTCCAACGCCACGACGGATGCTCCGGAGATCGCCAGCATCGCCGTGAGGCAGGTCGCGCTCAGGGACAGCAGCCATCCGAAGGGCAGGTCAGGGCGTCGAGCCAGCAGGACCGCGCCGACCAGCCCGTAGGGCAGGATCTGGCATGCCACGTAGACCAGGTCGCCCGGGTCGACCCGCGCGGCAGCGTCCAGGAAGCGGGCGGCCAGCAGGGCCCCGGCCGTGCCGACGACGCTGAGCACGCCGACCGCCACCGCCACGATCGGTGCGTGGCGGGCGGGAGCGTCTCGGAGCATGGCGACCACAGTGGGTCGAGCATGCTCCTGCTCACCGGGCCCGGCAACGGCCGTGAGTCCCGAGTGGGCGGGAACCGGTTCCCGCCCACTCGGGAGCGGCGAGGCCGGTTCCGTGAGATCGGTCTCTGGGCGCGGGAGGTCCGCAAGAGGAGGTTCGGTGAGGTCCGCATCCGCTGGAAGGAAAGCCATGAAGATCCTCACCTGGGCCGCCGTCGCGGCCACTGCCCTGTTCGTCCTGATGAACGCCGGCGCCGTCGTCGAGCCCGGCATCGGCGCGCCCTACCGGGTGATCGCCGCGGCCCTGGCCGTCGCTGGTGCGGCGGCTGCCGTCGGTCTCGCCGCCGGATGGTCCTGGGGCCGGGCAGCCGTCGTCGGCGTCGGGGCGCTCAACGTCGCCGCCTCGACCGCCGCCCTCGTCACTGGCCAGGAGGGTGCCGTCATCGGCCTCGCGGTCGGTGGGCTCGGCGTCGTCCTCGGAGCACTGTCCGGCGGTACCCCGCGACCGGCGGCGGCCTGAACCATGACCACGACACCCACGGCCGCGGTCCGGCCGAGCGTCGCCGCGCGCGACCTTCGGGGCTACTGGCGGGTCCTGCTCGCCGTCGTCGCCCCGCTACCGATGCTCGCCAAGGGCATCTTCTACCTCCTCAGCCCCGTCCCGGGAGACGCGACCTACGCGGCGACCGTCACCGCGTTCGCCGCGCACCCGACCCTGATCGAGCTCATGAAATGGCTCGACGCCGTCTTCGTCCTGACCCTCATCCCGGCCACCGTGGCCGCCGCCTGGGTCGCTCGGCGCGGCTCGCCACGCCTGACCGCGGCCGGTGCAACCCTCGCCCTCACCGGCTTCCTCGCCGGCTTCGGGCTGCTCGGCGGCGTCGAGACCCCCGCACTGGTGACCGTGCAACACGACCTCGACCCCGCGGTCATGGGCGACCTCGACAGTGCAATGCACCAAGAAGCCCTCCTCGGCATCGCCTCCGGGCTCTTCATCACCGGCGTCGTGTTCGGGCTCGGACTGCTCGGAGGCGCCCTGAAGCGAAGCCGCGCCGTTCCGACCTGGGCCGCCATTGCCGTCCTTCTCGGCGGAGCGACCCACCCCTTCATCCCGAGCTCCGTCGGCCAGGGCATCGGCCTGCTCGTCGCCGCCGCCGGCCTCCTCAGCGTGAGCAGAGCGCTCCTCCGGATGCCGAACGACGAGTTCGACCTGCCACCGCACGGCATCCACCCCCGCTAGGTGGCGATGGCCGCCGCAGGCGCCACGGTCGCGTGCAAGCGCGCCCAGCTATTCCAACAACAGACGGTCCTCAAGCGGCGAATAGACGCAGTCCTGATCACGCGAGAATGGGCCGCCCTGCAGCGCCGGCCGAGCCGCCGCAATAGACGCCGGACGCGGCGCGGCAAGTGCTCAGGACGGTACCTTTGGCCCGCTTGAAGGTCGGGCGCGATCGAAGGAGCGAGGGTGGCAAGTCTCCGTGCACGTGTTGTCGCGGGCCTGTTGATCTGCCTCGGGCTGGCAGGTTGCGCCGGCAAAGTCATCGTCGCCGGTGATGTCTCGGTGCTGGTATCGGAACGACCTTCGGGGGGCATGGACGCCCTGATGAGCGGCCGGCTCGAGGTCGTTGGTGGGTGCCTCGGCGCGGACGGCTCGGTGATCGTCTGGCCGTACGGCACGACAGTGGTGGACGAGGATCCCCTGACCATCGAGATCCCCGACACCGGCACCTTCACCCTCGGCGACCAGGTCCAGGTCGGTGGTGGGTTCGTCCTTGAGCACAGCTCCGGCGAGCAATCAGTTGGATCGTTCGAGGCCGGAGGGGTGACAGTGCCTCCATCCTGTGCCGAACACGATGTGTTCCTCGCCTGGACCGGGTGACCTGCGACATCGTGAACGACGAGCATGCCGCCGTGAAGAGGTCGACAGGCTGACGTAGGTCGTTTCGCGGCGGTGTGCAGCAGGTCCCCAGCGGCCGGACCAGGCTGTGAGCGGATGCTCAGCGAGGTCTGGTTCAGGCTTGGTCAGCGGTGGCTGCGGGGAACGTCCATGAGCCGTCGAGGACCTGGCTGTGCGGCCGGTAGAGGCGCACGAGGTAGTTCCAGCCCTCCACGACAGGCAGGGTGTTCGGGCGCTCCTCGGACCCGCCGAAGTGCACCGTGACACTGCCGTCGTCGTTGGGCGTGGCGGTCAAGCTGTTGACGCTGACTGGCTTTCCGTTGTCCGGGAAGAAGCCTGCGGCGTCGTACAGCGAGATTGACCAGAACGCGTCGACCGGGACGTCCCTGACTGTCAGTGAGTACGCACCGACGGGGAACCCTGGGTCGACGTTCACGTAGTAGGCCTCAGACTCGGGCAGCCCGCCCCACCCCGCAGCGGTCCCGAGCAGGTGGCGGATCGGAGAGACGTCTTCCCGTCTGCCGAAGGCCCCGCCGAAGTCCCCCACGCCTTTGGCCAGGGCCAGCACAGCCTCACGGGTCGCGGTGAACGTCTCGACGTCATAGTCAGGAGTGGAGAACGGGACCGCGGAGGCCGCCGTCAAGAGAAGCTGATCCTGTAGCGCGTTGACCGCCTGCACATCAGCGGGGTCAGCGGGATCAACCATCGTGCGAGCCGCTACCAACACGTACGGGCTCTCGAAGGTTGCCATGTCGAGAGTGTGCTCACCGGGGTCGTGAAGAACCTGGTTGATGTAGTGATCCTGGTTGATCACCATGACCGACAGGTAGCGTTCGCCGGCATCCGGGATGCTCAGCACGGCCCCATCGCGGACGTCCGCCACCACGGCGCTGTACAACGTGTCGCGATTCATCCGGATCACCGTCTGCTGGTCCAACGGCGTGGGCACGCGAAAGTGCAGCCACCGGTTGATCCCTCCAGCCTGCTGCCCGATCGCGGCAAACATGCGGTCGGTCTCGGCGCGAACGAAGTTGTCCACATTCACCGCAATGGAGGTCACGAACGGAAGTATGGCCCGTCGCTGCCGACCGCGTCTGCCCACCACCGGTCAACGTCAAGGCAGACCGGCCCATCGGCCCCCCGGACCCGCACGTTCGAGCTCTCGTCCAATCAGGCGAGCAGACCCTGCTCCAGCCGCCTTCCGCAGAGGGGCCCGGATCGTCAGCGTGGCGTCGGGGTCGAGCCGCCTGCCACCTCGTAGTTCCAGACCTCGCTGTGTGTCGACACCGGTCGGGGAGCCTCACCGCCCGCACGCTCAACGGCTGAACGGTGGCCCTCGGCGAACTCGGGCGAGCTCGCCCACGCCTGGAACGATTCCTCGTCACGCCAGCGGGTGACCACCAGCCACTGTTCACGATCGTCAGTAGGGCGCAGCAACTCGAACCCCTCGAAGCCGTCGGCGCCGTCGACCGCGCCGGCTCGCGCAGCGAACCGATGGGCGAGCTCGTCGCCGGATCCAGCGGGGACGGTGATGGCATTGATCTTGATCGTGGTCACGGGTCAAGACTGCCACTGGCTGCTGGACCGCACCTGAGTGGCGTCCAAGCGCCGTGTGGCGTGAGGTCCTACGGCGCGTCACAGGGCCGCAGTTCCCACGACCTGCGTGACCCGACGCCCGCGCGACGCCCAGCACGGGCCCAGCGATGCTGCTTGTCAGTCCCTCCTGCGTGCAGAGCCACCATCAGGGAGGCGTCCATCAGGCAGGTGCTGGTCGTCCGGTGTAGGCCACCCCAAGCCTGAACACCGCCCACAGCGCCCCGGTCACAGCGGTGGCGATGAGCGCCAAACCGAAGTCCGGGGCGAACAGTCGTATCGTGCCGATCGGCGCGCCCCCCACTGCTCGGCACCAGAGTGAAGATGGCCCAGGCCGCGACAAGCGTGGTGAGCAGTGGGAACCACAGGCTGAAGCGGCCGGAGATGCCCGATCGGGACTTGGCGCGGATCGCGGCGCGGTGCCGCCAGGCCCAGATCATGCTGAGCAGGTAGACGACTGGCAGGGCCACGAGGGAGATGAACAGGGCCTTCTGCCAGATCCGCGAGCCCTCGCCGTCGTAGTCCAGGCCCAGCGCCGTGGCGGTGATGCCGTTGAGCAGCGGGGCCGTCTCCCCGAAGCCCAGCCCACTGCCGCCGTTGACCAGCACGACAACCGCCTTCTTCTCGGCGGGGACCATCGTCGCGAGCGTCTCGACACCGGGAGTCGATCCGGAGTGCCAGACGGTCTCGGTTGTCCGAGTCGATGTACCAGCCAAGGCCGTAGAACGGCGATGCTGCGCTGGCCGGGCGCATCATCTGGGCCTTGCCTTCGGCGCTGAGCACATCGTCCTGACCGTTCATCATCATCTGCAGGTAGCGGGCCAGGTCGCTGGCGCTGGCGATGATCCCGCCCTGGGGAGCCGTTGCCCGGTCGGTGGTGTTCTCGGGCAGTGGTCGTTTGGTGCCGAACCACGGCCGGTGCCCGGTCGCCATGGCGTCATGGATCTCACCGTCGGCGACGAAGCTGTGCTCCATGCCGACCGGCTCCAGGATGTTGGTCGCCACGTAGCTCTGGTACTCCTGCCCGCTCACGACTTCGATCACGCGGCCAAGGATCTGGTAGTTGGTGTTCGAGTACTCCCACCGCTCACCGGGTGCATACGCCGGGGTCACCTCCGCCAGCGCGTCCACGTGACGCGCCAGCTCGTCCTTGCCACCCGCGGCCTCCGTCCGCGAGGTGTTCCCCTGCACGGTGGAGAAGCCGCTCGTGTGGCTGAGCAGCTGCCGGATCGTGACGGCACCGGCGGGTCGGCCCGAGAAGCCGTCCAGGTACTGCGAGACCTCGGTGTCCAGGTCGACCTTGCCCGCCTCGACCAGCTGCATCACGGCCAGCGCCGTGAAGCTCTTGGAGATCGAGCCGGCCACGAACGGCGTGTCCGGCGTGACCGCCGTGTCGCCCCCACGCCTGATCACCCCACGCGCGCCAACCGACGTGATCTCATCATCGCCCACGACGGCGTAGGCCAGGCCCGGCACCCCCGACGCCGACATCTCGGTATCGATGAAGTCATCGTTCGAGCCAGAAGGCGCACCTGCAGGCACGAGGGCACTGGCGCCAAGGACAGCAACAGCGAGCAATCGCCACACGGTCTTCTTGTCTCCTCTGTCAATGATGGGGCAAGCGGCGGGTGGATGTTCGTCCCGCTCGTTCGTGCCGAGCCACGAACATGGCCCGCGCGAAGTCGGCGATCTGGTTCCCGGGTCACCCTGCCGGCCGCACCGCTTGGCGTCGCGGGGGGTGGTTGCGGCACCGGCTACAGGTAGCTATCCAGTCGATGAGCCCTCGTCTCGGAGCTTCCGCTTCCGCCTGAGCAGTGACAGCGGGGCCAGGGCGGTGCCCATCCAGACAGCCACCGGCCACGCGATGTCGCCGGTGTCGATGATGACCGCAGCCCAGATGATCGATGCTGCGACGAAGCCGATCTCGGGGAGGTGGCGCCGGAGGACGCCGGCGGGTCCGAGGCTGCCGATGCTCGGCGTCACGACCGAACCGTGATGACAGCCTTGGCGGTGAGCGTGCCGGCCTCCATCGCCGCGATGGCCCGCGGTACCTCCTCGAGCGTGAACTGCTGGCCGATCGAGGCGGTGACGGTGCCGTTGGCGAGGTGCTCGGCGAGCTCCTCGATGGAGTCGCGCGACTCGCTGCTCATGAAGAACGTGAGTCGTTGCTTGACGAACGGTGACAGCAGCGCGGCGCGCAGCTGGCGTCCGATGCCTCCGGTGAGGCGGTCGCCGCCCTCGCCGCCGACGATCACCAGCGTGCCCGTCGCGGTGAGCGCCCGCCGGAGGCGGGAGAGCGTGTTGCGCCCTCCGATGTCGATGATGAGGTCGTACCGCCGTCCGCCGTCGTCGATCGCCTGAGTCGTGTAGTCGATGACGTGGTCGGCGCCGAGGTCGCGGACGGCGTCTAGCTTGCCGGTGCTGGCGACGCCGGTGACGGTGGCCCCGAGCGCCTTGGCCAGCTGCACCGCGAACGAGCCCACCCCGCCGGAGGCGCCGATCACCAGGACCTGCTGGCCCGCTTCGAGTCGGCCGTGGGTGGTCAGCGCCTGCAGGGCGGTGATCCCCGAGATCGCCGACGCGGCGGCCTGCTCGAACGAGACGGTGTCGGGCTTGCGGACGAGCTTGGACTCCTTGGCCGCGGCGAACTCGGCGTAGGTGCCGGTGCCGATGCCGAACACCTCGTCGCCGACGGCGAACCGGGTCACGTCGTCCCCGACCGCGACGACGCGACCCGCGACGTCCATGCCGAGCACCGGGTTCTTGGGCCTGGTGAGGCCGAAACCCATGATCCGCATCAGGTAGGGCTTGCCGGTCATCAGGTGCCACACGCCGCGGTCGAGCCCCGCCGCCTCGACCTCGATCAGGACCTCGTCGTCGGCGATGGTCGGTCGCTCGATACTGGCGACGTCGAGCACGTCGGCTGATCCGTACGCGCGCTGGGTGACCGCCCGCATCGTGGTGGTTGCCGCGTCGCGGTCGATCGGTCGTCGAGCGTTGCATCGTCATCACTCCGTGAGTCGTACTTTGTACTGGTCTGGTGTACCATACTCGTACTTAGTACGAGTGGCAAGGACGATCCTCTGGAGGAGACCCTCATGGCATCGAACGACGTCGCGCCGGACACGAAGAGGCAGCGACTCACTGCCGACCGGGTGATCGACGGGGCCATGGCCCTCGCGGACCGGATCGGGGTGCACGACCTCACGATCCGCAGGCTCGCCGACGCGCTCGACACCAAGCCGATGACGATCTACCACCACCTCCCCAACAAGGAGGCCATCCTCGACGGGATGGTCGAGCGGGTCTTCGCCGAGATCGACCGGCCGCCCACCGACCTGCCGTGGAAGCCGGCCATGCGACACCGCTGCCAGTCGGCCCGAGAGGTGCTCGGCCGCCACCCCTGGGCGGTGCCCCTCATGGAGTCCCGCACCAACCCCCTCCCCGAGACCCTCGGCCACCACGACGCCGTGCTCGGCTGCCTGCGCCGAGGTGGCCTGTCGCTGGAGATGACGGCGCACGCGTACGCCCTCCTCGACAGCTACGTCTACGGCTTCGCCCTCCAGGAAGCGAACCTCCCCGCCACCGGCGGCGACGAGATGGCCGACCTCGCCGAGGGACTCATCGAGCCGGTGCCCGACGGCGTCTTCCCGTACCTGACCGAGTTCGCGACCCACCACGTCCTGCAGCCCGGCTACGACTTCCGGACCGAGTTCGAGTTCGGTCTCGACCTCATCCTCGACGCCCTCGAGGCCATGATCCCTCGGGTCGACGCCGAGCCCTGATATCCACCCTGGACCAACGTGGCACAAGCACCTGGAGCCATCGTGGAATCTGTCACGGGCTGCACGTCAGGCTGCGTCAGCACCCCAGCGATGACGACTTGCCCGCAGCACTAGGCAACCGTGGCCTCAGCCAAGACCGCTGCCGTCGTGGGCGTCCACAGGCGGCGATGTGACGCGTCTCCGAAGGGCCCGGATCGACAGCTCCGGGCGTTCACCTATCTGCCTTCCGGTGCATGCCCATGAAGTCGGATGTCAGTCGCAGGTGGCATCAGACGGCGCCGTCGAGGGCGTTCGGTAGTTGGGCGGGCGTACGCCTGGTGCTTCGCTGGTGGCCTGCCGTTCGTGATTGCGGTCGGGGGCTGGTTGCGACCATGCTGGGCGAACCATGGGTGGGAGCAGTCGGTATGAGTCCCAGCAAGCCGATCGGTCCGGAGTTCCGGGCATTCGACTTCGCGCACGACCGGCGCACGTATGAGGTCTTTCGGGGTGGTTCGGGGCCAGCGGTTCTCGTGCTCCACGAGATCCCGGGCCTGCATCCAGGCGTCATCGATTTCGCCCGTCGGCTCATCGGCGCTGGGTACACCGTGTACCTGCCGTCCCTGTACGGGCGCCCCGCAGCCCCGGCGAATGGCCGCGAGATCCTGCGATCGATCGTGCAGGTCTGCGTGGCGCGGGAGTTCACCAAGCTGGCCGACCGCACGAGCCCCGTCGTCGGGTGGCTGCGGGCACTCGCCGCGTCGGCCCACCGTGAGTGTGGCGGTCCAGGGGTCGGCGTGGTCGGGATGTGCTTCACCGGAGGTTTCGCGCTGGCAACAGCTCTCGACCCCTCAGTCGTCGCGTCCGTCATGAGCCAGCCGGTCATGCCTGCGCCAATCGGGAAGCATGGCCGTGCCGCCTTGGGCATGGATGCTCAGGATCTCTCCACAATCACGGAACGAACGAACGACGGACTGCGCGTGCTCGGGCTGCGGTTCACCAACGACCGGGGTTGCCCTCCGGAGCGATTCGAGACCCTCCGGACGACGCTGGGGACATCCTTCGAGGGGATCGAGATCGACTCTTCGCCGGGCAACGCGGCTGGGATCGCGCCGTCGGCGCACGCGGTGCTCACGGTCTCCCTCGTCGACGAGCCGGGGCATCCGACCCGGGTTGCCCTCGACCGGGTCCTGGCGTTTCTGGCCGAGCAGCTGCGCCCTTGAACGCCGTCGCGGCGTGAGAGCGAATCCAAGCCGGGCGGGATCCAGCGACCGATCGACGACGGTTTACCTGCCGGGACTTCGAGTTCCGTGCCCGGGCCATCAGTCATCCTCCGGCATCACCTGGGTGTCTTCAGTCTCGTAGGTGATGCGGAACACCGGGTAGTTGTCGGCGATTGCCTCGATGTCCTCGGTCGACGGCTCAGGGCCGAGACCGAAGTAGAAGCCTGCTTGGTCCGCATCGGCTTCCGCGCCGCTGCGTCGTTGGCCAGCCTGCAGGTACTCCGCGATGATCTCCGCGCGCTCGGTCGACGCGAGCTCCTCGAGGTGGACCTGTCGGGCTCCGCGACGGCGGACCACCGCCTGGCCGCGTGCTGCTCGGACATTCCTGACCCACTGCGACTCCCCGGCGAGAGCGACGAGGTAGTCATCGCCCCGGTAGCGAGTCCGAAGAATCGGCACGCGGCGCACCTTCCCGGTCGTGCGCCCGCGCACCTGGAGCGTGACGGCGTCTCGCGGAGCCAGACCGAGCGATGTCAGCAGCACACCAAGCCAGTTGAGGCGCCGATACCATCCCGCCTGGGGTCGGTAGGCCGTGCGGGCGGAATAGTCCTGAGGCTTCACGTCGACCGCCTCCTGACCGCAGCCGCCTGGCCGCATCTCAAAGTTC
>CAVZBX010000002.1:0-128394 GCA_963773655.1 uncultured Actinomycetota bacterium
GCCGACCAGCCGGGTCGTCTGCCCCTGCTGCAGTTCGTCCTCACCCTCATGTTCGACCGCCGAGCCGGCGACCGCATCGAGCTCGCCGACCACGACCGGGTCGGTGGCCTCGCCGGCGCGCTCGCGGAGTCCGCGGAGGCCGGCTACGTGAAGCTGGCGCCGCCAGACCGGGACGGAGTGCGCCGACTGGTCTCCCGCCTCCTCGTCGTCGGGGAGGAGGTCACCCGCAGGCGGGAGGTGCGCGCGTCCCTCGAGGCGGCCGCCGGCGTCGGCTCCGAGCTGCTCGACACCCTCATCGACGCCAGGCTGCTCACGGTGGACCGCCAGCCGACGACGAGGGAGCCGACGGTCGAGCTCGTGCACGAGGCACTCCTCGTCGCCTGGCCTCGACTGCGTCGCTGGGTGGACCAGGACCGTGGTGCCCTCGCCGCCGTCGCGCGCCTCCACGCGGACGCCGCGGCCTGGGAGGACCGGGACCGCGACCCCGAGCTGCTGTACCGCGCGGGCCGGCTGGTGGCGGCCGAGGAGCTCGTGTCCGAGACGTGGGTGGCGGTCTCGCCCCTGGAGCGGGACTTCGTGACCGAGGCGCTCCGGAGGCGGGAGGAGGAGGCAGCGCGTGCCGCGCGGGAGCAGACCGCGGTCCAGAGTCGCCGGCGCCGGCGCACCCTGGCGCTGGCCGCCACGTCCGTCCTCGTCGTGGCCTCGCTCGTCGCGGCGGTGTTCGGCGTCGCCTCGACGCGACAGGCGTCCGCCGACCGGGCCGCGGCCCGGTTCCGGGACCTCGTCAGCACGGCACGGACCCTGCAGGACACGCGCACCGACGTGGCGCTGCTGCTCGCCGCCGAGGCCTACACCCAGGACCCCGGGCCGCAGGCCCAGGGCGCCCTGCTGAGCGCCCTGCGCCGCCTCGACGCCACGGTCGAGGTCTGGGGCGAGACGCGCTTCCGGGTGGGTACGGCGGCCGGTGGGTGCGTCAACCTGCCCGAGCCGGGCGTCCTCGTGGTGCAACCGCAGCCGAACGCCATCGGCGCCGTGGACCCCAACCCCGAGCTGCTCGAGGTCGACCTGGCGAGCCGGCAGGTGACCCGGCTCGAGAACCAGCCCCTGGTGTGCGACGTGCGGCGGGTGCCCGACCCTCCGGCCGACGGAGCCACGTACCTGGGTGAGCTCGAGGACGGCACGGCGGCGGTGGTCGACGCCTCCGGGGCCACGGTCGCCACCTTCCCGGGATGGTCGGGAGCCTTCTACCTCGCCGACGGCAGGATCGTCGCCCGTCGCGGACCCGCCGGTGAGTCCGGCCCCTACCACCTCCTCGACGAGGCGACCGGTGACCCGCTCGGAGGTCCGGTCTTCACGGGGGGCCAGGCGTGGCTGTCGCCCGGCGGTTCCCGCATCGTCGTGGTCGGCCCGATCGAGGAGCGCAACTTCGGGGCCACCAGCGTCGACCTCGTGGACGCCGAGACGTTCGAGGCGGTGGCGACCCTGACCGACGTCGTGCCCGCCTCGCCGCCGGCGTGGGGACCGGACGACGGTCTCGTTGCGCTGGGTGACGAGCGCGGCACCTTGGGCCTGTGGCGTGGGGGCACCGGACGACGACTGCTCGAGGCGGCGGACGTCCGCGCGGCGCTGGTCGCGATCTCCCCGGACGAGGGGACGCTGGCCGTCTCGACCGGAAGGGGAACCGTCGAGTACCGCGACGCCGGCACCGGCCAGGTCGTCGACACCGTCGACCCCGGGCAGCAGGTGCTGATGGAGCTGGAGTGGATCGACGGGGATCGGCTGGCGGCGGTCGGGGCCGGGGGTGTGGTGTCCGTCCTCAGCCGGGCCGAGGGCGGGCTCGGGGAGCGGGGCCCGCGGTGCTGCCGGGCCGAGGAGTTCTCGTTCGTCGTCCCCGACGGCGACCCCCACCCGTACGCCTACTACGGCCACTACGAGACCGGCGGGGGCCGCTTCGTCGACCTGGTCACGGGCGAGGTCGGAACCGTCGACATGGGCCCCTACGTCTTCGACCCGTGGGCCTCGGAGACCAGGCTCCCGGACGGGTCGGCCGTGCTGCTCAGGCCGGGTGGCGAGATGCTGCTCGTCGACCGGGACGGCGTGCTCGTCGCCGACGGACCCACCCCGGTCCACGACCTCCCCGACCGGGTCCCCCCGATGCGCCCGGTCCCCGGCCCCGACGGGGCCTCGAGGGACCACGTCCTCATGCAGGGGGTGCTGGAGGGCGAGCCGGGTGACATCCGCGTCATCGAGACCGCGGTGGTCGACGGACGCACCCTCGAGGTGGTCGCGGGGCCGACGCCGGTCGAGCTGCCCGAGCCGGCGGTCTCCGTCACCCTCCACGACGGCGGGGTCATCTCGGCCGAGTACGAGGACGGCGACGGCTTCCGCTACGAGTTCATGGACACCTCCGGCGTCGTCCTCGCTCGAGCGCCCTCGCCGGTGTCCGTGGGCTGGCGGGCGCTCACCGGCGACCACCGCTACGTCGTCCTCGCGGACCCCACCGACGACGGCGTCCGCGTGGTCGACACCGTGACGGAGCAGGTCACGGTCCTGCCCGTGAACGGGGAGCCCCAGCCTCCGGACATGCTCTCGGACAGCCGCTTCCTCCTCCAGACCCGGGAGGGCCAGTACGAGCTCTGGGACGGCGCCGGGCCGACGCGGATCGGCGCGCTGGCCGACCCCGGCCCCTACGCGACCACCACCCCTGCCGTGACCCCCGACGAGCGCTTCGTCTGGATCATCCTCGACGACGTCTGGACCCGGCTCCCCATCGACCCGGAGGAGTGGCGCGTGCGGGCGTGCGACCTCGCCGGCCGGCCGATCACGGAGCAGGAGTGGCGCGACTTCGTGCCCGGGGACGAGCCGTACCGCGACGCCTGCTCCGAGACCGTCTGACCCGGCCCCACCCGGTGTTATCTCCCTGCTATGCCCGGGCGCTTGCCTTGTGCCTGCGGAGCGTCGCCACGACCGGCGGCGACGACCCGGACACGAGAGGAGCCAGACATGACCGTCAGCACGATCGCGCGCGGAGTCAGCGCCGCGGCCGCCGCCGCCGCCCTGGTGGGAGGCGCCGCCGCCGCGGCGAGCGCCCGGCCGTCCTGGGACCCCGACGAGGTGGCCCAGATCCAGAAGTTCTACGACAACTCGTTCTCCGGGGAGTCCGACTACATCCTCATGGGCGGGCCGGCCGACCTCGCCGGCTGGTGTGCGCGCGAGAGCGTCACCATGGACGTGGCGATCCGCGAGACGCCGAGCCGGCTGTTCCTGCGGGCCTTCGGCTGGATGGACATCCAGCTCTACGAGGCCAACGGGATGAGCGCACCGCAGTTCCTCGAGACGGCGTGCGGCGGCGGTGTGCTGCCCCGGCCGGTGGGCACCGGCACGGGCTGGCTCGACGACCTCGTCAAGGTCGACCTGGGCGACGGCACGGCGGTCAACCCCAACACCCTGACCGGGTCGGTCGTCACCCCCGACGGCACCCGGCTGCAGGTGCGTGGCTCCGCGCTCAACCGCCTGACCGGGCCGGGCGAGGGGTATCCCGTCAAGGTGTCGCTGACCGTCAGCGCCAACTGAGCCCGCGGGAGGCGACCTCCGCCGGGGACGAGGACCCGGCGGAGGTTGCCGGGCGCCCGGGACGGGTGTTGGCTGGGCAGGCCAGGCACCGCTGCTCGGAAGGACGCACGATGGCCACCTCCCCGGACCCGACGCTCTCGCACACCGTCGGGGTCACCGAGCCGCCGCTGCTCGAGCAGTGCATCGGCGACAACCTCGACGCCGCGGTGGCCCGGTACCCCGACCGGGAGGCGCTCGTCGACCGGGCCCAGGGGGTGCGGATGACGTACGCCGAGCTCGGGGAGGCGGTGGACCGCCTCGCCCGGGCGCTCCTCGCCTCGGGCCTCGAGAAGGGCGACCGGGTCGGCATCTGGTCGCCGAACACCGCCGAGTGGGTGCTCGTCCAGTTCGCCACCGCGAAGGTGGGCGCGATCCTCGTCAACATCAACCCGGCGTACCGCACCCACGAGCTCACCTACGTGCTGGGCCAGGCGGGCATCCGGGTCCTCGTCACCGCCGAGTCGTTCAAGACCTCGGACTACGTCGCGATGGTGGAGGCCTCCCGCGGCGAGTGCCCCGCCCTCGAGCAGGTCGTCGTGGTGGGGCAGGACTCCTGGACCGACCTGCTGTCCCGCGCCGACGCCGTGAGCCCGGAACGGCTCACCCTGGCCCAGCGCCGCCTCGACCCCCACGAGCCGATCAACATCCAGTACACGTCCGGGACGACGGGGTTCCCCAAGGGCGCCACCTTGTCGCACCACAACATCCTCAACAACGGCTACCTCGTCGGCGAGCTGTGCCGTTACACCGAGGCCGACCGGATCTGCATCCCGGTGCCCTTCTACCACTGCTTCGGGATGGTGATGGGCAACCTCGCGGCGGTCTCCCACGGTGCCTGCATGGTGATCCCGGCGCCCGGCTTCGACCCCGCCGCCACCCTCGCCGCGGTCAGCGAGGAGCGCTGCACCTCCCTCTACGGGGTGCCGACGATGTTCATCGCCGAGTGGTCCCTCCTCGAGGGGAACGGGGGGGACACGGGGGGCGCAGCCCCCCGGGTGTTCGACATCTCCTCGGTGAGGACGGGGATCATGGCCGGATCGCCGTGCCCGGCCTCGATGATGACGAAGCTCATCGAGGCGGGGATCGACGAGATGACGATCTGCTACGGGATGACGGAGACCTCCCCGGTCTCGACGCAGAACCGCACCGACGACACCTTCGAGCAGAAGGTGAACACCGTCGGGTCGGTGCACCCGCACCTGGAGATCAAGGTCGTCGACCCGGTCACCGGCGAGACGGTGCCCCGCGGGACGCCCGGGGAGTTCTGCACCAAGGGCTACTCGGTGATGCTCGGCTACTGGGAGGAGCCGGAGAAGACCGCCGAGGTCCTCGTCGACGGATGGATGCACACCGGCGACATCGCGGTCATGGACGAGGAGGGGTTCGTCCAGATCACCGGGCGGATCAAGGACATGGTCATCCGTGGCGGCGAGAACATCTACCCGCGCGAGATCGAGGAGTTCCTCTACACCCACCCCGACGTCCTCGACGCGCAGGTCATCGGCGTCCCCGACGAGAGGTACGGCGAGGAGCTCTGCGCCTGGGTGCGGATGCGCGAGGGGGCGGCACCGATGACTCCGGAGGCGCTGCGGGAGTTCGCCGCCGGCAAGCTCGCCCACTACAAGATCCCGCGCTACGTCAAGGTCGTCGACGACTTCCCGATGACGGTGACCGGCAAGGTGCGCAAGGTGGAGATGCGAGCGAAGACCGTCGCCGAGCTGCGGCTGTGACCCCGGTAGGTTTCTCCCAGCCACCCGCCCGACGACAGGAAGACCCATGACGACCGGTCAGCTCGTCCTCATCATCGTCCTCGTGATCGTCGCGGCGGTCCTCGTCGCCCTCATCCTCCGGCGTGGTGCGCAGCGCCGGGAGGAGCACCGCGTGGAGGCGGAGGAGCTGCGCGCCGAGGCCGAGGCCGTGGCCCCGGCGGTGACCGGGCAGGCGGCCTTCGCCCACCAGGCCGAGGAACGGGCGGGGCTCGCCCGCGCCGAGGCCGAGGAGAAGGTGCGCGAGGCCGAGCACCTCGAGGCCGAGGCGGCGCAGCGGCAGCGCACGGCGGAGCAGACCCGGCAGGAGTACGAGGCGATGATGCGCCGCGCCGACGACATCGACCCCGACGTCAAGGAGTCGGAGTACCCGCCGGTCCGGGAGGACGCGAGCCCCGAGCCGGCCCCCGCCGAGCAGCACGGCCGTGACCTGTCGGCCGACGACGCCGTCGCCGCGCCGACGGTGGACACCCCCGACGCCGAGGAGGGGGCGCCGATGACGCGCGCCGAGCGTCGCCGTGCCCGGGAGGAGGCCGAGGCGAGGGAGAGCGACGAGGCGTCGTGGGCGAGCGGACCCGCGGCACCGGTGGCCGGGGCGGCCGCCGCGGCCGCCGTGGGCACCGCGGCCTGGGCCCACGACGACCACGGCACCGACGCCGAGCGGGAGCGCAGCGCCCGGATCGCCTCCGCCGCGGACTACCGCGACCCCACCGACGCGGCCGACGGGGGCCCCGAGACCGACCGCCCCGACGGGGCCCATGCGGCCGAGGAGGCGACCGGCGCCGGCGACGACGTTTGGGAGACCGCCCACGGGGGCAGAGAGAAGGAGATGAGTCAGCCGTCTCAGGAAGAGACCCTGGCGAGCACGGACCCGGAGCGGTCCGACCGCCACCGGGGCATGACGACCGACGCCGCCGCGGACGCGGAGTCGCCCCGCGGCGAGTGGGGTGGACCGCCGGCAGGCGCCGCCCCCGAGGCGGACGGCTCCGCGACCGCCGACGACACCCCCACCACCGAGGAGGGCACCACCATGGCCGAGCGACCCGAGGGCGAAGAGAACCCCCCGACGACCGAGCCCGAGGCCGACGAGACCACGCAGGAGGAGGACGCCCCCCACGCCACGGACCTGGGGTCCGGCATGACGATGATCCCGGACCCCGATGCCTACGCCGCCACGGAGCCGGTGCTGGCCGACGACCAGGCCGCCCCGGTGGAGCCCGAGCGGCCGGAGCACACGGGCACCGGCCTGCTGGACCGGGAGACCGGCGACGACCGCGGCGCCACCACCGACGACGAGGAGATCCCCCCGGCCGGGGCGACCCCCGACGAGCACACCCACCTGGGGGACGTCGAGAAGGAGGACGTCGACGCGGTCATCGTCGGGGACCCCGACGACTACGCGTCCACCGAGCCGGCGCTCTCCGACGGCTCCCACGCCGAGGCCCGGGAGCACTCGCAGGACCACGGCGCCGGGGACGCCGACCGGGCGGGCACCATCGAGGACCCGGGTGCGGACGACGGCCTCGTCGCCGGCGACGCCGACGACCGCGAGGCCCGCGACTGGGGCCACGACGAGGGTGACCTGCTGGACGAGAACCGCGACCGCGGCGAGCGGCTCGCAGCCGACCGAGAGGCCCTGGAGCGGGAGGCGGGCGACGACCAGTCACCGGCCGCCGGCCACGGGACCACGGCGTCGGCGGCCGCGCCGGAGCCGGCGTCTGGCAGCCGCCGCGTCTCCGACTTCACCGAGATCCGCGACGGCGGCTTCGGCATCGGCTCGGCCGCCCCCCTCGACGACGGCGCCCAGCCGATGGACCACCCGGTGGCCGGGTACCGCGACACGATGTCGTTCCGCTCGCCCGGCGACGCCGGCTACGACGACACCGACCCGGACGTCTGGTTCTACGACGAGGGCGCCGCGGAGCGCGCGGGGTTCCACCGCTCCGACGGCTGAGGCCCCTCCGCCACGACGAGGGCGCCGGCTCCCCCGGGGAGCCGGCGCCCTCGCGTTCCTCCGGTCACACCGTGCGCGGCCCGACCGGCCGACCGGATAGGTTCTGAGGCGTTCCCTGTGCCCTGAGGAGGAGCGTCACGTGCGCATCGGTGTCCCTCGCGAGTCCCTGCCCGGAGAGACCCGGGTCGCCGCCACCCCGTCGACCGTGACACAGCTCGTGGGGCTGGGGTACGCCGTGTTCGTGGAGAGCGACGCCGGGGTGCTGGCGAGCTTCGACGACGCGGCCTACCAGACGGCCGGCGCCGACGTCGTCGACGGCGAGGTGTGGGGCGCGGACGTGGTGCTGAAGGTCAACGCGCCCACTGACGCCGAGATCGAACGGCTGCGGCCCGGGCAGGTGGTCGTGTCGCTGATGGCGCCGGCCCTGAACCCGGAGCTGGTGCAGAAGCTCGCGGCGCAGGGGGTGACGGCCCTGGCGATGGACGCGGTGCCGCGGATCTCCCGTGCGCAGTCGCTGGACGTCCTGTCGTCGATGGCGAACATCGGGGGCTACCGGGCCGTGGTCGAGGCGGCCCACGAGTTCGGCTCCTTCTTCACCGGTCAGGTCACCGCCGCCGGGAAGGTCCCGCCGGCGAAGGTTCTCGTGGTCGGGGCGGGGGTCGCCGGCCTCGCCGCGATCGGGACCGCGAACTCGCTGGGCGCGGTCGTGCGGGCGTTCGACGCCCGGCCGGAGGTGGGCGAGCAGGTCGAGTCGATGGGCGCCGAGTTCATCCGCATCGACGTCGCGGACGAGGGCCCCTCCGCGGACGGCTACGCCCGGGAGACCAGCGCCGACTTCGACCGCAAGGCCGCGGAGATGTACGCCGAGCAGGCCGCCGACGTCGACATCGTCATCACCACCGCGCTGATCCCGGGCCGGCCGGCGCCGCGGCTCATCGACGAGGCGATGGTCGCGTCGATGAAGCCGGGGTCGGTCGTCGTCGACATGGCGGCGGCCAACGGCGGCAACGTGGCGGGCACCGTGCCGGGGGAGAAGGTCGTCACCGCGAACGGGGTGACGATCCTCGGCTACACCGACCTCCCGGGCCGGTTGCCCACCCAGGCCTCCCAGCTGTTCGCCTCCAACCTCGTCAACCTGCTCAAGCTGCTGACGCCCGGCAAGGACGGCGAGGTCGTCCTCGACATGGACGACGTGGTCCAGCGCGGGATGACCGTGGTCAAGGACGGCGAGGTCCTGTGGCCGCCGCCGCCCGTCCAGGTGTCCGCCGCACCCGCCCCCGCCGAGGCGTCCCGGCCACCGGTGGAGCCGCCACCGCCGAAGCAGCCGATGAGCCCGCAGCGCCGCCTGGCCCTGATGGGCGCGGGGGCTGCGGTGTTCCTCCTCGTGGCGGCGTTCTCGCCGCAGCCGTTCCTCGGACACTTCATGGTGTTCATGCTCTCCGTCGTCGTCGGCTTCTACGTCATCGGGAACGTGCACCACGCGCTGCACACGCCGCTGATGTCGGTGACCAACGCGATCAGCGGCATCATCGTCGTCGGCGCGATCCTGCAGGTCGGGCACGACAGCGTCGCGATCTCGGTCGTCGCGTTCATCGGCATCCTCGTCGCGAGCATCAACGTCTTCGGTGGCTTCCGGGTCACCGCGCGAATGCTCGAGATGTTCAAGCGCGAGGAGGTCACTCGATGACCCCGCCGATCACCCTGGTCCAGGGTGCGTACATCGTCGCGGGGCTCGCGTTCATCCTCGCCCTGGCCGGCCTGTCCCGGCACGAGTCCGCCCGTTCCGGTAACCGGTTCGGCATCATCGGCATGACGATCGCGCTGGTCGCCACCATCTGGGCGGCCACGGCCGGGGTCTCCGTCGCCGACGTCGGGCCGGTCGAGGTCGGCATCGCGGGCTCCGGCTGGGTCGGGCTGGCCCTGATCGCCGCCGCGATGGGCGTGGGCGCCGTCATCGGCCTGGACCGGGCGCGCAAGGTCGAGATGACCGGGATGCCCGAGCTCATCGCGATGCTGCACAGCTTCGTCGGCCTCGCCGCGGTGCTCGTCGGCTGGAACAGCTCCTACGAGAACGCCCCGTACCCGGCCATCCACGACACCGAGGTCGCGGTCGGCATCTTCATCGGTGCGGTCACGTTCACCGGGTCGATCGTCGCGTTCCTCAAGCTGTCGGCGCGGATCAAGTCGGCCCCGCTGATCCTGCCGCGGCACAACCTGCTCAACCTCGCCATCATCGTCGCGTTCTTCGTGCTGACCGTCGTCTACGTCAACGTCCCCCACGACGACACGTTCTGGCGGGCGACGGTGCTCGGGGTCATCACCGCGCTCGCGCTCTTCCTCGGCTGGCACCTCGTCGCGGCCATCGGCGGCGGCGACATGCCGGTCGTGGTCTCGATGCTCAACAGCTACTCGGGGTGGGCCGCGGCCGCGGCCGGCTTCCTGCTGAACAACGACCTGCTCATCATCACCGGCGCCCTCGTCGGCTCCTCCGGTGCGTACCTGTCGTACATCATGTGCAAGGCGATGAACCGCTCGTTCATCTCGGTCATCGCCGGCGGCTTCGGCGTCGAGGCCGGCACCAGCGCGGACGACACCGACTACGGCGAGCACCGCGAGATCACCGCCGAGGGTGCGGCCGAGCTGCTCGCGAACGCCTCGTCGGTCGTCATCACGCCCGGCTACGGGATGGCCGTCGCGCAGGCGCAGTACCCGGTCGCGTCGCTGACGAAGACGCTGCGCGAGCGCGGAGTCGACGTCCGGTTCGGCATCCACCCCGTCGCCGGCCGCCTGCCCGGCCACATGAACGTCCTGCTCGCCGAGGCGAAGGTCCCCTACGACATCGTCCTGGAGATGGACGAGGTCAACGACGACCTCGCCGACACCGACGTCGTCCTGGTCATCGGCGCCAACGACACCGTCAACCCCTCGGCCGCCGAGGACCCCACCTCGCCGATCGCCGGGATGCCGGTCATCCGGGTCTGGGAGGCCAACGACGTCATCGTGTTCAAGCGCTCGATGGCCACCGGCTACGCCGGCGTGCAGAACCCGCTGTTCTTCCGCGACAACACCCAGATGCTCTTCGGCGACGCCAAGGACCGCGTCGAGGACATCCTCAAGGCCCTCTGACCGGTCTTCCCCCTCCCGCCTCCTCGGGCTCGTGTGCTGAGGTGGTCGCCCGGCATCCGGCGGGCCCACGAGCCGCGTCGGGGCGACGGCGGGTCCGTGGGTAGGCTGCCGAGCGTGAGCGAGCCCAGCGCGCCCGAGCATCCGAGCGGCATCACCTACGCCTCCGCGGGGGTCGACGTCGAGGCCGGAGACCGGGCCGTCGAGCTGATGAAGGAGTCGGTGCGCCGGGCCACCCGCCCCGAGGTCCTGGGCGGGCTCGGCGGGTTCGCCGGGATGTTCGACGCCTCCGCGCTGGCGCGCTACCGCCGCCCGGTCCTCGCCACCTCCACGGACGGCGTCGGCACCAAGGTCGCGATCGCCCAGGCGCTCGACCGGCACGACACCATCGGGTTCGACCTGGTCGGGATGGTCGTCGACGACATCGTCGTCACCGGCGCCGAGCCGCTGTTCATGACCGACTACATCGCGTGCGGCAAGGTCGTACCCGAGCGGATCGCCGCCATCGTCTCCGGCATCGCGCGGGCGTGCCAGCAGGCTCGGGTGGCCCTCGTCGGCGGGGAGACGGCCGAGCACCCCGGCCTGCTCGGCCCGGACGAGTACGACGTGGCCGGCGCGGCCACCGGGGTGGTCGAGCACGACGAGGTGCTGGGGCCCCAGCGGGTCCAGGCCGGTGACGTCGTCCTCGCGCTGGCGAGCAGCGGCCTGCACTCCAACGGCTACTCGCTCGTGCGCCGGGTCGTGGCCCACGCCGGATGGGCGCTGGACCGGCACGTCGACGAGCTGGGCCGCACCCTCGGCGAGGAGCTGCTCGAACCGACCCGCGTGTACTCGGCCGACCTGCTCGACCTCGTGCGCGCCGACGGCACGGCCGTGCACGCCCTCTCGCACGTCACCGGTGGCGGCCTCGCCGCCAACCTCGCGCGCGTGCTGCCCAGGTCGGTGCACGTGCGTCTCGACCGGGCCTCCTGGACCCCGCCGCCGGTGTTCGGCCTCGTCGGCACGCTCGGTGGCGTGCCCCGCGACGACCTCGAGCGAACCCTCAACATGGGGGTGGGCTTCGCGGCCGTGCTGCCGCCGGCCTCGGTGGACGCCGCCACCGCGCTGCTCGAGGAACGCGGCCTCCGCACCTGGGTCATGGGGGAGGTCCTGCCGGCGGACGCGGCCCGGGAGGCGCGAGGCGAGGTGGTCCGCGGCGCCAAGGGCGTCGACGGCGGCTCCGTCGAGCTCGTCGGCGAGCACCCCACCGCCTGACCCCGTCCGCCCCACCCACCTCGACATTTCGGGGTGACCCCGAAATGTCGACCTCGCAGGGGTCGGCAAGCCCTGCTACGTCGACGAACCGGGGTCTCGCGGCGCCACCCGCGGTGTCTCGGGAGCTGAGTGCCGGGGCTCAGGCGGGCGGCGCCGCCGTGATCCCATGCTGGTCCCGTGCCCCCCATCAGCCACGCGGACCACGTCGCGCCGGACCCGCTGCCGGCGGTGGCCGGTGCCCGTCCCGGTGGGCGGTCCGGCACGCCCTGGGCCGTGGCGGTGCTGAGCCTGGGGACGCTCCTGCTGGTGGCCCACCTGACCGTCCTGCTGGTCGCGGCCGTCCTGGTGGTGTCCTTCGGCACCGCTGTGGGGCTCATCGACGAGTCGCCGCCACTCGACGTCGCGAACGTCGTCCTCGACGTGGCCCCGGGGGTGCTGACGGGGTGGGTCGCCGGGCTCGTCGCCACCCGGCTGTCGACCACCGGTTCGGCCCTGGGGCCGCGCCTGGGCGGGATGACCGCCGGGCTGCTCGGCTGCGCGCTCGGGGCCCTGGTCCTGCACGCACAGGGCATCCTCTAGGCGGCCGCCCTCGTCAGACCACGGTGATCTGCGGCGCGTACAGCGACATCACGGCCAGGGCGTGGGCGTGGTTCTCGGGCGTCGACCCCGCACAGGCGTCGGCGACGACGCGCACCGTCACCCCGGCATCGGCCATCGGCAGCGCGGTCGAGATGACGCAGCAGTCGGTGGCCACGCCGGCGAGGGTCACGTGCCCGCCGCCGCCCACGAGACCGCTCAGCGTCGGCCACTTCCCGAAGGTCCCGGCCGTGACGACCCGACCGGCCAGCCCCTCGAGCTCCGGCACGACCGCGTACAGCGGGTCGGACCCGGACACGAGCGCGAACGGCCACTCCTCGTAGTACGGGCCCCACGACCCGCCGAGCGTCGGGTCGGCGACGAAGCGGGTGACCACCGTCCGCTCCGGCCCGTACGCCTCGGCGAGGGCCACGACCCGAGGTGCGGCGTCGCCCCACATCGGGGACCCCCACGGCGAGGCGGCCGGTGAGGCGAACACCGCCTGGGGGTCGACGACCACGAGCCACCCCCCGTCGACGACGGGCAGGCCGTGCGCCGCGCTCACCGGCGCTGCTCGCCGACCCGGCCCCCCGCGGCCGGCGCCGCCGCGTCATCGAGCGCCTCCTGCCGACGCACGGTGCCGCGCCGAAGGAGGAGCGACCCGAGGAGGCCGAGCACGAGCGCGACGAGCACGCCGAGGTTGGCGTAGGCCCAGTCGCCGTCCTTGCCCCCGAGGCCGAGCGGCCCGAGGAGGTAGCCCTGCCAGTTGTTCCACGAGGCGGCGTCGGCGAAGAGGTTGATGACCAGCCCCCACCCGATGACCGAGGCCACGCCCATCGTCCCCACCGAGGCCCAGTCCCAGGCGCCGTACCGCCCGCGGGTGGTGAACAGGTCCTCGTCGTCGTAGTCGCGGCGCCGGAGCCAGATGTCGCCGATCATCAGGCCGGCCCACGCGGCCAGCGGCACGCCGAGGGTGATGAGGAAGGACTGGAAGGGGCCGAGGAAGCTCTGGGCGAAGAAGACGACCCAGATGGTGCCGAGGGTGAGGATGATGCCGTCGACGAGCGCCGCGGTGGGCCGGGGGATGCGCACCCCGAGCGAGAGCAGGGTCAGGCCCGAGGAGTAGATGCCGAGAGTGGCCCCCGAGACCAGCGACAGGATGACCGCGACGAGGAAGACGACCAGCGTCCACGTCGGCAGCAGCGTCGCCAGCGTGCCGATCGGGTCGTTGGCGATGCCCTCCATGAGCGCGGGGTCCGAGCCGGCGAGCAGGAGCCCGTAGAGGACGAGCACGACCGGCGCGACGGCGCCGCCGAAGGTGTTCCACGCGACGATCGCCGCGCCGGGGGCGTCGCGGCGCTGGTACCGGGACCAGTCGGCCGCGATGTTGATCCACCCGAGCCCGAACCCGGTCATCACCAGGACCAGGGCACCGATGACCGCCTGGACGGAGCCGCTCGGCAGGGCCTGCACCACGGCCCAGTCGACGTCCTTCACGGTCAGCGCGATGTAGACGATCGTGACGATGCCGGTGATCCACGTGAGCACCGACTGCAGCCGCATGATGATGTGGTAGCCGGCCACGGACGCCGAGACGATGAGGGCCGCCACCACCGCGGACGCCAGGACCTTGGTCCCGGTGCCCCCACCCCAGCCGAGCTCGGTGAAGATCGTGGCGGTCGCCAGCACCGCGAGGATGGCGAGGAAGGTCTCCCAGCCGATCGAGGTCAGCCACGACACCACGCCCGGCACCTTCTGGCCGGTGACCCCGAAGGCGGCCCGCGACAGGATCATCGTCGGCGCCGACCCCCGCTTGCCGGCGATGGCGATGACGCCGCACAGGGCGAACGAGATGGTGATGCCGACGACGGCGACCAGGGCGCCCTGCCAGAAGGAGACCCCGAACTGGAGGACGAAGGCGGCGTAGGAGATGCCGAAGACCGAGACGTTGGCCGCGAACCACGGCCAGAACAGGTCTCGGGGTGCGGCGGTGCGCTCGGCCTCGCCGACGATCTCGATCCCGGTGGTCTCGACGCCGAGGCGCCGGGTCTGCTCCACGCTGGTCCCGCTCATCCTCCGAGCATGGCAGACCGGAGCCACCGGACCGGTTCCGGTGCGCAGGACTCGCGCAGGTGCCGCGTCGGCCCGGTCGTCACCGGGCCGGGGGACGGATGCGGGACCGCCTGCCGCCCACGCGCGTGGCGCGGGGCACGAGGGGTGACGTCAGGGCGGTGTCAACGTCGACCGGACGCCCACGAGTCGTAGTCGTCCTCGTCGTCGTGCTCACGGTCGCCGCGTGCGGAGTCACCGCTGCCGGACTGTCCGTGTAGCTCTCGCTCAAGCGCGCTGAGGTCGGTCTCCGGGCTGTAGTACTTCAGCTCGCGAGCGACCTTCGTCTGCTTGGCCTTGGCTCGGCCGCGCCCCATGGCGTGACCCCCTCGTGCGTCTGCCGGAGCGGCATCGCCAGTGGGACGGCCCCGTGAAGGGGTCATCCCACGTCGCGGAGCCGGCCCGGGGAGTGAGTTCTGTCGTGGCGCCCACGGTACACGAGGCGGAGGCCTCCTTCGACGCCGTGTCCAGAACGTCAGCCGCGCCGCGGGCGTTCCGGCAGCCACGGCGTCCGCCCGCCCGCGGCCATCCGCTGCTCGGCCAGCCGGTCGGCGGCCGCGGCGGGCGTGGTGCCGGTGGCGTCGGCGTCGCGGAGCACCTCGAGGGTGTGGTCGAAGATGGTCGCGGTACGGGCCCGGGCCCGTTCCAGGTCGAACCCGTGGAGCTCGTCGCTCACCTGGATGACGCCGCCGGCGTTGACGACGAAGTCCGGCGCGTACGTGATGCCGCGCCGCGCCAGGGCGTCGGCCGTGCCGGGGTCGGCGAGCTGGTTGTTGGCGCCGCCGCAGACGACCCGGGCCTGCAGGGTCGCCACGGTCTCCTCGTCGAGAGCGCCGCCCAGGGCGTTGGGGCTGAAGACGTCCAGGTCCGAGTGGACGAGCTCCTCGGTGTCCTCCACCGCCCGGACCGCCCGGGGGGACCTCGCCACGAGACGCTCCACGGCGTCGCGGTCGACGTCGGTGGCGACGACCTCCGCGCCGTCGTCGAGGAGGTGCTCCGCCAGCCGGGCGCCGACCTTGCCGACCCCCGCGATGCCGACCACGCGGCCCGCCAGGCTCGGCTCCCCCCAGACGTGCTGGGCGGCGGCCCGCATCCCCTGGAAGACGCCGAAGGCGGTGAGCACCGAGGAGTCACCGGCCCCGCCGCGCTCGGGCGAGCGGCCGGTGGCCCACCGCGTCTCCTCACCGACCACGTCCATGTCCGCGACGTAGGTGCCGACGTCGCACGCGGTGACGTACCGCCCGCCGAGGGACTCGACGAACCGGCCGTAGGCGTGCAGCAGCTCGGGGGACTTGTCCGTGGCGGGGTCGCCGATGATCACGGCCTTGCCGCCGCCGTGGTCGAGGCCCGCGACGGCGTTCTTGTACGACATCGCCCGGGAGAGGCGCAGCACGTCGGCGAGCGCCGCGTCCATGGTCGGGTAGGGGTGGAAGCGGGTGCCGCCCAGACCCGGGCCGAGCGAGGTGTCGTGGAGCGCGATGACGGCGCGAAGGCCGGTCTCTCGGTCGGAGCAGAAGGCGACCTGCTCGTGGCCGGTGAGATCGATGAGGTCGAAGGCCATGGGCCAACGCTAGACCCGCGCGCGCAGCCGGGTCCGCCGAGTGCGCTCGGTGGCACCGCCTCACCGGCGCCGCCCCGTCCTCGGGCAGGATGAGGCCATGACGGAGACGCATGGCATCCGGGTCGGGTACAAGGCCTCCGCGGAGCAGTTCGCCCCCGGCGAGCTCGCGGGTTTCGCCGTGCTGGCGGAGGAGCTGGGCCTGGACTCGGTGACGATCTCCGACCACTTCCAGCCGTGGCGGCTCGAGGGCGGGCACGCCCCCAACTCGATGGCGTGGATGGCCTGGGTGCTGGCGCGCACCGAGCGCATCCTCGTCGGCACCTCGGTGATGACCCCGACCTTCCGCTACAACCCGCCGGTGGTCGCCCAGACCTTCGCGACGATGGCCTGCCTGGCGCCGGGGCGCGTCATGCTCGGGGTCGGCACCGGGGAGGCACTCAACGAGGTGGCCGTCGGGTCGGTCGCCGAGGGGGAGTGGCCCGAGTTCAAGGAGCGGTTCGCACGGCTGCGCGAGGCGGTCACCCTGATGCGCGCGCTGTGGACCGAGCCGCGGGTCACCTTCGAGGGGGAGTACTACCGCACCGAGGACGCCGCGATCTACGACCGGCCCGAGGAGCCGGTGCCGGTCTACGTCGCCGCGGGCGGCCCGATGGTGGCCCGGTACGCCGGGCGACACGGCGACGGGTTCATCTGCACCTCCGGCAAGGGGGAGGAGCTGTACCGCGACGCGCTCGTCCCCGCCGTCGACGAGGGCCTCGACCGGGCCGGCCGGCCCCGCGACGCCGTCGACCGGATGATCGAGGTCAAGGTCTCCTGGGACCCGGACCCCGAGCGGGCGCTGGAGAACACCCGGTTCTGGGCGCCGCTGTCGCTGACGCCCGAGCAGAAGCACTCCATCCACAGCCCGGCCGAGATGGAGCGCGCCGCCGACGAGCTGCCCATCGAGCAGGTCGCCAGGCGCTGGGTCGTGGCCTCCCGCCCCGAGGAGGTGGTCGACGCGCTGCGGTTCTACACCGACCTCGGCTTCGACCACCTCGTCGTCCACGGCCCCGGCCACGACCAGGAGCGCTTCCTCTCCACCTTTGCCGAGCAGGTCCTGCCCGGCCTGCGCGAGCTCCGGCCGGCGGCTCGGTGAGCGGGCCGCTCGAGGGCGTCCGGGTCGTCGAGCTCGGCGGGATCGGGCCGGTTCCCTTCGCCGCCACCGTGCTGGCGGAGCTCGGTGCCGACGTCGTCCGCGTCGACCGGCCCGGGGAGTCCAACCCGCTTGCGCTCGCGGCCGGCGTGCGCCGCTCGCGGCGGAGCATCGCGGTCGACCTCAAGCACGACGACGGCATCGGCGTGGTTCGCCGCCTGCTCGACCGTGCCGACGTGCTCCTCGAGGGCTTCCGCCCCGGCGTGGCCGAGCGTCTCGGTCTCGGGCCGGAGGACCTGCTCGCCCGCAACCCCCGCCTCATCGTGGGGCGGATGACCGGATGGGGGCAGGACGGGCCGATGGCGCCGCGCGCGGGCCACGACGTCACGTACGCCGCACTCTCCGGGACCCTCCACGCGCTCGGCCCCCGGGAGCGCCCGATCACCCCGGCGCCACTCGTCGCGGACTTCGGCGGCGGCTCGATGTACCTCGTGGTCGGGGTGCTCGCGGCCCTGGTCGCGCGGGTGGCCACCGGCCGCGGCCAGGTGGTCGACACGGCGATGGCCGACGGCGCCGCGCACCTGCTCTCCCTCTCCCACGCCATGCTCGCGACCGGCGCGTGGCGGGACGAGCGCGAGGCCAACGTGCTCGACGGAGGGGCCCCGTTCTACGCGGTGTACGAGTGCGCCGACGGGGGCTTCGTCGCGGTCGGCGCGCTGGAGCCGCAGTTCTTCGCCGAGCTCGTCACGACCCTCGGCGTCGAGGTCGAGGGCCATCAGTACGACCCGGCGGGGTGGCCGGCCCAGCGCGCCGCGCTCGCGGCAGCCTTCCGATCGCGGACCCGCGACGAGTGGGCGCTGCTCTTCGAGGGGACCGACGCGTGCGTGGCTCCGGTGCTCTCCCTGAGGGAGGCCCCGCAGCACCCGCACGCCGTCGCCCGGGGCTCCTTCGAGCCGTACGCCGACGGGCACGTGCCGGTGCTGCCGCCCCGGTTCTCCGCCACGCCGGCGCGGCGGCCCGGTCCCGAGCCGGTGGCGGGCGCCGACACTCGCGGCTACCTGCAGGAGCACGGGTTCGCTGCCGACGAGGTCGACGCCCTGCTCGCCTCCGGCGCGGTCGCCCAGGCGTGACCCGGGGCGGCTCAGGCCCCGGTGACGAGCACGTCGGCCCGGTGCCGGGTGCCCTCGACGAGCAGCGCGTTGACGTGGTCGGACCCGTCGCTGCGCTCCTCGGCGGCGGCGCGGTCCCGGCCGAAGGCCATGTGCCGGGAGACCAGCCACTCCCGGCGCAGCGGGCCCGGGTCGACGAACCAGGCCTCGTCGAGCAGCCCGGCCACCTCGCGCCACGGCGGCTCCTCGGCGAGGAGGTAGTTGCCCTCGACGACGACGAGCGGGGTGCTGCGGTGCACGGCGATCGCGCCGGCGATCGGCTCCTCGAGGTCGCGGCGGAAGGTGGGCGCGTGGACGACCTCCTCGTCCGCGGCCCGCACCCGACGCAGCAGGTGCACGAAGCCGCCGGCGTCGAAGGTGTCGATGGCGCCCTTGGTGGCGGTCCGCCCCAGCTCCTCGAGGCGCACCTGGGCGAGGTGGAAGCCGTCCATCGGCAGTAGCACGGCGTCGTCGCCGAGGGCGCGGACCACCTCCGCGGCCAGGGTCGACTTCCCTGCCCCGGGCGCGCCGGTGATGCCGAGCAGTCGGCGCCCACCCCGGTCCACCAGCCTGCGGGCGCGGGCGACCAGCGCCGCGGTGTCGGTGCGCGAGACGACGACCGGGCCGGTCGTGCTCATGAGGCGCCACCGGTGGCGCCGAGGCGTGTGGCGAGCTCCGTGAACGACCCGACGACGAGGTCGGGAGCGCGCATCGTCGGCGGGTAGCCGGCGCCGGCGCGGTCGACGAAGGCGGTGCGCAGGCCGGCCCGGCCGGCGCCGTGCAGGTCCCACGGGTGGACGGCCACCATCATCGCCTCGGGCGCCGTCACGCCGCACGCGTCCAGAGCCCACCGGTACGCGGACTCCGACGGCTTCCACGCCGGCGCGTCGGCGCAGGAGAGGACCCGCTCGACGACCTCCTCGACCCCGCCTCGCCGGAGCAGCCCCTCGGCCACCGCCGCGGAGCCGACGCTCAAGGTCACGAGGCGGATGCCGGCCGCCGCCAGCGAGCGCAGGCCCGGCTCGACGTCCGGGTGCAGCGGGAGCGCCATGAACCCCGACAGGACGTGCTCGGCCGCAGCCGCGAGGTCCGCGGGGGCGTCGCGGCGGCCCGCGGCGAGCGCGTGGAACGTGGCCCGACCGAGGTCGGCGAACGCGGGGTTGTCGCCCGTGACGGTCAGCGCCATCCCGTCGCGCAGCGTCCCGAGGAACCACGAGGTGGCGAGCTGCCCCGGCAGGCCCACGTCCTCGAAGCGGGCGGCGAGCGGCGCGAGGTCGGACAGCGTCTCGTTGACGTCGAGGACCAGCAGGGCCGGGAGCACGGGCGGTGCGGCAGCATCCATCGGCCCAGTCTCGTCGATGGATGCCGCGGCCCGGGAATCCCGGCGGGGCGGTGCCCGCCGGTAGCGTCGCGAGGAGCAGCGACACCCGGAGGAGGACGGCGTGGCACCCCGCACCGACCCGCACCGCGCCATCCCGGCGTGAACCCGTCGGCCTGGCCGGTCGCGCTGCTCGTCGGCGCCCTGCTCGCCAGCGCCGCGGTGCTGCTGACCGCCGGGGTCCGCTTCACCCGCATCGTCGACGAGATCGCCGACCGCACCGGCATCGGCGAGGCGCTCGCGGGAGCGGTGCTGCTCGGGGCGACCACGTCCCTGCCCGGCCTGGTCACCTCGATCTCGGGGGCGGCCGCGGGCGACGCCGGGTTCGCGATCTCCAACGCCCTCGGCGGGATCGCGGCCCAGACGACGTTCCTCGCCGTCGCCGACCTCGCCTACCGCCGGGTGAACCTCGAGCACGCGGCCGCCTCGGTGCCCAACATCGTCCAGTCATTGACGTTGATCAGCCTCATCGGGGTGGTGCTGGTCGCCACGGGCAGCCCCGACGTCACGCTCTGGGGAGTCCACCCCGCCACGGCCGTCCTCGTCGCCGTCTACGCCTACGGGCTGGTCCTCGCGCGACGGGCCGCACAGGAGCCGATGTGGGCGCCCCGCCGCACCGAGCACACCGTCGAGGACGAGCCGAGCGAGGAGGGGTCCGCGGCCTCGGACCGGCGCCTGTGGACCGAGTTCGGCGTCCTCGCGGTCACGGTCGCCGGCGTCGGGTTCCTCGTCGGCCAGACCGGGCTGGAGCTCGCGGCCCGCACCGGGCTCTCCGGCTCGCTCGTCGGGGGGCTGTTCACGAGCGTGATCACCTCCTTGCCCGAGCTCGTCACGGTGCTCGCGGCGGTGCGGATCGGGGCGGTGACCCTCGCCGTGGCGGACATCATCGGGGGCAACACCTTCGACGTCCTCTTCGTGGCCGCCGCCGACGTGGCGTACCGCGGTGGCTCGATCTACCACGCCGCGGACGCGTCGGCGCTGTTCATCACCTCGTTGACGGTGCTCCTCACTGCGACCCTGGCCGCCGGGATGGTGGGCCGCGACCGGCGGCACATCGGCTTCGAGGGCGTCGGCATCATCGTCTTCTACGGCATCGGGGTGGTGTCGCTCGTCGCCCTCGGGTGACGGCGCGCTCGTAGGCTGGCCCGGACCCCGGAGGTGCTCCGTGATCGTCATCCGCTCCGCGCCCCTGCACGACCTGGACGCCGTCACCCTGCACGAGATCGTGCGGCTGCGGCAGGACGTCTTCGTCGTCGAGCAGGAGTGCGCCTACCCGGACCTCGACGGCCGCGACCTCGAGGCCGGGGCCGTGCAGTTCTGGGCCGAGGACGACGACGGGTCGGTCGTCGCGACGCTGCGCGTGCTGCGTGAGGTCGGCGGCGAGGTCCGGGTCGGACGGGTCGCGACCGCTCGGTCGGTCCGCGGCCGCGGCGTGGCCCGGGCACTGGTCGCCGAGGCGCTCGAGGAGACCGAGGGGCCGGTGGTGCTCGACGCCCAGACCTACCTCGAGCAGTGGTACGCCGGGCTCGGTTTCGTCCGTGCCGGCGAGGAGTTCGTCGAGGACGGCATCCCGCATGTCCCGATGCGGCTGGCGCGCTGACCGAGGGCCGCGACCTTCGACACCGGGGAGCCGCCCGTTGCGGTGGCCTCGGGCCGCCCGCGAGCATGCACGGGAAGGCCCGCGTCGACCGGCGCTGGCGTGTGCCGGACGGTACGGGGCGCCGTGGACGAGGAGTGGCAGGGGTCATGACGCGGTCCCAGGCGGCCGGGGACGGCAGGGTGCCAGGCTTCGCCGGCGTCGTGGAGCCGATGGCGTGGGGCCGCAGCACCTACACCGTCATCCGGGTCCCGGACGCCCTCGTCGCCGCCGCGCGCCGCGCCGGCACCCGGCGCGTGGCGGGAACCGTCGACGGGGTCGAGGTGAACCTGGCGCTCACCCGCAACAACGTCGTCGACGACCACTACGTGTACGCCGGCGCTCCGCTCCTGCGGCGGCTGGGCGTCCGCCCCGGCGACGTGGTCGACTGCGTGCTCGCACCGGTGGACCCCGACGAGGTCGCGGTCCCCGAGGAGCTCGCTGCCGCGCTGGAGGCCGCCGGCCTGGTGGACGACTGGGAGGCGCTGGCCCCCTCCACCCGTCGTCGCCTCCTCCAGCCGGTGCAGTCGGCCCGGCGTGCGTCGACCCGTGCCGAGCGGCTCTCCGTTCTCCTCGAGCGGCTGCGCGCCGGCAGCGCCGGCTGACCCGGTGGGCGCGAGCCGGCGGAGCCGTCGACGCGCGTCGGCCCCCCTGTCGGTGCCGAGGGGCACACTGTCGGGATGAGCGAGGGGACCGGGCCGCCGCCGGAGGCAGGGAGCGCGACGGACGGCCCGGTCCTGCTCGCCGACGTCGTCGCCACCTCGCGGGCGGTCGCGGCCACGCGGTCGCGCACCGCCAAGCGCGATGCCCTGGCGGCGCTCCTCGCGCGCGCCCCCGTCGACGAGGTGGGGGTCGTCGTCGCCCACCTGTCGGGTGTGCTGCCCCAGCGGCGGCTCGGGGTGGGGTTCCGGTCGCTCGGCTCGCTCCCCGAGGCCGCCGCTGCGTCCACGCTCACCGTGGCCGACGTCGACACCGCCTTCGACCGGCTGGCCGGTGCCGCGGGCTCCGGCTCGGCCACGGCCCGGCGCGCCGAGCTCGCGTCGTTGATGAGCCGCGCCACCGCCGACGAGCAGTGGTTCCTCCGCGACCTCATCACCGGCAACCTGCGGCAGGGGGCCCTCGACGGCGTCGTCCTCGCCGCCGTGGCGGTTGCCTTCGACGTGCCCGAGGCGGCGGTGCGCCGCGCGACGATGCTGGCCGGCTTCACCTCGGAGGTCGCCGCCATCGCGGCCCGGGGCGGGCGGGCGGCGCTCGAGCAGGTTCGGCTGGTCGTGGGGCGCCCGCTGCGCCCGATGCTCGCGGCCTCGGCCAAGACCACCGGGGCCGCGGTCGAGGGGCTCGGCGGCGGGCCGCTGCTCGTCGACGGCAAGCTCGACGGCATCCGGGTGCAGGTGCACCGAACCGGCGGGGAGGTCACCGTCTTCACCCGCAGCCTCGACGAGATCACCGAGCGGGTCCCGGAGGTGGCCGAGGCGGTCGCCGGCCTCCCCGGCGGCGACCTCGTCGTCGACGGCGAGGCGATCGTCCTCGGTGGCGACGGGCGGCCCGGCACCGTTCCAGGTCACCGGTTCGCGCACGGCGAGCTCCGCCGACGTCGCCCGCCTGCGCGAGGAGGTGCCGCTCACCACCTTCCTCTTCGACGTGCTCCACCGCGACGGCCGCGACCTCGTCGACTCCCCCGCGCTGGAGCGGCACGCCGAGCTCACCGCGCTCGCGTCCCACCTGCTCGTCCCCCGGCTGGTCACCGACGACCCCGCCGCGGCCGGGCGCTTCTTCGACGAGCTCGTCGCAGCCGGCCACGAGGGCGTCGTCGTCAAGGACGGCGCGGCGCCCTACGCGGCCGGGCGGCGCGGCAGCGGGTGGGTGAAGGTCAAGCCGTCGCACACCGTCGACCTCGTCGTACTGGCTGTCGAGTGGGGGTCCGGGCGGCGCACCGACTGGCTCTCCAACATCCACCTCGGCGCCCGCGACCCCGCCACCGGCGACTTCGTCATGGTCGGCAAGACGTTCAAGGGGATGACCGACGAGGTGCTGCGGTGGCAGACCGAGCGGTTCACGGAGCTCGCCACCGCGGGCACCGACGGCTGGGTCGTGCCGGTGCGGCCCGTGCAGGTCGTCGAGATCGCCTTCGACGGCCTGCAGCGCTCGACGCGGTACCCGGGCGGGGTCGCGCTGCGGTTCGCCCGCGTCGTCCGCTACCGCGACGACAAGGACGCCGCCGACGCGGACACCATCGGGAGCCTCCAGGCGCTTCTCTGAGCTGCTCCACGCCGCGCGCCGGCCTTGCTGACAGCCTTCTCCACCGCCTTGCCCTCGGCGACGCCGAGTTGCCACCGGCCGAGCTGCCACCGGCCGAGCTGCCACCGGCCGAGCTGCCACCGGCCGAGCTGCCACCGGCCGAGCTGCCACCGGCCGAGCTCGAGGCGGGTCTTCGGCCGACATCCGCCGGAGCGCGCCACCTGCCGGCGCCTCGGGCATCTCGGGATCGCGGTCTTCCCGGTCGGACTTGGGCTCGACGTCCGGGTCAGCACACCGGACGGTGACCCTGTGGACATCGGGCCGCCCGTGCACGGTCGGTGGGCGTGCCCTCGACAGCCCCACGTCGGGCCCCGAGCACTCCGCGGCGCGTTGGAGCTGCTGGGTGCGCGCCGGCCGGGAGGGCCCGGGCGGCCGTACCGGCCTCCGCGCTGTGGGCCTCCGGAACAACCGCGTCATCCCAGTGAGGACGCGGTTGTTCCATGGGGTCGCTGCAATTGCCGCGACTCGGCCGAGCGTCCGCGACATCACCGTGGTGACGGGGATGCTCCGGGCGCTGTGGGCCTCCGGAACAACCGCGTCATCCCAGTGAGGACGCGGTTGTTCCATGGGGTCGCTGCAATTGCCGCGACTCGGCCGAACGTCCGCGACATCACCGTGGTGACGGGGATGCTCCGGGCGACGTGACCCCCGCCGGGCGCTCACCGCGGCATCCAAGGCCACGCAACCCCGGGTGGGGTCGCGCTGCGGTTCGCCCGCGTCGTCCGCTACCGCGACGACAAGGACGCCGACGGGGCCGAGCTGCTCGTGGCGCTCAGGTCCGTGGCTCCCGGTGGGCCAGCGAGGTGACGAGCCGCGAGAGCGCCACCGCGACGCCGATGAGGCTGCCGACGACGGCCACGACCAGGAGCACCCGGACGGCGAGCTCCCAGCCGCTCCCGAGGTCGAAGGGGAAGACCTGCCAGATCCGGACCAGTGCGGCCAGGCCCACCCCCGTGGTCACGGCGTCCCCGAGGGCCCGCCAGGGCACCGATCGGGTGACGACGTAGCTGAGCTCGGCGGCGACGCTCACCCACAGCGAGAGGTTGACGATCCCGAGGACGAGGGTGGTGTCGGCCGTGAGGAACGGCACGGCGTCCCAGCCGGGTCGGACGTTGACCAGGTAGAGGATCACGAGGTTGATGGCGGCCGCCACGGCGTGGCCGACGCGGCTCGCGGTGGCGCTCTGGCTCCCGCTGCGGGCGTGGGTTCCCGGGTGACGCCCCGTGGCGGGGGTGGGTGCGGTGGACATGGCCAACTCCAGCCGGCGGCGACGACCGGCGACCCGCCACGGGTCGGCGGGGCCGCGCCTCCGCCACGACCATCCTCCCACCGGGCTCCCGGCGCGTCACGCCACCGAGACCGGCCTCACGCGGCGTCACCGGGCCTGCGGCATCGGGCGTGCCCGGGCCTGCGCCCCCGGACGGCTGCCCCGCTCCGCGTCCGAGGGGGGCGGGCTCCGCGGTAGGGGAGACGCCGCGGTCAGCGGGCGCGCGCCAGGACCGCGGTGAGGAAGCCGAGCTCGCCGCGGTAACCACCGAGCCAGGCCTGCCGGTGCTGCACTGCCGCGTCGAGAGCGTGGGCACGGTCGGCCGGGTCGGTGTCCGGACGCAGCGCCCACTCGGTCAGCGAGCCCGTCCAGGACCACTCGTAGTCGTCCCACTCGCCGGCCGTGCTCACGTGGGCGTAGGTGACCGCCCACCCGCCGCCCTCGACGAGGTCCAGCAGGCCGGGGAGCGAGGGGAAGTCCTCGGGCTCGGCCGCCAGGGCCGCGAGGGCGGCCGGGGACGGCGGGGCCTGCCAGAAGCCGTCTCCGACGAGCGCCCGACCGCCGGGGGCCAGGTGGGTGGCGACCGCGTCCAGCATCGGTGCCGTGCCGCCGAAGGCGTGGCTCGCACCGATGCACAGCACGGCCCCGTGGTTCCCGTCCCACCAGTCCGCGGCGTCGCCCTCGTGCCAGGTGAGCCGGTCCCCGACACCGCGCTCGTTGGCACGGGCGACGCGGTCGGGGTGGAGGTGGGTGTCGACGCCGACGCCGGTGAGGTCCGGCCGCGCGGCGAGCAGCTCGACCAGCCAGGCCCCGCTGCCGCAGCCGAGGTCGAGCACGCGGGAACCGCGGGGCGGGTCGAGGCGGTCGAGCAGCCGGGCGACCGACGCGCCGGAGAGCGGTGCGGCGACGGGGTGGTGGGCGTGGGCGATACGGCTGGTCTCGGCGCGGTCCACGGGCCACATCCTCACCGTCTGCGGCCGGGCCCGCAACGACGGGGACGGCAGGTGGTCAGGGCAGCCGGTCCCTCAGCGTCGCGACGCCCTCCCCGGTGAGCTCGGGCACGGCCGCCGCCCGCCCGCACATGGCCAGGAGCACGGCCTCGCCGGCCCCGCGGACCTCCGGTCCGTCGCCGTGGCGCCAGCCGACGTCCTCCGCGACGAGCGCCAGCCCGCGCGCGCGCCATGCTCCGCGCAGCGGGGGCGCGGTCAGCGCGAACGACAGGGCCACCCGCAGCCGCTCCGACGGAATCCGCCGGGGCCGCCCGAGAGGCCGGCGGATGTCCTGCTGGTGCACCAGGCCGTCGGTCAGCCCGACGCGGCCCCCGAACCGGGTGGCCGGGGACGAGGGGTCGAGCCGCTCCTCGACCATGCGCACCAGCTGTTCCGGCGGGAGGTCGGCGAGCTCGGCCACGCCCAGCGCGTTCATCCGGTCCGGACGGAAGCCGGCACGCACCGCCCGGCGGAGGAGGTCCGCCCGCGGGCTCCGCTCGTAGCTGACGAGGTGGGCGACGACGTCACGCACGCGCCAGCCGCGGCACAGCGAGGGTTGGTTCCACTCCGCCGGCGCCAGCTCGCGCAGGAGGTCGAGCAGGTCGAGCCGCTCGGCCACGACCAGGGGGGTGTTCGGCATCCCGACGTTGTACCCGATGCCCGGCCGCGGTGGGGGTCTCGTGCCGGTGCGGCCCGGAACGCGCCGGAGCCGTACCTCCCATCGGTCACCCGATCCCGCGTGCAGCCGGCCAGATCGAGCCGTTGGTCCGTGCCTCCCTGTGATGAACCAGACAAGTGCTCCGGCGCCGGGATCTTGACCGCCGCGCGAGGGGGTTCCTAGCGTGATTGTCAGGGCATTGCCTCCCGGGTCCTACCCATTGCCACAGGAACGGGGGTGGCGGTGATGGCCGCCATCACGGTGGAGAATCTGCACAAGCACTATGGAGCGTTCCACGCCGTGGACGGGGTCACCTTCTCCGTGGAGGTGGGGGAGGTGTTCGCGCTCCTCGGCCCCAACGGCGCGGGAAAGACCACCACGGTGGAGATCCTCGAGGGCCACCGCACACGCACCGGCGGCATGGTGGACGTGTTGGGCTTCGACCCGCAGACAGGTGGTCGGGACTACCGCGAGCACATCGGGATCGTGCTGCAGGAGGCGGGGTTCGAGGAGGACTTCACCGTCCTGGAGCTGATGCGCCTCTACCGGGGCCTGTACCGCACGCATCTCGACGTCGATGAGCTGATCGACCACGTCGGTCTCGCCGAGAAGCGCAACGCCCGCGTCACGACGCTCTCCGGAGGCCAGCGCCGCCGCCTCGACCTGGGGCTGGGACTCGTGGGCGACCCCGACCTGGTCTTCCTCGACGAGCCCACCACCGGATTCGACCCGTCGGCGCGCCGCCGCGCCTGGGAGCTCGTGGACAGCCTTCGCGGCCTGGGCAAGACGGTGCTGCTCACCACCCACTACATGGACGAGGCCCAGCACCTCGCCGACCGTGTGGCGGTCGTCGTCGCTGGGCGCCTGGTGGCCCTCGGAACTCCGGACGAGCTCGGCGGCGCCGCCCGACACCTCTCCTGCATCACGTTCGACCTGCCCGACGACGTTCCGGCCTCCGACCTCCCGGACCTGGCCGCTATGGTCACCGCCAACGGGAGCTCGCCGGTGCAGGTGCGCACCGACGACCCGGCCACCGCTCTGCTGCGGCTGACCTCGTGGGCCGACCGACGCAACGTCACCCTCGGCAACCTCACCGTGACGCGGCCCTCCTTGGAGGAGGTCTACCTCGAGCTCATCGCCGGCACGGACGCCGGAGACGGCCAGCGCATGGAAGCGGCGATGCGGTGATGGCCACCGTTCCGCTCCCCGTCCGGCAGCCGAGGCGACAACGCGCCCGCCGGCACGCGCCACCCACCCACCTGGTCCTCGACCAGCTCGGGCACACCATCCGAGGCCTGTGGCGCTCACGCACCGCGTTCGTGTTCACCTTCATGTTCCCGCTGACCTGGCTGGTCGTGCTCGGCCTGGTCATGGGCAAGGACACGGTCGACCCGGCCACCGGCCTGCCGATCATGCAGTTCCTCACCCCGACGGCCGCCGCCATGGGCATCCTCTTCTCCGCCTACCCGACTGTTGCCACCGCGACCGCCACGGCCCGCGAGGACGGGGTGCTCAAACGGTTCCACGGAACACCGCTGCCGACCTGGGCCTTCCTCGCGGGTCGGGCCGGGGCGGCAGTGGTCTTCGGGTTCGCCTCGTTCGCCGTCATGGTCACCGTGGGGGCGGTGTTCTACGACGTGGAGCTGATCGGCCGTACCGCCCTCGCCGTGGTGGTGACCTGCCTGGTCGCCCTCGCGTGCTTCGCCGCCGTGGGAATGGCGGTGGCCGCCGTGGCGCCCTCCGCTGCGACCGCTCAGGCGGCGTCCATCGCGAGCACGGTGGTCCTCGCCTTCCTGTCCGGGATGATGGGTTTCGGTGACATGCCCGTGTGGGCCGACCGCATCGCCGCCTTCTTCCCCGTCAAGCCGTTCAACGACGCCCTGCACGAACAGTTCAACCCCTACGGCACCGGCGCCGGCTGGGACCTCCAGGCGCTCGGCGTGATGACGGTCTGGGGCGTGGCCGCGGCGCTGGTGGCGGTGTGGGCCTTCCGGTGGGACCCAGCCGTCAGCCGATCGGCGCGTGGACAGGCTTCCCGAGGCGGCGGTGTCCGGTCGACGCCGCAGCGCGCAAACGTCCGCACGGTCCACGTGGTGAACAGCCGACACCACGGGCGCGGACGACGGCTCCTCGAGCAGGTCCGGTGGGCCAACCGCGGCACCCGACGTGACCCGGGGTCCATGTTCTTCGCCGTGGCCATGCCGCTGACGCTCTTCGCGTTCATGATCTCGGTCTACGACCCTGAGTCGACCGGCCCCGCTGGGGAGCCGATCGACGTCTACACCCTGTGCGGCCTCGCGTCCTGGGGGGCCGCGGTGCTCGGGTTCGTGTACCTGCCGGAAGCCATCGCCGGGGCCCGCGAGGCCGGTGTCCTGAAACGGCTGAGGGGCACCCCGCTACCACCCTCGTTCTTCCTGGCCGGCCGCGGTGCATCGGCCCTGTGGACCGCGCTGTTGACCGGTGCGCTGCTGGTCCTGGAAGGCATCCTGTTCTTCGACCTGGACATCGCGGCCTCCGGCCTCCCTGCGGCGGCGGGGCTGCTCCTGCTCGGGACGGCCAGCATCACCGCACTGGGCTTCGTCCTGGCCTCTGTCGCACCCAGCCGCACCGCTGCCGGCGCGGTCGGGCTGGGCATCCTCTTCCCCGTGTCGTTCATCTCGAACGTGTTCGTCGCCGGCGACATGCCGTCCTGGCTGGACACCGTGGGATCGGTCCTGCCCCTGAAACACCTCGCGCACTCACTGGTCACGGCCCTGGACCCGGCTGGACCCTCCGTGAGCTGGACGAGCGTGGCGGTCATGACCGGCTGGCTGGTGCTCGCCGGTCTCGTTGCCGTCCGCGTCTTCCGATGGGAGCCCCGGCGATAGGCCCACTTCCGGGCCGGTGGGTCGGAGACCGGTCGCCGGCGGCAACAACTCGACGAACCTGCAAGGGGGTGGATGGTGTGGACGAACCGGTGCCGTATGCGGTGACGCCGTTTCCTGCTGGGCGTCGGGTGGTGTTGGACGTCCTCCGGGCTGCGACCGCGCGTTTTCCGGTCCATGCGCTGGTGGAGTACGACGTCAGCGAGGCCAAGCGGCGGATGGCGCAGAGCCCGGAGCATGTCTCATGGACCGGTTTCGTGGTGGCGACGCTGGGCCGGGCCGTCGCGCTGCACCCCGAGCTCAATGCGAGGCGGGCCGGCCGACGAATCGTACGGTTCAGCCGCGTCGATGTCGCCGCCACGGTGGAGCGCGCCGGGGCGCCGGATGCCGCGCCGACCCCGGTGACCATCCGCTCGGCGGACGTGCTGCCCCCCGACCGCATCACAGCGGCGTTGGCCGAGGCGAAGCGCACCACCGCGGCGCGCCGGACCGGCGCGACGCCGCTGCGGTCGCGCCTCCCGGGGCCGCTGCGCCGCGGGGTCCTTCACGTGCTCGCCTCCACTCCCCGAGGGGCGGCGTCATTCGGTCCGTGTGTCGGTGTGACCTCACTGGGGATGCTCGGCGGCGGCGGGGGGTGGGCCGTGCCGTTGGCACCACTGACCGTCGTCGTCACCGTCGCGGGCGTCGTCGACCGGCCGGTCGCCCGAGACGGGCAGGTGGTGATCCGGCCCCACCTCCCGATGACCCTCAGCTTCGACCACGCCGTCGTCGACGGAGCACCGGCAGCCCGGTTCGCCGAGACCCTACGGATCTTGATCGAGAGCGCCGCCGTCCTGACCGACGCCCCCGAAGGAGAGCGCCATGATGACCAGCCCGCTGAAGTACCGCACTGATCTGCGGGCGGCGCAGGCCAGGCTTGCCGACCTGCACAGCCGCACGGCGGAGCTACCGACGGGGCCGGTGGAGTACCTCGACCAGGGCGAGGGCCCCGCGGTCCTGCTCGTTCATGGGATCTTCGGCGGCCACGACGCCGCACTGCGGCTGGCCGACCCGAGCGACCTCGCGGGCTACCGGCGGCTGGCGCCGTCCCGCTTCGGCTACCTCGGCACGGCCATGCCCCCGCACGCCTCGGTGGCGCTGCAGGCGGACACCCACGCGGCGCTGCTCGACACCCAGGAGATCGACCGCGCCGCCGTCCTGGCCGGTTCAGCGGGCACGACCTCCGCGCTGGAGCTGGCACTGCGTCATCCCGACCGGGTCGCGGGCCTGGTCCTGCTCTCCTCGAATGCTCCCGGCCCGCAGCATGACACCGACGGCATCCCCGCCTGGCTGGCACGGCGCCTGTGGGCCTCGAACCCCCTGATGTGGGCGGCGCGCACGTACGCCACCCGTTCGATCACCTCGCTGATGGGCGTCCCGCCGGACCTCACCCTCAGCACCGAGGACCGCGCGCGCCTCGAGGAGGAGCTCGACTCGATCTTCCCGGTCGCCCTCCGCGTGCGCGGCTGCCTCTTCGACGCCTTCACCGGGAACAAGGCGATCAACACCCTCGCGTTGGAGGAGGTTCGCGCGCCGACGCTGGTGATCCACTTCCGCGACGACACCGGGGCACCGTTCGCCGGCGCCCGGACGCTCGCGCACCGAGTCCCCGGTGCCCAGACGCTGTTCATCGACCACGGCGGCCACCTCGGCCTCGGCCAGCACCCCGAGGTCGGAGCCACCCTCCGCCGGTTTCTCGACGAGGTGCTCCCCACCCGCTGAGCGCGCCTGCGGCCGCTGCACCGCTCGCGGGGACTGGGTTCTGCTGGTGGCCAGGGGCGGGGTCGAACCGCCGACCTTCCGATTTTCAGTCGGACGCTCGTACCAACTGAGCTACCTGGCCGGGCCTTCGGCGACGTGACCGGTGACCCGGCCCCTTCGTGAAGGAGCGACCCCGACGGGACTCGAACCCGCGACCTCCGCCGTGACAGGGCGGCGCGCTAACCAACTGCGCTACGGGGCCTTGTGTGGTGCAAGACCGTATCCCCAACGGGATTCGAACCCGTGCTACCGCCGTGAAAGGGCGGGGTCCTGGGCCGCTAGACGATGGGGACCCGACCTCGCCGGACCCTTGACGTCACGCAGACCGGTGTTCGGATCCGTCGAGGACTCGGAAAGCATAGGGGACGGGGCGGGCGCCCACCAAAACGGCTGCCCCGGCCTTCGCCGGGGCACCCGTGGGGTCAGGAGGGGACGTAGTCGAACTCGTCCGGGTTCGGGCCCCGGCGGCCCTCCTCGCCCCGGTCCAGGCCGGAGATCCGCTCGACCTCCTCCGGGCTGAGCGAGAAGTCGAAGATCTCGAAGTTCTCGCGGATGCGCGCCGGCGTCACCGACTTGGGGAAGACGATGTCGCCGCGCTCGACGTGCCAGCGCAGCGCGACCTGTGCGGTCGACTTCCCCTTCGCGGCCGCGATCTCCTCGAGCACCGGGTCGTCGAGCACGGCGCCCTGGGCGATCGGCGACCAGGCCTCGGTGGCGATGCCGAGCTCGGCGTCCGCCGTGCGGACGGCCTCGTTGCCGAAGTAGGGGTGGACCTCCACCTGGTTGACCGCCGGGACCACGCCGGTCTCGTCGACGACCCGGCGCAGGTGGTCGGGCTGGAAGTTGGAGACGCCGATGGAGGCGGCGCGCCCGTCCTCGACGAAGGAGGCCAGCGTGCGCCAGGTCGAGACGAAGTCGCCGTCGTAGAGCGTGGGTAGCGGCCAGTGGATGAGGAACAGGTCGATCCAGTCGACGCCGAGCCGCTCGAGGGTCTCGCCGAAGGTGCGTCGGGCGTCCTCGGGGCGGTGGAAACCGTTGTTGAGCTTGGAGGTCAGGTAGACCTCCTCGCGCGGGAGGCCGGAGCGGGCGACGGCCTGGCCGACCTCGCGCTCGTTGCCGTACATCTGCGCGGTGTCGATGTGCCGGTAGCCCACCTCGAGCGCCGTGCTCACCGCCTGGGCGGTGTCGCGCGGGTCGATCTGGAAGACGCCGAACCCGAGCTGGGGGATCGTCCGGCCGTTGTTCAGGGTGATCGTGGGAACGGTCATGCCGGGTCCAGCGCGGCAGCGGCCACGCGATATTCCGGATGGTCGGGTACGCGCCGGTCGCCCGGACGCGAACGTGGGTGGGAATCGTCGGCAGGCGACGATCTTCATCCACGTTCGCAGGGGGAGGAGGGCGGAGTGTGTTCAGCCGTCCGGCCGGGCCCACGCCCGGAGCCGGTCGACGTCCCACGTGGTGACGATGCGGTCGGCGTCGATGCCGAGCCGCTCGGCCCGCGCGCAGCCGTTCGCCTTCATGTCGAGCTGGCCGGGCGCGTGGGCGTCGGAGTCGATCGCGAAGAGGCAGCCGATGTCGCGGGCGAGCTCGAGGAGGTCGTCCGGGGGGTCGCACCGCTCGGGGCGGCTGTTGATCTCCACCGCCGTGTCGTGCTCGGCACAGGCCTCGAAGACGGCACGGGCGTCGAACTCCGACGGTGGCCGGGTGCCGCGGGAGCCCTCGACGAGCCGCCCGGTGCAGTGCCCGAGGACGTTGACGCGCGGGTTCTGCACCGCCGTGACCATCCGTCGCGTCATCGGCCCGGCGTTCATGCGCAGCTTGCTGTGCACGGACGCCGTGACGAGGTCGAGGCGCGCGAGCATGGCCTCGCTCTGGTCGAGCGAGCCGTCGTCGAGGATGTCGACCTCGATGCCCTTGAGCAGCGTGAACTGGCCGACGAGGGAGCGGTTCACGCCGTCGACCACCGCGAGCTGCTTCGTCAGCCGCTCGGCACTGAGCCCGTTCGCGACGCGAAGCGACGGGCTGTGGTCGGTGAGCACCATCCACTCGTGGTCGAGCTCGACGGCGGTGAGCACCATCTCCTCGATCGGGGAGCCGCCGTCGCTCCACGTCGAGTGGGTGTGGCAGTCGCCGCGGAGGGCCGCGTACAGCTGCTCGCCCCCCTCGGCCAGCGGCCCACCGGCCTTCTGCTGCAGCGAGGTCAGGTACGACGGCACGCCGCCCTCGAGCGCCTCCGCGATGACCGCGCTCGTCGACGTGCCGATGCCGGCCAGCTGCCGGAGCGTCCCCTCCTCGGCGCGCCGGCGCAGCTCGTCCGGGTCGGTCTCGCGCACCGTCACCACCGCCTTCCGGAAGGCCTCGACCCGGTAGGTGCCGGCGCGGGTGCGCTCGAGGAGGAAGGCGATCCGGCGCAGCGCGTCGACCGGGTCGACCGGTGCGTCGAGCGGGGTGAGCGCGGCGACCACGTCAGGCCGCCGACCGGGCGAGCTCGTCGAGGGCGGTGAGCACGCGGTCGACGTCGTCACGGGAGGTGTACGGCGCCAGCCCGAGCCGCACGCCCCCCTCGTCGCCGAGCCCGAGGTGGCGCGACGCCTCGAGCGCGTAGAAGTGGCTGGCGGGGGCGTTGACCCCACGCTCGGCGAGCCACCGGGCCACGTCACCCGGGGCTCGCCCGTCGACGGTGAGCAGCAGCGTGGGGGTGCGCCGGGCGGCGTTCGAGTGCACGGTGACCCCCGGCACCGCCCGGACGCCTCGTTCGAGGACGTCGAGCAGGGCGTCCTCGTGCGCCTCCAGCTCCGCCATCGACGACTCGAGCCGCGAGCGCCGGTCCTCGGGGGCCACGGGGGTGTCGAGGTCGCCGAGCCCGGCGAGGAAGTCGACCGCGGCGGTGGTGCCGGCCATGAGCTCGTAGGGCAGGGTGCCCAGCTCGAAGCGCTCGGGCACCGCGTCGGAGGAGGGGAGGAGCTTGTCCGGACGGAGGCCCTCGAGCAGCTCGGGCGAGGCGGCGAGCACGCCGCAGTGCGGGCCGAGGAACTTGTAGGGGGAGCAGGTCCAGACGTCGGCGCCGATCGCGCCGACGTCGACGGCGGCGTGCGGGGTCGCGTGCACGCCGTCGACCCAGTGCAGGGCGCCGACCTCGTGGGCGACCGCGGAGAGGGCCGACGTGTCCGGGCGGGTGCCGACGAGGTTGGAGGCGGCGGTCGTGGCGACGAGCCGGGTGCGCTCCGTGACCTGGGCCCGGACGGCGTCGACCGACAGCTCGGCCGTGGCGGGGTCGAAGTCCACCCAGCGCACGGTGGCGCCGACGGCCTCGGCCACCTGGACCCAGGGGCGGATGTTCGAGTCGTGGTCGAGCCGGGTGACGACCACCTCGTCGCCGGGGCCCCAGCCCTTGGCGAGGGCGCGGGCGACGTCGTAGGTGAGGGCGGTGGCGCTGCGCCCGACGACGATGCCGCGCGGGTCGGCGGCCAGCAGGTCGGCGAGGGCCCGGCGGCACGCGCGGACCACGTCGTCGGCGCGGCGCTCGGACGCGGTGAGGGTGCCCCGGTTGGAGATGGCCGAGGTCAGGGTGCGGGCCACGGCCTCACCGACGACGTCGGGCACCTGGCTGCCGCCCGGGCCGTCGAAGTGGGCGGCCCCCTCGGCGAGGGCGGGGAAGTGGGAGCGGATCCGGTCGACGTCGTACGGCATGCCGGCCATCCTCGCGCACCGCGCACGCGTGCATCCATGCGCCTCGTGTGCCGAACCGGTCGCGGGGGCAGCCGACCTGGGCACACGCTGCCGTGGAGGGCGGCGGCCCGGCTACCAGGAGGTGTGGTGGGGGCGGCCCTCCGCGAAGCCGGCGGTCGACTGGATGCCGATCGTCGCCCGCTCGTGGAACTCCTCGAGCGTGCGCGCGCCGGCGTACGTGCACGCGCTGCGCAGCCCGGCGACGATCTGGTCGATGACGTCCTCGACGCTGGGGCGCTGCGGGTCGATGTACATCCGTGCCGTGCTGATGCCCTCCTCGAAGAGCTCCTTGCGGGCCCGCTCGTACGCCGTGTCGGAGGCGGTGCGGCTGCGCACCGCGCGCGCCGAGGCCATCCCGAAGGACTCCTTGTACTGGCGGCCGTGCTCGTCGGCGTAGAGGTCGCCGGGCGACTCCAGGGTGCCCGCGAACCACGAGCCGACCATGACGTTCGAGGCTCCGGCCGCCAGGGCGAGGGCGACGTCGCGCGGGTGGCGCACGCCACCGTCGGCCCAGACGTGCCTGCCGAGCTGCCGCGCCGCGGCGGCGCACTCGAGCACGGCGGAGAACTGCGGGCGGCCCACCGCGGTCATCATCCGGGTCGTGCACATGGCCCCCGGTCCGACCCCGACCTTGACGATGTCGGCGCCCGCCTCGACGAGGTCGCGGGTGCCCTTCGCGGAGACGACGTTGCCCGCGACGAGCGGCACCCCGAGGTCGAGGGCCCGCACCGAGCGCAGCACCTCGAGCATCTTCTCCTGGTGCCCGTGGGCCGTGTCGATGACGAGGGCGTCGGCCCCGGCCGCCACGAGCCCCTTGGCCCGGGTCGCGACGTCGCCGTTGATCCCGACGGCGGCCGCCACCCGCAGCCGCCCGGCGTCGTCGACCGCGGGGGCGTAGAGGTGTGCCCGCAGTGCGCCGGCCCGGGTGAGGATGCCGACGAGCCGACCGTCCGCGCCGACGACCGGGGCGAGCCGGCGCCGGGCGTGCGAGAGGGTGTCGAACGCGGACTCGACGTCGACGCCGTCCGGCAGCGTCACCATCTCGCGGACCATGACGTCGGCGATCTGGGTGAACCGGTCGACGCCGGTGAGGTCGGTCTCGGTGACGATGCCGACCGGCCGCTCGTCGTCGTCGGTCACCAGCGCCGCGCCGTGCGCCCGCTTGTGGAGGAGCACGAGCGCCTCGCCCGCCGTCGTCGACGGGTCGAGCGTGATCGGGGTGTCGTAGACGAGGTGGCGCGACTTCTGCCAGGCGATGACGTCGCTGACGATCTCGACGGGGATGTCCTGCGGGATCACCGTGAGCGCGCCCCGCCTGGCCGTGGTCTCGGCCATCCGCCGCCCGGCGATCGCCGTCATGTTCGCGACCACGAGCGGGAGGGTCGTACCGGTGCCGTCGACGGTGGACAGGTCGACGTCGAGGCGGCTGGTGACCGCCGAGCGGTTCGGCACCATGAAGACGTCGTCGTACGTCAGGTCGAACTGCGGGGCCAGGTCGTTGAGGAAGTGCACCGCCCCAGCGTAGGCGGGCGGGCATCCGGCAGGATCGGCGTCGTGAGTCTCATGGCACCCGCACCGACCGACACCCGGCGCCGCGCGGGCCTGCGGCGGATGCGGCTGCTCGCCGTGTCGCTGCTCCTCCTCGCCGCCGTCGTCTTCCTCCTGACCCTGCGGCTCGACCACGACGGCGTCTGGGGTTACGTCAACACCGCGGCCGAGGCGGCGATGGTCGGGGCCCTCGCCGACTGGTTCGCCGTCACCGCGCTGTTCCGGCACCCCCTCGGGCTGCCGGTGCCGCACACGGCGATCATCCCGAGGCGCAAGAACGAGATCGGCCGCAACCTCCAGGAGTTCGTCACCGAGAACTTCCTCACCGTCGACATCGCCCGGGAGCGGCTGGCCGCGGCACGGGTCAGCGAGCGGGTCGGCCGGTGGCTGCTCGTCGACGAGCACCGGCGACGGGTGCTGACCGAGCTGGTCCGGGTCTCCCGGGCCGGGCTGGGGCGCCTGTCCGACGACGAGGTGCGCGGCATCGTCTCCGACTTCCTCGTGCCCCGCCTCGTCCGCGAGCCGGTGAGCCCGATCGCCGGCACGCTCCTCGAGGGCGTCGTCGCGGAGCAGACCCACCACGGCCTGGTCGACCTCGGGCTCGAGCAGCTGGAGCTGTGGCTGCGCGACAACCCCGGCACCTACGCCGAGGTGCTCGGCACCCGGGCGCCGTGGTGGAGCCCTCCGTGGCTCGACGAGCGCGTCATCCACTGGACCTACGACCAGGTGCTCACCTGGCTGCGCGAGATCCGCGTCGACGTCCGGCACCCCGCTCGCCGTGCCCTGGACGACCTGCTCCGCCGGCTCGCCGACGACCTCCAGCACGACGAGGAGGTGATGGCCCGCGCCGAGTCGCTCAAGGAGCGGCTGCTCATCCATCCGCAGGTTCCGGAGACCGCGGTCGGGCTGTGGCAGTCGTTCCGGGCCGCGCTCGAGGCCGCGATGGACGACGAGGGCTCCTACTTCCACACCCGCGGCGACGAGCTGCTCGAGCACCTCGGCCGCCACCTCGCCGAGGACGAGGTGTGGCAGGAGCGGGTGGAGGCCCGCCTGGCGGAGGCGGTCTCGTTCACGGTCGAGACCTACGGCAGCGAGCTCGCCGAGGTCATCTCGGTGACCGTGGACCGCTGGGACGGGGTGGAGACGGCCGAGCGGATCGAGCTGCACGTCGGCCGCGACCTCCAGTTCATCCGGATCAACGGCACCGTGGTCGGTGCCCTTGCGGGTCTGGTCATCCACGCGGTGGCGCAGCTGTTGGGCTGAGGCCGTCCCTCCCACCCGCGGAACGTGGGTGATGATCGTCGGGTGGCCGCTGGCTCTCACCCACGTCCGCGAGGGCGCCGGGGCGGAAGCGGGACGAACATGCTGGTCCGCGCCATGTACTCGGGGTATCCGGGGCGCTTGGCCATCTCGGACTCGAGCAGCCGCGCACCCGTGGCGAACACGAGGAAGTACGTCATCGCCGCCGGCGAGAGCACGGTGAGTACGCCCGGCCAGGCCTCCGCGGCCACCAGCCACAGGCCCCACCACACGGTGGCGTCGCCGAAGTAGTTGGGGTGCCGCGTCCACGCCCACAGCCCGCGGTCCATGACCGTCCCGCGGTTGGCGGGGTCGGCGGTGAAGCGGGCGAGCTGGGCGTCACCGACCACCTCGAAGGTCAGGCCGAGCAGCCAGACGAGCACGCCGGCGGCCGCCAGCCAGCCGAGCGGCTCGTCGGTGGCCGCGGCCACCTGCACGGGCAGGGCCACGAACCACGCGGCCAGCCCCTGGGGGAGGAAGACCTTGCGGACGGCGAGGCCGAACCTCCTCCCCGCGGGCGCCTCCGACAGCATCGCCGTGTAGCGCGGGTCCTCGCCCCGGCCGCGGGCGCGGCGCCGGATGTGCCACCCGAGCCGGCCACCCCAGACGGTGACGAGCACGGCGACGAGCAGCGAACGCCACGAGCCGGTGCCCACCGCGTAGGAGACCCAGGCGATCGCGACGAACACCAGCCCCCACACGGTGTCGACCACGCTCACCCGGCCGCTGGAGCGGGTCACGAGAGCGGTCGCCGACATCACGGCCGCGGCGGTGAGCAGGCCGGCGCCGCAGACGACCAGGAGGTCCTGCAGCATCAGTGCCCCGGTTCAGCGGTGGCCGGGGGCCGGGCGCGACGGCGGACCAGCACGGGCCCCGTGCCGGGGCGCGTGGGCCCGAGGACGCCGGTCGTGGTGGGGGTGTCGCTCGGGCTCACGTGACGGACCGGTGCGGCCCCGGCCTCACGCCTGGGGCTCGGAGCCGGCAGCGCTCCGGGACGTCGTGGCGACGACGTCCGGGCCGCCCAGCTCGTCGGCCCCTGCGGCCCCGCGCGCCCGGGCCATGGACGTCAGCTCGGCGACCCCCGCCGCGAGGTCGGGACCGAGCACGTGCGCCCCCAGCTCCTCGAGGACGCGTGGCGTGGCACCTCGCCCGGCGATCCACAGGGGGTACTCCGCGGCCAGGCGGCGCAGGGCGTCGGACTGCGACCTGAAGCCGGTGGGCCGGCGAGAGGCCACGACGACGGCCGCCGGGTGCGACATCCGGCACGCGGACGCGAGCGAGGGGATCGGGGTGTCGGTGCCGAGGTACCGGATGCGCCACCCGGCGCGGCCGAGCAGCACCCCGAAGCTGAGCAGGATGATGTCGTGGAACTCCCCGGGCGGGCACGCGAGCACCGCGACCGGGCCGCTGCCGATGCCCCAGGTGAGCGACAGGGCCCCGAGCCGGCGCCGGACGAGGCTGGACGCGAAGTGCTCCTGGGCGATGCCGATGCGGCCGAGCTCCCAGGCCTCGCCGACGCGCACGAAGAACGGGACGAGCACGTCGACGATGGCGCTCTCGACCGACCGGTCGAGGAAGGCGACGTCGAGGACGGCGTGGGCTCGGTCCTCGTCGAGGGCGGAGACGGCGTCGAGCAGCTGGGCGACGAGGACCGGCGGGTCCGCGCGCAGCCCGTCGCCGGGCCGGGAGCCGTTCGCCGCGGCCCCCGCCGGGGAGACCGCCGTGGGCGACGAGCCGGACCGCTCGGCGGCGAGCACCCGCCGAGAGGCCTCCACGGCGCTGACGCCCTGGTCACGCAGGGCGATCACCTCGCGCACCCGGCGCTCGTCGTCGGGCCCGTACAGCCGGTACCCGCCGGCGGAGCGGGACGGCTGCAGCAGCGCGTACCGGGTCTCCCACGCCCGCAGCACGTGGGTGCTGACACCGACGCGGGCGGCGAGCTCGCCGATACGCATCGTGGGGGGGACCTGGCTCCTCATGGACAGCACCGTAGCGCGCCGGCACAAGTTTTGACAAACATTCGACGGCTTTCGACAATGGTTCGACGGTCCGCAGACTCACGGGTCGCCGGCGATCACCTCCGAAGATTCGACCGTCCCGGGCCGCCGGGACGGTCCGTCCCTCCCGCAGCCGCCCCTCGCCTACTGTGAGACCGGCGCGACGCCGGCCCCGACGTCGAGCCCATCCGACCCGCCAGAGAGAGCCGAATGACGACCATCGAGCGCGCCGTCACCACCGCGGCCCCACCCGACAAGGTGTTCCCCTACCTCGTCGACTTCCGCAACGCCGAGGAGTGGGACTCGGGCACGCGATCGTGCGAGCGGATCTCCGGCGACGGCGGTGTCGGCACGGTCTACCACAACGTCTCGACCTTCGTCGGCAACACCGTCGAGCTCGACTACACCGTCGAGGAGATCGCGCAGCCGCGCTTCGTCATCGTCGGGCGCAACGACACGACGACGAGCCACGACACGATCACGGTCACCCCCACCGACGACGGCGGCAGCCTGGTCCTCTACCGGGCGGAGTTCACCTTCACCGGGCTCGCCCGCTTCGCCACTCCCGTCATCAAACCGCTGCTCGAGCGTCTCGGCGACGCCACCGCCGAGCAGCTCGAGAGCGCCCTGGGCCGGCTGTGAGCGGGAAGCGGGGGGAGGGCCGCCGGGCGCTGGTGACCGGTGCCACCGGGTACATCGGCTCCCGGCTCGTGCCCACCCTCCTCGACGAGGGCTGGACGGTGCGCGTCCTCACCCGGGACGCCGCCAAGGTCGCCGACCGCTGGTGGGCACCGAGGGCCGAGGTCGCCGAGGGCGACGCCACCTCGAGGTCCGACCTCACCGCGGCGCTCGCCGACGTCGAGGTCGCCTACTACCTGCTCCACTCGATGGATGGCGAGGGCAGCTTCGTCGAGCGCGACCGCGAGATGGCCAGGACGTTCGGGCTGGCCGCCTACGACGCCGGCGTCTCCCGCATCGTCTACCTCTCGGGGCTGCACCCGGAAGGCACCACCCTCAGCGACCACCTCGCCTCCCGGGTCGAGGTCGGCGACCTGCTCATGGCGAGCGGCGTGCCGACGGCCGTGCTGCAGGCCGCGATCATCCTCGGCTCCGGGTCGGCCTCCTTCGAGATGCTGCGCCACCTCACCTACCGCCTCCCGGTGATGGTCGCCCCCAAGTGGCTCGACAACCGGATCCAGCCGATCGCCGTCCGCGACGTCCTGCACTTCCTCGTCGGGGCGGCCGACCTCCCGCCCGACGTCAACCGCACCCTCGACATCGGCGGGCCGGAGGTGCTCACCTACCGCGACATGATCACCCGCTTCGCCCGGCTCGCCGGCCTGCTGCCCCGCACGGTCGTCTCCGTGCCGGTGCTCACCCCGTGGCTCGCCAGCCAGTGGGTGGGGTTCGTCACCCCCGTCCCCACCGGCCTGGCCAAGCCGCTCGTCGAGAGCCTGCTCCACGAGGTCGTCTGCACCGAGGACGACGTCGACACGCTCGTCGGGCCCCCGCCCGGCGGAGCGCTCGGCTTCGACCGGGCCGTCACCGACGCCATCGCCGGCGACGACGCCGACCCGCGTCCCGAGCCCGGCACCGTCGACCCCGCGCGGGTGACCGCTGCCGACCCGGACTGGGCCGGTGGCGGGCGGAAGGACGGTCGGCCGGTCCCGGGCAGGCCCTGACGTGGCCGGCGGAGTGGACCCCGTCGGCGAGCTCCGTGCGTTCTTCCGGGCCGCGCTCGTCGAGCCCGTCCCGCGCGACCACAGCGAGCCCGACTCTGCGTTCCGGCGGCGACGCACGGTGGCGGTCATCACCCTCGTCCTCGGCGCCGGGGTGCTCGCGTGGGCGCTGCGGATCGAGCCCGGCAACGCGCTCTTCTACGTGGCGACCCTCGCCCTCGCGGCCGTCTGGGCGGTCGGTGCGCTGGTGTCCGGCCCGCTCCACCTCGGGCGGGCGCACACCCGCGGCGGTGACGGCCACAGCCGGGCCGTCCTGCAGTCGCTGGCGCTCGGGGTGATGCTGCTCGCCCTCTTCCTCCTCGGGGCGGTTCTCGTCGCCAGGATCCCGGTGCTGCGCGAGCCGGTCCAGGAGCTGCTCGACCACGCGGAGTACGGGTCGCTCGCGGTCGTCGCCGTGATCACCGCCGTCAACGGCGTGTCCGAGGAGCTGTACTTCCGGGGCGCCCTCTACGCGGGGGTGGGCCGGCGGCACGCGGTGGCGACCACCACGGTCGTCTACGCCCTGGTGACCGCCGCGTCCGGCATCCCGCTGCTCGTCCTCGCCGCCGCCGTCGTGGGGCTGGTCGTCGGGCTGCAGCGGCGGGTCACCGGCGGCATCCTCGGGCCGGTCGTCACGCACCTCACCTGGTCGCTGGGGATGCTGTTCCTCCTCCCGCCCGTGCTGGACACCCTCAGCTGACGGGCGGCACCTGCGATGACCTCGATCCTCTGGCTCCGGCGCGACCTCAGGCGCCGCGACCACCCGGCGCTGCTCGCGGCGCGCGAGGCAGCGGGCGACGCCGACCTCGTCGTCGCCTTCGTCGTCGACCCGCGCCTCTGGGACGCGGGGGGGCCCGCGCGCCGCGCCTGGCTCGCGGCGAGCCTCCGGGCCCTCGACGACGACCTCTACGGCACCCTCACCCTCCTCCACGGCGACCCGCGCGAGCGGGTTCCGGAGCTGGCGCGGCGGGTGGGGGCCTCGTCGGTGCACGTGACCCGGGAGACCACCCCCACGGGCGCCGCCCGCGACCGGGCGGTGGCCCGGCGCCTGCGCGCCGCCGGCGTCGAGTGGGTGGAGACCGGCACGCCGTACGCGGTCGGGCCGGGACTGGTCGTCAACGGGTCCGGCGACCCGTACAAGGTCTTCACGCCGTTCGCCAGGGCATGGCGCCGGCACGGGTGGCCGGCGCCGGCGACCACCCCGCGGCGGCTGCCGCTGCGCCATGCCCGCAACGACGCGGCCGCGACGGCGGCGCTCGACGACGCCCTGGCCGCACCGGGGCTGCCGGAGCTGCCCGAGCCGGGTGAGGAGCCGGCGCTGCGGCGCTGGCGGCACTTCCGCGACGAGCTCGTCACCGACTACGACGAGGACCGGGACCGGCCCGACCTCGACGGCACCTCCCGGATGTCGCCCTACCTCAAGCTCGGTGTCGTCCACCCCCGCACCCTCCTCGCCGACCTCGCCGGGGAGCGGGGGAAGGGCGCGGTCACGTACACCGACGAGCTGGCCTGGCGGGAGTTCTACGCCGACGTGCTGCACCACAACCCGCGCAGCGCCTGGCACGACCTGCGGCCGGTGCTGTCGGGCATGCGCTACGACGAGCCCACCGACGCCGTCGAGGCGTGGAAGGCCGGGCGCACCGGCTACCCGGTGGTGGACGCGGGGATGCGGCAGCTGCTCGCCGAGGGGTGGATGCACAACCGGGTGCGGATGATCACCGCGAGCTTCCTCACCAAGGACCTGCACGTCTGGTGGCCGGTCGGCGCCCGGCACTTCCTCGACCACCTCGTCGACGGCGACCTCGCGTCCAACAACCACGGCTGGCAGTGGGTGGCGGGCACCGGCACCGACGCCTCCCCGTACTTCCGGGTCTTCAACCCGGTGAGCCAGGGGGAACGATTCGATCCCGACGGCGGCTACGTGCGCCGATGGGTGCCCGAGCTGCGGCACCTCTCCGGCAAGGCCGTGCACCAGCCGTGGGAGCACGAGGACGGCTACGCGCACGGGTACCCCGAGCGGATCGTCGACCACGCCGAGGAGCGACGGGAGGCCCTCGACCGCTACCGCGGCGTGTCCGGCTGATTCCCGGTGGGGTCGGCATCGCGGTGACGCCGTCGTCGGTGACCGGAGCAACCGGTGCCGGGGCCCCGGTTGCCCCGGGCCGGCCCGAAGACGCGTGGGGCCGGCCCTCCCGGACCGGCCCCACGCATTCAGTGCCTACGGGTCACTTGAGCATGAACTTCGCCGAGCTGGTGGACCCGTCCTGGGTGGTCATCGTCGCGCGGTAGCACGTTCCCGCCTTCTTCGGGGTCTGCCAGTTCTGGACGAACTGGGCACCCGTGGTGTCGTACCGCAGTGAGGTGCCGCCGGTCGTCGCGAGCTCTTCGATGGCGTCCTGCGGCTCGTTCGTCGAGCAGTTGACCTGCTGGACGGAGAACGCCTTCACGGCGTTGGTGGACGTCAGCTCCGTCGAGCCCGAGAACACCCGGAACTTCAGCGGCACGGTGGAACCGTTCTTCACGGTGTTCCACACGCCGTTGAGGTCGACCGGCTTGAAGAACCCGTCGAGTGTCCACGCGGAGATGGGGAAGGTCGTCGTCCCTGTGCGCTCGAGGTGGTTGTCGTCGCCCGGGTAGGTCGCGCTGGCCGTCGCGTCTCCGACCGCCTCGTTGTTCTAGAACGTCACGGGGGTCACGGCCTCGTCGAGACCGCCGGCCCCGGTGGCCCGGGCGGTGCACGCCGGGGTGATCGGTGAGCCGGTGAAGTAGTACGGCCCGTCGGGGCAGCTCACGGTCACGGTGGTCGGCGCCTTGTCGATGGTGAACGTGGCCGAGCCGGACGACGGCTCGTGGTTGACATCGCCGCCGTAGAAGGCTTCGGCGCCGGCGGTGCCGGCGTAGGTGTTCCCGTCGTACGAGACCTCGAGCGTCTCCGAGAGGCCGCCTGCGCCGATCACGGTCGCCGTGCACGGGGTGAAGGGTGAGTCGGAGTAGACGAACGGCCCCGCCTCGCAGGTGACGGTCGTCGTCGAGCCCGCCTTCGCGATGAGGAACGACGTGGTGTCGCTGCTTCCCTCGTGGGTGTCGTCACCGGCGTACGTCGCGGTGACCGCCACCGGACCCGAGCTCGTGTTCGCGCCGTAGGAGATCGTCGGCGTCGCGGTGAAGCCGCCGTCGCCCGTCGTCGCCGCGGTGCACGGCGTCAGCGCCGAGCCGTCGTAAGTGACGGACGTCGGACAGGTGAGCGTCGTCGTCGTCGCCGTCTTCACCGGCGCACACGACCCCGTGGTCCACGAGACGGTCAGGTTCGCGCTCCTGATGAGCGAGGCGCCGCTGCCGTTGACCCCGGTGCCGGCGAAGGTGACGGTTCCCGAGCCGGCTCCCGCGGTGGACGACGTGACGGTGACAGTGACCCGCACCTTCGCGCTGTCGGTGTTCTGGGCCAGCGCGGACCAGTCGGGCGGGATCGCGATGTCTCCAGCGGTCCCGGACGGGACCCCGACCTCGAGGGGCGCTGCGGTGGACGCGGTGACGTCGACCGTCGACCCGTTGCCGAAGGCGTTCGTCCCGGAGCCGTTCTTGTTCACCCAGACGTCGACCGTGCGGGTCGCGGGGACACCGCAGGCCACGGTGCCGAGCTCCAGCGCCGTCTGGCTTCCTGCTGTCAGTGTGTCGGCGTCGACGTTGATGTTGTCGGCGTGCGCCGCAACGGCGCCGACGACGAGGGTCGCCGCGGACGCGGCCGCGACGAGTGCTGATCGGATACGCATGACTGTTCCCCTGCAGTAAGTGGATGGTGACCTCGGTGGCGGTCTCGCACCGGTCGCTGTCACCGTAGGGAGGCGCCGACGGCACCGTCGGGGGAACGGGGCACCCGGGGCGTTGAGATCTCTCAACACCTCAGGCCGGGCCGGGGCCGCTCCGCACCAGCCGCACCGCCGACTCCCGGTCGGGGACGCGCAGCTTCCTCAGGACCGCCCGCACGTGGGTGCGCACCGTGACCGGGGCCACGAACATCGCGGCGGCGATCTGCTCCGTGCTGCGGCCCGCCACCAGGTGGTCGAGCACCTCGGCCTCCCGCTCCGTGAGCCGCGCCGTGCCGGGCCGGGACCGCAGGCTGAACCGCCGCGGGGCCTCGGCGCGGAACTGCTCGATCACCCTGCGCACCAGCCAGGCCGGCATCGCGCCCTCACCGCGTGCCACCCCCGCCAGCGCTTCCTGCAACCGCGCCGGGTCCAGGTCCTTGAGGAGGTAGCCGGACGCTCCCGCGCGAAGGGCCCCGAACAGGTCCTCGTCGTCACGGGAGGCGGTGAGCATGACGACCGCGACCTCGGGGTGCTGCTGGGTGATCTCGAAAGCGGCCAGGACGCCGTACCCGGGCATGCGGACGTCGAGCAGGGCCACGTCGACCCCATCGCCTCGCACGGCCTGCGCCACGGCGGCCACCGCCCCGGGGGCGTCGGCGGCCTCCCCGACGACCTGACACCCGCCGGCCTCGAGCGCATCGCGCACCCAGCCCCGGGTGGCGGCGTGGTCGTCGGCGACGACCACCCGGAGGGCCGCTCGCCCGTCGTCCGTGCCGGACCTCGCCATCGTCCCCGCCTCTCCCCGCTCCCCGCTCACCAGCCGACCGTCACCGTCGTGCCTCCCCCGGGGGCGGACTCGACGGCCAGACTGCCACCCACTGCGGCGGCGCGGTCACGCATGCTGGTCAGCCCGTACCCGCCGCGACCTCCGCCGGCCGACCGCAGGGCCGGGTCGAAGCCGACCCCGTCGTCGGTGACGGTGAGCTCGCGCCTCGTCGGCGCCATTCTGGCGCCTCGTCCCAGGGAGATGTGGACGGAGTGCGCACGTCCGTGCCTCACCGCGTTGCGGACCGCCTCCCCGACGATCCGCAGCAGCTGTTCAGCGGCGTCGGGTGTGGGGTCGTCGAGGCCGTCGTCCACGTGGTCGACCGTGACCGGCACGTCGTACCGCACCGCCAGGTCGGCGGCCATCCCGTGGAGCTCGACGACGAAGGACCGCCGCTCCTCGCGGTCAAGGGCGTCGATGGCCCGCCGGCCCTCGTCCAGCGCCCTCAGCGACGCGTCCTCGATCCGGGCCAGGGTGCGCACGTCCCCCGCTCCGTCGGCCCCGGTTCGTGCCAGCGCGAGGATGTAGGTCAGCTCCTGGGTCATCCCGTCGTGCAGCTCGCGGGCGATCCGGCGCCGCTCGTCGAGCACGGCGGTCCGGGTGCGCAACCGCCAGTAGCCCTCGATCTCCCGGAGGGCGCCGACGAGCAGGCAGCCGTAGAAGCCGGCCCGCAGCGCGTCACCGGTGTAGACGACGTCCGAGAGCAGCGACGGGTAGACGAGATAGTGCACCCGGGCGAACGCCGCAAGGATCGCTCCCGCCGCCAGCCACCGGGTGAGGTCGTCGGCCCCGGCGAGCGCGCGCCGAGCCAGCACCACGGCGGCCGTCGCGAGGAGGACCACCCCTGCAGCCTGGGCCACGACCACGGCCGGGTGCATCTCCAGCGCCGGCGCTGCGGTGTCGACGTCCCCCGCCGCGTCGCGCACGGGCGACGGCAGTGCCCCGACGTGGAGAGCCACGCCGCTGCCCACGACGAGGAGGGCCAGGACCGTCTGCAGCGCGGATGCCCGGCCGACGGTCACCCGGACGCTCGGCCGGGTGACGGCGGAGGCGCACAGCAGCCCCGAACCGAGCAGCCGGCCACCGACCGAGGCCCACCGCAGCGTGTCAGCCGCCGCGGACTCGCCGAGCCCCACCGAGACCGCCAACGCGACGTTCGCCGCGGCGAGCGCCAGGAGGGCGTCGATGAGCAGCAGCTGGTCGAGGCGACGGTCGGTCCGGTACCGGCCGAGGACGAGCAGGGCCACCAGCAGGCCGACCAGCACGTTGGCCGTCTCGACCGCCACGTGCAGATGGGGGGCGTGGAACGCGGCGGGAAGCAGGCCGGCGGGGAGCACGACCAGCGTCGTGGCGAGGCCGGTCGCCGCCGCCGGAAGCACGGGGACCCAGCGACGCCGTGCAGGGGTACGCGAGCCGTGCACTACGTGCGGCCACCGGTTGCGGCCCAGGGTGCTGGCATCGGGCTCCCTCCGTCGGTGGAGGGCAGTCGTCGAACGCAGGCGTGCAGGCGCCGGACCCGGGCCCCCACCGCAACGGACGGCCCGGACTTCCCTCCGACGGCCCGGCCCTTCCTCCGCTGGTGCGAAGGTTAGCAACCTGACCAGCGAAGATGCGGGGTCGGCTCGGCGTCCTCGCCTCTGGAGCCCAGGCGGCCGAGGCGGGCGCGTTCGCGGATCCCCGCCCACGCCGGGCAGCCCGTACACTGTCGCGGACGAGGGGAGTACTTCCCAAGCCCGTCCCGGTCAGTACGGTCGCCCTGCGGCGGCCCCGGTACGGCGCCGCCCGTGCGGTGAAGGAGACCTCAGGACCGTCAGTCGTGCCCTGAGGAGACCCGTGCCCCCGTCCGTCGCCACCCTGGCCGCCGCCGCCGACCCCACAGCCGGCACCACGTCCATCGCCACCCCGGTCATCTGGGCGGCCACGATCGCCGGCGTCGTGCTGCTCTTCGTCGGCGACTTCATCATCACGCGGCGCCCCCACGAGGTCTCGGTCAAGGAGGCCACGGGCTGGTCCGTCTTCTACATCGCCCTGCCCCTGGCGTTCGGCGTCTGGGTGTGGAGCGCCTTCGGCGGCCAGACCGGCCTGGAGTACTACACCGGGTACCTGGTCGAGAAGTCGCTGTCCGTCGACAACCTCTTCGTCTTCATGCTGCTCCTGTCCGCCTTCGCGGTGCCGCACGCCCTCCAGCAGCGGGTGCTCCTCATCGGCGTCGCCGGGGCCCTGGTGCTGCGCGGCGTGTTCATCGCCCTCGGCGCCACCCTGATCGCCTCGTTCTCCTGGGCCTTCCTCCTCTTCGGGGCCATCCTCCTCGTCACCGCCGTCAAGGTGCTGCGCGACGCGATGTCGCACGAGGACCAGGAGATCGACATCGGCTCGATCCGCGTCGTCCGGGTCATCCGGCGGTTCTGGCCCGTCGTCGACGAGTACCGCGGCACCGCGATGACCGTCCGCGAGCACGGGCGACGAGCGCTCACCCCGCTCGCGCTCGTCACCGTGGCCATCCTCGCCACCGACGTGGTCTTCGCCGTCGACTCCGTGCCCGCCGTGTACGGCATCACCGGTGACCCCTACCTCGTCTTCGTCACCAACGCCTTCGCCCTGCTCGGCCTCCGGGCCCTGTACTTCGTCCTCGCCGGGCTGCTCCGGCGGCTGGTGCACCTGGGCTACGGCCTGGCCGCCATCCTGTTCTTCATCGGCGTGAAGCTCGTCCTGCACTGGGCGCACGGCATCTGGCCGGGGGTCCCGGAGATCCCGACGCTCGCCTCGCTGGCCGTCATCGTCGTCGTCCTCGCCACCGTCACGATCACCAGCCTCGCCGCCACCCGCACGGAGCGCGCCACGCCCTAGGGTCGGTCCATGAGCGATGCCGTTCCCACCCCCCACGTCGTCGACCACCCCACCTGCACCGGCAGCCTCCTCGACCACGGAGCGCTGGTCCTCGCGTGGGCGCCCACCGGCGCCGCGCCGGTCGTCTGGCAGGCGCCGGGCACGCAGGTCCGGCAGGGGACCCCGCCGCACGCCGGCGTCCCGGTGTGCTGGCCGTGGTTCGGGCCGGGCCGAGGCCCCGGCACGTGGCCGTCGCACGGCTTCGTGCGCACCGTCGACTGGGAGCTCGTGGAGCGCTCCGAGGACGGCGCCGGTGTCGTGTTCCACCAGCGGATGACCTCGGACACGGCCACCTCGCCGCACTTCCCCCATCCCTACCGGCTCGACCTGCGCTCCCGCTTCGGTGCCGCGCTCGAGCTCGAGCTGACGACGACGAACACCGGCCCCGAGCCGTTCGACCTCGAGGAGGCGCTGCACGCCTACCTCCACGTCGGTGACGTCCGCCGCATCCACCTCGAGGGGCTCGACGGCGCCCCGTACCACGACAAGACGACCGACCGTGACGAGCGGCAGGAGGGCGAGGTGACCGTCACGGGCGAGACCGACCGGGTGTACCGCACCGACGCCCCGGTCACCGTCGTCGACCCGGTGCTCGGCCGGCGGCTGCGCGTCACGACCACCGGCGCCGCCGACCGGGTCGTCTGGAACCCGTGGGATGAGCTGGCACGCACCCTCGACGACGTCGAGGACGCCTGGCCGGGCTTCGTCTGCGTCGAGGGCGGCAACGTGCTGGCGGACGCCGTGTCGGTGGAGCCGGGCGCCTCGCGGACGATGACGTACCGCGTCGAGGTCCTTCCCGACGACGTGGGCTGACCTGCGGAGTCGCCCGGGTAAAGGGCTGGCAAAGAATCGCCGCGGGGGTCTGGCGCGGTGGCCCGCGGCGACCTACGTTTCCTGTGACGAGGGTCACCACCGCCGCTGGTCCGAGGGAGTCCACGATGAGCCCTGCACGCCGCCTGTACGCAGTCCTGGCCGCCACCGCGGTCACCGTCGCGGGAGCGCTCGGGGCGGTGCTCCCGGCGGAGGCCGACACCGCGCGCACCGTCGCCCTCGTGGGCGACCTCCAGAGCGAGCTGGGCTGTCCCGGCGACTGGGACCCGGCCTGTGAGGCCACCGAGCTGGCCCAGGTCGGCACGACGAGCACCTACGAGGGCGTCTTCGAGCTGCCCGGGGGGTCCTACCTCCACAAGGTGGCGATCAACGACAGCTGGGACGAGAACTACGGTGCCGGCGGTCTCCTCGCCGGGCCCAACATCCCGCTGGTCACCGGCGGCACAGCGAAGCTGAGGTTCACCTACGACGACGACAGCCACGTGGTCTCGGTGGCGCCGGCGGACCTCGGCGGTGGGGCCACCGCGGCCGACCGCGCGCTGGCCGAGGACTCGCTCCGCGAGCCGTTGACCCGCGAGCGCTTCTACTTCGTCATGGCCGACCGCTTCGCCAACGGCGACCCCTCCAACGACACCGGTGGCCTCACCGGCGGCCGCTCGGTCACCGGGCTGGACCCCACCGACAAGGCGTACTACCACGGCGGCGACCTCGCCGGTCTGACCGGCAAGCTCGACTACATCAAGGGTCTGGGCACCACCGCCATCTGGCTGACCCCGAGCTTCAAGAACAAGCCGGTCCAGGGCACCGGCGCCAACGAGAGCGCCGGGTACCACGGCTACTGGATCACCGACTTCACCCAGGTCGACCCGCACCTCGGCACCAACGCGGAGCTGAAGGAGCTCATCGACCAGGCGCACGCCAAGGGGATGAAGGTCTTCTTCGACATCATCACCAACCACACCGCGGACGTCATCGACTACGAGGAGGGGCAGTACACCTACCGGTCCAAGAAGGCCTATCCCTACGAGAAGGCCGACGGCACGACCTTCGACGACCGTGACTACGTGAACCAGCCCTTCCCGCCGATGGACGTGGACACCTCCTTCCCGTACACGCCGTTCTTCCACTCCCAGGACGACGCGAACGTCAAGGTCCCGTCGTGGCTGAACGACCCGCTGATGTACCACAACCGCGGCGACTCGACCTTCGCCGGTGAGTCCTCCACGTACGGCGACTTCATCGGACTCGACGACCTGTTCACCGAGCGCCCCGAGGTGGTCGAGGGGATGGGGGAGATCTACAAGGCCTGGGTCGACTTCGGCGTCGACGGCTTCCGGATCGACACGGTCAAGCACGTCAACCTCGAGTTCTGGCAGAAGTTCGTGCCGGACATCCTCGGCGAGGCCGACAAGATCGGGAACGACGACTTCTTCGCGTTCGGCGAGGTCTACGACGGCAACCCGGCGTACATGTCGCAGTACACGACAGCGGGCAAGCTGCAGGCGACGCTCGACTTCGGGTTCCAGCAGCAGGGGGTCGACTTCGCCAAGGGCAACCCGGCCACCGTCCTCGCCGACTTCTTCGCCAAGGACGACTGGTACACCGACGCCGACAGCAACGCCTACCAGCTGCCGACGTTCCTCGGGAACCACGACATGGGCCGGGTGGCGATGTTCCTCGACGGTGCCTCCGCGGACGAGGCGGAGCACCTGAAGCGGGTCATGCTCGCGAACTCGCTGATGTACACCGTCCGGGGCAACCCGGTGACCTACTACGGCGACGAGCAGGGCTTCATCGGCACCGGTGGCGACCAGCTGGCGCGCGAGGACATGTTCGCCAGCCAGGTCGACATCTACAACGAGGAGGACGTGCTCGCCGGGCCCGAGGGGTCGATGGACCGGTACGACCCGAGCCACCCGATCTACCGGCACCTCAAGGCGCTCGCCGCGATGCGGGCCGAGTACCCGGCCCTGGCCGACGGCGCGCAGGTGCAGCGGTACGCCGAGGACGGCGCCGGCATCTTCGCCGTCTCGCGGATCGATGCGACGAAGGGCAACGAGTTCCTCGTCGTCGCGAACAACAGCACCGAGAAGGCGTCGGCGACGTTCGACACCTGGACGACGCGGGGCGAGTGGGTCCCGGTCATGGGCGTCAAGAAGCCCATGCACACGACCAAGACCGGGAAGGTGTCGGTCACCGTTCCGCCACTGGGTGTGGCGGTCTACCGGGCGAGCGCGCCGATGGAGACCAGGAAGGTCGCCGCGCCGACGGTGACCGTCTCGGCTCCGGAGCGCGGGGTGTCCGGGCGGTCCGAGATCTCGGCCGACGTCGAGGCGGGCACGTTCGCGCAGACCACCTTCCTCTACCGGCAGGTCGGCCAGAAGGACTGGACGACGCTCGGCACCGACGACAACGCCCCGTTCCGGGTCTTCCACGACGTGTCCGGGATGCCGCTCGGCTCGCTCCTGGAGTACCGCGCCGTGGTCGAGGACGCCGCCGGGCGGATCGCCGCCGACAGCACCTCGGCGACCGTGGTCGAACCCCCGACCTCGACCGTCCCGCAGAACGGCGACCCGGTCGAACAGCAGCCGACCACCGTGGCGATCGCCGGGACGCTGAACAGCGAGATGGGGTGCGCAGCGGACTGGATGCCGGACTGCCCGCAGGCCCAGATGACCCTCGACGAGAGCGACCAGATCTGGAAGAAGATGGTCACCCTCCCGGCCCAGCCGTACTCGTACAAGGCGGCGCTCGACAGGTCGTGGACCGAGAACTACGGCGCCGGCGCCGTCAGGGACGGCCCCAACATCGACATGGACACCGCGGACGGCGAGGTGACGTTCTACTACGACGACGCCACGCACTGGGTGACCTCGGACGAGAACGACCCGATCATCACCGCGCCCGGGTCCTACCAGTCCGAGCTCGGGTGTGGCGGGGACTGGCAGCCGGACTGCATGCGCCCGTGGCTGCAGGACCCCGACGGCGACGGCGTCTACGCGCTCATCCTGACGATGCCGGGCGGTGACTGGGAGTTCAAGGTCGCCCACGGGCTGTCCTGGGACGAGTCGTACGGCGACGGCGGCGGTGCGGGGAACATCTCGCTCACGGTTCCCGCCGGTGGAGCCCCGGTGACGTTCCTGTACGACATCAGCACCCATCAGACGACGGTCGAGGTGGGCTGACGCGCCAGCGGTCCGGCTCCCGGCCACCTCTCGGCGGCCGGGCGCCGGGCCGGGGCCCGCGCACGGCCCGGTGCGGAGACCGGGCCGGGAGGGCCGCGCCCCCGGACCGGTCCGACGGACCGGTCCCCGCCGGCCGTAGGGTGGACCCATGAGGCTGGGCGTGGACCTCGGGACGACGCACACGGTGGTGGCGCACGCCGACCGGGGCAACTACCCGGTGGTGGCCTTCCTCGACGCGGACGGTGACGCGCACGACCACCTGCCGACGGTCGTCGCCGACGACGGCGGGACCCTCGTGTTCGGCTTCGAGGCCGAGGCGGCGGCCGGGCGCGGGGCACCCGTGCTGCGCTCGTTCAAGCGGCTGCTCGCCGAACCCGGGGCGACACCGTCCGGTCCGGTGCGGCTCGGCGACCGCGAGGTGCCGATGCTCGAGGTCGTCGTCGGCTTCCTCACCGCGCTGCGCGAGGCCCTCTCCACGTCGTCGAGCGTCGCCGACCGGCTCGACGCGTCGGAGCCGCCCAGCGTCGTCCTGGGGGTGCCGGCGCAGGCCAACAGCGCCCAGCGCTACCTCACCCTGGAGGCCGGGCGGCGGGCCGGCTTCGACGTCGTGGGCCTCGTCAACGAGCCCTCCGCCGCGAGCTTCGAGTTCGCCCACCGGCAGTCGCGGTCGGTCACGTCGCGTCGCAACCTGGTCCTCGTCTACGACCTCGGCGGGGGCACGTTCGACGCCTCGCTCGTCCGCCTCGACGGCATCCGTCACGAGGTCCTGGACTCCTTCGGGGTCAACCGGTTGGGGGGAGACGACTTCGACGAGGTCCTCGCCCGCCTGGCCCTGCGGGCCGCGGGGCTCGAGCGCGAGGGCCTGGACGCCGCAGCCTGGGACGCGCTCACCCGCGACTGCCGCGAGGCCAAGGAGCGCCTGAGCCCGCAGTCACGGCGCGTCACCGTGGAGGTGCCCACCGCGGACGGCGGGCGAGACGTGACGATCCCCGTCGACGAGTACTACGAGGCGGCCACGCCGCTCGTCACCGCCAGCACCGATGCCATGCGCCCGCTCGTCGGGCCGCTCGGCGCGCGGGACGGGTCGGCCCACGACCTCGACGGGGTCGCCGGCATCTACATCGTCGGCGGGGCGAGCTCCCTGCCGCTGGTCACGCGGGTGCTCCGCGAGCACTTCGGCCGCCGCGCCCACCGGTCCCCGATGCCGAGCGCGTCCACCGCGGTCGGCCTGGCGATCGCCGCCGACCCCACGGCCGGCTTCTCGCTGCGCGACCGGCTCTCCCGCGGCTTCGGCGTGTTCCGGGAGCGTGACGGAGGCGCCTCCGTCTCCTTCGACCCCGTCCTCGACAGGTCGCTCGTCACCGGCGAGCAGGTCGGCCCGTCGGCCGCGGCCGAGACGGTGGAGGTCACCCGCCGCTACCAGGCCGCGCACAACATCGGCTGGTTCCGCTTCGTCGAGTACTCCGCAGTCGACGAGCAGGGGGAGCCCCGTGGGGACCTCGCCCCGATGGGCGAGGTCTGCTTCCCGTTCGACCCGGACCTGCAGCGGCGGGTCGAGGGCGCCGACGTCGTCGAGGCCGCACGTGCGCTGCGCGACCTCGCCGTGGTCCGCCAGGACGGTCCGCTCGTCGAGGAGCGCTACACCGTCGACCCGGCGGGCATCGTCTCGGTGGCCATCACCGACCTCGGCACCGGCTACCGCCAGGAGCACCAGCTCGAGGCCTGACGCGCCGCTCGCGGAGCGTGGCCGGCCCGCCGCGGCGCGGCCGTCGACCGCCCGGAGAACGGGTGAGCAGGGACGGGCTTCCCGCAGCCGTGAGGTGACGCACTTCTCGGCGTGCGGCCCTCGCGGCCGGACGGCGCCGGCGGGACCATCGGAGTACGACCCTGCCCCCGGTGAGGTGCGATGACCCACGAGCTGCTCGACCGGACCGGTCCGTCCGGGGCCGGTCCGCGCCGCCCCGGCACGTGGCGGGCCGTGGCCGCGGTCGAGGTGGTCCTCGCGGCCGCCGCCGTGGTCGCCGACCTCTGGCTCCCGTCGCTCGTGCTCGTCGGGATGGCCGTGGTGTCCGTGGCCGTGCGGCGCGAGGGGCCCGGAAGCCTGGGCGTGCGCCGGCTGCGGCACCCCGGCCGCGCCGTACCGGCCGTGCTGGGCCTCACCGTCGGGTGGACCGCCCTCCAGGTTCTGCTCCTGACCCCGCTCGCCGGCCACCTGACCGGCGAGGTGCAGGACGTGTCCGACTTCGCCGAGCTCGAGGGCAACGTGGCGATGCTCCTCCTCCTCGTGGCGCTGTCGTGGACGCTCGCCGCCGTCGGTGAGGAGCTCGCGTTCCGCGGGTACCTGCTCACCCGGCTGCAGGAGGTGCTCGGCGGCTCCCGGGCGGCCGTCGTCACCGCGGTGGTCGCCTCGTCCGCGCTCTTCGGCCTGATCCACACCGAGCAGGGCCTCGTGGGCGTGGTGCTGGCGGCGGTCGACGGCGTCTTCTTCGCCTGGCTGCGCCTGCGGTTCGCGAGCCTGTTGGCGTCGGTCATCGCGCACGGCACCGCCAACACCATCGGGATGGTGGTGTTCTTCCTCGTCGGCCCGGTGGGCCCGCTCTGGTGACGCGGTCCCGGCCCGGGGTGCTCAGTACTGGCCGGTTCCCGGCCCGGTGCGCACCTTGATGTACCCGGCGACCAGGGCGGACAGCTGGACGCCGGCCCAGGTGATGGCGGTGTAGATCCCGATGAGCAGCGCCGCCGCGATGCCGCTGAGGATCGAGGGCCCGGAGTCGTCGTTGAAGGCGCCGATGAAGCCACCGACGAGGAGGAGGAGGGCGATGATCGAGCCGATGACGAGGACGAGGGTGGCGAGGGCGTTGAAGATGCCCGCGACCCGGTCGGCGTTCCGGTGGATGGTGTCGATGTCCATGGACACACTCTCCCCGGCAGCGGCGCCAGAGCGGTGGAGGGCCGCGGCGTTTCGCGGAGGTCGGCGTGCTGCCGGGCCGCGCGCCGGAGGAGGGGAGGGCGCTCGGTGGTCTGCCGTCTGCGCCCGACGTCGCCGGGCTCAGCGCACCTTCGCCGGGCTCAGCGCACGATGCAGCATGCGCTGAGTGCAACCACCGTTCGCTGAGCCGGTCCTCAGCCGGGCAGCCTCCGAACGTGGGTGACTTCCGTCGTGGTGACGGCGTTCGTCACCCACGTCCGCGGGGGACGGGAGGGGCCGGCAGCCGTCAGCCGGCGGCGGCGCGGCGGACGAAGTCGGCCAGGTCCTCGCTCTGCTGCACCCGGCTGGGCTCGTGGACGTACATCATGTGCCCCGCCTCGTAGAAGCGGTGCTCGATGTCGTCCTGGCGCTCGCGGGGGATGTCGAGGTGGGCGAAGGTCTCCTGGGCGGCGTAGTACGGGGTGGCGGCGTCGTGGTACCCGTAGGCCACGTGCACCTTGAGGTGCGGGTTCGCCCGCATCGCCCGGGAGAGGCGGTCGCTGACGTCGACCCCGCGGCCCTCGAACTCCTTGAACGACCACTCCTCGTTGGCGGTCATCGAGAGCTGGATGTAGGGCAGGTCGTTCTCGTACCCGAGCTCTTCCCGGACGTAGTGGTTCCACGCCGCCGCGAACGCCCCGCTGAAGGCGTCCATGCTCGGGTCGTGGGTCATCCTGTCGGCCACCGGGTCCCCGGCCGGTCCGGTGAAGCGGCCGTCGAGCCGGCCGACGACCAGCCGCTCGCGACGCCGCAGCTCGGCGAAGAAGTGCAGGTGCTCGACCCGCAGGTCCGACAGGTCGACGTACTCCTCCGAGAGCCCGGTGAGCCGGGCCAGGGTGCGCACCGCCTCGCGGCGGTCCTTGTCGGGTAGCCGGGCACCGCGGGCCAGGATCCAGGGATAGGTGCGCTCGGCGTACTCCTCGGCCTCGGCGAGCACCTTCCGGAGCGAGGTGCGGCCGTGCCTGCCGTGGTAGTGCGCCAGCGCGGCGTACGTGGGCAGGAAGCCGACGTACGCGCGGTCCTCCGGCTCGTGCAGGCCGATCGAGCCGAGGTCGATGACCGACGAGATGAGGACCACCCCGTTGAGGTACATGCCGTACTTCGTCTGCAGCAGGTCCGCCAGCGCCGCCGCGCGCACCGTGCCGTAGGACTCCCCGGCGACGAACTTCGGTGCGAGCCAGCGGTGGTGGCGCGTGGTCCAGAGCCGGATGATCTCGCCGACGCTCTCGAGGTCGCCGGTGAAGCCGTGGTAGTCCTTCGGTGCGCCGCCGGTGACGGTGCGCGAGAACCCCGTCGACACCGGGTCGATGAAGACGAGGTCGGCCACGGCGAGCAGGCTCTCGGCGTTGTCGGCGATCCCGTACGGCGGGGCGACCAGGTCGCCGGCGTCGCCGGCGACGACGCGGCGGGGGCCGAGCAGGCCCAGGTGCAGCCACACCGAGCTCGACCCGGGGCCGCCGTTGAACGCGAAGACGACCGGGCGCCGTTCGCCGTCCTGGCCTTCGGCAACATACGAGGTGAGCGACACCTCGGCCTTGGCGGTGAGCCCCTTGGACTTGCCGTCCTCGACGACCTCCTCGCGGAGCACCACCCGCCCCGTGGTGGCCGTGTAGGGGATGCGGCGCCGCCCGATGCGCAGGACGTGCTCGGTGGTGACCAGGTCGTCCTCGGGCTCGGCCGGGGTGGTGGTCGCGCCGTCGGTGCTCGCGGTGGGCTCGGTGGCGTCGGCGCTCTGCTCCTTCGTCATGGAGCGACCCTAGACCCGGGCCCGACGGGGTCAGGCCTTCTTCTCGTCCACGGCCTTCTTGACGAGGACCAGGGGCAGCAGGAGCGTGCCGATGAGCGAGACGATCCACACGATGAGCGCGGCGAGGATCCACGTCGTCAGGCCCTCGATCTTCAGCCCGTCCGACACCGCAGCGGTCACGACCAGCCCGACGAGGGTGGCGATGAGGGCGACGCCGCCGCGCAGCGCCGGCACCTTGCTCACGGCCATCTGGGTGAGGAACGGCTGGGCGAGCGCGTAGACGACGGTGAAGATCACCACCGCGATGAGGAAGGCCGTCCCCGAGACCTCCATGTCCGGCGAGAGCACCCAGGCCGCGACGAGGAGGCCGAGGGCGTTCGCCAGCAGCTGGATGAGGAAGCCGATGAGGATGCGGATCATGCGGCGAACGGTACTCCCGGCCGGCACCCGGTGTCCCGCGTCGCCAGGGGTGTCGCGTGCGTCAGATCCAGCCGGCTCCCTCGGCGATGAGCGCCAGCCCGAAGAGCGCGAACAACGCTGCGGCGCCGTACCGGATCACCTTCTCGGGCAGCCTGCGTCCGAGGAGTGCGCCCACGCCGATGGCGAGCGCATCCGCGAGGACCATGCCGAGGGTGCTCCCCACCCAGGTGCCGAACCATCCCTCCTGCGTCGCCAGGGTGATCGTCGCGAGCATCGTCTTGTCGCCGAGCTCGGCGAGGAAGAACGCGATGCCGACCGCGAGGATGGCCGCACCCGTGCTGCGCCGGGCCTTGTCGGCCTCCTCCTCGGTGAGCTCGTCGCCGCGCAGCGTCCAGACGGCGAAGGCCAGGAACGCGAGGCCGGCGACGATGGCGATCGCGCCCTGGTAGTCCGCGAACGCGGTGCCGACGGCCACGCCGATGCCCACGGACACGAGGTGGACGATCGCGGTGGCGACGGTGATGCCGATGAGGACGTCGCGGGCGCGGTAGCGGGCGGCGAACGTCATCGCCATCAACTGTGACTTGTCACCGAGCTCGGCGACGAAGATCACGGCGGTGCTGAGCAGGAAGGCGTACATCGGTGCCTCTCCTCGCGACCGGACGAGGAGCTGTCGTGGACGACCTCGGCCGGCCACGACGTCGGGGGTCGTGGAACGGGCCGAGAGTCTCGTCCGCCACCTCGGGTGGCCCGCCGCACCGGACCCGGGGGTCAGTGTGTCGACACGGCGATCGGGGACTACTCCCTCTCTGGAGCCAACGGTAGGGCACGCCGTGCCGGGTGACGAAATCGCGGACCCCGGGATGGACCGGGCGGTGGCGACGGTTGGACACCTGCGTCCCGCACCCGACCGAGAGGTTCGACATGTCCGGCACCACCGTCTCCCGCACCGCCGCCCCGCGCGAGTGGCGCCTCGTCTCCCGGCCGGTCGGCTGGCCGGCCGCGGACGACTTCCAGCTCGCCGAGAGCGAGGTGCCCGATCTCGGCGACGGGCAGGTGAGGGTGCGGAACGTCGTGATGTCGGTCGACCCGTACATGCGGGGCCGGATGAGCGACGCGAAGTCGTACGCCGACCCGTACGTGCTCGGCGAGGCCATGCACGGCGGGGCGGTCGGCGTCGTGGAGGAGTCCCGCGCCGACGGTTTCGCCCCCGGCGACCACGTGCTCCACGGCCTCGGCTGGCGCGAGGTGGCCGTGGTCGACGCCGCGCAGGCGCGGGTCGTCGACGCCGACGCCGCGCCCGCCTCCGCGTACCTCGGTGTGCTCGGGATGACCGGCCTCACCGCGTACGCCGGCCTGACCCGCGTGGCCGCGATGAAGGAGGGCGACGTCGTGTTCGTCTCCGGCGCCGCGGGCGCCGTCGGCGGCGCGGTGGTGCAGATCGCTCGCGCCCTGGGCGCCTCACGGGTCGTCGGCAGCGCCGGCTCGGACGAGAAGGTGCGGCGGGTGGTCGACGAGCTGGGCGCCGACACCGCGTTCAGCTACCGCGACGGGCCGGTGTGGCGGCAGCTGCGCGAGGCCGCCCCGGACGGCGTCGACGTCTACTTCGACAACGTCGGCGGTGACCACCTCGAGGCGGCCCTCGGAGTCCTGCGGCTCCACGGCCGGGTCGCCGTGTGCGGGATGATCTCCCAGTACAACGACACCGAGCCGGCGCCGGGGCCGCGCAACCTCGCCCGCCTCATCCAGACGCGCGGCCGGATCGAGGGCTTCCTCGTCATGGACCATCAGGACCTCGCCGGTGAGTACTTCCGCCGGGCGGCCGGATGGCTCGCCGACGGCACCCTGACGCTGCGGGAGACCTCGGTCGACGGCATCGAGAACGCCGTCGACGCGTTCCTCGGTGTCCTGCGCGGCGAGAACACGGGGAAGATGGTGGTCCGGCTCTGACCGCGTGACCGCGCCGCGCGAGGGCCCGGGGAAGTAGCCCACGCCACGTCCCGGGCCCGGTGCCCGCGGCCACGAGGTGCGGCAGGCTGGGGGTGATGACCGCACCGCCCCGCGACGTCACCGCGCCGGCCTGGCACACGCTGCCGGTGGGGGAGGTCGCGGAGCACCTCGGCGTCGACGTCACGTCCGGGCTCGACCCCGCCGAGGCCGCGCGCCGGCTCGCCGAGTCGGGCCCCAACAGCCTCCCCGAGGGCCGGGGCCGCCGGCTGCGCGACCTGGTCGTCGAGCAGTTCCGCGACGTGATGATCCTGCTGCTCGTCGCGGCTGCGGTGGTCTCGGGGATCGTCGGGGACCCGGTCGACACCATCGCGATCGTCGTGATCCTGCTGCTCAACGCCACGATCGGGGTGGTCCAGGGGCTGCGTGCCGAGCGTGCGCTCGAGGCGCTCCGGGCGATGGCGGCCCCCCGCGCCACCGTGCTCCGGGGCGGGCACCCGCTCGTCGTCGCCTCGGCCGACGTGGTGCCGGGGGACGTGGTCCTGCTCGAGGCGGGCAGCGCGGTGCCCGCCGACCTCCGCCTCACCGAGGCGGCGGCGCTCCAGGTGGCCGAGGCGGCGCTCACCGGCGAGTCGGTGCCGGTGGACAAGGACGTGCGGGCACTCGAGGACGAACGGGCGCAGGTCGCGGACCGCGGCTCGATGGCGTTCCGGGGTACCGAGGTCACGTCGGGCCGTGGCTCCGGAGTCGTCGTCGCGACCGGAGCCGACACCCAGATCGGGCACGTGGCGGGGCTCCTGGCCGAGGTCGAGGAGGTCAGGACCCCGCTGCAGCGCAGGCTGGCCCATCTCTCGACCAGGCTGGCCCTCGCGGTCGTCGTCATCTCTGCGGTGGTCTTCGCGGTCGGGCTGCTGCGTGGGGAGGACCCGCTCGAGATGCTGCTCACCGCGGTGAGCCTCGCCGTCGCCGCGGTCCCGGAGGCGCTGCCCGCGGTCGTGACGATCTCGCTCGCCCTCGGCGCCGCCACCATGGTGCGACACCAGGCCCTGGTCCGCCGCCTGCCGGCCGTGGAGACCCTCGGGTCGGTCACGTACATCTGCTCGGACAAGACGGGAACCCTGACGCGCAACCTGATGACGGTCGACGACGTGTGGGTGGTCGGTGGCGACACCGCCGAGCTGCGGCGGGCGCTCCTCGCCTGCAACGACGCCGTGCTCGTCCCTTCTGGCGGCGACGGGGGCGACGGGCCCGACGCTGGGGAGGGCGACGGCCTCGACGGCGGGGAGGTCGACGGGCCCGACGACGACCGGGGCGACCACGGGGACCCCACCGAGGTGGCGCTGCTGCGGTACGGGGCCGACGAGGGCACCTCCCCGGCGCCCGTGCCCCGGGTCGCCGAGATCCCCTTCGACTCCGAGCGGCGCCGGATGGTCACCGTCCACGAGCACGCCTCCCACGACGGGGCCGTGCGGTACGTCGCCTACGCCAAGGGGGCCCCGGAGGCGCTGCTGCCACGGTGCGCCACCGACCCGGCGACCGGGCGTGAGGCCGCCGAGCGGGCCCGGGCCATGGCGGAGGGGGGCCTGCGGGTGCTCGCCGTCGCGCGGCGCGACCTCGACCACCTCCCCGACGACCTCGCCGACGCCGAGCGCGAGATGACCCTGCTCGGCCTCGTGGGCCTCCTCGACCCGCCCCGCGCGGAGGCTGCCGACGCGGTCGCCGAGTGCCGGGAGGCAGGCATCGTCCCGGTGATGATCACCGGCGACCACCCGGACACCGCGCACGCCGTCGCGGCGCGGGTCGGCGTCGCCGAGCCCCACCACGTCGGCGGCGACGTCATCACCAGCCGCGAGCTGGCCGACCTCGACGACGCCGCGCTCGCCGACCGGGTGCTCGACGCCCGCGTCTACGCCCGCGTCGACCCCGCCCAGAAGATCCGGATCGTGCGGGCGCTCCAGGCCCGGGGGCAGGTGGCGGCCATGACGGGCGACGGCGTCAACGACGCGCCGGCGCTGCGGCAGGCCGACATCGGGGTCGCGATGGGCCGGGGCGGTACCGACGTCGCTCGCGGCGCCTCGGCGATGGTGTTGCTCGACGACAACTTCGCCACCATCGTCGCCGCCGTCCGCGAGGGCCGGCGGATCTACGACAACATCCGCCGGTTCGTGAAGTACACCCTGACGAGCAACGCCGGCGAGATCTGGGTGATGTTCCTCGGCCCGCTGCTCGGGCTGCCGCTGCCCCTGCTGCCGCTGCAGATCCTCTGGATCAACCTCGTCACCGACGGCCTGCCGGGGCTCGCGCTGGCCCGCGAGCAGGCCGAGCCGACCGTGATGAAGCGGCCCCCGCGCCCGCCGGACGAGAGCATCTTCGCCCACGGCGTGACCTGGCACATCGGCTGGGTGGGCCTGCTCATCGGTGGGGTCTCGCTCGGCGGGATGGCGTGGGCGTGGTCCAGCGGCGCCGAGAACTGGCAGACGGTCGTCTTCACCGTCCTCGTGCTCGCCCAGCTCGGGCACTCGCTCGCGGTGCGCTCCGAGACCCTGCCGTCGTTCGGCCGCCGGTTCGCGACCAACCCGGCGCTGCTCGCGGCCGTCGCGCTCACGGTCGGGCTGCAGCTGGCGGTCGTCTACGTGCCGTGGCTCCAGGGCATCTTCCGCACCGAGGCGCTCACGGCCGGCCAGCTCGCCGTCTGCGTCGCGCTGGCCCTGGTCGTGCCCCTGGCCGTCGAGGTTGAGAAGGCCCTCGTGCGGCGCGGCCTGCTCTACGGCGAGAGCCCGTCCGTCACGGCGCGGTGACCACGCCGGGAACGAGCCGCTCGGCCCGTGCGGCCGCGCGACGTCTCCCGAGCGCTCAGGGCTGTCCGGTGCCCTCCGGCACCGGTGGGGGGCCCTGGGCAGGTGGCGGGTGCGCGTCGGCGACGGCGTCGGCGAAGGCTGCCAGGCGGGCCGCCAGCGCACCGACGTCTCCCGCGGGCCAGTCGTGGAGCACGTGGCCGAGGTATGCGGCGCGGAAGCGGCGCGCCCGTTCCTGGAGGGCCAGCCCTGCTCGGGTGAGGTGCAGGTCGGCGCGCCGGGCGTCGGCGGAGGAGGTGCGGCGCACGACCATCCCGGCTCCCACGGCCCGGTCGACGAGTCGGGACGCGGTGGACGGGGCCACGTCGAGGAGCTCGGCCACCTCGGCGATGCCGCACCCTCGTGACGGCTCGCGGGAGAGCGCGTCGACGACGAGCACGGTGGACAGCTCGACGTCCTCGCCGAGGTCGGCCCGCATGCCGTCGTGGGCCCGGGGGGCCGTCCACAGCCGCCGGAGCCGCATCAGCGAGTCGTCGAGCAGCCTGAGGTCCTGCCCGTGCCCGGGGTCGGCGAGCGGGTCGGAGTCAGGGTTCGTCGGCCTCATGGTGTGTGTAGCATACAGGCAATATATGTGTACGATACATACATCAGGGCGACCGGCGCGGTCGCCGAAGGAGATGACGACATGGACGCCGACGCCGGCCGCGTGGAGCGCACCGAGGGGGCGGTTCTCGTCACCGGCTCGACGGGCACCATCGGCAGGGAGGTCGTGGCCGCGCTGCGTGCGACGGGCCGGCGGGTCCGCGCCGCCGACGTCGACACGGCGCGCATCCTCGAGGTCCTCGGGCAGGACGTCGAGCCGGTGCGCCTCGACTTCACCGACCCGGCCACCTGGGCGGGGGCGTACGCGGGCATCGAGGTGATGTTCCTGCTGCGGCCGCCGCAGCTGAGCCACGTCCGCCGCGACCTGGCGCCCTCGCTGGAGGCCGCCAAGCAGGCGGGGGTTCGGCACGTGGTGCTGCTCTCCCTCCAGGGGGCGGAGTCCAACCGCGTCGTCCCGCACGCCCGCATCGAGCGGTGGCTCCGGGAGTCGGGCCTGGACTGGACGTTCGTGCGGCCGTCCTTCTTCGCCGAGAACCTGACCACCACCCACGTCAGCGACATCCGGGACCGCGACGAGATCGTCGTCCCGGCCGGGGACGGGCGCACCGCGTTCGTGGCGGCCCGCGACGTCGCGGCGGTGGCGACCGCCGCCCTGCTCGACCCGGCCTCGCACCGGGGGCGGGCCTGGACCACCACCGGGCCGGAGGCGCTCACCTACGCCGAGGTGGCGGCCGTCCTGTCGGGCGTCCTCGGCCGCACCATCCGCTACCGCCGGCCGGGTGCGGCTCGCTACGCCCGCCACGCACGCAGCGTGCTCGGCCTGCCGTGGGGCATGGTCGCGGTCACCACCGCCATCTACACCGTGGCCCGGCTCGGGCGTGCGGGCGGACTGACCGACGACGTGCGGGAGGTCACCGGCCGCGACCCACTCGACTTCAAGACGTGGGCCGGCGGGCACCGCGGCGCCTGGGCCCGCTCATCCGTCGTCGAAGGAGACCCGACATGACCACGACCGCCGTCCTCGGCGCCACCGGGCGGACCGGGGTGCTGCTCGTCACCGAGCTGCTGCGCCGGGGCCACGAGGTGAGGGCCCTCGTCCGCGACCCATCGCGCCCCGGGGCGCTGCCCGACCGCGTGCACGTCGTCACCGGTGTCAGCACCGACCCGCAGGCCGTCGACCGGCTGCTCGACGGCGCGTCGGCCGTCGTCTCCGCCCTCGGGCCGACGAGCCGGGAGACGACCCTCCACACCCAGACCGCCCGGCTGCTCGTGGAGTCCATGCCCCGGCACGGGGTGACGAGGTTCGTCGGTGTCAGCGGCGCGGGCATCGACGTGCCGGGAGACCGCAAGGGCGGGCGCGACCGGGCGATCTCCTGGCTGGTCAAGCGCGTGGGCGGCGCGGTCGCGGCGGACAAGCAGGACGAGTACGCCGTCTACGCCTCGAGCGGGCTGGACTGGACCCTGGTGCGGCCGCCCCGCCTCGTCGACGGCCCGCCCACCGGCCGGGTGCAGCACGACGCCCACACCCCCGGCCGCTCGGCCTCGCTGCGACGAGCGGATCTCGCCGTCGTCGTCGCCGACGTGCTCGACGAGGGCCTCTACCCGCGGCAGGCGCCCTTCGTCAGCCAGGGCTGAGCGCGCGCGGCGCCACCCCGGAGGCCAGCCGCATCCTCCGTCCGGCTCGGCTACGCCGAGGCGAGCGCGACCTCCTTGGCCGCCCGTTCGCCCGACTCGACGGCGCCGTTGAGGAAGCCGTAGTAGTACGAGGAGGTGTGCTCGCCGGCGAAGTGGAACGGACCCTCCGGCAGCTCGGGGACGCCGAACAGGCCGGTGTACTGCCCCGGCCGGGGGCAGGTGTAGGCGCCCCGTGACCACGGGTTGAGGTGCCAGGCGTCGCGCCACGCCAGCCCGTCGTACGCAGCGGCCGTGCCGGGGAAGACCGGGTCGACCCAGTCGAGCACCTGGCCCACCTGCTTGCCCGGGGCGGGCCCGAAGGCCTGGCCCGACCAGGCGTCCAGCGTCGCCGAACCCCCCGGGAAGTAGCAGAGGATGCCGGGGGACTCGGGCCCGATGGTGCCCTCGCCCGCGGCCGGCTGGTCGACCGTGTCGTCCCAGATGCACTGGAACTGCTCCACCGGCGAGTACGAGACCCCGCCGTAGCCGGCGGCGAGCCAGGGCCGCCGGCTCAGCTGGAGGTGGATCTTGCCGTTCGACCCCAGCCCGAGCTCGCGGATGGCTCGCTGCTTCAGCGGCGAGAACCCGGCGCCGGAGAGGTCGACGTCGCGCAGCACCGTGAAGGGCAGGGCGAGGATGGCGCGGTCGACGACGACGTCGACGAGGCGGCGTCCGGTCTGGAAGGTCAGCCGGGCGCGGCCATCTCCGGTCCGGGTGACGGCCACCAGCACGTGCCCGGTCTCCACGGACCCGGCGGGCAGCGCGGCGGCCATCCGGCTGACGATCTGGTCGTTGCCGCCGACCACGCCGAAGCGCTCGTCGGCCCCGTTGATCGGGTCCAGGGAGTTCTGCCCGTTCCACCCCAGGAGGTAGACGAGGTTGAGGGCGGACTGCTCGTCCGGGTCCAGCCCGTACTCGGCGATGGCGTTGCTGCGCATGATCCGGCCGAACCGTCCCGACAGCCCGCCGGGGATGTTCGCGGCGATCCAGTCGTCGACCGTCATGGCGTCGAGGGCGAGGCCGGCGTCGGTGCGGGAGAACGCGGTCTGCGGGTAGGGCGCGGCGGCCAGGGCGTCCTTGAAGACCCGCCACACCTCGCCCCAGTCCTCGTTGGCCTCGTCGTAGGTGTAGGGCGCGCCGTCGACCCAGTAGACGTCGCCGTACGGTGGCTGGTTGCCGCCCCCCACCTCGTAGAGGCCGAGGCCGAGGCTGTTGACGAGGTTGCGGATGGCGTTGTGGTCGGTGTTGATGAACGCGCCGCCGTGCTCGACGGTGTGGCCGTGGTCGAAGTAGCCCCGCAGCGTCCAGCACCGTCCGCCGAGCCGGGAGTCGTCCGCCTCGTAGACGGTCGAGCGGATGCCCTTGACCTTCCACAGCCAGTGCGCCGCGCGCAGGCCCGCGAGCCCGGCCCCGACGACGGCGACCGACGGGGCGCTCTTGCCCCCGGGCGCCGCCGCTGCCGGTGCGGCGCCGAGACCGGTGGCCACGGCACCGGCTCCCGCGGCCGCGGCTCCGCCGAGCAGCTGCCGTCGGGTGACGCGACGCCGGCGTGGCGGGCCGTCGCAGGCACCCTCGAGCACCTCGTCGACGCCGATGCCGGTCGCCTCGCTCACCGCGTGCGCCCGGAGGATCCGGCGCACCGCTGTCGTGCCTGTCGTGTGCCCGCGCATGGTGGCCCCTTCCGTCGGAGGTGCTCGGATCATGGCACCGTCCCACCGGCGGTGTCAGCCCCTCGGGCGGCGGCCGGTCAGTGTCCGAGGGCGGCTTTGACGACCACGATGACGACGGCGACCACGAGCACCGCGCCAGCCGCGAGCAGGCTGGTGGGCCACGAGCGGCCGCGCAGTCGGGCGATGCCCAGACCGGTGAGGGCCGGCAGCGCGGCCAGCACGACCAGCGAGCCGGTGAGCGCCGCCTCGCCGTCCAGCAGCAGGAACGGCAGGGCCGCCAGCGCCGCCACGGCCAGCCCACCGCCGATCTGGGCGCCGGCCTCCCGCGCCGCCGACGCGGTGGCGAACCCGCCCTCCACGGTGAGGTGCGCCGCCAGCCGGAACGCGAGCCAGTGGGCCAGGGTCAGCCCGATCGCGCTGCCGAGGAGCAGCCAGACCACGGCTCCGTCGCTCGGCAGCCGGTCGGTCGGCACGGCGACGAGGACGGCCAGGAGCACCATCGCCATGTACAGCGCGGCGGCGAAGAACTCCCGCGCGACGAGGCGTCCCTCGTCGTGCGCGACGACGGCCGATCCGTCGCCCTCGTGATGCGATGTCACTGCCACCCGGGGATCATCCCACCCGCGTCCGTCGCCATGCCTGTCGCCGGTGGCCCTGGCCCGCCGGTGAGAGCCGCGCGACTCGAGGGACTCGGCCTCAGTGCCCCATGTCCGGCATCGTCGTCGTCATGGAGGACGGGGTCGGCTCCTGGAGGGGCCAGCCGTTCCAGGGGGAGGTGCTCGAGTAGTTGCGCAGGTCGATGGTGATCGGCTCGGGGTCGTAGTCGGGCCGGAACAGGATGTCCCCCGAGCGGTGGATACCGGCACACTCCCTGGCACCGTTCAGGCACCTGGCGACGAGCGCGTTCTGCACGCGGTTGTCCCAGGCGTTGAAGAAGTCACCGTGGAACCCGTAGATGCCGCCGTTCGCCAGGAAGTACTCGGGCCCGCCGCCGAGGTTGACGTACTCCACCTCGATGTTCAGCTCGGGCAGCGGGACGGGGTGGCTGGTGGGGCAGGCGCCGTTGCCTGCCGCATATGCCATGTGGGACTTGTGGTCGGCGCTGTCCAGGTGCACTCCGTCCCAGCAGCTGGGGAAGCCGAGGGACACGACCATGGGCGCCGAGCTGCCGCCCGGGCAGGTGAACATGTGCGGGCTCTCCGGCCCACCCCGGCCGCAGGTCCACGAGACGATGGAGGACGGCTGGTCGGACGTGGCCTTGGCGTTGCCGGCGATCATCCGCAGGCCGGGCGGGAACGGGTAGACCCCGGGGCCCCTGCCGCCACCCGGGCGGCGGTAGTAGATCTGGCTCAGCTGCTGGGACTCCACCACCGAGGTCGTCCCGTCCGGGTTCTTCTTCATCAGCGAGGGGACCCAGTAGGCGGAGCGATCGCTCGTCCCCATGTCCCGCCCGCAGCTCGACGTCGAAGCCAGGAGGCTGGCCAGCGTGGTCGCCGCATTCGTCGACCGGTTGCCGAAGAAGGTGTGGTGGTGCGAGGCGCCGAACTGGCCCGGGAAGACGATGGGGTCGTCCGACGCCTTGTGGTCATCGCTGCACAGCACGTTCCACTGCGCCACGTGGTCGGTGTAGGTGACCTTGCCCAGGGGGGGCAGGCCCGTCGCCGACGTGGTCGAGGCCGAGCCGGGGAAGCGGAGGAGGTACCACTTGGTGTCGATCACCGACATCGGGTAGATCCAGCCGCCGTTCCCGCGGCCGCGGTACAGCTTGAGCCGGCCGTCGGGCAACCGGGCCAGGACGTCGCTGTGGCCGTCGCCGCTCCAGTCCCCGACCCCGAGCAGGCCGTCGAACACCTGCCACCCGGTGCCCACGGTGCGGGTGGTCCCGAACCCGCCGGAGCCGTTGCCCCGGTACAGGCGCAGGTCGCCGGTGGCGGTGTTGCGGGCCAGGAAGTCCGGCCGGCCGTCCCCGTCGAAGTCACCGGTGGTCATCAGGCCGTCGTAGCGCTGCCAGCCGGTGCCGATGACCCGTTGCCCCAGGAACCCGCCGGTGCCGTTGCCCCGGTACAGGCGCAGGTCACCGGTGCTCCGCACGATCGCCAGCAGGTCGGTGTTCCCGTCGCCGTCCCAGTCCCCGGGGGAGAAGATCTGGCTGAAGACCTGCCAGCCGGTGCCGATGCGGTACCACGTGCGGAACCCGCCGGAGCCGTTGCCCGAGTAGAACCACAGGTCACCGTTGCGCGGGTCGCGGGCGATGACGTCGCTGCCGGCCAGGCCGTCCCAGTCCGGGACCACCCGGGCCTGGTCACGGGTGTTCCAGCCCGAACCGATCTTGGTCCGGCTCCCGGCGAAACCACCCGCTCCGTCCCCGCGGTAGAACCACAGGTTCCCGTCCGTGCCCGGCAGCACCACGTCCGCCCTGCCGTCCCCGTTCCAGTCGGACGCAGCCGTGGCGTCGACCGGGGCCGCGGCCGCCGTCGCAGGTGCGGTGCTGAGCCCGAGCGTTGCCAACACGCTCACCAGCAGGGCCGCGGCCCACAGCGAGCGGCTTCTGAGGTTCCGATCCATTACGTGCTCCCAGCGCAGTTGCGTGGCTGCGGCGGCGCTCCCGCCGAACGAGCCACCTGTGGCCATGTGGAGCCGCCCTGCGCTGGCCGGCCACGAGGTAAACGGTGTCCACCGTAACTCCGTTTGCGCGGCCCCGCTGGCGGACGCGCTGCAAGGGGCCCGAAAGAATTCGGCCCGGCCCCCAAGGTCGCCGCCGTGGCTGTTCTCGCGTCAGCGGACCGAACGACCTCTGAAACCGGCGCTCCTGGCTCACTGCTGCCGTGGGTGACGGGTGCTCCATGGCGGCCTGACCCGACGCGCCTGCTTTGCTCCCCCCTTGGCCTCGAAGATCTGCCGTGTGGCGTCGTACTGAGTGCTCGCCGCCGCGTCAGGCGCCGGCCGCGGCGGCGCGGGATGAAGTACTGCCCCTCCCCACCAGCAGCGCGCGCCGCCCGGGCGATCCCCTCGCGATCCAGCTCCACCATCGACAACGTCCCCGCCCTTGAGTCCGTCGACGCCCCATGACAGGGATCGACACAATCCTGCGACAGTCGAACGAGAACCTACGGGGACGGTGGGCCCCCCGGGGCTCGAACCCGGAACCTACGGATTAAAAGTCCGCAGCTCTGCCAGTTGAGCTAGAGGCCCTGGTGCGCCCGCCGCCCCCGTCTTGCGGTCGGCGGGCGCGCAGCCACTGTAGCGAGGCCCCGCCGCGTCTCCTCCCGTAAAGAGGGGTGTGGCGGCCGCCGGTGGGGCCCGCCGCGCCGCCCCGCCTGTGGGACGGCTCGAGCGTCAGCGGACGACGGAGACCGCGAGCACGACCGCCGCGACCATCGCGACGATGCTTGCCGCCGGGACCCACATCCAGTGCACCCTGCCCCGGGTGGCCTCCTCGAGCTGGGCCTGCGTGGGCGTCGGGGTGGGGTCGACGGTGTCGGGGTCCCACCGCGGAGCGGCCGGTCGGTCGTCGACCTCGTCGTCCGCGGCCTCGGCGGCGCCCACGACCTCGGACGCGGCCGTCGGTGCGCCGACGCTGAGGTCGGCGTCGGGCAGGCCGAGCCGCTCCCCGAGCTCGCGGGCGCTCTCCGGTCGGTCCTGGGGCTTCTTCTCGAGGCACTGCTCGATGAGCGCCCGCAGCTGGGGGGGCACGTGCGGCGGCAGCGGCGGCGGCGGCTCGTTGACCTGGGCGAGCGCGGTGGCCACCGGCGTGTTCTTGTCGAAGGGCCGGCGGCCGGTGAGCATCTCGTGGGCGACGATGCCGAGGGCATAGAGGTCGGACGCGCCGGTGGCGGACTCGCCCAGGGCCTGCTCGGGGGAGAGGTAGTGCGGGGTGCCGAGCACCTCTCCGGTGAGCGTCTCGCCGGAGCCGTCGACCGCCCGGGCGATGCCGAAGTCGGTGAGCTTCACGGTGCCGTCGGGGGAGATGAGGATGTTGGCCGGCTTGACGTCGCGGTGCACGACTCCCGCCTCGTGCGCCGCGCCGAGCGCCAGCGCCGCCTGGCCGACGATCGACCGGACGCGGGACGGGTCCAGTGCCCCCTCGCGGCGGACCAGTGCCGACAGCGGCTCGCCGGGGACCAGCTCCATGACGAGGTAGGCGACCGAGTCCTCCTCGCCGTAGTCGAAGACGGTGGCGATGTTCGGGTGGCAGAGGTTGGCGGTGTACAGGGCCTCGCTCCGGAAGCGCCGCGCGAAGACCTCCTCCTCGGAGGCGTCGGGCCGCAGGATCTTGACCGCGACGACACGCTCGAGCACGTCGTCCTGGGCCTCGTAGACGTCCCCCATGCCGCCGGAGGCGATGCGGTCACCGAGGGTGTACCGGCCCCCCAGGCGGGTCCCCTGCTGGAGCGTTCTCACTCCGCACCTCCGAACGACACGAGGGGAACCATACGCCCTCCTCGGGTCGTGGACTGCCACGGGTGACCAGCAATGTCAAGCGTTTGTCGAATGGGGATCGTGAGTACCTCGGCGCGGCGGCCCAGCGGTCCGCGCCTGCTCGGAGGGAAGGGGTTCGAGGCCGACCCGCGCCGCGTCGCCGTCTCCGGGGCGGCCGCTGCGCGGGTCGGCACCGTCCTCGTACCCAGTGCCGAGCCCCGCCACACCCTCGGCGAGCGCGCGTTCGCGCATCCGTCGGCCCTCCTCGATCCGCTCCAGGCGCTTCTCCCTGGCCTTGTCGGACTGAGTGGTGTCCCGCGGGGGCAGCTGGATGTGGCGCTCGGCGGGGATGCCGGCCCGCAGCTCGCGGGCCCGCTCCAGCTCGGCGTCGAGCTCGACACCGAGCAGCAGGGCGATGTTGGTGATCCACAGCCAGAGCAGGAAGACGATGATGCTGCCGAGCGAGCCGTAGGCCGACCCTTCGCCGTAGTTGCCGAACCTCGAGACGTAGAAGCCGAAGCCCACCGACGCCAGCACCCAGACGACGATGGCGAGCACGGCGCCGGGCGAGAGCCAGCGGAACTTCGGCTGCTGCACGTTGGGGGTCACGTGGAAGAGCACCGCGACGATCGCCATGACGATGACGAGGATCAGCGGGTACTTGAGCACCGACCACACCGCGACGGTCTGCTCCTGCAGCCCGACGGCCTCCCCGACTGCGTCCGCGACCGGCCCGCTGACGACCAGGCCGACGAGCACGAGCGCGGCGAGCACGACCAGGCCGAGGGTCACCAGGACCATGAGCGGCCGGAGCTTCCAGATGGGGCGGCCCTCGTCGATCTCGTAGACCCGGTTGATGGCGCGGCCGAACGCGCCGACGTACGCCGACGCCGAGAACAGGGCGGTCGCGATGCCGAGGACGAGGGTCAGGCTCGCCCCCCGGCCACCGACCATCGCCTCGATCGGACCCGCGAGCTGGTCGGCCACCTGTTGCTGGCCGAGATCGCGAAGCAGCCCCAGGAGCTGGTCGACGGTCTCCTCGCCGCGCCCGAAGACGCCCAGCAGCGACAGCAGCGCGAGCAGCGCGGGGAAGACCGACAGCACCGAGTAGTAGGTGAGCGCGGCCGCGAGGTCGGTGCACTGGTCCTTCTGGAACTCCGCCACCGCCGACTTCAGCGTGTACCGCCACGAGTGCGGCGGCAGGTCGCTGGGCGAGCCGGGCTTGGACTCGTGGTCCGGTTGCGGTGCCGTGCGTGCCCTCAGCGCGGCCGATCCCTCGCTCGCCATGCTCCGGTCCTCCCCGTGTCGTCGGTGCTGCGTGCCCGGTCGGGACCTCACCAACCTAACCCGGGTGGCGGCGGCGGTGCCGGTCACGGGCCACGCGGTCCACCACCGGGCGGTGCCCGTCTGAGACCATCGGACGATGACGAGCGACGGCGGACGGCCCGTGCCGCGGCGGCCCGTGCACTTCGGCCCCGACGACCTGGAGGCGCACGGCGGCACCCTGCCCGGCCCGGCCGAGACCACCGAGATGGCGCACCAGACGGCCGCCATCCTCGTCGGCGCCGGCCGGGCGGCCCAGGACCCGGCGGTGACCACCCGCCTCGTCGCCCTCGTCGACGACCTCGGCCTCTCCACCGTCGCCGACCTCTGGTCCGCCCGCCCGGGACGCAGCCTGCCGGGCGCGCTCTGGCGGCTGTACGCGCTGCGCGAGTGGGTGCGGCGGAGCCCGGAGCAGGCCAGCCGCGAGTACGCCGCTGGCATCCGGTTCACCGACGTCGCGCATGCCGTGGCGGGCATCGCTGAGCCGCCGCGCCCCGAGGAGCTGCAGCGGGTCACCGACCAGATCCTCACCGGTGTGTTCGAGGGCGACCTCGCGGTGGCGCTCGAGCGCGCGGCCGCCTTCTGCGCCGTCACCGCGGCGGGCCGCGCCGAGCTCGCCAACGACCGGGACGACCTCGACCCCGAGGGCGCGCGCGGCCTCACCCGCACCGGTGCCGCCCTGCTGCAGACCGGGGAGGACCTGCGCGCCTGCGCCAACCTGTGGCGGGCCGGCGACCTCGACTGAGCTCACCCGGCACGCCACCCACATCCGGTTGCCCGTACGGGAACACCCGGCGGAGCCCGAGGCGTTAGGGTCTGCTGTGTGGGTGCCGGGCCGCGGCAGCCCCGGGTCCCAACATCAGCCGCTACGAGCGGCCACGCGCCGTGAGGCGCTCCCGGTCCGGCACCCACACACCTCCTCCGAGAGTGGCGGCGCTTGTCTAAGGTTGGGCCGCCGCCACGCTCAGCCGGCCCGGCACGGGGTGACCCGGTCGAGTCATCTTTCGGATCCGCTCACGACAACCCTGCCGTCGCGGACCTACCGTTGAGGGGTGCGCGAGGACCCTTCGCTGCTGGACCAGCAGCTCCAGGACGAGATCGACCTCGTCGGGGCGCTCGTCCTCGCTGCCTCCCAGACGGAGCGGCCGCTGACCCCCGAGCGGATCGACGAGATCCTCGGCGTCGCGCGGCGAGGAGCCCGGTACGGGGGAGGCCTCCCCGGACGCGGCCCCGGGCCCTGCGCCCAGGTCCCCCGCCCCGACCTGACCGGATGGGGGCGGGGCCGGTGCTGGCCCTACGCTGGGGTCCGTCCGTGACCCCCTCCTCCGGAGACCCCTCCCGTGGCCTTCCGCCTCACCCCGCAGGACCCCACCTTCTTCGACCTGTTCGCCGCCTCGGCGAAGCAGCTCGTCGACGGTGCCCGCGAGCTGACGACGCTGCTGGCCGCGGAGCCCCAGGAGCGGCTGCAGGTGCTCGAGCGGATGCACGAGATCGAGGCGGCCGCCGACGAGGCCACCCACGAGATCGTCCGGCGGGTCAGCGGGTCCTTCGTCACCCCGTTCGACCGCTCCGACATGCACGGCCTCGCGGTGGCCCTCGACAACTGCGTCGACCTCATGGAGGGCGCGGCCGACGTCATCGTGCTCTACCAGGTCGACGCGCTGCTGCCCCGCGTCGCCAAGCAGGTGGAGCTGATCTCCCGGATGGCCGAGCTCACCGCCGACGCGATGCCGCGGCTGCGGTCGATGCGGGACCTCGACGGCTACTGGATCGAGATGAACCGGCTCGAGCACCGCGCGAACAAGCAGTACCGCCGCATGCTCGCCGAGCTCTTCAACGCCAAGAAGCCCGACCCGGTGGCCGTGCTCAAGCACAAGGACATCATCGACGCGCTGGAGAACACCGCCAACGCCTTCGAGCAGGTGGCGCTCAAGGTCGAGGCCATCGTCGTCCGGGAGTCCTGACCGGCCGTGGAGTGGTGGCCCGTCGTCCTGGTCGTCCTCCTGGCCCTGGCGTTCACGTACACCAACGGCTTCCACGACGCCTCGAACGCGGTCGCCACGTCGATCTCGACGCGCGCCCTCACCCCGCGGATCGCCCTGGTGCTCGCCGCCGTGATGAACCTCGTCGGCGGGTTCGCGGGGGTGCGGGTGGCCGAGACCATCGGCAGCGACATCGTCACCGTGCCGAGCGGGGCCACCGGCCTGGCCATCTGCGCGGGCGCGCTGGTCGGGGCGATCGCGTGGAACCTGCTGACGTGGTGGCGGGGCCTGCCCTCGTCGTCGTCCCATGCCCTCATCGGCGGCCTCGGTGGAGCCGCCCTGGCCGCCGGCGCCACCGTGCAGTGGGCCAGCATCCGCGACTCCGTGCTCGTGCCGATGGTGCTCTCGCCGGTGGTGGGGCTGGTCGGCGGCTACCTGCTCATGGTCGCCATCCTCTGGGCCTTCCGCCGTGCCCGGCCCGGGCCCACCGCGCGGGGCTTCCGCTACGCCCAGACCGTGTCGGCCGCCGCGATGGCGTTCGGGCACGGGATGCAGGACGCCGCCAAGACGGCCGGCGTCGTGGCCCTGGCACTCGTGGCGAGCGGGCACCGGTCCGCCTCCGACACCTCCATCCCGTTCTGGGTGATCGCGAGCTCCTCGATCGTGCTCGCCCTGGGCACCTACGCGGGCGGATGGCGGATCATGCGCACCCTCGGCCGCCGGATCATCCACGTCGACCCCCCGCAGGGCTTCGCGGCCGAGACGGTCTCCGCGGCGGTGCTCTACACGGCGAGCGCCACCGGCGCGCCCATCTCCACGACGCACGCCATCACCTCCGCGATCATGGGCGTCGGGGCGGTGCGCACCCCGAAGGCGGTGCGCTGGGCCGTGGTACGGGACATCCTCGTCGCCTGGCTGCTCACCTTCCCGGGCGCCGGGGTGCTGGCCGCCGCGGCCTACGCCCTGCTGGCCCCCCTCACCTGAGCCCCGCCCTCCAACACGCCCCGAAGGTGGGTGACAGACGTCGTCGGGACGACGTCTGTCACCCGCGTTCGCGCAGGAGGTGCCGGCGGGACGGCGGCACCCGTCAGGCGGCGAGAGGCGGTGTTCAGGACTCCGTCACCCGCCGTTCACCATCCCCCACCGACCCGGACACCTGCCCTCCCTACGTTTCCTCGCGTCGGCAACGTCGCTGGCCCCCGCGGCCTGCACGGCCGCCCACGATCACCAGAGAGGCAACCTCCGTGAAGCTCAATCGCATCGGGACCACGGCCGCCGTGGCCGTCATGGCGTCCCTCGCTCTCGCCGCCTGCGGCGACGACAACCCCACCGGCGCGGCCACCACCGCCGCCGCCGCGGGCGCGGGCGGCTCGCTCTCCGGCACCCTCAAGGGTTCCGGCGCGAGCTCGCAGGAGTCGGCGATGACCGCGTGGATCGCCGGGTACCAGGGCGTGCAGCCGGACGTCACCGTGCAGTACGACTCGGTCGGCTCGGGCGCGGGCCGCGAGAACCTCATCGCCGGCGCGGTCGACTTCGCGGGCTCCGACGCCGCGCTCGACGAGGAGGAGCGCCAGGCCGTGACCGAGACGTGCGGCCCCGACGGCGCGATGAACATCCCCGTGTACATCAGCCCGGTCGCCGTCCCGTTCAACATCGAGGGCGTCGACGAGCTCAATCTCTCGCCCGACACCCTCGCCCAGATCTTCGACCTGAAGATCACCAACTGGAACGACCCGGCGATCGCGGCGGACAACCCGGATGCGGACCTCCCGGACCTGAAGATCACCGCGGTCAACCGCTCCGACGAGTCGGGCACCACCGAGAACTTCATGGAGTACCTCTCCGCGGCCGCGCCGGACTCCTGGTCCTACGAGGCCGACAAGGCCTGGCCGGTCTCCGGTGGTGAGGCCGCGGCCCAGACGACGGGGGTCATCGAGGTCGTCGGCAGCACCAACGGCGCCATCGGCTACGCGGACGCCTCGGCCGTCGGTTCGCTGAGCGCGGCGAAGATCGGCGTCGGCGACGAGTTCGTGGCGTTCTCCCCGGAGGCCGCGGCCAAGGTCGTCGACGCCTCCGAGCTCTCGCCGTCGGACGTCAACGGCGACCTCGCGATCGACCTCGCCCGCGACACCACCGAGTCCGGTGCGTACCCGATCGTGCTCGTCAGCTACCACATCGTCTGCCACACCTACGCGGACCAGGAGACCGCCGACCTCGTCAAGGACTTCCTCGGGTACGTCGTCTCCGAGGAGGGCCAGCAGGCCTCCGCCGAGGCCGCGGGCTCGGCCCCGATCTCGGCCGACCTCCGCTCGAAGGCGGAGTCCTCGCTCGAGCTGGTCGGGGCCGGCAGCTGAGCATCCGACCACGCAGCGAGGCGCGGCGGCCATCCGGACCCCGGGTGGCCGCCGTACCCGCGCCCGGAGGGGCGGCCCCGCGTAGGCTCCCCGACGGTTCCACCACCTCCCACACCACCAGAGGTTGACGATGAGTGCCCCCACCACCGACGACCCGAGGTCGGGCGAACGAGCGGCCGACCCGCAGGGACACGGCAAGCCGAAGCGTCGGCTCGGTGACGTCGTCTTCGGCGGCGTGTCCGCCGCCTCCGCGTTCAGCATCCTGCTGATCCTCGCCGGGGTCGCGATCTTCCTCATCGCCGAGGCCGCGCCCGTGTTCGGCGCCGACCCGGCGGAGATCAGCGGGGGCGAGGGTTTCTTCGACTACGTCTGGCCGCTCGTCTTCGGGACGCTCCTGGCGTCCCTCATCGCGATGGTCGTCGCCACGCCGGTCGCCGTCGGCATCGCCCTCTACGTCTCGCACTACGCGCCCAAGCGGTTCGGCACCTCCGTCGGCTTCGTCATCGACCTGCTCGCCGCCGTGCCCAGCGTCGTCTTCGGCATGTGGGGCTTCCAGGTGTTCGCACCGAAGCTGGTGCCGCTCTTCGTCTGGCTCGAGGAGAACCTCGGCTTCCTGCCGTTCTTCGAGTCGGCGTCACGCACCGGTCGCACGCATCCTCACCGCCTCGCTCGTCCTGGCGGTGATGATCCTGCCGATCATCACCGCCGTCTCCCGCGAGGTCTTCCTGCAGACGCCGAAGCTGCACGAGGAGGCGGCCCTGGCCCTCGGTGCCACGCGCTGGGAGATGATCCGCACGGCGGTGCTGCCGTTCGGGATGCCGGGCGTCATCGGCGGGACGATGCTCGGCCTGGGCCGCGCCCTCGGCGAGACGATGGCCGTCGCGATCATCCTCTCGCCCGGTGGCTTCACCTGGAACATCATCAACACGGGGAACAACACGGTGCCGGCCGAGATCGCCCTGAACTTCCCGGAGGCCGCCGGGCTGCGCCTCTCCGAGCTCATCGCCGCCGGTCTGGTGCTCTTCGGCATCACCCTCGCGGTCAACCTCGCCGCTCGTGCCATCGTCGAGCGCCGCTCCGAGTTCTCGGGGGCCAACTGATGGCCGTCGACACCTCACCGAAGTCCCGGCAGCGGAAGCTCTCCGAGATCCCGGGCGTCGAGCTCGACACGGTACGCCCGTCCTCGAACCGCCCGGCCTACGTGATCCTGGCCGTCGCGGTCATCGCGACCGCCGTGGCATCCCTCGTCGGAGTGAGCCCGGCCCTCGCCGGGGTCGTCGCCTTCGTCGGCTACCTCGTCGCCGTCTACGCCGTCTACCGGGTCGCCGCCGGCGCCCGCGTCGCCGTCGACCAGGTGGCCCGTGGGCTCGTGCTCGGGGCGTTCGTCATCGCCGTGATCCCGCTGCTCTCGCTCCTGTGGACGGTGATCGCCCGTGGGGCGGGAACCCTGCTCAGCGTCGACTTCCTGACCCAGACGATGAACGGCGTCACCGGTCTGGAGGACCAGGCGACCCAGCGGGACGGGGCCCCCCTCATCGGAGGGGCCTACCACGCCCTCATGGGCACCCTGATCATCACCGGCATCGCCACCCTCATCTCGGTGCCGATCGGGGTCTTCACGGCGATCTTCCTCGTCGAGTACCAGCCCAAGGGCAAGGTGGCCCACGCCATCCGCTTCCTCGTCGACGTCATGACCGGCATCCCGTCGATCGTCGCCGGTCTCTTCGCGTTCGCGCTCTGGGCGGTGCTGTTCGGCATCGGGACGAAGAACGGGATGGCGGGTGCCGTCGCGCTGACGGTGCTCATGATCACCACCGTGGTCCGCAACAGCGAGGAGATGCTGCGGATCGTGCCGAACGAGCTGCGGGAGGCCGCCCTCGCCCTCGGCGTGCCCAAGTGGCGCACCATCGCCAAGGTCGTGCTGCCGACGGCGGCCTCCGGCCTGGCGTCCGGGGTCACCCTGGCCATCGCCCGCGTCATCGGCGAGACCGCCCCGCTGCTCGTCGCCGTCGGGTACGCGCGCGGCCTGAACCTCAACCCCGTCGAGGGCCCGATGAACACCCTGGCGGTCTACGCCTACTACATGTTCACCAAGCCGCTCAGCCCCGGCTTCCGGGACCCGAGCCTGGACCGGGCGTGGGCCGCGGCGCTGCTGCTCGTGCTCATCGTCGTCCTGCTCAACCTCTCGGCGCGCCTCATCGCCAAGATCTTCGCCCCCAAGACCAGCCGCTGACCAGGAGAACCGCTCCCACCATGTCCAAGCGCATCGACGTCAGGAACCTCGACATCTTCTACGGCGACTTCCACGCCGTGAAGAACGTGTCGATGACCATCGAGCCCCGCTCGGTGACCGCCTTCATCGGGCCCTCGGGCTGCGGCAAGTCCACCGTGCTGCGGACGCTCAACCGGATGCACGAGGTCATCCCCGGTGCGTACGTCACCGGCGAGGTGCTCATGGACGACAAGAACCTCTACGCCAAGGACACCGACCCGGTCGACGTCCGGCGCCAGGTGGGGATGGTGTTCCAGCGGCCCAACCCGTTCCCGACGATGTCGATCCGCGAGAACGTCCTCGCCGGCGTCACGCTCAACTCGAAGAAGATCTCGAAGTCCGCGGCCGACGAGCTCGTCGAGCAGTCGCTGCACGGCGCCAACCTCTGGACCGAGGTCAAGGACCGGCTCGACCGGCCGGGCTCGGGCCTCTCCGGTGGGCAGCAGCAGCGGCTGTGCATCGCGCGCGCCATCGCCGTGCAGCCCGAGGTGATCCTCATGGACGAGCCGTGCTCGGCGTTGGACCCGATCTCGACGCTCGCGATCGAGGACCTCATCAACGAGCTCAAGGACGACTACACCGTCGTCATCGTCACCCACAACATGCAGCAGGCGGCCCGGGTCTCGGACCGCACCGGCTTCTTCAACCTCGAGGCCACCGGGATGCCCGGGGAGCTCGTCGAGATGGACGACACCCAGAAGATCTTCAGCAACCCGGCCAAGCAGGCGACCGAGGACTACATCTCCGGCCGCTTCGGCTGACGGCCGCTCCGGGCTCACGGCCGCTCCGGGCTCACGGCCGCTCCGACGGCCGGCCACCCGGCACGAGGTCGGACGTGGCCACGACGGGCGAACGACACGGAGGGCCGCGGCCGCCGCCACCCGTGCGGGGACACGCCGGGTAGGCCGGGACCGGGTCGTCGGCCCGTTGTCGTCCTCTCCTCAGCGCACCTGCGGCGCGCAACCCGGTGCCGGGAGGGCCGGCCCGAGAGGTCAGGGCAGGTGGCGCTCGACCGCGACCACGCGCGCGTCCGCCCCGGTGCCGACGAGGTGGCAGACCAGCGCCTCACCCTTGCCGAGCCGGTCCTCCCGGCGTCGGCGAGGGCCCGGGCCGCCGCCGCGGCGTCGCCGTCGGGGTGCACGCGCCCGGTGAGCACGTCGAGCAGGCTGGGGAACACCGGCCCGTGCGAGCAGAGCAGCGCCGGCCCGGTCGCCGGCCAGCAGCCGGTCGAGGTGCGCGGCCCGCCTTCGTCGGGTTCGCCTCGAAGCCCTCCTCGGACAGGCCCCGCCGCAGCCGCAGCCGCGCCGCCGGTGGCCGAGGCGTACGGCTCGACCGTCTCGACGCAGCGGTCGGAGGGCGAGCTGACGAGCCGCTCCGGCCGGTAGGCGGCGAGCAGCTGGACGAGCGCCGCGCGCCCGCTGGCGGCCCGGCGCGGTCGAGCGGGCGGCGGTGTCGTCGGGGCCGTCCCAGTCGCTGCGGGCCATCGCGCGGGCGTGGCGCACGAGGACGAGCGGGCGGGTGTCGAGCAGCCCGGCCTGGTGCCAGCGGACCAGGGCGAGCAGCTGGTCGCGGTCGCGGGAGTAGTCGAGGCGGTCGTGGGCCTCCTTCGGGCGCCAGCCACGCCACCTCGTCGATCTCGTTGACGAGCCGCCCCTTGCCGCCGACGACCCGCGCGGCCCAGTACCGCACGACCTTCTCGTCGGGCGGTGCCGTCGCGGCCGAGCAGCGGTACGCGCGTCCGGCAGCGGCACGCCGAGGACCACCCGCAGCCCGGTCTCCTCGTCGGTCTCCCGGGCCGCGGCCACCGGCCACTCCTCGCCCGGGTCGAGCTTGCCCTTGGCCCACGACCAGTCGTCGTACCGGGGCCGGTGGACCAGGGCGACCTCGAGGCCCCCGTCGCGCACCCGCCAGGGGAGCGTCCCGGCGGCGGGGATCCTCACCGGCGCCTGGCCTTGCGGCGACGCTTGGCGTGCATCGTCACCAGCGCTGCCTGGAGGTCCTCCAGCGGCTCCCCGTCGGCGTCCAGGTGCTGGCGCACCCACCGGCCGTCGCGGCTGCAGCCGCCAGTGCTGGTACCGGTCGGACATCCCCATCTCGATGAGCCCGTGCATCTCCTCGAGGTGGTGGTGCTCGGTGAGGTCGCACCAGCGCCTCGACCCGGCGGTCGAGGTTGCGGTGCATCATGTCGGCGCTGCCGATGTAGCGCCACCGGCTCGCCGCCGCCGCCGAAGTAGAAGATCCGCGAGTGCTCGAGGAAGCGGCCGAGCACCGAGCGCACCTCGATCGTCTCCGACAGCCCCGGCACCCCCGGCCGGAGGGCGCAGATGCCGCGGACCCACAGCTGCGTCCGCACCCCCGCCTGCGAGGCGCGGTAGAGGGCGTCGATGACGGCCTCGTCGACGATCGAGTTGACCTTCCAGCCGATGTAGCCGCTGCCGGGGTTCTCGCGCTCGTGCTCGATCTCGTCGTGGACGAGGGTGAGAGCCCGGAGCGCACCGACCGGGGGGCGACGAGCAGCCGGCGGAACCGGGACGCGGGGGGCGATGCCGGAGAGCTGGTTGAACAGGCGGGAGAGGTCCTCGCCGACCCGGTCGTCGGCGGTGAGCAGCCCGAGGTCCTCGTAGAGCCGGGCGGTCTTGGGGTTGTAGTTGCCGGTGCCGACGTGGCAGTAGCGGCGCATCCCCTCCGCCTCCTGCCGGATGACGAGGCAGAGCTTGGCGTGGGTCTTCAGCCCGACGATGCCGTAGACGACGTGGACGCCCGCGTGCTCGAGCTTGCGCGCCCAGGAGATGTTGTTCTCCTCGTCGAAGCGGGCCTTGATCTCGACGACCGCGAGCACCTGCTTGCCGGCCTCCGCGGCGTCGATGAGGGCGTCGATGATCGGGCTGTCACCGCTGGTGCGGTAGAGGGTCTGCTTGATCGCGAGCACCTGCGGGTCGGCCGCGGCCTGCTCGAGCAGCGCCTGCACCGAGGTCGAGAACGAGTCGTACGGGTGCTGGAGGAGGATGTCCTGCTTGCGGATGGCGGCGAAGACGTCGCGGGCCTTCGCCGACTCCGTCGGGGCCAGGTCGGGGTTCGTGCGCGCGACGAACGGCTCGAAGTGCAGCTCGGTGCGCTCGAGGTCGGCCACGATGTGCAGGGCGCGCAGGTCGAGCGGCGCGGGCAGCCGGTACACCTCGGAGGAGGCGACGCCGAGCTCGCGGACGATGAGCTCGAGGACGTGGTCGTCCATCGCCTCCTCGACCTCGAGGCGCACCGGCGGGCCGAAGCGGCGGCGGGTCAGCTCGCGCTCGAGAGCAGTGAGGAGGTTCTCCGCGTCGTCCTCCTCGACCTCGAGGTCCTCGTTGCGGGTGACCCGGAAGGTGAAGTGCTCGCGGACCTCCATCCCGGGGAAGAGCTGGTCGAGGTGGGCGGAGATGACGTCCTCGAGCGGCACGAACCGGGTGTCGAACATGTCCGCGAGCGGTGACTCGTCGGGGCCGGGCTCGACCCGCAGCAGCCGCGGGAGCAGCGGCGGCACCTTGACCCGGGCGAAGTGCTCCTTGCCCGAGCGCGGGTTGACGAGGATGACGGCGAGGTTGAGGGAGAGCCCGGAGATGTAGGGGAACGGGTGCGCCGGGTCGACCGCCAGCGGGGTGAGCACCGGGAAGAGGCGGTCGGTGAAGACGGTGGCGAGCCGGTCGCGCTCGTCGTCGGAGAGGTCGCCCCAGCGCACGATGGTGACGCCGACCCCCTCGAGCTCGGGGCGCACCTGCTCGGCGTAGACGCGGGCGTGCATCCCCATCAGCTCGTGGCCGACGCGCGAGATCTGCTCGAGGACCTCGCGCGGCTCGAGGCCGGACGCCGAGCGCACGGCGATGCCGGTGGCGATCCGACGCTTGAGGCCGGCGACCCGGACCATGAAGAACTCGTCGAGGTTCGAGGCGAAGATGGCGAGGAAGCGGGCCCGCTCGAGCAGGGGGACGGTCTCGTCGGCGGCGAGCTGGAGGACGCGCTCGTTGAACTGCAGCCAGGAGATCTCGCGGTCGAGGAAGCGGTCGGCGGGCAGGCCCCGCTCCTCGTCCTCGGTCTCGCGGGGGGTGTGGATGAAGCGCCCGTTGCTTCCCCGCGGCTGGGTGTGGCGGCTCTCGGTGGCGGAGGCGCTCGCGATCGACACCTCGCTGACGATGGTGCCCTCGGCGGCGGCGTCCGCGGCCGCCTCGCGGGCGCTGGGAATCCGCTGCTCCGCGGTGCGCGGGTCGGCCGTCATGCCCTCAATCCTGTCAGGTCCGGCCGGGGCGCGCGTCGCCACGGCGGATGCGGGCGTGCCCGGGGGTCACGGCTCAGCCGACGGGGGAGTACTGGACGTCGACCGCGAGGTCCTCGAAGCCGAGCCGGGCGTAGGTGCGGCGGGCCGCGGTGTTGTCGCCGTCGACGTACAGGTGCACCTGTGCCAGCCCGGCCCGCGCGAGGTGGGCCAGCCCGAGCCCGGTGAGCGGGCCCCCGAGCCCGCGTCCCTGTTCGGCCGGGTCGACCCCGACGACGTACACCTCTCCCGTGCCGCTCCTCTCCTCGTTCGGGTGGGCACCCTGGGCCCACCCGGGTGCCGCCCCCGGCTCCACCTTGGTCCAGTGGAACGCCACCATCCGCCCGTCCCGCTCGACGACGAGGAAGCCCGCGGCGTCGAACCACGGCTGCTCCATCCGCTCCCGCAGGTCCGCCACCGTCATCCGGCCCTGCTCGGGATGGCTCGCGAACGCGGCCGCGTTGAGCCGCACCCACGGCTCGTCGTCACGCCCCGGCTCGAAGGGGCGGACCGAGTACCCCTCGGGGAGGTCGGGGTCGGTGGCGTCGGCCGCGGTCAGGGGCCGGCCCATCAGGTGCAGGCTGCGGGTGGCCTCCAGCCCTGCGGAGGCCGCGAGGGCCCGGGCCGCCGGGAGGTCGCCGTGCGCCCAGACGCTGTGCGCCCCGGCGTCGAGGACGGCGTCGAGCAGCGCCCGGCCGTGTCCCCGACGCCGGTGCCCGGGGTCGACCACCAGCTCCGCGACGGCGTCGTCGGTGCCGGCGTCGGCCACCTGTGCATAGCCGGCCAGGTCCTGGCCCTCGCGCCGCAGCACGTGCACCGCGCCGGTGCGCCCGCGGTCCGCGGCAAGCGCGAACGCCTCCGAGACCGGCGCGACGCCGTCGGCCCGCTGCGCGCGCGCCCACAGCGACCGGGCCTGCTCCGCCGTACGGGCGCCGAGGGTCGCGGCGCGCTCGGTCCCGGCGCTCAGGACTCGACCTCGGTCAGCCCGTCGACGACCTCCGGGACGAACCGGTAGCCGACGTTGCGAACGGTGCCGATGAGCACCTCGTGCTCGGTGCCCAGCTTGGCCCGCAGCCGCCGCACGTGGACGTCGACGGTGCGGGTGCCCCCGAAGTAGTCGTACCCCCAGACCTCCTGGAGCAGCTGGCTGCGGGTGAAGACCCGCCCCGGGTGCTGGGCGAGGTACTTGAGCAGCTCGAACTCCTTGTAGGTGAGGTCGAGCAGCCGCCCGCGCAGCCGCACCGAGTAGGTCGCCTCGTCGATGACGAGCGAGCCGGTGGTGATCGGGCCACCCTCGTCCGGCTCGCCCTCCGCACGGCGCCCCACCGCGAGCCGCAGCCGGGCCTCCACCTCCGCCGGCCCGGCGGTGTCGAGCAGCACGTCGTCGACGCCCCACTCGCTGGTCAGCCCCGCGAGGCCGCCCTCGGTGACGACGACGAGCAGCGGGGCGGTGCTGCCGGTGGTGCAGATGACCCGGCACAGCGACTTGGCCATCGCGAGCTCGCGGCGTGCGTCGACGAGGACGGCATCGGCCTGGGGGGCGTCGACCAGGGCCGACGCCTCGGCCGGGAGGATGCGAACATGGTGGCTCAGCAACCCGAGTGCCGGAAGCACCTCGGCGCCGGGCGCCAGAGTGTTCGTCAGCAGCAGCAGGTGGGCCATAGGGCTCACAGGATAGGCGGTCATGGACGCAGCGGACCGGGCCAACGAGCCCCTGGACGCGACCGCGGTCGTCACGGTCCGGTACTGGGCCGGGGCCCGGGCCGCGGCCGGGGTCGACGACGAGACGGTGCCGGCCCCCGGCACGGTGGCCGGGCTCGTGGCCCACCTCGCGGCCGCCCGCCCACAGCTCGAGCCCGTGCTGGCCGTGTCGTCCGTGCTCGTCGACGGGCGCGCCGGAGCGGGCGAGGACCCGGTCCCCGCCGGTGCCGTCGTCGAGGTGCTGCCCCCGTTCGCCGGGGGCTGATGCGAGGATGCCCGACGTGCACGACCAGCCGACCGACGCCGCCCGGCAGCCCGGGGGCGCCGCCGAGGGCGGCCAGCCGGCGGCCCCCGCCCCCGCCGCAGCGGCGGAGCCGGTCCCCGAGACGCGCGCCGGCCGCCGGGCACGCCGCGAGGCGGTGCAGCACCGCCCGGAGCTGTCGCCACTGGCGCTCCTGCCCCGCCCCGCCACCGTGGCGGCGACGATCGCCCTCGCAGCGCTGCTGGTCCTCGGGGTGGTCACCGACCCCGTCCTGCTCGCCGTCGCGCTGGCGTTCACGGCGCTCGTCCTCGCCTGGGGATGGCCGCGCCTGCTCGGCTCGTCGAGCCGGTTCGGTTCCTCCTTCGTGATCGGCGCCACCGGCGTGCTCGCCGCCGCCGCCACCGCGGTCACCGACGACCAGCCGTACCTCCGGCTCGTCCCCGGGGCCCTCGCCATCGGTCTCGGGCTGATGTTCGGCCACCAGATCGTCCGCCGCGACGGTCGCCCCCGGCTCACCGAGTCCGTCGGCGTCACCTCGTTCGGCCTCGCCCTGGTCGCGCTCGGGACCGCGTGGATGCCGCTCTCGCGCTCGGGCCGCACCACCGACCTCGCCGTGGTGGCCCTCGTCGCCCTCGCCGTGTCCTCGCTCGCCGACCTCGTCGTCGCGTACGAGAAGGCCCGCCCGTGGATGCTGCCGCTCGCCATGGTGCTCGGCGGTGCGGCCGGGATCGTGGCCGCGTCCGTCACCGGCAGCCCCGGCCCGGCCGGCGCCGCGCTCGTCGGGCTCCTCGTCGCCGGGGTCGCCCACGCGCTCCGCCGCGCGCTGGCCGTGCTGCCGGGCATCGGCTCGCTCCCGGCTCAGCTGGCCGCGGGTGCCGCCGGGCTGCTCGTGCCCGGTGTCGTCGCCTACGGGCTCTCGCTGGCGCTCGTGGGCTGACCGCCCCGGGCGGTCCCTCCCTAGACTGCGCGCATGGTCTTCCAGCTCGACCCGACCCTGCACACCGACCTCGCCCCCCTCGCCTGGCTCGTCGGGCGATGGGCCGGGGCGGGGCTCGTCGGCTACCCGACCATCGAGCCGGTCCGGTTCGGCCAGGAGGTCACCTGCAGCCACGACGGCCGGCGCTTCCTCCGGTGGGAGTCACGCACCTGGCTGCTCGACGAGGACGGCAACCAGGTGCGCCCGCTCGCCACCGAGCTCGGCTTCTGGCGGCCGGTGCCCGACTCCGGCGACGGCACCAACGTCGAGCTGCTCCTCACCCATCCCACCGGGTTCGTCGAGCTGTACGCGGGCACGGCGGAGCCGGCCAAGGTCGAGCTCGCCACCGACGGCGTCATGCGCAGCCCCGACGCCAAGGAGTACACGGCGGCGAAGCGGCTCTACGGGTACGTGGGCGGCAACCTGATGTGGGTCATGGACATGGCGGCGGTCGGCCAGCCGATGCAGTCGCACGTCTCGGCGGAGCTCAAGCGGGTGGAGTGACGCCGGGGGTCGCCCGTACCCGCCGGGGGAGGGGCGGGAGGCCCCGTGACCGGGGGAGGGCCCGTCAGGGCGTGACGAACACGTCGAGGTACTCGTCCATCGTGTCGTTGCGCAGCGCCTCACCGAGCAGCGCCATCTTCTTGTCGTCGACGATGTCGATCGACCCCGCGACCGGGTCCATCCCGAAGCCGGTGAAGGGCGCGGTGGCGAAGACCACGTCGCCGCCCCGGATGCCGCGCAGGTCCAGCGCGAAGTCCTTGAGCTCGGAGAGCGAGAGGTTCTGGTCGACGACGAGGTTCTCGGTGGCCGCGTCGGTGAGCCGGGCCACCTTCACCGGGTTGGTCAGCGTCTCGCGGCTCGTGGCCTCGAGCATGAGGGCCTTGACGAGGGCGAGCTGGCGCCGGCCGCGGGAGATGTCACCCTGGCTCAGCAGGTAGCGCTCGCGGACGAAGTCGAGCGCCTCGCCGCCGTCGAGCTCGTTCCACCCCTGCTGGATGACGGTGGGGCCGCCGTTGCCCTGGCCGTTGCTGGCCTCCTCGGCGTAGACGCGGACGCCGCCGACCGCGTCCACCATGTTCTCGAAGCCGTCGAAGTCGGTGCGGGCGACGTGGTCGATGCGCACGCCGAGCAGGTTCTGCAGCGTCTGGACGAGCAGCGGCTCGCCACCGAAGGCATAGGCGGCGTTGATCTTGTTCTTCCCGTGGCCGGGGATCGACACGAAGAGGTCGCGGGGGAAGTGGATCATCTGGACCGTGCTCGGGTCCGCCGGGACGTGGACGAGGATGATGACGTCGGAGCGGCCCCGGTCGGTGGTGGTGCGGCCGTCGGTGCCGATGAGGAGGAAGTTGGTGGCCTTGCCCTCCACGCCCTTCACGAGCGGCGGCACCACCGTGCCGTCGGGGGCGATCACCTCGACGTCCGGGGCGGGGAGCAGGTCCTCCTGCGTGACGTTGTCGTTGACGGTGTAGCCGAGGAAGCCGACGAACCCCGCGACGCTGGCCAGGACGAGCCCGACGACGACCGCGAGGACGATGAGCACCCGCCGCAGCACCCGGCGTCGGGGCGCGGGCTCGGGCGCAGGGGGCTCCTCCGAGGAGAGCCCCAGCTCGTCGATCGCCTGGCCGCTCACCGCAGCAGTTTACGGGCGGGGACGGGAGGCCCGCGGCCACACGCCTACATTGGGGGGATGAGCGACCTCGGGCCCCGGCTGCGTGCACGCGGCAAGCGCCTGACCTCGCAGCGCGAGCGGGTGCTGGCGGCGGTCGGGCGGCTCGGGCACGCGACGCCGGAGGAGATCGCCGACGCGGTCGCGACCGACGGCGGCGGCGCCCTGCCGGCCTCCACGGTGTACCGGTCGCTGGATGCGCTGCAGGAGCTGGGGCTGGTCGGGCACACCCACGTCGACCACCGCACGCCGAGCTACCACCTCGCCGAGCACGCCACCCACGTGCACGTGGTGTGCCGCGGGTGCGGGTGGGTCGGCGAGGTGCCGCTGGAGTCGGCCGACGAGCTCGTCAGCAGGATCGACGAGCGGCTCGGCTTCGCGGCCGACGTCGCCCACGCCGCGGTGCACGGACTCTGTCGTCGATGCCGGGAGGACACGTGAACACGCCCACGACCACCTCGACCCTCCTCGGGCGGCCCGGTGCCGTCGCTGCCGAGGGCCTGGACTCCGGGGTCGCGGCCCACTACGGCGACCCGATGCGCGAACAGCGCCTCCTCGCCGAGGGCCTTGCCTGCGTCGACCTCTCCCACCGGGGGGTCGTCACCGTGGCCGGCCGGGACCGGCTGTCCTGGCTGCACTCGATGACCACCCAGGAGCTCACCGGCCTGGCTCCCAGGCAGTCGCGCGAGTCGCTGGTGCTCTCCCCCAAGGGACACGTCGAGCACGCCCTCCACGTCGTCGACGACGGGGAGCGGACGTGGCTCTCGGTCGAGCCGGGCACCGCGCCGGCGCTCGTCGCGTGGCTGGAGTCGATGCGGTTCATGCTGCGGGTGGAGGTCGAGGACGTCTCGGCGGACTGGGCCGTGCTCGGTGAGCCGCTGGGCGCCGAGTCGGTCGACGGCGAGCCGCTCGCGTGGGTGGACCCGTGGCCGGACCTCGTCGGCGACACCGCCGCGTACGGGCCGGTCGAGGGACACCCGGCCGAGGGGCGTGCATGGCGTGAGCTGCTCGTCCCCCGCGGAACCCTCGCGGAGGCGGTCGGAGACCGTCCGCTCGCGGGCACGTGGGCCGCCGAGGCGCTGCGGGTCGCCGCGTGGCGGCCCCGGCTGGGCGCCGAGACCGACCACCGCACCATCCCCCACGAGCTCGACTGGCTGCGCACCGCGGTCCACCTGCACAAGGGCTGCTACCGCGGGCAGGAGACGATCGCGCGGGTGCACAACCTCGGCCGACCGCCGCGGCGGCTGGTCTTCCTCCACCTCGACGGCTCGGGGCACGTCGTCCCGGACGCGGGGGCCGCGGTCGTGTCGGGCGACCGGGAGGTGGGCCGGCTCACGACCGTCGCCCGGCACCACGAGGACGGTCCGGTGGCGCTCGCGGTCGTCAAGCGTTCGGTGCCGCCGGACGCGGATCTTCTCGTCGAGGGGGTCGCAGCCGCACAGACCGTCGTCGTCAGCGCCTGACCGTCGAAGATCCTCCACCACCGGATGGCCGTGGGGCTGCCATGATGGCGCCATGACGACGTCGCCCGCCGCCGGCACCCTCATCACCGTCGCCCCCACCGGGGCGGAGCACGCCAAGGCCGACGTGCCCCAGCTCCCGACCACCCTCGAGGAGCTCGTGGAGACGGCCCGGCGCTGCGAGGCGGCGGGTGCCTCGCTCATCCACCTGCACCTGCGCGACGCCGAGCACGCGCCGACCCTCGACCCCGGCATCCTGCGCGACGCGGTCGACGCGGTGCGGGAGGCCACCGACCTCGTCGTCCAGCTCTCGACGGGCGGCTCGGTGCACGACCCCCTCGAGTCCCGCCTGACCGTGCTCGACGCCGAGCCGGACTCCTGCTCGCTCACCTGCGGCACGACCAACTTCGGGGACGACGTCTTCCTCAACCCGTGGCCGTTCATGAGCGAGCTCTACGTACTCGCCCGGGAGCGGGAGGTGGTGCCGGAGTTCGAACTGTTCGACCTCGGGCACGTGCACGCGCTGCGCCGCCTCCTCGACACCCACGGCCTGCCCTTCGGGGGACGGGTGCACGTCGACTTCGTGACCGGGGTGCCCGGCGGGATGCCGGCGACCACGTCCGCGCTGATGGCGGGGGTCGGGATGCTGCCGGCCGAGGTGACCTCGTGGTCGGCCACGGGCATCGGCCGGGGGCACCTGCCCGTGATGGCGGCAGCCCTCTCCGCCGGGGGCCACCTGCGGGTCGGGATGGAGGACAACACCGTGTTCCGGCGTGGGCAGCAGGTGCAGCACAACGACGAGCTCGTGGCCCGGGCCGCCGAGCTGGCGACGCTGCTGCAGCGGCCGCCGCTCACCACCGCCCAGGCCCGCGAGCTGCTCGGGGTCAAGGACCGCCGCAGCCGCTGAGCCGCCCGGCCGTGTCCGCGGGGTGGACCGGATTCCTCCTTCGGGGCGACCGTGACCCATAATCTCCGGTTATGAACACTCTGCGTTCCGCGTTCGACTTCCCCGCGGTGGTCAACGAGAAGGCGGCCCGCGTCGTCGCCGCCGGCGTCGTGCTCCTCGCCGGGGCGACCATCCTCACCGGGTGGCTCTGGCTGGCCGTGGTGCTGGCGCTGGGCTTCGCGCTGCGCGTGGCCTCCGGTCCCCGCCTCGACCCGCTGGGCCGGTTCGCTGCCCGCGTCGTGGCCCCGCACCTGGGCCGCCCCCGCCCGGTGTCCGGTACCCCCAAGCGCTTCGCGCAGGGGGTGGGCCTGGTCTTCTCCGGGGCGGCCGTGGTGGCGTATGCGCTCGGAGCGAGCGGGGTGGCCGGCGGGGTGCTCGGGGTGCTGGTGCTGTTCGCGGCCCTCGAGGCCGGCATCGGGTTCTGCGCGGGGTGCTACGCGTTCGCCCTCCTCATGCGCGCCGGCATCGTCTCGGACGACACCTGCGTGGAGTGCGGCGACATCACCCTCCGCCGCCCCGTCGCGGCGTCCTGACCGCATCGGCCTCCGGGGGCATCCCCGCCGGGGCCCGGCCCTCAGGGTTCGACGACCTGCTCCGGGGGTGCCACCGCCGGCTGCACCGGGGGAACAGCCAGGGGGTGACGAGGTGTTGGGGGTGACCAGCGGAGCATCCCCCGGACGGCGTGTGAACACCTTCACGCTTGCCCCAGTTTGCATTTGCTAACTGAAGCAAGCATAATGGTACTCGTGAGTAGGAACCCGCTGAACGACCTGGGCAACAGCCTCGGCGACTACCTGCGTGAGCAGCGCCAGGCCGCCAAGCTGTCCCTGCGTCAGCTGTCCGAGCTCGCCGGGGTGTCCAACCCCTACCTGTCCCAGATCGAGCGGGGGCTCAAGCGCCCCAGCGCCGAGATCCTCCAGCAGCTCGCCAAAGGGCTCGAGGTCTCGGCCGAGTCGCTCTACGTCCGCGCCGGCATCCTCGACGACGAGTACGCCGGCACCATCCCGCCGGTCGCCGACGTGCGGCGAGCCATCGCCGCCGACCCGGCCCTGACCGTGCGGCAGAAGAAGACCCTGATCGACATCTACGAGTCCTACGTCGAGCAGGACTGACGGCAGCGTCGCCGCCCTCGTTCCCGGACCCACCAACCAGATCCCGCCCAGCAGAAGGAGAACCCGAGATGACCGTCCTCGAGGACCTCAGGAAGACCATCGACACCACCCCGCTGTACGCCGTCGTCGGCGCCACCGACCTCGCGGTCGAGAAGGCCCGTGAGGCCCGCGCCGACCTCGACAAGGCCCGTGCGGACCTCGTCAAGCGCGCCGAGACCGCCCGTGCGGACCTCGACAAGGCCCCCGCCACCGTGCAGTCCCGCGCCACCGCCATCGCCGACCAGGTCAAGGAGCTCCCGGCCCTCGCCCTCAACCAGGGCATGGTCGTCTCCGGCAAGGTCGTCGAGGGCTACGGCGACCTCGCCACCCGCGGCAAGAGCCTGGTCAACCGGGTCCGCACCCAGAAGGCCACCCAGGACCTCGTCGCGCAGGCCGAGACCACGCTGGCCCAGGCCAAGGGTGCCGTCACCACCGCCCGCAAGGCCGCGACCGACATCGAGCGCAGCGCCAAGGCGACCATCACCACCGGCCGCCACGAGGCCGCCAAGGTCGCGAACGTGCTCACCGACTCGGTCACCGAGGAGGCCAAGGTCGCCGAGACCGAGGTGAAGAAGTCCGCGAAGCGCACCCGCTCCGCCGCCAAGCGCACCTCGACCACGACGAAGAAGGCCGCCAAGCGCACGACCGCGTCCGCCAAGGGCGTGAGCACCAGCGCCCGCAAGACCGCGGTCGCCGCGGAGAAGGCCGCCGAGACCACCGCCGAGAAGATCGGCGACTGACCTCGCGCACCGTCACCGGACCCCTTTCCCGGTGACACCCCGCAGGCCGGGGGCCGGCTCGTCCGGCCCCCGGTCGTCGCGTTCCCGCCGATAGGGTCGGGCCCGTGCCGATGCCGACCCCGCCCGCCCTGGCCGACGCGCCGGTCCTCGCCCACGTGACCCGCGGGGGCGTCGTCGAGTCCGCCCACCGGGGCAGCGTCGCCGTCACCGCACCCGACGGCTCCCTGCTCCACGCCTGGGGCGACCCGCACGACCCGGTCCTGCCGCGCTCGAGCAACAAGCCGCTCCAGGCGGTCGCGATGCTGCGCGCCGGGCTGACCCTGCCCCGCCCCCACCTCGCGCTGGCCTGTGCCAGCCACAGCGCCGAGCCGTTCCACCTCGACGGCGTCCGGGAGATGCTCGCCGACGCCGGGCTCGCCGAGTCCGACCTCCAGAACACCCCGGACCTGCCGTACGACCCGGACGAGCGCGACGTGTGGATCGCCGCGGGCCGCACCGCCCGGCCACTGGCCCAGAACTGTTCGGGCAAGCACGCCGCGATGCTCGCCACGTGCCTGCTGGCCGGCTGGGACCTCAGCACCTACCGCGACCCCGAGCACCCGCTGCAGCGGCACATCGCCGCGACCATCGAGGACCTCACCGGCTCCCCGGTCACCGCTGCCCCGGTCGACGGCTGCGGTGCCCCGGTGATGGCGGTGCCCCTCGCCGGCCTGGCCCGTGCCCTCGGGCGGATCGCGAGCGCCGACCCGGGCACGCCCGAGGGTGCCGTGGCCGCCGCGATGCGTGCCCATCCGGAGCTCGTCGGCGGCACCCGCCGCGACGTCACCGCCCTGATGCGGGGCACCGACGGCCTCGTCGCCAAGGACGGCGCCGAGTCGGTCTACGCCGCCGGGCTCGCCGACGGCACCGGCATCGCCCTGAAGATCGCGGACGGCGGCCAGCGGGCCCGTCCCGTGGTGCTCGCGGCCGTGCTGCGCCGGCTCGGGGTCGAGTCCCGCGCCTACGCCCGCCTCGAGGACGCCCCCGTCCTCGGTCACGGCGAGCGCGTCGGCGCTGTGGTGGCCCACGGCATCCACGAGCCCGGCGAGGCCCTCGCCGGCGGTCCCCGTGCCGGCGGGCTGGGGGACCGCCCGGGCGACCCGGCCGACTCGGCCGACTCGGCCGACCCGGCCGACCCGGCCCGCCCGGCCGCACCGACCCGATCCGCCCGATGAGGGCCGTGCTCCAGCGGGTCTCCACGGCCGCCGTCACCGTGGACGGCGAGGTGGTCGGACGGCTCGACCGACCCGGCCTGGTCGCGCTCGTCGGGGTCAGCCACGACGACGGCCCCGAGCAGGTGGCCACGATGGCCCGCAAGATCGCCGAGCTGCGCATCCTCGACGGCGAGCGCTCGGTCTCGGACACCGGGGCACCCGTGCTCGTCGTCAGCCAGTTCACCCTCTACGCCGACACCCGCAAGGGCCGCCGGCCGTCGTGGAACGCCGCGGCCCCGGGGCCGGTGGCCGAGCCGGTCGTGGAGCAGGTCGTCGAGGCGCTGAGGGCTCGGGGGGTGCAGGTCGCCACCGGCCGCTTCGGGGCGCACATGGAGGTCGCACTGGTCAACGACGGGCCCGTCACCCTCGTCCTGGACGCCTGACACCTACCCTTGACCCATGAGCATCATCTCGACCCTCCAGGGGTGGATCGTCCTCCTGCTGTCCCTCGCGGCCCTCGGTGTCGAGATCTACGCTCTCGTCGACTGTGCCCGCCGCCGCTCCGACGCCTTCACCGCCGCCGGCAAGCGCACCAAGGGCTTCTGGCTCGCGGTCACCATGGTGGCCACCCTCCTCGGCTTCGTCTCGGTCGGCGGCCTGGGGGGCATCCTCGCGATCGTCGCCGTCATCGCCGCCGGGGTGTACCTCGCCGACGTCAAGCCGGCGCTGGACCAGGTCATGGGCAAGGGCCGCCGCAGCGACGGCCCCTACGGCCCCTGGTGACCCGGCGTCGCCGCGGCCCCACCGGCCGCCGCCGGCCCTGACCGGGGCGCCACGGCCGCCCACGCGACGGTCAGCTCGCCGAGCCGCCACCGCGCCGGCCCGTCGAGCAGCGGCCAACCGGAGTCGCGGACGGCGGCCGCGGTGGCGAGGAACCGCTGCCGCACGCCGTAGGACGCCTGCGGCGCCTGCCGCGCCCACGCCTCGTCGAGCGCGCCGAGCAGCGCGTGCACGCCCTCGCCGGGCACGTTGCGGTGGATGAGCACCTTCGGCAGCCGCTCCGCCACCACCCCCGGCCGCTCCAGCCCCCGCAGCCGCCACGCGAGGGTCAGGTGCTGCGGGCCCTCCGCGGTGACGCCCACCCACGTGGCGAGGCGGCCCAGCTCGTCGCAGGTGCCGTCGACGAGGAGGCCGCGCTCGGCCAGCCGCGCCGTCGTCGTCGCCCATGCGCCCGCCACCTCGTCCTCGTCGTACTGGCGCAGCACGTTGAAGGCGCGGACCACGACGGGCCGGGCGCCCCCGTCGAGCGGCACCTCGAAGCCGCCGCGGCGGAAGACCAGGCCGGGGCGCTCGAGCGGACGGGCGGCCGCCACCCGCTCCGGGTCGATCTCGACCCCGACGACGGTCACGTCGGGGCGCACCCGGCGCAGCCGGTCGTGCAGCTCGACCGCGGTCACCGGTGACGCGCCGTAGCCGAGGTCGACGACGACGGGCGGGCCGGGGGAGCGCCGCAGCCGCCAGGCCTGCGGCCCGGCGAGCCAGCGGTCGCACCGGCGCAGCCGGTTGGGGCCGGTCGTGCCCCGGGTGATCGTCCCCACGGGTCGCCGGCCGGTCACCACCCCAGCGTAGGGGCGCCGGGCGGCCGCTCCCGGGTCGCCGGAATACCCTTGGCGGGGTGTGGGAGCGGCTGAGGGCACGGAACCGGGCGGGCGAGGTGAGCCTGTCGATGGTGGCCCTCGTGCTCTCGCTCACCGCCGCGCTCGCCCTCGGCCTCTCCTCGTGGCTTCCCCGGGCGCTCGCCCGCGACATCGGCATCGTCGACGTCGAGCCGGGCCTGCTCGAGGTGGCCCAGGGCGCCCACGGCGTGCAGTCGCTCGGCGCCGGCCTCTCGGTGACGCTCTACGACCGGGGCTTCCGCCTCGCCCGCAGCAGCACCGTGCTCGCCGACACCGTGACGCGGGGGTCCCCCGTCTCGGCCGTGTCCGGCGCCCTCGAGGAGGGCGGGGGCCACCCCCGCGAGACGGTGGACCGCGCGGTGAGCAACCTGCGCATCGACGCCGTCGTCCGCGAGGGCGAGACCGTCGTCTACAGCGGGGTCCTCTTCGACGACGACCAGTCCGTGTCGCTGCCTGCCCGGGTCGAGTTCGCCCCGGACGACGACGGCCGGATCCGGATGGACGTCTCGGTCCCGGACGCGGACGCCGTCGTCCTCCACCTCGACTGGCGCCCCGCGACGACAGGGATCGCCCCGGCCCTGCCGGAGCGCAACCTCAAGGAGCGGGCCTACTGGGTGGACCCCGAGGTCGTCGAGCAGCCGGCGTTCACGTGGATCCTCGGCACCGACGTGTCGATCGGGCCGGTCGGTGCGCCCCGGGCGGTGGACCTGCGCCAGGACGGGCGGATCGCCATCCACGCCTGGGCGGACAGAGCGGCCGTCACCGTCACCGACACCCCCCGGCCCGCCGTGTCAGACTCGACCTCATGACCGCACCGGCCCTGCCGCCCCGCCTGCGGCGCGTCGCCATGGTGACCGTGCACACCTCCCCGCTGGCCCAGCCCGGCACCGGGGACGCGGGCGGGATGAACGTCTACGTCCTCGAGGTCGCCCGGCAGCTCGCGCACCGGGGCATCGCCGTCGACCTGTTCACCCGGACCACGAGCGCGAGCCAGCGGGAGGTCGTCGAGGTCGAGCCCGGCGTCGTCGTCCGGCACGTCGCCGCCGGGCCGTACGAGGGCCTGTCGAAGGAGGACCTCCCCGGGCAGCTGTGCGCGTTCGCGGCCGGGATGATGCGCGTCGCCGCGCACGCGCCGGCCGGCTACTACGACCTGGTGCACTCGCACTACTGGCTCTCCGGCCAGGTGGGCTGGCTCGCCGCGGACCGGCTCGGGGTGCCGCTGGTCCACACGATGCACACGATGGCCCGGGTCAAGAACCTCCACCTCGCCGACGGTGACGAGCCCGAGCCGCTCGGCCGCGAGATCGGCGAGGCGCAGGTGGTCGACGCCGCCGACCGCCTCGTGGCGAACACCGATCGCGAGGCCGGCGAGCTCGTCGACCTCTACGACGCTGACCCGGCCCGGGTGTCCGTGGCCGAACCCGGTGTCGACCTCGCGACCTTCGCGCCCGGGCCCCAGGAGGTCGCCCGCGCCGAGCTCGGCGTCCCCCGCGACGCCGTGCTCCTGCTCTTCGTGGGCCGGATCCAGCCGCACAAGGGCCCCGACGTGCTGGTCCGGGCGGCCGCCGAGCTGGCCCGCCGCCGGCCCGACCTGCGTGACCGGCTCGTCGTGGGCATCCTCGGCGGGGCCAGCGGGTCCGGGGTGCGCAGCCCGATGGGCCTGGACGCGCTCGCCGAGCGCCGCGGCATCGGCGCCAACGTGCGGCTGGTGCCCCCGGTCGACCGCGCCACGCTCGCCCAGTGGTACCGGGCCGCCGACGTCGTCGCGGTGCCGTCGCACAGCGAGTCCTTCGGCCTCGTCGCCGTCGAGGCCCTCGCCTGCGGCACCCCGGTCGTCGCGTCCAACGTCGGCGGCCTGCCCACCGCCGTCGGCGACGCCGGCCTCCTCGTCGACGGCCACGACACGGCCGACTGGGCCACCGCCCTGGGCCGGGTGGTGCTCGACCCCGAGCGCCGGGCGGTCCTGTCCCGGCGGGCCGCGGAGCACGCGGCCGGGTTCGGCTGGGGTCGCACCGCGAAGCGGCTGGAGCGGGTCTACCTCGAGGCGCTCGCGGGACGCAAGGACGTCTCCATCCACGACGCCGAGCGGCTGAGCGGCATCCCGCAGGCCGTCATCCCGTGAGCGCCGCCGAGCTCACCCGGGTGGTCGAGGACTACCTCGAGGCCTCCGGCCACGACTGGGAGCGCGGCGCCCGCGACGGCGAGCTCGTCGTCGTCCTCCCGGGGGAGCGCAAGCTGCGCACGGTGGCCTCGCTCGTCTGCGGCGAGCAGGCGCTGTCGGTGTCGGCGTTCGTCATCCGCAACCCCGACGAGAACCACGCCGAGGTCTACCGCTTCCTGCTCGGCCGCAACCTGCGCCTGCCCGGCGTGGCCTACGCCGTCGACCGCTCCGGTGACGTCTACCTGACCGGCCGGGTGCCGGCGGCGGGCGTGGACGCCGACCAGCTCGACCGGCTGCTCGGGGTCGTGCTCACCGCCGCCGACGAGCCGTTCAACGAGCTGCTCGCGCTCGGCTTCCTCACCTCCATGCGCAAGGAGTGGGAGTGGCGGGTCGACCGTGGCGAGAGCCTGCGCAACCTCGAGGCGTTCCGCCACCTGCTCGAGCGCCCGGGGGACCCCACACCGGCCGAGTGACGTCCGTTGCGGCGGCCCGGGCGCCGGCCCCCGTGGTCGCTAGGGTGGCGCCATGACGGAGTACACCCTCATCCTCCTGCGCCACGGCGAGTCGGACTGGAACCAGAAGAACCTCTTCACCGGATGGGTCGACGTCGACCTCACCGAGAAGGGCCGGGCCGAGGCGGTCCGCGGCGGCGAGCTGATGCGGGAGGCCGGGCTGCTGCCCGACGTCGTCCACACCTCGGTGCTGCGCCGCGCGATCACCACCGCCAACCTCGCCCTCGACACCTGCGACCGGCACTGGATCCCGGTGCGCCGCAGCTGGCGGCTCAACGAACGGCACTACGGCGCGCTCCAGGGCCTCGACAAGGCCGCCACCCGGGACAGGTACGGCGAGGAGCAGTTCATGCTGTGGCGCCGCAGCTTCGACACCCCGCCCCCGGAGATCGAGCGCGGCAGCGAGTACGACCAGAGCGGCGACCCGCGCTACGCCGGCGTCGACGTGCCCCTCACCGAGTGCCTCAAGGACGTCATCCCCCGGATGATGCCGTACTGGGAGGACGACATCCGCGCCGACCTCAGCGCCGGCCACACCGTGCTCGTCACCGCGCACGGCAACAGCCTGCGGGCGCTGGTCAAGCACCTCGACGGCATCAGCGACGACGACATCGCCGGCCTGAACATCCCGACGGGGATGCCGCTGCTCTACCGGCTCGGCGACGACTTCATGCCCACCGGCCCCAGCGAGTACCTCGACCCGGAGGCGGCCGCGGCCGCGGCGGCCGCCGTCGCCAACCAGGGCAAGCGCTGAGCGCGCCGGTCACCACCAGGGCAACAGGTCGAGCAGCGGGCGCGCCCGCGGCGGGACGGCCGAGTACAGCCGCTCCCCGCGCGGCCCCCAGAGCACCAGCCGGTAGTGGTTGGTGTCCTGGCCGTTGACGATCGGGACCACCGCCGTGTCGGCCTTCATCGGGGTGACCTCCGAGACGGGGTAGCCCGCGGGCGTCGTCGCGATCAGCTGGCAGGAGGTGGCCCCGGGCGCCACGACGAGGTAGCGGGTGGTCCGCGGGGGCACGGTGTCGAGCCGCTGCACGAGCGGGGCGTCGGCGTCGGCCGCCGGGAGCACCGCCGGCCGGCCGAGGCGTGACGCCCCGCCCGAGCGGCCGTCATCGGCGAGGTGCAGGGTGCGCACCAGCGCCCCGTCCGCCGTCGTCGTGTGGATGACCCGGGCCCGGCCGTCGCCACCGGTCGCCGACACCGCCGCGGCGTCGAGCACGTCTCCGGCGACGGGGGAGTCGACGACCACCTCGCTGCGCAGCCCGCGGGGGTCCTCCCCGGTGGCCGCGGCCACGTAGGCGGTGACGGCGTCCACCGGGTCCAGCCCGCCGGGGGTCGTGGGCGGCGCCGGCGTGCCCGCCACCGGTCCGTCGTACCGGTCGACGTCGACCCGGGCCGCTGACCCCGGGGGCTGTTCGAGCGCGCGCACGCCCACGCCGCCGTCGAGGTGCACGAGCGTCCAGGCCCGCTCGACGCTGCCGTTGACGGTCGGGTGGACGACGGGGCTCCACGTCGCGGAGGCCACGTCGGGACGGGCCAGGACGAGGAGCAGGCCGCCCTCGTCGGTGACGCTGCCGCCGTGCGCCACCGTGCCGGGGCCGCCCGGCTCGCTGTCGCTGCCGAGCACCACGGTGCGGGTCGTGGACGTCCCGGCACCCCGGGCGCGGGGCAGGGCCACGGCCACGACGTCCGGTGCGCCCACGGTTCGGTCGGTGGGGAGGGCCACGTCGGCAAGGTCCTCCACCGCGGCCCCGGCCGGGCCCGTCCAGGCCTGGAGCACCGTGCCCTCGCCCTCGTCGCGCGTCGACAGCCCGACCAGCCCGGCCAGCACCACCCGGGTGCCGGCGACGTCGTCGGCGAACAGCAGCCGGTTGCCGGGCCGGCCCCGGGCGAGCACGAGCGCGCGGACCCGCGGGTCGTCGGCGAGGGCGCCCCGCGGGGGCCAGCTGCCGGTGGAGTCCCAGACGTCGCCGTCGGCAGGCGGCGCCGCGGCCCCCGGCCCTCCGCCCGCGACCGCGTCCTCGCGCACCGGTGCGGCGTCGCGCAGCACCCACCAGGTGGCGGCACCGGTGGCGAGCAGCGCGGCCCCACCGGTCACGACGGACCGGCGGCGGACGCGGCGGGCCCGGCCGGCGACGAGCCCTGCGGGGTCCGGCGGGTCCGGCTGGGCGTCGGCGAGTGCGTCGAGGGCCTCGGCGAGGTCGCGTTCGAGCCGCCAGTCGGCGGGGGAGAGGCCCTCGTCGGCCAGGGCGTCGCGGTGCACGGCGAGCAGCCGCTGGCGCGCGGCGTCGAGGCGCTCGGCGAGCTCACCGGGTGGGGCGCCGGCGTGGTGTGCGGTCTCCGCGGCGTCCCACTGCCAGAGCGCCTCCGCCGCCACGGCCGCGCGGACGAGCGGCGGCTCCTCCTCGAGCGCCTCGACCAGGCGCCGGCCCACGGCGTCGTCCTCGGCACCCGGGTCGGCCGGGAGGCGGACCGGCGCCGCGCCGGCCGGTTGCTCCCCGCGGCGTCCGGGACGGGAGGCCCGAACGGGCCGGGCGGCGCGGGCGAGCTCGCGCAGGAGCGCCGCCCGGGCGGCCCGGGTGGGTGCGCCCTCCTCGACCACCTCGCCCCACCGGCCACCGAGGCCGGCCAGCGCCCGGGCGGTCAGCTCGCGCGCACGAACCGGGTCACCGGTCGCGACGACGGCGACGGCCTCGAGATCGGGCCAGCGGGCCGCGACGAAGCCGCCGAAGTCGTCGTCGACCGCGAGCGTCACCACCCCATCCTCACCCCGCGGGGCCCGCGGTGGCGACTCCCTCGACAGCCCGTCCGGTCAGGAGGAGGCGTCCTCGGCGTCCTCGTGGTCGGACTCGGACTCCGGCGTCCACTCGCCGGTGACGATCCAGACCACCCGCTCGGCGATCGAGACCGCGTGGTCGGCGAAGCGCTCGTAGTAGCGGCCGAGCAGGGTGATGTCCACCGCCGCCTCGGTGCCGTGCGGCCAGTCCGGGCGGGTGACGCTCGCGAACAGCTGGCGGTGCAGCTCGTCCATCGCATCGTCGTCGCGGGCGAGCTCGCGGGCGGCCTCGACGTCACGGCGGGCGATGACCGAGCCGGCCTTCTCGACGATCCGCTCGGCGACCTGCCCCATCTCGCGGAAGGTGCCGCGCAGCTCGGCGGGGACCGCCGACTCGGGGTAGCGCAGCCGGGCCACCTTGGCCACGTGGCGGGCGAGGTCGCCCATCCGCTCGATGTCGCTGCTCATCCGCATGCTCGTGACGACGACCCGCAGGTCGGTGGCGACCGGCTGCTGGAGCGCGATGACGTCGAACGACTTGAGGTCGAGCTCCTCGCGCATGGCGTCGATCTCGGCGTCCGCGGTGATCACGGAGTCGGCGAGGCGGACGTCGGCGTCGAGCAGCGCGGTCGTGGCGCGGGTCATCGCCGACGCCGCGAGGTGGGTCATGTCGACCAGGCCCTCGGCGATCTCGTCGAGGGCTTCGTGGTAGGCCTTGCGCATCACGGTGTCGCGTTCCTCCGGGCTGGTCCGAGCGTGGTGAGGGGGCGCCCCCGCCTCCTGGAGCGCACCGGCGTGCCGGCGCGGCTGGCCCCCGCACTGTGTCACCCGGTGGTGAACCGGCGGCGCACCCGAGGTGAACTCTCGGGGTGCGGTGCGCGCGTCGGGGTCGCGCGGCGTCCGTCACGCCTCGTGGGCCACCGTACGCTGGTCGTCGTGGATGCGACGATCGCTGCGGTGCTCGGCGGGGCGGCCGGCCTGGTCATCGGGGCCGTCGCCGTCGCCGCGAGCCGGTGGTCGGAGCGCAGCCTGCGCGAGGAGCCGCCGCGCGACGAGCCGGCGCTGCCGGCCGGGGTCGGCGACGTGCTCTCGGTGCTGCGGTCGATCGCCGTCGTCCTCGACGGCTCCGACGCCGTCGTCAACAACTCGGCGAGCGCGGTGAGCCACGGCCTGGTCCGGCACGGTGAGCTGGTCCACCAGGAGCTGCGCGAGCTGGTCCGCCAGGTGCGCCGCGACGGCGAGATCCGCGAGGTCGAGCTCGACCTCGCCCGCGGGCCCAACCCGGACGCCAGCGTCGTCATGCGAGTGCGGATGGCGCCGCTCGGCGTCTCGCACGTCCTCCTCCTCGCCGAGGACCACACCCAGGCCCGCCGGGTCGAGGAGGTCCGCCGCGACTTCGTCGCCAACGTCTCCCACGAGCTGAAGACCCCGGTGGGCGGCATCTCGCTGCTCGCGGAGGCGGTGCTCGACGCCAAGGACGATCCGGAGGCGGTGGAGCGGTTCGCCTCCCGGATCCGCGCCGAGGCCACCCGGCTCGGCCGGCTCGTCCAGGAGATCGTCGACCTCTCCCGGCTCCAGGTGGCCGACACCCTCCACGAGCCCGAGCTCGTCGACCTCGCCGACGTCGTGGGTGAGGCCGTCGACCGGGTGCGCGTCGCGGCCGAGGCCCGCTCCATCGACGTCGTCGTGGGGATGGACGACGGGCTGCGGGTCTTCGGCGACCGCGAGCTGCTCGTCACCGCCGTCGCCAACCTGCTCGGCAACGCCGTCAACTACAGCGAGGACCACACCCGGGTCGGGGTCGGCGGCCGGCGCGTGGGCGACCTCGTCGAGCTGTCCGTCACCGACCAGGGCCAGGGCATCCCGGCCGCCGACCAGGAACGCATCTTCGAGCGCTTCTACCGGGTCGACGCCGCCCGGTCCCGGGCCACCGGGGGCACCGGGCTGGGCCTGGCCATCGTCAAGCACGTCTGCGCGAACCACGGTGGCGAGGTCACCGTGTGGAGCGAGGAGGGGCGGGGCTCGACGTTCACCATCCGGCTCCCGGTGGCCGCCGAGCGCGCCGCCGACGACACCGCCACCTACGACCCCGTCACCGGGCTACTCACCCAGGAGAGCAGCGCATGACCCGCATCCTGATCGTCGAGGACGAGGAGTCCTTCTCCGACCCCCTCTCCTACCTGCTGAGCAAGGAGGGGTACGAGGTGTCCGTGGCCGACAACGGCAACGACGCGCTCGTGGAGTTCGACTCCGCCGGCGCCGACCTCGTGCTGCTCGACCTCATGCTCCCCGGGCTGTCGGGGGTGGACGTGTGCCGCGCCCTGCGGCAGCGCTCCAACGTGCCGGTCATCATGCTCACCGCCAAGGACAGCGAGGTCGACAAGGTCGTCGGGCTCGAGCTGGGCGCCGACGACTACGTCACCAAGCCGTACTCCTCGCGCGAGCTGCTGGCCCGGATCAAGGCGGTGCTGCGGCGGCTGGCCGAGCCGGAGGAGCTGGTGCCCACGACGCTCGAGGCGGGGCCGGTGCGGATGGACGTGGAGCGGCACGTCGTCACGGTCCGCGGCGACCAGGTGTCGCTGCCGCTCAAGGAGTTCGAGCTGCTCGAGCTGCTGCTGCGCAACAGCGGCCGGGTGCTCACCCGCGGGCAGCTCATCGACCGGGTCTGGGGGAGCGACTACGTCGGCGACACCAAGACCCTCGACGTGCACATCAAGCGGCTGCGCGCGAAGGTCGAGTCCGACCCCGGCACACCGGCGCACATCCTCACCGTGCGGGGGCTGGGCTACAAGTTCGAGCCCTGACCGGTGCGCGCGGCCGGTCGCCGCGGCGCAGGTGCCGCCGCGTAGGGGTGGCGCCTCCCGTGGGTCAGCAGGCGGGTGGCGCGCCTCGTGGGTCAGGAGCCGGCGAGCAGGCCGCTGTAGAAGCGGTCGTCCAGGAGCACGGGCACCTGGACGACGTTGACGCCGGCCTCGCGGGTGGTGACCGTGAGCGTGACCATCGCGCCGGGGGGCGCCGGCACACCCGACAGCTCGACCTGGTCGGCGGAGTCGGAGATGGTGTCGCCGGAGTACGCCGCGACGGTGGTGGGGGCGTTCGCCTGTGCACCGCCCTGGATCCCGAAGGCGACCTCGACCGCCGAGCCGGTCTCGTTGACGATCTGCCCGATGAGGACACCGCTGTCGGCGTCGGTGCCCGTGACGACGGCGAGGTTGCGCAGCGCCAGGCCCGGGATGGTGAACGGCACGCCGTCGGCCGGGATGTACGGCTCGTCGGTCTGGACCGGCGAGAACACGCCACATCCGGAGGCGAGCAGGACGGCCGCCGCGACGGCGGGAAGTCGCAGGACGGTGGCGGCTCGGTTCGTCACGCCGCACAGGATAGCGGGGCCGCCCCAGCGGCGCCCGGGAGGCCCGCGAGGCGGCCGTCACCCACCGCGCCCACGTGCGCGCGAAGCACGCCGAAGGGGGTCCTGTCAACCCCCGGATCATCGTCCGTGGACCGCCCGTCATGCCCCTGACCTGCGCAAACGTCGCCGTCCCGAACTCGTGCCGGTCCGGAGCCCGTGATATCCTTGACCCCGCGAAAGGGGACAACAACACATGGTTTTCAAGGTCGGCGAAACGGTCGTGTACCCCCACCATGGGGCTGCGCGCATCGAAGAGATCAACACCCGCACGATCCGCGGAGAGGAGAAGCTCTACCTCAAGCTCAAGGTCGCGCAGGGTGACCTCGTCATCGAGGTCCCAGCCGAGAACTGCGATCTGGTCGGCGTCCGCGACGTCGTCGACAAGGAAGGTCTCGACAAGGTCTTCGAGGTCCTCCGCACCCCGTACGCCGAGGAGCCGACCAACTGGTCGCGCCGCTTCAAGGCCAACCTCGAGAAGCTCGCGTCGGGCGACGTCATCAAGGTCGCCGAGGTCGTCCGCGACCTGTGGCGCCGCGACAAGGACCGCGGGCTCTCCGCGGGCGAGAAGCGGATGCTCGCCAAGGCCCGCCAGATCCTCGTCTCCGAGCTGGCGCTCGCCGAGAAGACCGACGAGGACAAGGCCGAGTCCATCCTCGACGAGGTCCTGGCGTCCTGAGCCTCCCGGCCGGCACCGCCGACCATCCTGACGTGACCGACGACGCCGACACCGCTCCGCGCGGTGTCGGCGTCGTCGTCGTCGCGGCGGGTTCGGGCTCGCGGCTGGGTGCCGACACCCCCAAGGCCTTCGTCCCGCTGGCCGGGCGGCCCATCCTCGGCCACGCCCTCGACACCGTCGTGCGCGTCCCGGGGCTGACCTCCCTCGTCGTGGTCGTGCCGGCCGACCTGGCCGACGGGCTGGGCCCGGAGTGGAACGGCGTCGCGCTGCCGCCCGGGGCCCGCCTGGTCGCCGGCGGTCCGGAGCGTGCCGAGTCGGTGGCCGCCGGGCTCGCCGTGCTCGGCGACGACTGCGACGTCGTGCTGGTCCACGACGCCGCCCGCTGCCTCACGCCGCTCGCCGTCTTCGAGCGGGTCGTCGACGCGGTGCGGGCCGGCACCGCCGGCTGCGCCGGGGCGGTTCCGGGGATGCCGGTCGTCGACACCGTGAAGACCGTCGACGCCCAGGGCGTCATCACCGGCACGCCGGAGAGGGCGGCGCTGCGGGCGGTGCAGACCCCGCAGGGCTTCCGCCGCGACGTGCTCGACGCCGCCTACCGCAGCGGGCAGGTGGCCACCGACGACGCCGCGCTCGTGGAGCGGATGGGGCACAAGGTGCTCGTCGTCGAGGGCGACCAGCTGGCCTTCAAGGTGACCCTGCCGGCCGACCTCGACCACGCCGAGCGCCTGCTCGCCACCGCGGAGGGCCGGTCGAGTGACGGGGATGCCGCGGGTCGGTGTCGGCGTCGACGTGCACGCGCTGGCGCCGGAGGGCTCCGACCGCGAGCTCTGGGTGGCCGGGCTGCGCTGGCCGGGTGAGCGCGGTCTCGACGGCCACTCCGACGCCGACGTGGCCGCGCACGCCGCCTGCGACGCGCTGTTCTCCGCGGCCGGCCTCGGCGACCTCGGGGCCCACTTCGGCACCGGGCGCCCCGAGTGGGCCGGGGCGTCGGGGTGCACCCTGCTCGCCGAGGCGGCGCGGCTGGTGCGGGAGGCGGGGTTCGACATCGGGAACGTCGCGGTCCAGGTGGTCGGCAACCACCCCAAGGTCGGCACCCGCCGGACCGAGGCCGAGGCGGCCCTCTCGGACGCCGCCGGCGCACCGGTGTCGGTGAGCGGCACGACGACGGACGGGCTGGGCCTCACCGGCCGGGGCGAGGGCGTGGCCGCCATCGCCACCGCACTCGTCCACTCCCGCGGCTGAGCGTCGCGGCCGAACGCCTGCACGAGGATCAGCGGGTGCGGGAGCCGACCCGGCGGTCCTCGCCGACGATGCGGGCCATCCGCTGCAGCTCGGCGACGTGCCCGCAGAGCGCCTCCCGCCCGGCGCCGGTCAGGACCACCGTGGTCACCTGCCGGCCGTCGCGGGCCCCCTTGTCGAGGCGGGTGTAGCCGCGGGCCGACAGGGCCTTGAGGTGCTTGGAGAGCGCGGAGTCCGACAGCCCCATCGCGTCGCGGACCTCGCCGAACTCGCGGCCGGCCGCCGGCACGAGGAAGGCGCAGATCTGGAGGCGGTGCGGCTCGTGGATGACCGCGTCGAACACGGGGTGGGGCACCGGCGCAGCATACGTCCGCGCTTGCCCCGGCGGAAAGGCCCCGAACTGGTTCTCGGACAGTCTCGGATGGCACGACCGGGCGGCACGCGCGGACCCGTCGGGGCCGGTGCGCGACTAGCCTCGCGGGGTAGCAGCGTCGCGTCCGGGCCACGTCGTCCGGAGGAGGAGTGCCCCAATGCCGCAGACCGTCACGGGCGTCATCGCCCGCAGCAAGGGGGCCGACGTCGAGCTCGTCGACGTGGTGGTGCCAGATCCGGGGCCGGGTGAGGCGGTGGTCCGGGTCGAGGCGTGCGGGGTCTGCCACACCGACCTGCACTACCGCGAGGGCGGCATCAACGACGACTTCCCCTTCCTCCTCGGCCACGAGGCGGCGGGCACGGTCGAGGCGGTGGGCGAAGGGGTCACCGACGTGGCGCCGGGCGACTTCGTCATCCTCAACTGGCGAGCGGTCTGCGGCGAGTGCCGCGCCTGCCGGCGGGGTAGGCCCTGGTACTGCTTCGCCACCCACAACGCGACCCAGCGGATGACGCTGACCGACGGCACCGAGCTCACGCCGGCGCTCGGCATCGGCGCGTTCGTCGAGAAGACCCTGGTGGCCGCCGGCCAGTGCACGAAGGTCGAGCGCACCGACCCGGCGGCGGTCGGGCTGCTCGGCTGCGGGGTGATGGCCGGGTTCGGGGCCGCGGTCAACACCGGCGGGGTGACGCGCGGTGACTCGGTGGCCGTCATCGGCTGCGGCGGGGTGGGCAACGCGGCGGTCGCCGGGGCGCACCTCGCGGGGGCGAGCACGATCGTGGCCGTCGACACCGACGCCCGCAAGCTCGAGGCCGCCCGGCACTTCGGCGCCACCCACACCGTGGACGCCTCGACCGAGGACCCGGTCGAGGCCATCCGCGCCCTCACCGGCGGCTTCGGTGCCGACGTCGTCGTCGAGGCGGTCGGGCGCCCCGAGACGTACGAGCAGGCGTTCTACGCGCGCGACCTCGCCGGCACCGTCGTCCTCGTCGGGGTGCCGACGCCGGACCAGCAGGTGACCCTGCCGATGATCGACGTCTTCGGCCGCGGCGGGGCCCTGAAGTCGAGCTGGTACGGCGACTGCCTGCCCAGCCGCGACTTCCCGATGCTCGTCGAGCTCTACCGCCAGGGCCGCTTCGACCTGGACGCGTTCGTCAGCGAGCGGATCGGCATCGGGGAGGTCGAGGCGGCGTTCGAGCGGATGCACCGCGGCGACGTGCTCCGGTCGGTCGTGGTCCTCGACGGGGAGGCCGGCGCGTGACCGGCGCCACCGACATCGGGATGCCGGTGCCCGCCTCGGCCGGTGGGGTCCGGGTCGAGCGGGTGGTGACGAGCGGGACGTTCGAGCTCGACGGCGGGTCGTGGGAGGTCGACAACAACGTGTGGGTCGTCGGTGACGACGCCGAGTGCGTCGTCGTCGACGCCGCGCACGACGCCGAGGCCATCGAGCAGGTCGTCGGCGGCCGCACCGTGCGCGCCATCGTCTCCACCCACGGCCACAACGACCACGTCAACGCGGTGGACGCGCTCCGGGCCGCCACGGGGGCGCCGGCATACCTCCACCCCGACGACCGGATGCTGTGGGACGACGCCGTGGGCGCCGCCCCGGACGCCGACCTCGCCGACGGGCACGTCGTCACCGTCGGCGACGTCGCGCTCGAGGTGCTGCACACACCGGGCCACTCACCGGGTGCCTGCTGCCTGTACGCGCCGGAGCTGCGGGTGCTGTTCAGCGGCGACACCCTGTTCAGCGGCGGACCCGGGGCCACCGGGCGGTCGTTCAGCGACTTCCCGACGATCATCGCCTCGATCCGCACCCGGCTGCTCTCGCTGCCGCCCCGCACGGTGGTGCTCACCGGTCACGGCGACGCCACGACCATCGGTGACGAGGCGCCGCACCTGCAGGAGTGGATCGAGCGGGGCCACTGAGCCGCCGGCCTGCCGGTGCGAGGTGATGGCGGGTCAGCTGGGGGTCCGCTGCCACCTCGAACCGGAGGCCGGCAGGGCCCGGTCGAGGTGATGCCGCGTCGCGAGGGGACGCGACATCACCTCGACCAGGGTGCCGAGCCCAGCGGGGACGCGACCTCAGCTGGGCCCTGGTGCCCGAGCCCCAGCCGGACGAGACCTCAGCTGGGCCCTGGTGCCCGAGCCCCAGCCGGACGAGACCTCAGCTGGGCCCTGGTGCCCGAGCCCCAGCCGGACGAGACATCAGCTGGGCCCTGGTGCCCGAGCCCCAGCCGGGACGCGGTTGTGCGGTGGTGTCGCGGCAATTGCGCCGCCACCGTCCGACAACCGCGTCGTCACAGTGATGTCGGGGTTGGTCCGGGCGCCAGGGGACCGCGCGCCGCTGCGCGGGCGGCTGCCCGGCGCAGCATCGCATCGACCCTCGCCGGGTGGTCGAGGTCGGCCCACGTGAGCCTGACGACCTCGTAGCCGAGGGCCCGGAGGCGGTCCTCGCGCCGCTTCTCCGCCGCAAGGGCGGCGCGTCCGTCGGCGCCCTCGTACTTGACGAGCCCGTCGAACTCGACGACGACGCGCTCGCCGACGAGCAGGTCCACCCTCGCCACCACCTCGTCGCCGTCGAGGACCCGCACCTGGCTGCGGACCGTCCAGCCCAGGTCGGTGAGCAGCAGCCGGGTCCGGCTCTCGCCCGCGGACTCGCTCGCACCGTCAGCCATCGCCAGCCACCGCTCGGCCCTGACGACCTTCCGCCGCGTCCCTCCGAGCCGTTGCAGCTCGCTGCGGACGGAGTCCAGGTCGAGGACGCCCCGGTGCAGCCCGTCGTCAGCGGCCACGACGACGGCGTCACGTCCGTGTCGGAGCGCCACCTGCACCAGGGCGGTCGAGGCGGGCACGCACCAGCACCCGTCGACTGCCGTGGGCTGTACCGCGGCGTCGGCCGGGTGGACGCGCAGGCCGGCGGCCACGCGGCTGCGGGTCGCGGTGGCCGAGACGTCCACGACGTCGAGGGGCAGGCCGTGGAGCGCCAGGCCGTGCACGGCCAGCGCGCTCTGGTGGGTGGCCGCCCCGGTGCCTCGCGCGTGGAGGATGCTCCGGGTGCGGAGCGCGAGGCGTCGCCCCGGTGGTGCCTGCATCCACTCCTCGGCGAGGACGTACGCCCCGCGTCGTACCCGCACCAGCTCGCCGCGCCGCACCAGCGCGGTCAGCCCGTCGGCGTCGATGTCGAGGCGCGCGGCGTCGTGCACGGAAACCACCCCCTGGTGGCGCTGGGCGAGGGCGTCGAGGCGAGGGTCCATGGCACCGATGGTGGCGTGATGCGTCGGGGCCGCCGGGTCGCCATCCACAGGCGGGTCCTCCGCCACACCGCTGACGGGGTTGTCCGGCCGTGGCGGGGAAATTGCGGCGTCAGCGCCGGCTGACCGCGTCGTCACAGTGAGGACGCGGTTGTTCCCCGCATGCAGGCGGGGACGGAGGGCTGACGGGACGGGTGTGCCGGGCGGGGGACGGGATGGTGGGCCGGGCGGGGGACGGGATGGTGGGCCGGGCGGGTGACGGGATGCGTGGGCCGGGCGGGGGACGCGATGGTGGGCCGGGCGGGGGAGGGGTTGGTGGGCCGGGCGGGGTCGTGGGCGGCCGTCACCCGGCCCTGGTGGTTCGGGCGGGTGCCGCGCCGCCGGTAGCCTTGACCGGGTGACCCTCCGCCTGTTCGACTCCCTGTCCCGCGAGCTGCGCGACTTCGTCCCGGTGACCCCTGGGCGAGCCGGCATCTACATCTGCGGGCTCACGACGCAGGCGCCGCCGCACATCGGCCACGTCCGCTTCGCGGTCGCGTTCGACATCCTGCGGCGCTGGATGGAGCGTGGCCACGGCTACGACGTCACCCTCATCCGCAACGTCACCGACATCGACGACAAGATCCTCGCCAAGTCCGCCGAGGCCGGCGAGCCCTGGTTCGCCGTCTCCTACCGCCACGAGGTCGAGACGGCCGCCGCGCTGGACGCGCTCGGCGTCCTGCCGCCCACCTACGAGCCCCGCGCGACCGGCCACGTGCCCGAGATGGTCGAGCTGATGGAGACCCTCGTCGAGAAGGGGCACGCGTACCGCGCGGCGGACGGCTCCGGCGACGTCTACTTCGACGTGCGCAGCTGGCCCGGCTACGGCGAGCTGACCCGCCAGAGCATCGACGACATGGCCGAGGCCGAGGATGCCGACCCCCGCGGCAAGCGCGACCCCCGCGACTTCGCGCTGTGGAAGGGCCACAAGCCCGACGAGCCGCCGACGGCGTCCTGGCCGACGCCGTTCGGCGCCGGCCGGCCGGGCTGGCACCTGGAGTGCTCGGCGATGGCGCGCAAGTACCTCGGCGACACCTTCGACATCCACGGCGGCGGGGTCGACCTGCGCTTCCCCCACCACGAGAACGAGATGGCCCAGTCGCGGGCGGCGGGCCTCGGCTTCGCCAACTACTGGCTGCACAACGCCTGGGTGACCATGGGCGGCGAGAAGATGAGCAAGTCGCTCGGCAACTCACTGCGGGTGAGCGAGGTCGTCAAGGAGCACCGGCCCCTCGCCGTGCGCTACTACCTGTCCGCGGCCCACTACCGCTCGACGATCGAGTACCACCCCGGCTCCATCGAGGAGGCCGGGGCGGCGGTCGAGCGGATCGAGGGCTTCCTCCACCGGGCGCTGCCGGGGGTCACGAGCCTGGTGCCGGACGGCACCGAGGAGCTGCCCGCGGAGTTCCGGGAGGCGATGGACGACGACCTCGGCGTGTCCGGGGCGCTCGCGGTGGTCCACGAGGCGGTCCGCGCCGGGAACACCGCGCTCGTCGATGGCGACCACGAGGACGCCGCGCTCGTCGCCCGGAGGGTGGTGGCCATGACCGACGTCATCGGCGTCAACCCGCTCGACCCGGCGTGGTCCGAGGCGGACGGCGACGGCGGCGACGCCCTGGCCGCGCTCGAGGCGCTGGTCCGCGACCGGATCGCCGCCCGCGCCCGGGCCCGGTCCTCGCGCGACTACGAGACCGCCGACGCGATCCGCGACCAGCTGACCGCCGCCGGCATCGTCCTCGAGGACACGGCCGCCGGCGCCCGCTGGTCCGTCGCCCGCTCGAAGGGGGACTGACGTGGCCGGCAACAGCCAGCGCCGCGGCGCGGTGCGCAAGGGCGGCAAGAAGGGCCCCACGGCCGGGTCGGGCGGCCAGCGCCGCAAGGGCCTCGAGGGCAAGGGGCCGACGCCCAAGGCCACCGACCGGCCGCACCACAAGGCGCACAAGGCCGCCGGTCGCCGCGACGACCGCTCCGGCCGCGGTGCGCCGCAGCGCCGCAGCGGGAAGCCGTCGAGCGAGGTCGTCGCCGGCCGCAACGCCGTCGTCGAGACGCTGCGCGCCGAGGTGCCGGTGACGACGATGTACGTCGCGGGCCGGATCGACGCCGACGACCGGGTGCGCGAGGCCATCGCCACGGCCACCGAGCGCGGCATCCCGGTGCTGGAGACCCCCCGGGGCGAACTCGACCGCCTCACCGACGGCGCCGTGCACCAGGGCCTCGCCGTGCAGGTGCCGCCCTACGAGTACGCCCACCCGCGCGACCTCATCGACCCTCAGGTCCCCGGTGTGCCCCTCGTCGTCGCCCTCGACGGCATCACCGACCCGCGCAACCTCGGCGCGATCGTCCGCTCCGTCGCCGCCTTCGGGGGCCACGGCGTCGTCGTGCCCAGCCGCCGCTCCGCCGGGATGACGGCGAGCGCGTGGAAGACCAGCGCCGGGGCCGCGGTGCGGGTTCCGGTGGCCCAGGCGGCCAACCTCACCCGGGCGCTGGAGGACTTCCGCAGGGCCGGTTTCTTCGTCATCGGCCTCGACATGGACGGCGACGTCGAGCTGCCGGGCCTGGACCTGGCCACCGAGCCGCTGGTCGTCGTCGTGGGATCCGAGGGCAAGGGCCTGTCGCGGCTGGTGCGCGAGACGTGCGACCAGATCGTGTCGGTGCCGATGGCCTCGGGAGTGGAGTCGCTCAACGCGGGCGTCGCCGCGGGCGTCGCCCTCTACGAGGTGGCGCGCCAGCGTCGCGGCTGACCACCCTCACCCGGGCCTCACCGGGCACACCCGGGTGAGCGCCGCCCCGACCGGCCCGGACCTGCCGGGCGCCGCTCACGCAACGCCGGGGGTCAGGCGCCGCTCACGCGGGGCTGATGAACTCCCACCCCGGGAGGTTGCGCAGCACCCCGAAGACGAGCAGGGCCACACCGGCGGCGGGGTACACCCAGTTGGGCACGCGGAGGGGCGGCAGCCGCTCGCTCCGCCGGCGCACCCAGTGGTACGCCAGCCCGAGGACGACGGCGAGGTAGAGCACCGGCACCAGCGGGTGCCGGGCGAAGGCGCTGGCGACGTCGCCGTGGAGCAGGTCGTACGTGGCGCGGGTGCCGCCGCAGGCGGGGCAGTAGTACCCGGTGGTGCTCAGCAGGAAGCAGGCCGGGTAGTGGCCGGGGGTGTTGGGATCGTGGGTGACCAGCCAGGCGATGCTGCCCGCCCCCGCCGCCGCGCCGGCGACCGCCCACCACGTCGTGGTGGTGCGGTCGCCGGCGGTGGTGCGGATGACGGTCATGTCACATGCCGAGGTTGGTCAGGCCGCCGCCGACGTTCAGGGCGAGGCCGAGGAACAGCATGATGACGCCGAGGACGGCGCCGACGATGCCGGTGACGAAGCCCCACTGGGCGTACTGGGCGCCGCCCTGGGCCCCGCCCGAGCGGGCGATCTCGCCCTTGGCCTGGTTGCCGAAGAAGATCGCGAGGCCGCCGAGGACGACGCCGAGGATCGAGCAGCAGATCGCGAAGACGATCGAGGCGATGCCGGCGACGAGGGCGATCGTGGCCTTCTGGTTGGACGGCTGCGAGGCCGGCATGCCCGCCGGTCCCGGTGCGGCCCCGTAGCCGCCGACATCGCTGCCGTAGGCGCTCGGCGGCGGAGGCGGCGGTGCGTCGTGACCGCCGGACCCCGAGTCGCCCGGCGGGGGCGGCGGGGGCGGGTAGTCGCCCGCGCTCGACGGCGGCGGGTAGTCGCCCGGGGTCGACGGCGGGGGCGGTGGCGGGGCGGCGCTGGTGTGCTCACCCTCGTCGCGGGGCTGCTCGAAGGGTGCGGCCAGCGGGTCGTCGCGGTGCTCTTCGCGGGGCTCCTCGTGCGGCTCCTCGCGGGGCTCCTCGGGCGGGGGCGGGGGCCCGTCCCCGGGCGGGGGCGGGGGCGGGGGCGTGGTGGTCATGGTTCCTCCGGTGTGCGGGCGCGTGGTCGCCCCGACCCTAACGGCGCGAGCGGCCCGGGTGTGGAAGGCTGTGCCGAACCGGCTTGTCCACCCTGGACAGGGCCGGGGTACTGCAGAGAGGGAACAGCACATGTCCGACTACGGCTCGACCCCGCCGCCGCCCCCCGGGTACGGCGCCCCGCCGCCCAGCGACGGTGGGATGGGCGCGGCCCCGCCCGACAACAAGCTCGTCTGGTCCATCCTCGTCACGATCTTCTGCTGCCTGCCGTTCGGCATCGTCGCGATCATCAAGTCGGCCGAGGTCAACAGCAAGTGGGCCGCGGGCGACCAGGCGGGCGCCCGCCAGTCCGCCGCCGACGCCGGCAAGTGGATCAAGTGGTCCGTCATCGTCGGCATCATCGCCATCGTCGTCAGTGTCGGCTTCTGGCTGCTCGCCGTCGCCGGCATCGTCGCCAACTCCTCCTCAACCGTCGGCTACTGACGTGACCGCGGTCCAGACCAGGTCGCCGGTCCGGCTCGGGCAGCCGAGCCGGGCCAGGCGCCTGGTCGGGCCGGGGGCCACCGCGCTCGGGGCCACGGCGTTCGTGCTCGCCGTGCATGTCGTCGACCCGAACGAGCCGGGCACCTACCCCACCTGCCCCTGGCTGCTCCTCACCGGCACCTGGTGCCCCGGGTGCGGCACGCTGCGGGCCACGAGGGCGCTGTCCGACGGCGACGTCGGCACCGCGCTCGCGCGCAACCCGCTCACCGTCATCGCGTTCCTCGCCCTCGCGGTCGGCTTCGCCAACTGGACCTTCCGGATGTGGACCGGCCGCCCGAAGCGGCGGCTGGCCCCGGCGTGGGTGCTCTACGGCATCTTCGCGGCGCTGCTCGCGTACTGGGTGCTGCGCAACGTCCCCGGGTGGACCTGGCTCTCACCCGCCTGACCGGTCCGGCGGTCAGTCGTCCCCGGCGAGGACCGGCAGCTCCTCGGTGTCGACGCCCAGCACGGCCACCTCGTCGGGCTTCTGGGGGAGCACCTGGGCGAGGTAGTCGTCGAGGGCCGCCTGGAGGGGGACGTCGTGCTGCGCGCGCTCGGCGAGGTACCAGCGGTGCTCGAGCACCTCGTGGAAGACCTCCGCCGGCTCGAGCTTGGCGAGCAGCGCGCGGGGCACCTGGCGCGTGACCGGCTCGTAGACCGCCGTCAGCCAGTCGTGCGCGACGATCTCCTCGTCGTCGCCCTGCCGCCCGGTGGCGGCGGTGTAGACGCCCAGGTCGTTGAGCAGCCGGCGCGCCTGGTTCTCGCGCACGTCCAGCCCGGTGAGCCGCAGCAGCCGCCGGGAGTGGTGGCCGGAGTCCACGACCTTGGGCTGGATGCGCAGCGAGGTGCCGTCGATGTCGGTGGTGATCTCGAGCTCGTCGACGTCGAAGCCGAGGGCGTTGAGCCGGCGGATCCGGTCGTCGACGCGCCAGCGCTCGGAGTCGTCGATGAGCTCGCTGCCGGTCAGCTCGTCCCACAGCTCGCGGTAGCGGGTGACGATCCGCTCGCTCACCTCCACCGGGTCGCGCTCCTCCTGCAGCAGCCCGCCGGCGTCGAGGTCCATCAGCTCGCCGGCGATGTTGACGCGGGCGATCTCGAGGTCGTGCTCCCGCTGGCCGGTGCTCAGCTGGTGCCGCAGCTCGCCGGTCTCGGCGTCGACGAGGTAGGCGGCGAAGGCGCCGGCGTCGCGGCGGAACAGGGTGTTCGAGAGGGAGACGTCGCCCCACCAGAAGCCGGCGAGGTGCAACCGGACCAGGAGCACGGCGAGGGCGTCGATGAGGCGGGTGGCGGTGCCCTTGCGCAGGGTCTGGCTGTACAGGGCCCGGTACGGCAGGGAGTACTGGAGGTGCCGGGTGACCAGGCAGGCGTCCAGCGGGTTGCCGTCGGCGTCGAGCCGGCCGCTCACCACGGCGAACGGCTCGACGGCGGGCATGTCGAGCCGGCGCAGGTTGCGCAGCATCTCGTACTCGCGGCGGGCGAGGTCGACCTTGATCTCCTTGACCGCGAGCACCCGGCCGGAGAGCCGGACGAAGCGCACGACGTGCCGGGAGATGCCGCGGGGCAGGGCGGCGAGGATGTCCTCGGGCCACTCCTCGAGGGGCGCCCGCCAGGGCAGGTCGAGGAGCGCGGGGTCGGGGCGGGCGGCGGTGAGCTCGAGCGCCATCGGTCCTCCGGGGGCGGGGCGGATGTCGGGACGCCCCGGACGAACGGCGTCGTCCGGGGCGTCCTCGCCGTGCGGGTGCGGCGTCAGATGCGGGCGCCGGACTCCTTGTCGAAGACGTGCATGTGCTGCTGCTTCGGGTACACGAAGATCGTGGTCCCCGCCTTGGGCACGTTGCGGCCGTCGACCCGGGCGATGAACGGCTTGGCGAGGTTGTCGTCGCCGCCGCCCTCCAGCTGGATGGCGGAGTCGACCGGCGTGGCGTAGACGTAGGCGTCGGCGCCGAGCTCCTCGACGACGTCGACCTGCAGCTCCAGGCCGTCCTCGTTCGTCGTGACCTCGACGTCCTCGGGACGGACGCCGACGATGACCGCCTGGCCGGCCTTCGAGAGGCTGTCGCGCTCGATGTCGACCGGGTGGCTGCCGAACTTCACCCCGTCGGTGCTGACCGGCACCGAGACCAGGTTCATCGCCGGGCTGCCGATGAAGCCGGCGACGAAGACGTTGGCGGGCTCGTCGTACATCTCGCGCGGCGTGGCGCACTGCTGGAGGATGCCGTCCTTGAGCAGGGCGATCCGGTCGCCCATCGTCATCGCCTCGATCTGGTCGTGGGTGACGTAGACGGTGGTGACGCCGAGGCGGCGCTGGAGCGAGGCGATCTGGGTGCGCGTCTGGACACGGAGCTTGGCGTCGAGGTTCGACAGCGGCTCGTCCATGAGGAACACCTGCGGCGAGCGGACGATGGCCCGGCCCATGGCGACGCGCTGGCGCTGGCCACCGGAGAGGGCCTTGGGCTTGCGCTCGAGGTACTCGGTGAGGTCGAGGATCTGGGCGGCCTCCTCGACGCGCTTGCGGATCTCGCTCTTGTCGACGCCGGCGATCTTCAGGGCGAAGCCCATGTTGTCGGCCACCGTCATGTGCGGGTAGAGCGCGTAGTTCTGGAAGACCATCGCGACGTCGCGGTCCTTGGGGGAGAGGTCGGTGACGTCGCGGTCACCGATCCAGATCTTCCCGTCGTTGACCTCCTCGAGGCCCGCGAGCATGCGCAGCGAGGTGGACTTGCCGCAGCCGGAGGGACCGACGAGCACGAGGAACTCCCCGTCGGCCACGTCGATGTCGAGGCGGTCGACCGAGGGCGAGTCGTTGCCCGGGTAGATGCGGGTGGCCTTGTCGAACTTGACTGTTGCCATGGCGTCTTTGCCTTCCTTCACCGGCAGGAACGTGCCGGACGGTCCGTCGTAAAGGGGGTGGAGCTCCCACTGCGTCGGTGCAAGCGGTGCCGCCAGTATGCCGTGCCCGCAGCGGCAGCGGTACCGCGCGTCCACGGCCGCCCCCGCCCGTCCACCGCCGACCACGGTCCGTCGCGGCCGACCGCGGCGACCGGACGAGGCGGGTGCCGGGCCCGTGGGTGCCGTCGGCGTCCGGACGGTCCACGAGGTGGGCCGGGCGTCCGATCCCGGTGGGCCACCGGCACTCTCGCTCTGGCGCGCCGCTCCGCCGCGCCCTATGGTCGGAGCATGAGGATTGCGGATGTCCTGAAGCGCAAGGGCTCGGGAGTAATCACGGTGCGGTCCGACGCCACGGTCGGCGAGCTGGTCGACGTGCTCACCGAGAACCGCATCGGCGCGGTGGTGGTCAGCGACGACGGGTCCGCGGTCGACGGCATCGTCAGCGAGCGCGACATCGTCATCCACCTCAAGAGCAGCGGTGCGGCCGTGCTCGACGCCCGCGTCTCGACGATCATGACCGCCGAGGTGCACACCTGCGGCCCCGACGAGAACCTCGAGAACCTGGCCGCGATGATGACCGAGCGCCGCATCCGGCACATCCCCGTCGTCACCGACGACGGCCTGCACGCCATCGTCAGCATCGGCGACGTCGTCAAGAGCCGCATCGACGCCCTCCAGAGCGAGCGCGACCAGCTGCGTGACTACATCCAGCAGGCGCCCTGAGCCCTCACGACGAGGGTCCGCCCCCACCGCGGCCACCGAGCCGTGACGGGGCCGTGACCGCTGCTGTCAGCGCTCGCCCAGCCCGAGCGCCTACCGTGGAGGCATGACCGCCGACGCCCACGCCGACGGCCGCCCGCCGGAGGAGGACACCGACGGGCCGCGCGAGCACGCGCGGCTCGGCGGCTACCGGCTGGTGCAGCGCCTCGGCGAGGGCGGGATGGGGATGGTGCACCTCGCCCTCGACGGGCACGGCCGGGCGGTGGCGATCAAGGTGCTCCGCCCGCACGTGGCGCACGACCCGGCCGCGCGGGCCCGCCTGTCGCGCGAGGTCGACACGCTCAGCCGCATCCGCAGCCCCCGCGTCGCCCCGGTCATCGACGCCGACGTCGATGGCGACACCCCCTTCATCGTCACCCGCTACGTGCCCGGCCCGGCGCTCGACGAGTACGTCGCCGACCGCGGGCCGCTGCCGCCCGCCGACCTCCACCGGGTGGCGGCCGGCCTCGCCGAGGCGCTCGAGGCCATCCACGCCGTCGACGTCGTGCACCGCGACGTCAAGCCGGGCAACGTCCTGCTCGTCGACGGCGACCCGGTGCTCATCGACTTCGGCATCGCCCACGTCGTCGACGACGTGCGGCTCACCAGCACCGGCCTCGTGATGGGCACCCCCGGGTACCTCGCGCCCGAGGTGATCCACGGCGAGGACGTCACCGACGCCACCGACTGGTGGGGATGGGCGGCCACCACGGCGTTCGCCGCCACCGGCACCCCGCCGTTCGGGCACGGTGCGATGAACGCGGTGCTGGCCCGGGTGGCCGCCGGCGACCCCGACCTGCGCGCCGTCGACCCGCGCATCGAGCCGCTGCTCTTCGCCGCCCTCTCCCCGTTCCCGCACGAGCGACCCCACCAGGACGAGGTGGTGCGGGCCCTCGAGCGCTACGCCCACGGGGCCCCGGTGACCGAGGCCATCGAGGTGCGCCGGTCGCGCCCGGCCGAGACCGAGCGGCTCAGCGCACCGCGCACGGCCGCGCTCCCGGCTGCCGGTGCCGCGGGTGCCGCGGGTGCCGCCGGGCTGGCCGGCGCCGCGGGTGCCGCCGGGATGGCGCGTGCGGCCGGGCCGGGCCCCGGTGCCGCCATGTCGGGCGGCCCGCCGCCGGTGGCCCCGCAGGTCGCCCCCGCCCCGACCATGCCTCCGCCGCCGCCCCCGGGTACCGGCACGGGCCACCCCGCCGGCCCAGCCGGCCCGGGGCAGGCCCGCCGCGCCGGTCAGCCCCCGCCGCCCGGGCCGGCCCGGCCCCAGCAGCACCAGCTGCCCCCGCCCCCACCCGGGCAGGGCCATCCCCAGCAGCTGCCGCCGGCCCAGGTGCCGCAGCGTCAGCAGCTGCCGCCCGGTCATCCCGGCCAGCCCGTCCCCCAGGGCGAGTCCGACTGGGACGCCGCCCGGTACGGCCACGGCGAGCACGCCGACCCGCGCATCGGCCGTCCGCTGCGCTCCGGCACGCTGCTCGCCCTGCTGGCCCTCCTCGCCGCCGTCACCGCCTCGGCGCCGCTCGTCGGCGTGCTCGCCCTGACCGTGTGGACCGCCCTGGCCCGCACCGCCGACCGCTCGGTCACCGCCCTGGTGATGCGCCGCCACGAGCGTGGCCGCCGCGGCTCCGACGTCGCGGTCGCCGTGGCGAGCAGTCCCTGGCACCTCCTCGTCGGGGCCGTGGGCGCGGTCGTGGCGCTCGTCGTGCCGCTCTTCGTCGGGGTCTGCGCGATGTTCGCCGGTGCGCTGGCCATGTCCGCGGTCACCGGCTCCTCGGCGCCCGCGGACGGCGTGGTGCCGCTGGTCTCGGCCGGCGTCTTCGCCGGGCTCACCGCCTGGTGGGGCCCGGGCGGCGCCAGCCTGCGCCGCGGCAGCCGCAGCATCGTGCGCGGCCTGACCCCCACCGACCTGCTCCGCAAGGCGGTCACCGGCGGGCTCCTCGTCGGGGCCGTGGCCCTGCTGCTGCTCACCCTCACCGGCGACGGGCCGTCGTGGTGGCCGATGCTGGAGGCGCCCGGCTGGGTCGACGACGTGGTGCCCGCGCTGTGATGGCCCCGAAGGACCGGCGCCCGACCGCGCCGAAGGAGCGCCGTTCGCGCATCCTCCGGGGCGACCTGCCCACGGAGCCGATGCCGATGATGGACCTGCTCCGGCGCACGCCGTACCGCCACGCCCGCATCCCCGACGTCGCCGCCGAGGACGACACCACGCGCGATGCGGTCGAGCTCGCGGTGCGGGTCGGCGAGCTGATGCTGCGCTGTGGCGCGGGTGCCCCGCAGGTCGAGGGCGCGGTCGCGGCGGTGGCGGCGGCCGGGGGCGTCGACGCGATCGACCTCGACATCACCCTGCAGTCCCTCTTCGTGCAGGCGCACTCGAGCAACGGCCGCACCCACACCGTGCTGCGGGTGGTGCGGCGCACCCGGTTCGACTACGGCCGGCTCGTCGCCGTGCACCGGCTCGTCGCCGCGCTCGTCGCCGGCGACGTGACGCCCGAGGAGGCGGCCGAGCGGCTGCGCGCCATCAAGCGGCACCCCCGCAACTACCCGGTGTGGGCCGTGTCGGTGGCGAGCGCGATGCTCGCGTCGGCCGTCGCGGTGATGATCGGGGCCGGCCCGCTGCCGGCTGCGGTCACCATCGTCGTCGTCCTCGGCGTGGCCGGCATCGGGCAGCTGCTCGGGCGGATCGACCTGCCCGAGTTCTACGTCAACGCCATCAACGCGTTCGTCGCGACGATGTCGGCCGGTGCGTTCTTCGCCGCCGGCTCGCTCGGGGCGGTGTCCATCAGCGGCACCGACTTCGCCTTCATCGTGGCCGGCGGCATCGTCGCGATGCTGCCGGGGCGCACCATGGCCTCGGCGATCGAGGACGTGCTCTTCGGGTACCCGCTCACCGGGGCCGGGAGGCTGCTCGGGGTCTCGCTCTCGCTCACCGGCCTCGTCATCGGCATCGCGGGCGGGCTGAGCGCGATGCTCGCCATCACCCAGCTCCTCGACACCGACTTCGTGCCGCCGTCCGTGCTCGACCTGCGGGTGAGCCAGGCCCCGCTGGTGCCCGGCCTGCTCGGTGCCCTCGTGGTGGGGCTGGCCGCGGCGGTCACGGTGCAGAGCCGACGGATGCTGGTGCTGCCCACCGGCCTGCTCACGGTGGCCGGGGCGGGGGCCGCAGCGCTGCTCACCCGCGGCCTGGGGTTCGGCGTCCTCACCGCCACCGGGCTCGCCGCGGTCGCGATCGGGGTCGTCGGGCGGCTGCTCGCCCAGCGGATGCAGGCGCCCTCGCTCGTGCTCGTCGTGCCGGCGACCTTCGGGCTGCTGCCCGGTCTGACGATCTTCCGCGGCCTCTACGAGCTCGTCGCCTCGGGCAGCGACCCGGGGCTGCTGTCCATCCAGGCCGGCATCACCACCCTGCTCGGGGCGGGTGCGGTGCTGCTCGCCATCGCCACGGGCACGGTGTTCGGCGAGATCGTCGCCTCGCCCTTCGACCGCCGTTACCGAGGTGAGCCCAGGACCGCGGACGGGCCGGCGCCGGCCGACGGCGGGTCGCCCACCTGAGCGGCGGCGATGCCGGGAGCGGCGGGACCGGTTCGTGGCCGCGCCGGGCCCGGACCTACGCTTCCTGCATGCGTGCCCGTCCCCTCCTCGCCGCGGTGCTGGCGGTCGGCCTGCTCGGGGCCTGCTCGGGCGGCCCCGAGCCCACGGCCTCCACCACCGCCGCGCCCACCTCGGCCAGCCCCACCCCGACGCCGGACGTCGTCGTCGACGGCGGCGACCCCGCCCTCACCGCCGCCGTGGCGGAGGTCTACGAGGGGAAGACCGGCATCGAGGCGGAGGCCCACCTCGGCAGGTGGAAGAAGCAGCGCGTGGCCGTCGTCACGCACGACGACGACGTCACCCTGCTCGTCGGGCCGAAGTGGCGGGTCGTCGGCGGCTGGTGGCCCTCGCTCGACCGGAAGGCGTCGCTCGGCAAGGGCCCCCGGTTCGTCCTCGTCATCGGCTCCGACGCCCGCCCGGGGAAGACCCTCGAGGGCACCCGCGCCGACTCGCTGCAGGTCATCGGCGTCGACGGCAAGGGCGGCGGCGGCCTCATGGGGATGGCACGCGACATCTGGGCGCCGATGCCGGGTGGCGGCAGCGCGAAGATCAACGCCGCGTTCGCCTACGCCGGCGGCAAGGGGCAGGTCGAGACGGTGCGCAAGGTCACCGGGCTGCCGATCGAGGGCTTCGTCGCCACCGGCTTCAGCGGGTTCAAGGACATCGTCGACGAGTCCGGCGGCGTGCCGATGACGATCGCCAAGACCGTCGTGCTGCTCGGCGGCACCAAGGTGCTGAAGGGCGAGCGGACCCTCGACGGCAAGCACGCCCTCGCCTACGCGCGCGAGCGGAAGTCGCTGCCCGACGGCGACTTCGGGCGCTCACGGCACCAGGGCGAGATTCTGCTCGCGGCCGCCGTCGCGGCCCGGATCTCCGGCGTCGGCATCATCCCCGAGGAGATGTCGATCGTCAGCAAGCACGCGCAGTCCGACCTCAGCGCCGAGGACGCGCTGACCCTCGTCGCCTCGTTCTACCGGCTCGACCCCCGCAAGGTCGGGCACACCGTCGCCAAGGGCGGCTTCGGCACCAGCGCCGACGGGCAGTCGATCGTCCTGCTCGACGCCGAGTCCAAGCGGGCGTTCGCCGCGTTCCGGGACGGCCGGCTCTGAGCGGGCCCGGCCGCCGGCGCGCCGTCTTCCTCGACGTCGACGGCACCTACGCCGCCCACGGCGCGGTGCCCGCCGCCCACGAGGCGGCGGTGCGCGCGGCCCGAGCCAACGGGCACTTCGTGCTGCTGTGCACCGGGCGGCCGCGCTCGCTGCTCTCCGACGACGTGCTGCGCGCCGGGTTCGACGGGTTCGTGCTCGGCGCCGGGTGCCACGTGGTCGTCGGCGAGGACGTGCTCGCCGACCGCCGCTTCCCCGGCGACCTCGCCACCCGGGTGCGCTCGGTGCTCGACCGCCACGGCGCCGCGTTCGTGCTCGAGTCGCCCGAGGCGGTGTACGGCCGGCCCGGCACCGACGTGCGCCTGCTCCAGCTCATCGAGACGGTGCTGCGCCCGGCCGGGCTCGAGGAGGGCGGGCCGCACGACATCCTCGAGGCGCTGGTGATGACCGACGACCTCGACGGCTACGCGTTCGGCAAGGCGGTGTTCTTCGACTCGCCGGTGGCCGGGTCGGTGCTGGCGGCCGAGCTGGGGGAGGGAGTGCACGTCGAGCGCAGCTCGATCCCGGGGATGGGGGACTCGGCCGGGGAGGTCTCGGTGGCCGGCGTGCACAAGGCGCTGGGGCTGCAGCAGGTGGTCGACCACCTCGGGCTGACCCGCGACGACGTCGTGGCCGTGGGCGACGGGCCGAACGACGTCGAGATGCTGCGGTACGCCGGGCTGGCGGTGGCGGTGGAGGGCGCCGACGCCGCGCTGCTCGCGGTGGCCGACCGCACCGTGCCGGGGCCGGCGGACGCGGGGGTGGCGAGGCTGTTCGAGGAGCTCGGGCTGGTCTGAGGGGGTCATCGCGGTGGGAGGCCACCTGCGCGGGGCGGTGGACACCTCCGTGGGGCCGTCGCCCGGCCCGCCGCGCCCCGGGGCATTCGGCCCGCACGGTCGTGGAGTTTCCCGGGCCGGGGTCCGGGTAGTCCACCGTGGATCCCGCGCGGTGCCAGCCGGGGGCGCCGGTGCGCGGTGAGCAGACGGGAGCAGGGCATGTCGGCACACGCCCCACGGCTCGACGCCCGGAGCCCGTCGTTCTCGCGGCGGACGCTGAACCGCAACTGGGCCGAGCTGCTGCAGGAGCTGCGGGCGGCACAGACCGGCGTGCAGGTGCTCACCGGCTTCCTCGTGACGGTGCCCTTCACGAGCCAGTTCGACACGCTCAGCGCAGGGCAGCAGGTGCTCTACGTCGCCGTGCTCACCGGTGCGGTGACGGCCACCTGCCTCATCCTCGCGCCCGTCGCCTTCCACCGACTGCTCTTCCGCCAGGGACGGCGGATGCTGCTCGTGGAGACGGCCAACCGCCTGGCCCTGGCCGGCCTCGCCGCGCTCATGCTGACCCTGTGCGGGATGGTCTTCCTCGTCGTCGACGTCGTGTTCGGGATCGGGTGGGCCGTCGGAGGCGCTGCCGCGGCCTTCGCCCTCTTCGTCGGCGTGTGGGTCGTCGCCCCGATCGCCCTCGCCCGCTCCGGCCGGTTCCCGCGCAGCCGGCCGCCCGATGCGCCGGCCGCCTGTGGGCGGCCCGGACGCGGCCGGGCCGACGGCTGACGTCGGGGGCCCGCCGGGGTGCGGCATCCGGCGTCCCCCCGTGCCGCCGCCGCCCCGTCTCGACGGCTACGGCCGGGCTCGGGCTGCCTGTGGAGGGTGCGTCGAGGGCCTCGTGGCGCACGTAGAGTTGTGGCGTCGTCCGGCCCTCGGGGCGGGCTCGCTGGCGTGGCGCAATCGGTAGCGCACCTGTCTTGTAAACAGGTGGTTAGGGGTTCGAGTCCCCTCGCCAGCTCTCGCTCCTGACCTTGTCGTTCACCCCTCTCACCTGCGATGATGTGCCGTGTCGGCACGCTTGCCGACGTGGACACAGGGGGACAGGGATGGACACGGATTGGTCACGCGGTATGGCACGCAGATCGGCACGGAATCCGTCGTGCCAGTCGGGGTCGTCATGACCGGGCGGAGGGGCCGGCGCGGGCTTCGGCCAGATCCGGAAGCTGCCGTCGGGGCGCTGGCAGGCGAGCTACATGGCGCCCGACCTCCGCCGGATCAACGCCCCGGTCACCTTCTTCACGAAGGCCGACGCCGAGGGCTGGCTCGGCGTGGAGCACCGGAAGATCGCGGACGGCGCCTGGGAGCGGCCGAAGCCGCCGGAGCCGCCCGCGCCGCCGCCGGTGCTCGAGACCTTCGGCGACTACGCGACGACGTGGGTCGCGACGCGCGACATCAAGCCGAAGACCCGGGAGGGGTACGAGCACATCCTGTCGAAGTACCTCCTGCCGGCGTTCGGCGCTCGGCCGCTCGTCGAGATCAAGTCGCCCGACGTCCGTGCGTGGTGGGCGTCGATGGACCCCGGAACCCCGACGGTCCGGGCCCGCGCCTACGGGGTGCTCAAGGCGGTGATGAACACCGCCGTCGCCGACGACCTCATCGACGCCAATCCGTGCCGCATCCGTGGCGCCTCGAACGCGCCGCGAGCGAGGGACGTCCGGCCGGCGACGGTCGAGGAGCTGGCGGTCATCGTCGAGGCGATGCCCGACCGGTACCGGGCGCTGGTGCTGCTCGGCGCCTGGTGCGCGCTGCGGTCGGGGGAGATGCTCGAGCTGCGCCGGCGGGACGTCGACCTCGTCAACGGGACCGTTCGGGTCGAGCGCGCCGTCTCGCAGGTTCATGGGCGCGCCGTCGTCGGCACGCCGAAGTCCGCTGCCGGCATCCGGACCGTGGCGATCCCGCCCCACGTCGTGCCGGCGCTCGCGCACCACCTCGAGGAGTTCGTCGCACCTGGGCCCGACGCGCTGCTGTTCCCGGCGGCCGACGGGGTCTCGAGCCTCCAGCCGTCGGGCTTCTACAAGTACTGGAAGGAGGCGCGGGCTGCGGCCGGTCGACCGGACCTCCGGATCCACGACCTGCGCCACACCGGCGCGACGATGGCGGCGATGGCCGGAGCGACGCTGGCCGAGCTCCAGCAGCGCCTCGGCCACAGCAGCGTCAACGCCGCCCTCCGCTACCAGCACGCGGCCCAGGGCCGCGACCGGCAGATCGCCGAGGCGCTCTCCCGGATGTCGAACCCAAAGGGGGAGTAGCGCATTGGTCAGCGCCCGTTGGGGACGCGGACCGTCGTGGCCACCGGGGTCAGCGCTGACGGCCGCCGCGAGGTCCTCGGCGTCGACGTCGGAGACAGCTGGGGGGTACCTCCGCTTGCGGGGGCGGACGAGGCGTTCTGGCGGGGGTCCCTCACGTCGCTGAAGAACCGCGGCCTGACCGGGGTCAAACTGGTGATCTCCGACCAGCACGTCGGCCTGGTCGCGGCGATCACTCGCACCCTGCAGGGCAGCTCCCACCAGCGGTGCCGGGTGCACTTCATCCGCAACGTCCTGGCGCCACATCCCCAAGGGCGAGGCCGAGATGGGCACACGCAAGCGGGAGGCACCCCCAGCCGCGGCTGTTCCGCACGATACCGGCCGCTACCCCAAGGATCGGGCCGGTGATGGACGCCGCCAAGACCGAAGTGCTCGCGTTCGCCGCGTTTCCCGAGGAAGCACTGCGCAAGATCCGGTCCACCAACCCCCTCGAGCGGCTGAACAAGGAGATCAAATGCCGCGCCCGGGTCGTGGAGATCCTCCCCAAGGGGCCGTCGTCATCCGCCTCGTCGGAGCCGTCCTGGCCGGCACCCACGACGAGTGGCTCGTCGACGACCGCCGCTGCCTCTCCGAAGCCTCCATGGCCAAGCCAGCCCGACCGCGATACGGCACCGTCACCGCCATCGAAGGCAGTGATCGGGGGCACCGGATCACCCAAAGCCCACTACCCGCGGCACTCCACCGCCACATGGACTGTCAGCCCGCCGCTGCAATGACCCAATAGGTTCCTGTGGACGGCCAACCGGAAGAAGGGACATCCGGCCGCATGACCAACAATGGGGCCGTGAGTCAGCCGCGTGGACACCGGGCCGAACCTTCGGCGTCTGGGCAGAGGTGTCGGCGGCGGTTGAAGACTGGACGGTGGCGGCGCTCGGAAAGTGAACACTCTCTCGACGATTGGAGTGTGATCACTTTGGAGGACTGGGCGTTGATCAGGAGGCTGGCGGCCGAGCGGGTGCCGAAGGCGGTGATCGCCAGGCGGTTGGGGATTTCGAGGACGACGGTGGGCAAGGCGGTGGCGTCGGATGGTCCGCCGAGGTATCAGCGACGTCCGGGGCCGACGTCGTTCACGCCGTTCGAGGCGCGGGTGCGTCAGCTGCTCGAGGAGACCCCGGACATGCCGGCGACGGTGCTGGCGGAGCGGGTCGGGTGGACCGGCTCGATCCGGTGGTTCCGGGACAACGTGAACCGGGTGCGGGCCGAGCATCGCCGGATCGACCCGGCGGACCGGTTGTCCTGGGCGGCCGGGGATGCTGCTCAGTGCGATCTGTGGTTCCCGCCGCGCAAGATCCTGCTCGAGGACGGGTCGCGGGCGTTGCTGCCGGTGCTGGTGATGACGTGTGCGTACTCCCGGTTCATGCTCGCCCGGATGATCCCGACGCGTAAGACCGAGGATCTGCTGCTGGGCTCGTGGGAGCTGTTGACCCAGCTGGGCCGGGTTCCTCGCCGGCTGATCTGGGACAACGAGTCCGGGATCGGGCGGCGGAAGCTGACCGAGCCGGCCGCGGTGTTCGCCGGGACGCTGGCCACCAAGGTGGTGCTGCTGGCGCCGCGGGACCCGGAGTCCAAGGGGGTGGTCGAGCGACGCAACGGCTGGTTCGAGACCTCGTTCATGCCCGGGCGGCACTTCGACTCCCCGGCGGACTTCAACGACCAGTTCACCGACTGGCTGGCCATCGCGAACACGCGAGTGGTGCGTACGACCAAGACCCGCCCGGTCGAGGCGCTGCAGGCCGACAAGGCGGCGATGCTGCCGCTGCCACCGGCGGTGCTGCAGCTGGGTTGGCGCAACCACATCCGCCTCGGCCGGGACTACTACGTGCGCGTCGACACCAACGACTACTCGGTCGACCCGTCCGCGATCGGGGCCCGGGTCGAGGTCTGCGCCGACCTGGACACCGTCCGGGTCCGGCACGGCGACCGGCTCGTCGCCACCCACGACCGGCGCTGGGCCCGCGGCATGACCGTCACCGACCCCGCGCACGTGAGCGCGGCCGCGGCCCTACGGCGCGCCTTCCAGCACCCCGCCAGCACGCCGCCCCGCCGCCGAGTCCCTGGTGCGGGACCTGGCCGAGTACGACACCGCGTTCGGCATCGACGCCGAGACGATGAGGCCACGATGAGCGACAAGGCCGCTCCCGCCGCCGAGACGCTCAAGGCGATCACCCACCTGGCCGCCGCGCTCAAGGCGCCCCGGATCAGCCAGGCCGCGGCCCGCCTGGCCGAGCACGCCCGCGACGCCGGCTGGACCCACGAGGACTACCTGGCCGCGATCCTCGAACGCGAGGTCGCCGCCCGCAACGCCTCCGGTGCCCGGCTGCGGATCCGCGCCGCCGGCTTCCCCGCGGTCAAGACCCTCGAGGACTTCGACTTCGACTACCAGCCCACCGCCCGCACCCCCGTGCAGGCCCTGGCCTCCGGCGGCGTAGCTGGCCGAGCACCGCAACATCGTCCTCCTCGGCCCGCCCGGCACCGGCAAGACCCACCTGGCCACCGCGCTCGGGGTCACCGCCGCCCGGCAGGGCCACCGGGTGCTGTTCGCGACCGCGACCGAGTGGGTCGCCCGCCTCGGCGAGGCCCACGACCGCGGCCGCCTACCCGCCGAGCTGACCCGGCTACGCCGCTACGGGCTGATCATCGTCGACGAGGTCGGCTACCTGCCCTTCGAGCAGGACGCGGCGAACCTGTTCTTCCAGCTCGTCTCCTCCCGCTACGAGCACGCCTCCCTGGTCCTGACCTCCAACCTGCCGTTCAGCTCCTGGGCCGGCGTCTTCGGCGACCAAGTCGTCGCCGCCGCGATGATCGACCGCATCGTCCACCACGCCGACGTC